>NZ_CAMFJS010000012.1 GCF_945956965.1 uncultured Roseateles sp.
CACCTGCGAAGAAGGCTGCTGCTCCTGCCAAGAAGGCCGCTGCACCTGCGAAGAAGGCTGCTGCTCCTGCCAAGAAGGCCGCTGCACCTGCGAAGAATGCTGCTGCTCCTGCCAAGAAGGCCGCTGCACCTGCGAAGAAGGCTGCTGCTCCCGCCAAGAAGGCTGCTGCACCTGCGAAGAAGGCTGCTGCTCCTGCTAAGAAGGCCGCTGCACCTGCGAAGAAGGCTGCTGCTCCTGCTAAGAAGGCCGCCGCACCTGCGAAGAAGGCTGCTGCGCCTGCCAAGAAGGCCGCTGCGCCTGCTAAGAAGGCTGCCGCTCCTGCGAAGAAGGTTGCTGCTGCGCCTGCGAAGAAGGCCGCTGCACCTGCGAAGAAGGTTGCTGCTCCTGCAAAGAAGGACACGCCGCCAGTCAAGCCTCCGGTGAAGACCGTTAAGGCCGCTGCTCCTGCGAAGAAGCCTGCTGCCAAGCCTGCTGCCGCCGCGCCAGCAGCCAAGACAGCACTGAGCCCTCAAGCTGCATGGCCTTTCCCGACAGGCAACAAGCCCTGATCGTTCTAGATGGTGATGGCTTGCATGGGCGCTTGACCCATGTCTGGCAAACCAGCGAAACCCGGCTTAGGCCGGGTTTTTTTATGCCCGAAGGGATGGCCTTAGGGCGGGGTCATTGCGCCTTGTGCTTGTTGCCGGATCAGCGCGGCAGAGACCTTCAGCCCAGCCTGTCGATGCGCGCTGCGCTCCGCGGCTCAGGGGTAGAAAATTTCGACGGTGTAGCCGCTGATGCTTTGTTGGCCAGTCGAGAGCAGGGCGAGCAAGGGCAGTTCAGCGCCGGCGGGCATTGCCTTGATGTCCGGGCTTGCGGCCAGGGCATTGGCAGTGGCGCCCGAGGCGGCACCTGATGCTGAGCTTGATGGGGTGGACGCCGCTGATGCCGCTGCCGCCGCGCGCTCGATCCTGAATTCTTTGGGTGCCAGCAGGCGCCGGCTGATCAAGGCGCCCGTGCTGTCGGTCAAGCTCAGCTCTACCCAAGGCGTGGCCACTTCGATATGGCCCTTGTTGCGCAGGCTGATGGCCAGCTGATAGTGGTTGCCGGTGTTGCCGGGGCTGAGTTGGCTCAGCGCTGTGCTTTCCACGGCGATTTGATCGATGCGCTGCCAGGGCTTCAACTCACAGCCGCTAAGTTGGCAATAGCTTTGCAGCGCCGGCCGCGCGCTCGGGAATAGTGCGGCGATGGCATCGTGAAAATGCTGCAGCACTTGCACGCTGAGCGTGAGCATCAGTAGCAAGGCAGTCACGCTGAGCCCAGCGCGAACCGAAGTCCGCTGCCAGAACTTGGCGCTATTGGACTGCCGCAAAAAGGACGGCAGGTTTTCCTCGCTGCCAGCACTCTTGCCTTTGCTTGCCTTCGCTGGCTTGGTCGCGCCGGCATCCAGTCGCTCGGACAAGACCACATCAGGCTTATCGTCCGTAACAGGCGGAATGGCGGGCTCGCCGGCGGCGGCAGGAGACTTGGCAGCCGCAGCCGCGGTGCTGCGGCCATTGGGCTTGCTGCGCGCCTTGGCTGGCGTTTCTACGGCTGGCGCTGGATCGCTGGGTGTGTCTGCCCAGGCTTGCTCCTCGTTGTCGACCCACTGGGGTTCGAAGCGAGTTTCATCAAAGCTGCTGGCTGGGCTGAGCGGCGCGGGTTCGTCGGCGGGCTCTTGGATATGCGCATGAGTCGGCGCTGCGGGTGTGTGGGCAGGCCTTGCGGCCTGTCGCGGCGCAGGCGCGGGCGGTGGAGGTGGGGGCGTGCGGGGGGCAGGTCTTGCGTCGCGCCCATCGTCCTGCCAATCTTCCACGGCGATCTGGTCGGCCTCTTGCTGCCAGCTGGCGCGACCATCATCCGGCGCCTGGGCAGGTGCTGATGTGTCGTCGCTAGGGAAAGGGTCGGCTTGCGCCTCGCCTGCGGCCTGGGCAGGCCAGGGCGGGGGCGGCTCACGGTCAATATCGAAGAGCTGTTCGCGGGCGTCAAACACCTCGGCGCAGCGGCCGCAACGAACAAAGCCTTCGGAAACACGAAGCTGATCTTGCACCACCCGAAAGATGGTGCCGCAAGCGGTACAACGGGTGGCGAGACTCATGGCCGAATCATGCCATGAGTCTTGCTACTGTCAGCTGCAAGTGCAGCTTAGGCACGCTGAGCGTGCATCAAAATCCAACCCTCTTGGCTGTCGCTGACGTCCAGTTGCAACCAAGGTGCGTAGGCTTGCTTCAGATCCTCGGCTTGGCGCTCCAGAATGCCCGCCAGAATCAAGTGACCGCCTTGGGCCACATGGGCGCACAGCAGCGGCGCCAGCAGCTTCAGCGGCGTGGCCAAGATATTGGCGATGACCAGCGGGTACTCGCCCTTGGCGGCATCGGGCAAGGCGGCGTTGAGGCTGACTTGATTGCCTTCGGCATTGGCCTGGCTGGCGATGATGGCCGCCGGGTCAATGTCCACCGCGTCGATGTTCACCGCGCCGTGCAGGGCCGCGCCGATGGCGAGGATGCCGGAGCCGCAGCCGTAGTCCAGCACGCGTTGCCAGGTCGGGGCCAGGTCTTGATGGGCCGCGATCCAGCGCAAGCACATGCGGGTGGTCGGATGGGTGCCTGTGCCAAAAGCCAGGCCGGGGTCCAGGCGCATGACCTTGCTGGCTTGTGCTGGCGCTTCATGCCAGGAGGGCACGATCCAGAATTCCGGCGTGATCTCGACGGGCTGGAACTGCGATTGCGTCAAACGCACCCAGTCCTGCTCGGCCACGGCTTGAATGGCTTGCACATGCACGTCTTGCGCCCAGTCCTGGCTCAGGATCAGGGTGGCGCATTCGGTCGCCTCAGCCTCGTCCGGGAACAAGGCCTTGACCACCGAGCGCTGCCAGCCGCCGCGCGGCGCCGGCATGCCGGGTTCGCCAAACAGGGCTTTTTCAGCGTCGGTGTCGGCGTCGGCGTCTTCCACCGAGACGGCCAAGGCGTCGAGTTCCATCAGCGCATCGCTGACGATCTCGACATCGTCCTCACCGCAGATCAGCAGCAGTTCATGCAGCGTGGCGGGGTTGGGTTCGTCCTGCGGGGTGCTGGTGTTGGCGTCGCTCATCGCTTGTGCTGGCTCATCCAGCCCTCAAGGTAATGGATGTTGGTGCCGCCCTCAACGAACTTGGCGTCCACCATCAGCTCGCGGTGCAGGGGGATATTGGTCTGAATGCCTTCCACCACCGTCTCGGACAGGGCGATGCGCATGCGCGCCAGGGCCTGCTCGCGGGTGTCGCCGTGGACGATGATCTTGCCGATCATGGAGTCGTAGTGCGGCGGCACGAAGTAGTTGGTGTAGACATGCGAATCCACCCGCACGCCCGGTCCACCCGGTGCGTGCCACATGGTGATGCGGCCCGGCGAAGGCGTGAACTTGAAGGGGTCTTCGGCGTTGATGCGGCACTCGATGGAGTGGCCGCGCATGGTGATATTGCGCTGCGTGAAGGGCAGCTTTTCGCCGGCCGCCACGCGGATCTGCATCTGCACAATGTCCACGCCGGTGACCATCTCCGTCACCGGATGCTCTACCTGCACGCGGGTGTTCATTTCGATGAAGTAGAACTCGCCGTTCTCATACAGGAACTCGAAGGTGCCGGCGCCGCGATAGTTCATCTTGCGGCAGGCGGCGGCGCAGCGATCGCCGATCTTTTCGATCACGCGGCGGGGAATGCCAGGTGCCGGCGCTTCTTCCAGAATCTTCTGGTGGCGGCGCTGCATCGAGCAGTCACGCTCCCCTAGCCAAACCGCGCTCTTGTGCGTGTCGGCCAAGACCTGGATCTCGATATGGCGCGGGTTCTCGAGGAACTTCTCCATATAGACCTCGGGATTGCCGAAGGCTGCACCGGCTTCTGCCTTGGTGGTTTGCACCGCGTTGACCAGGGCCGCCTCGGTGTGCACCACCCGCATGCCGCGGCCACCGCCGCCGCCAGCGGCCTTGATGATGACCGGGTAGCCAATGGCGCGGGCGATCTTGACGATCTCTTTCGGGTCGGCCGGCAGCGCGCCTTCCGAACCGGGCACGCAAGGCACGCCGGCGCGGATCATGGCCTGCTTGGCCGACACCTTGTCGCCCATCATGCGGATGGACTCGGGCGTAGGGCCAATGAAGGTGAAACCGCTTTGCTCAACGCGTTCGGCAAAGTCTGCGTTCTCGCTCAGGAAGCCGTAGCCGGGGTGGATCGCTTCGGCGTCGGTGACCTCGGCCGTGGCAATGATGGCCGGCATGCTGAGGTAGCTTTGTGAGGAGGCGGCCGGGCCGATGCAAACGGCCTCATCGGCCAGCTTCACATACTTGGCTTCACGGTCGGCCTCGGAGTAGACCACCACCGATTTGATGCCCAGCTCGCGGCAGGCGCGCTGGATTCGGAGGGCAATTTCGCCGCGATTGGCGATCAGGATTTTTTTGAACATATATGCCTCGGCTCAATTGCCTTGTCGTGCTGCGCCCGACGAGCAATGTGGCTGCGCCGCAAGGCCTGCGGCCTCTTCGCCTCGAGAGGCGATCAGAAGATTTTTAAACATTTGTGCCTAGGCGCAATCGCCCTGTCGAACGGTGCTCGACGAGCGATCTTGCTGCATCCTCCTGATGTGCCATCAGAAGTCTCTTGCACACGGTGAGGCTTTACTCGATCACGAACAGGGGCTGACCAAATTCAACCGGCTGGCCGTTCTCGCACAAGATCTTGGTGACCGTGCCGCTGAAGTCGGCGTCGATCTCGTTCATGATCTTCATCGCTTCGATGATGCAGATGGCTTCGCCTTCCTTGATGGCTTGGCCCACTTCGGCAAACGGCTTGGCATTGGGGCCCGAAGCACGGTAGAAGGTGCCGACCATCGGCGAGGTCACGATATGGCCGGTTTCGACTGCCGGGGCGGCCGGTGCTGCGACTGGCGCGGCGGCGGCAACAGCGGGTGCGGCGGCTGCCGCTGGAGCGGCTTGTTGAGGCACGGCCTGCATCATCATGGGCACAGCGACGGCGCCGTCGGACTTGACGATGCGCACCTTGCCATCGGCCTCGGTGATTTCAAGTTCAGAAATATTCGACTCGGACACCAGGTCGATCAGGGTCTTGAGCTTGCGCAGATCCATAAGGTTTCTCCAGCGGATGATTATTTTGTTTTAGGAAACGGGGGGAGCATGCCGCGCCGCAGTGGGTCGTCGCTACGCGGCAAAAACGGGGAGCTTGGTGCTCAGGGCTGACCTGATCCACTCAAGCGGCTGAGCGCGAAGCGCAAAGCAAATTGATAGCCTTGGGCGCCTAGCCCGCAGATCACACCAACAGCCAGATCCGAGAAATAACTGTGCTGCCGGAATGACTCTCGTTTGTGAACATTGGACAGATGAACTTCAACAAAAGGCAGGGCCACCGCGGCCAAGGCATCCCGGATCGCCACACTGGTGTGGGTATAGGCGGCGGGGTTGATGATGATGAACTGGCAACCCTCGCTGCGCGCAGCCTGAATCCTGTCCACCAAAGCCCCTTCGTGGTTGCTTTGGAAGGATTTTAGCTCAGCCCCTTCTTTGGCTGCGAACTCGGCAAGATCTGCATTGATCTGCGCCAAAGTGAGTGAACCGTAAATCTCTGGTTCACGTGTTCCGAGCAGGTTGAGGTTGGGGCCGTGAAGGACAAGAATCTGTTTGCGCGTCATCGTGGGTCTGTGTCCGTTCAATTAGAGTCCGGACACTAGAGGCGAAGAAGGCCGGACTTTACGCGTTTTGTAGCCCGATCCCGGGGCTTGTTGTGAAATAAATTGCTTGACCCGAAAAGCGGATTGAGTCAGGGCGCTGGCCGGGGCTTGACTCAGCTGGCCTTGATGGTACTGGCTAATTGGCGCAGTTCTTCCAGATTGGTCACGCCCACTTTGGTCCAAACCAGCTGCCCAGCCGGGTTGAAAACGACGCTGAAGGGCAGGCCGCCTTGGGCATTGCCCAGGCTTCGCGTCAGCGTGGTGCCGGCCGAGCCGGCCATGGCCAGCGAAAAGTCTAGGGGCATTTTTTGCAGGAACTCGCGCACCGGGTCGATGGCGTCCACGGCCAAGCCCAGGACTTGCCAGCCTTGGGCTTTGAATTCCTGCTGGAACTGATTCAGCTCAGGCAGCTCTTTCACGCAGGGCGCGCACCAGGTGGCCCAGAAGTTCACCAGCAAGGGTTTGCCGCGCAGGCTTGCTGTTGCCAGCAGTTCGGCAGTCTGAGCCGTCGCAGGGGCGGCGCTGACCGGCTCGAAGCTGGCCGCCCAGAACGCTTGTTCCGCCGGGCTCAGCGCCGGTGCTGTGGGTTTTTGACCGCGCCAGGCCAAGGTCGCGCCCAGCCCTGCGGCACCTAGGCCCGCTGCCGCCAGCAGCAAGTTGCGGCGGCTGCCGGCTTGGGGTGAGGTGTCGCTCATAGGGATTCGTCGGCCTCTTCGGTCAGTAGTTTTTGCAGGGCGGCCAGATCGCCACGCTCGCTGCGCCCGCGCGCATCGGTTTTGAGTGCGCCGCGTAAATCGTCAAAGTCCAGGATGCTCAGGTGCAGGGTGACCAGCTCGTTCAGGGTCCGGCAAGGGGCAGCCAGAGACAGCACATCAATCTCGCGTGCGCCGCCCCGGCCCTTCGGTCCGGCTGTGGCGCCGACCTCGTAGTCCACATTCATATTGATCAGCGCGATCTCGGCCGATTTGCTGTCGTCGCAATACAGCTGCAGGTGAATATTGGAGAGTCGGGTCGCGGTGCCGCGCCAGACGGCGCCGCACAAATGAGGTCGGAACTCAGCCAGGCGGGCCATCCACTGCGCGGCCAGCTCGCGTAGGGCGCGCAGCTCCTGCGGCTGGGTGTCGGCGCAGAAAAGGGCCAGGTAGTCGCGCACCTGGTCTTCCAGCTCATCGTTGCTGGGCAGGGCGGCCCGGCTGCGGCCCAGGCCCAGGGTTTTGAGTGCGCGTTGCTTGGCCGGGCCGTATTCCAAGCCTTCTTCCACCACCAGGCGGGCGGCGGTGGCGGCAATCTCGGCGGTGACGCTGGATTCGTTGGGCATGGTGTCAGGGGAGTTCAACCGCTGGCATGCGGGCCTCGATGGTAGCCGCGCGTGACAGCACATAGCCCGAGGCGGGGCGTTTTTCGAAGCGCTTGGGCGCCGGCAGCATCACGGCTAAGCGGGCGGCCTGGCTGCTGGAAAGCTGGCGCGCATCGACCCGGAAGTAGTGCCGGGCAGCGGCTTGGGCGCCGAACACGCCTTCACCCCATTCCACATGGTTGAGGTAGATGGTGAGGATGCGGTCCTTGCTGAGCAGGGCTTCCAGCATGAAGGTGATCACAAACTCCTGGCCCTTGCGCAGCAGATTGCGCTCGCCGCTCAGGAACAAGTTTTTGGCCAGTTGTTGGGTAATTGTGGAGCCGCCCACGATCTTGGCATGTGGGGCGGGCTTGGGTGCGGCGCTGGTCTTGGCCGCGTTGTTGGCCTTGGCCGCCTTTGCACTTTGCTGGGCGGCACGTTGCTCGGCCAGGGCTTGAGCGCGCTGGTTTTTTTCCCAGGCCTTTTCCAGCGCGTCCCAGTCCACGCCGCCGTGTTCGACAAAGCCGGCGTCCTCGCTGGCGATGACGGCGCGTTTGAGTTGGCGCGACAGGGCGTCGCCATCGACCCATTGCTGGCTCCAGGCAATCTCATGCTTCTCAACGGCCAGACGCCAAGCCTCGGAGCGCTCAAAACTGGTGGATTCCGGCGGCAACCAGGCCATCAGGGCGATGCGGCCGGCAAAGTAGAGCTGCAAGGCCAGCACGCCCATCAAGAGCAGCAGGCCTAAGCGCGCCAAGCTCTTCAGCATCTTCATTTCGCCGCCTGGTCCGCCCGCAAGCTGGCCAGCACAGCGCTCGTGTCTGGCGTGATGCCGCGCCAGACTGCAAAGGCTTCAGCGGCCTGCTCCACCAACATGCCCAGGCCGTCGCGCGGTTCGGCGCCATGCTGGCGGGCCCAGTCAAGGAAGGGGGCGGCGGCGGGGCCGTACATCATGTCCAACGCCAAGGCGCCCGGGGCCAGCACGCTCGGGGCCACGGGAACGCCGGCGCCGGCCAAGCTGGCACTGGTGCCGTTGATCAGCACATCAAAGCCGCTGCCGCAGCTCCCAAGCTCGCTAGCGTGCAGGCGAACGCCATGCTGCGTCGCCCAGTCAAGGTGCGCCGCAACGATGGCTTGCGCCTTGTCCAGGCTGCGATTGGCCAGGCAGATTTCGGCCGGCCTAGCGGCGATCAAGCTGCCCAGCACGCCTGCTGATGCACCCCCTGCGCCCAGCAGCAAGACGCGTTGGCCCGCCAGTTGGCGGCCGGCATTGGCCTGGATGTCGCGCACCAGGCCGGCGCCGTCGGTGTTGTCGCCGTACCAGCCGCCGTCTTGCGCTGCATCGAAGCGCAAGGTGTTCACAGCGCCCGCTAACTTGGCGCGCTGGCTGAGCCGGGCGGCCAGGGCATGGGCCTCAAACTTGAAGGGCACGGTGACATTGCAGCCGCGCCCGCCGGCGGCCGCAAAGGCTTGCACGGTGGAGGCAAATGCGTCCAGCGGGCAGAGCAGGCGCTCGTAGCTCAAGTCCTGGCCGGTCTGCTGGGCGAAGAGGGCATGGATGCGCGGCGACTGGCTGTGCGCCACCGGATTGCCGGCAACGGCGTAGCGATCGAGGCTGGGGATAGAGCTAGTCGTCATGGCGGGGCAGTCATGCTGGTTTCCAGGCCATCTTCGCGGGTGAAGCGAAAGCGTGAGGTGATCACCAGCACCTCGGCGCCCTGGCGCATGGCGCTGGTGAAGGGGCCGAAGGGCGCGGCGGCGCGCACGATGGCCACGGCGCGGCGGTCCAGATTGGCATTGCCCGAGGGCGCCACGATGTCGGTGGCAATCACGCGACCTTGGCTGTCGACGTGGATATTCATGGTCAGCTCGCCGTAGAGCTTGCGGCCGGCGTGCTCGGGGAAGTCGCGGGTGCCGCGTTCCTCGATGCGGTGGCGCAGCTTGTCGTAGTAGACGGCGTAGACCACCTCGCGGGTAGCCGGGCTGATGTAGCGCTTGCGGGGGCGTGCGCTTTCTTCGTTGACGCGCTTTTCGATCTCGGCCAGCAGTTGCACCAGGGCGCGGCGGCGCTCGTTCTGTTCGCGTGCGGCTTCTGAACCTTGGTCGCGCTTGGGGTCGGGCGGTGGCAGCAGGGCCAGGTCGCGCCGCAGCTGGCTCAGCAACTGCTGCTCCTGTTCCTTCAGCTTGGCGATCTGGGCGTGCTGGGCTTCCAGCGCATCGCCCACTTCCTGGGTTTTGGCCGGAGGCAGGGGCGAGGTGGCGCGGCCGGCCTCGGCCTCGCCACCGCCGCTCAAATTGGCTTGTGCCAGCGCGGCGGCCTTGGTGGGTGCTTCTTTGCTGCGGGCATTCACCAGCACCACTTCCAGCGGTGTGTCCTGGAAGATGCGGTTGAAGCCCGCCGGGTCGACCAGGCGCAGCGTCAGCAGGGCGCCATGCAGACCCAGCGAAACCAGCAGCGCGACATGAAGGGTGCTGAGCCGGCGCCGCATCGTCAGGTCGCAGCGACCTCGGGGGTGCCGCTGGCGGACTCGCCTTCACCGTCGGCGCCCAGGTCCAGCGCCAAGGTCAGCGGGCCACTGCCGGCCGCTTCGTCTTCATCTTCGTCGATGGCTTCGGCATCAGCCGCCTCGGCACTGGCCTGCGCCGCGTCCAAACGCTCAATCAGCGTGGCATGCACATCCAGCGTCATCTCGTCGGTGCCGGTGATGCGCACCCGCACATGGGCGCCGCGCGCCAAGGGCTCGCAGCCCAGGGCCTTGAAGACCAGGGGCAGTTCATCGGCACGCACCAGGCCGTCTTTCATCACGGTGGCGGTGAGTTCGGTGATCTGGTTCTGCACCAGGTAACGCAGGGTCCAGAAGCGCTCGATGCCGTTCTGGAAGCCGTTGTAGGCCGTGTACGCCGCATCAAAGCCCGAGATGATGGAGAACAGCTGTGCGTCTTTGGGCTTGAAGGGCGCCACCAGGGCGGCGGTGCGGCCATTCTTGGCGCAAGCAATGATTTGCCACTGATTGACCAAGTCCACATAACGCCGCAAGGGGCTGGTGGCCCAGGTGTATTGCGCCACGCCCATGCCGGCATGCGGCTGGGCGCGCGTGCCCATGCGCACCTTGACGCCGGGGGCCATGCTGGCCTGGCTGCGGTAGATGCCGGGCAGGCCCATCTCATTGAGCCAGCCGCCCCAGGTGGAGTTGGCCAGAATCATGGCCTCGGCCACGATCAGGTCCAGCGGCGAGCCGCGAACCCGCGTGCTGATGCGCACAATCTCATCACCCTTGGGCTCATGGCCCTCATTGCCGGCTTCGCGCTCCAGGCGGAAGTTGTAGTCCGGCCGGTTGAAGTTCTCCGGCTTGCCGCGCACCACTTCGCGTTGTGCTTTCAAGGCGTTCGCGAGGCGGAAGGTGAAGGCCAGCTCGGGTGCAAAGGCATAGTCGGCCGGCGCCTCACCACTCAGCGTGGCGGCGGTGATGACGCCGTCCAGCTTGTCGTGACGCAAATTGGCGCGGATGCTGACGCGTTCGAGCTTGGTCTCGCTGCTTTGTATCGCCAGCGTGGCTTCGTCGATGGTGAAGTAGATCGACACCGCCGGGCAGTCGCGCCCTTCGATCAAGGTGTAGGCCTGCACCACCTCGTCCGGCAGCATGGTCAGCTTCCAGCCCGGCATATAGACGGTGGAGAAACGCTCGCGCGCCACTTTGTCCACGGCCGAGTCGGGCGCGAAGGCCAGTCCAGGCGCGGCGATGTGCACACCGAAAATGATGGTGCCGCTGCCCAGACCTTGCACCGACAGCGCATCGTCGATCTCGGTGGTGGCCGAGTCGTCGATGGAGAAGGCTTGTGCCGCCGACAGGGGTAGCTCGTCCTTGATCTCCGGTGCGCTCAGGGCGGGGAAGCCCACGCCCTTGGGGAATTCCTCGAACAGGAAGCGCTTCCAGTGGAACTGGTAGGGGCTGGAGATGGCGCCAGCCGCCTTCAGCAAGTCCAGCGGTGCCTTGTGCGAAGCGCGAGTGGCCTCGACCACGGCTTTGTACTCAGGGCCGTTTTTGTCGGGCTTGAAGAGAATCTTGTAGATCTGATCGGCAATCGGCTTGGGACAGGTGCCGGCCACCAGCTCGGCCGCCCAGGCTTCAATTTGCAGGGCTTGCTGGCGCTTGCGCTCGATGCCCAGCAGGGCGGCCTTGACAGTTTCTTCCGCAGCCTTCTTGAATTGGCCCTTGCCGGCGCGCCGGAAGTAATGCGGGGCTTCGAACAAGCGGAACAGCGCGCCCACCTGGTGCGCGGTGCTGCATTTGGCGTCGAAATAGTCGCGCGCCAGATCGGCAAAGCCGAACTCGCCTTCGGGGGCGAACTCCCAGGCCAGGTCGAGATCGATCTCCTGCGCCAGGCGTTGGCCTTCCGCGATCAACTCGGCGGGGGCGGGTTTATCGAACTTGAGCAGCACATTGGCTGATTTCACTTTGACGCGCTTACCCGATTCCAGTTCGACTTGCATCGAACTATCGGCTTCAGACATCACGCGGCCGGCGAGGAATTTTCCGGCGTCATCGAACAGGGCAAACATATGGGCGGCATTGTCGCTGATTGGCGGGCGGAGTTTTCTCGGTGGGCCGCCCGCCTTACATCTTCTGGTCGACGCTCATGGGGGCCTGCTTCGCCGAAAGGCCAAAGCGAGCGGGGATGGGGACGTGAAGCGCTGCGCAGTTCATGCGGGCCTAGCGCTTGTGCATGGCCGGGCGCGATGGGTCGGGAAGCGCTTGAGACCTCAAGGGTATTAGGGCTAATCTGAAAAACACGCGGCATGCCAGGTGTGGCGGACGGGCTGAGCGCAGACCGCCGCGAAGCCATTGGCCCTTAGGCGGCAATTGTGAGAACATCGCCTTGCCTAAGAGGCCGCCAAACGAGACGGAAAACTGTCCATTCGCGCGGTCTTACGCTGCTGTTTAAGGAGGCCGCAGTTGAGCACACTACTTGCTGACGCAGTTGCTGCGTCGTCCCGCCTGCCAATGCAGGCGCTGGACAGCGGGGATCGGCCCTCAGTCGCGCGCACACTGAATGCGATCCGAGTTCACTTGGGCATGGACGTCGCTTTTGTGTCCGAATTTCTCGACGGGCGGCGCTACTTCCGCCATGTTGATGCGCGCAACCCGGCGGGGCCTGTCCAGGTCGGCATTTCCGATGCCTTGGACGACAGCTATTGCTACCGGGTCTTCGAGGGCCGCTTGCCCGAGTTGATGCACGACGCTTGCCAGAATGCTGAAGCACTCACTCTGGCGGTGACGCGGGCACTGCCGGTTGGGGCGCATCTGAGTGTGCCGATTCGGTTCAGCGATGGGCGTGTTTACGGCACGCTGTGCTGTTTCAGCCATACCGCCAATCTCAGCTTGAATGGGCGTGACCTGGGCATGATGCGCGTGTTTGCTGAAATGATTGGCGAGCAAGTTCAAGACGAGGCCTTGAGGATGGCCGAGATGCACAGCATTGCTGGCCGAGTGGAGCAGGTGCTGGATTCGGATGCCTTGAGCTTGGTGTACCAGCCAATTTTCAACATCATCGATGGGCGCAGGGTGGGCTTCGAGGCGCTGGCGCGTATTTCTGCCCAACCCTATCAAACACCTGATGTGTGGTTTGCGGATGCTGCCCGAGTGGGGCGGGCGCTTGATTTGGAGACCAAGGCCATGCGCTTGGTGCTCAAGGGCCTGGAGACGCTGCCGGGCAATGCCTATGTGGCCTTGAACGCGTCGCCCGCCATGATCGTCAATGGCAATTTGGCTGAAGTCTTGCGGGACTTTCCGCTGGAGCGCATCGTGGTTGAAGTGACTGAGCACCAGGCGGTGGAGCGTTATGAGGACATTGCCGGCGTGATCAGGCCTTTGCAGGAAGCTGGCTTGCGCCTGGCCATTGATGATGCCGGCGCGGGTTATGCAAGCTTCCGGCACATACTCAATCTCCGGCCCGATATTGTGAAGCTGGACATCAGCATCACGCGCTCGATCGACACTGATCGCTCGCGCCGCGCGCTAGCGGCCGCTCTGCGTGGATTCGCCTTTGAAACCGGCTGCAGCATCGTGGCCGAAGGCATAGAGACTTCCGCCGAACTAGAGGCGCTCAAGAACTTGGGCATTACCAAGGCACAGGGATTTTTTCTCGGCCGCCCCATGACGCAAGAGCAATTGCAGGCGACGATTCATTGACGTTTTTGCAAACCGGATTTTGCAAGAGCCTCTGCCCTGGCTTGAGGGCAGGAACCCTTGAGGGCCTTGCCGGCAGGCGCGCCCAACGGAGCCGGCGGCTCAGCTGTCAACGATGGCGCGATGGTGTCATGTCGGAAGCATTGGTGGAGCAGGACAGGCCTTGAAGCGCGCCTAACTCGCAGTCTGGCTGGGCACGGCTGCCAAGGGGCCAGCGGCGCTGGCAAGGGTGCTTAAGATGTTGGCTCCAGTCGCAAGGTTGACCCGACCTTGTACTTACCAGTTAACGAACGGAACTTTGACCATGAATCCAAGTTGGACGCGTCTAACGACTGCCATTGGCCTGGCAGTGATGACTTTTGCTGCCCAGGCGCAAAGCCCTTACCCCGCCACGCCGCTCAAGCCTGTCACCGACGTTTATCACGGTACGGCCGTGGTCGACCCCTATCGCTGGATGGAGGATATGAAGGCGCCAGAGTTCCAGGCCTGGATGAAGACGCAGTCGGCTTACGCGGCCGAGCAACTGGCCCGTCTGCCCGGCCGCGCCGCCCTGCGTGAGCGCTTGGGCAAGCTCTCGGACGCGGGCGAGTCCACGGGCGGCTACGACATCGTGGCAGGCAAGTTGTTCTATCTGAAGCGCGCGCCGGGCCAGAACCAGGCGCGGCTGTGGCTGCGTGATGACCTGAACGGTGCCGACCGCGAACTGCTGGACCCCAACAATCTGCCGGGTGAGGCAGGCAACCACGCCATTGACTGGTACAGCGTCGCGCCGAACGGCAAATTGTTGGCCGTGGGCCTGTCCAAGGGTGGTTCCGAAAACAGCGTGCTGCGCGTGCTGGACCTGGCCAGTGGCAAATTCCTCAGCGAAGCGATTGACCGCACCGGTCTGAACGAGGGCGGCGTGGCTTGGCTACCGGACTCCTCCGGCTTTGCCTACAACCGTCATCCCGCCGAGGAGCGCTACAACAAGAGCGCCGTCTTTTTGCACAAGCTGGGCCAGAACGATGCCAAAGATCAGGCGCTGTTCGGCTGGCAAGTCAGCGCCAAGCAGAAGTTCGCGCTGCCGGACCTGCCTTATCTGCGCCTGAGCAAAGACTCCAGCTTCGCCCTGGCCGAGGTGCTGCATGGTGACGCGGTGGATCATTCCTTCTGGGTGGCACCCGTCAAGCAGCTCAAGGGCGCGGCCACGCCCTGGCGCCGGGTGATCCGGCCGGAAGACCGTGTCATTGCCGCCGCCTTGGCTGGCGACACGCTTTACGCCCTGACGCAAAAAACGGCCTCCCGCCGCCAGCTGCTGAGCCTGGATCTGGCCAAGCCACATGCCAAGTTCAAGACCGTGATGCCGGCCGGTGAAAGCGTGCTGCAAAGCCTGGAAGTGGCGGATGACGCCGTTTATGTGAAGGCGCTGGACGCGGGCGTGAGCAAGCTTTGGCGCGTGGATCGCAAGAGCGGCAAGACGGCCGCCGTGGCACTGCCTTTCGAGGGCACGCTGCGCAGCATCGCCCCGCTGAAGGACGGCAAATTGCTGGTCTTGCTGGAGGGCTGGACCCAGGCACCGCAAAGCCTGTTGCTGAACCCGCGCGAGCCGGGCGCTGCGCCGCAGCTGGTGACGGTTCAAAAGCCCATCACGCTGGATGTGAGCGGCATGCAGGCCGAGCGCGTGATGGTGAAGAGCCATGACGGCGTGATGGTGCCGCTTTCCATCGTGGCGCCCAAGGATGTGGTCTTGGACGGTTCACACCCCACCGTGCTGACCGGCTACGGCGCTTACGGCATCACCATGGAGCCGCGTTTTTCCGCCACCCGCCTAGCCTGGATCGAGCGCGGCGGCGTGCTGGCGACCTGCCATGTGCGGGGCGGCGGCGAGCTGGGCGAGGAATGGCATCAGGGCGGCTATATCGCCACCAAGCAAAACACGGTGTCGGACTTCATCGCGTGCGCGGAATGGTTGATCGCCAACAAATACACCAGCACGGCCAAGCTGGCGGGCACCGGCGGCAGCGCGGGTGGCATCACGATCGGCGGCACCATCACCCAGCGGCCGGACCTGCTGGCCGCTGCGCAAAGCTCGGTGGGCTTGTCCGACATGCTACGCATGGAAAACACACCGAACGGCGCGCCCAATGTGGCCGAGTTCGGCACGGTGACGAACCCCGTGCACTTCAAGAGCATGTACGCCTTGAGCCCCTACCACCGTGTGGTCGACGGCAAGGCCTACCCGGCGGTGATCGTCACCACCGGCGCCAATGACCCGCGCGTGGAAGCCTGGATCCCGGCCAAGTTTGCCGCCCGCCTGCAGGCCGCCAACCCGGAGAGCTACAAGAGCAAGCCAACCCTGCTGCGCATCGACTTCGATGCCGGCCACGGCATGGGCTCCAGCGTCTCGCAGCGCCTGGATGAAACTGCCGATGTGTGGAGCTTCTTCCTCTGGCAGTTTGGCGACGCGGCATTTGCGCCAAAGCCTTGAGGCTTGATGAATGCTGATGGCTGGCTGATTGAGGCTTGATTGAGCGTTGGGCTCAGGGCCGGGTGATGGTCTGGTGACGGCCGGGCGCTAATATGCGCGCCAAACAGCCGCCGAAGACCTCACTGCCTTTTGGGTCCCGGCCATTCCACTCTCACCGATTGCCATCAGCATGTCTCAAGTATTCGTCAAGACCGCCGCCAGCCTAGTTGCCGCTTTGGCGCTGGGTGTCGCCAGCTTCTCCAGCCTGGCTGCCAGCTCGGCCACGTCCTCGGTGTCTGACAGCCTCAGCACCTCGGTCGGCAGCTTGTCGGACTCCATCAAGGGCTCCAGCAATAGCTCCACCGGCGGCAACAAGGTGGCGGCGGGTGATTACAAAATCATCGACGTCGCCGCCATTCCCGGCCAGCCTGGCATGGTGGGCATGACCTTGCAGGCGGCTGTGGCCCTGCATGGCCAGGCCGCTGCCGAGTTCACCTTGGTGTTGCCCCAGCAAGCTCTGGACAAAAGCCGCCTGGCGCAAGGCCAGATCGTGAGCGCGCATGAGCATGCCTACGGCCTGGAGTTCGCCGTGGCCACCACCCAGCAAGCCTTCTTCCTGGTTTTGCGGGACGATTGGTTCAAGGAACTGCAAAGCAATCCCGTCACGCTTTGATGCGGATTTGGGGGTTGCGGGCGGCCGCTCTGCTGTGCGCGACGCTGGCTGTTTCGGCCAGCGCTCATGCTGACCTGCTGGGCTATTGCGGGCGCCAAGCACCCATGAGTGCGGCGGCACAAGACAAGCTCTTGCGCTTCACCGAAATCGTCAAGAACGAGCTGAGCCAATCCGGTCAAGCCCTGGCGTTGATTTCGCGCTCGGGCCTGGACTTGACGCGCTTTGGCCAACGCTATTCCCACGCAGGCCTGAGCCTGCGCGACAGCGAAAACGCGCCCTGGTCGGTGCGCCAGCTGTACTTCTCTTGCGATGAGGGGCGGCCGCGCATTTACGACCAAGGCATGGCGGGCTTTTTGCTCGGCACCAATGACCCCAAGCTGGGTTATGTGTCCCTGGTGTTTTTGCCTGAGGAACGCTCCGCCCAGGTGGCCCGGGCCGCGCTCGATAAGCCGCTCAGCTTGCAACTGCTAAGCCCGAATTACAGCGCCAACGCCTATGCCTTTGGCCTGCAATACCAAAACTGCAATCAATGGGTGGCGGAGTTGCTGGCGGCCAGTTGGTCGGGCGCTCAGGGCGCTGATGGGCAGAGCCGCGCTGCGGCGCAGGACTGGCTCAAAAGCAATGGCTATCAGCCCGCCTTGATGGCGCTGGACTGGCGCCCGCTGATGTGGCTGGGCGCCTTTATCCCCTGGGTGCATAGCGACGATCATCCCGAGCAAGACCTGGCCCAGCTGCGCTTTCGCGTCAGCATGCCGGCCTCACTGGAGGCGCTGATTCAGGCCCAGGCGCCCGGGGCGCAGCGGGTGGAGCTGTGCCACACCGAGACGCAGGTGGTGATACGTCGTGGCTGGACGCCGCTTGCCGAAGGTTGCGTGGCCGAGCCGCAAGACAGCGTGATCGCCTTGAATTAGTGCTCGATGAGTGCGCCGCGGCTTCAGCCGGCCTTGCGAAAAGTCAGATTGATGCGCATAGCGCCCAGCCTTGGGTGCTGCCCTTCAGCCACTGGCATCACGCCGTGAAAACGCAGCCGTGCCGGCCCGCCCCAGACCAGCACATCGCCATGGCTGAGCGGCAGGCGGGCCGTTTTCTCGCTGCGGCTCAGGCCGCCCAGTAAAAACACCGCCGGCAGCCCCAGTGACACCGAGACGATGGGCTTGGTGAAGTCATGCTCATCGCGATCTTGGTGCAAGCTCAGCCGCGTGCCGGGCAGGTAGCGGTTGACCAGGCAGGCGTCGGGCGTGAAATCGGCATAACCGGCTTGTTCGGCGGCCTCATGCGCCAGCGCGGCCAAGGCGGCGGGCAGTGCTGGCCAGGGCCGGGCGCTGAGCGGATCACTGGATTGATAGCGGTAGCCGGCGCGATCCGATACCCAGCCGAGCGGCCCGCAATTCGTCATCCACACGGCCATGTTTTGCCCGCCCGGCGTCTGCATTTGCCGCCAGGGCGCGGCATCGAGCACCGAGGCAATCGCGTTGAGCAAGGGCTTTTCAACGGCCAAAGCCAGGCCGCGCAAAAGCGTCACGCCGGGGGCGATGGCTTGCACGGCGGGTTCGTCAAACAGGCTGGCGTTCATCGTGAGGGATAATGGTGTGGTGAAGCAAGTCAGACCGCCGCTGGTGCGAGCATGGAAACATGGCACTGGAGGAAGGTCCGGACTGCAAAGAGCAGCGTAGCAGCTAACGGCTGTCCGGCGTGAGCCGAGGATTAGAGCAACAGAGACGAGTCGATCAAACGTGCAGGGCGCAAGCGCTGCGGGACCGGAAGCGCAGCCTCCGGGGTCGGGTGAAACGGGCAATCTCTACGCGCAGCAACACCAAGTAGGCCAGTATTGATGCGGCTCGCAGAGCTGGCGGGTAGGTGGCACCGAGCCGGGCAGTGATGCTCGGCCAAGAGGAATGGCGGTCACGGAGCTGCGTTCGCAAGAGCGCGGTTCTGCACAGAATCCGGCCTATCGACTTGCTTCACTCTTATTCTTGCGATTCGGCTTTTGGAGGCCAGGGTCTGTCGCTGGCATGTCAGCGCCGCCGCAGCCGCATCGCTACACTGCTGCCTTACTTCTGCCTGGCTTGCCGCCCCCGCTATGAATCCTGATGCCAGTCGTTTGTGGCGCGCCCCGCGCTGGGCCTTGGCCGTTTTGTTGGCCGCCCTGGGCATGATCGGCCCCTTCTCGATCGATACCTATCTGCCGGCCTTCTCCGGCATCGCCACTGCGCTGGGTGCCACACCGGTGCAGATGCAGCAGACCCTGTCGAGCTATTTGCTGGGCTTTGCCCTGATGAATCTGTTCCACGGCGCTTTGTCGGACAGCTTCGGCCGCCGACCGGTGGTGCTGTGGGGCATGGCGGCGTTCACCTTGGCTTCGGTGGGCTGCGCGCTGTCCACCAGCATCGGCCAGCTGGTGTTCTGGCGCACGGTGCAGGGCATGTCGGCGGGGGCTGGCATTGTGGTGTCGCGGGCCATCATTCGCGATATGTTTGCGCCCTCGGAAGCGCAGCGGGTCATGTCGCAGGTGACCATCTTCTTCGGCGTTGCGCCGGCCATCGCGCCCATGATCGGCGGCTTCTTGTTTGTGCACTTCGACTGGCACATGATCTTTTGGTTTTTGGTGCTGATTGGTACGAGCTTGTTTGTGGCCAACTGGCGCTTGCTGCCGGAGACCTTGCATGCGCAGGCCCGCCAGCCCTTCCACATCGGGCCGCTGATGCGTGAGTACGGCCGCTTGCTCACCAGTCGGCGCTTCATGCTGCTGGCGCTGGCCAGTGGCATTCCCTTCAATGGCATGTTCCTCTATGTGCTGGCCGCGCCGGTGTTTGTTGGCGAGCATCTGGGCCTGGCGCCGACCCAGTTCTTCTGGTTCTTCTGCTTTTCCATCGGCGGCATCATGGGTGGGGCCTGGCTCAGCGGGCGCTTGGCCGGCAAGGTGCGGCCGCGCCAACAGATCCGCTATGGATTCACCATCATGGGGGTGATGTCCATCATCAACGTGACGCTCAATCTCTTGCTGCCGCCCAGCCCGTTCTGGGCCTTGCCGGTGATTTCTGCCTTCGCCTTTGGCTGGGCCTTGATGGTGCCGGTGGTGACCTTGCTGGTGCTTGATGAGGTGCCCGAGCGGCGCGGTCTGGCCTCCAGCCTGCAAGCCTGCATCGGCAGTGCCGCCAATGGCGTGGTGGCTGGCGTGGTGGCGCCGCTGGTGATGCACAGCACGCTGGCGCTGGCGCTAGCCTCGATGGGTTTGATGTGCATCGGCCTGAGTTCCTGGCAGGTGATCAAGCGGGAAATCAGCGCGGCGCAAGGCTAAGCCAGGCCCCAGGCCGCCTAAGTTCGCTCAAGCATTGGCGCAAAACTCCGAAGACTCCAGGGTAGGCCGCATGGTTTGGCCTGGAGCTTCCAATGCAAGAACAGAGTTACCACGCTTGTGATCAAGGCGGGGCTGCGCGCCCGTGCCGCACAGTCGCCCGCAGTTTCAAGCCACGCTGGACCCGACTCAGCGCCGCCGCCCTGGCTGCGCTGATGGGGGCCACGCTCTTGCTGAGCCTGCCACGGGCCGCACGGGCGGAAGAAGAATCGCTGGAGGCCCTGCGCCAGCGCCTGGCCGAGCGCCTGAGCAATAAAGACGGCGCCGGTGCCTTGAAGGCCAAGCCCAAGGCCGCGCCCAAGAAGGCGGACAGTGCGGAGAAGGGCGAGCATGGTGGCAAGTCCGCCCCCCATGTGCATTGGGGCTATACCGGCGAGGGCGCGCCCGACCGCTGGGCCTCTTTGAACCCAGAGTTCGCCACCTGTGGCGTGGGCACACGGCAAAGCCCGATCGACATCCGTGAGGGCATTCGGGTGGACCTGGAAAAGATCCAGTTCGATTACCGCCCCAGCAATTTCTCGGTGCTGGACAACGGCCACACCGTGCAGGTCAATGTGGCGCCAGGTAACTCCTTGCAAATCATGGGGCGGCGGTTTGAGTTGCTGCAGTTCCATTTCCATCGCCCCAGCGAAGAGCGCATCAACGGCCGCCAGTTCGATATGGTGGCTCATCTGGTGCACAAGGATGCCGAGGGCAAGCTGGGCGTGGTGGCGGTGTTGCTGGAGCGCGGCCGCGATCAGCCGCTGATTCAGACCATTTGGAACAACCTGCCGCTGGAGAAAAACGAGGCCTTGCCGGCCCAGGTCAGCATTGACCTGAACCAGCTCTTGCCGGAGGACCGCGGCTACTACACCTATATGGGCTCGTTGACCACGCCGCCTTGCTCGGAAGGGGTGTTGTGGATGGTGATGCGCCAGCCGGTGCAGCTGTCGATGAACCAGATCAATATCTTCTCGCGCCTGTACCCGATGAATGCCAGGCCGATCCAGAGTGGCTCGGGGCGCTTGATCAAGGAATCGTCGGCTGGGAATTGAAGGGCAGGGCCGCGCAGGGCAGGGCGATTGCTGCAGCCGGCCCGGCGCAGGCTTCAGGGCGCGGGGGATTGGGCTTGCTGCGCTTGCTGTGCCTGGCTGCGCGTCAGCCATAGCTTCAAGGTGGTGAACAACTGCTCGGCCACCACGGGCTTGGCCACATGGTCATTCATGCCTGCGTCGAGGCAGCGCTGCTTTTCTTCGGCGAAGGCGTTGGCCGTCATGGCCAGGATGGGGATGTGGCGGCCCCGTTCGGTCTGGCGGATGGCGCGGGTCGCGTCCAGCCCATCCATCACCGGCATTTGCACATCCATCAAGACCAGGGCGTAGGGCTTGCTTGGGTTGCTCAGCATGTCCAGTGCGGCTTGGCCGTCGCCCGCCACATCGACTTGAATGCCGGCACTGCCGAGCAAGGCGATGGCGACCTCTTGGTTGACCGCATTGTCTTCGGCCAATAGCACCAGGCTGCCGCGGAACGGCGCCAGCGCGTCACGCGCGGCATGCTTGTTGACGGAGGCGCTTCGGCCCGCAGTGACCGTCGTGGCGAGGCCTTGCAAAAGATCGAAGCTGGGTTCTTGCTGCTGTGTAGATGCTGGGGACATATCGCTTTGCTCGAGTTGCAACTCTAGCCAGAAAGTGCTGCCCTGGCCGGGCTGGCTGTTAACGCCGACTTCGCCGCCCATGGCGTGGGCCAGGCGGCGGCAAATGGCCAGGCCCAGGCCGGTGCCGCCATAGCGGCGGGTGGTGGAGCTGTCCGCCTGCTCAAAGTCCTGGAACAGGCGGTCGCAGGCGTCGGCGGCGATGCCGATGCCGCTGTCTTCCACCTCAAAGCGCACCGTCAGGCGCCGACCCTGGGTGGATAGCAGCTGGGCGCTGATCTTGACAAAGCCACTGTCGGTGAATTTGATCGCGTTGCCGGCGAAGTTGAGCAAGATCTCGGCAATGCGCTGCGAGTCGCCCAGCAAGGCCTGCTGGCGCAGCGCCTCGGCCAGCTCCACCTGCAGCGGCAGGCCTTTTTCAGCGGCGCGCTGGGTGAGCATGCTGACCACGCTGTCGAGCACCTGGCTGACCTTGAACTCGCTGTGCAGGAGTTGCAGCTTCCCGGCTTCAATTTTCGACAGGTCCAGGACGTTGTTGATCACCCCGAGCAGATGCTCGGCCGCGTCCGCCACTTTTTGCAGCCGGTCTTGCTGCTTGGGTTCCGTGGCTTCGCTCTGGACCAGATAGGTCAAGCCAATGATGGCGTTCATGGGGGTGCGGATTTCATGGCTCATATTGGCCAGGAACGCACTCTTGGCCAGGCTGGCGGCTTGTGCGGCTTGGCTGGCCTCGGCCAACTCGGCGGTGCGGGCTTCCACCAGCTCTTCCAGATGATGGCGGTAGCGCATCAGCTCCAGCGCATCGCGTCGCTGGGCGGAGATATCGGTCAGAAAGCCGTGCCACAACACGCCGCTGGCCTCGGTGTTGTTGGCCGTGCTGGTCTCATCCGGGATCTGCGCTTGGGCGATGGCGTTGCCGTAGAGCCAGCGCTCCGAGCCGTCCTTGTTGTAGGTGCGGAACTCCAGCTGCCACGGGGTGAGGGCGCGCGCCGATTGCAGCAGGCTGTCGCGCACGGTTTGGCGGTCACTGGCGTGGATGCCCTCAAACCAGCGCTCAGCGTCCAGGCTCAATTCGGCTGAACTGAGGTGGAAAAAGTCTTTCACCGCCTCGCTGACATAGGCGAATGAGAACTCGCCCCGCGCATCGAGGCGCAGCTGGAACACCACGCCCGGCACGGTTTCCGCCATGCCGCGTAGGCGTTCGATCAGGGCGCGCTGTGCGCCAAATTGCTCTTGCAGCGCATCGCGCATATGTTCCAGGTGCTGGCCCAGTTGGCCGATCTCGTCGCTGCGGCCGGTGTTTTCGAGCCTGGCCTGAAAGCGGCCTTCCGCCAAGTCGTTGGCGAAGGCGCCCAAGCCGTGCAAGGGTCTGATCAGGCGTCGATTGAGCAAGAACAGAATCAAGGCCAGGGAGACCAGCAATTGCCCGCCCACGGTGGCGCCGTACAGCCAGCGCTGGCGGGACAGGGCGGCCTTGCTGAGCGAGTCGTCCAGTTGAATGCGGATGCGGCCGATGTGGGCGCCGTTGCGGATGATGTCCCGCTCTCCCGTGATCAGCTGGCCTTGCTGGCGCGAGGGGTCGCTGACGTCCACAAAGCTGCTGTCCTGCGAGTGGTCGCTGATCTGCACCAGGACCACATCGGGAGATTTCATGATGGCTTGCACCACCTCTTGTGCCGCCACGGTGTCGAGGTTCCACAGCAATTCGGGCAGGCTGCTGGCCAGCACATCCAGCTTGGCTTCAAGCTCGCTTTGTTGATTGCTGACGCTGACCTGCGATTCCCGCCACCCCACCAACAAGCCACCCACGACTACCGCAGGCAGCAAGAGTCCGACGCTGGCGCCCAGCACGAGCGCGAAAAACAGCGAGGAAGAGGATTTGTTACTGCTCAAAAAAGCCTCATGGTTGTCATCTTGCTCGCGTCGCGGGCGGCCTGGCTGCTTGTGGCTTGCCGGGTGCTCGCAGCCATTTTGCAGTGTGCGGCAGGCTGCCGGCGACTTTGCTTACGGAGATTTCCCTGGCGCCTCTTGACGGGCTTGGTGCACTCTGCCTGATGTTCGGCGGCTTGGGATCAGTCTATCGCCGAATTAGGGGGGTAGGGCCCCACTAGTTAAGTTCATCTTCCACTTGCAGACAGTTTTGCAAGTCCTTATTTTTGAACGAATTTTGTTTTAAAAAACTTCTCAGCAAGCTGTTCTAAGTGCTTGATTTCATTGGAAGTTTTTACGAATTGCCTTGACCTGCCAAAGTTCGGTCAGTAAAGTGGTGAAAAGTGTACTTTGGTGGGTCGCCGTGGCGAATTTTGTGTTTCAGGGGGCTTCGTCCTTGGCAATGGATGCCAAGGGGCGCTTTGCCGTCCCAACACGCCATCGCGAAGTCTTGCAAGCGCTGTGCGCCGGCCAGATGACCGTGACCCGCCACCCGGAAGGTTGCCTGATGGTCTTCCCGCGCCCGGCCTGGGAAAACTTCCGTGACCGCATCGCCGCGCTGCCCATGTCGGCTGCCGGTTGGAAGCGGGTGTTTCTGGGTAATGCCATGGATGTGGAGATCGACAGCGCAGCGCGTGTGTTGATTTCGCCCGAGTTGCGCGCGGCCGCCGGTATCACCCGCGACGTGATGCTGCTGGGCATGGGCAGCCACTTCGAACTCTGGGATGCCGCCGCCCACGCCCAACATGAAGCCGCAGTCATGCAGTCAGAGCTGCCCGACGCTCTCAAGGATTTCAGCTTCTGATGGATACCAGCCCCGCCCAGTTCTCCCATACCACCGTGCTTTTGCACGAAACCGTGGATGGTGTGTTGACCGACCCCGATGGCATCTATGTGGATGGCACCTTTGGGCGCGGCGGTCACTCGCGTTTGCTGCTGTCCAAATTGTCGGAGCGCGGCCGCCTGATCGCCATCGACCGCGATCTGGAGGCGATTGCCGCGGCCACCGAGGGCGAGTCGCGCATCACCGATCCGCGCTTTTCCATCATCCATTCCGGCTTTGCCGATATGCGTGCCCAGTTGGCGGCCCGCGGTGTCGAGCAAGTGCAGGGCGTGCTGCTGGACCTGGGCATTTCCAGTCCGCAGATTGACAACCCTGAGCGCGGGTTCAGCTTCCGTTTCGACGGTCCGCTGGACATGCGTATGGACACAAGCCGCGGTGAAAGCGCTGCGGAATTCCTGGCCCGCGCCGATGAGCGCCAGATTGCGGAGGTCATACGCGACTATGGGGAAGAACGGTTTGCTGTTCAGATTGCAAAGGCGCTTGTTGCTCGCCGGACAAGCGGGAGTCCCGTTAGAAGCACCAATGAGCTGTCCGAGGTCGTGGCTCGTGCGGTCAAGACCCGGGAAGCGGGACAGAACCCCGCCACGCGCACCTTTCAAGCTCTTCGGATTCACGTCAACGGCGAACTGGAAGAACTGAAGCAAGGTCTCGAGTCCACTCTGGCCCTGCTGGCGCCGGGTGGCCGCATGGCCATCATCAGCTTCCACTCGCTGGAAGACCGCATCGTCAAGACCTTCATCGGCGGCCACAGCAAAGATGTGGTTGACCGCCGCGCCTTGTTTGCCGCGCCCAAGCCCTTGCCCTTGACGGCGCTGGGGCGCATCAAGCCGTCTGAGGCTGAAGTGGCGGCGAATCCCCGCGCGCGCTCTGCAGTCTTGCGGGTGGCTGAGCGCACCGACGCGCCTTTGGCCGTCGAGCATCACAAAAAGCGCCGCCGGAGCGAATAAGCCATGGGGCGCTGGAACCTCATTCTCCTGTTGGCCGTGCTCTTCAGTGGCACGGCCCTGGTGCGCAGCGCCTACGACGCCCGCCTCTTGTTCACCGAGTTGGACCGCGCGCAGGCCGAAGGCCGCCGCCTGGAAGCCGATGGCCAGCGCCTGCAAGCCGAGCGCCATGCCCAGGCCACCAATCTGCGGGTTGAGCAAGTCGCTCGCGAGCGCCTGCGCATGCATGCCATCACGCCGGCCCTGAGCCAGGAGTTGGACACCCCGCCCCCCGCCGCCAAGCCAGGAGCCAGCCAATGAAGCTGCCCGGCGCCAAGCGCAAGGCCGAGGCGGGCGCACGTTCGCTCAGCACCCGCAGCGTCAACTACTCCACCAGCCCCTTGCTCGCGTCCAAGACGCCGGCTTGGCGTTCGCGCTTTCTGGTGGCCTTGGTGGGTTTGGCTTTCACTGGTTTGCTGGGTCGCGCCCTGTATGTGCAGGTGATTGCGACCGAGTTCTATCAAAAGCAAGGCGAGGCCCGCTACGCCCACACGGTGGAACTGCCGGCCAGCCGTGGCCGCATCATCGACCGCAGTGGCCAGGTGCTGGCGGCCAGTGTGGCCGTGCCTTCCTTCTGGGCGATTCCCAAAGAGGTCGATGCCGACCCCGAGAAGCGCCGCGCCCTGGCCAAGATTCTGGGTTGGTCTAACGCCGAGATGGAGCGCAAGCTCGACCCCGCCACCAAATTCGTCTGGCTGCGTCGCCAGGCCGACGATCAAACCGCCGAAGCGATCAAGGCCTTGGGCCTGAAGGGCGTGTTCGCCGACCGCGAATACAAGCGCAAATATCCGGAAGGCGAGGCCGCCGCCCATGTGGTTGGCTTCACCAATATCGAAGAGCGCGGTCAAGAAGGCATTGAGCTGGCCTTCCAGAAAGACCTGCAGGGCCGCGACGGTTCGCGCTCGGTCGTGCGCGACCGCCTGGGTCGTGTGGTGGAAGACATTGGCGACCGCATCCCGGCCATGAATGGCCGTGACATTGATTTGTCGCTGGACTCCAAGGTGCAGTTCTTCGCCTACCAGCGCATCCGTGATGCGGTGGCCGAGAACAAGGCCAAGGCCGGCTCGGTGGTGGTGCTGGACGTGCAAACCGGCGAGGTGCTGGCCCTGGCCAACTTCCCCAGCTATGACCCCGGCGAGCGCAAGAACCTGAGCGGCGCCCAACTGCGCAACCGTGCGCTGACGGACATTTTCGAACCCGGCTCGACCATGAAGCCCTTCATCGCCGCACAGGCGCTGGAGACCGGTCGCGTCAAGCCCGAGACGGTGTTGTCAACCTCCAAAGGCAGCGTCAATATCAGCGGCTGGTCGCCCACCGATGCTCACCCGCATGGCGATTTGAGCGTTGAGCAAATCATCCAGAAGTCCAGCAATATCGGCGTGGTCAAGCTGGCCATGATGATGCCGCCGCGCGAGCAGCATGAGCTCTTCACCGCCATCGGCCTGGGTCAGCGCCCGCAACTCAATTTCCCGGGCGCCATCACCGGCAAGCTGCGCCCCTACAAGAGCTGGCGCCCGATCGAGCAGGCCACCATGGCCTATGGCTATGGCCTCTCGGCCTCGCTATTCCAGCTGGCGCATGCCTACACCATCTTCGCGCGCGACGGCGAGATCATTCCCGTCACCATGATGCACAAGCCCGGTGGCGAGCCGGTGGCGGGCATCAAGGTGTTCTCGCCTAAGACGGCGGCGCAGGTGCGCCATATGCTGGAGATGGCCGCCGCCCCCGGCGGCACCGCGCCCATGGCCATGGCCAGCGGCTACAGCGTGGGCGGCAAGTCCGGCACGGCGCACAAGCAAGAAGGCAAGGGCTACGCGGGCAATAAATATCGCAGCTGGTTTGTGGGCATTGCGCCCATCAGCAAGCCCCGCATCGTGGTCGCGGTGATGGTGGACGAGCCCAGCAACGGCGTCTATTTCGGCGGCGCGGTGGCCGGCCCGGTGTTCAGCCAGGTGGTGTCGCAAAGCCTGCGCCTGATGGGTGTGCCGCCCGATCTGGAAGTCAAACCGCAGATCGTGGCCAAGCAGCAGGCGACGGCCGCGGTTGAAGAAAGTTTCTAAGAACATCATGCTGACCAAACTCAAATCCCCCGAAGCCGCCGCCCGCTGGTTGCAGGAGTGGACCACAGGCGCCCTGCGCACCGACAGCCGCGCCGTGCAGCCGGGTGATGCCTTCATCGCCTGGCCCGGCTATGCGCGTGATGGTCGCGAGTTCGTGGCGCAAGCCCTGGCGGCCGGCGCCGCCACCTGCTTGGTGGAGGGCGATGGCGTCGAGCCCTACGCTTTTGTGGACGCCCGCGTGGCCTCTTTGCCGGGCCTCAAAAGCAAGACTGGCCTGATCGCCGCGGCTTTCTACGGCGAGCCGGCCAAGGCCTTGAGCGTGATCGCCAGCACCGGCACCAATGGCAAGACCTCCACCGCCTGGTGGACCGCGCAAGCCCTGAGCTTGCTGGGCCAGCGCTGCGGCGTGGTGGGCACCTTGGGCGTTGGCCAGCCGCCGGTTCCGGGCAATGCCGCGCCCGCGCAGATTGAATACACCGGCCTGACAACCCCTGACCCCGTGCTGCTGCAGCAGGGCTTTCGCCGCATGGCCGAGCAGGGCTTCAGCGCCTGCGCCATCGAGGCCTCCAGCATCGGCCTGAAAGAGCATCGCCTGGACGGCACCGCCATCCGCGTGGCCCTGTTCACCAATTTCACCCAAGACCATCTGGACTATCACGGCAGCATGGACGCCTACTGGGCGGCCAAGCGCGAGCTGTTCGATTGGCCCGGTCTGCAGGCCGCGGTGCTGAATCTGGATGACCCCAAGGGTGAGGAACTGGCTGCTGAGTTGGCGGGCAAGCTGGACTTGTGGACTTACGCCCTGGGCAGCGATGCCGCGCGCCTCTCGGCCCATGATTTGCATTACCGCGCCGGCGGCCTGGCCTTCACCTTGCGTGAGCAAGGCGCGGCGGAATCGCTATTGCTGGAGACCGGCCTGATCGGTGAGTACAACATCGCCAATCTGCTGGCCGTGATCGGCGGCCTACGCGCCCTGGGCCACCCGCTGGCCGAAGTTGCCCGCGTGGCCGCTCTGGTGACGCCGGTGCCGGGCCGCATGCAGCGCGTGGGCAATGGTCAAGAGCTGCCGCAACTGGTGGTCGACTACGCCCACACGCCCGACGCCTTGGACAAAGCCTTGCAAGCCCTGCGCCCGCTGGCCGCCGCGCGTGGCGGGCAATTGGCCGTGGTGTTCGGCTGCGGCGGCAACCGCGACCGCAGCAAGCGCCCGCTGATGGGCGCGATTGCGGCCCGCTTGGCCGACCACGTGGTGGTCACCAGCGACAACCCGCGCCATGAGGCGCCGGAAGCCGTACTGGCCGACATCGTCGCTGGGCTGGGTGAGAGCGCCGCTAACGCCGCGCATCAACAGATCATCGACCGCCGCGCCGCCATTGCCCAGGCCGTGCAGCAAGCCGGCAGCCGTGATGTGATTCTGATCGCTGGCAAAGGCCATGAGGACTATCAAGAAGTGGCCGGCGTGCGCGAGCATTTCTCCGATGTTGAAGAAGCTCGCGCGGCGCTGATCCTGAGGGCCGGGCTGTGAGCGCTAGGCATGATTTCTTGATGACCCTGGGCCAGGCCCACCAGCTGCTGCTGCCGCTCGTGCCGCAGGCGCGCCTGTTCGGCTCGCCCGAGCTGGCCATCCAGCGCATCCACAGCGACAGCCGCAGCCTGGCTGCCGGTGATTTGTTCGTGGCTCTGCGTGGCGAGCGTTTCGACGCGAATGACTTCCTGCCCCAGGCTGCGCAAGCCGGTGCCGTTGCGGCCTTGGCTGAGCGCGGTCTGGCCGCTGCCGGCTTGGCCGGCATCGAGGTGCCGGATGCCAAGGCCGCTTTGGGCCTGCTGGCCCAAGCCTGGCGTGCCCGCCAGGAGCTGCCGCTGATTGCGGTCACGGGCAGCAATGGCAAGACCACGGTGACGCAAATGCTGGCCAGCATCCTGCGCGCTTGGCATGGCGCTTCGGCGCTGGCCACCGTGGGCAATTACAACAACGATATCGGCGTGCCTCTGACCCTGCTGCGCTTGCGCCAGGACGAGTCGGTGTTTCACAAGGCGGCCGTGGTCGAGCTGGGCATGAACCACCCCGGCGAAATCGCCCCGTTGGCCGCCATGGCCCGGCCCACCGTGGCCTTGGTCAATAACGCCCAGCGCGAGCATCAGGAATTCATGCAAACGGTGGAGGCCGCCGCCCGCGAGAACGGCGCAGCCATCAGTGCCCTGGGCGCCAGCGGCGTGGCCGTGTTCCCGGCCGACGATGCTTGCGCGCCGATCTGGGCCGAGTTGGCCGGCAGCCGCCCGCACTTGAGCTTCGCCCTGCAAGGTGAGGCCGATGTCACCGGCCGCGCGACCTGGATGGCCGCCGGCCACTGGGCCTTGGAGCTGCGCACGCCGGCCGGCAGCGCCCCGGTGGCCCTGGGCCTGGCCGGTCAGCACAATGTGCGCAATGCCTTGGCTGCCACGGCTTGTGCCCTGGCTGCTGGCGCGCCGCTGGCCGTGATCGTGCGCGGCCTGGAGGACTTCCGTGCCGTCAAGGGCCGCTCCCAACTCAGCCAGCTGCGCTGGCAGGGTGGGGCGCTCAATTTGATCGACGACAGCTATAACGCCAACCCCGACAGTGTGCGTGCCGCCATTGATGTGTTGGCCGATCTGCCTGGCGCCTCCTGGCTGATGCTGGGCGATATGGGCGAGGTGGGCGATCAAGGCCCGGCCTTCCATGCCGAAGTCGGCGCCTATGCCGCGCAGCGTGGCTTGCAGCATTTGTGGACGGCGGGCGTGGCCGCGGCTGATGCCGCCAAGGCTTTTGGCCCGAGCGCACGCGCCTTCGCCACCGTGGCTGAGCTGCAAGCCGAACTGAGCCAAGGCCCTGCAGTGCAGAACATTTTGATCAAGGGCTCGCGCTTCATGCGCATGGAACAGTTGGTGCTGGCTTTGCAGCAAATCTCAAAACAAGAACAAGAAGAAGGAGGCAGCAATGCTGCATAGCCTGGCCCAATGGCTCTTGAGCCAATATCCCGACCTGGGATTTCTGCGCGTTTTTTCCTACATCACCTTTCGTGCGGTGATGGCGGCCATGACGGCCTTGCTGATCGGCCTGGCCTTTGGCCCCTGGGTGATCCGCCGCCTGACCGAAATGAAGATCGGCCAGCCCATCCGCGAGTACGGTGTTCAGCAGCACTTGGCCAAGAGCGGCACGCCCACCATGGGCGGCGTGCTGATTCTGATCGGCATTGCCGTGTCGACCCTGCTGTGGTTCGACTGGAGTAATCGCTTCGTCTGGGTGGTGATGGTCGTCACGCTGGGCTTTGGCGCGGTGGGCTGGGTGGACGACTGGCGCAAGGTGGTGGATAAAAACCCCGAAGGCATGCGCAGCCGCGAGAAGTTCTTCTGGCAGTCGCTGATCGGCCTGGTCGCGGCGCTGTATCTGGCCTTCAGCGTGTCGGAGACCTCTTTCCTGGGCGTGGTGCAACTCTTCTTCCGCTGGATCAGCAGTGGCTTTTCCACCGACCTGCCGCCGCGAGCCGACTTGATCGTGCCCTTCTTCAAAACCGTCAGCTATCCGTTGGGCGTGTTCGGCTTCATTGGCCTGAGCTACTTCGTCATCGTCGGCACCAGCAATGCGGTGAACTTCACCGACGGGCTGGACGGCTTGGCCATCATGCCGGTGGTGATGGTGGGCTCGGTGCTGGGCTTGTTCGCTTACCTGACCGGCTCTTCGGTGTTCTCCAAATACCTCTTGCTGCCCTATATTCCCGGCGCAGGTGAGTTGCTGATCTTCTGCGCCGCGATGGCGGGGGCAGGTCTTGCCTTCTTGTGGTTCAACGCGCATCCGGCTCAGGTCTTCATGGGCGATGTGGGCGCGCTCTCGCTGGGCGGCGCGCTGGGCACCATGGCCGTCATTACCCGCCAGGAAATTCTGCTGGGCATCATGGGCGGCATCTTCGTGGCTGAAGTCTTGTCGGTGATGTTGCAGGTGACTTGGTTCAAGTACACCAAGAAGAAATACGGCACCGGCCGGCGCATCTTCAAGATGGCGCCGCTGCACCACCATTTTGAAAAATCGGGCTGGAAGGAAACGCAGGTCGTCGTGCGTTTCTGGATCATCACCATGCTCTTGTGCCTGATTGGCTTGGCCAGTCTGAAGCTGCGGTAATCCCAGATGAACAAGAAGCTGCAAGCTCAAACGGTGTTGGTGCTGGGTCTGGGAGACTCGGGCCTGGCCATGGCTGTTTGGGTGGCGCGCCTGGGTGCCAGCGTTCAGGTCTGGGACTCACGCGCCGCGCCGCCGCAACTCGCGGCCTTGCAGGCGGCTCTGCCCGAGGCGCGCTTCTTCAGCGGTGAGTTGGCTGAGGCCGAGTTGCAAGGCGTGGGCCTGGTGCTCAAGAGCCCGGGGCTGTCGCCACGCGATCCGCGCATCGCGCCCTTGCTGAACCTGGCGCGCCAGACCGGCGTGCCGGTGCAGGGCGAGCTGGACTTGTTCGTGCAGGCCCTGGCCGATTTGAAGGCGCAGCGCCAGTACGCGCCGGCTGTGCTGGCCATCACCGGCACCAATGGCAAGACCACCACCACTTGCATGACCGCTTTGCTGGCTGAGCGCGCCGGCAAGCGCGTGGCCGTGGCCGGCAATATCGGACCCAGCATGTTGACCACGCTGAGCGTGGCGTTGGATCAAGAGCCGCTGCCTGAGCCAGTGGCAGAGGAAGTGCCTGAAGCAGAAGTTGCTGCAGAAGTTGAACCTGTCGCTGAGGCAGACGCAGCACCTGAGGTGACCGAGCAGTCTGGCGACGCAGGGGAAGTAGGCGACGCCGCCCTGGCCAGCACTGATGAAGCTGCGGCAACATTGCCCGTGGTGGAAGCCGTGGCCGCTGAGACGGCTGCCGAGGCGATCCCAAGCGAAACGACAGCAGCGGAAGCAGTGGCCGCCGCACCCGCCCCCACCACCATGGAAATGGTCGACGCCCTGCTGGACGAAGCCCCGCTGCCGATCAAGCCGCCGCCGCCCAAGGGCCCGGTGTTCGAATTCCTGCCGGAGGTCTGGGTGCTGGAGCTGTCCAGCTTCCAACTCGACGGCGTCAAAGGCTTCGAACCCACCGCCGCCACCGTGCTCAATATCAGCCAAGACCACCTCGACTGGCATGGCGATATGACGGACTATGTGCGCGCCAAGGCTCAGATTTTTGGCGAGCAAGGCCTGATGGTGATCAACCGTGACGACCCGTTGGTGGAGGCCCTGGTGCCCGCCGGCATCGTCGTCAAACAAGGCCGTGGCCGTGCGGCCAAGACCGTGTCGCGCCGCGTGGCACGCTTTGGCTTGAATGCACCGCAGCGCCCCGGCGACTTCGGTCTGGTGGACGAAGGTGGCATGGCTTGGTTGGTGCGCGCCCGCGAACTGGATGAAACCATCAAGCGCAAAAAGGGTGATGAGGAAGAAGAAATCACTCTGCAACGCCTGATGCCGGCGGACGCCTTGCGCGTGCGCGGCCGCCACAACGCTGCCAACGCCTTGGCCGCCCTGGCTTTGGCCACGGCAGCCGGTTGCGCCCTGGCGCCGATGCTGCATGGCTTGCGCGAATACCGCGGCGAGCCGCACCGGGTGGAGCATGTCGCCAGCATCGATGGCATTGACTTCTACGACGATTCCAAAGGCACCAATGTCGGCGCCACCGTGGCGGCGATCACCGGCCTGGGCGCCGATCGTGCGCCGGCCAAGCTGGTGCTGATTCTGGGTGGCGATGGCAAGGGTCAGGACTTCAGCCCGCTGGCCGCCGGCGTGACGCGTTATGCGCGCGCCATCGCCTTGATCGGCCGCGACGGCGCGCAAATCGCCGCAGCCCTGCAGGACAGCGGCGTGCCCATGCAAGCCCACGCCACACTGGAAGCCGCCACCGCCTGGTGCCTGGCGCAAGCCCAGGCCGGCGACAGCGTCTTGCTCAGCCCGGCCTGCGCCAGCCTGGACATGTTCCGCAACTACGGCCACCGCGCCGAAGTGTTTGTGGCCGCCGTGCATGAGCTGGCCGCTGAACGGGGCTTGTCGGCATGAGCCAGTCACAAGCCTTGCTGCAGAACCTGGGTGAACGCCTGCGCGGCATGTTCGCCAAGGGTGAGGGCGCGGGCGCCGAGAAAGTGCCGGTGCGCGACTGGGTGTCCAGCTCGGCCGGCCAGCCCACCCGCGTGCAGGGCTTTGATTCGACACTGATCTGGGTGGTGCTGGCCTTGATGGGCCTAGGCCTGCTGATGGTCTATTCGGCCTCCATCGCCATGCCGGACAACCCGCGCTTTGCCAACTATCAGTCCACCCATTTCCTGGTGCGTCACATCATCGGCCTGATTTTTGGCCTGGTGGCCGCGATCTTGGTGGTGCAGATTCCTGTCTCCAACTGGGAGCGCTGGGCGCCTTGGTTGTTCGTGATTTCGCTGGTGCTGCTGGTCATGGTCTTGATCCCGCATGTGGGCAAGGTCGTGTACGGCGCAAGGCGCTGGCTGCCTCTGGGGGTGATGAACTTCCAGCCTTCGGAGCTGTCCAAATTCGCCATTGCCATGTACGCGGCCAGCTACATGATGCGCAAGATGGATGTGAAGGAGAACTTCTTCCGCGCCGTCTGGCCCATGGCCGTGGCCTTGGCGGTGATCGCTGTCTTGCTGTTGGCGCAGCCCGATATGGGCGCCTTCATCGTGATCGCGGCCATTGCGATGGGCATTCTGTTCCTGGGCGGCGTGAACGGCCGCATGTTCTTCCTGATCGTGGTGGTGTTGCTGGGCGCCTTCGCGCTGATGATCACCTTGAGCGACTTCCGCCGCGAGCGCATCTTTGCCTATCTGAACCCTTGGGATGAAAAGTACGCCCAGGGCAAGGCCTATCAGCTGACGCATTCCTTGATCGCCCTGGGCCGCGGTGAATGGTTCGGCCAGGGCCTGGGCTCCAGTGTGGAGAAGCTGCACTACTTGCCCGAGGCTCACACCGACTTTCTGCTCGCGGTGATCGGCGAGGAACTGGGCTTTGTGGGTGTGGCCGTGGTCATCATTGCCTTCTTCTGGCTCTCGCGCCGGCTCTTCCACATCGGCCGCCAGGCCATCGCCCTGGACCGCGTGTTCGCGGGCCTGTATGCCCAAGGCATTGGCATCTGGATGGGCGGCCAAGCCTTTATCAATATGGGCGTGAACTTGGGCGCGCTGCCCACCAAGGGTCTGACCTTGCCTTTGATGAGTTTCGGAGGCTCGGCGATTTTGATGAACTGTGTGGCCCTGGCCGTGGTGTTGAGAATTGATATTGAAAATCGGCAACTCATGCGAGGAGGCCGAGCATGACCGGCTTGAGGCGAAGCGGAAAGCCGACGCAGCGGAGCATGCGCTGCGATTGCGGATTTGGGCGCAGCCAGAACAGACAGCTCATGCGCGGAGGCCGCGCATGAAGGCCCTGAACGCAGTGAAGGGACTGCTGTGCGGCGAGCACAGCAGCGCTCTGTTCCGGCGCAGGCTCATGTCGCGTAGCGACGTGAAGCGCGCAGCGCGCGCGTGCCGCAGCCAAAGCCGGCAACTCATGCGCGGAGGCCGCGCATGAGTTCAAAACACCTGGTCATCATGGCCGCCGGCACCGGCGGTCACATCATCCCCGGCCTGGCTGTGGCCGAGGAAATGAAGCGCCGCGGCTGGAGCGTCAGCTGGATGGGCACCGAGCAGGGCATGGAAAACAAGCTGGTGCCGCCCACCGGCATCCCGCTCGATCGTCTGGCTTTTGCCGGCCTGCGCGGCAAGGGCTTGATGCACACCGTCAAGGGCATGTTCAAGCTGGTGCAGGCCTTTGTGCAAAGTCGCCAGGTTTTTGTGACGCGCAGCGCCGATGCGGTGCTGGGCATGGGCGGCTATGTCTGCTTCCCTGGTGGTTTGATGGCGTGGTTGACGGGCAAGCCCCTGCTGCTGGTGAATGCTGATGCGGCCATGTTGCTGAGCAATGCCAGCCTCAAGCCTTTCGCGCGCCGCATTGCCTTTGGCTTCGATGGTGCGGCGGCAGCCAGCACGCCCAAGGCGGTGGTCACCGGCAACCCGGTGCGGGCCGAGATTGAAGCGCTGGACACGCCTGAGCAGCGCTTCGCTGGCCGCCAAGGCCGCTTGAAGATTTTGGTGGTGGGCGGTTCGCTGGGCGCGCGCGCCATCAACGAAGCCGTGCCCAAGGCTCTGGCGCTTTGGCCCGAGGCCGAGCGGCCTCAAGTCGTGCATCAAACCGGCCAAGCCAATCTGGCTGCAGTGCAGCAGGCTTATCGCGCCGCAGGCCTGGAAACCGGCTTTGAGCTGTTGCCCTTCATTGACAATATGGCCGCGCAATTGGCGGCAGCGGACCTGATCATCTGCCGCGCCGGCGCGGTGACGGTCAGCGAGCTGTGTGCCGCCGGCCTGCCCAGCGTCTTGGTGCCTTTGGTGGTCAGCACCACTTCGCATCAGCGTGACAACGCCCAATTCATGGCCCAACACGCGGCGGCCATCCATATGCCGCAGGAAGACATGAACCCGCAAAGCTTGTTTGAAATTCTGAAGAGCCAGGACCGCGCGTCCTTGCTGCAAATGGCGCAGCGCGCGCGTCAGCTGGCGCGCCCGCGTGCGGCCAGCCGCGTGGCCGATGAAATCGAAGCCCTGGTGAGCCAGACATGAAGCACGCCATTCAGCACATCCATTTTGTCGGCGTCGGCGGCGCCGGCATGAGCGGCATCGCCGAGATCCTGCACAACCTGGGCTACACCGTCTCGGGCTCCGACCAAAGCGATAGCGCCACCGCGCAGCGCTTGGCCAGCCTGGGCCTGCAAATCCATATCGGCCATGCGGCCGCGCACATCGCGGGCGCTCAGGTGCTGGTCACCTCGACGGCGGTCAGGTCCGACAACCCCGAAGTCATCGCGGCCCGCGCCCAGCAGATTCCGGTGGTGCAGCGCGCCGTCATGCTGGCTGAGCTGATGCGCTTGAAGAAGGGCATTGCGATTGCCGGCACGCATGGCAAGACCACCACGACCTCGCTGGTCACGGCGGTTCTGGGCGAAGCCGGTGTGGACCCTACCTTTGTGATCGGCGGCAAGCTGATGAGCGCAGGTGCCAATTCGCGCCTGGGTTCGGGCGAGTACATCGTCGTGGAGGCGGATGAGTCCGACGCGTCCTTCCTGAACCTCCTGCCCATGTTGGCCGTCGTCACCAATATCGACGCCGACCATATGGAAACCTATGGCCACGACTTCGCCAAGCTGAAGGCGGCCTTTGTGGAGTTCCTGCACCGCATGCCTTTCTACGGAGCGGCGATTCTGTGCGGCGACGATGCGGGCGTGCGCTCCATCATGCCCCTGCTCTCGCGCCCCGTGATCAGCTACGGCTTTGCCGAAGGCAATCAGGTGCGCGCGGTGGATGTGCAGGCCCTGGCCGGCGGCCAGATGCGCTTCACGGTGCAGCGTCAATTCAGCCAGGGTCAGACCTTGCCTGATTTGGAAGTGACACTGAATCTGGCCGGTATGCACAACGTCTTGAATGCACTGGCTGCCATCGCGGTGGCGACCGAGCTGGAATTGCCGGACGAGCCCATCGTGGCCGCGCTGGCCAAGTTCGGCGGCGTGGGCCGGCGCTTCCAGCGCTACGGTGACTTGCCCGCCGCGCAGGGCGACGGCCAGTTCACCCTGATCGATGACTACGGCCACCACCCGGTGGAAATGGCGGCGGTGATTGCCGCTGCGCGCGGCGCCTTCCCCGGCCGCCGTCTGGTTCTGGCCTTCCAGCCGCACCGCTACACCCGCACGCGTGACTGCTTCGAGGACTTCGTCAAGGTCATGTCGCAGGCCGATGCGGTGCTGCTGACCGAGGTGTATTCGGCCGGTGAGGCCCCCATCGTCGCAGCCGACGGCCGTGCCTTGGCGCGCGCCTTGCGCGTGGCGGGCAAGTTGGAGCCGCTGTTTGTGGACGAGGTGGCGGAGATGCCGCAGGCCATTGCGCAAGCGTCGCGCGCGGGTGACGTGGTGATCGTGATGGGGGCAGGCTCGATTGGCGCCGTGCCCGCCGCCACGGTGGAATTGTTGTTGACTAGGAAAGCAGGGGGCCTGCTGGCATGAAGCTCGATCTGAATATTGACCCCCAGTCCCTGGGCAAAGTGGCGGTGCTGATGGGTGGCACCTCGGCCGAACGTGAGGTTTCGCTGACCATGTCCGGCCCCGGCGTGTTGGCGGCTTTGCGCGAAGCCGGTGTGGACGCTCATCCCTTCGACCCGGCCGAGCGTGAGCTGAGCGAGCTGAAGCATGAAGGCTTTGAGCGCTGCTTCATCGCCTTGCATGGCCGTGGCGGTGAAGACGGCAGCGTGCAAGGCGCGTTGGAATTGCTGGGCATTCCCTACACCGGTTCGGGCGTGATGGCCTCGGCCATGGCCATGGACAAGATCACCACCAAACGCCTGTGGCTGGCCGACGGCCTGAACACGCCGCGCTACCTCAAGCTCAAGCGCAGCGAGATCTCGCGCGAGCGCTGCATGGCGATTCCCGATGAACTCGGTCTGCCGGTGTTTGTGAAGCCGCCGCATGAAGGCTCCAGCATTGGCGCGAGCAAGGTCGAGGGTTATTCGCAAATGCTGGATGCCGTCAATCTGGCTGCGCGCTACGACGATGAAATCCTCTGCGAGGAATTCATCGATGGCCCTGAGCTGACCTGCCCGGTGCTGGGCGAGGGCGAGACGGCGTTTGCCCTCCCCACCGTGCGCATCGAAGCCGACCACGGCGACTACAACTACCAAAACAAATATTTCACCGACACCACCCGCTATGTGGTCGGCTCGCTGAGCCCGGCCCAAGAGCAGGAGATTCAGGCCCTGGTGCTGGCGGCCTACCGCTCGCTGGGTTGCCGCGGCTGGGGTCGCGCGGACCTGATGCTGCGCAAGAGCGATGGCAAACCTTTCCTGCTGGAAATGAACACCGCGCCGGGCATGACCTCGCATTCCCTGGTGCCCGTCTCGGCCAAAGCCGCCGGCATTTCTTACCCCCAGCTGTGCTTGTGGCTCTTGTCGCAAGCGCGCCTGGATCATGTGTCCGCCCCTAAGGCCTGATCGAAGCCAGAGCTGAACCATGCGCGCCGACAAGCTGCCCGCCCAACTGCCGCCAGACATCCGTCTGATGCAGGCCGTCACGGCCCTGCTTTTGGCGGCCCTGGTGGTGGGGGCTGCCTGGCTGAGCTTGCGCTGGGTGACGCGGCTGCCGGTTTTTTCGATTCGCGCCATCCAGGTCGAGGGCGATGTGCTGCGCAATAGCGCGGCCACTTTGCGCGCCAATGCCTTGCCCCAACTCACGGGCAGCTTTTTGAGCATGAGCTTGCCGCAGGGCCGCGAGGCCTTCGAAGCCGTGCCCTGGGTGCGCACCGCGGTGGTGCAGCGCGTCTGGCCCAATCGCCTGCGCGTCAAGCTGGAAGAACACAAGCCGGCCGCCTACTGGGAGGCCGAAGGCGCGGTGGCGCATGGCGATGCGAGCGTGGACCGCAGCCTGGTGAACAGCTATGGCGAAGTCTTCCAGGCCAATCTGGGCGATGTGGAAGACGAAGAACTGCCGGTTTTGGCTGGCCCCAAGGGCAGCGCGCCCGCCATGCTGCATATGTGGCAGCAGCTGCGCAGCCGCTCGGCTTTGCTGGATGAGTGGCCGGAACGCCTGGATTTGTCCGGCCGCGGTTCGTGGCGCCTGACGATGGAAAAAGGGGCGGTGCTGGAACTCGGCCGCGGCACGGAAGCTGAAGTGCTGGCGCGTTTTGAGCAATATGTGCACGCCATCACCCAAATCACTTCGCGCTATCAGGCGCCGGTTTTGTCCGCAGATTTACGTCATGCCGATGGTTTTGCCGTTCGCCTGCGCGGCATTGCCACCACCCAAGTGCCGCCCAAAGGCGGCAAAAAGCCCCGTTGACCTCACCGTGCTGCTTAAGAAGAAACTCTAAGGAAAAGAAATAATGGCCAAGGAATACAAGGATTTGGTCGTCGGCCTGGATATCGGCACCGCCAAAATCATGGCGGTGGTGGCCGAGGTGCTGGGTAATGGCGAATTGCGCATCGCCGGATTGGGCGTCGCGACCTCGCACGGCCTGAAGCGCGGCGTGGTGGTGAATATCGACGCCACCGTGCAATCCATCCAGCAGGCCTTGAAAGAGGCCGAAATGATGGCCGACTGCAAAATCTCCCGCGTTTACACCGGCATTACCGGCAGCCATATTCGGGGCCAAAACTCCACCGGCATGGTGATTGTGCGTGACAAGGAGGTCACGCCGGTCGATGTGGCGCGGGTGGTTGAAACCGCCAAAGCCATCAATATTCCCAATGACCAGCGCCTGCTTTTGGTCGAACCGCAGGAATTTGTCATCGACGGCCATGAGGTCAAAGAACCCATCGGCATGAGCGGTGGCCGGCTGGAAGTCAAGGTTCATATTGTGACCGGCGCCCAAAGTGCAGCCGAAAACATCGTCAAATGTGTGCGCCGCTGTGGTTTGGAAGTGGATCAGCTGGTTTTGAATCCCAGCGCCTCCAGCCATGCCGCCCTCACGTCGGACGAGCGGGACCTGGGCGTGGCCATCGTGGATATTGGCGCCGGCACCACCGATGTGGCGATATTCACCGGCGGTTCCATTCGCCATACCGCTGTAATACCAATCGCCGGTGATTTGATTACCAGCGATATTGCGATGGCCTTGCGCACGCCCACCAAAGATGCCGAGGAAATCAAGGTCGAGCATGGTGTGGCCAAACAATTACTCGCGGATCCGGCCGACCAAGTGGAAGTCCCCGGTTTAGGGGACCGCGCGCCGCGCATGTTGTCCAAACAAGCTTTGGCGGGCGTGATTGAGCCGCGCGTCGAGGAAATATTTTCGCTGGTGCAGCAAGTCATTCGCGAAAGCGGCTACGAGGAATTGCTGTCCTCCGGCATTGTCCTGACCGGTGGTTCTTCGGTCATGCCCGGCATGATTGAGTTGGCCGAAGACATATTCCTCAAACCGGTGCGCCGCGGCAATCCGACCTATAGCGGCGCCTTGTTTGACATGGTTTCCAACCCACGCTCTGCAACTGTGATGGGCTTGTTGGAGGAGGGCCGTATGTCGCGCACCCGGGGTTTGAAAGCGGCGCAACAAGCGGGTTCCATGAAGACCGCTTTTGGGCGTGCGAAGGATTGGTTCTTGGGTAATTTCTGACCCTAGAGGCCAGAGTTTGGTCTGAACAGCGTTTTTGCAGATTTAACTGTCGGAATTCAGCGGCAGGGCATGAAAAAAGAGGGTCATCCCGGTGGTTTTTCATGAGTAGTAACGGCACAATTGGCATAGGAGGTATTTATGGCGATCGAAATGATTGAAGAGTTTGACCAAGGCACCCAAATCAAGGTGATCGGGGTTGGTGGTGGCGGTGGCAACGCGGTTGAGCACATGATTGCTCAGGGCGTGCAAGGGGTGGAATTCATCTGCGCCAATACCGATGCCCAAGCGCTCAATCGCTCGAAGGCTGACCAGCTGCTGCAGTTGGGCACCTCCGGCCTGGGCGCTGGCGCCAAACCCGAGATGGGTCAGGCCGCTGCGGTCGAAGCCGAAGCGCGTATTCGCGACGCCATTCAAGGCGCCAATATGCTCTTCATCACCGCCGGCATGGGCGGCGGCACCGGCACTGGTGCGGCTCCCGTGATCGCTCGCGTGGCCAAGGAAATGGGCATCCTCACCGTCGGTGTGGTGACCAAGCCTTTCGAATTTGAAGGCAACCGCCGTGCCAAGGCCGCCGATGCGGGCCTGGCCGAGCTGGAAGCCAATGTCGATTCGCTGATCGTGGTGCTGAACGACAAGCTGCTGGACGTGCTGGGTGACGATGTCACGCAGGACCAGGCGTTTGCGCATGCCAACGATGTGTTGAAGAACGCCGTGGGCGGTATCTCCGACATCATCCACATCCCTGGTCTGGTGAACGTCGACTTCGAAGACGTCAAGACCGTGATGAGCGAACCCGGCAAGGCCATGATGGGCACGGCGCAAGCCAGCGGCCCGGACCGCGCCGCCAAAGCCGCCGAAGCTGCCGTGGCTTGCCCGCTGCTGGAAGGTATCGATCTGTCCGGCGCGCGCGGCGTGCTGGTGCTGATCGCTGCTGCCAAGGGCAATTTCAAGCTGAGCGAATCGCGCAACGCCATGAACGCCATCAAGCGTTACGCCTCCGAAGAAGCCCACATCATCTACGGCACGGCCTATGACGAAAGCCTGGGTGACGCGCTGCGCGTGACCGTGATCGCTACCGGCCTGTCTTCGCAACGCGCTCGTCAAGCCGCGCCGCTGCAAGTGGTGCAACAGCAAGTGCAGCTGCGCACCGGTACCGACAATATGCCGGTGCTGACGCAAGCCGTGAACATGGCAGCAGCCGCGCCTGGCCAAGGTGGCATCAGCCATTCGCCGGCTCTGGGTGGCGGCAATGACTTCGCGGGCATGAGCGTGCCCAGCGTTTGGCGCCATGGCCGCACGGCCGCTGCCAAGGTGGAAGCGCTGTCGTCCAATGGCATGGACGAGATCGAGATCCCGGCCTTTTTGCGCAAGCAAGCTGACTGATCTGCCGCTATGCGCCCGGCTTCGCGGCTGGTCGCATCAAGCATGAGCCCGGTGTCGTGAGTTGCTCACGTCGCCGGGTTTTGCATTTGGCGCCACGCCTGTTTGAGGGGGCTGCAAGCTCCAGGCTTGCGTTGGCGTGACTTGTGGCTGTGGCATGCTTGCGCCCATCCGAGAGGGGTGAGTGGGCGTATTGCCCAATCGGCTTGCGGTAAACCTTGAATGCCTGAATCCTTCGAATTTGCCTTGAAGCCAATGCGGTCGAGTTGGACGCCGGCGGCGCTGCTGCGCCGCATGGTCGGCATATGCCTAGGCTTGCTCTTGGGGCTGGCGAGCGCGCATGCGCAGCTTGGGCTCAAGCCCCCGCTGCCAAGCCAGCCGGCCGAGCATCAAATCGTGCAAGCGGAGCTGGCGGTGAGCCGCTGGTCGAAAGACGATTTGAACGAATGGTGGGCGGCGCTGCGGGCCATGGATGGCAGCCCGGGCAGCTTGCCCGCGGATTTGCAGCCACCCGCCGATCCGGCCACCTGGAAGCCGGTGCAATTGCCCGATGTGCGCAATCGTGAGGTGGCCGTCCGCTATGGCGAGGACAGGCAGTACCAGATGCGCTGGTATCGCTTCCGCTACGAGCCCGCGCAAGGCCTGTGGCCGACCAGCGTGGCGCTCTATATGCCGCGCCTGCGCGCCAAGGCCGCGGCGGTGCTGGTGCATACCGACGAAGGCTGGCGCCCGGTGTTTGATAACCAGTCCGGCGCGCGTGAGCAATGGGTACGCCCGCTGTGGGTGGCCTTTCCGGCCGCACTGACCGAGTTGAACAAGGCGCAAACCCTGGAAGTGGTGCTGGCCGTGCCGGTGCTGGAGGACAGTTTCTATTCGGTGTCCTCCGCGTGGATGGGGCCGCGTGAAGATCTTGAGCCGCGTTATCAGCGCCGCTGGGCCCTGCAGATCGGCGTGCCGCAGGCGACAGGCTTGACCCTGGTGGTGCTGGGCCTGTTTGCCATCTCGCTGTGGATCAAGCGCCGCGACGAGCCGGCCTATTTGCTCTTTGCTCTGGCCTCGGTGGGCTGGCTTTTGCGCAATCTGCACTACCACATCGATCTGCCACGCAACCGCCTGGCCCTGGAGTGGTTCTGGTGGCTGACGCATGCCGCGATGGCTTGGGTGATGGTGCTGACCTTCTTGTTCGTCATGCGCTTTTGCCGGCGCCGCTACCCGCGTTTCGAAGGGGCCTTGGGCGTGTTTGTGCTGCTCAGCAGCGTGGCCACCTTGCCCTTGTGGAGTCATTTGTTTGATGGCCTGGTCGCCCAGCATGCCGTCAATGCACTGGTGGGCGGGGTCTGCACGGTTTTCGTCGGTGTGGTGGCCTTCAAGGAACGCCGCTACGGCCTGCGCCTGATCGCCCTGAGCCTGGTGCTGAGTCTGGTTCTGGGCTTGCACGATCTGGTGGTTTTGGCCGGCTGGGCTTGGCATGAGCATCTCTATCTGATGCCTTTTGCCACCCTGATGATCGTGGCCAGCTTTTTGTTTGCGGTGCAGAACCGTTACGTCGGCGCGGTGTACGAGGTGGCGCTGCTGAACGAAAACCTGGCCCAGCGTCTGGACGCGCAAAGCCGGGAGCTGCAACTGCAGCACGACAAATTACGCGAGGCCGAGCGCCAGCAGGCCTTGCTGCTGGAGCGCCAGCGCCTGATGCAAGACATGCACGATGGCCTGGGCTCTTCCTTGCTTTCCGCCATGGTGGCGGTGGAGCAGGGCAGCATGGAGCAGGACCGCGTGGTCGAGGTCTTGCGTGAATGCGTGGACGATTTGCGTTTGGTGATCGACTCGCTGGAGCCCATCGGCCACGACCTGGTGTCGCTGCTGGCCACCATGCGTTACCGCCTGGGCAAGCGCTTGCAAACCGGCGGGCTCACGCTGGAATGGGATGTGCAGGACCTGCCCATGCTGGACTGGTTGGAGCCGCCCGATGCCTTGCACGTCTTGCGTCTGATGCAAGAAGCGCTGACCAATGTGCTCAAGCATGCCAATGCCAGCCGGGTGCGGCTGGTGACCCGGCACCAAGGCGGGCAGGTGGAGATCCGCGTCGAGGATGATGGCGATGGCTTTGACCTCGCCACTGCCCAACGCGGCCGCGGCCTGAAGAGCCAACAGCGGCGTGCTCAGCGCCTGGGCGGCAAGCTGCGTGTCGATTCCAGCCCCGGCCAGGGCACCCGCCTGAGCCTGCGCCTGCCGGTCGTGCGCGATGAGCCCGGCTCAGAGCCCTTGGGCCAGCAGGTTCAAGGGTAATCACCGACAATCGAGCCATGCTGCAACAAAGAACGCTCAAGTCCTTGACCCGCGCCGTGGGCGTGGGCATTCACAGCGGACAAAGGGTTGAACTGACCCTGCGCCCGGCCGCGCCGGACACCGGCATCGTGTTTCGCCGCGTGGATCTGAATACGCCGGTGGACATTCCGGTGCGCACCGAGACCGTTTGCGATACCCGCATGGCCACCACCGTCAGCCCCGGCGGCGACCCCGGTGGGCCCAAGGTGCAGACCATCGAGCATCTGTTGTCGGCTTGCGCGGGCTTAGGCCTGGACAACCTCATCGTCGACATCAATGCCGACGAAGTGCCCATTCTTGACGGCTCGGCCGCCAGCTTTGTCTACCTTCTGCAAAGCGCCGGCATCGAGCAGCAGAACGCGGCCAAGAAGTTTCTGCGCGTCAAGAAGACGGTGGAAGTGCGCCAGGGCGAAGGCAAGCGCCTGATGTGGGCGCGCCTGAGCCCGCATCACGGCTACACGCTCAGCTTCGAGATCGAGTTTGACAATCCGGCCGTCTCTGCCACCGGGCAGCAGTATGTGTTCGACATGGGCTCGGGCCAGTACAAGCGCGAGATCGCCCGCGCCCGCACCTTCGGCATGACCAGCGATATCGAACTGATGCGCTCCCGCGGCCTGACTCTGGGCGGCTCGATGGACAACGCCATCGTGGTGGATGACTACAAGGTGCTCAACGCCGAGGGCCTGCGCTACGACGATGAGTTCGTCAAGCACAAGATCCTCGATGCCATCGGCGATATGCAGGTGGTGGGCTATCCGCTGCTGGCGGCCTACACCTCCTTCAAAGGTGGCCATGCGCTGAACAACAAGCTGCTGCGCGCCTTGCTGGCCGATGAGTCGGCCTATGAAATCGTCAGCTTCGAGAATGAAGCCGATGCCCCCGCCGGCTTCGCCAAGCTGGCACCTGCCTGGTAATCACGCCACATGATGCTCTTCCGCTTGGTAGTCGGCCTGCTGCTGTTCGCGGGCGTGGTGTCTTTCGCGCTTTACATCGGCACCGGGCAAGTGCTGTGGCGCCAGCGCGGCCTGCTGATTGTCAAATGGACCGTGCTGGCCGGGCTGGGCTTTTTCGCCGTGCTGATTCTGGAGCGCCTGGCCTTGATTCTTTAATCTTGTGTGACAGACCGCCCGAGCGAGCGAAGCGAGCGAGTAGCTCTGAGGCTGCACAGCCAAGCCAGAAGGCTTGGCTCGGCTGCCGAAGGACTTGCCGCGATACCAGCGGCAAGGCTGTCACCAACTGATTAAGCGCAAGCCTCAAGCGCAGACGGTTCCTCCAGCGCTTGCAACTGCACCAGGCGTTGGTAGATGCCGCCAGGTATCGCCATCAATTCCTCATGCGTGCCGCGCTCGGCCAGCTGGCCGTGGTTGAGCACAATGATCTGATCCGCCGCGCGGATGGTGGACAGGCGGTGGGCGATGGCCAGCAGGGTGACTTGGCCACGCAGCGCGCTCAGCGCCTCGCCCACGACTTGCTCGGTGGCGCTGTCGATGTTGGACGTGGCTTCATCCAGGAACAAGATCTTGGGCGCACCGGCCAGGGCGCGTGCCATGGCGATCAGCTGCTTCTGGCCGGTCGACACGCGCGCGCCGCCTTCGCCCAGCAAGGTGTCGTAGCCCTGCGGCAAGGCGCTCAAGAACTCGTCGATGCGGGCGGCGCGGGCGGCGGCGCGCAGCTGTTCCTCGCTGATGTCGCGGCCCATGCTGATGTTCTCGCGTGCCGATGCGGCCACCAAATAGGGCTCTTGCGGCACCAGGCCCACGGCGGCGCGGAAGGCCTCGTCCGGGATGCCGGAGAGCGCCTGGCCGTCGATGCTGATGCGTCCCTGCTGAGCGGCATAAAAGCGCAAGAGCAGAGACAAAAGCGTGGACTTGCCGCTGCCCGTGTGGCCGACGATGCCCACAAATGAGCCGGCCGGAATATGCAGATTCAGCCCATGCAGCACCGGCCGCTCGGGCGTGTAGCCAAAGCTCAGCTGCTCGATATCGATCTGGCCCTTTGTGATGTCTTGGCCGGCAGTCGTGACCGGCACGGCCGCGCTTTCCTGCAGCAAGCTGCGCACCCTTGAGGCTGCCACCATGGACTGCTGCAACTGCCCGAACTGCATGGTGATCTGAATCAGCGGCTCCACCACGCGGGCGATATAGCTCAGGAAGGCGTAGAGCAAGCCCACTTCCAGACCCGACAGCTCACGCCGGCCGAAGCCGTAAATCACCGTTACCAGCAGCAGCACATTGAGCAAGTCCAGCGCCGGGCGCAGCAGCCAGGCATTGGCCCGCAACTCGTCAATGCGGGCGGACCAATGCGCGCCATTGGTGTGCTCGAAGCGCTGGCCAAAGCGGGCTGCCGCACCGGCCGCCTGCAACATGGCCATGCCGGCCATGCTCTCGGCCATCTGCGCATTGATCTCGCTGCGCAATTGGCGGGCGCGCGCCACGGCTGGGGCGCTGAGGCGCTGGTACAGCAAGATGATGACCACCATGGCCGGAATCAACATGGCCACGATCAGCATCAGCTGCCAGTCCAGCCAGGCCATGGCCACGAGTGAGCCCAGCACCACGATGCTGGAGTCCAGCATCACGTAAAGCACCTGGCGGTACAAGGTGTTGACCGCCTCGCTGTCGTTGGTGACGCGGCTGACCAACTGTCCGGTGATGGCGCGGTCAAAGAACGCCATCGGCAAGGCCAGCACATGGGCGTAGACCCGCTCGCGCAGGCGCAGCACCGAGCGCTGCGCCACGCCGGCCATGCGGCTGAGCTGGGCATAACGGATCCAGCTGGCGGCCCAGCCGCAGGCCAGCAGTGTGGCCAGCAGCAAGCCCATGGCCTGCAGGTCAAACTGACGCGGCAGCAGGTGCAGGTCGATGAAGCGCTTGCCCAAAATGGGCGTGAGCGCCTCCAGGCCGGCGGCCACCAGCAGCCAGATCACGCCGCGCCACAGCTCGGCTTTTTCCGGTGCGGCGGATTCCAGCAGCAAGCCCACCGAGGCCCAGGGGCGCTCATCTTTTTTGGTCACGGTTTCCGGCTCACGCAAGGCTGGCCTCCAGTTGTTGATAGCGCCATTGCGTCGCGTACCAGCCGGCACGCGCCAGCAGCTCGGCATGGCTGCCGAGTTCGGTGATGCGGCCATCGCGCAGCACGGCGATTTGGTCGGCGTCCATCACGGCGCTGAGGCGGTGGCTGTTGATGATGACGCTGCACTCGGGCCGCGCCTCGCGCAGCTCGCGCAGATGGGTGAGGATTTGCGACTCGGTACCGGTGTCCACGGCCGACAAGGCATCGTCCAGCAAGAGGATGGGTGCTGCGGCCAGCAAGGCCCGCGCAATCGCCACCCGCTGGCGCTGGCCGCCGGAAAGGGCCACGCCGCGCTCGCCCACCTCGGTGTCGTAGCCGCGGGGCAGGCGGGTGATGTCCTCGTGCACGGCGGCTTGGCGAGCGGCCGCTTCGATCTCGGCCCGGCTGGCCGTGGGCTTGGCCAGGGCGATATTGTCGGCAATGCTGGCCGAGAACAGAAACGGCTCTTGCGGCACCCAGGCGATGCTTTCGCGCAGGCTTTGCAGGCGCAGCTCGGGCAGGGCCAAGCTGGCGACTGAGTCGGAGCCGCTGACCGTGATGCGCCCGCTGCTGGGTTCGTACTGGCGCAGCAGCAAGCCCAGCAAGGTCGATTTGCCCGCACCGGTCGGCCCCACCAGGCCCAGGGTGCTGCCGGGCGCCAGGCGCAGGCTCACCTCGTGCAGGGCTTGGCGGCCGGCCTCGGGGTAGCTGAAGCTGATGGCTTCGAAGTCGATTTGCGCGTTCTTGGGCATGCTGGCTTGGCCTTCATCGCTGAGGCTCAGCGGCGCATCCAGCACCGGCTGCAGGCGGTCCCAGGCGGCACGACCGCGTTCCAGCAGCGACAGCACCCAACCGGCCGCAAACATCGGCCAGATCAGCTGGCCCAGATACATGGTGAAGGAGGTCAGCTGGCCGATGCTCAGCTCTTGCCGGGCCACCAGCAGGCCGCCCAGGCCCAGGGCGATCACGGTGGCCGCACTCAGCGTCATGCCGACGGCCGGCTCGTAAGCGGCCTCCCATTTCTGCGCCTGGTAGCTGGACTCGGCAGCGCTGGCGGCTAAGGTGTGGAACTGCTGGCCGTTGTGGCGGGTCAGGCCCAGGGCGCGCAGGGTGCGCACGCTGGCCAGGCCTTCTTGCACATGCTGGTTCAGCAGCGAGAAGCGCGCCAGCGAACTCTGCCAGGCCAAATGCACATGGTCTGAAATACGCCAAAAGGCCAGGGCCATGAAGGGGAAGGGCAGCAAGGCGGCCAGACCGAGGCGCCAGTCCACGCCCAGGGTCATCATCAAGAGCACCAGGATCAAGGTCAGCGAACCATCAAACGCCGCCAGCAAGGCCTCGCCCGCGGCCATCTCGACGGCGTCCACATCGTTGGTGGCCAGGGCCATCAAGTCGCCGGTGCGCTTGGCCTGGAAGAAGCCCGGGCCTTGCAAAGTCAGGCGGGCGTAGAGTTGGGTGCGCAGCTGCTGGCCCAGCCGATAGGCGGCGGCGAACAGGGCCAAGCGCCAGCCCACCCGCAGCAAATAGATCAGCGCCCCGGCGCCGATCAACAAGCCCAGCTGGGTCAGCAAGACCTGACCCCGCAGCGTGCCCGCCACCATGCCGTCCACCACATGGCCGACCTGGCGCGGGATCCAGGTGGTTAACACGGCAATGCTCAGCAGCATCAGGGCCGATGCCGCATAGGCGCGCCAGTGGCGGCGCACAAAGCCGGCCAGCATTTGGGTCAGGGTCATCGGCGGGCGGTCCGGGTGGGGACGGTGGTGAGGTGGCTAAGGGTGGGTGGCAGATTCTAGGTGTGAGCCCTGGCGGGCCGGCGCATCGGTGGTGACCGGGGTCTGAGACAGGGCGCGGATACGGGGGAACCCGGCCCCTTAAACCGAGGGCCGAATATGTCATCGGGCGTCATATTCGGGCGCTAGTATCCGCCGCAGTGCCTGGCAGGATCGGGCGCAAACGCCGGGCGTGCAGGTGCTGCGTCAGCTTTGCTGGCGCCGCCGACGGGTCCGGGCCCTCGCTATCTTCTTGACGAAGCAAACTCCATGAAACTCAAACCCCTTGCCGCCTTGCTGGCGGCTGTGTTCGCCGCACCGCTGGTGCTGGCGTCTACTTCTGGCGTGGTGATCAGCCAGGTCTACGGCGGCGGCGCGGCCACTTCTGGTTCGCCTTCGTTCAAATACGATTACGTTGAGCTGTTCAATGCCGGCTCTGCCCCCGTCAATCTGACGGGTTATTCGCTGCAATACGGCAGCGCCACCGGCACTGGCAACTGGAGCGTCTCGGCCCTGAACAATCTGGCCAATCCGGTGCTGGCACCTGGCCGCTATCTCTTGATCCGCCAAAACAGCGGCACAGGCGCTCTGGGCGCTGACATCACCACCCAAGACGGCACCGGCACCCTCACCATGGCGGCTGCCAGCGGCAAAGTGGCCTTGGTCAGCAACACCACCGCATTGAACGGTGCCAATCCCAGCGGCGGCGCCTTGGTTGACCTGGTCGGCTACGGCAGCAGCAATGGCTTTGAAGGCACGGCCACACCGGTTCTGAACAGCACGACCTCGGCCCTGCGCAAGAACAATGGTTGCACCGACAGCGATAACAACGCCGCTGACTTCAGCCTCGGCACCCCGACCTTGCGCAATTCGGCGACCCCTGCAAACGTTTGCGGCGGCGGTTCTGTCGCTCAACCCATCATCGCCAGTTGCCCGGATGCTTCCAGCGCCGCAGGCGTGGCTGGCAATTTCTTGCTCAGCGCGACCGACGCCGACAGCCGCGTCAACAGCGCCCAAATCAGCGGCAACTGGCCGAGCGGCGTGACCCTGGGCAGCTTCACTGCGGCGGCCGCAGCCGGTGGCGTGGCCACGCAGGCGGTCAATGTGAGCGGCGCGGTGCCGGTGGGCACTTATCCCCTGAGCCTGCAGTGGAGCAATAACGATGGCCAGCAGGCGTCGTGCAGCTTCAATCTGGCAGTGGCGGGCCTGACCCCGATCTACAACATCCAAGGCAGCGGCGCCAGCAGCCCGCTGGTCGGCCAGACCGTCAGCACACGCGGCATCGTCACCCATGTGGTGGCCACCGGCTTCTACCTGCAAGACCCCCTGGGTGATGGCGATGCCAGCACCTCGGATGGCATCTTTGTCTACACCGCCACGACGCCTACCGTCGCTGTTGGCGCGGAAGTCTCGCTGAGCGGCCAGGTCGCCGAGTTCACCGCCGGCCAGGGCACTATCACCCAGCTGAAGAACATCAGCGGCCTGAGCACCTTGAGCACCGGCAATGCCATCACGCCCACCGCGGTGGACCTGACGACGCTGGCGCCCGGCGGCCTGGAAGCCTATGAAGGCATGCTGGTCACGCTGACCGGCCCCATCACCGTGCAGCAGAACTATTTCCTGGGCCGCTTCGGTCAGCTGACCCTGGCCGCCGGTGGTCGCATGCTGCAGCCCACCAATGTGATGCGCCCCGGTGTGGACGCGCAAAACCTGGCCAGCGCCAACCTGGCCCGCGCCATCATCTTGGACGACAACAGCTCGGCTCAGAACCCTGCCGTGGTCCCGTATATGGGCCAGGACAACACGATCCGTGCCGGCGACACCGCCGAATCGCTGACCGGTGTGATCGACTTTGGCCCGGCCACGGCCAGCGTCACCGGCGCTTCGATGTACCGTCTGCAGCCCACCGTGGCCCCGGTCTTCGCACGCAGCAACCCGCGTCCTCTGACGGCACCCACCGTGGGCGGCAATGTGCGTGTGGCCAGTGCCAATGTCCTGAACTTCTTCACCACCTTCACCAACGGCCAAACGGCTGCCGGTGGCAGCGGCCAGGGTTGCGCCTTGGGCGGCGCGGTGTCGAGCGCCAACTGCCGTGGTGCGGACAATCTGAACGAGTTCCAGCGTCAGATCGCCAAGACCGTGGCCGAGCTGAGCACGCTCAACGCCGATGTGGTGGGTCTGATGGAGATCCAGAACAACGGCGATGTGGCTTTGCAAACCCTGGTGAGCGCGCTCAACGCCAAGATGGGTGCGGGCACTTACGCCGCAGCGCCGCTGCCGGCACAAGGCACGGGTGACGATGCCATCCGCGTGGCCATGATCTACAAGCCCGCCACGCTCAAGCTGGTGGGTGCCTCGATCTCCGACAACAACCCCATCAACAACCGACCCACCTTTGCCCAAGGCTTCCAGGCCCCCAATGGCGAGCGCTTTGCGGTGGTGGTGAACCACTTCAAGTCCAAGAGCTGCTCGGGCGCCAGCGGCGTCAATGCCGATCAGGGCGATCTGCAGGGCTGCTACAACGCGCAGCGGATCGAACAGGCGCTGCAGTTGCAGAACTTCATCAACCAGGTAAAGACCACGGCCGGCACGCAAGACCTGGTGCTGCTGGGTGACTTCAACTCCTATGCGCAGGAAGACCCGATCCACACGCTGACGCAAGACGGCCAGATCGTGGACCTGGTGGGCCTATTCGAGCCCGCCGACTACTCCTACGTCTTCGACGGCTTCGCCGGCCGTCTGGACCATGGCTTCGGCACCGCCAGCATTGCGAGCAAGGTCACGGGCGCCACCTCCTGGCACATCAACGCCGATGAGCCGCTGGTGATCGACTACAACACCGAGTTCAACCCACCGGCCTACTACAGCCCCACGCCCTTCCGTTCGTCCGACCATGACCCCATGGTGCTGGGCCTGAATCTGGTCAAGAGCATCAAGGGCACGAATGGCAATGATGTGATCGTGGGCACACCCGGTGACGATGTGATCGAAGGCGGCCTGGGCCGCGACACCCTGACAGGCAACGGCGGCCACGACCAGTTCGTCTACAACACCGGCGCCGATGGCCTGGACACCATCACCGACTTCAAGCCCGGAATCGACCTGCTGGTCTTCACCGGCTTGATGCGCAGTGTTGGCATCAGCAGCAGCGATCCGCTGGCCCAGGGCTTTGTGACCTGCTCGGCCTCCGCTGGCGGCGCCCTGATCGGCTACGACCCTGACGGCGCTGCTGGCCCCGCCAAGTCGCGCCCCGTCGTCACGCTTAAGGGTGTGGCCTGCGCGGCCGTGCAAGCCAATAGCTTCAAGTTCTAATTCGAGGAGAACCCAAGATGACTTTCCGTAAAACCACCATCGCCCTGGCCTTGGGCCTAGCCAGCCTGGCCGCCCAAGCCGCCAGCTTCAACTTCAATGGCGTGATCGATGCCGGCCACTTGCTGGGCCAGAGCTTCAGCGGCCAGTACAGCTATGCCGACGCCGCACTCAGCGGCGCAGGCTTTGAAAGCTTGTCGCTGACCGACTTCAGCCTGAGCTTTCTGGGCCATAACTACGGCTTGGCCGATGCTAGCTTGGCGCCGACCGCTGACTTCCAGGACGGCGTGTTCCTGGGTCTGAGCTACCAGTACGCAAGCCCCGCGGCGCAGCTGACCCTGAGCTCGGGCAGTGCGGATATCAGCGACGCGTACTTGAAGTACCTGCCCACGCCGGGCGTTGAGAGCTCGGGCAGCTATGCCATCAGCGCCGTGCCTGAGCCGTCGAGCTGGGCCTTGAGCCTGGCCGGTTTGCTGGCCGTGGGCATGTTGGCGCGCCGCCGCCAGGCCTAAACCAGAGCTAGCGTCAGGGGCGGCCGGATAAGTTCCTAATAAGTCCGGCTGCCCTTGAACTGCGCATGCTGGCGCCGCTGCAAGGTGGTGCTGCGGCTCATGGCCGCAAAGCTGACGCTGGCATGCGCGTGCATGATGGCCAGGCCCAGGGCATCGGCGGCGTCCTTGCCGGGCTCGCCGGGCAGGCTCAAGAGCCGCTGCACCATCAGCTGCACCTGTTCCTTCTTCGCATGGCCGTGGCCCACCACGGCCTTTTTCATTTGCAGGGCGGTGTACTCCGACACCGCCAGGTCGCAAGACACCAGGGCCGTGATGGCCGCGCCACGCGCCTGGCCCAAAAGCAAGGTGGACTGGGGGTTCACATTGACGAAAACGATCTCCACCGCCGCGCAAGTCGGTTGATAACGTGCCGTCACCTCGCGCACACCGTCGAAGATGATTTTCAAACGCGCCGGCAAGTCGCCAGTGGCCACGGCGCTGGTCTTGATGGTGCCGCTGGCGATATAGCTCAGGCGCGGACCATCCGCTTCGATGACGCCAAAGCCCGTGGTTTGTAGACCGGGGTCAATACCGAGGATGCGCATGGTGCTTGAGGCAGCTAATGGGATGACGTGATGAAGGGCTTCAGCGCAGGCTCATGTCCGCGAAGCGGACGTGAAGGCGCGCAAGCGCCGGCCGGAGCTAAAGCCTGTGGTTTGTAGACCGGGGTCAATGCCAAGAATTCTCATCAACTTGCCCACCTGAAATACCAACGCACCGAGTGAAAGAACACCGGCGCCGAAAAGCACAGCACCGCGATGCGATCCAGCAGGCCTACCGCGCCGGTGATGGAGCTGCGGTTGCCCCAGTAGCGCACGCCGGCATCGCGTTTGAGCGCTTCCATCACCAGGGCGCCGAAGCTGCCGGCACCTGCCGCTGCGGCGGCCATCAGCATGGCTTGCCAGACATTGAAGGGGGTGATCCAGAACAGTGCTGCGCCCAGCAGCGCGGCCGCCAGCACACCGGCCCACCAGGCGCGCATGGAGAAGTCGCGGTCCACATGGCGGGCCAGTGGGCGGCGCCGCAGCAAGGTGGACGCCCGATCCTCCGCCAGATGGCCACCGCTGACCACGATCACCAGGAAGAAGAGCAAGAAGGCGCCACGGCCGGAGTAGCTGGGCATGTCCAGCAGCAGCAGGGCGGGGGCATGCGAGAGGCCGTAGATGCAGACCATGATGCCCCACTGAATCTTGGCGTTACGCTCCAGAAAATTGCGTGGGTCACCCGCCAGGGCGCTGACCACCGGAATGGCCAGAAAGCTGTAGACGGGGATCAGCACGGTGAAGAGATTGAACTCCCGCAAGCCCACCACCAGGTATTGCAGCGGCAGCAGCACGAAGAAGGCCAGCAGCAGGCTGCGGTGGTCGCCCCGGCGCGTATGCAGCAAGGTGATGAACTCCCGCAAGGCCAGAAAGGACAGCACGCCGAACAAAAGCGTGGCCCCCACCGGCCCCGAGACCCAAGCGGCCCAGAAGATGCTGGCGCCCAGCCACAGCATGCGCAGCTCATGGTGCCAGCGGCGGCGCCGGGCCAGCACGGACTCGTCGGTGCTTTCGCTTTCGCGCCAGCTCATCAAAAAGCTGCTGCAACTCAGCAGCAGCAAGGTGCCCAGCAGGGCGACGAAGAGCAGGGCGGTTTGCTGGTGCGGCGCCAGCTTTTGCAGCAAGGCCATCATGGGCGTTCACCTGCGGGGCGTTGCGCCAGGACGGCGGCGCGGGCGCGGTCGAGAAAGGCGCGTTTGTCTTCGTCTGCCTCCAGGCGCAGCGGCTCGCCAAAGGTCACGGTGCACAGAATCGGCACCGGCACCACTTCGCCCTTGGGCATGACGCGTTGCACATTGTCGATCCAGGTTGGCACCAGCACGACTTGCGGGAATTGCTCGGCCAGGTGGAACAGCCCGGCTTTGAAGGGCTGGGGCTCGCCCAGATTGGAGCGGGTGCCCTCGGGGAAGATGACCAGGGAGTCCCCGGCCGTCAGTGCCTCGACCAAAGGCTCCAGCGGATCATCGTCCGGCGTGGCCCGGGTACGGCTGACGTAAACGGCGTTGAAGACGGCGGTGGTGAGCCAGGTCTTGAGCGGGCTGCTGGTCCAGTAGTCACGCGCGGCGATGGGGCGGGTCTGGGCGCGCATATCCCCGGGCAGGGCGGCCCAGATCAGCACCCAGTCGAAATGGCTTTGATGGTTGGCGAAATAGATGCGCTGCTCAGCTTTTGGCGGGCAGCCCTTCCAATGGCCTTGGGCGCCGGTGATCAGCCGCGCCAGGCCGGCCAGAAAATGGCCGGTAAATTTGGCAAGAGACATGCCGCCATCCTAGCTGGGAACGCCGGGTTGCCCCGGCGTTCCCGCGCCGTCAATGCCCCGGCGGCCTGACGGCGCGCAAGCTCAGGCCCAATTCATGCCAGCTGCACCGCCTTGCCGCTGAGGCTTTGCGCCAGGCCGGTGGCCAGGCGTGCGGCCAGGGTGTAGACCGTGACCTGCGGATTGGCACCGATGCTGGTGGGGAAGAGCGAGCCGTCATGCACCGACAGGTTTTTGAGCTGCCAATGCCGGCCATCGGGCTGCACCACGCCGCGGCTGGCCTCGGCGGCCAGGCTGCAGCCGCCCATCACATGGGCGCTGCCCACCACGGTCAGGAAGGGCTTGTAGTCCAAGCTGGCGATGCCAGCCTTGGCGGCGGCCCAGCTGCCGTAGTCCTGCGCCCGTTCGTGGCCGGGGCGCACGGTCTTGGCGCCGGCCGCGAACTGCAACTCGGCCATGCTGAGGTGGGCGCGGCGGGCGCCTTCGAGCAGATAGTCGCTCAAGGTATAGGCCAGGGCAGCGCTGCCGTCGGACTTGAGGCTGACCGTGCCGCCGGGGGAGTCGGCATGGAAACCGTCTCGCAGCAGGGCGATGCCCACATGGGTGTGCGGATAGGCTTTGACGCGCGAGCCCAGCTCAGCGCCGAAGCCGCCCAGATTGGTCATTGCAAACGCGGGGTGCACCGGCGCGGTTTCGAGCTTGAAGCCGACCGGGCCGTCCACCGGGTGCTGGTGCAGGAAATGGTCGGAGAAGATGCTCATGGGCGCGCCGGCCCAGCCCTGCACGGCCTCGGGCATGACGGCGCTGCTGACCAGGGTGGGGTGCAAAAAGGTGCGCTTGCCCAGCAGCTTATGCGGGTCGGGCGCGCCCGAGCGCATCAGCAGGGCAGGCGAGTTGATGGCGCCACCGGCCAGCACGAAATGCTTGGCCGTGATGCGCAGTGGCGCGCCATTGGCATCGCCATTGAGGTGGATGGGCTGGCAGATCAGCGCCGCCACCCGGTCGCCCTGCAACTCGTAGCGCTGGGCGCGCGTTTGCACCAGCAAGGTGGCGCCCATATCGAGCGCCGCCGGAATCGTGGTGACCAGCATGGACTGCTTGGCATTGGTGGGGCAGCCCAGGCCGCAGGAGCCGAGGTTCCAGCAGCCCTTCACATTGCGATGCATCTTGACCGGCTCGGCGCCAATCTTCAGCGCGCCGCGCCGCAGCACCTCGTTATTGGCATTGGGCTCGCCCATCCACTCGCCGATATTCAGGCGCCGCTCCACTTGCTCGAACCAGGGGCCAAGTGCGGCGGGCGTCATATCGCTGAGGCCGTATTTGCTGGCCCAGACTTCCAGCGTGGAGGCCGGTGTGCGGAAGGCCCCTGCCCAGTTGACCGTGGTGGAGCCGCCCACGCAGCGCCCCTGCAGAATCGGCATGGTCTGCTCGGTGTTCTTGCGGCCACCGGCTTCTTGGTAGAGCTGGCCATAGGCCTCGGCTTCGAGCTGACGGAAGTCGCTGCTGGAGCGCAGCGGGCCTTCTTCCACGATGATGATTTTGAGGCCGGCCTTGGCCAATAGCTCGGCGGTGATGCCCGCACCGGCGCCGCTGCCGACGATCAGCACATCGCAGTCCAGCTGCGCAGGTGGCGCGCGGAAGACGCCGTCCAGCTCAGTGCCGAAGACTTTCCAGCCGCGTGCCAGGCCCTCTTTGATGGGGTCGGCGATCTTGGGTTTATTGCTTTGTTCTTGGCTCATGCTCAGGCGAATTCTCGGGGTCCGGGGTAGCCCACTTGCGGCCAGTTGCTGGCGTCGCTGAAGAAGACCAGGCAGTGGAGGTCACGCAGGGCGTGATAGATCTGTTGGCGCACATCGAGGCTGGACAGGCGCATGCCGTCCAAGACCGCTTGCACCTCGGCCACCGAGGCCTCGGCCCAATCGGCTTTCAAGCCGGTCAGCGCCAGGCGGCCGGCGCTGCTGCTCAGCAGGCTCAGCACCTGACCCAGCTGCGCCCGCACCTCGGCCGGGAAGGCGGCGATATTGGCTTCCACCTGGGCCAGTTGTTGATCAAGCCGTGCCTCGCGCTGCACCGCGTTCTCGGGCCACAGGCCGTCCAGCACGCTCAAGGCCAATTTGCGCATCAGCGCGCGCGCGTCGGGGCTGAGTTTGCCGTCCACCAGTCCGGGGCGCAGCAGGGCCACACCGGTGCCCGCCAGGCCCAGTAAGACCGCGCTGCCCACGCCTAGCTGCAGCCAGCGTCGTCGATTCATCATGCTCAAGCCAGTCTCCATTTTTGTTTGACCCGAGGCTAACTGCTGCCTGCCCGGGTGCCAAGCGTGTTGGCCCTTGCCTAGAGTTTGCGGTCTATTTGCCGAATGGTCGCCAGGGTGACAGCGTAAGGATGAAACTGCGAGGGCGTGCGCGGGCTGCCGGCTTGATGGATGATTGGCAAACTCCGCTGATTCCAAACGCTATGACTACCGCACTACCCGCCATCGCTTTCGACAATAGCTACGCGCGCGAGCTTGAAGGCCTGTATGCCCATGTGCAAGCCAGCCATGTTCCGGCGCCGCGCTTGCTGCGTTTCAATCAGGCCTTGGCTGCCGAGTTGGGCTTGGACCTGGACGGCTTTGATCACGCCACCTTGGCGGCCCTGTTTGCCGGCATGCAGGTGCCGGCAGGCGCCACGCCGCTGGCGCAAGCCTATGCGGGCCACCAGTTCGGCGGCTTCTCTCCGCAGCTGGGCGATGGCCGCGCCTTGCTGCTGGGCGAGGTGATTGATGTGCTGGGGCGTCGGCGCGATATCGCTTTGAAGGGTTCGGGGTGCACGCCGTTCTCGCGCGGCGGTGACGGCAAGGCCGCCGTGGGCCCGGTGCTGCGTGAATACCTGGTGGGCGAGGCCATGCATGCGCTGGGCGTGCCCACCACGCGGGCGCTGGCGGCGGTGAGCACCGGTGAGCAGGTGCAGCGTGAAGGTCTGCTGCCCGGTGCGGTGCTGACGCGGGTGGCGGCCAGCCATGTGCGGGTCGGCACGTTTCAGTATTTCGCCGCACACGGTGAGATCGACAAGCTGCGCCGCCTGGCTGACTATGTGATTGCGCGGCACGATCCCCAGCTGCTGGGCAGCGCCGAGCCCTATCTCGGCTTGCTGCAGGCGGTGGCGGAGCGGCAGGCGTCCTTGATTGCGCGCTGGATGCATCTGGGCTTCATCCACGGGGTGATGAATACCGACAATATGACCATCTCCGGCGAAACGATTGACTACGGCCCCTGCGCCTTCATGGAGGCCTACGACCCCGGCGCGGTCTTCAGCTCGATCGACCGGCAGGGCCGCTACACCTACTCGAATCAACCGCAGATCGCGCGCTGGAACCTGGCCCGCCTGGCCGAGGCCTTGCTGCCGCTGATGGGCAGCGATGTGCAGCGCGCCATCGATCAGGCCATGGGAGTGCTGGACGAGTTCCCGGCACGCTATGAGGCGCACTGGTTGCAAGGCGCGCGCGCCAAGCTGGGCTTGTTGGAGGCCCAGGATGGTGATCTTGAATTGGCGCAGGACTGGTTGGCTCTGCTGCACAGCCAGGCGGTGGATTTCACCTTGGCCTGGCGCCACCTGGCAGCAGTGGCCGCACAGGCGGAGGGTGCCGCGCCGCAGGGGCAGGTCTTGCCACCCAATGCCTTGCAGGCCATGTTTGTGGATGCCAATGCCTTGAACGCCTGGCTGGCCCGCTGGCAGGCGCGCTTGGCTGGTGAAGCCGCCCAGCCGCCGGGGCAGCGCGCTGCTGCGATGCGGGCCGTCAGCCCGATCTATATTCCGCGCAACGCCCTGGTGGAAGAAGCCTTGAGTGCTGCAAGCGATCACGGGAACCTGAAGCCTTTCGAGGACTTCTTGGCGGTGCTGAGTCAGCCCTTTGTCGAGCGCCCCGGGCTGGATCGTTATGCCCAGCCCGCGCCGCCCGAGGTCACGGCGAATTACCAGACCTTCTGCGGGACTTAAGTCAGCGTTGAGCGCAGGGCCGGGCATTGAAAAGCGCGCCGAGGCCCGCGACCCGCAGCAAAAAATCTCACTCGGCCTGGCCTGCCAACAGGGCTTGCAGCTTCAGCACCGTGTGCCAATTGCGTGATGTGGCGGCCTCGCCGGTGGCGCGGGCAAAGGCCTTGGCCAATGGGGAATCGATCACGCCGCTGGCGCAGTGCAGATAGGCGGCGCGCTTGCCCAGGGCAAACGCTTCCTTGCCCCAGTCTTGCTGGCACAGGGCTTGGAGCTTGGCATGGGTCTGGGCTGAAGCCAGAAAGGCCACCATCAACTGTGAGGGGTCGGGCTGCCGCGCCAGCAGCGGGTTCTGCGCGATCACCTCGCGCAATTCGCTGGCGCTGACAACGATCACCGCGACTGAAAAGCCGCAGCGCTGTTCGATGGCGGCCGCAATTGCCGCCGCCGCGCCACTCAGTTGGCTCGGCGTGGCCGTGAACAGCGCATTGCCGCTATTGAGCAAGGTGCGCACCTCGGTGAAGCCCAAGGTCTCGCTCAAGATTTCGCGCAAGTCCGCCATGGCGATGCGCTTGGCCTTGCCCACATTGATGCCGCGCAGCAGGGCCACGCAGGCTATAGGCTGAGCCTTACTCATGCCGATGGCGGCCTGAAACCCAGCCACGAGCAGCGTGGCGGCGCCGGCTGCTGACGTGGCCAGGCTGAGCCATCAGTGACGGAAGTGGCGCACGCCGCTGAAGACCATGGCAATGCCGCGCTCGTTGGCGGCGGCGATCACCTCGTCGTCGCGCATCGAGCCACCGGGCTGGATGACGCTGGTGGCGCCGGCATCAACAACCACATCCAGGCCGTCGCGGAAGGGGAAGAAGGCGTCGCTGGCGACGGCCGAACCTTGCAGGGTCAGACCAGCGTTCTCGGCCTTGATTGAGGCGATGCGGGCCGAGTCGATGCGGCTCATCTGGCCGGCACCCACGCCCAGGGTCATGCCGCCGGCGCAGAAGACGATGGCATTGCTCTTCACGTACTGAGCGACGGTCCAGGCGAACAGCAGGTCTTGCAGCTCTTGCGCGGTGGGCTGCTTGGTGGTGACCACCTTCAGATCGCTGGCCTTCAGGAAATGGTTGTCGGCGGTTTGCAGCAGGATGCCGGAGCCAACGCGCTTGCTGTCGACGGCATTGCGGCCTTGGCTGAAGGGCGTGGCGCCACCGGCGGGCAGGGCGATTTCCAGCAGGCGCACATTCACCTTGGCGGCGAAGATGGCGCGCGCTTCATCGCTGAAGGCCGGAGCCATCAGCACTTCAACGAATTGCTTGGAGACATGCTGGGCAGCGGCCGCGTCCACCGGGCGGTTGAAGGCGATGATGCCGCCGAAGGCGCTGGTCGGGTCGGTCTTCAAGGCCTTGGCATAGGCTTCGGCCGGGTTTGCGCCAATCGCCACGCCGCAGGGGTTGGCGTGCTTGATGATGACGCAGGCGGGGGTGTCGAAGGCCTTGACGCATTCCCAGGCGGCGTCGGCGTCAGCGATATTGTTGTAGCTGAGCTCCTTGCCTTGCAGCTGCTTGGCGGTGACCAGGGAGCCGGGGGCGGGGAAGAGGTCGCGGTACAGGGCGGCGGTCTGGTGCGAGTTCTCGCCGTAGCGCAGGTCTTGCACCTTGACGAAGGTGGAGTTCATCTGGCCGGGGTATTCAGCCAGGCTGCCGTCGTCCTGGCGGGCGCTCAGGTAGTTGCTGATGGCCGCGTCATATTGGGCGATGCGGTTGAAGGCAGCCACGCTGGCGGCGAAGCGGGTCTTGTCGCTGGTCTTGCCGCTGGCCTTGAGTTCTTCCAACACGCCGGCGTATTGCGACGCGTCGGTCAGCACCGTCACGTCTTTCCAGTTCTTGGCGGCGCTGCGCACCATGGCCGGGCCGCCGATGTCGATGTTCTCGATCGCGTCTTCCAGCGTGCAACCGGGCTTGGCCACGGTGGCCTCAAAGGGGTAGAGGTTGACGGCCAGGATGTCGATCATGGTGATGCCGTGCTGGGCAGCGGCGGCCATGTGCTCGGGGAAGTCGCGGCGTGCCAGCAGGCCACCGTGCACCTTGGGATGCAGGGTCTTGACGCGGCCGTCCAGCATCTCGGGGAAGCCGGTGTGGTCAGCCACCTCGGTGACGGGCAGGCCAGCATCAGCCAGCAGCTTGGCCGTGCCGCCGGTGGACAGCAGGCGCACGTTCAGGGCGTGCAGCTCTTTGGCGAATTCGAGGATGCCGGTCTTGTCGGACACGGAGATCAGAGCGGTGAGTTGAGACATGGCGTTACTTCTTGGCTAAGTTTGAATTCAAAAAATCCGGCTTGCGGTTGGGCGGCCCTTGGCGGCAGCGCCTCTCAAGGGATCAGCTTGTGCTCGGTCAGCTTGCGCCGCAAGGTGTTGCGGTTGATGCCCAGCCATTCGGCCGCCTTGCTCTGGTTGCCGGCGGCGTGCTGCATCACCACTTCGAGCAGGGGCTTCTCCACCAGGTGGATCAGCATCTCGTGCATGGAATGGGGTTCTTCGCCTTCGAGGTCGCGGAAATAGACCTCCAGGTTTTCGCGCACGCAGGCATCGATGGGTTTCGGTGTCATGCCAGCGGCCTCAGTTCTTTTTGTTGGTTTGCATTCATAGTCATCGCATGTTCTTCATCGTCTGCGTCCGAACCTGCCATTGTTGGCTCGCCTTGCGGCTTGGCAAGATAGGGCAAGCGCTCATAGTCCCCCGCCATGCGGGCGAACCATTGGCGCAGGGCGCTGATTTGCGCCTCGCAGCTTTCCAGCAGGTTCATGGCCTGGCGGAACTCTTCACCACCGGGCAAGTCACGCACCGCCCAGCCGATGTGCTTGCGCGCGGTGCGCATGCCGGTCAGGCTGCCGTAGAGCGTGTAGTGTTCTTGCAGGTGTTCCACCAGCCAGTCGCTGGCCTCCACCACGGTGGGGGCGGGCAGGGTCTGGCCGGTGCTCAGGTAATGGGCGATCTCGCGGAAGATCCAGGGCCGGCCTTGGGCGGCGCGGCCAATCATGATGGCGTCGGCGCCGGTGTGGGCGAGCACTTCGCGTGCCTTCTCGGGCGAGTCGATATCGCCGTTGGCCACCACCGGAATCTGCAGCGCGGCCTTGACGGCGCGGATGGTGTCGTACTCGGCCTGACCCTTATAGCCTTGCTCGCGGGTGCGGCCGTGGACGGTCACCATGGCCACGCCGGCGGCTTGGGCGCCCAGGGCCAGCTTGACGGCGTTCTTCTCGCTCTCACACCAGCCGGTGCGCATCTTCAGGGTCACGGGCACGCCATGCGGCGCCGCCGCTTCCACCACGGCGCTGACGATTTGCAAGGCCAGCGGCTCGTCTTGCATCAGCGCCGAGCCGGCCCATTTGCTACACACCTTCTTCGCCGGGCAGCCCATATTGATGTCGATGATCTGCGCGCCGCGGGCGATGTTGTAGGCCGCGGCCTCGGCCATCATGGGCGCATCGGTGCCGGCAATCTGCACCGCGATGGGGCCTTGCTCACCCTCGTGATTGGCGCGGCGCGAGGTCTTCAGGCTGTTCCACAAGTCCTTGCGCGAGGTCACCATCTCGCTCACCGCATAGCCCGCCCCCATGCGGCGGCACAGCTGGCGAAACGGCCGGTCAGTGACGCCAGCCATGGGCGCCACGAACAAGGCGTTGGCAAGACGATGGGAGCCAAGCTGCGGGCCAGGCATTGCGGAAGACATGCGGGTGCGGACGGAAGGTGGGTGTGGCTGCTCAGGCGCAGGGGAGGCGCTGGCTGCACAAAAAAGAGGCAAGAGTATAAAGCCCTTCGCCCGCTCGGCCCCTGCCCATAATCCACGCCATGGAACAATTTCTGCAATCTGCCATTCACAGCCTGCTCGTGACCATGGCCTTGCCCCAGGTCGGGCTGGCGGCCGTCTTCATCGTGGCGCTGGTGTCGGCCACGCTTTTGCCGCTGGGCTCTGAGCCAGCGGTCTTCCTCTTGGTGAAGGCCGACCCGAGCATGTTTTGGCCTGCCGTGCTGGTGGCTACCGTGGGCAATACCCTGGGCGGCGCCATCAGTTGGTGGATGGGCTACGCCGCCGAGCAAGCCTATGAGCATGCCAAGCACCAGCGGCCGCCTAACCCACGCGCGCTGCGCTGGCTGGAGCAGTTTGGCGCCAAAGCCTGCCTGCTCAGCTGGTTGCCGGTGGTGGGTGATCCGCTGTGCGCCGTGTCCGGCTGGTTGAAACTGCCTTTCTGGCCCTGTGTGGCCTATATGGCCGTGGGCAAGCTGTTGCGCTATGTCTTGATGACGGCCAGCTTGCTCTGGGTATTCCCCCCCTGATGGGGGTAAGCCGCGAATTTCCGCCTAGCGATCACAATGCGTGACCGCATTACAGCTTTGAGCCCGCTCTCCATGACGACTACCCGCACCCCTGCCTACACTGAATTGCAACAACGCCAGCAGCGCTTGCATCATTTGACGCACCTGCAAGCCATCGCCGAATGGGACCAATCCGCCAATATGCCGGCCAAGGGCAGCGAGGCGCGCTCCCTGGCTGTGGCTGAAATGGGCGGCTTGCTGCATCAGCTGAGCACCGAGCCTGTGCTCAAGACCTTGCTGGCTCAGGCGGAGCAGGAGGACCTGAGCAGCGATGAGCGCGCCAATCTGCGCGAGATCAAGCGCGCCTGGAGCGCCTCTAACGCCTTGCCGCAGCGGCTGGTGGAAGCCAAGTCGCTGGCCAGCTCGCGCTGCGAACATGCCTGGCGCAGCCAGCGCCCGGCCAATGACTGGGCCGGCCATCTGCCCAATCTGCGCGAGGTGGTGGCCTTGGCGCGGGAGGAGGCGGTCTGCTTGTCGGAAGCCACTGGCCTGTCGCGTTACGACGCTTTGATGGATCTGTATGAGCCCGGTATGCGCAGCGCCGAGGTGGACCGCGTGTTCGGGTATCTGCGCACTTGGCTGCCGGATTTGATCAAGACGGTGCAAGCCAAGCAGGCGCAGGAGACGGTGCTGGAACCGGTCGGCCCCTTCCCCAAAGCGGCTCAGCGCGCCCTGGGCCTGGACGCCATGCGCCTGATGGGTTTTGACTTCGACGCCGGCCGCTTGGACGAAAGCGCCCACCCGTTTTGCGGCGGTGTGCCCGAGGATGTGCGCATGACCACGCGCTACCGCGAGGACAACTTCATCCCCAGCCTGATGGGCACCATCCACGAAACCGGCCATGGCCGCTACGAGCAAAACCGCCCGCGCGACTGGATCACCCAGCCCTTGTCACAAGCCCGCTCCATGGGCTTGCATGAAAGCCAGAGCCTGAGTTTTGAGATGCAGCTGGGCAGCCACCCGGCCTTCGCCAAGCTGCTGAGCCCGCTGGTCATCAAGCATCTGGGCGATCAGCCGGCTTTTGCGCCGCAAAACCTGAATCGCTTGCTGACCCGGGTGCACACGGGCTTGATCCGCGTTGATGCCGACGAGGTCACTTACCCGGCGCACGTCATCCTGCGTTACGAGATCGAGCGCGCGCTGATGGAAGGCGAGATCGAGTGCGAGGACATCCCGGCCCTGTGGGACGCCAAGATGATGGAGCTGCTGGGGCAGGACACACGCGGCAACTTCAAAGACGGCTGCATGCAAGACGTGCACTGGGGCAGCGGCTCCTTTGGTTACTTCCCTTGCTATACCTTGGGGGCCATGTATGCCGCGCAGTGGTTTGCTGCCATGCGCCGCGCCACGCCGACGCTGGACGCGCAGATCGAAGCCGGCCAATTGCAGCCCGTGTTTGACTGGCTGCAAAGCAATATCTGGAGCCAGGGCAGCCGTTGGGAAACGCCCGAGCTGGTGCGCCGCGCGAGTGGCGAGGCGCTGAACCCCGCGCACTTCAAAGCGCATTTGCAGGCGCGCTATCTGGCCTGAGGCTTGGCGTTATTCATGCACTGAGGCCCGCCAAAAGGCGGGCCTCAGTGTTTGGATTCAGCGGCGCGCGAAGGCGGGCGGCTGAGCCGGGCTTGGTCGAAAGGCGCGGCCGCCGGGCGGCCACGCCCGCTTGATCAAGCGGCGGCGGCTTCGGTGCTGACCGGGGCTGCTGCGGCCGGAGTGGCAGCGGCCTTCTTGACAATGCGCTTGGCGGCCGGGGCCTTGGCTTCAGCCGGCTTGGCTGCTGCTGTTGCAGGCGCGGCTGCCTTCTTGGCGACGACCTTGGGCGCTGCTGTTTTGGCGGCCGGCTTGGCGGCAGCCTTGACCGGCGCTTTCACGGCGGCCACCTTGGCAGGGGCCTTGGCCACAACAGGCTTGGCGGCTGGCTTCACTGCAGTCTTCACGGCCTTGGCCGCAGCTTTGGCAGCGGGCTTGACGGCAGCCTTGACCACCTTGCTGGCCTTGTCGGCTTTGGCTGCGGGCTTGACCTTGGCCTTGGCTTTCGGTGCCACGCCCAGGGCATCGCTCAACTCATTGAGGCGCTCCACCAATTCATTCACTTCCTTGGCCGAGGGCACGCCCAGGCGCTTCAAGGCGCGAGCCACGCGCTCTTCGAAGATGGATTCCAGCTTGTCCCAATGTTGGCCGGCCTTGCTGCCCACATCGTCGGCCATGCCGGTCATCTTGCTGGCCATGGCGCCGATCTTTTCTTCGGCGGCACTTTGGGTCTTCTTCTGCAGGTGGATGCCTTCTTTCACCAGGGCTTCAAACACCTTGCCGCCTTCACCTTGCGCCTTGGAAAAGGCGCCCAGACCTGCTGCCCAGATTTGCTGAGCCGAGTCCTTGATGTGCTGGGCAAGTTGGCTGTCCAACAATCCGGCCGGGATCGCGCCACCGAAGGTGCTGCTCGCGGCGGCGTTTTTCTTGGCTGCCATTTTCTGAAGCTTCTTGACCATATTGTCAGTCCTTTGTGTTGACGAATTGCTGGCGGGCCCTGGTAGGTACTCGCACATCCTCACTATAGGGCCGCAGGCCTGCATTTTGCTGACGCCAATCCTAGGCAGTGCCCTCTACCTACAGCCCGGGTGCCCCCTGGGGAAAGCCTGCAGCTTGGGCTGCCTGCCGATGGTCAAGAATGCGGGTAAACCACATTCTTGACGGAGACACTGATGCAGTATTTCGTGACGGGAGCTACCGGCTTTATTGGCAAGCGGCTAGTGAAGAAACTGCTTGCGCGGCGCGGCAGCACGGTGCACTTTTTGCTGCGTGAAGAGAGTTGGGACAAGCTGCCCGATTTGCTGCAATTCTGGGGCGTTGCCAAGAACCGCGTGCAGCCGATCAAGGGCGATTTGTGCGGCAAGAAGCTGGGTGTATCCGCCGAGGACATCAAGCGCCTGAAGGGCCAGATCGACCATGTCTATCACCTCGCCGCGGTCTATGACTTAAAGGCGGACGAGGCGGCGCAGATGAGCGCCAATATCGATGGCACGCGCAGCATGGTGGAGTTCGCTCAAGCCGTGGATGCCGGGCATGTGCACCATGTGTCCAGCATTGCCGCCGCCGGCCTTTACGAAGGCGTGTTCCGCGAGGATATGTTTGACGAGGCCGAAGGGCTGGATCATCCCTACTTCAAGTCCAAGCACGAGAGCGAGAAGATTGTTCGCAAGGAGTGCAAGCGGCCCTGGACGGTGTATCGGCCCGCCATGGTGGTGGGCGACTCGCACACCGGCGAGATGGACAAGGTTGATGGCCCTTACTACTTCTTCAAGCTGATTCAGCGCCTGCGCCAGATCCTGCCGCCCTGGATGCCTTCGATTGGTTTGGAGGGCGGCCGCATCAATATCGTGCCGGTTGATTTCGTCGTTAATGCACTGGACCACATCAGCCACCAGCAACGCAAGACGGGCGCTTGCTTCCATCTGGTGGACCCGATGGGCTATCGCGTCGGTGATGTGCTGGACATTTTTTCGCGCGCTGCCCATGCGCCGAAGATGAATCTCTTCGTCAATGCGGCGCTGCTGGGCTTTATTCCGAAGAGCGTGAAGAAGGGCTTGATGGCCCTGGCGCCGGTGCGGCGCATCCGCAATGCGGTGATGAAGGATCTGGGCTTGCCGGATGATTTGTTCACCTTCATCAACTACCCGACCCGCTTTGACTGCCGCGAGACCGAGGCGGCGCTCAAAGGGTCAGGCGTGGCCTGCCCGAACTTGCACGACTACGCCTGGCGTCTGTGGGATTACTGGGAGCGCCATCTGGACCCGGCCCTCTTCATCGATCGCAGCCTGCGCGGCACGGTGGCGGGCAAGGTGGTGCTGGTCACTGGCGGCTCCTCGGGCATTGGCCTGGCGGCGGCGATCAAGTTTGCCCAGGCCGGCGCCATCACCCTGATCTGCGCGCGCGATGAGGCCAAGCTGGCGCAAGCCGTTCAGGAGATCCGCGCGGCCGCAGGCGCTGACGCGCAGGTACACAGTTACTCCGCAGACATTGCCAATGAGCAAAGCTGCGCCGGCATGATGGCCTGGATTGCTGAGAATTTTGGTGGGGTGGACTTCCTGATCAACAACGCTGGCCGCTCCATCCGCCGTGCCATCGAGGGCAGCTACGACCGCTTCCACGACTATGAGCGCACCATGCAGCTGAACTACTTCGGCTGCTTGCGCGTGACCATGGGCCTGCTGCCCGGCATGGTGGCCAAGAAGAAGGGCCATGTGGTCAATATCTCCAGCATCGGCGTGCTGACCAATGCGCCGCGCTTCTCGGCCTATGTGGCCAGCAAGGCGGCGCTGGATGCCTGGACGCGTTGTGCCTCCAGCGAATATGCCGACCTTGGCATCACCTTCACCACCATCAATATGCCCTTGGTGCGCACGCCCATGATCGCGCCGACCAAGATCTACAACAATGTGCCCACGCTCAGCCCCGAGCAAGCCGCCGATATGGTGGCCGATGCCTGCATCACGAAGCCGGTGCGCATCGCCACCCGTTTGGGCATCACCGGTGAGTTAATGCATTCGCTCTTGCCGCGCGTCGCACAGATTGTCATGAACACCAGCTTCCGCATGTTCCCTGACAGCGATGCGGCCAAGGGTGATGGCTCGGGTAAGAGCCTCAAGTCACAGCTCTCACCCGAGGCGATTGCCTTGCAGCAGATGATGAAGGGGATCCATTTCTGAACCTTCTGAGCCCTCTTAGCCTTCTGAGCGGTTGCTGCCGATTTAAGGCTCCGCAGCAGCGTCATTCACTTCAGCCAAGGATCGCGCCATGAGGCCCAAAGAATTCACCAGCTTCGCGGCCTTCTACCCCTACTACCTGGGCGAGCACCAAAACAGCAGCTGCCGGCGCCTGCATTTTGTGGGCAGTGCCGGCGTCCTGAGCTTGCTTTGTTTTGCCCTCATCACCTCACAGTGGCATTGGCTGTACGGCCTGCCGCTGCTGGGCTATGGCTTTGCCTGGCTGGGGCATTTTGTGTTTGAGAAAAATAGGCCTGCCACCTTCCGCTACCCGCTTTACAGCTTGATGGGGGACTGGGTGATGTTCAAGGACATGCTCATCGGTAGGGTCAAGTTTTAGTTCGCGCTTTAGGTCGCGTTGTACGCAGGATGGCGCGGCCCGATCAAGTCGCTGCCTTCACGCAATGCTGCCGAGTGGCTTGTTTGCGGTTTCGGCTGACGTGGCCTGTCACCCATAGTGAACCTTGCTGTGGCCTTCTTGGCTTCTGTGCGCGACTTGGGTGACATCAGCGGCTGCACCACTGCTCCTCGCATGGGATTCCATCCCTGTCGCCATCCATCTTGACGCCTGGGCAGTGGGCGAGGAAATACTTGGCTTCCTCGCATGACTTCATCTGTGAACAATGCTGGCGGCCGTCGCAACGGAAACTGGCGTTCACGGGGTTCGCCGCATTGGGTGCGGGGCCCGCGGCTCTGGGGCGCTCTGCCGGCGTGGATGCTGCCGCAGCCTGGCGCTTTTGCTTTTCCGCAGCGTTCAGCTCCGCCAACGTGGGGTCCTTGCGAGGCTGGTTGGATGGGCAAGGCCCTTGCTGGTAAGTCACTGCACCATCCGCCACGCACTTGTTCATCGGTGCTGACTGGGCCGCGACCGCAGTGAACGCCAGTGCCGCAAAGGCGCTGAGCAATATTGATCTGTTGAGCATGTAGTTCTGCCGTCCAAAAAAATGGCCCCGCAGGGCCATTGCATTGTCTTGCTTTCTTGAATGGCTTGCGGGCGATCAGCTCTGCAAGCTTGCCACCCGCGCACGGCGCGGCCGGCTGGGGAAGCTGTGGCGCAGGATGCGCCAGATTACCTGGCTGAACTGGCCCACCAGCGAGCCGGTGTTGTAGTGCACGCCGTAGCGGCGGCAGATGTCGCGCACCACCGGGGCCATTTCGACATAGCGGTTGGCCGGCACATCGGGGAAGAGGTGGTGCTCGATCTGATGGCTCAGATTGCCCGACATGGTGTTGAGCGCGAAGCCGCCGCTGATATTGCTGGAGCCGCGAATCTGGCGCCAGTACCAATGCGCGCGGGTTTCGTTCTTCAGCACGCTGCGGTGGAAGGTCTCGACTTCGGTGGTGAAGTGGCCGCAGAAGATGATGACGTAGGTCCAGACGCTGCGCATCACATTGGCCAGCATATTGCCGGTCAGCACGACCAGGAAGCCGGGGCCGGCCAGCGCCGGGAAGATCAAATAGTCTTTGATCAGCTGGCGCGAGATCTTGCGGCCCGCAATGCGCAACTCCTTGCGCGCGGCCTTGCCGTGCTTGCCGAAATAGCCGCCCTTGGGCAGGTTCTGAATCGCCACGCCCCATTGGAAGAAGAGCGCGAACAGCACCGCGAAAATCGGTTGCAGCAGGGCAATCGGGGTCCACTTCTGCTCGGGGAAGAGGCGCAGCACGCCGTAGCCGATGTCGTCGTCCAGGCCGTGGATATTGGTGTAGGTGTGGTGGCGGAAGTTGTGGGTCTTGCGCCAGTTTTCGCTGGTGCCAACGATGTCCCATTCAAAGCTCTTGCCCTGGAACTTGGGGTCGCCCATCCAGTCGAACTGGCCGTGAATGACGTTATGGCCGAGTTCCATATTGTCGAGAATCTTCGACAGCCCCAGGCTGAAAGCGCCCAGCGCCCAGAAGGCCCACATCCAGGGCGTGGGCAAGAAGGCACCGATCATCAGCAGGGCGCGGCCGCTGAATTCGGTCCAGCGCACGGCACGGTAGATATTGCGGATGTAGCGGGCGTCGCGCGGGCCCAGGTCGGCCACGGTGCGGGCGCGCAGCGCCTCGATTTCGGCGCCGAATTTTTCCAACTCGTCGTTGGTCAGATTACGGGTCAGGGATTTGCTCATGATTTACAGATCAAGACTGATGTCGGTACAGGCGCGGCTGACGCAGATGCGCAGCGCGGTATTGGGCTCGCTGCTGCGCTCGCCTGTGTTGAGGTCTTCGGCCATGCCTTCGTGCATGGTGCAGACGCAGGTGTGGCAAATGCCCATGCGGCAACCCGAGCTCGGGCGCAGGCCTTGCGCTTCCAGCGCGGGCAGGATGGCCTCGCCGGAGCCGATCTCCAGCGTGCGGCCGCTGCGGCGCAGCGCCACCTTGACGATGTGTTTGCTGTCCACATTCAGCGGCACGGCGGGCGAGAAGGCCTCGGCCTGGAAGCTTTGCACTTGCGCGCCCAGCAACTCACGCGCCGTGGCGACAAAGCCGCCCGGGCCGCAGGCCAGGGCCTGGGTCTGCGCCAATGGGTTGCTCAAGGCTTGGCTCAGGCCTGCGCTATTGATGCGCTCGCCGCCTTCTTGGGTGGCGATCAGCTGGAATTTGAAATTGGCAAAGCGCTCGGCCAAGGCTTGCAGCTCGGGCACAAAGCAGGCTTGGGCGGCAGAGCGAACCCAGTAGATCAGCGTCACCGGCACCGGCATGCCTTGGGCGGCCAGGGCGCGGGTCAGGCTCATCAGCGGGGTGATGCCGCTGCCAGCGGCCAGCAGGGCCATGGCGCCCGGCAGGCTGGTGGGCAGCAGCATGCTGCCGTAAGCGGGGCCCAGGTCCAACATATCGCCCACGCGGGTGTGCTGGCACAGCTGGGTACTCACCACGCCGCCTTCGACTTGCTTGATGGTGATGGCGATGCGGCCATCGGCGCGCGGCACATCACACAGGCTGTAGGAGCGGGTGACGCGGCGGCCATTGATCTCGACGCCGATATTCAGATGCTGGCCGGGTGCAAAGCCCTGCCAGTGGCGGTTGGGTTGCAAGACCAGGGTGACGGCGCCTTCAGCGGCAACCGTGCGCTCGACCACGCGGCCCAGGGCGCGCTCCCAGGTCCAGCTGCGATTGATCTTGCCGGCCCAGAAGTCAAACACGGCCGGGTCAACCAGCGGCGCGGCCCAGCGGCGTAAAAGCCCTGGGCGGCGGGCGCTTTGACTGGGCTGGCCGGTCTGGCGCTGGGTCTTGCCTTGCGGCTGGGCAATCGATGCAACGGTCACGAAACTACTCCGTCTGGAAAAATCTGCTGAGCTGAACGCATTGTACGTTCATACATACATTTGTGTATACAGTCGTATATTAAATCAAAAATGGCTATGATGCGCAGTCTGCCGCACCTTCATGACCATGCTTCAAGCGTCCCTGCCAACTCCTGTTCTTGATCTGCCTGGCGCCACCGGCCCCGGCCGCAAGGCGCAGATTTCGCGCGATGACATCATTCAAGCGGCCCTCAAGCTGGTGGGGCCGCATCGCAGCGTGTCCTCCCTGAGCCTGCGCGAAGTGGCGCGGGAGGCCGGCATTGCCCCGAACAGCTTTTATCGCCAGTTCCGCGATATGGACGAGCTGGCGGTGGCGCTGATCAACCTGGCCGGCCAGTCGCTGCGGCAAATCATTGGTGAGGCGCGGCGGCGCTCCAACAGCGGCTCCAGCGTGGTGCGCAGCGCCGTGCAGGCCTTTATGGATCAGCTGCGCTCGGATGATTTGCTCTTGCACATCTTGCTGCGCGAAGGCACGGTGGGCTCGGACGCCTTCAAGCGCGCGGTGGATCAGCAACTCGACTTCTTCGAGGAAGAGTTGCGCCAGGACTTGATCCGCATCGCCGAGGCCCATGGCACCGGCCTGTTTGAGCCTGCGCTCACGGCCAAGGCCATCACCCGCCTGGTGTTCGCCATCGGCGCCACTGCCATGGACATGCCGCATGAGAAATTGCCCGAGCTGACCGAGCAATTGGTGGTGATGGTGCGCATGATCGTCACCGGCACGCAGACCCTGGCGGTCTCAGGCTCGCCCGACCTGGCCTTGGACAGGGTTTAAGCGCCGCGCTGAGTTCTGACTCAGCGACCCTTGCCCATCGTCCGCTCTTTGCTTCCTGCCCTGCGGCCTAGTCTCAGTGCGGGATGAACCGACCACTTATTCAGGGGGGATGCGCTGGGGCTGGTGTGCGGTGGTCGCAGAATAGCGCGGTCGTAATTTTGGGGGTGGCGATGTCTTGCAAGGCGATGGGCAGCCCATGGTTGGCACCGCTGCTGTGCGGCTTGGCCGTGGCCGCTGCGCAGGCCAGCCCGGTTGGCCAGGACGTGCTGCCCGCCCATGCCGCCTCGGCGGCCAACCCGATGTCGCTTGTGCTGGATGAGGCCGAGGGCAGGGCCTTGTCGGGCCTGATGCCGAATCCGGCGGCTACACCGGCACGCTCGGCCCGTGAGGCTCAGGCGGCGGCCGCTGCGCGTGCTGCCCTGGCTGCCTCGGCAGCGGCTGCCGGCTTGACCCCGGCGCAAGCCCAAATCGCGGGGATTAAGCCGCGCGCTGAATCGTCGTCGCGCAGTACGGCTGGGGCTGCTAGCCCGAGCGAAGCCAGTGTTGGCGATGAGTTGCGCGCCGCCATCAAAGAGAATCTGGCGCCAGAGACGGTGTCGGCCTTGAAGGAGTTGCGCAGCGATTTGGGGCAAATCAAGAACAGCTTGGGCCTGGAGAAGCCTGATGCCGCTTCGCAGGAGCCCAAGCGCGTGGGCTACCAGGGGGAGCGGGAGCCTGGCCAAGCCGGCCCGCTCAACATAGGGCCGCCCGAGGCCGGGCCGGCACCCGGTTCACGCCTGACCAATGGCCAGGCACTGGTGTTGGCCGAGCAGCTGTTTTACGAGTTTCTGCCCTGGGCCCTGGGTGCCATGGCCTTGTATGGCTCGGGCTCCTTGGTGGCCGCCGTGCTGCGCATGCAAGAACGTAAGCGCCAGCAGCAGGCGCTGCGGCGTGCGCGCCGATCCAGCGGCTCCAGCCGTTTCGGCGCCCAGGGCGATTCAAGCCTGTCCAGCGATCTTGAACCCGCGCCACCCGCCACGGCGCCTGAGCGCGCCGCTTCCTTGGATGTGCCCATCATCCGGCCACAACATCGCCCGCATCATCATCACCATCATTCCTCCGGCCACAGCAGCCAGGGCGGGGAAAGCCGCCGCAGTGAGTCCAGCGGGCGCAAAGTCAGCACCAGTCGCTCGGGCCGCTCGCGGCGCTCCGGCCCTTATCTTTGAGTTTCGTGGCCTGAGCGCCGAGGCTTTGGCGCATTGATGCATTGATGCGCCAGCCCGGGCCTCAGCGGAAGTCCCGGCTCTCCAAGCCCAGCCGGCCCAGCCAGGGCGACAAGTCCTCGAAGCGCTGGGCCAGCAGATGGCGCACACCGTTCTCGGCCTGCCATTTGCCATGCGCGGCCAGCAGGCGGGCATTGCGCAGCAGGCTGCGATTGGCCTCGTAAACATCGGGCCAGACGATCACCTGCACGCTGCCGGTTTCGTCTTCCATGCTGATGAAGAGCACGCCCTTGGCGGTTTGCGGGCGCTGCCGCACCGTCACCAGGCCGCAGGCATGGGCCTGCCTGCCGCTGCGCCAGTGCAGCAGCTGCGCGGCCGTCAGCAGGCCCAGCTTGGCCAGGCGTGGGCGCAGCAGCTTGAGCGGGTGGCTGCGCAGGGTCAGGCCCAGGGCGGCGTAGTCCCACAACACTTCCTCGCCCTCGGGGGCGCTGGGCAATGCCAGCTCATCCTCCAGAGGCAGCGTGCCTTGCAAAAGCGGCGGCATGGCGCGCAGCGCGGTGGCCTGCCAGACTTGCTGGCGGCGTTGGCCGGCCAGCGACATCAGGGCGTCGGCGGCGGCCAGCTGTTGCAGGTCTTGCTGATCCAGCCCGGCGCGCAGGGCCAGGTCTTGCGCATCGCTGAACAGGGCTTGGGCGCGGGCCGCCTCGATGCGCCGCGCGGCCGCGGCAGCCAAGCCGCTGACCAGTTGCAGGCCCAAGCGCACGGCGGGCTGATGCTGGCCGGCGATCGGCTCCAGGCTGCTTTCTACGCTGCTGCAGTTGACATCCACCGCGCGCACCTCGATGTCGTGGCGGCGCGCGTCTTGCACCAGCTGGCTGGGCGAGTAAAAGCCCAGCGGTTGTGAGTTCAGCAAGGCGCACAAAAACACCGCCGGTTCATGCTGTTTGACCCAGCACGAGACATAGGTCAGCAGCGCGAAGCTGGCGGCATGCGACTCCGGGAAGCCGTAGGAGGCAAAGCCCTTGATCTGGCGGAAGATGGCCTCGGCAAAGTCGTCGGTGTAGCCATTGGCGCGCATGCCGCTCAAGATCTTTTCGTGAAAGCGTTGCAGGTCGCCGGGCCGCTTCCAGGCCGCCATGGCGCGGCGCAGCTGGTCGGCTTCGCCCGCCGTGAAGCTGGCCGCGATCATCGCCACCTGCATCACCTGCTCTTGAAAAATCGGGATGCCGCAGGTGCGCTGCAGCGCCACCTTGAGTGCTTCGCTGGGGTACTGAATATCTTGCGGCCGCATGGCCCGGTTCTTCAAATAGGGGTGGACCATGCCGCCCTGAATCGGGCCGGGCCGCACGATGGCCACTTCCACCACTAAGTCGTAAAAGCAGCGCGGCTGCAGGCGCGGCAGCATGGACATCTGGGCGCGCGATTCGATCTGGAACACGCCCACCGTGTCGGCCCGGCAGATCATGTCGTAGGTGGGGCGGTCGCCCTCGGGCACGTCTTTCATGCCGAAGGGCCGGCCGCGTAACTGCTCAATCAGCTGGAAGCTGCGGCGCAGCGCGCTGAGCATGCCCAGCGCCAACACATCCACCTTCATCAGGCCGAGCGCGTCGATATCGTCCTTGTCCCACTGGATCACGGTGCGGTCCGCCATGCTGGCGTTCTCGATCGGCACCAGGCGCGACAGCGGCCCCTGCGTCAGCACAAAGCCGCCGGGGTGCTGGCTGAGGTGGCGCGGCATGCCCATCAGCTGGCGCGTGAGCAGGAGCAGCTGGCGCAGCTGCAGGCTGCCGAAGTCCAGGCCCAGCTCGGCTTGCAGCTGCTGCAGGCGCTCCTCGGGCAGCACTTCTTCGGTCCAGCCGTGGTGATCCTTGGCCAGGCGCTCCACCAGCTCAGGGTCCAGGCCCAGCGCCCGGCCCACATCGCGGATGGCGCTGCGCGGCCGGTAGCTGATCACCACCGCCGTCAGCGCGGCGCGTTCGCGCCCGTATTTGCGGTAGAGGTACTGAATCACCTCTTCGCGGCGCTCGTGCTCGAAGTCCACATCGATGTCGGGCGGCTCATTGCGCTCGCGGCTGATGAAGCGTTCGAACAGCATGCTGCTGCGTGCCGGGTCCACCTCGGTGATGTGCAGGCAAAAGCAGACGATGCTATTGGCCGCCGAGCCGCGCCCCTGGCAGAGGATCTCTTTGCTGCGCGCAAAACTCACCACATCGGCCACGGTGAGGAAGTAATGCTCATAGCCCATCTCATGGATCAGGGCCAGCTCATGCTCTATCTGCGCGCGGTACGCAGCTGCCACGCCCTGCGGCCAGCGGATGCGTGCGCCGGCTTCGGTGAGGGCGCGCAGATGCTGGGCCGGGCTTAGGCCAAGCGGCACCACCTCGCTGGGGTATTGGTAGCGGATTTCGTCGAGCGAGAAGCTGCAGGCCGCCGCCACCACCAAGGTTTGCGCCAGCAGATCGGCCGGGTAGAGCTGGGCTAAGCGCAGGCGGCTGCGCAGATGCCGCTCGGCATTGGGCTGCAGCTCATAACCGCAGGCGCTGATGGGGCGGTTCAGCCGGGTGGCCGTCATCACATCTTGCAGCGGCTTGCGCGAGCGCACATGCAAGTGCACATCGCCCGCCGCTACCAGGGGCAGGGCCGTGGCCTGCGAGATCTGCCGCAGCCGGTGCAGCCAGAGTTCGTCGCCCAGCTCGCGCAGCAGGGCCACGCCAATCCAGGCCTGCCCGCGAAAGGCTTGCAGCAGCCACTGTGCCTGCGCCAGCAACTGCGCATCGCTGCTGCTGCGCAGCGGCAGCAACAAGGCCAGGCAGCCGCGGCTCAGCTGCGCGGCATGCTGCTGCAGCAAGGCCCAGCTGAGCTGGTAGCTGCCCTTGGGCGCGCTGCGCCGCAGCTCGGTGATGAACTGGCATAGCTCGCCATAGCCTTGCAGATGGCGCGCCAGCAGCACGAGCTTGAAGCCGGGGCCTTCGGCTTCTCTGACCAGGAATTCGCTGCCAATCAACAGCTTGAGCCCACAGGCCTTGGCCGCGACATGGGCGCGCACCACGCCGGCCAGCGAGCATTCATCGGTGATGGCCAGCGCCGCATAGCCCTGCGCATGGGCGCGCTCCACCAACTCTTGCGGGCTGGAGGCGCCGCGCAAAAAGGAGTAGTGGCTGAGGCAATGCAGCTCGGCGTAGGCGCTGATCATGCAAACAGCCCGTGCAAAAACCAGCCCTGCTCATCGACCGACAGGCGCTGCTGAAAAATCCACAGCACGCCGGCGCTGGCACTCAGGGCCAGGAAATAGTCGCGCTGCACATATTGCGGGGGGCGTTTCTGCTGATCTTGCTGTGCTTGGCCTGGGGCGCCCGCGTGGCCGCCCCACCAACCCCCTTCGATGCGCTGTGGCCCGGCCAGCAGGCGCAGCGGGCCAAGGTAATGCGGCTGGTCTTGCTGCACTTCCAGCCGCAGCGGCTCAGGCAGCAGCCAGGTGGGTTGCGGGCTGATGCTGGGGCGCAGGTCCGGCGCGGGTGCCGCGCTGCCGGGCCAGGGCTGCCAGCACTGCATCTGTTCCAGGCGATGGTCCTCTTGTAAATGGCCGCAGCGCACTTGGCTCTCGCCCAGGCGCAGGGCCATGCGCTCTAGCAATTGCGACAGGCTTTCCTGCCCGGCGGCGGGTTGGCCGGGGCCGGGGGGCAGCAGGGGTTGGCTGGCTTCGATCAGCGGCAAAACCGTGCCGGCGTGCAGGCTGATTTCACCCACCGGTGCGGGCAGGGCGATGCGCTGCAGATGCTCGCTCAGCAGGCGGGCGAGGTGGCGGTAGTCGCGCGTGAGTTCGGCCGTGTGCACTTGCAGGCTGCCGTGGCTGGCGATTTCGCGGGCGCGCATCGCGTCATGCTCCCAGTGCAGGCTCAGGTCTTGCACACCGGCATGGCGGGCGGCCAGCCAGGCGCAGAGCTGGCGCAGCAGATGCTGGGCGTGATGCAGCAAGGCCATGGCGTTGTCGCTGCGCTGCGGCAGCTCCAGGCGGGCGCTGAATTGCTCGGGGATGCTGATCCAGGCATGCGCCTCCTGCAGCTGGCCATAGGCCTGATCCAGCGCCCGCAGCAGCTCGGCGCCAAAGCGCCGGCCCAGGGCGGCGCGCGGCAGGCGGCGCACATCGCCCAGGCGCTTGCAGCCCAGGCGGGCCAGCATGGGGGCATGAGCTTGCGCGGCGCTGAGGGCGGGCAGGGGCAGGGCATCGAGCTGTGCGCTCAAACTCTGACAGCTTGGCCAGTCCAGGCTGGGCTGGCAGCGCGCCAGGGCCAAAGCGCCCAAGCTGCTGGGCGCCCAGGCGGCCGCCTGCAAATGCAAGCCGGCCTGCGGCGCGCTGGCCAAGAGGCGCTGATGCAAGGCTTGCGGGCCGCCGAACAGGCGCAGGCTGGCGGCCACTTCCAGCACCACCGCCTCTTCCAGCAAGGCCACGCGCGGCGTGAACTGCAGCGCCCACCAGGCCAAGGCCTGTTGTTGCGATGCCGCCGTGCCGCCGCCGCTACTACCGGCCAGCGTTTCAGTGGGCGCTGGTGGCGGGCTGAGCAGGGCGAGCCAGTGCATGGCTGATGAGGGCGCTGACGGAGGTGATGGCGCGGCCGGCGCTGCTGGCGGTGTGCGGCGCCGCCGGCGTGTTGACAACAGGCGTTGTTGGCGTGGCTGGTGTGATCGGTGCGACTGGCGTGCCCACGCTCGGCCAGGGCTGGGCCAGCATGCGCGGGCTCAGCACCTCCTGCAGTCCGGCGGGCAGGGCCGGCAGCAGCAGGGCTTGCTCATGCGTGGGCCCACGGCGTTTGAGGATCTGCACTTGCAAGCACCAATCGGCGCCCACGCTCAAGGCCACCCGCAAGGGCGCGGCCGAGGCTTGCGTGTGCGCGGCCAGCGGGCGCAGCAAAAACACCGGCGCGCTGCAGCTCTGGGCATGGCTTTGCAGGCGGCGGATTTGCTCGGGCTTCGCCTGCGGCAGCCAGGCCAGGATGGCGGCGGCGGCATTGGCCTTGATGGCTTGCTCAGTCGCCCAGAGTTGCTGCTGCGCTGTGCCCGCCACAATCCACAGCACTTGTTCGGCCGCCGCGCCGCAAGCGGCTTGCAGGCCCGGCAGGTGCGGGGTGTAGGGCGGGTTGATCAGCAGCACGACGGGCGCGCGGCCCTGCTGCTGCGGCTGTTGCGGCCGCTTGGCTTGGCGCGAGCTGGGCGCTGCCGTGTGGGGTGTCGGGGGAGCCAACAGCGCCCGCAGGGCCGGCCCCAGCAGCCGCCATTCCAGCTGCGTGTGGGGCGGCTGCAGGATTTCGCTCAGGGCGTGGCTGGGCCAGCCGGCGCCGGGCAGTTGGGCGTCCAGCGCCGCAAAGCCGCTGCTGAGACCGGGCTTGGGGCTGTGGCCCAGGCTGTTGGCACGCCAGACTTGGGCGTGCAGCAAGGCCTGGGCTGGCTCTGCCGGGCGGAGAGTTGCGGTGGAGAGCATGGTGGCTTGCTGCGAGATCTGGGGGGGGGGGGGGGAAACTCATGATACAGAAAGACTGTGTTTTTATACAGTCTTGTGCAAGTACCCCGATGCCGCTGCCCAGCAATCGCGGCGGGGCTTTCCGTGAGAAAACCATAGTGAACCCTCTGCTTGAGGGTTTTCGCGGCGACCTGCTTCGGTTTAAGGTGGAAAATTAGGGTTTTCACCATATCTTCATTCCCTGGGGTAAACAGTCATGGCCTTGCTTGAGCCCTTGTTGGCAACCTTGGACACCGCACGCCTGACGCTGCGCGCGCCCGAGGCCAGCGATCTGGATGCCGTTTTTGAGGTGCATGCCGACCCCATCACCAACCGCTTCAACCCCGCGGGCGCACTGGTTTCGCGCGAGGCCGCGCAAGCTTTGTTGGCCGGTTGGCAGACGCACTGGCAGGCGCAGGGCTTTGGCTACTGGGCGATTGCCCTGCGTGAGCAGCCCGAGCAGTTGCTGGGCTTCGGCGGCATCATGGCCAAACCCATCGAGGGGCATCAAGGGCGCTTGGATCTGAATCTGTACTTCCGCTTCCGGCCCCAGGCCTGGGGGCAGGGTTATGCCTCCGAGATGGCAATGGCGGCCTTGGCCCTGGCCTTTGACCAACTGCGCGCCCCGGCCGTGCTGGCGGTGGTGCGGCCGAGCAATATGCCCTCACGCAAGACCCTGGAGCGCATCGGCATGCGGCTCAAGGGCGCGCTGGCCGATGTGCCGGGCCAGGCGCCCAGCCTGCTGTATGAGATGAGCGCCGAGCATTACGCCACCGTGCCCAAGCAGGTGCCGCCGCCCACGCCCTTCGGCGCCTGAGCCTGTGGCGGGCTGCTCACAGCCCATCCCCTAACTTTGCAGTGCTGTGTCATCACGGCCGCTGAGACCGGCGCGCAGAATGGATGGCCTCTTGCCGCCCGGCCTGAGCCAGCACCACTTCTGAGATAGGGAAAGCAAATGCAAGCCACTGTTTTACGAACCGTCTTGCGCGGCCTGGCCTGTTTGGGCCTGGCTGCGGGTGGCGTCAGCGCCAGTTGGGCGCAGCAAGCCGCCGCGCCATCCGCCAAGGCGGGCGCGCCGCAGCTAAGCGCGGTGCTGATCGAAAACGTGCGCATCTTCAACGGCCTGGCCGACAAGCTGTCCGCCCCCGCCAATGTGCTGGTGCAAGGCAACACCATCAAGACCATTTCCAGCGCGCCCATCTCGGCCCCGGCCGACACGGCGCTGACCCGCATCGACGGCAGCGGCCGCACCCTGATGCCGGGCCTGATCGATGCCCACACCCACATCATGTTTTCCACTCTGCCGCAGCTGGTGATCCTCACCAGCGATGTGGGCTTCATCAATGTGGCGGCAGTCAAGGCCGCCAATGACACTTTGATGCGCGGCTTCACCAGCATCCGCGATCTGGGCGGCCCGGTGTTTGGCTTGAAGCGCGGCATTGATGCCGGCTTGGTGGCCGGGCCGCGTATCTGGCCCTCTGGGGCCTTTCTTTCGCAGTCCGGCGGGCATGGTGACTTCCGCCTGCCTAACGAGTTACCCGTGCGCCCCGGTGAATTCACTTTCAGCGAACGCGCCGGCGCGGCCGTGATTGCCGACAACGCCGACACCGTGCGCCAGCGCAGCCGCGAGCTGCTGGCGCTGGGGGCCTCGCAGATCAAGCTGATGGCCGGCGGCGGGGTGTCCTCCAGCTTTGATCCGCTGGACGTGACCCAGTACACCGTGCCCGAGCTGCGCGCCGCCGTCGAGGCGGCCGAGAACTGGGGCACTTACGTCACCGTGCATGCCTACACGCCGCGCGCGGTGCGCCAGGCCATCGAGGCCGGTGTGCGCTGCATCGACCATGGCCAGCTGCTGGACGACGCCACCGCCAAGCTGATGGCCGACAAAGGCGTATGGTGGAGCTTGCAGCCTTTTGTGGAGGATCCCCATCATCCATCCGCCTTCCCGGAAGGCTCGCCCAACCGCCTCAAGCAGCTGGAAATGTTCGGCGGCACCGACACGGCTTATGCCCTGGCCAAAAAATACAAGATCAAAACCGCCTGGGGCACCGACAACTTGTTCGACGCCGCCAAAGCCGCCACCCAAGGCGCCCAGCTGACCCAGATGACACGCTGGTACAGCCCGGTGGAAGTGCTGAAGATGGCCACCTCCGGCAATGCCGAGCTGCTGGCTTTGTCGGGCCTGCGCAGCCCTTACCGCGGCCGCTTGGGCGTGGTGCAAGAAGGCGCCCTGGCCGATTTGCTGCTGGTGGACGGCAACCCGATCGAGAACATCGCCCTGATCGCCGAGCCGGCCAAGAACTTGCTGGTGATCATGAAAGACGGGCGGGTGGTCAAGAACATCACCCAGTAATACAGCGAGCCTCGCCCGGATGTATTTGGATGGCTGATTGGCTTGTTCGTCGTACTGATGCTGTGAGGCTACGCGCGCGCCGCGCGGGTGCTGGGATTTTCGCGAGGGATGGCAAGCACAGTGGCCGCCGACTTTAGATCTGCGCGGCCTGCTTGGAGGTTTTTAGTACGCCAATGATGTTTCTTGGTGGCGAAAGCTTTTTGATGAGGTAGGCCTCAATGGCGGCAATTTCAAACCACGATTCTTGAGGGATCGGCAGTACCGCCATCCACTTGGCGATATGTCTCCATCGAGCCCCCTTTGCGTCAAAGTGCTGAAACATTCGGTGCCCTAATACATCAGCTTTGCCAATGTATTGAAGGGCTTCCAACTCGTCAAAGAAGAAGTAAACGCATGGTGCGTCAGCGTGAGTTCGTAGCACCCCGCCTGGGGCCCAGTGCGATGCCCAATTGTTTGGAGGCTCTGATTTGATGGGGAAATAGGTGAGCCGTTCAGGCAGCTTATCTATTTGGGGGCGTTTGAAAACACGGTCAAATTCGATCAGTGCTTCAATGACTGTGTTTATTCTGATCACGGAATTTCAGTGCGCGCGCAGGTATTTTTTGAGTGCTTGGGGGAATCATAAGGCGCATGCTGCGGGGTACTCTTGTTGACCGGCTTGCCTATCTGATTGTTTGAGTTGGCATGCATTCGAAATTCCGCGACCCCCGTCCGCCGAATTCGAAATGATGTGGGGCTTGGCGGTTGGCACAGCTTGCTTGGTGGGCAAGCGTCAGCGAAATTGCTGTGCGTCTTTGCTCGGCGTCTACGTACCCGACCCTAGGGGCATCAGCTGCGGAAAACAGCGCAAGCCCTGCAGGTCCAGCACCCGCAGCCCGCCGTACTCGATGCTGATCAGGCCGCGCTCCGCCAGCTTGTTGAGGGCTTGGTTGACGCGCTGGCGTGACAGGCCGACCAAGTAGCCCAGCTCTTGCTGGGTGATGCGCAAAAGGCTGCCCACGCCGGGGTAGAGCTGGGGGTGGAAGAGTGCGGCGAGGTTGCGGGCCACGCGCAGGTCGGGGTCGCTGATGCGGTCGATCTCGCGGGCGGCGATGAATTGGCCCAGGCGCTCATTCAGCTGGTTGAGCATGAAGCGATTGAAGGCGATGCTGCCTTCCAGCAGCTCGTGGAACATCTCCAGCGGCAGGCCCGCCACGATGCTGGGGCGCAGCACTTGGATGTTGTAGCGGTAGCTCTCGCGTTTGAGCAAAGTGCCTTCGCCAAACCAGCCGCCGGGCGGCACGCCGGTGAAGGTGATGGCCTGGCCGGTGGAGTCGTCATTGCTCATCTTCAGCAAGCCGTCGATGACGCCGAACCAGTAATTGGCCTTTTTGCCGATCTTGCAGATGCGCTCGCCGACCTGCGCATCGGCCACTTCCAGCTGCGCCACCGCCTTGGCGCGCTGCTGCGGGTCCAGCAAGTCCAGCCAGGGAATGGCGGCCAGCTCCTGGGCGGTGGCGGCGCGGGCGCGCTGGCGCAGGCTGGCTGCAGGGGAGGCGGCGCCGGTCTCGGCCTGGCTCGAAGCATTGACGAAGTTCATGACTGAGTGTTGCCCAGGCAGGGTGACAGGAGGCTTACAGCGCTGCGCCGAGAGACCCCGGGAAAGCACGCCCCCGTAGTGACCCTAGGAATGTCGTTGCAAAGACAGCCAAGCGTCAAAGTCGCGCCTAGGATGCCATCACAACAAAGTCCCGGCAGCGCCATTTCGCGCCTGCCAGAGACTCAAGGAGACAGACCGGTGACTACTGCAGCCCCGAGTTCCACCTTCCCGCAGCTGATGCTGGCGCATGCCGCGCAGCGTCCTCATGCCCCGGCCTTGCGCGAGAAGGAATACGGCATTTGGCAGACCTTGAGCTGGGCGCAGCTGGCCCAGCTGGTGCGCGAGCTGGCCCATGGCCTGGCGCAAGCCGGCCTGCGGCGCGGCGACCATTTGCTGGTGGTGGGTGAGAACCGGCCGCGCTTGTCGGCGGCCATGCTGGCTGCGCAGTCGCTGGGTGCCATTCCGGTGCCGCTGTATCAGGATGCGGTGGCGGCCGAATTTGTGTTTCCGGTCAATAACGCCGAGATCGCTTTTGCGGTGGTGGAAGACCAGGAGCAGGTCGACAAGATGCTGGAGCTGCGCGATCAGGAGCATTGCCCGCAGCTGCGCCGCATCTGGTTTGACGACCCGCGTGGCCTGCGTGCCTACGGCGAAGACCCCAGCCTGGCCGCGCTGGACAGCCTGGCCGAGCAAGGCCGGGCACATGCCGCGCTGCACCCGCATTTCTTCGACGAAGCCGTGGCGCAAGGCCAGGCCGGCGATGTGGCGGCGATGTTCTTCACCTCCGGCACCACCGGCAACCCCAAGGGCGTGGTGCACACCCACGCCAGCCTGATCGACCGCGCCCAGGCCGGCGCCCGCTTCGACAAGCTGACTTGCGATGAGGAAGTGCTGGCCTATCTGCCGCCGGCTTGGATTGGCCAGAACATCTTCAGCTACGCGCAGTGGCTGGTCTGCGGCTATGTGGTGAATTGCCCCGAGTCCAGCGCCACCGTCACCATCGACCTCAAGGAAATCGGCCCGAGCTATTACTTCGCGCCGCCACGGGTGTTCGAGGGCTTGCTGACCAGCGTGATGATCCGCATGGAAGACGCCTCCGCGCCCAAGCGCTGGCTTTTCAACAGCTGCATGGCACTGGCCCGACGCGTCGGGCCCGCCCTGATGGACGGCAAGCCGGTGGGGGCGTTGGACCGGCTGAAATACGCCTTGGGCAATCTGGCCATCTACGGCCCGCTGCGCAACACCTTGGGCCTGAGCCGGGTGCGGGTGGCTTACACCGCGGGTGAGGCCATCGGGCCGGATCTGTTCAGCTTCTACCGCAGCATAGGCATCAATCTCAAGCAGCTCTACGGCTCCACCGAAACCGCCGTGTTCGTCTGCCTGCAGCCCGATCATGAGGCGCGCGCCGACACGGTGGGCGTGCCGATTGAAGGCGTGGAAATCAAGCTGAGTGAGAGCGGCGAAATCCTGGTCAAGTCGCCCGGACTGCTCAAGGGCTATTACAAGAACGAGGCCGCAACCGCCGAGGTGCTGACGCCCGAGGGCTGGTATCACACCGGCGACGCCGGCTTCATCGACAGCCACGGCCACCTCAAGATCATCGACCGCGCCAAAGACGTGGGCCGCCTGCGAGGTGGCGCTTTTGACGCCGCCATGTTCGCGCCCAAGTATGTGGAGAACAAGCTCAAGTTCTTCGCCCACATCAAGGAGGCAGTGGCCTTTGGCGATGGGCGCGAGAAGGTCTGCGCCTTCATCAATATCGACTTCGACGCCGTGGGCAACTGGGCTGAGCGCCGCAATCTGCCCTATGCCGGCTACACCGATCTGGCCCAGAAGCCCGAGGTCTACAAGCTGATCTGCGAGTGCGTGGAGCAGGTCAATGCCGACCTGGCCGAAGACGAGTTGCTGGCCGGCAGCCAGATCAGCCGCTTCCTGATCCTGCACAAAGAGCTCGACGCCGACGACGGCGAGCTGACCCGCACCCGCAAGGTCAGGCGCGGCGCCATCGCCGAAAAGTACGCGCTGCTGATCGCCGCGCTTTACGAGGGCAAGAGCTCCCAATTCATTGAAACGGCGGTGCGCTTTGAGGATGGGCGCGCGGGCTCGGTGGCGGCCGACTTGAAGATTGCTGATGCCAAGACCTTCGCGCCTGCCAACACCGCCAAGAGGGCAGCCTGAAATGAGCAGCAAGAAAATCGGCGAGGTCATCCTCGACATCAAGAACATCAGCCTGGCCTTCGGCGGCGTGAAGGCGCTGACGGACATCTCCTTCGATGTGCGCGAGCATGAGGTGCGCGCCATCATCGGCCCCAACGGCGCGGGCAAAAGCTCGATGCTGAACTGCATCAACGGCGTCTATCAGCCGCAGCAGGGCTCCATCGCCTTCCGGGGCAAGACCTTCAAACACCTCAGCTCACGCCAGGTGGCGGAGATGGGGGTGGCACGCACCTTCCAGAACCTGGCCTTGTTCAAAGGCATGAGCGTGCTGGACAACATCATGACCGGCCGCACCCTGCATATGAAAACCGGCCTCTTGCTGCAAGCCCTGCGCTGGGGCCCGGCGGAGCGCGAGGAAATGGCGCAGCGCGAGAAGGTCGAACGCATCATCGACTTCCTGGAAATTCAACCCTATCGCAAGACCCCCGTGGGGCGCTTGCCCTACGGCTTGCAAAAGCGCGTGGACCTGGGCCGCGCCTTGGCCATGGAGCCGCAAGTCTTGCTGCTGGATGAGCCCATGGCCGGCATGAATGTGGAAGAGAAGCAGGACATGTGCCGCTTCATCCTCGACGTCAACCAGGAGTTCGGCACCACCATCGTGCTGATCGAGCATGACATGGGCGTGGTGATGGACATCTCGGACCGCGTGGTCGTGCTGGACTACGGCAAGAAGATTGGCGACGGCGCGCCCGATGAAGTGCGCGGCAATGAAGACGTCATCCGTGCCTACTTAGGCACTAGCCATTAAGCCTAGATTCGCTAGTTGATCGCTTGCTCTGACCTGGAAACATCGATGCCTAATCAAGTCTCGCCCGTCAATGATTTCCACCCGATAGTTGTCATCGCTACGTGCCCGCCTGACTCGCCAAACGGTGCGCTGGCGGTGTTGCTTCTCCTTGTGGGCATGAGCCCACGGCGTCGTCGCGCCTTGCCAACGCTCCGTTTGGCGAGCCCTTCGGGCACGTCCAACTACCGAATCTAGGCTAGGAGTCTCGCCATGGGATTTGTGATTGAAACCATCTTCGGCGGCCTGATGACGGGCATGCTTTATTCGCTCATCGCGCTGGGTTTTGTGCTGATTTACAAGGCCAGCGGGGTGTTCAACTTTGCGCAGGGGGCGATGGTGCTGTTCGCCGCCCTGGCGATGGCGCGCTTCACCGAGTGGATTCCGCAGTGGACCGGCATCAGCCAGCCCATCCTCGTCAACGTGCTGGGCTTTGTGTTGGCCATGCTGGTGATGCTGGTGGTGGCCTGGGCGATTGAGCGCTGGGTCTTGGGCAAGCTGGTCAATCAAGAAGGCATCACGCTCTTGATGGCCACCATCGGCGTGACCTATCTGCTCGAAGGCATGGGCCAGACCCTGTTCGGCTCGGACATCTACAAGATCGATGTGGGCATGCCCAAGGACCCGATCTTTCTGTTCGATAAAACCTTTGAGGGCGGCGTGTTGGTCAATAAAGAAGACCTGTATGCCGCGCTGATTGCTGCGGCCATGGTGGTTTTGCTGGCGCTGTTCTTCCAGAAGACCTCGACCGGCCGCGCCCTGCGTGCGGTGGCCGATGACCATCAGGCCGCGCAGTCCATCGGTATTCCGCTCTCCCGCATCTGGGTCATCGTCTGGGCCGTGGCCGGCTTTGTGGCCCTGGTGGCCGGGGTGATCTGGGGCAGCAAGCTGGGCGTGCAGTTCTCGCTCTCGCTGGTGGCGTTGAAGGCCTTGCCGGTGGTGATTCTGGGCGGGCTGACCTCGGTGCCCGGCGCCATCATCGGTGGCCTGGTGATCGGCGTGGGCGAGAAAGTCTCCGAGGTCTATCTGGGGCCGCTGATGGGCGGGGGCATCGAAATCTGGTTTGCCTATGTGCTGGCGCTGCTGTTTTTGCTCGTTAGGCCGCAGGGCTTGTTCGGCGAAAAAATCATTGACCGCGTATGACGCGGGCAAAGAGTTTTCGATGCCGGCTAACTTCGAACAACTAAGCGACTTAAGCGAAGTTAAGCAAACGCAGTGAGCGGCCAAAGTCAAAAGAACATCAAGGACACCCACCATGCTCTACCGTGAAAACGGCCAGTTCAAAACAAGCTATCGCGCCGACAGCCAGATCTTCACCATCCGGCAGGACAAGATTGCCATTGCCGGCTTGCTGCTGCTGGCCTTTGTCTTGACGCCCTGGCTGGCCAGTGACTATCTCTTCAGTGCCATCCTGATTCCTTTTCTGATCCTCTCGCTGGCGGCCCTGGGCCTGAATGTGCTGGTGGGTTATTGCGGGCAGATCTCGCTGGGCACCGGTGCCTTTATGGCAGTGGGCGCTTACGCGGCCTACAACTTTCAGGTGCGCGTCGAGCATATGCCGCTGGTTGGCTCCATCTTGCTCGGTGGCCTGTGCGCTACCGCCGTGGGCGTGCTGTTCGGCATTCCCTCGCTGCGCATCAAGGGCTTGTATCTGGCGGTGGCAACGCTGGCGGCGCAGTTCTTTTGCGACTGGGCTTTTCTGCGCATCAAATGGTTCACCAACAACTCGTCCTCGGGCAATGTCTCGGTGTCGGAGCTGAGTGTCTGGGGCCATGCCATCGACACGCCGGTGCAGAAGTATTTGTTCTGCCTGAGCTTTGTGGTCTTGTTCGCTTTGCTGACCAAAAACTTGGTGCGCGGCGCCATCGGCCGCGAGTGGATGGCCATGCGCGATATGGATGTGGCCGCAGCCGTCATCGGCATCCGCCCCGTTTACGCCAAGCTCACGGCGTTTGCGGTCAGCAGCTTCATCGTGGGCGTGGCCGGCGCGCTGTGGGGCTTTGTGCATCTGGGCAGCTGGGAGCCGGCGGCCTTCTCCATCGACCGCAGCTTTCAGCTCCTGTTCATGATCATCATTGGCGGCCTGGGTTCGGTGATGGGCAGCTTTTTTGGCGCCGCCTTCATCATCTTCTTGCCGATTGTGCTGAATCAATTGCCGGCCGCCATGGGCCTGCAGATCGGCACCGAGACGGCCTCGCATCTGGAGCTGATGGTGTTCGGCGCGCTGATCATCTTCTTCCTCATCAAAGAGCCGCACGGCCTGGCGCGGCTGTGGTCAACGGCCAAAGAGAAGCTGCGCCTCTGGCCTTTCCCCCACTGATTTGCTTGTTTGATTCCTTTGGATTGCCCCGCGTTTTTCTCATCCACAACAAAGCACCGCTGAGTGCCCATCACAGGAGACAAATCATCATGTCCACACTGAAGAGCTTTGCGATTGCGTCAAGCCTGGCGGCCCTGGGCCTTGCCGGCTTGGTGACTGAGGCCGCGGCCCAGGCCAAGGAACAATTCTTCCCCCTGCTGGTCTACCGTACCGGCCCTTATGCGCCCAATGGCACGCCCTGGGCCAATGGCAAGCAGGACTACATCAAGATGATCAATGCCCGTGATGGCGGCATCAATGGCGTCAAGATCACCTTTGAAGAATGCGAAACCGGCTACGCCACCGACAAGGGCGTGGAATGCTATGAGCGCCTGAAGGGCAAGAACCCCTCGCTGTTCGACCCGCAAGCCACCGGCATCACCTTCGCGCTGACCGACAAGGTCATCAAGGACAAGATCCCCCTGGTCACCCTGGGCTATGGCCTGGCTGCCTCGCAAGACGGCAATGTCTTCAAGTGGAACTTCCCGCTGATGGGCAGCTACTGGACGGCGGCGGACATGCTGATCCAGCATCTGGCCAAGAAGGAGGGCGGCTTCGACAAGCTCAAGGGCAAGAAGATCGCTCTGGTTTATCACGACTCGCCCTTCGGCAAAGAGCCCATGCCTTTGCTGGACGAGCGCCAGAAGATGCATGGCTTTGAGCTGATCAAGATCCCGGTCACAGCGCCTGGCGTGGAGCAAAAATCCGCCTGGTTGCAAGTGCGCCAGCAGCGCCCCGACTATGTGCTGCTGTGGGGCTGGGGTGTGATGAACTCCACCGCGCTGAAGGAAGCGCAAGCCACCGGCTACCCGCGCGAGAAGATGTACGGCGTCTGGTGGGCCGGCGCTGAGCCCGATGTCAAGGACGTGGGCGAGGGCGCCAAGGGCTATAACGCGCTGGCGCTGAACACCTCAGGCCAGAGTCCCAAGGTGATTCAAGACATCCTGAAGTACGTGCACGGCAAGGGCGAGGGCACCGGCCCCAAGGACGAAGTCGGCTCGGTGCTCTACACCCGTGGCCTGATCATCCAGATGCTGGGTGTGGAAGCAGTGCGCCGCGCGCAAGAGCGCTTCGGCAAGGGCAAGGTCATGAATGCCGAGCAAGTGCGCTGGGGCCTGGAGAACCTGGCGCTGGACCAAAAGCGCCTGGACGCGCTGGGCTTTGCCGGCGTGATGCGCCCCATCAGCACCTCCTGCCAAGACCATATGGGATCGAGCTGGGCGCGCGTGCACAGCTGGGACGGCGCCAAGTGGAATTTTTCGTCGGATTGGTACCAGGCCGACGAGCAAATCCTCAAGCCCATGGTGAAGTCCGCGGCCGATAAGTACGCGGCGGAGAAGAAGCTGGAGCGCCGCACGCCGGCTGACTGCCAGTCCTGACTCGCTGCGCGAATCAGGATTGGCTGCGCCATTTCTATTGGGCGCCCACCCCATCCCCGCCCTCCAGGAGGGCGGGGCACCGAGGCCCCACCCCTGGCCCCGCCCCCGAGGGGCGGGGAAGGATCGAGGCTGATTTGAAGAGGCAAGAATGAGCAATGTGCTGCTGAATGTGAACGGCATCGAGGTCATCTACAACCATGTGATCTTGGTGCTCAAGGGCGTGTCCTTGCAGGTCAAGGAAGGCGCCGTGGTGGCCTTGCTGGGCGGCAATGGCGCGGGCAAAACGACCACCTTGCGGGCCGTCAGCAATCTGCTGGAAGGCGAGCGCGGCGAGGTCACGAAGGGCAGCATCGAGCTGCGCGGCGAGCGCATCGAAAAGCTCAGCACCTCCGAGATGGTCAATCGCGGCGTGGTGCAGGTGATGGAGGGCCGGCATTGCTTCGCCCACCTCAGCATCGAAGAAAACCTGCTCACCGGCGCCTACACCCGCAAGGACGGCAAGGCGGCGGTGCAGCAGACGCTGGACAAGGTCTACAACTACTTTCCGCGCCTCAAGACCCGGCGCAGCAGCCAGGCCGCCTACACCTCGGGCGGCGAGCAGCAGATGTGCGCCATCGGCCGCGCGCTGATGGCCAATCCGCGCATGGTGCTGCTGGATGAGCCCTCGATGGGCCTGGCGCCGCAAATCGTTGAAGAGGTGTTTGAGATCGTCAAAGACCTCAATGTCAAAGAAGGCGTGACCTTCTTGCTGGCCGAGCAAAACACCAATATGGCGCTGCGTTATGCCGACTATGGCTACATCTTGGAAAGCGGCCGCGTCGTGATGGATGGCGAGGCCCATGCTTTGCGCGAGAACGAGGACGTCAAGGAGTTCTATCTCGGCACGGGTGGCGCTTCAGATGGCAACCCGCGCAAGAGCTTCAAGGATGTGAAGAGCTACAAGCGCCGCAAGCGCTGGCTGGCATGAGGCTGGAGCAAACCGCCATGAATGACGACTTCTTTGCGCCCCCCGCCTTCAAGGCTGATGAGGCTTTGCTGACCCTCAAGCGCAATCTGCGTGACTTGCGTTCACTGCAGGCTCAGGGCGATAGATTCAGCTTGCAGGGTCAGGTCTTGCTGATGCTGAGCCTCGGTGAAGGTGACAGTGCAGGCCAGCTGCATGCCCGCCTGGCCAAGCGCCCGGCGCAGCGGCCGGAGTGGGATGTGCGGGTGTGCAAAAGCAGCGCCGATGTGCGCGCGCTGCTGGATGAAATCAAGCGCCGCCTGGCGCGCTGGACGGATGAAACACCATGAGCAGTCACAGCAGTAGTCACAGCCATTTTTATGATGCGTTGGAAACCGCGGACGCCGCCGCCCGCGAGCAAGCCTTGCTGGCCGCCTTGCCGCACCAGGTGGCGCATGCGCAAGCCCACACGGCGGCTTTTGCTGAGCTGTTTGCTGGCATTGATGCCGCCGGCGTCAGCAGCCGGGCGGCGCTGGCCAGCTTGCCGGTGACGCGCAAGAGCGAGTTGCTGGCGCGCCAGCAGGCCCGCCGCCAAGCGGGTCATGGCGACCCCTTCGGCGGCTTCTCCGCCATCGGCTGGTCCGGCCTGGGCGCCCCGCAAGGCGTGCGGCGCGTGTTCCAGTCACCCGGCACGATTTATGAACCCGAGGGTGTGGCGCCCGATTTCTGGCGCGTGGCGCGTGCCCTGTTCGCCGCCGGCATGCGCCCCGGCGATTTGCTGCATAACAGCTTCAGCTACCACCTTACGCCGGCGGGCGCCATGATGGAAGGCGGCGCCCATGCCCTGGGCTGCAGCGTGTTTCCGGGTGGTGTAGGCAATACCGAATTGCAGCTGCAGGCGATTGCCGAGCTGCGCCCGCAAGGCTATGTGGGCACGCCGAGCTTTTTGCGCATCTTGCTGGAGAAGGCAGAGCAGACCGGCGCTGATGTCTCCCCCATCACCAAGGCCTTGTTCAGTGGCGAGGCTTTCACGCCGGCGCTGCGCGATTGGTTCGCGGCGCGTGGAGTGACGGGCTACCAGTGCTATGCCACCGCTGACCTGGGACTGATCGCCTACGAGACCTCGGCCCGCGAAGGTATGGTGCTGGCCGAAGGCGTGATTGTGGAAATCGTGCGCCCGGGCAGCGGCGAGCCCTTGCCCGAAGGTGAGGTGGGTGAATTGGTGGTGACCACGCTGACGCCGGACTATCCGCTGATCCGCTTCGGTACGGGTGACCTCTCGGCCATCTTGCCGGGCCGCTGCCCCACCGGCCGCAGCAATGCCCGCATCAAGGGCTGGCTGGGCCGGGCCGACCAATCGGCCAAGGTGCGCGGCATGTTTGTGCACGCCTCGCAAGTGGCTGAGCTGATGCGGCGTTTCCCCGAGCTGCTGCGTGCCCGCCTGGTGGTGGAGGGCGAAATGGCGCAAGACCGCATGAGCCTGAAAGCCGAGGTGGCCCAGGCCGCCGAGGGCTTGAGCGAGCGCCTGGCCCAGGCCTTGCGCGACATCACCAAGCTGCGCTGCGAAGTGGACCTGCTGCCGCCCGGCAGCCTGCCCAATGACGGCTTGCTGGTGCAGGACGCGCGCAGCTTGGCCTGAGTGGCCTTGCGCCTTTCGCCCTGCGCGCCGGGCTGACGTCGTGCCCTGTTTACGTAGTTCCCGGTATGGGGGGCGTGCATTCCGCTCCTAGCATGCCAGGGCCTGAACCGTCTCAGCAAAGCAGGGAGTGATGACACAGAACAAGCAGTGCGCGCGGCGCGCAGGGTGGGTGGGCGCCTTGGCCATTAGGCGCTTGGCGAGCTTGATGAGCATGGCGGCCTTCATCGCCATCGTGGCTTTGCCCGCCCGCGCCGCTTATCCAGAGCACGCGGTGACCTTGGTCGTGCCCTTTCCAGCCGGAGGGCCTAGCGACCAGCTGGCGCAGAGCCTGGTCGAGGCCTTGCGCAAGCCGCTGGGCGTGGCGGTGCAGATCGAACACATCGGCGGTGCGGGTGGCACGGTGGGTGCGGCCAAGGTGGCGCGTGCCGTGCCCGATGGCTACACCTTGCTGCTGCACCACATCGGCATGGCCACGGCACCGGCGCTCTACCCCAGCCTGGCCTACAACACCCTGGACGACTTTGAATACCTGGGCCTGCTGCAAGAAGTGCCCATGGTGCTGGTGGGCCGGCCGGGCCTGCCGGCCAAGACCTATGCGGAGCTGAGCCAGTGGATGGTGACCAACCGCGGCAAGGTCAATCTGGCCAATGCCGGTCAGGGCTCGGCCTCGCAGCTCTGCGGCCTGCTGTTTCGCAGTGTGACCCAGATGGACTTGCGCAGCGTGCGCTACCGCGGCGCTTCACCGGCCATGGCTGATTTGCTGACCGGTCAGGTCGACCTGATGTGCAACCAGAGCACCGACACGGCGCCCTTGCTGGCCAAGAACAAGCTGCGCGCCTATGCCGTGACCAGCCCACAGCGAATGGATGTGCCCGGCCTGACTGGGGTGCCGACGCTCCATGAGCTGGGACTGAAGGGCTTCTCTGTGACGGTTTGGTACGGCGTCTACGCCCCGCATGGCACGCCCAAGCAAGTGCTGGAAGCACTGGCCGCGGCGCTTCAACAGGCCAGGGCGGACCCCGTGTTTCAGGCCAATGCCAAAGCCGGCGGCGCCTCGGTGGTGCTGGACGGGCGCAGCCAGGGGCCGGAGCACAAGCGCTTCGTCAAGTCCGAACTCAGCAAATGGGGCGCGGTGATTCGCGCTGCCGGCGAGTTTGCAAACTAACTGCAGAATCCCTCGTATCACCAAGCGCTAGTTGATCCGCAGTGGGATCGTCACCGGCCCGTCGTTGAGCAGGCTGACCTGCATATCCGCACCAAACTCGCCGGCGGCGACCTTGTCGCCCAGCTGGCTGCGCGCCAGGCTCAGGCAATGCTCGTAGAGCCGGCGGCCCTGCTCAGGCCCGGCGGCGCCGGTGAAGCTGGGGCGGTTGCCGCCGCTGCAATCGGCGGCCAGGGTGAATTGCGAGACGATCAGCAGGCTGCCGCTGATGTCTTGCAGGCCCAGATTCATCTTGCCGGCGGCGTCGCTGAAGATGCGCAGCTTGAGCGTCTTGCTGATCAATTTCTCGGCCTGCGCCTCGCTGTCGCCGGGTTCGGCGCAGACCAGCATCAGCAAGCCTTGGGGAATGGCGCCCACCACACGGCCTTCGACCTCGACCTGGGCGTGGCGGACTCTTTGCAAAATGGCAATCACGGTGATCTCCTTCGGGCCGCATTGTCAGGGCCAACCCTACAATCAGCGCGCTTTCCTCTCATCGTCTTTTGCAGAGCCCGCCATGAAAATCGAGTCCGCCGCCCCCGTCATCAACACGGATGTGTCCCAGATCGCCCCGCGCGAGAAGGCCGAGATCCTTTCGCAAGCCTTGCCCTATATCCGCAAGTTCCACGGCAAGACCATCGTCATCAAGTACGGCGGCAATGCCATGACCGACCCGGCCCTGCAGCAAGACTTCGCCGAAGACGTGGTGCTGCTCAAGCTGGTCGGCCTGAACCCGGTGGTGGTGCATGGCGGCGGCCCGCAGATCGAAGGCGCGCTGAGCCGCCTGGGCAAGAAGGGCCACTTCATTCAGGGCATGCGCGTCACCGATGAAGAAACCATGGAAGTGGTGGAGTGGGTGCTGGCCGGCCAGGTGCAGCAAGACATCGTTGGCCTGATCAATGTGGCCGGCGGCAAGGCCGTGGGCCTGACGGGCCGGGACGGCGGCATGATCCGCGCCAAAAAGCTCAAGATGCTGGACAAGGACGACCCGGCCAAGGAACACGATATCGGCCAGGTTGGTGACATCGTCAGCATCGATCCCAGCGTGGTCAAGGCCTTGCAAGACGACCAGTTCATTCCCGTCATCAGCCCCATCGGCTTTGGCGAGCAGAACGAGAGCTACAACATCAACGCCGATGTGGTGGCCGGCAAACTGGCCGAGGTGCTGAAGGCCGAGAAGCTGGTGCTGCTGACCAACACGCCCGGCGTGCTGGACAAGGCCGGCAATTTGCTGACCGACCTGAGCGCGCGCGAGATCGACGCCTTGTTCGCCGACGGCACCCTCTCCGGCGGCATGCTGCCCAAGATCGCCTCGGCCCTGGACGCCGCGCGCAGCGGTGTCAATGCAGTCCACATCATCGACGGCCGCGTGCCCCACGCCATGCTGCTGGAAATCCTCAGCGACCAGGCTTACGGAACCATGATTCGATCCCACTAAGGGATCGGATCATGGTTCCGCGTCCGAGCGCAGCGAGGACTTGCGATGATTCGGTCTTACTAAGGCACCGGATCATCGTGCCGCGTCCGAGCGCAGCAAGGACTTGCGATGATTCGTTCTTACCAATGGATCGGATCATCGTGCCGCGTCTGAGCGTAGCGAGGACTGGTGATGATTCACTCGTTTGCAGTGGACCAGCCATGAAGTTCATCCGCAGAGGTGGCCTGTGAGGAATAAAGCGGCCGCGCCCGTCTGGCTCTTCGATCTCGACAACACCTTGCACAACGCCTCGGCCCGGGTGTTTGCCGAGCTGAATGTGGCGATGACGGACTACATCGTTCGCCATGTGCAAGTCGAGCGCGCCGAGGCGAATCGCTTGCGCGCGCTCTACTGGCATCGCTACGGCGCCACTTTGCTGGGCCTGGAGCGGCATCACGGTGTTGACGCCGGGCATTTTCTGCATCACACCCACGCCCTGCCGGGCCTGGAATCGCATGTGCACAGCCATGCGCACGACCTGGCCGCGCTGCGCCGCCTGCCGGGCCGCAAGATCTTGCTGACCAATGCGCCGCTGGCTTATGCCCAGCGGGTGTTGCAGGCGCTGAATTTGAGCCATTGCTTCGAGCGCGTGATCGCGATGGAGCAGATGCGCATGTTTGGCCAGTTACGTCCCAAGCCCGATGCGCGCATGTTTCGCCATGTGCTGGCGCGCCTGCACCTGCGAGCTGGCCAATGCGTGCTGGTGGAAGATACCTTGGTGCATCAGAAAACGGCGCGGCGCCTGGGGATGCAGACGGTGTGGATGCAGCGCTGGTTGCATGAGGCGAAGTCCGGCGCGCCGGCGGCACCCATCGCAGCGGCCCAGCCTCGGCTGCGGCGGCGGCCGGTGTATGTGGATCAACGCGTTCATTCCCTGGCCGAGTTGCTGCGCTGATCGGGCGCTTGCTTGTTCCGCGCCAATTTCGGCGAAGGCCGGTCCGCCCGCTGGCGGTGAGCCCTGGCCAGCCCCGCACTTGAATCCCACGATCGTAGGGTGAGCGAATGCGCGGCGCCGGGTTATCGTGAGTCACCGACTCCAGTGACACGCCGCCCACCAATTTTTTCAACACCATGCCCATCTTTTCTGTCTTGATTGTTGAAGACCAGGCGCGTTTTCGCGACGCCTTCTCGCACGCGCTGGCCCAGGTCAAAGACATCCGCCTGCTAGGCATTGCCCCCGACCTGATCGAGGGTACGCGAATGTTCGATCAGCTGCGCCCCGATGTTTTGCTGGTGGATCTGGACCTGCCCGGCGGCAGCGGCATTGAGCTGATCCGCCATGCCGCCCAGGTCAAGCCCGACTGCGAGGTGATGGTGATCTCGGTCTTTGGTGACGAGCAGCATGTGCTGTCCAGCATCGAGGCCGGCGCCACCGGCTATTTGCTCAAAGACAGCCTGGCCTTGGACCTGCCCAGCCAACTGCGCAGCCTGCATGCGGGCGGCAGCCCCATCAGCCCCGTCATCGCCCGCCGCTTGCTGACGCGCCTGGCCCCGGCGGCCGCGGCCCACCATGCGGTGGCCGTGGCGCATGAAGGTGGCAGCTCGCGTGGCTTGGTGGAGGAAGACGCGGTGGCTTTGTCTGAGCAAGAGTCGCGCGTGCTGCATCTGGCGGCCAAGGGCTTTACTTTTGATGAGATTGCGCAGTTCCTCAGCGTGTCTTCGCACACCGTCAGCACCTATGTGAAGCGGGTCTACCGCAAGCTGCATGTGCGCTCCAAGGTGGAGGCGATTTACGAAGCGCGCCGCCTGGGCTGGTTGCGCGACTGAGTGGCCGGCGGCGGCTGCCGTGGGCGTAGGCGCGCCCACTCGTAGACCCGCACAAGCGCCGTCATCTGGCTGTGCCAGAATCGCCGCAACCCACGCCAACCCATGACAAGCGACTACGCCGATGCCTGCATCCCCGCCCGAACTGATCGCGCCCGAGTCCCCCATGCTTGAGGACGAAGTGACGGACTCGGCGGCCGCAGCAGCCGAGGTCGAGGCCCCCGCTGCCCGCAAGCGTCCCAAGCCGGGCGAGCGCCGGGTGCAGATTCTGCAGACCCTGGCGAGCATGTTGGAGGCACCCGGTGCCGATCGCATCACCACCGCTGCACTGGCTGCCAAGCTGTCGGTCAGCGAGGCCGCGCTTTACCGCCATTTCGCCAGCAAGGCGCAGATGTTCGAGGGCTTGCTGGAGTTCATTGAGACCAGCATCTTCACCCTGGTGAATCAAATCATCGAACGCGATGCCTCCGGCCAGCAACAGGCGCAAAAAATTGTGGCCGTGCTCTTGCAGTTTGGCGAACGCAATCCCGGCATGACCCGGGTGATGGTGGGCGACGCCCTGGTCTACGAGAACGAGCGCCTGGTGGCGCGCATGAACCAGTTTTTTGACCGCATCGAATCCAGCCTGCGCCAGGTCTTGCGCAGTGCCGCTGAGGCCCGCGGCTCGGCCACGCCCACGGTCGAGGCCAATGCGCACGCCTCCGTGCTGCTGAGCTTTGTCGTCGGCCGTTTGCAGCGCTATGCCCGCTCGGGCTTCAAGCGCATGCCGACCGAGCAACTGGAGTATTCGCTCAAGCTGCTGGTGGCCTGAACGCAAACTTCACGCGGGCGCGCTGAAGGCCTGTACGGCCAGCGGCAGGCATTGCTCGTAAAGCCTATCGGCCGGTAGCGGCAGCGCTTGCGCCAGCACCGCAGGCGCGTCCAGCAGCGGCGCCAAGGCGGCAGCTACAGCGCTGAGGGGCAGCAGGCTGGAGCCTTCGCTCTGGCCCGGCGCGCTGCCTTGCCCACTGCGCTGGGCAAAGCCAATCCAACGCCCCGCTTGATCAAACACCGGCCCGGCGCTGACTTGCGCGGGCAGGGCGATGTCCAGGCCCGGCTGTCCCGGCACGAGGCCTGGGCGCCCCACAAAGCCCAGCTGCATGGCCGGCCAGGCTGTGCCGCTGCTGGTATCGGGCAGATAGAGCATTGCCGCGACCGGGCTGCCGGCAAAGGCATCGCGCGCCGCGCAGCTCAGGGGCGGCAAGCCGGCAGGCGGCGTCATAGGCGTTTCTAAATTCAGCAGGTTCAGGCCAAGTGCAGCCAAAGTGCTGTCGGCGGATGTGCTGCTTTGGCTCCGACTGAGCTGCGCCATCTGCGTCTGGCCCAGGCCATTGCGCAGCCAGAGTGGGCGCCCGTTCGCCCAGGCTAGTCCGCCATCCGGCAAGGCCAGCAAGGCTTGCCGGCCCTCGTTCAAGAGCAGGCCGCTGCCCAGGGCCTGGGCCTGCTTGGGCAGGGCAGCGCCGAAGGCGGGCGGGCCGGGCCGAGGGGTGCTGGTGTCGGTCCAGCGGCCCTCCAGCAGTTGCTGGATCAGCGGTTGCATGGCGCGCAGATGAGCTTCTTGCGGCAGGCGCTGCAGGCCCGCGGCAACGATGCGGGCCGCATAAGCAGCCTGGCCGCTGAGCGCTTGCAGCCAGGCATAGAGGGCCAGCGCCTCGGGCTCGTCCTTGTGCGCGCCGGCGGTGTGTGAAGCGAAGTTCAGCGCATTGCGGAACTCGCCGGCCTGCAGCAAGGCCAGCACCATCAGCATCTCGGTGTCGGCGTCATGGCTCATCAAGGCTGCGCGTTCCAGCTGCTGCAGGGCTTGCTGGCTCTGGCCCAGGCTCAGCGCCAGGCGGGCGCCCTCCAGCAAGGCCAGGCGTTCGGCCAGCAGGGGAGGGTTCTGGCCCTTGGCCTCAGCGCCGTGTTCATGCGCAGCCAGACGCAGGGGTTGGGCCGCGCAGGACAAGGCCGCAGCCAGACTGAGCAGTCGGGCTGCGGCGCTGCGCCGGTTGAGCGTGGCGGGTTTCACTTGAGGCTGAGGATGCATGCCAGCCCGGCTCAGGGCACTTGGGTGATGCGCGGCTTGCTGAAGACGGCACTGCTGGGGTTGTAGGGCGCAGCGGGGGCTTTGTAGCCGGACAGATAGGACACCAGCGCGTCGATGTCTTGTGCGCCGCCCAACACATTGCTGCCGCCGATGAAGGTGGTGAAACCGTCGCCGCCGGTGGCCATGAAGTTGTTGACCGTGACCCGGTAGGTCTTGCTCGGGTTTTGCACCACGCCGTTGATGACCAGGTTATCGGTCGGGCCGCTCACTTGTGGCGGATAGACGCTCACATCGGTGGGCGTCAGCGCCACATTGACGATCTTGGCGCAGGCCGGGGCGCTGGCGCTCCAGGAGTAACGCAGGCCGTTGGAGACCTGCATGATGCGCTGCGTGCCCTGGCCCTTGCAGCCGGCGAACTGCTGCTCCAGCACGTCCTTGATTTGCTGGGCCGTCAGCGTCATCGTCACCAGGCTGTTGCCGAAGGGCTGGGCTGTGAAGGCATCGGCATAGCTCAGGGCATAGGGATAGCTGGCGGCGGCAGGCTTCACAAAGCCGGGGCTGCGCACGCCGCCTGCGTTCATGAAGGCGACGCTGGCGCCGCCCAGGGCTGGTGCTTGAGTGGCTTGCAGCTGGGCGTCGGCGATCAGATCACCCGCTTCCATTTCGCCAGCGGCATTGGCCGTGTTCGTCATGCCGGCGGTGATGACGGCGATCACTTGATTGGCCAGCGGCGAGGCCGCGCTCTTGTAGGCCGCCACCACATTCTTCACTTCAGGGTTGGCGGCGATGGCGGCGGTGACGCTGGCATTCGTGCGGTCCACCAAGCGGTTGACGGGGCTGACCTCGATCACATCGCGGCTGATCGGGTCGATCTGCAGATCGATCTCGGTCAGCACCCGGCCAAAGGCGCTGGCGCTGGTGACGGGAACGAGGCGGCCGGCCTTGTTGGGCAGGCCGGCGTTGCGGGCGGTGTTGCCGTTGTCCTTGCTGTTTTTGGAGCAGTTGTAGGCGGCGTGGGTGTGGGCGCTAACGACCAGGTCCACCGCATTGTCCAGGCGGGCCACGATCTTGCCGATGTCGCTGACGCTGCCGTCGCTATTGTTCAGATTGTTCAGGCAGCCATTGATATCGCTGTTATTGAAGCCACCGGCCACCGCGGCATTCTGGAAGCCGCCCTGGTGCACCAGCACCACGATGGCCTCAATGCCCTGGGCGCGCAGCTTGGGCACCAGGGCGTTGACCGTGTCGGCCTCGTCCTGGAAGCTCAGGCCGGCCACGCCGGTGGGCGTGACGATGCCGGGCGTGCCCTTGAGCGTCATGCCGATGAAGGCGAGCTTGACGCCGTTGAAGCTCTTCACGCCATAGGCCGGCAGCAAGGGGCGGCCGGTGGCGTTTTCGATCACATTGGCCGACAGCCATTTGAACTTGGCGCCGTCGAAGGTGCCGGGGGCCGAGGAGCCAAAGCCCTTGCAGCTATTGGCATCCGGCACGCCATTGACCAGCTTGCAGCCGCCCATTTGCAGGCGGCGCAGCTCGTCCTTGCCCTTGTCGAACTCATGGTTGCCGACGGCGCTGAAATCCACGCCGATCTTGTTGAGCGTTTCCACCGCCGGTTCGTCATAAAACAGGGCGGAGATCAGCGGCGAGGCACCGATGAAGTCACCCCCGCCCACCACCACCGTGTTGGGGTTGCTGGCCCGCATCTGCGCCACATAAGCTGCCAAATATTCGGCACCGCCCACGGCTGGGCGCGAGGCGCTGGGCACCGAGGTGTTGGCGCCGAAGCTGCCGGGTGACTCCAGCGTGCCGTGATAGTCGTTGAAGCCGACGATCTTGACCTTGATAGGTGCGAGGGCAGCGGCGTGGCTGGCGCTGGCACCGAAGGCGGCCGACAGGGCCAGAGCAAGGGCGGGCAGCAGGGGGCGAGTGTGTTTTTGCATGATGAGTCGTGGGTTCGGTGGTCGATGGGCCGGGGCGGGTTCAGATGAGCTGAAACAAACCTTTAGCCGTGGCGCAAGCTGTTGCGGCGCAGAGCCCAAACCAGCATGCCCAGGCCCGCCAACAGGCTGGCGCTTTTGCTGGGTTCGGGCACGGGGGACAGGGTCAGGTTCAGGGCGCCAATGCTGGCGTCGGTATTGAGGCTGTTGCCGCTGGCTGGGTCGATGAAGCTGGCGGACTTGATCATCAGCCCGCTGATGGTGTGCGTGCCTGCGGCCAGGGTGAAGACACCGCGGCTGAAGGCGCTGTCGGCCAGTGCTTGCTCGGGGCTGAACTGGAGCGCGCCGGCCACGTCGCCGTTGATGGCTGCGCCGGTGTCACCCAGCCAGGCGCCGCCATCCATGACGCGGAACTGGTCGCCCGAGATCCCCAGATCCACCACCGTCAAGCGGCCCACAAAGCCGGTGGGCACGGTAACGCTGAAACTCAGCGTGGCGGCCTCGTCATCCACCCAGGCGAAGCTGTAGGGCGGCAGATTGGCGTCCACATTGAAGCCGGCCCAGCTGCCGTCGCCATTCAGCGCAGTGGCGGCTTGGGCATTGGCGACCAGCAAGGCGGCGAGGGCGGCGCTGAGGGTGCGAAGGGCGTAGGTGCGAACAGTGGTGGGGTGCATGGCGGTAACCTTTCGAGATGGGTTTCAGGTCGGCAGGATGGCCCGGGGCCGTGACCCGCTCATGACCCGGAAACGGCCGCCCTGAGCGGATCGGACCATGCGCGGTGCTTACCTTGAGGCTCAAGCTCGGGGCCGCTGCACAGGCGGCCGCTACACTGCGGGCTGCCTTGTTTGGCGCCACACCCGAGGGTGTCGCTATTCACTTTTTTGCCTACTCGCCTGCCTACTGACCGACGCTGCCCATGGCCGATTCCCTGCAAAATTTTCTGTCCCGTGCCGAAGGCCTCTTGGCCCGCGTCGAGGCCTTGCTGCCGGGTGCGGTGGCGGCGCCCGATTGGTCGGCCTCGGTGGCTTTTCGTTACCGTCGTCGTGGCGGTGTGGCGGGCCGCTGTGTGCTGGAGCCGGTGCGTCATGTGGCCGGCATTCGCCTGGCCGATCTGCGCGAGGTGGAGCCGCAGAAGCTGCGCCTGCTGCAGAACACCGAGCAATTCGTGGCTGGCCGCCCGGCCAATAATGTGCTGCTGACCGGCGCACGCGGCACGGGCAAGAGCTCGCTGATCAAGGCGGTGCTGAATGAGTTTTCGGCGCGCGGCCTGCGCCTGATCGAGGTCGATAAGGCTGATCTGGTGGAGTTGCCCGACCTGATTGAATTGGTGGCCGAGCGGCCCGAGCGTTTTGTGATCTTCTGCGACGACCTCAGCTTCGACGAGGGCGAGCCGGGCTACAAGGCCTTGAAGTCCATCCTCGATGGCTCGGTGGCTGCTGCCACCGACAACTTGCTGATCTACGCCACCAGCAATCGCCGTCACCTCTTGCCCGAGCAGATGCGCGACAACCTCGGCTACAAGCACACCGAAGACGGTGAGGTGCATCCCGGCGAGGCGGTGGAGGAGAAGATTTCCCTGTCCGAGCGTTTCGGCCTGTGGCTGAGTTTCTACCCTTTCAGCCAGGAGGAATACCTGGCCATCACCGCGCAATGGCTGCGCAGCTTCGGCATGGATGAGGCGCTGATCAGCGCCGCCCGTCAGCCCGCCCTGGTGTGGGCGCTGGAGCGTGGCTCGCGCTCGGGCCGGGTGGCTTATCAATTTGCACGCGACTTGGCAGGTCGAGGCGCGTTGGAAGCAATTCCTGCGCCGATTGCCGATGTGCGCCCGCCGGAGGGCCTGGACCATGTCTGAGCGCCCGATTGTGGATGTGGCCGTGGGCGTGCTGGTGGAGCGCGATGCGCAGGGCCGGGAAGGGCGCTTTTTGCTCACCTCGCGCCCGCTCGGCAAGGTCTATGCCGGCTACTGGGAGTTCCCGGGCGGCAAGCTGGAAAAAGGCGAAACCGTGGCGCAAGCCCTGGCCCGTGAGTTGCACGAAGAGTTGGGCATCACGATTGGCGCGGCCCATCCCTGGCAAGAGCTGGTGATGGACTACGAGCATGCGCGGGTGCGCCTGCATTTCTGCAAGGTCTACGAGTGGACCGGCGAGTTCGAAATGCGCGAGCAGCAGGCCATGGCCTGGCAGACCCTGCCGGTGCAGGTGCAGCCGGTGTTGCCTGGCACCATCCCCGTGCTGGATTGGTTTGCTGCGGAGCGGGGCTTTACAGGGGCCACTTACACTGTCGCGATGAATTGCCTGGACGAAGTTAAATGGGATGCCGACGGCCTGGTGCCGGTGATCGCGCAGGAGCAAAGCAGCGGCGATGTGCTGATGTTTGCCTGGATGAATCGCGAGGCCTTGCAGCGCACCATCGAGCTCGGTGAGGCGGTGTACTGGAGCCGCTCGCGCCAGCGCCTGTGGCACAAGGGCGAGGAGTCGGGTCATGTGCAGAAAGTGCATGAACTGCGCATGGACTGCGACAACGATGTGCTCCTGATGCGCATCACCCAGCAAGGCCATGAGCCGGGTGGACCTGGAATTGCCTGCCACACCGGCCGCCACAGCTGCTTCTATCAACGCCTCGAGTCCGGCGCCTGGGTCGCCACCGAGCCGGTGCTCAAAGACCCAAAACAGATTTACAGCAAATGAGCGCAAGCCCTTTGAACAACGCCGATATCCTGGCCCGCGTGGCCGCCGTGATCGAGTCGCGCAAGCCCGCCAATGGCGGCGACCCGGCCACCAGCTATGTGGCCAAATTGTTCGACAAGGGCCTGGACGCGATCTTGAAAAAGGTCGGCGAAGAGGCATGTGAGACGGTGATGGCCGCCAAGGATGGCGAGCCAGCCAAGATCGTCTACGAGGTGGCGGACCTGTGGTTCCACTCCATGATTGCGCTGGCGCATTTCGGCCTCAAGCCCGAGCAGGTGCTGGCCGAGCTGGCGCGGCGCGAGGGCTTGTCGGGCCTGCAGGAGTTCGCCGCCCGTGGCAAAGCCCTGGAGGAAGAACCGAATGACTGAGCAAATTGCCGACACCGTGCTGCTGGACCCGCAGCGCGAGCAAAGCCTGCGCAGCGCCGGCACGATCAGCTATGCGCTGCATGCGGTGGTGGCGGTGGGCGCGGTGATTCCGTCTTTTCAGCCCAGCGTTTTGCTTTTGGTATTCGCGGTGATTCTGGACCTGGTCAAGCGCGACGAGGCCGCTGGCAGCTGGCAGGCCTCGCACATCAGCTGGCGTTTGCGCAGCGTGGCCTGGGCGGGTGTGCTGTACTTGATCACCGTGCCGCTGTGGTTCTTGTTCGTGCTGCCGGGCTGGATTGCCTGGGGCCTGATCTCGCTCTGGTTCCTTTACCGCATCGTGGTGGGCTGGAGTGCGATGAATGCCGGCCGCGCCATTTCCTGAGTTTGAGGTTTCAACGCATGTCTCACGATCCCAATTGCCTGTTCTGCAAAATCATTGCCGGGCAAATTCCCAGCCGCAAGGTTTATGAAGACAGCGAGCTGCTGGCCTTCCACGACATCCACCCCTGGGCGCCGGTGCATGTGCTCATCATCCCCAAGCTGCACATTGCCAGCATGGTTGAGTTGACTGACGAACATGCCGCCTTGCTGGGCAAGATGAGCGTGTTGGCGCCCAAGCTGATGCGCGAGCTGGGCGTGACGAACGGCTTCCGCACCGTGATCAACACCGGGCCGGATGGCGGGCAAGAGGTTTATCACCTGCATATGCACGCGATGGGCGGCCCGCGGCCCTGGCTCAAGGGCTGAGCGCTAGAGCGGCAAAACCATAAAACGGCTAAGCCTTGAGCAGGCTCAAGCAGCTTTTGGGCTGAATTCAGCCCCAGCGGCGCCGACGGCAAGATTGCCGTCACAGGCGCCAACTAGAATCAAGCAATCTTTCGTAGGAGAAAAATCATGGGTATGGGTAGTTGGATTCACTGGGTCATTATTTTGGTCGTTGTTTTGGCCGTTTTTGGTACCAAGAAGCTGCGCAATGTTGGCTCTGATTTGGGAGCCGCCGTCAAGGGTTTCAAGGACGGCATGAAGGACGGCAGCGCTGACGCACCGGCCCAGCAAGTCACCGCCAGCCAAAAGGCCAACGACGCCAATACCGTCGACGTCGAAGCCAAGACCAAGTCTTGATGACGACTGGCCTGAGCGCTTGCCATGATTGACTTTGGCTTTGACAAGATTGCCCTGATCGGCGCCGTGGCGCTGATCGTGCTGGGCCCCGAGCGCCTGCCGCGCGTGGCTCGCACCGTGGGCCATTTGCTGGGCAAGGCGCAGCGCTATGTGTCGGAGGTCAAGGCCGAGGTGAATCGCTCGATGGAGCTGGAAGAGTTGCAGAAGATGAAGAAGGGCGTTGAAGAAGCCGCCCGCGACATCGGTGCCTCGGTCCAGCAGGAGGTCAACTCGGCCAGCCAGGTGTTTGAACAAACCTGGTCCGACGCCACCTCCGGCCTGGGCGACAGCAGCAGCTTTCATGCGTATGAAGGCGGCCCGCTGAGCCCGAGCTACAAGCACCCGAAAAAGAACTGGCGCGTGAAACGCGGCGCCACCCCGCAGTGGTACAAGCGGCAAGCCCAGGTGCGCACCCATGTGCAATCAGCGGCCGCCCGTGTGGCCCGGTTCCGTCCGGCCGGCCACCGTAGCATCAGCACGCACAACAGCCAGAATTTCTGACCAAGCCCGCCCATGAGTGATGCCCCCAAGCCCGAGGATGAACTCGCCGGCACCGAACAGCCTTTTGTCTCTCACCTGATCGAATTGCGCGACCGCCTGGTGCGCGCCACCATCGCCGTGGCGGTGGTGTTCGGCATCTTGGCCTTCTACCCTGGCCCCGCTCAGTTGTACGACCTGATGGCAGCGCCCTTGGTGGCGCATCTGCCCAAGGGCTCGACCATGATCGCCACCAGTGTGATCTCGCCATTTCTGGTGCCACTCAAGATCACCTTGCTGGCGGCCTTCATGCTGGCGCTGCCGGTGGTGCTGTACCAGGTCTGGGCCTTTGTGGCGCCGGGCCTTTATTCACATGAAAAGCGCCTGGTGATGCCGCTGGTGGTGTCCAGCACCGTGCTGTTCTTCGTTGGCGTGGCCTTTTGCTACTTCTTCGTGTTCGGCCAGGTGTTCAAGTTCATCCAGAGCTTCGCGCCCAAGAGCATCATTGCCGCGCCTGATATCGAGGCTTATTTGAGCTTTGTGATGTCCATGTTCATTGCCTTTGGCGCCGCGTTTGAGGTGCCGGTGGTGGTGGTGGTGGCAGCGCGCATGGGCTTGATCTCGGTAGCGCAGTTGCGCGAATACCGCGGCTACTTCATCGTTGGTGCCTTTGTCATCGCGGCCATCATCACACCGCCGGACGCCGTGTCCATGCTGGCGCTGGCCATCCCCATGTGCATCTTGTATGAGCTGGGGGTCATTGCCGCGTCCTACTTCATCCGCTTCTCCAAGGCGCCCGATGATGAGGATGCGCTGGCGGGCGAAGCGGCGAAGAAGTGAGCGAAGAATGAGCCGCGATTGAGCGCCGAATGACCAGCACGATAAGCGTGAGATGAAATGAGAAGGCCCGCCAAGTGCGGGCCTTTTTTCTTGGCTCAGCGAGCTGAGCTTATTGTTTGGGCTTGGGGCGCTGGGCCACGGTCAACTCGATCGCCAATTCCTTTTCACCGCGTAGCAGGGTGACGGTGGTGGCGGTCTTAGGCGGCACGGCCGAGACTGCCAGCAACAATTGCGCGGGCGTGTGAACGGCGGTGCTGCCGATCTGCGTGATCACATCGCCCGGCTTCACACCCGCTTTGGCGGCGGGTGCATTGGCCAGCACGCCGCTGATCAGCACGCCTTCTTTGACCGGCACCTTGAAAGCCTCGATGAACTCGGGCGTTAGCTCGCGGGTTTGTACGCCGATCCAGCCGCGCGCCACCTGGCCCTCGCGCATCAGACTTTCCATCACTTGCGCGGCGGTGCTGATGGGGATAGCGAAGCCAATGCCCAGGCTGCCGCCGCTGCGCGAGTAGATGGCGGTGTTGATGCCCACCAGATTTCCGTCCACATCGACCAGGGCGCCGCCCGAATTGCCCGGGTTGATGGCCGCGTCGGTCTGAATGAAGTTCTCGAAGGTGTTGATGCCCAGCTGGTCGCGCCCCAGGGCGCTGACGATGCCGGAGGTGACGGTCTGCCCCACATTGAAGGGGTTGCCAATGGCCAGCACCACATCGCCCACCTGCAGGGTTTCGGCGTGTCCAAACTGGATCACCGGCAGGTGGTCGAGCTCGATCTTGAGCACGGCGATATCGGTCTCGGGATCGGTGCCGACCAGGGTGGCCTTGGCTTGGCGGCCGTCGGTGAGCAGCACCTCGATGTCCGAGGCGCCTTCCACCACATGGCTATTGGTCAGCAAATAGCCTTGGGCGGAGACGATCACGCCGGAGCCCAGGCCGGTTTGTGCCCGCTCGCCGGAGGAATCATTGCGCCCGCCGGGGCCGCGCTGGCCGAAGTGGAAACGGTGCCAGCGCTCGTCCATGTCTGAGCCCCGCGCCGGTGCTTTGCTGGCCACGATGCTGACCACGGTGGGTGCAGCCCGCTTGGCCGCCTGGCTATAGCCGGAGCGGGAGGAGCTGCTGGCCTCAGACGCGCTGAGCGCTGCTCCGGCCGGCGAACCCGATGCGGCGCCGCCGCCCAGCACAATGGTGGGCGCGATCGCCCCCTGGCCTTTTTGCAGCCAAGCGGGTTTGAGCGTGCTCACCACGAACACAATGGCCAGTGCCACGGTCGTGACCTGAGCGAAAATCAACCACAGTCTGCGCACCCCGAATCCTTCCCCTATGACCCATCGACACGATCTCGAACGCCATCTCGGCCAATTGCTGGACGTCGCTCGCTTCAAGGATTATGGGCCGAACGGTCTGCAGGTCGAGGGCCGCGAGCAGATTGGGACCCTGGTCTGTGGGGTCACGGCCAGCTTGGGCCTGATCGAGGCGGCCATTGCCGCGAAGGCCGATGCCATCCTGGTCCACCACGGCTTGTTCTGGCGCGGTCAAGACGGCCGCGTCACGGGCTGGATGAAACAGCGCCTGGCGCGTTTGCTGGCCCACGACATCAATCTCTACGCCTACCACCTGCCACTAGACGCACATGCCGAGCTTGGCAATAACGCCCAACTTGGGCGGCTGCTGGGCTGGCAGGGCGAGAGCCGTTTTGGCGAGCAGGATCTGGGCTGGCTGGGCAGCTTGCCGCAGGCCAGCAGCCTGGACAAGCTGGCCGCGCACATCGGCAACACGCTAGGCCGCACACCGGTACTCGCACCGGGTGATGGCCGTGAATTGCGCCGTGTGGCCTGGTGCACGGGCGGGGCCCAAGGCTATTTTGAGGCGGCCATCGCCGCCGGCGCGGATGTTTTCGTGACCGGCGAGATCTCCGAGCCGCAAGCGCATTACGCCGCCGAAACCGGCGTGGCCTTCATCGCCGCCGGCCATCACGCCACCGAGCGTTACGGCGTGCAAGCCGTTGCTCAGCAACTGGCGGCGGAGTTCGGCATCCGCCAGCAATTCATCGACATTCCCAATCCCGCATGAGCCCACTCTTTTTGATCAGCCAGGGCGATCCCTGCGGCATCGGCCCCGAAACAATCGCCAAGACTTTTGCGGCCGGGTTGGCGGCGGACTGCCTTGTGATGGGTGATGTGGCGGTGATGCGCCGCGCGCTGCGCCAGTGCGGCCTGAGCCTGCCGGTGGTGCAGGTCAGCCGTGTCGGTGAGGCCGTGCCGCCGAACTGCCTGCCGTTGTTCCAGGTGCCAGGTCTTGCCCCCGGTTTGGCCGATTTGGCGCTGGGTCAGGTGGACGCCCGCGCCGGCGCGGCCGCGGCGGCCTGCATCACGGCGGCCGTGGCCAGCATTCAGGCGGGTGAGGCGGCGGGCCTGGTGACGGCGCCCATCCACAAAGAGGCATTGCACGCGGCCGGTGTGCCTTTTCCTGGCCACACCGAGATGCTGCAGGCCTTGGCCGCGCAAGGCGGTGCGCTGCCGCCGGTGCGCATGATGCTGGCGAATGAGGAGTTGCGCACGGTGCTGGTCACCATTCATTGCTCGCTGCGCCGCGCCATTGAGCTGATCACGCAGGAATCGGTGTTGCAAACCCTGCGCATCAGCCATCAGGCCTTGCAGCGCTTCGGCATTGCGCAGCCGCGCATCGCGGTGGCGGGTTTGAATCCGCATGCCGGGGAGGGCGGCTTGTTTGGCGATGAAGAGCAGCTGCACATCGCGCCCGCCATTCGCCAAGCGCAGGCCGAGGGCATCGCTGCCAGCGGACCCTTCGCGCCCGATACGGTCTTCATGCGGGCGCGTGACACGGCCACGCATCCCGGTGAGTTTGATCTGGTGGTGGCCATGACCCATGACCACGGCCTGATCCCGGTGAAGTACCTCGGGGTGGAGCAGGGCGTCAACGTCACGCTGGGCCTGCCCTTTGTGCGCACCAGCCCGGATCACGGCACGGCGTTCGACATTGCCGGCACGGGCCAAGCCGACCCGGCCAGCTTGCAGGCGGCCATTCGCATGGCACGCCGCTTGGTGGTCAGTTAAGCTTTGGCGCCGATTTCGGCCAGCTGCTTGCGGGTGCGCGCCATGGCGCGTTCCAGCAGATAGGCATTCTCAAACGCGCGCAGGCGGCCGGACTCGCACAGGCGCTTGAGCATGCGTGCGGTCATGGTGACCGTCTGCTGATGTTTGGCGCCGTGGGTGAAGATGAAAAAGCTGCGCCCGGCGCTGACATGGGCCAGGCGTACTTTCTGCCAATGCCCTTCACTGTGCATCTGGTAGGAGAAGCCTACGTGCAGATGCTCCACCAGCAGCTCGCCTTCGCTGGGCTCGGGCGCTTCCACGGCGGCGGGCAGGCCGTCGATGCTGATGTCTACGGCCTGCAGGGTGGGCTCGGCGCTCAGATCGATGTCCAGCTCGCCGCTCCAATCGAGATTCACCTCGGTCAGCAGGCCCATGCTTTTGGCTTCGTCCGCGCTGAGGCCTTGGGTCAGGTCCAGGTCGGGCGGCAGATTGCTGTCCAGCGTTTGGCCCAAGCTCTGCTCATCCGGCAAGGGGGCGGTAAAGATCTGGTCCAGCTGCATGAGCAGCAGATTGGCTTCGAGCGGGCTGGGTGCTTGGCCCTTCAGTGATTCCGCATGGGCGGGCAAAAGCGCGCCGTAGAACTGTTTGCGGATCGCTTCCGGGCAGGCAATCAGGTCCAGGCCCTCGCCCAGCGTGGCCATCAGGCCGGGCAGCTGGCCCAGAAAGACTTGGCGTTGCTCGGTGCGGCCCTTGGGTTGGACGCTGACGACCAGATCGCGCGCCAGCTTTTGAAAGCGCGACACGCGCTCGGGTGCGCCCTGTAAATCACGGGCAGCGCGCACAATGGTTTGGCTCCAGGTCTGGGCCAGGAAGTCACGCAGAAAGTCCGGCATCGTCACCGGCTGCAGGGCGGTGGCGAGTTGCTGGGCGTAACGCTGCTGCAGATGCAGGTCGACCTCGCGACGTGCGAGCTGATCCGTCAGCTGGCCTTGCGATTGCAGGCTGGCGCTGATCTGCGCTTCGATGAAAGCTTCCAGCGCCGAGAGCTTGGCCTCGTAAACGGCCATGCGTTCGAAGTCGCCGCTGACGAGTTCGTCCACCAGCTCGCGCACATGGCCGAGGAAAGCCTTACCTGGGTCTTCGCTGAAGTCATCGAAGGCGCAAGACAGCGAGGCCATGCGGTTGACGAAGAGGCGCACCGGGTGGCGGCGCTGCGAGAAGAAGCTCGGGTCGCCCAGCGCTGCGCGCAGCACCGGCAACTGCAGCCGGGCCAGCAGCCGCGCCATTTGGGGCGGCACTTTGGGGTCGGACAGCACCTGATCGAACAGGCTGCTGACCACATCTATGACCATGTGATCCAGGCCGCCCGTGGCGGCTTGGCGCAGCTCTTCACGATGCTGGTGGATCAGATTGGTCGGCAGGGCGCTGGGCCGGGTGGGCGCCATGAGATCGTCATGCCAGGCTGCACTGCCGGGGGCAGACATCGTGCTGCTGGCATAGCCCATGGGCATGGTGGGTGCCAGCTCAGCGGGGATTGAATCCATAGGCGCAGGGCTGGCCATCTGGGCCAGACGCCGCAGCAGATTCATCAGCTGCGGGTCCAAATTGCCCATTTGTCCGCCTTGGCCGCCAGGGCCGCCTTGGCCACCCATTGAGGCGCCATAGCCACTCGGGTAGCCGCTGTTATAGCCGCCGAACTGGCTATTGAAGCGGCTGTTGGGCAGACCGCCATGGGTCGACATGGCGCGGCCATGCTCCAGTGCGCCTGCGGTCGACTGCAGAGTTTGGGCTCGGCCATATCCGGTACTGCCGCCGCCCCCTGCCGCATCGACTGAACTGCGCACGCGCAGGTCTTGGGGGCGCAGGCCTCGGCTGCGGAACAGGTCGGCAATGTCCGCGTAGCAAGCGCGCATCTCCAGCGCCAATGCACGGGTCAATTCGTCAATCAGAATTTGGCGCGGTTCGGCCTCGTCGCTGAGTTGGTGGACCGCGCTCAGCAAGGCCTGGCCGATCGCCTCAGGTCGCAGCGGGTGGCGTTCGCCGAGTTGCAGGCCGGCGATATAGGACTCGACCTCGCGCAACTCCCATTCGCTCTGGTGGCCAATGGCCAGTCCAATGCGGTCACCCATCACCAAGGCGTCGACTTGGTCGTCGTCCATCAGTGACAGCTCGGTCCATCCACTCGGTGCCGCTTCGGCCTTGCTGGTCGGCTGGCTGCTGCGCGTCTGTTCGCGCAGCTTTTGTGAAAATATTTGCGCGAACTGCGGCTGCTGCTTGCGAAATAGGAGTTGGGCAGCGAGCAATGCATCGCGCCGTTTGGTCATACCTGCCGAGAGGGCTGACATGCCAAGCCCTTCCGCGCAACGTTCGGCCGCTTGTTCAACGGCCGTGCGCACTCGCTGGAGGGCGGTTTCCAGGTGAGGGTTGAGGCGGGAGTCGGTGAAAATCATGGTGGCGGCATTGCGAAATGTAGTGGTAGCACTACAAACTTTGGACGCAAGTATCGCCGTGAATTGACCATGATCGACTCAAGCTGAGTCTTCGTGAGCAACTGCGTTGCCAAAAGCTACGCATCTTGCTCAGTTGAATGAGGCAGCCCGGCGCTGGGCCGGGCTGCTCATACAGGTGGCTCTTGGCAGGCTTAGCGCTTGAGGGCGTCGCGAATTTCGCGCAGCAAGACCACATCTTCGGGCGTTGCGGGGGCTTCGGCCGGTGCGGCCGGCTCTTCACGCTTGAGTCGGTTGATCTGCTTGATCATCAGGAAAATGATGAAGGCCAGGATCAAGAAGTTGAGCAAGATGGTCAAGAAACTGCCGTATGCAAACAACGGTACGCCGGCCTTGGTGAGGGCTTCATAGGTCATTGGACCTTTGAAATCTGCGGGTGGGCTCGCGAGCATGATGAAGTAATTGGAGAAATCCAGGCCGCCGACGACCTTGCCGACAACGGGCATGATCAGGTCTTTGACGATCGAATCGACGATCTTGCCGAAGGCGCCACCGATGATCACACCGACCGCCAGGTCAACCACATTGCCTTTGACGGCAAACTCTTTGAATTCCTTGAGAAAACTCATGCCTGAAACTCCTTGGTGATGGCATACCTGTATTGGCTGTGAAATGTAAGGCAAGCGAGCGTGCCCTTCGCGCATCATCTGTCCCGTTTTGCTGGTAGCGGTAGCGGTAAAACGCCGATACTGTGGTGCGAATACCAGACTGCGTGCGTTGCACCGGCGAGGTGCTCACGTAGTCCGTTAGAATCCCGGGTTGCCCCCGATCAGAAGTCTCGTTTGAGGATCCTCATGAGTGACCAGCAAGTGGACCACGGCAAGCGCACATGGCTCATCGCCACAAGTTGCGCCGGCGCCGTTGGCGGTGTAGCCACCGCCGTACCTTTCGTCAGCACCTTCGCGCCTTCCGAGCGTGCCAAGGCCGCCGGTGCGCCGGTGGAGGTGGACATCAGCGGCATCAAGCCGGGCGAAAAGCTAACCGTCGAATGGCGCGGCAAGCCGGTCTGGATCGTGCGCCGCACGCCGGAGCAGTTGGCGGCACTGTCCAAATTTGACAGCGATCTGGCTGACCCGAACTCGGTCCGCACGGCCTACCCGACGCCGGACTACGCCAAAAACGGTGCGCGTTCGATCAAGCCCGAGTTCCTGGTCGTCGTGGGCATTTGCTCGCACCTGGGTTGCTCGCCGAGCGACAAGTTCCAGGCGGGCCCGCAGCCCTCTTTGCCGGATGACTGGCATGGTGGCTTCCTCTGCCCTTGCCACGGCTCGACCTTTGACCTGGCCGGCCGCGTCTTCAAGAACAAGCCTGCCCCCGACAACCTCGAGGTGCCGCCGCATATGTATCTGTCCGACGCCAAACTCTTGATTGGTGAAGACAAGAAGGCTTGATGCCCAGCGGCCGTTTTAAAAATGGCTGAACCAAGGTTTTAGGACAGAGGTCAATATGGCTGAATTCAAAGTAGCTCCCGCCGGCGCAAGCAAGGGCGAGCAGTTCATGACATGGGTGGATAACCGCTTCCCGGCCACCCAGCTCTTTAAAGAGCATATGTCGGAGTACTACGCTCCGAAGAACTTCAACTGGTGGTACATCTTCGGCTCGCTGGCGCTGCTGGTGCTGGTGATCCAGATCGTCACCGGTATTTTCCTGGTGATGCATTACAAGCCTGATGCGGCCCTGGCGTTCGCCTCGGTCGAGTACATCATGCGCGATGTGCCTTGGGGCTGGTTGATCCGCTACATGCACTCCACCGGTGCCTCCGCCTTCTTCGTGGTGGTGTATCTGCATATGTTCCGCGGCCTGCTTTACGGCTCGTACCGTAAGCCGCGCGAATTGGTCTGGATCTTCGGTTGCGGCATCTTCTTGTGCCTGATGGCTGAGGCTTTCATGGGCTACTTGCTGCCCTGGGGCCAGATGTCCTACTGGGGCGCGCAGGTGATCGTGAATCTGTTTGCCGCCGTGCCTTTCGTCGGCCCGGACCTGGCGCTGCTGATTCGCGGTGACTTTGTGGTGGGTGATGCCACGCTGAACCGCTTCTTCAGCTTCCACGTCATTGCCGTGCCGCTGGTGCTGCTGGGCCTGGTGGTGGCGCACATCATTGCGCTGCATGAAGTGGGCTCGAACAACCCGGATGGCGTTGAAATCAAGGGCCCGAATGCGCCCAAGGATGCGAACGGCCACCCGCTGGACGGCGTGCCTTTCCATCCCTACTACTCGGTGCATGACATCTACGGCGTTTGCCTGTTCCTGATGGTGTTCACGGGCATCATCTTCTTCGCGCCGGAGTTGGGTGGCTACTTCCTGGAGTACAACAACTTCATTCCCGCTGACCCGCTGAAGACGCCGCTGCACATTGCGCCGGTCTGGTACTTCACGCCCTTCTATTCGATGCTGCGTGCCACCACCGACCCCATGGTCAATGTGCTGGCTGGCATCGTTGGCCTGAGCGCAGTGCTGGCCGTGCTGAAGGGCAGCTTCTCCGCCAAGGGCAAGCTGGCCACCTTGGTTGTGGCCGTGGTGGCAGTGGCCCTGCTGAAGACCTTCGACGCCAAGTTCTGGGGCGTGGTGGTGATGGGTGGTGCGGTTGTGATTCTGTTCTTCCTGCCTTGGCTGGATCACAGCCCGGTCAAGTCGATCCGCTATCGTCCGGGCTGGCATTCGTATGCCTACGCTGTCTTCGTGGTGTTCTTCCTGGTGCTGGGCTACCTGGGCATTCAGCCGCCCACCGACCTGGGTACGCTGGTGGCTCAGATTGGCACGGTGTTCTACTTTGGCTTCTTCCTGTTGATGCCGTGGTGGAGCAAGCTGGGTACCTTCAAGAAGGTGCCTGACCGCGTGACCTTCCACCCCCACTGATCAGACAAGCAACGGAGTCCAAAGAATGAAGAAACTCATCGCTACGCTGCTGACCTCGCTGCTGCTCAGCCTTGGCGTGCAAACCGGCGCCAACGCTTCTGCGGGTGGCATCGAGTGGGATAAGTTCCCCAAAGAGAAGATGCAGGACATGGCTGCCCTGCAGAATGGCGCCAAGTTGTTCGTCAACTACTGCCTGAACTGCCATTCGGCCGCCTACAACCGCTACAACCGTCTGCGCGACCTGGGCCTGACCGAAGCCCAGATCAAGGGCAATCTGATGTTCGCCGCCGAAAAGGTGGGCGATCAGATGAAGATCTCGATGGATCCCAAGCAAGCCAAGGACTGGTTTGGTGCTACCCCGCCCGACCTGACCGTGATTGCTCGCTCGCGCGCTGATGGTGCTAAGGGTTCCGGTGCAGACTACCTCTACACCTATCTGCGCAGCTACTACCGCGACGACACCAAGGCCACGGGCTGGAACAATATGGCCTTCCCCAGCGTGGCCATGCCGCATGTGCTGTGGGAATTGCAGGGCCAGCGCGCTGCCAAGTTCGAAGAGGCGGTGGATCCGCATGATTCGACCAAAAAGGTCCACATCTTCAAGGGCTATGAGCAGCTGACGCCTGGCCAACTGGATGCGCGTCAGTTCGACAGCGCGGTTGGCGACCTGGTGGCCTATCTGCAGTGGATGGGCGAGCCCGCCCAGGCTCAGCGATTCCAGCTGGGCGTGCTGGTGCTTTTGTTCCTGTCGGTGCTGACGCTGTTCGCCTGGCGTCTGAATGCTTCGTACTGGAAAGATGTGAAGTAAGCCCGTAGCCTCGAGCTGGCATTTCATGCCGGTGACGGGCCACAAGGCGCAGTGGATCGCTCTTTTGAGCGCCCACTGCGTTTGCCATTTGTGCGGATCCATTGACGGACCGCATGTTTTTTTGACCTGACCCTCGGGAGCCTGCCGCCATGATGGTGCTTTATTCTGGAACCACCTGCCCTTACTCGCATCGCTGCCGCTTCGTGCTGTTCGAAAAGGGGATGGACTTCGAAATCCGCGATGTCGACCTGTTCGCCAAGCCCGAAGACATCGCCTTGATGAACCCCTACAACGAAGTGCCCATCCTGGTGGAGCGCGACTTGATCTTGTATGAGTCGCACATCATTAATGAGTACATCGATGAGCGCTTCCCTCATCCTCAGCTGATGCCCGGCGATCCGGTTGCTCGCGCCCGTGTGCGTTTGTTCCTGCTCAATTTCGAGAAGGAGCTGTTTGCGCATGTGAACGTCCTCGAAGGCCGCAGCCAAACCGTCAAGGCGGCAGACAAGCAGCTTGAAAAGGCTCGCGCCCAGATCCGCGATCGCCTGACTCAGCTCGCCCCCATCTTCTTGAAGAACAAGTACATGTTGGGTGACGATTTCTCGATGCTGGACGTGGCCATTGCGCCGCTGCTGTGGCGTCTGGACTACTACGGCATCGACATGTCCAAGAACGCCTTGCCGCTGCTGAAGTACGCTGAGCGCATCTTCTCGCGTCCTGCCTATATCGAGGCGCTGACGCCCTCTGAGAAGGTGATGCGCAAGTAAGTTGACAGCGAGGCCACCCATGGATCAAAGCAAGGGCAAGGGCAGCAATGTGGACGGCACGGCGGCGACGCCCAGCACGTCCACGCGCCCCTATCTCATCCGCGCCTTGCACGATTGGTGCACCGATAACGGTTTCACGCCCTATATCGCCGTGCATGTTGATCGCTTCGTGCAGGTGCCGATGGAGTACGTCAGCAACAACGAGATCGTGTTGAACGTCGGCTTCGAAGCAACCAGCAGCCTGGATCTGGGTAACGAGTTCATCCAGTTCAAGGCTCGCTTTGGCGGTACGGCGCGGGAGATCATCGTGCCGGTCGATCACGTTGTGGCGATTTATGCGCGTGAAAACGGGCAGGGCATGGCCTTCCCCCCACCAGAAGTGGAGGGCGGGGCAAATGCGCTGAGCGCAACTCATGCCGCGGCTTCGGCCGCGCAGGCATTGGGCGCTACAGCCGAAGAGCCCGCCGCAGCGGCCAAGCCGGTGCGCGGGCTGCGCTTGGCGCCTGCGCCGGTCGCGACGGATGCTGATGCCGAATCGGCCGCCGCCGAGACGGCAGCGTCAGCTGCGCCCGAAGATGAACCCGATGGGCCTGGCCCTGGTGCCGGCCGCCCAGCCCTTAAGCGCGTGAAATAGATTTATTGAAGTCAAAACGCCAATTTTGATTTGGGCTCAGATTTTTGCCCTATAATCATGGGCTTGTGCCGGCTTAGCTCAGTTGGTAGAGCAACCGCCTTGTAAGCGGTAGGTCGTCAGTTCGAATCCGACAGTCGGCACCAAACGCACATCGCAAGTAGCCTTCGGGCAACTTTAAGAACCCGCCTTCCGCAAGGAGCGCGGGTTTTTTCATGGCTGCGCGCGATGGGCTTGGCGTAATTGTCTGATTCGGCGGGCCTTGGACTTGCTCGCCCGGCCTAGCCGCCCTGGCTTTGCACCTTGATGCGTACTTTGCTCGGTACCAGTCCGGCCTCTGTCAGCATGTCTTCCAGCCGAGGCTGAAGGTGGCGCAGCTTCGCCGCAACGGCGGCGTTAGCGGCCAGCAGGGTCCAGCCCTCTTCATCGACGGGGCCGGGCTTCACAAAGCGAACCAGCGCGCCGGGCAGCGCGGGTTGAACCACGGCCATGCGCCGGTTCGATGCCTGAAGCAAGGCACCCAGTCGAGCCAAGCCATCATGTTGGGCCAAGGCCTTGGCGATGGGCAGTGGATCGGGCACCTGAACGCCCTGGCCGGACTGGCGAAAGTTGGGACCCAGATAGCGTGGACGGCTCGGCGGAAGCATAGGGCCAGTGTAGTCCCGCCCCGGGCTTGTACTAGCCGGCCTGAGCAATGGCTGAGCCGGTCGAGTGCGGATGCTAAACTGCCAAGGTTTTGCGCCAGGCCACTTTTGGCGGGAGCTTTCGGCGTTGGGCTATTGCATAGCGCGTGGAGTGACCCCATATGAGCCCGACGTCTGATTGCAAGAATACCCAATAGCCATTGCAGGTCTCGACCACAGCGACACGTTCGCGGTGACGAGATCTACATCGAGGGGCGTTGCCGAATTTTTTGGCATCTACCGTCACCCGAGTCATCGATACAACCATCACGCTGCATGTTGCCCAAGCTTCTCACCCAGATTTTCGGTAGCCGTAATGAGCGACTGCTAAAAGGCTACCGCCGCACCGTTGCGCAGATCAATGCGATGGAGCCTCAGTTTGAGCAGCTCGATGATGCTGCGCTGAAGGCCAAGACGGACGAGTTCAAGGCGCGCGTCGCCAAGGGCGAGTCGCTGGACGCTTTGTTGCCCGAGGCATTTGCTGTCGTTCGCGAAGCCGGCAAGCGCGTCTTCAAGATGCGCCATTTCGACGTTCAGCTGATCGGCGGCATGGCCTTGCATGACGGCAAGATCCCAGAGATGGGCACCGGCGAGGGCAAGACCCTCACGGCGACCTTGCCGGTCTATCTGAATGCCTTGACGGGCAAGGGCGTGCATCTGGTGACGGTCAATGACTACCTGGTGCAGCGCGACGCCGAGTGGATGGCCAAGCTCTACAACTTCCTCGGCCTGACGGTGGGCGTGAACCTGCCGCAAATGCCGCGCGAGCAGAAGCAGGCCGCCTACGCTGCCGACGTGACCTACGGCACCAATAACGAATACGGCTTCGACTACCTGCGCGACAACATGGTCCACGAAGTGCGCGACCGCGTGCAGCGTCCGCTGGCCTATGCCATCGTCGACGAAGTGGATTCGATCCTGATCGACGAGGCGCGCACGCCGCTGATCATCTCCGGCCAGGCCGATGACCAGACCGATGTCTACCTCGCCATCAATCAAGTGGCGCCCAAGCTGAAGAAGCAGATCGGTGAGTTGGACATTCGCACTGGCGAAGGCGTGATCGAGCCGGGCGACTTCACTGTCGACGAAAAGTCGCACCAGATCTATCTGACCGAAGACGGTCACGACAACGCCGAGAAGTACCTCGCCGAAGCCGGCCTGCTGGCCGAAGGTGCCAGCCTGTACGACGCCGCCAACATCACCCTGATGCACCATCTGTACGCCGCCCTGCGCGCGCACCATGTGTATCACCGTGACCAGCACTACGTGGTGCAAAACGGCGAAGTCACCATCGTTGACGAGTTCACCGGCCGCCTGATGACCGGCCGCCGCTGGAGCGATGGTCTGCACCAGGCGGTGGAAGCCAAGGAAGGCGTGCAGGTGCAAAGCGAGAACCAGACCCTGGCCTCGATCACCTTCCAAAACTATTTCCGCATGTACGGCAAGCTCGCCGGCATGACCGGCACGGCCGACACCGAAGCCTACGAGTTCCAGGAAATCTACGGCTTGGAAACCGTCGTGATCCCTCCGAATCGCCAGCGCCAACGCAAGGACGAGCAAGACTTGGTCTACAAGACCAATAAGGAAAAGTTCGACGCCGTCATTGCCGACATCCGCAGCTGCCACGAGCGTGGCCAGCCAGTGCTGGTGGGTACGACATCGATCGAGAACTCCGAGCTGATCTCGGCCATGTTGAACAAGGCCAAGTTGCCGCATGCCGTGCTCAATGCCAAGCAGCATGCCAAGGAAGCCGAGATCGTGGCCCAAGCCGGCCGCCCCGGTGTGATCACCATCGCCACCAATATGGCGGGCCGTGGTACGGACATCGTGCTGGGCGGTAATGTCGAGAACCAGATCAAGCTGCTGGAAGCTGACGCGTCGATTGGCGAGGCCGACCGTGCCGCGCGCATTCAAAAGCTCAAGGATGAGTGGCAAGGTCTGCACGAGGCCGTCAAGGCTGCCGGCGGCTTGCGCATCATCGCCACCGAGCGGCATGAGAGCCGCCGCATCGATAACCAGTTACGTGGTCGCGCCGGCCGCCAGGGTGACCCGGGCGCCTCGCGTTTCTATCTGTCCCTGGATGACCAGCTGATGCGCATTTTCGCGGGTGACCGCGTGCGCGCCATCATGGACCGCCTGAAGATGCCCGAGGGCGAGGCCATCGAGGCCGGCATCGTGACCCGTTCGATTGAAAGTGCCCAGCGCAAGGTTGAAGCTCGTAACTTCGATATCCGCAAGCAATTGCTGGAATACGACGATGTCTCCAATGACCAGCGCAAGGTCATTTACGAGCAGCGCAACGACATTCTGGAAGCCGAGAGTCTGAACGCCCAGATCAACAATCTGCGCGCCAGCACCATGAGCGATGTGGTGCGCACTTTTGTGCCGGTGGAAAGCGTTGAAGAGCAGTGGGACCTGACCGGTCTGGAGCGTGTGCTGCGCGATGAGTGGCAGCTCGACGTCGCCTTGAAGGCCATGGTCGAGAAGAGCAACTCCATCACCGACGAAGAGTTGGTGGAAGAGGTGGTCAAGGCCGCGGACGCAGCCTTCGCGGAAAAGCTCGAGCGCGTTGGCGTCGAGCAGTTCACCCCCTTCATGCGCATGGTGCTGCTGCAGAGCATCGACCAGCACTGGCGCGAGCATCTGGCCTCGCTGGACTATCTGCGCCAGGGCATCCACTTGCGCGGTTACGCGCAAAAGAATCCCAAGCAAGAGTACAAGCGCGAAGCCTTCGAGTTGTTCTCGCAGATGCTGGATGTGGTGAAGATGGAAGTCACCCGCACCTTGATGAATGTGCGCATCCAGTCGCAGGAGGAGGCCAGCCGTGCGGCCGAGGCCATCGAGCAGCGCGCTGAAGCAGTCAGCAATGTGACCTACACCCATCCCAATGAGGATGGCTCGGTGTCACGCGATAGCGCGCCAGACGCTGCCGCAGCTCTTGCGCAATATGGCCATGTGGGTCGCAACGACCCTTGCCCGTGCGGCAGTGGCAAGAAGTTCAAGGCTTGCCACGGCAAGTTGGCTTGAGTTGATTGCCTTGGCAGGGCGGCATTGACTGCGCCCTGGAAACAAAGGCCGCCGGCGCTTCGTTGGCGGCCTTTTGCATTCCTGTTGAGCCCCCGCAAATAGAGGGTCGCGTGTGCGGCTGCTGAAATCGTTGTGCGAATAGTCACGCATTTTGTGATCGCTCCCCCGGGACGCGGGGAGACGTTGTCACGGGCTTCCCCTAGCATGTGAAACATCAGGGAAGCGAAAGCCAGAGTCTGTGCCTTGCCTAACGAGGTGGCCCTGGGTTCGAAGAGGATTCGTATGAAAAAAATGCAGTTGATCTTGAGTGTTGGTTTGGGTCTGTTGACGTTGGCGCCTGTGGTGCATGCGGGTCCGGTGACCTTGCAGTCCAGTGGCCTGACCGTATTCAACAAGGATCCGATCAAGGCGACTGCCTTGACCACCGACAGCTACACCTTCCATTTGGATGCGGCAGCTAAAGTCTGGGGTGATTTGCAGACACTGGGCGCCAAGTCTGCGCAGCCCTCGATCAATATCGTGGATGCCTATCTGCAGAACGCCGACGGCACTCAGCGCATCAACTTCATTGAAACCTTGGCTGGCGACTGGGCGAACGGTCTCAATTGGCAAGAGCAGTGGCGCATGGCGCCCGTCGATTTGGGTGCCGGCGACTGGACGCTCCTGGTGACGGGCCAAGGCTTTGGCAGCAAGCAGTACAGCACTTACCAAGCCAGCTTTGGGGTTGCGCAAGGCGCCACCCGCGTGCCTGAGCCTGAGTTGGCCTTGTTGAGCCTGACGGCGCTCGCCGCCATGGGCTTGGTGATGCGTAAGCGTCGTTCGGTCTGAGCGTCTTGATCTGCTTAGCGCAAAAAATCGCCGAAGGAAAAGTATGAAGATCTCTACAGCGCCACGTCTCACTTTGCTCTCGACACTGTTGGCTGTGGCCTCATTGGCCCAGGCGGCCCCCACTGTGGACATTCAGTTTGTTGGCGAGGACCCGAATGCACCGGTGCTCAGCACCAGCTTCAGTGACGACTACGCCACGGGCCGCTTGAGCTATGTGGATGCCGCAGGCCGCAGTTTCTACGCCTATTGCGTTGAATTGCAGCAAGACTTTGCGCCCGCCAGCCTGGGCATGAAGACCTACACGGTGGGCAGCTTCAGTGAACCGCAAGCTGCAGCACTGCAGGGCCTGTTTTCCACTAGCTACGCGGGCTTGAGCAATGCCTACCAGCAGGCCGCCTTCCAAGTAGCGGTGTGGGAAATCACGCATGAAACCAAAGGCGGCTCGTTCAATGTCTCGGCGAACAATGGCGACTTCTTTTTCGCAGGCCTGAGCAATATCGCTGCAGCCGGCGCGGCGGATCTGAATGCCAACTTCACCAATCAAGTGAATAGCTATTTGGCGGCAGCCAGTGACTATCAAGGTCCTGCGCGCTACCAACTGACACGCCTCGACAACAAGGGCTTCCAGGATTTGGTGGTGGCCACGGCCGTCCCTGAGCCAAGCAGCTATGCCATGCTGCTGTGTGGCTTGCTGGGTATGGGCCTGATCGTGCGCCGCCGTTCGGTGCGCTGAATTGGATTGCCGCCGCGGCTGCAAAGCATTCGGCCAATGAGAAAGAGGACCCTAGGGTCCTCTTTTTTTTGCGTGTGACCTTGCTCGGCATGCCGCCAGGCTATTTGGTCAGAATCAGCTTGCCGAGTGAGGTGAGCCGCAAACGGTAGAGGCTGCCGGAATGCTCGATTTCCAATTCGCGCAAATTGCCCATCAACTCACTGCTGCTGATACGTCGTGTGGCTGCGGTGGCTGGATGTGTCATTGATTGCCTTTGCGGCGCCTGGCCTGTGTTCGTTGCACTGGGCTGGCAATTCGCGATTGGGGAGGGGGATGCTTGCATACCCCCATATTAAATGCGAATGATTGCTAATTGCAAAAGATTTCGTAAATTTTCCACAGTTGAGTGGGCGGGTGAGGGCGCGCGCTTCGCATTTCCAACAGTTTTTTCGGGCATTGCGACACCAGCCCGAGGTGCCCGCGCACAATGGCCTTCTCTACTGTTGACCCAATGAGGAGCAGACGATGAAAGGTGACGCCAAGGTTCTGGAGTTTCTCAACGCTCAGTTGAAGAACGAGCTGACTGCCATCAACCAATACTTCCTGCACTGCCGCATGCTCAAAAACTGGGGCTACGAGCGCCTGGCCAAGCATGAATACGAAGAATCCATCGAAGAGATGAAGCATGCGGACAAGCTCATTGAGCGAATCCTGATGCTGGAAGGCCTGCCGAATTTGCAAGATCTGGGCAAGCTCTACATCGGTGAATCAGCCGTGGAGGTGCTGCATTGCGATTTGAAGATCGAGGTCGGCTCGCATCCCCTGCTCAAAGACGCCATCGCGCATTGCGAGAGCGTGCGCGATTACGTTTCGCGTGAGGTGCTGGAGGACATTCTGGTGGACACCGAGGAGCATATCGACCACCTGGAGACCCAAATCGAACTCGTGGCGCAGCTAGGTGAGCAGAATTGGTTGCAGTCCCAGCTTGGAGGCTCGGGCTCCTGAGCTTGACCATCGCGAGCGCGAGGCCATAGATGAATATTATTGAGATGGATTCGCATTTGCGTTAAAGTCCGACTCGGGCTATTTGGCCCTTGTTCAACTTTATTGCTCGGCGTATCCATGATTGTTTGCCTGTGCCACCGCGTCTCTGATCGCGACATTCGCCGCAGTGTCGAGTCGGGCATTCAGAACTTTGATCTGCTGCAAGACGAAACCGGCGTGGCCTCGGCCTGCGGCTGTTGCCTGGACTGCGCGCGCGAGGTCTTTGACGAGGCCTTGGCCAAAGGTGTGTGCCCTGGCAAACAGCCTGCCGAAGCGAGCCTGCTGGGCATTCGAATTCTCAGCCTCAACGCAAGCTAAGGCTTTCGTTACTGCCTTGCCGGGCCGGCGTAGGCCCGGTGGTTGGCCGCGGCTGCTGGGATGCAACGGGGTCCGACCAATCCTGACCATTGGCCTGGCGCCTGGGTCAATTTAGGCGGCAAAGCGGCCGCGCAGATAGTCGATGATGGCGCTCGACTCATTCAGCCATCTCACCTGACCATTGGCCTCAGTGATCTTCAGGCATGGCACTTTGTGGCTGCCAGAGCCATTGAACAGTTCGCTGCGATGCTGGCCTTCATACTGAGCATCGCGCTGCTCGATAGGGAGTGACAGGCGACGCATTTCCTGGCGTACCTTGATGCAAAAAGGGCAGGTCTTGAACTGATAGAGGGTCAGGTCTTGACACTGGCGATCCACTGCCGCTTGCTGTTCGCTGCTGCGCTGCATCCCGGCGGGCTGCGTCAGGCGCTCCTTCAGCAGCATGACCGGGCCAAGCGCAAGGCGCAGGCCGCGGAAAAAGAGTCGGATCAATGGCTTCATGGACGCGTGCTATCTGCTGTGTTTTTGTTTGAGTGGGTTGGATCACCCAAGAAAAAAGCCCCGCAACGTTTGACGTTGCAGGGCTTTTTCGTTTGGCTCCTCGACCTGGGCTCGAACCAGGGACCTACGGATTAACAGTCCGGCGCTCTACCGACTGAGCTATCGAGGAATTGATCGGTACAAATTTTGTGATGTCAGGCGAACTAAAAATTCGACTTTCATCTTCAGCTAAAACCCGATGACGCTGTGGCGACAGCGGGTTTTGCCTTTATTTTTGGCTCCTCGACCTGGGCTCGAACCAGGGACCTACGGATTAACAGTCCGGCGCTCTACCGACTGAGCTATCGAGGAACTAAGCCTTGCATTATAGACCGGATTTTTAGAGGTTTACAAGCTCATTTCAAAACTTGTTCGCCAAGTGCTTGGAGCCAGTGGATACAGATAGACATGATCGAACTGGAAGGGCGACTCTTTCCACGCGCGCCGGTCGACGAGATTGTCCACGCCTACGCGCAAGGTCAGCAGCGTTTTGCCCACCAATTGTTCGTAACGCGCACCAGCGTCGAGGCGCGTCCAGCCGGGAATCGCCACGCTATTGTCTGGCAGCACCGCGCGCGGGCCCTCGTACACCAAGCCCAGCTGCAATTGCAGGCCCGGCACGCCGGCTAGGTTCTGGCGCGCTTGCAGGCGCAGATTGTTCTCTGGCACGTTGGCCGGCTTCAAGCCGTTCAGTGAAGCCTCGGCGCTGCCTTCACGGCGAGCCTTGAGCTTCATGGCGCTGGCCAGCAAGCCGCCGCCGCCCCATTTCAAATCGGCTTGGGCTTCGAGGCCCTGGTGATGGGCCGTGCCGTCGGCTTGGCGGCTGAGGCAGGCATCGGCCTGTGCGCAGATGCTCACATCGCGCCAAGCGGGGCGCTGCACATCAAACCAATTGACGGACCAGTCCACCGTATTGCTGCCGGACTTCAGCCCGACTTCCACTTGCTTGCTCTTGAGTGCAGGCAAAGCTTGTCCTGGCGCGCTGTACTTCTTGCGATTAGGCGTCACTTCGCTTTCCACACCTTCGCCCCAGCTGGCATAGGCCAATAGCTGCGTATTCAGGTGGTAGCCCAGGCCCAACCAGGGCGTGGTGAAGGCTTGTGAGTAGCTGGTGGCGCGTGAGCCATCGGTGCGCACGCTGTCGCGCTGCAGTCGCGTGTGGCGCAGGCCGGCCCAGACTTGCCAGTCGGCGCCGAGTTGCACGCTGTCGCGCAGATAGAACTCGGTGTTGCGCTCGTCGCGATTGGTGTTTTCGTCGGTCAGGCTAGGGTCGGCAACGGTGATGGCGCTGGCGTCGATCTTGCCCGTGCCCGCCCAGTTATAGGCCTGGCGTTGGAAGCGGCTGTTGAAACGGCTGAACAGCAGGCCGGTGTTGAGTTGGTGATTCAGGCCCGCGGTCTGGAACTTGCCGCTGAGGCTCAGGTCCATGGCGTCGCTGTTGCGGCGCTCGTTCTCGCTGCGGAAATCGTACATATCGAATGTGCCGTCAGGGCAGTAGCGATCGGCGTAGTACGTGCCGTCGGCGGCCGTGCAGCCATAGGCATAGGCCAGGCGATCATCCGTCTTCAGGCGTTGCAGGCCCAGATGGGCTTTGGCCGTCCAGTCCGCATTCAGTTTGTGAGTCAGGCGCAGCGAGGCGTGCTGGTTGTTGAACACCACGGGCTGGCTCCAGCTCTGGTTGTTCAAATTGAGGCGCGGGTCGATTTGCTTGGCATCGGGCAGCTTGTCGCCCAGCAGGCTGAAGCCCGGCAAGCTGGGCTGGCTTTGGTGATTCCACTCGACTTCGGCTTCCAGCAGGGTGCTGGGCGACACGCGCCAATCACCCGCCAGGGCAAAGAGCTGGCGATTGCCCTCGGCGGCGTAGAACTCGGGCTTGAGCTGCGCGGCGCTGGCGTTCACGCGCAGGCCAAAAGCCTGGCCCTCGCCGAAGCGGCGGCTCAGGTCGACCGAGGCTTCTGCGGTACCGCGCTCACTCAGGCTCAAGCCGACGACCGTGAGGTCTTTGGCCGTGGGCCGCTTGACCAGCAAATTCACCAAACCGCCGGGCGAGCTGGTGCCGGCCTGGATGCCGCTGCTGCCCTTGAGTACCTCCAGGCTGCTCTTGTTGCCCAGGCTCAGCGACGTTTCAGCATTGATGGGCAGGCCGTCGCGGCGGTAGTTGAAGCGGTTGTCCAGGTCATAGCCACGAATCTTCAGATAGGACACATAGCCGTTGGAGTTGTAGGCATCGCTCAGCGAGGCGTCCAGGGCGGTGATGCCGGCCAGTGAGCTCAGCCCCGACTCTTGCAGGCGCTCGGCACTCAAGACATTGGCCTGCATGGGCAGCTTGGCGATGGGCGTCTCGCCAAAGCCGCCGACGCTGACGGGCGCATCAGCGCCGCGACCGGTGACCGTGACGGCGGGCAGGGTGGATTGAGCCAGGGTCGCCGAGCAGGCGAGCAGGGCGGCAGTTGCGATCAAGGACTGGGAGATTTGTGGGTATGCCATCGGGACTTCAAGCGATGGCAGGGGGCAAGCGAGATGCGGACACCATGCCCGAGGCTCGTGCGTGACGAGGCTTGGACGGTGGCCGCATGCGAGCTGGCTTCCCTGCGCGAGGATTAACTCAATCAGGTTCAAAGGGTTTTATCTCAGCCGGCTCATCTGATGAGCCAGCACCCCTAGCGAAGTGCGCCGCCAGCTGCGTACTTGCATGCACAGCTGGCGTCGACGGATGGATTCTAGCGGCAAGTGCCCACTGCTCGTTCATTGAGCAGGCTGTCAAACCTGCGATGGATAGGGGCATGCGCGCGATGTCCCACCGGGCGTCCCCATAGTTGTCCACAGATTCTGTGGATGCTTGGCTATGGCCGGAAATGAAAAAGCCCGCGTTGAGCGGGCTTCTTGCTGTGCAGCCGAGGCTGCGGAGTGATCAGCGCTGCCGCCGATCAAACGCTCAATCCATCAATCAAACACCGGCGATTCCACACCCAGCACCTTGTGCAGCTTGGGGCTGGTGGTGGTGTACTGCAGGTGGATGCGCTTTTCCGGGAAGATGTAGGGCGCGGCGGCAAAAGCGGCCAGGGCGCACTCGTGGAAGCCCGACAGAATCAGCTTCTTCTTGCCCGGATAGGTGTTCACATCGCCCACGGCGAAGATGCCGGGAACGCTGGTTTCGAACTTCTCGGTGTCGACGACGATTTGCTTGCGCTCCAGGGCCAGGCCCCACTCGGCAATGGGGCCGAGCTTGGGCGACAGGCCGAAGAAGACCAGCAGCTGATCGCAAGGCACCACGCGGGTGACGCCGTCGCCGCCAGTGACCTTGATGGCGTTCAGCGCGCCATCGGCCTCGACGATGTCGGTGACCTGACCGACCACGAATTGCATCTCGTAGGCATCGCACAGCTCGCGCATCTTGGCCACGCTGGCCGGGGCTGCGCGGAAGCCATCACGGCGGTGCAGCAGGATCACGCTTTCGGCCTTGTTGGCGCCGCCGTCTTCGTTGCCAGCGCAGAAGTTCAGGGCCCAATCCAGGGCCGAGTCTCCGCCGCCCACCACGACCAGGTTCTTGCCGGCGAACTGCTCGGGATTGCGCACGCGGTAGTGCAGCTGCGTGCCTTCGTACTTCTCGATGCCATCCACCTTCAGCGTGCGCGGCTGGAAGGAGCCCACGCCGCCGGCGATGAAGATGGTCTTGGTCAGAAACTCCGTGCCCTTGGAGGTGGCGACGAAGAAGCGGCCGTCAGCCTGCTTCAACACAGTCGTCACTTCCTGGCCCAAGTGGAAGGTCGCGCCGAAGGGCTCGATCTGCTTGAGCAGGTTGTCGGTCAACTCCTTGCCGGTGCAGATGGGCACGGCCGGGATGTCGTAGATCGGCTTATCGGGATAGAGCTCGATGCACTGACCGCCGGGGTAAGCCAGCGAGTCAATGATGTGCGCCTTGATCTCGAGCAGGCCGAGTTCAAACACTTGGAACAGGCCCACCGGGCCGGCGCCGACGATCACGGCATCGGTTTCAATCACATTGGGCCCGGGCGTGGGGAGCTCGGCGGCCGTCACGGCAGTCTCTGCGTTCAATTGAGTATCCATTTGGTTGGGCTCGGCGCGGTGGCACCGAGCGGCGTACGAACGAGCTGGTTCAGCGGATCAGCTCGGACAGCTTGTCCGTGCGGTCTTTCCACGCATCAGCGTCGGGCAGGGCGCTCTTGCGCTTGGTGATGCTGGGCCACTTCTGGGCCAGTTCAGCGTTGAGCTTGATCATGTGCTGCATATTGCCGGGCACATCTTCCTCGGGAACGATGGCGTTAACGGGGCACTCGGGGATGCACACGGCGCAGTCGATGCATTCGTCCGGATCGATGGTGAGGAAGTTCTGGCCTTCGCGGAAGCAATCGACCGGGCAGACATCGACGCAGTCGGTGTACTTGCAGCGGATGCAGGATTCGAGGACGACGTGGGTCATAGATCAGCTCGTATTGAATTGGTTCGGGGCGCTGCTGTGCTCAGCAACGTCAACCGGATATTTTAATCGGTCAGGCTCTTGTTCTTGGCTTGATGCCGCGCAAGTCCTGGGGTGATGTGGGAATTTGAGGCCTTGGTGGCCGTCATGGCGTCGGATTTTGGCTGCACTGGGCGGGCGCCTGCACCCACGATGACCACGGTGGGCCGGCCTTTGTGCAGCAGCGAGGCCTCCGCCAGCTCGGCCACGCTGTGCTCGCTGGCCAGGGCGTCGACGCAGCCGGCGCGTGAGACCACGCTGACAGGCGTGTCCGCTGCCCAGCCCGCCGCCAGCAGCTTGCGGCCCAGGGCGGCCAACTGCCGACCGGCCATGTAGAAGACCTCGGTGTCGGCGCAGGCCTGCTGGGCTTGCAACTCGGCGTCTTGCGTCATGGCGGTGCTGAGGCTGACGCTGCGGCCCAGGCCGCGCCGTGTCAGTGGGCGCTGGGTGTGGGCGGCGGCGGCAATGGCTGCGGTCACACCGGGCACCACCTCGCAGGCGATGCCGGCTTCACGCAGGGCCAGCAGCTCTTCCTCCAGGCGGCCGAAGATGCTGGCGTCTCCGCCCTTCAGTCGCACCACCAAGTCATGCGTTTGCGCCTGTTTCACCAGCGCGGCGTTGATCGCGCACTGCTTGGTGGAATCGCAAAAGCCCCGCTTGCCCACATCGATCCAGACCGCGTTCGGCGCCAGTTCGCGCAAGGCCGGGTCGGTCAGGGCGTCGAACAGCACCACCTCAGCGGCTGCCAAGGCCCGCGCGCCGCGCAGCGTGATCAGGTCGGCGGCCCCTGGGCCGGCACTCACAAAAATGACTTGTCCCATGACGATCAAAGCTCGCGTTAGCGCACCAGCAGGGCGCCGCTGGTGCGGTTGCTGCTCGGGTCGACCACGATCAGGCTGCCACCCAGGCGGTTGGCCGTGTAGGGCTCCACCGGCAGGGGCGACTGCGTTTCGATGCGCACATGGCCGATTTCATTGACCTTGAGCTCCTGCGCGTCTTGCTCGGCCAGGGTGTGGATGTCCAGGCGATGCTCGATGGCGCTGATGCGCGCTTGCACCCAGCGGTTGCCATGGCGCAGCCAATACTTGCGGCCGGGCACCGCCGGCTCGGTGTCCAGCCATGCCAGGGTGGCTTCAAAAGATTGGGTTGGCTTGGCCGAGCCGGGGGTGACGATCCAGTCGCCGCGCGAGACGTCGAGCTGGCGGTCCAGCACCACGCCGGCCGATTCGCCCGCCACGCAATGCGCAACGGTTTCACCGGCGCGGCGCACTTCCGCCACGATGGCGGTCTGGCCGCTGGGCAGAATCTGCACCTCGTCGCCAGCCTGCACTTGGCCGTGGGCAATGCGGCCCCACAGCGCGCGGGGCTGATAGCCGGTGCCTTCGCCTTGCTCACCGGAGTCGCGGGCCACGTACTGCACCGGAATCGAGAGCTGGCCTTCCACCTTTTCTTGCACGCCCGGCAGGCTTTCCAGCACCTGCAGCAGCGAGGGGCCTTGGTACCAAGTCGCCCATTCGCCGTCCAGCGGCTGGGTGACGTTGTCGCCGCGCAGGGCCGAGACCGGCACGATGGCGGTTACTGCGATGCCTGCCTGCTGGGCAAAGGCGCGCAGCGCCTTGCTCACCGCTGCAAAGGCCGGGCCGGGCTGGGCCAGCGCATCCAGCTTGTTGACGGCAAAGACGATGCTGGGCACGCGCAGCAAGTGCGCCAGCAAGCTGTGGCGGCGGGTCTGCGGCAGCAGCACCACTTCGTCCACGGCCGTGTCCAGCTTGGTGATATCCACCAGCACAACCGCCGCATCGCTGCCTGCCGCTGCGGTGACCATGTTTCGCGTGTACTGCTCATGGCCGGGCGCGTCGGCAATGATGAATTTGCGCGTCTTGGTGGCGAAGTAGCGGTAGGCCACATCGATGGTGATGCCTTGCTCGCGTTCGGCTTCAAGACCGTCGGTCAGCAGGCTCAGATCGATGGGCTGGCCGGCGGCGCGCTTTTCCAGGGTGTCGAGTTGGTCGGCCAGGATGGCGCGGCTGTCGAACAGCAAGCGGCCGATCAAGGTGCTCTTGCCATCGTCCACGCTGCCGGCGGTCAAGAAGCGCAGGGCGCGGTGGTGGGTATCCACTTCGGTGTCGTGGATCAGATGGGGTTCGGTCACGGCGTTCATCAGAAATAGCCCTCTTTCTTCCGGCGCTCCATCGAAGCTTCCGAAGTTCTATCGTCCATGCGGGTGGCGCCGCGCTCGCTCACGGTCACGGTCAGCGTCTCGGCCACGATGTCAGCCGCGCTGGCGGCCGTGCTCTCCACGGGGCAGGTGCAAGTCATATCGCCCACGGTGCGGAAGCGCACGGTGGCGGTTTCCACCGTTTCGCCCGCTTCGGGCGGTGTCACCTCGGTCAGCGGCACCAGCAAACCCTTGCGGCGAATCACCTGGCGCTCATGCTGGTAGTACAAGCTGGGCAAGGGGATGTTCTCGCGGGCGATGTAGAGCCATACGTCCAGCTCCGTCCAGTTGCTGATCGGGAAGGCGCGGAAATGCTCGCCCGGGCGGATGCGAGTGTTGAACAGATTCCACAGCTCGGGGCGCTGCTCCTTGGGCTGCCATTGGCCGAAGCTGTCGCGGTGGCTGAAGATGCGCTCTTTGGCGCGGGCCTTTTCTTCATCACGGCGGGCGCCGCCGATCAACACGTCAAAGCGGTGCTCTTCAATCGCTTCCAGCAGCGTCACGGTCTGGTGGCCGTTGCGCGATTCCAGCGGATGGGCCAGGCGCACGGTGCCTTTTTTGATCGACTCGTCCATGTGCGCGACGATCAGGCGCTCGCCCATCTCGGCCACGCGCTTCTCGCGGAATTCGATCACTTCAGGGAAGTTGTGGCCGGTGTCCACATGCACCAGCGGGAAAGGCAGGCGGCCTTTGAATTCATTGCCGGCCACGCGGGTCTTGAAGGCTTTTTCAGCGAGGCGCAGCACCACGCAAGAGTCCTTGCCGCTGGAGAACAGCAGGCCCGGGCGCTCGAAGGCGGCGGCCACTTCGCGCAGGATGAAGATGGCCTCTTCTTCCAAATGGTCCAGATGGCGCTGGTCCACCGTGGCGGCCAGTGCTTGCAGATTGAGATGGGCGTTCATGCAGCGGTTCCTGACTTCAGTTCTTCATTCGAATGGGCTTTGTGCAAGCCGCATTCCTTGGCGTTCTCATCCTCCCACCACCAACGGCCGGCGCGGAAGTCCTCGCCCACGGCAATGGCGCGTGTGCAAGGGGCGCAACCGATGCTGGGCATGAACTGGTCATGCAGAGCGTTGAAAGGCACTTTGTAGCTGGCGATGTAATGCCAGACATCGGCCCAAGTCCACTCGGCCAAGGCATTGAATTTGATGCGGCCGGCGCCGTCGGGCTCGGCCAAAGGCACCTCGGCGCGGTTGCTGGACTGTTCGCGGCGCAGGCCGGTGATCCAGGCGGTGCGGCCGTCCAGCATGCGCTTCAAGGGTTCGAGCTTGCGCACCGCGCAGCATTCCTTGCGCAGGGCCAGGCTTTCGTACATGGCGTCGGCGCCGCGTGTACGCACAAAGCTGATCACAGCGTCATGCACGGGGCTGAACACCAAGACCTTCAGGCCATAGGCTTGCTCGATCTGTGGCAGCAAGGCCAGGGTTTCGGCATGCAGGCGGCCGGTGTCCAGGGTGGCGATGGCGATGGGCAACTGGTGGCGAGCGATCAGGTCAGTGATGACCATGTCTTCGGCGCCCAGGCTGCTGGACTGGATCAGGCCCTGGCCATGCTCGGCCACGGCTTGCTTGAGCAATTCGATGCTGCGCGCCAGGCGCTCTTCGAAGCCGGCGGTGGCGCGGGCGTACAGGCCGATGGCCGAGGCGCTCGCAGGCACTGCCTCAGGCCCGCCCAGCGAGGAGACTTCCCCGGCGCCATCTCTGTTCATGCCACCACCTTGCGGGCAAACACGGGCTGGGTCACGTCCACATCACCTTGGTAATGCGCCGGGAAGAAAGACAGGGCGCGCTGCGCGGCTTCCACGCTTTCACCGGCGCGCAATTGCACGGCGGTGAAGCCGGTGCGCGCCAGCAGGGGCAGCATGTCCACCAGCACTTCACCGGCGGCGCGCAGCTCACCGGCAAAGCGGTAGCGGGCGCGCAGCAGATGGGCTTGGCTATAGGCGCGGCCGTCCACCCACTTGGGGAAGTTCAGCACGATCAGGCTCAGGCGCGGCAGGTCGGCGGCCAAGGTTTCGACGTCAAAGTCATTGCTCAGCTCGACGCCGGTGGGCAGATCGGCGGGCCAGTGATCGCGCACCGCATGCCATTGCTCCAGCGTCAGCAGCAGCTTCGGCGCGGGATCGGGGTCGGGCTTGGGGCCGTCTTCGCCCACGACGCGGTGCCATTCGGGATGATGAGAGTCGATGAATTTCATGATGGTCTGGCGCGGGTTCACTGCGCTGCGCCGGTCAGCGTGCGCACGGCGTTAGCGGGGGCTTTGAAGGGATCGATGCCGATGCGGCGCACGGTGTCGATGAAGCGCTCGGCGGCGCTGCTGCGCTGGCTGCGGTAGGTTTGCACCACCGACTCGATCACGTCCGGCACTTCGTCGGCAGCAAAAGAGGGGCCGATGACGCGGCCGGCCACCGAGCCGCCCGACAAGGTCGAGCCGTCCGAGCCGCCCAGCGAGATCTGATACCACTCCTTGCCGTCCTTATCGACACCGAGAATGCCGATATGGCCGCTGTGATGGTGGCCGCAGGAGTTGATGCAGCCGCTGATGTGCAGGTCGATATCGCCGATGTCGTACTGCTCATCCAGGTCTTCAAAGCGTTCGGTGATGGCCGCGGCCACCGGGATGGAGCGGGCATTGGCCAGGGCGCAGAAGTCGCCGCCGGGGCAGGCGATCATGTCGGTCAGCAGGCCGATATTGGGGGTGGCAAAGCCATTGCTGCGCGCAGCTTCGAAAAGCGCGGGCAGATCGCTTTCACGCACCCAGGGCAGCACCAGATTCTGGTCATGGCTGACCCGCACCTCGCCCTGGCTGAAGCGTTCAGACAGTTCCGCCGCGCCTTCCATCTGCGCATCGGTGGCGTCGCCGGGGGCGATGCCGCTGCGCTTGAGCGACAGCGTGACGCAGCGGTAGCCGCTCAGGCGGTGGCCGTGCACATTGCGCTCCAGCCAGCGCTTGTAAGCGATGTCTTGCACGCCGGCGAAGATGTCAATGCCGGGCAGGGCTTGCACGCCAGCGGGGACGACAAAGCTGGCCGCCACGCGGTCGAGCTCGGCTTGTGGAATCAGGTGCTCACGGCCGCCTTCGTCGAGCGCCAGGATTTGCTCGAATTCCTTGTTCACATCGTCGAAGAAGGCCTGGCCTTCGGCCTTGACCAAGATCTTGATGCGAGCCTTGTAGAGGTTGTCGCGGCGGCCGTAGCGGTTGTAGACCCGCACGATGGCTTCGATGTAGACGAGGATCTGCTGCCAGGGCAGGAAGTCGGTGATGGTCTGGCCGATGATGGGCGTGCGGCCCATGCCGCCGCCGACCAGCACCTGGAAGCCGATCTCACCGGCGGCGTTCTTCTTCAGCTGCAGGCCAATGTCATGCCAGGCAATGGCCGCGCGGTCTTCCGTCGCGCCGGAGATGGCGATCTTGAACTTGCGCGGCAGGAAGGCGAATTCCGGGTGCAAGGTGCTCCACTGGCGCAGCACTTCGGCGTAGGGGCGGGGGTCGACGATTTCGTCCGGGGCCACACCGGCAAACGCGCAGCTGGTGATGTTGCGGATGCAGTTGCCGCTGGTCTGGATGCCGTGCATGTCCACATCGGCCAGGCGGTCCATCACATCGGCCGATTTGTCCAGCGGGATCCAGTTGTATTGCAGGTTCTGGCGAGTGGTGAAGTGGCCGTAGCCACGGTCGAACTCACGCGCAATGCCCGCGAGCTGGCGCAGCTGCTTGGCGGACAGCACACCGTAGGGCACGGCCACGCGCAGCATGGGCGCATGGCGCTGCACATACCATCCGTTTTGCAGGCGCAGCGGACGGAATTCGTCGTCGCTCAGGGTGCCGGCGAGATTGCGCTCCAGCTGGTCGCGGAACTGCGCGGCGCGGGCGCGGACGAATTGGCGGTCGAAGTCGGTATAGGCGTACATAAACTTTTCGTCAGTAAATCAGTGAATGACTTTCCAGCCAGCCACCGATGGGGCGTCGCACCGCTGGCCGCCCCTCAGCCGCTCAGGCGGATGCAGGACTTGCTGCGCGACACTCCGGGTGGCGGTGGTGGTTCGCGTAGCGATGCCGCGCGCCATGGCGTTCCAATCCATCCAGCTTGCTTGTGTCAGCCCCATGCAGTGCTTAACGAGCTTCGGACTTTAGGGATGGCCCCTATATAAGCAAACTACTTGTTTGTAAATTGCTTATCTTCTTTTGCGTATATAGGGCGTTTGAGGCCCGGCCTGTGGAAGCTCGTTAAGCTCTGGGGCCTGATCTCCCCGGCGCCTTTTTTGTTCAAATCTCCCATGCACCCACACAGCCCACAACGATTCGAGCCCACCAAGGTGGCGATTTACTGGGATTTCGAGAACCTGCACGCCGTGCTGGCCAATAACGCCCATGGTGACGGCGCCTACAGCGAGAACCGCTTCAAGCCGCAGCCGGTGTTTGTGGACCTCAAGCCGATTCTGGAATACGCGGCTTCGCTGGGCGACATCATCATCAACCGGGCCTATGGCAACTGGCAGTTCTTCGCCAACTATCGCCATGCGCTGAACGAAGCCGGGGTGGATCTGATCCAGATGTTCCCGCGCGGCTCGAATATGAAGAACAGCGCCGACATTCGCATGGCGCTGGACGCGCTGAGCGATGTCCACAACCACCCGCATCTGACCCATGTGGTCGTGATCTCCAGCGACAGCGACTTCATCAGCCTGGCGCAAAAGGTCAAGCAGGCCGGCCGCTTCATCGCCGGGGTGGGCGTGGCCGGCTATAGCAACCGCTTCTGGAGTGCGAGTTGCAATGAATTCAAGTTCTACCAAAACCTGCTGGCCGCTTCGGCCGAGCCGGGCGTGGCCCTAGAGGCCGCGCCGCTGGCCCCGGCGCCCATTGCCGCCGCCCCTGATGTGGATCTTGAAGAAGCGGTGGGTTCGCCCTCGCTGGAAGAAGCCAAGCAGGCCTTGCAGCGCGCGCTCAAGCAACTGGTAGATCGCAATGGCGAGAACTATGTGTCGCGCAGCGCGCTCAAGGTCTTCATCAAGCGCTTGCTGCCTTCATTCGACGAGCAGGCGCTGGGCTGCAGCAACTTCTCGGAGTTTTTGCACCGCTTTCCGGAGTTGGTCATCGAGGTCGACTTGATCAGCGGCGGCCATGTGGCGCTGGCTGGTCAGGCGCCCGGCCTGGCGTCGCCCGAGCCCGGCGAGGCGCTGTCGACCGACTGATTCAACGGGGCAAAAAAATGCGGCAAGCCGGGTGAGGGCTTGCCGCAGGGCTTGCTTGCTTGACTGGCCCGCGCAGTGCGGGCCTCAGCCGGCAGGCTTTAGTTCTTCATGTCCTTGTCGGCCTTTTGCATTTCCTTGCCGATGGTGGCATTGGCGGCGCTCTTCTTTTCCTTCAGCACGGCCTTGGCGGCTTTCTCTGCCTCTTTGTATTGCGCATTGGCGGCCTTCACTTTTTCCTTGTAGGCGGCGTTGGATTGGGAGTCCAGCTCACGCTTGACCACCAGTGCATCTTTGCCTTCTGCGGCGGCGGCTTTGGCCTTGAGGGCGTTGTCCGCCTTGGCTGCCGTCAATTCCTTCTTGGCTTCGGCGCGGGCCGCGTCACGCACCTTCTTGGCTGCCTTGAGTTCGCTCTGTGTGGCCTTCTCAGCCTGGCGGATCTCGGCGCGACCTTCCACCACCGGGTCGGCGGCCTGGGCCAAGAGGGGGCTGGCGACGATTGCCAGGGCTGCCAATGCGTTCAGGAATTTGCTCATCAGTTGCTCTCCAAAGGGTTTTTGAAAACGTTTGCGGGAAGTTGGCGGAACAACAAGCGCTTGGCGCGGCCTGCCTCCCCTGCATTCGACTTCATCCTATGTCGCCGCCATGACGCACTTGGCGCAAGCGGCCCAAAAATCTAGGGGGTGGCGACGCTAAGCCTGAATTTCTTGACCTTCATCAAACTCTGGCGGGCGCCTGCCAGAATGCACGCATTTCCAACGAAAGCTTCCTATGACCCAAGCCCTCTACCAAGCCAGCGTTCCCGTCTTCAGCCAGATGTTGGGCAGCCTGGCGGCGATTCTGAGCAAGGCCGAAGCGAACGCCACAGCCCGCAATATCGAGGCCGGCGTGTTTTTGCAGGGCCGCCTGGCGCCCGATATGTTTCCCTTGCTGCGTCAGGTGCAAGTGGCCTGCGATTTCGCCAAGAGCGTGAGCGCCCGCCTGGCCGACGTCGATGTGCCCGCCTTTGATGATGCCGAGCAGAGCTTTGCCGATCTGCAAGCCCGCGTCGCCAAGACCCTGGCCTTTGTTCAAGGCCTGAGCGAGGCCCAGTTCGCGGGCGCTGCCGAGCGCGTCATCGTCCTGCGCCCCGGCACGCCCAAAGAGCGCAGCATGAACGGCCAGCACTATCTGTTGCATTACGGCTTGCCGCAGTTCTTCTTCCACGTCACCACCGCCTACGCCATCTTGCGTCAGCTGGGCGTGGACTTGGGCAAGAAGGACTATATGGGCGCTTACTGAGCGCTGGCTGTCCGGCGGCATGGCACACTGGGGGCGGGATTGCCATCATCCCGGCACATTCGGTGCGACTGATGCAACAGGCATAGCAAGCAATTTGTGAGGAGAAGCCCATGGCCAAAGGACAGCAAAAATCGAATAAAGAAGCGAAGAAGCCAAAGAAGGACACTTCGCCTCCGAAGCCAATTTCGGGTGGTGCCGTGATGCCCACCATCACGACCGTGGTGCCTGACCGCAGCAAAAAGGTGAAGTAAGCCCTGCGCTGAACGGCTGCTGAAAACAAGAGCCAAAGCGTCCGCCATGCGGGGGCTTTGGCTTTTTGCATTGGGGCTGAGCCCCTGAGGCTTCGGTGAACTGGCCGCGAAAGACTAAACTGCGGGCTCTCGCGAGCGCACACACATCATCATGGCCGGCCTAACTGCTTCTACCCCCACCCCTACCGAAATCACCGTCCATCAGCAGTCGCGCAAGCTGGAAGTGGCGTTCAGCGATGGCGCCCGCTTTCAAATTCCCTTTGAGCTGATGCGGGTCTACAGCCCCTCGGCCGAGGTGAAGGGCCACGGCCCGGGCCAGGAAACGCTGCAGACCGGCAAGCGCGATGTCAATATCACCGCGCTGGCCCCCGTGGGCCACTACGCCGTGCAGCCGCAGTTCTCTGACGGCCATGAGAGCGGCCTCTACTCCTGGGAATACCTCTACGAATTGGGCTCGCAGCAAGAGCAGTTGTGGCGCGACTACGAGGCCCGCCTGCAAGCGGCTGGCCTGGACCGCGACGCGCCCATGGCCGTCAAATCCGCCGGCGCCTGCAGCAGCCACTGACGCATCAACCAAGAAGAATTCATCTTATGAGCAGCACCCATTTCGGCTTCCAGACCGTCGACGAGCGTGAAAAGGCCAGCCGCGTGCGCGGCGTGTTCGATTCCGTGGCTTCGCGCTACGACATCATGAACGACCTCATGTCCATGGGCATGCACCGCGCCTGGAAGGCTTACACGGTGGCGGTGGCTAATTTGAAGGCAGGCGACCGGGTGCTGGACATTGCTGGCGGCACGGGCGATTTGTCCCGCGCTTTCGCCCGCAAGGTGGGCGACAGCGGCATGGTGGTGCACACCGACATCAACGAGGCCATGCTGCGCCAAGGCCGCAACCGCTTGCTGGACGAAGGCCTGATCCTGCCCACCGGCCTGTGCGATGCCGAGAAGCTGCCCTTCAAGAGTGCGAGCTTCGACCTCGTCAGCGTCGCCTTCGGCCTGCGCAATATGACCCACAAAGACCAGGCGCTGGCTGAGATGTGCCGGGTGCTCAAGCCGGGTGGCCGGCTGCTGGTGCTGGAGTTCTCCAAGGTGGCTGAGCCGCTGCAAAAGCCTTACGACTGGTATTCCTTCAAGATCCTGCCGCGCCTAGGCCAGCTGATCGCGGGTGATTCGGAAAGCTACCGCTACCTGGCCGAGTCCATCCGCATGCATCCCGGCCAGCAAGAGCTCAAGGCCATGATGAAGACCGCGGGCTTCGGCCATGTGGATGTACATAACCTGAGCGCGGGCGTCGTTGCCCTGCATGCCGGCATCAAGTGCTGAGCCAGGCCTGAGTCAGGCGGCGCAGCTGTGCGACTGCAGCGGCGCCTGAGCGGCGCTGACCGGCGCCGTTCTGGCAATTCCTCATTCCCGCCTCTGCGGCGGGATCTCAAGACTGAGCCAGGCCCATGAGCCGGTGCTTTGAAAAGGCGCGGGAGCGTCTTGGCGAGGCTAATTGGTCTTTTTGCCAAATCAGGCGTATCTCGGCGTATCGCTTGGGCGCTTAGTGAATCGGCGCGGGTAATGTGCCAGTAGGGCGCCAGTAGGGCGCGAGCAAAGCCTCAACAATCACCGCCAAAGCCCGCCGCGCTGGCGCTGCTTCGGGTCGGCAAGGCTTGGCGCCCAGGGGAGTGCCATCGCCATGTGGCTGCAGCAACCCGCTTCTGTCACAAATCCAAGCGACTTTCTGTCATGAATTTGACGCAATTGCCAATCTCGTCATTGGCCTTGCGCTGCGGCTTTCACTGGCAGGTTTGGCGGCATTCGGCTCTCCGGGTTCGCCCCCTGTTCAAAGGCCCTGGGACGGGGCGAATTGTCACTTTCCAAAGCTACACTCATTCGTCCTGATCACACCAGGCCGCGTGCTGCAGAGCAGCATCGCTTGTCGCGCCCCAAGGGCGCATCGCGGAGAAAAGAGAAAGTTGCCATGTATCTGATGAACGACGACAAAAAGAATTCCTTGGTTCAACGTGCTTTTACCAATCACCTTCGCGTCGCAGCCGTAGCGGCAGCTGTCGTGGCCCTGACCCTCACCGGCTGCGGCGACAGCAAAAAGGGCGAGAAAGCCTCGCAAACCGCCGCCAAGGTGAATAAGGAAGAGATCACCGTTCATCAAATCAACTTCGTGCTGCAACGCCAGCAAGGCCTCAAGCCCGAGCAAGCCGAAGCCGCCAGCAAGCAAGTGCTGGAGCGTTTGATCGACCAAGAGCTGGCCGTCCAGAAAGCGCAAGAGCTGAAGCTCGACCGCGACCCTCGCGTGGTGCAGCAGATCGAAGCCGCCAAGCGCGAAATCATCTCGCGCGCCTATGTGGAGCGCATTGGCGAGTCCATCTCCAAGCCCACCAACGAAGAGATCGCCAAGTACTACAACGAGAAGCCCGCCCTGTTCAAGGAGCGTCGCATCTACAGCCTGCAGGAAGTGGCCATCGAAGCCAAGCCTGAGCAGTTCGCGCAGATCCGCGACAAGCTGCAAGCGGCCAAGAACATGAACGAGTTCGCCGAGTTCCTGAAGGCCAATGACTTCCGCTTCACCGGCAACCAAGCCGTGCGCGCCGCCGAGCAATTGCCCCTGGCCGGCCTGGACGCCATTGCCCGCATGAAGGACGGCGACTCCGCCATTTCCCAAACCCCCACCGGCCTGACTGTGTTGTTCCTGGTGGGCTCGCGCCCACAAGCAGTCAGCGAAGAGCAAGCCCGCCCCGCCATCGAAGCCTTCCTGAGCAATCAGCGCAAGGGTGAAGTGGTGCAGAAGGACATCAAGGCCTTGCGCGACGCTGCTAAGGTGGAATACGTGGGCAAGTTCGCTGAGAAGGCGGCTGACGCCGCCGGTGCGGCAGCTTCGGCTGCCCCCGCAGCAACGCCAGCACCGGTGCCGGCGCCCGCCGCAACGCCCGCCGCCTCTGGTGGCCTGAACGCGGCCGACATCTCCAAGGGCATGGGCCTGAAGTAATCATGAGGATGAGCAGACCGATGAAGACGCGCAGCATGCAGCAAGCAGCCAAACTTAGCCAACTCAGCAAGCTCGGCCTGGGCCTCAGCCTGGCATTGGGCCTGTTCGCCATCAGCGCTGCTGGCAACCTCGCCTCCGCGCAGGGCGCGGCATCTGCCCCCGCAGCAGGGGCAGCGGCAACTGGCGCCGAGTACCGCCTCGGCTCCGGCGACGTGATGCGCATCTCGGTTTATCAAAACCCCGACCTGACCCTGGAAACCCGGGTGTCGGAAAGCGGTCTGGTTTCCTACCCCTTGCTGGGCAATATCAAGCTGGGCGGCCTGAGCGTCACGCAGGCGGAGGCCCTCATCTCCGCCGGCCTGAAGAACGGCAACTTCGTCAAAAACCCGCAAACCACCATCGTCGTGCTGCAGGTCAAGGGCAATCAGGCCAGCGTGCTGGGCCAGGTCAACCGCCCGGGCCGCTATCCGATTGAAACGGCCGATATGCGCCTGACCGACCTGATCGCCAACGCCGGCGGCGTGGCACCCACCGGTGCCGAGGTTGTAGTGGTGACCGGCAAGCGCAATGGCCAGGACTATCGGGTCGAAGTCGACCTGCCGGCCATCTTTGCCCGCGGCGGCGCCTCGCAAGACATCTTCATCCTCAACGGCGACGCCGTCTGGGTGGACCGCGCCCCCATGGTCTACATCTACGGCGAAGTGCAGCGCCCCGGCCCCATGCGTCTTGAGCGCGGCATGACCCTGATGCAATCCCTGGCTACCGGCGGCGGCATCACCCAGCGCGGCACGGAAAAAGGCATCCGCGTGCACCGCCGGAATGCCGAAGGCAAGGTCGAAGTCATTCAACTCCCGATGGATGAGAGTTTGAAAGATGGCGATGTGGTTTATGTCAAAGAGAGTTTGTTCTAAGG
>NZ_CAMFJS010000013.1 GCF_945956965.1 uncultured Roseateles sp.
CCCCATGTTTACCCATCTGATTCCCGACACCCAAGCCCCTGTGACGCAAGCCGATGCCAGCCAGCGCTTTTTGCGTCTGCTGCAAACGGCTGTGACTGAGGGCACGCTGCACAAGCTGCTGCTGTCCAAGTACAGCGGCGCCGAAGACAAGCTGGAGCGGCTGACCGTGCGTGAGGTGGTCTTGCGCGGCGAGCGCCAGCTTTCCTTTCTGTGGCGCTACCAAACCAAGGACGTGACCAAGAACCATGCGATTGGGGAAGGGCTGGCGCTGATTCAAAGCCTCTTGGGCGTGCAGTTTCAGAATGCCCATCTGCACACGCCCAGCGAAGAGGTGCAACTGGCCTTCTCGCGCAAGGGCAAGCCCAGCCTGCGGGTGTCGCGCCTGGCGCCCACTGATCAAACCACGGCCGCTGGCGGGGTGACTGCGCATGACAAGGAAAAGCAGCGCTTCTTGTCGCTGCAAAAGCCTTTCTGGATGGACCTGGGCCTGACCCATGAGCTCAAGGGCGAGCCGGCCCTGGTGCCGGCCATGTCGCGCAAGTGGAAGCAGATCAACAAGTTCATCGAAATCTTTGCGGCCGCGCTCAAGACCTCCGGCCTGGCCGACAGCCCCGATGTGCACGTGGCCGACTTCGGCTCGGGCAAGTGTTATCTGACCTTCGCGATGTATGACTGGCTGCGTGAGCAGGGCAAGGACGCGCAAGTCACCGGCGTTGAGCTGCGCGACGATATGGTCAAGCTGTGCAGCACGGCGGCTGACCGTCATGGCTTGACGGGCCTGCGCTTCGATCAAGGCGATGTGCGCTCCTACACCCCGGCGCGGCTGGATGTGATGATTGCCCTGCACGCCTGTGACATCGCGACCGACTACGCCATCCACCTCGGCCTGCGAGCTGGCGCGCAAGTCATCATGTGCTCGCCCTGCTGCCACAAGCAGATCCGCCCGCAGATGAAGATGCCCAAGATGCTGCGCCCCATGCTGCAGCATGGCATCCACCTGGGCCAGGAGGCGGAGATGGTGACCGACTCTCTGCGTGCGCTTCTGCTGGAAGCCGAAGGCTATGAGACCCAGGTGTTCGAGTTCATCGCGCTGGAACACACCAGCAAGAACAAGATGATTCTGGCCATCAAGAAGACCGGCGCGGCGGCTGAGGCGCATGCGGCCGCGCGGCCCGAGTTGCTGGCGCAGATCGCCGAGATCAAACGCTTCTACGGCCTGCGTGAGCAGTGCCTGGAAAGCTTGCTGGCCGCCTAAGAAAAAAGACGGCCCCGGCATGGATCACATGCACGGGGCCGGAGCAGCGCTGGACACCGCCCATGAACAGGGCCCGTGAGGGCCGCGTGGGGCTGCGGTGTGGAACAAAGATTGTGTTTAGCGCGGGCAAAGCGGGCCACGCGTGGGCTGTTGGGCGCCTAAGCGCCGACAGCTCACAGGGCCTGGGCGATGTGTGCGGGCTGAGGCTTTAGCCGCCGCACAGTGGCGGGCAGCCAAGCAGCCGACGCGTGCTCACATGCGAACTTCCCGGCGCCGGGCGCATCAAGCGTTGTGGTGCTGGCTGCGGCGAGGGCGGGAAGTGGATGGATGGCATGCGAGGCTTTCGTTTCGGCGCCCCGCGGCGATGAGTGCGGGGCATGGATGCATCATCGCCGCCAAGCGGCCCGCGCAAACCTTGGAAGAAGGCGGGCGAAATCAAGCAATTTGCAGGGTGGCAAAAGCCCCCCAGTTCTGATTGCAGCGTTCGCCCGCTAACTTCACGGCTTTGCGGTGACCGGCGCTGCCGATGCGTTGGCGATAACGCCCGCCTTGCGCAGCATCAGACGTGCGGCCGGCGCCTTCAGGCCGCGGGTGGAATCGCCCGAGGCCGGCACCTCCACCCACAGCCACTCGCCCTTGAGGCATTGCTGCTTGACCTTGAACCACAGCGGGCCGCTGGCCTCGCTGGGCAAAGTGCCGCGTACGGTGAATTCGTCGTACCAGGCGTCCTGCAGATAGTTGTCCTCACCCTGGGCGGTCCAGCTCACCTCGGCCAGTTCGTCGCTGATGAGGCGGCCGTGGCTCTCATAGGGCTGGCTCAGCACCTCGCGCCGGGTTTCCAGGCGCCAGCCGGCTTTGGGCACGGGCTTGGCGCCGCGAAAGCCCGGCGGCAGGATGACGCTGACGCGGGTGGTGGCGCTGCCCTCGCAGCCATGGCCGATGCGCAGCACGGCCTTGTAGCTCTGGCCGGCCTCAGCCTCGGGCTGCTCCAGCGTGACGTGGGCATGGGCACTCATGGACAAGGCCAGGGCCAGTGTGGCAGCGGTGATCAGAAGCGGTTTGGTTTTCAACATGATGTTTGTCCTTGGTGTCACAGGTCGAACTTCAGCTCAGCGTGATAAGTGCGCTGGGGGTAGGGGTGGAAGTTCCAGTACAGGGCGTTGTTGAGGTTGTCGATGCCGCCGGCCAGGGTCCATTGCTTGGCCAGCTTCCACTGCAGGCGCAGATCGGTGGTGAAGTAGCTGCTGAAGCCTTGATAGGCAAAGCCGTTCGGGTCGCTGTTATTGAGCGTGCCGTACTGGCTGCTGGCGTAGCGCAGGCCATAACTGGCGCCCAGAGCGGGTGTGAGCTGGTAGCTCAGCAAGGCGCTGGAGCGCCACTTGGGCACGCGCGGCTGCTGCTTGCCGATGGTGTCGCCGGGCACGCTGACGAAGCCGCTATTGGCGAGGATGGTGGAGTCGGCATAGGTCAGGCTGGCTTGCAGATCCAGACCCTGAAGGCCGAGGTCGGTGGCCAGGTAGGCCAGCTCGAAGCCGCGCGTGCGCACCCGGTCAATGTTTTGCACGCTGCTGACGGTCTTGCTGGCATTGCTGGGGTCGACGCTGAGCTGGGCGTACAAGGCGTCGCGGGTGTCCTCGTGGAACAAGGTGCTGCGCAGTTGCTGGTTGTCTTTGACCCAGGTGGCGCTCAGCTCGGTGGTCCAGCCCTGCTCGGGCTTGAGGTTAGCGTTGGTGCTGGGGTCGGCAGGCACATAAACCCCGTTGGCATTGACGCCGCCCTGATACAGCTCGCCCACGGTGGGCATGCGCACGGCGCTGCCGGTGGACAGGCGCAGCGCCCAGTCGCTGTTCAGCTCATAGCCGATGGCGGCCTTGGGCGAGGCGTATTGCTCATTGCGGCGCGCGAAGTTGACCACCGTGCCATTGGCGGCGGTCTTCATGCCGTCGGCCGCCTGCCAGTCTTCCAGGCGCAGGCCCAGCACGGTTTTCAGCTGCGGGCTGATGCTCCAGGCGTCTTGGGCGTAGACGCTGCTCAGGCGCGAGCGGCCGCTGAAGGCGGTGAACAAGCTGCTGGGCGCGCCTTCGCGCCAGTCGTTCGCGTTGCTGGTGTTCTGCTGCCAGTGATAGTTCTCTTGCTGCGCGCCGAGGTCGATCACATGCGCGCTGCCGCTGGGCCGCAGCACGGCCTTGGCGGCCAGGGTGTTCCAGCCGGTGCCGGCCAGATCGGCAATGCGACCGGCGCCGCCGCTGTCGGCGCCGGGGCGGGCCGTCAGGGGCGAGCGTGACTGGTCTTTGTCGTAGTGATAGCGACTGGCGCTGAGCTCGAAGTCGAACACGCCGCGGCCATTGCTCTTGATGCTCAGGCCTTGCATCTGGTGGCGCAGGCTGTCGCGGTTTTGGCCGAAGTCATTGCTGGCCAGGGCATAGGCCTTGCCGTCGATGCTGACCGTACTGGGCTTGAGCGTGCCGCTATTGGCCGCCGCGGCGTAGAAGGGCGCGCCGCTGCCGGCGCGCAGATAGCTGGTGCTGCTGCCCGTGGTCTCATTGCCCCACCAGCCCAGCACGGCGTTGGCGCTCAGCTCAGGTGTGAGCTCCAGCTTCAACTTGAGCTTGGCATGGTCTTGCACGGTGTTGTACTGGGTGCCCGCGCCGATGATCAGCCAGGGCACATTGCTTTTGTCCAGGCCGGGCACGGCGCCCGTCACCACGGTGGCGCCCGCGCCAGCGGCGGTGGTCGACAGGGGCCTGGTGATAAAGGTCAGCGGCTGGCCGTCGCTGTCCAGGTGATTGACGTTGATCCACCAACTCAGCGGCCCGGTCTTGCTGCCGATCGAGGCGCTGGCTTGGCGGCCTTGGTAGGTGCTCTTGCTGCTGTAAAGCTCGAAGGGCTGGCTGAACAAGCCGAGGCTGACATGGGCCTCCAAGGCCTTGGGGCTACGGGTTTGATAGTCCACCACCGCGCCAGCGGAGTTGCCCGAGTAGGCGGCGGAGAAGGGGCCGTAAAGCACATCGACGCGCTCAATCTCCTCAGGCGTCACCATGCCCCAGCGCGGGGTGAAGGTGGCGCCATTGCCCAGCAGATTGCTCAGCGGAATGCCGTCGGCAAAGACCAGGGAGCGCGCGCTATTGCCCGTGCCGGAGGCACGGGTGGACAGCACGGCATGGTTGTAGTCGCCGATATAGCGCTTGCGCACCAAAAGGCTGGGCAGGTACTTCAGCGCATCTTCGGCGTCGGTGGCGTTGATGCTGCGGGCAATCTCAACCCCGGTGATGCTTTCCAGCGTGGTGGGGATATTGCTGGGCAAGCTGCTGGTGGCGCTGCCGCTGACCAGCACCAGGCCCAGCTTGTGCGTCGGCGCAGCGCTGCCGTCGGCGCTGGTGCTGGCGCCGGTGGCTGCTGCTGTTGCTGCTGGCGCAACTGCTGTGCTCGCGGGGGCGGGCTCATGCTCTGGGCAGTCGTCGCAAGCGCGGGCTTGCTGCGTTGCGAATGAAGAAAGGCAAAGTGTCAGGCACAGCTGGGCGCAGGCCAGCGTGACCTGGCGCGGCGCAAAACTGGCGCGCGCGCGGGAAGGCATGGAAGTCATGATGTCTCTAAAAACTGAGTGATGCCGCGCGCGCAAAAGGCGCGGGGCAGGCCGACGTCACAAGCCGCTTCAGCGCGAGGCTGGGGCTTGCGGTCGTGCGAAACAAAAAACTCAGTGATTCAGAGGCGGGGCGCGTGACTGCGCGGGTGCCCAGGCATGGGCGCTGCTGGGGGCGCTGTAAAAGCGCTCAGGCATCTCAAAGCTCAGGCCGCTGGGCGGCAGGGTGAGCATGGGGCTGCTGGGGGGCGGGGCCAGGTCTTGCGTCTGCAGGGCGCAGAACGGGCAATGCTCGAACAGGCCATGCTTGGCGAGCTCACGCGGCTCGGGTCGGCTTTGCTCGGCCAGGCTCAGCTTGGCCGCCTGAGGCGATACGGCCGAGTTGCGGCACAGCGTGCTCCACACAATCACTTCGCCGCGCGCCAGGGCCAGCGCTTGTGACAGCGTCGGCGCGAGCGTGGCCAGCAGCACAGTCACAAGGACGAGCCAGCGGCCAAAGCGGTGGGGAAGGTGGGTGAAACGCAGCACGGGCGCAAGTGTAAGGCCGTGGCTGAAGCCGCGGCCTTGTCGCACATCAAGCCATCAAATCAGTGCTGATGGCCTTTATGGGCGTCTTCCGCCGGCGCGGGCTTGGCGGCGGCGTTAGCGCCCATCTGGCGTGCCTCGGCCTTGATCTCGATGGTTTCGCGCTTCTTGTCTGCGCCTTCGATCACCAGGGTCAGCGGCACGCTGTCGCCAGCGGCCACCGGGGCTTTCAATTCCATCAGCATGACGTGATAGCTGCCGGGCTTGAGCTCCACCGTCTTGCCGGCAGGCAAGTCCAGTGCGGGCACGGCGCGCATTTTCATGGTCGTGCCTTCCATCGCCATCTCATGCACTTCCACCACATTGGCGACCGGCGAGCGCACCTCGACCAAGCGGCTGTCGGCCTTGGCGCTGAGCTTGAAGAAGGCGCCGGTGGCTTTTTGCTGCGCCACGGTGGCGCGCACCCAGGCGTCTTTGACTTCGACCTGCTGCGCTTGTACCGATGCTGCGCTCAGCAAAGTGATGCCCAGGCCCAGCAAGGCGGCGCCCAGTGGCCGTGTGATGAATGTAGACATGCTCAAAAGCTCCGGAAAAATGGTGTGCACCGAACCCGCGAGGGCGGGAGCGGTGGCGCAAATTGTGGACCAGTTCGATGGCGCCGCTTCATGTCGGCTTTGGTCGATGGGCGGCTGGCGCCCGCAGGCCTGTTGGCCTTTAGGCCAGCTCGCTCAAGCCTGCAGCAACTCCAGCAGCGTGCGGGCCACCACCTTGGTGGCGCGCCGCAGGTCGGCCAGTTGCACATGCTCATCGGCGCGTTTGGCATTGCTTTCCAGCACGGTGCGCGGGCCGGCGCCGTAGATGGCGGCCGGTATGCCCTGGGCGCCGTAGAGGCGCACATCGGTGTAGAGCGGCGTGCCCGAGGTCGGAATCGGTTCGCCAAACACCGCCTCGCCATGCTTTTGCAGGGCGGCCACCAGGGCCTCATTGCCGGGCAGAGGCTTGAGCGAATGGGCCAGCAGCAAGCGCTTGATCTCCACCGTGATGCCGGGCAAGCCGGCCGCCGTGTCGCGGATCAGGCGGCGCAGATCGGCCTCCACCGCCACCGGGTCTTCCTCGGGGATCATGCGCCGGTCCAGCTTGAACGTGACCCGGCCCGGCACCACATTGGTGTTGCTGCCGCCCTCGATGCGGCCCACATTTAGATAGGGGTGGGTGATTCCCGGCACCTGCGAGCTGATCTGCCGGTAACGCGTGTTCTGCGCGTACAGCGCGTTCAGCAAGGCAACGCTGGCCTGCAGCGCATCGACACCGCTGTCTGGATAGGCGGCATGCGCGGCCTGGCCCAGCACGGTCACTTCCATTTGCAAGCAGCCGTTGTGGGCGGTGATGACCTGGTAGCTGAAGCCAGCGGCAATCAGCAGGTCGGGCTTGCTCAGGCCTTGCTTGAGCAGCCAGCCGGGGCCTAGCTCGCCGCCGAATTCCTCGTCGTAGGTGAAGTGCAGCTCCACCCCGCCGCGCAGGGCCGCGCCGCGGGCCTGCATGGCTTCGAGCGCGCGCAGGGCGAAGGTGTAGCTGGCGAAATCGCTCTTGCTGACGGCGGCGGCGCGGCCGTAGAGCTGGCCGTTCTCCAGATCGCCAAGGACCTCGCCGCCGTAGGGCTCATGCGTCCAGCCCTCGCCGGGCGGCACCACATCGCCGTGGGCATTGAGGGCCAGCACCGGGCCGCCTTCCTGGTAGCGCCGCCGCACGATCAGATTGGTGATGGACGCCATGCCTTGCGCTTGCACCAGGGCGGCGGGCACAGGGTGCTGTTCAGTGGCCAGGCCCATGGCCTCCAGCAGCTCGGCGCTGCGCCGTGCATGTGGGGCGTTATTGCCCGGTGGGGTGTCGGTGGGCACTTGCACCAGGGCTTGCAGAAAAGCCACTTCTTCGGCGAAGTGGGCATCAATCCAGGCGTCGCTTTGTTCAAACCAGCTGTTCATGCGGCCGTCTCCTTGCTCATGTGTTCAAGCAGGCTTTGCAGGGCCTGCACGGCCAGCTGCGCGTCATCGCTGCTGACGGTTTCCAATGGGTTGTGGCTGATGCCTTCGTTGCCGCCGCGCACAAACAGCATGGCTTGGGGCATGCGCTCGTGCAGCTTCATCGCGTCGTGCCCGGCGCCACTGGGCATGCGGTGCAGGGGCAGGCCCAAGCCGCTGACGGCTTGCTCCCAGCGGGCTTGCCAGGCAGCGTCGCTGGGGGCGGCGCTGGCGGACATGGTCAATTCCAGGCTGTGCTGCAGGCCACGGCGTTGGCAGATGTCGGCCAGGGCCTGGCGCACATCGGCGTCCAGCGCGTCGCGCGCGGCATTGCTGGTGGCACGCAGGTCGAGGCTGAATTGGCAACGCCCCGGCACCACATTGATGGAGCCGGCCGGCACTTGCAACATGCCCACCGTGCCGACGGTGCCGGCACTCGCTGCCGTGGCGCTGGCGCGTTGTTCCACATACAGAATCAGCTCGGCCACGGCGGCAGCGGCGTCACGCCGGCGGTTCATCGGCGTGGTGCCGGCATGCGCGGCCTGGCCTTGAATCACGCCGCAGTAGCGCAGGCTGCCGTTGATGGAACTGACGATGCCCAGGGGCAGATTCAGTTCATTGAGCACCGGCCCTTGCTCGATATGCACTTCGACAAAGCCGAGGTACTGGCCGGGCTCGCGCCGCAGCGCTTGGATGGCTTCCATCGTGCCCGGCAAACCGGCGGCCTGCATGGCGCTGCGCATGCTGATGCCTTGATCGTCGGTCTGCTCCAGCCAGGCCGGGTCGAACTGGCCGGTCAGGGCGCTGGCGGCCAAGAAGGTGGCGGGGTAGCGTTGCCCCTCTTCCTCGGCAAAGGCCACCAGCTCGATGCCAAAGGGCAGGCGCCGCCCGGCGCGCTGCAGTTCGCGCACGGCGGCCATGGCGGTGAAGATGCCCAGGCGGCCGTCGTAGCGGCCGGCATTGCGCACGGTGTCGTAGTGCGAGCCGGTCAGCAGGCGTTTGGCCTTGGGTGAGCTGCCGTGATAGACCCCCACCACATTGCCCACCGCGTCGATGTTCACCTCGTCAAAGCCGCATTCCTGCGCCATCCACCACTGCAGGCGGCGCATCACGGTCTGGTGCGCTTCGCTGAGGTAGGTGACGGTGAGCTGGCCCAGCGGGCGGAACTCGGCATCGGTGTGCGAGGCCAGCTCTTCCGCCCAGTCCCAGGCCTGCTGGCCCAGTGTGGGCTCGACGCCAAACTTGTCATTCAAGCGCAACTCGGCAATGCGGTGAATCTGGCGCAGGCACTCGGCCAGTTCCTGCTCGGGCTGGGCCTGCAGGCGGCGGGCCAGGGTGTCGATGATGTCGCGGCGGCGGAGGCCGATGCCACGTGGGCCGCGCACCGCCAAGATGAAGGGCCAGCCGAACTTCTCGTTGTAGGCTTGGTTGAGGCTTTGGATGCGCGCCAACTCTTCAGGCGTGCAGTGGCCCAGCCCGGCGCGTTCTTGCTCGCTGCTGGATTCAGCGGTGAGGGTTTGCTGGGCCATGGCCTTGCCGGCCAGCTCGGGGTGGGCGCGAATCAGCAAGAGCTGCGCTTCGCGCCCGGCTTGGCTGACGACATCCGCCAGGGCCAGCTTGAGCTGGGCCAGGCTGCGGAAAGGGCGGGCCTGCGCAGCACCCTGGGCGACCCAGGGGGAATGCTCGTACACACCGTCCAGCAGGGCGGCGAAGCCGGCCTCGCTGGCGCTGTTGAGGTCCTCAAAATTCAGGCATGGGCTCATCAGCAATCACTCCCAGACAAAGGCCGTGGCGGCGTCAAACGGATGGGTGGCGCGCCAATGGCGGGCGATGTCCACACGGCGGCAGACCCAGACCCGCTCATGCCGGTCGATATGGTCCAAAAAGCGCTGCAGGGCGCGCATACGCCCAGGGCGGCCGAGCAAGCGGCAGTGCATGCCAATGCTCATCATCTTGGGCGCGTCCTGGCCTTCGGCGTAGAGCACATCGAAGCTGTCGCGCAGGTATTCGAAAAACTCGTCGCCATGCGAGAAGCCCTGCGGCAGGGCAAAGCGCATATCGTTGCAGTCGAGGGTGTAGGGCACGACCAGATGGGGGCTGAGTTGGCCGTCGCTCTTGCGCACCTGCAGCCAGAAGGGCAGGTCGTCGCCGTAGTAATCGCTGTCGTACTCAAAGCCGCCGTAGTCGGCCACCAGGCGGCGCGTGTTGGGGCTGTCGCGGCCGGTGTACCAGCCGGACGGGCGTTCGCCGGTCAGGCGTTGCAGGCTGTCCATGGCCAGCTCGATCTCGGCGCGCTCTTGCGCCTCGGGCATGGCTTGGTGATTGAGCCAGCGCCAACCGTGGCAGGCGATTTCGTGGTTCATCTGCTGCAGCGCCTGGCTCAGCTCGGGGTGGCGTTGCAGCGCTTGCGCCACTGCGAACACGGTCAGCGGCAGGGCGCGTGATTCGAACTCCCGCAGCAGGCGCCACACGCCGGCGCGCGAACCGTATTCGTAAATGCTCTCCATGCTGAGGTGGCGCGCCGGATAGGCCGGCGGGCTGGCCATCTCGGACAGAAACTGCTCGGACCCGGCATCGCCATGCAGCACCGACATCTCGGCGCCCTCCTCATAGTTCAAGACGAACTGCACGGCGATGCGGGCCTGGCCCGGCCATTGCGCATGCGGCGGCTTTTCGCCGTAACCGATCAGGTCGCGAGGGTAGTTACTGGCACTGGATGGGAGCTTGCTATTCATGGGCTGCGCTGCTTTGCCTACACTGCTGTGCAGTTTATGGGTCAAGTGGCCCGAGTCTTGGCGAGGGAGAAAAATCAATGGGCAAACTCACCACCCATGTGTTGGACACCATGCACGGTCGGCCCGCCGCCGGCATGGCCGTGCGCTTGTATCGCCTGGACGGCGAGCAGGCCGTGCTGTTGCAAACGCTGGCGCTGAATGCCGACGGGCGCGCCGATGCGCCCCTGCTCAGCGGGGCCGAGTGCCAGGTCGGCCGCTATCGCCTGGTGTTCGAGGTGGCCGACTATTTCCGCCGTGCCGGCGTGGTCTTGCCCGAGCCGGCCTTCCTGGATCAGGTGCCGCTGGACTTCGGCCTGGCCGATGCGACCCTGCACTATCACGTGCCCCTGCTGACCAGCCCCTGGAGCTATTCGACCTATCGCGGGAGCTGATGGACACGTTTGAACAATTGCTGCTGCGCCTGCGCAGGCAGCCCCTGCAATTGCTGCAAGTCAGCCGGCTGGAAGGCAGCGGCCCGCGCGAGGTGGGGGCCTGGATGGCGGTGGGACTGGACGGTTTTTCGCTCGGCTCGGTGGGCGGCGGGCAGCTGGAATTCGAGGCCATGGCCTGGGCCCGCGCGCGGCTGGCCAGCGGCGAGCGCGACATGGTTTCGCGCCGTTTTGCCCTGGGGCCGAGTCTGGGCCAATGCTGCGGCGGCGCGGTCACCTTGAACATGCGCTATCTGCCAGGGCCTGCTGACCCGGCCATGAGTGAAGATGAGTGCCAGGTCTTGCGGCAAAGCCTGACCCCGGCCGAAGCGGCGCTGATGCCGGTGGCCTTGTTCGGCAACGGCCATGTCGGGCGCGCGCTGGTGGAGCAGCTCAGCCGCCTGCCTTGCCGGGTGCATTGGCTGGACAGCCGGGCAGAGGATTTCCCCGCAAGCTTGCCCTCAAATGTCCAGGCCGAGCATTCCGACCCGGTGCAGCGCGCTGTGGCCACGCTGGCGCCGGGCTCGCTGGTGCTGATCATGAGCTTCAGTCATTTTGAGGATATCGAGCTGGTCGCCGCTTGCTTGCAGCGCCGGCGGGATTGGGACGATCTGAGCTTCATCGGCTTGATCGGCAGCAAGAGCAAATGGGCCAGTTTTCGCCAACGCTTGCTGGGGCGTGGCTTCAGTGAGGCCGAGCTGGCGGGCGTGTGTTGCCCAATCGGCGTAGCCGGCATCAAGGGCAAGCAGCCCGAGGTGATTGCGCTGGCGGTGGCGGCCCAACTCATGCAGCTGTGGGGTGACGCGAGCCGCTAGACCGCGCCGAGCCGATGGACGATGATGCGGCGGATGCCCAGGGCCGCGATGCCGCAGCGGCCACCTGAGACCCGCTCAATGGCGGGAGCAATCGGCGGGCGCATTGGCGGGCACATTGGCGGTACGTCGATGGCTTTTGAATTGCGGCACAACCAGGTAGGAGAGTTTTTCATGGCCAGTAAAACCGTTGCAGCAAGCAAGCCCGTTCCTAGCAAAGTCGTCGCCGCAGCCAAGCCCAAGGCGCTGTCACTGCACATCGGCCTGAATGCGGTCAACCCTTCGGCCTACGGCGGCTGGGATGGCCCCTTGGCCGCCTGCGAGTTCGATGCCAACGATATGAGCGCCCTGGCCAAGAGCCGGGGCATGAAGCCCACCACCTTGCTGACCAAAAAGGCCACCCGCGCAGCGGTGCTGAGCCATCTGCGCGCCGCGGCCAAGGCCTTGAAGGCGGGTGACTTTTTCATGCTTAGCTATTCCGGCCATGGCGGCCAGATGCCCGATGCCAACGGCGATGAGCCCGATCACAAGGACGAAACCTGGTGCTTGTACGACGGCCAGCTGATCGACGATGAGCTGTACTTCGAGCTGAGCGGTTTCGCCACCGGCGTGCGCGTGCTGGTGCTGTCGGACAGCTGCCATAGCGGCACCGTCACGCGTGCCCCGCTGTCACAGCCACCCGCGCCACTTGGGCATGGTCCACGCTTGATGCCGCCCGCCGTGGCGCTGCGGGTCTACACCGCCCACCAGGCCTTCTACGACAAGCTGCAGGCCGATGTGGCCAAGGCCGCGGCCGCGCGCAAGAGCGCGGTGGTCGACCCCGATGCGGCGCTGGCCCAGGTGTCACAAGTTGGCGCCGCAGCGCATGCCACGGCCTTGGTGGGGGCCTTCAAGCCCTCGGTGCTGCTGATCTCGGGCTGTCAGGACAATCAAACTTCGATGGACGGGCTGCACAACGGCGCCTTCACCGAGAGCCTGCTTAAGGTCTGGAACCAGGGCAAGTTCAAGGGCGACTACAACTTGTTCCATCAGCGCATCCGCGCCGGCTTGCCGGCCACGCAGTCGCCCAATCTTTTTGTGCTGGGACAGGCGGCGGCCTTCGTCAAGCAAGCGCCTTTCACCGTCTGAGGCGGGCGCCAGAGCGGCTGCATTAGACTGGCCCGATGGAAGGATATCTGCTCGACTGGGCCAATCTACTGCTGCGCTGCTTGCACCTGGTAACGGTGATCGCCTGGATAGGCGCCTCGTTCTACTTCGTCTGGCTGGACAACCATCTGCTCAAACCGACCCGGCCCGACTTGCTGGCCCGCGGCGTGGACGGTGAGTTGTGGGCCGTGCACGGCGGCGGTTTTTACAACCCGCAGAAGTACATGGTGGCGCCGCCCGATCTGCCGCAGCATCTGCACTGGTTTTACTGGGAGAGCTACTGGACCTGGATGAGCGGCTTCGCGCTCTTCGTGGTGCTGTATCTCTTCAATGCCAGCAGCTTTTTGATCGATCCGCGCGTCCATGCCTGGTCGGTGCCGGCGGCAGTGGCCACGGCGCTGGGCTTTTTGGCTGCGGGCTGGTTGGTCTACGACCAGATCTGCCGCCGCTTCGGCCATGGGCGCGATGGTCAGATCGGCAATGACGGCCTGGTGCTGGGCCTGGTGGCGGTCTTTGTGGCGCTGGCAACCTGGGCGGCCTGCCAACTGTTTGCCGGCCGCGCCGCCTTCATCATCATCGGCGCCATGATGGCCACCATGATGAGTGCGAATGTGCTGTTCTGGATCATCCCGGGCCAGAAGCAAGTCATTGCCGATATGCGCGCCGGCCGCCAGGTCAACCCCATCTACGGCCAGCGCGGCAAGCAGCGCAGCGTGCACAACACCTATTTCGGCCTGCCGGTGCTGGTCGCCATGCTGAGCAATCACTACGGCATGCTGTACAGCGCAGCCTGGAATTGGGCGGTGCTGATCACCTTGATGTCGGCTGGCGTGTTGGTGCGCATGTATTTCGTCAAACGGCACAAGGGCGTGAACGCCTGGGGGCTGATCGTCGCGGCGCTGGGGCTCTTCGTGGCTTTGGTAATCGCCTTGGCGCCATCGCCACAGATGAAAACTGAGGCCAGCGCAGCGACAGCGCCGCCCACTCAGGCCCAGGTGCAGGCGGTGCTGAACGAACGTTGCGTGATGTGCCACAACGCCCAAATCGCGCAAAAAGGCATTCGCCTGGACACGCCTGAGTGGGCGCTGCGCAACGCCCAGGCCTTGCATCAGCAAGCGGTGCTGCTCAAGCTGATGCCGCTGAATAACGCCACCCAGATCACGGCGGACGAGCGCGATTTGCTGCGCCGCTGGTACATCAGCTTGCCGCACTGAAGCCCCCCTTGAGGGCGCCTGGATGCCCCATGAATTGGGCGCAGGGCCGGACGCACCCGCCGTGCTGGCCTTTGACTTCGCTCAAAGACAGCGGAGCGGCTTTGCCTGACAGTGTCGGTATGCACCGACTTCCAGACCCCTCCGCCGTGGAATCCTTTGTCCTGCCTGCGGCCCTGCGCAGCAAGGCGAGGCCCTCACAGGCGTCGCCACGGGCACTTGCTGCCAAGGCGCAGAGCGGCGTCAAGTCCGAACATTGGCTGCAACTCTTGGGCGGCCAGGCTTTGGCTGAGGCTGAAATGCGCGCTTTGACCGAGCTGGTTCAGTTGCGCCCGGTGCTGGCGGCCGAATCGGTGTTTCGCAGCCAAACTCGGGCCGATCATGTGATTGCGGTGCTGGAGGGCGTGGTGGGCCTGGGCTCCATCGGCCCGCAAGGCCAGTTTCACCTCGAACGCAGCGCCCACGGCCCCGCTTGGCTGGACATCAGCAGCGCCTGGGTCGGCCAAGGCCATACGCAGGACGCGCAGGCCATGGGCCCGGCGCTTTTGCTGGAGTTGCCGGTGAAGAGCTTGCGCCCGCTGCTGCATCGCTACCCGGATCTGCAGGACCGCTTCATGCTGGCGCTGGCGCAAACGGTGCAAAGCCTCACCGGCGTTACCCATGACCTGATGGCCAAAGACGCGCAAAAGCGCCTGATCAGCTGGCTGCTGCAGCGCATGGCCGCACCCGCCGGCGAGGTGGCGCTACGCGAGCGCAAGCGGGAGCTGGCGGCGCAGCTGGCCATCACGCCCGAGACGCTGTCGCGCCTGCTGCGTCAGCTGATGGCGGCGGGCCTGATTGAGGTCAAGGGCTACTCCATCAAGCTGCTCAAGCTGGCCGATTTGCGCGCCCTGGCGCAAGCGTGAGTGCGGGCGCGGAATGCGCCCAGAAAATCCACCCACCAATTCCGCCATTTAATTCCGCCATTTCTTGATCCGGCACCGCGTCCGCGCGCTTAGACTGTTCCTGAGGGTCAGCTGTATCGACCCGCAGCCATCCGTTCAGCCCAAGCCAGAGGAGAGCCGCCGTGAGTCAAGCCGCCGAGAGATTTTTTCAGCACAACAACGCCCTGCCCACCATGCCCGAGGTGGCCAGCCGCTTGATTCGCAGCTTTGATGACGACAACATCAGCCTGGCTGCCCTGGCCGATTTAATCGGCAAAGACGCCAGCCTGTCCGCCAAGGTGCTGCGCTTGGCCAATTCGGCCCGCTACAGCCCCTCGCACCAGATCTCAACCCTGCAAGATGCTGCCGCAGCATTGGGCATGGAGACGCTGCGCAATCTGTCGCTGGCGGCCTGCATGGCCGGCGCCTTCCCCAAGGTCAAGGGACTGGACCGCGGCGTGTTCTGGCGCCATGGAATCACCACGGCCGCCTATGCGCGCATCCTGGCCAAGATGGTCAAGCTTGATGCCGAAACCGCTTACCTGGCCGGCCTGATGCTGCGCACCGGTCAGATCCTGATGGCGCTGGCCGAATCGGACAAAGTGGCTGAGGTGGAAACGCTGGCGGTGGAGCCCGGCAGCCGCTTCTCGCTGGAGCAGCACCGCTTCGATTGCACCCATGCCGATGTGACCGCCTCGCTGGCCCGCCACTGGCACTTCCCTGCCGCCATGGTGGAGGCCTTTGCCGATGCCAATACGCCCATGGAGGTGCGCCCCTTCTCGCTGATGGCCGCCGTGCTGCATATGGCCGAAGTCTTGGCCGACGCTGTGCAGAACAAGGACGACCCGACACAAGCCCTGCAAGTGGCTGTGCCCGAGTTGATTGAGCACCTGCATCTGGATCTGGCCTTTTTGGCGGCCAAGCTGCAAGCCGCTGGCGATGTGGCCAGCGATGTGGAGCAGCTACTGGGCTGAGCCTTAAGTGGTGCCCGCGGTGCCCTGGGCACTCAAGGCATCCACCGCGGCCAGCACCCGCTCGGCCGTGGCCGGCGCGCACAGCTGCGGGTCGCAGCCCGCCGGCCCGCAAGCGGCCACCGCATCCTTGATCGCCAACAGGGCCGCAAAGCCCAGCAGCAGCGGCGGCTCGCCGACGGCCTTGCTGCGGTGGATGCTGTCCACCGCATTGGCTTGCTCGAACAGGTGAACGCGGAAATCGAGCGGGCTGTCGTTGGCGGTGGGGATTTTGTAGGTGCTGGGCGCGTGGGTCAGCAGGGCGCCACTACTCGGGTGCCAAACCAATTCCTCGGTGGTGAGCCAGCCCACCCCTTGCACAAAGCCGCCTTCCACCTGGCCGATGTCCAGGGCCGGGTTGAGCGAGCGGCCGGCGTCGTGCAGCAGGTCGGCGCGGGTGATGCGGTTCTCGCCGGTCAGGGTGTCCACCAAAACTTCCACCACGGCCGCGCCGTAGGCGAAGTAGTAGAAGGGGCGGCCCTGCAGCTTTGTCTTGTCCCACTGCAGGCCCGGCGTGGTGTAGAAGCCCTCGCTCCAGAGCTGCACCCGCTGCAGATAGGCCTTGGCGACCAAGTCCTTGAAGCTCAAGCGTTGGCTGCCGGCGCGCACCTCGTCGTCGGCGAATTCAACCGCGGAGGCCTCGCAGTCGAACAGCGTGGCTGCGCAAGCAGCCAGGCGCTGGCGGATGGCTTGCGCGGCCTGCTGTGCGGCCTTGCCGTTCAAATCACTGCCGGTGGAGGCGGCGGTGGCGGAGGTGTTGGCGATTTTTTGCGTGTCGGTGGCGCTGCAGCGCACGGCGCTGAGGCTCAGGCCCAGCTCATGCGCCACCACTTGCGCGACCTTGGTGTTGAGGCCCTGGCCCATCTCGGTGCCGCCGTGGTTCACCAGCACCGAGCCGTCGGTGTAGACATGCACCAGCGCACCGGCCTGGTTCAAATGCACCACGTTGAAGGAGATGCCGAACTTGACCGGCGTCAGCGCCAGGCCTTTCTTCAGCACAGCGCTGCTGGCGTTGAATTGCGCGATCTCGGCGCGGCGGGCGCGGTAGTCGCTGCTGGCCAGCAGTTGATCGGTGAGCGGCTGCAAGATGTTGTCGGCCACCGGCTGACCGTAGGGTGTGATGTCGCGGCCGCCCTCACTGCGGTAGAAATTGCGCTGCCGCACCAGCAGTGGGTCCAGGCCCAGGCGGCGCGCGACCGAGTCCAGAATCATCTCGATGGCCAGCGCCCCCTGCGGGCCGCCAAAGCCGCGGAAGGCGGTATTGCTTTGCGTATTGGTGCGGGCGCAAAAACCGTGCAGGGCGAGGTGGGGCAGCCAGTAGGCATTGTCGAAATGGCAGAGCGCGCGTGCCATCACAGGGGCCGAGAGATCGGCGCTGTGGCCGCAGTTGGCGATCAGGTCCACCTCGGCGCCAAGGATGTGGCCTTGTTCATCGAAGCCGATTTGCCAGCGGTAGTCAAAACCGTGGCGGCGGCCGGTGATCAGAAAGTCGTCGTCGCGGTCCACGCGCAGCTTGACCGGGCGCTGCAGCTTCTGCGCGGCGATGGCCGCCACGCAGGCGAACAGGGCCGACTGCGACTCCTTGCCGCCGAAGCCGCCCCCCATGCGCCGGCATTGCACCTGCACCTGGTGCGCCTGCCAGCCCAAGGCATGGGCGATCAATTGCTGCATCTCGCTGGGATGCTGGGTCGAGCAATGGAGCAGCATGGCGCGCTGCTCTTGCGGCAAGGCGTAGCTGATCTGGCCTTCCAGATAGAACTGTTCCTGCCCGCCCACTGACCATTCGCCGCTTAAGCTGTGCGGCGCCTGCGCCAGCGCAGTGGCCGCGTCGCCCCGGCTCAGGTGCATGGGCGGCACCACGTAATCGCCGGCGGCATGGGCTTGAAGCGCGTTGAAAACAGCGGGCAGGGCTTCGCAGCGGATGGCGGTCTTGGCCAGGGCTGCCGCGCGGCGCGCCAGCAGGCGGCTGCTGGCAATCACCGCGAATACCGGCTGGCCCAGATAGCGCAAATTCTCGGCGGCCAGAATCGGGTCGTCATGGACCAAGGGGCCGCAATTGTTGTCGCCAGGGATGTCTGCCGCCGTCAGCACGGCCACCACGCCGGGCTGGCGCCGCAGCAAGTCCAGGTCTATGCCCCGCAGGCGGCCATGCGCGATGGGAGAAAGCCCCAGCGCGGCATGCAGCGTGCCCTGGGCCTCGGGGATGTCGTCGGTGTAGCGGGCCTCGCCCGTCACATGCAGGGCGGCGGATTCATGCGGCGGGCTGCTGCCGATCAGGCCCGGCTTGTTGGCGCGCATCATGCTTCACCTCGTGCTTGGGCTTGCCAGACGCTCAGCGCGGGCGTTCGCAGTGGCTCGTCCGGCCGCGTCGCCAGCCAGAATTTTTGCAAGAGGTTTTGCGCTACCCGCAGTCGGTAGGCGCTGCTGGCGCGCAGATCACTCAGCGGTTGAAAGTCTTGCGCCAGGGCCTTAGCTGCACGCTGCACAGCGGTCTCATTCCAGGCTTGGCCCAGCACGGCGGCTTCGGCATGTGCTGCGCGTTTGACGATGGCGGCCATGCCACCAAAGGCAAAGCGGGCCTCGGCCACGCGGGCCTCGTCGTCCAAGCGCAGCGCCAAAACGGCGCAAACGGCGGAGATGTCACTGTCGTAGCGCTTGCTGATTTTGTAGGCCTGCAGTTGCAAGTCGGGTGCGGGCCGGGGCAAGTGCATGGCCTCGACGAACTCGTCGGCGGCCAGGTCTTTTTGCTGGTAGCCGAGGTAGAAGTCTTGCAGCGGCAGGCGGCGTTGGCCGCGCTGGGCGCTGCGCAGCACGATGTCGGCGCCGAGGGCAATCAGGGCCGGGGCGCCGTCTCCGATGGGGGAGCCGTTGGCGATATTGCCGCCCAGCGTACCGGCTTGACGCACCGGCGGTGAGGCGAAGCGCAGCCACAGCTCGCGCAGATGGGGCGCCAGCTCGGCCAGCGCGGCCCAGGCGGCCTCCAGGCTGGCACCGGCGCCTATCCACAAACCGGGCCGGCCTTCGAAGGGCAGGGCGCGGATTTGCCGCAGCTCGGTCACTTGGCCGAGGTAGATGATGTCGCCCAGATCGCGGAACTGTTTGTTGTGCCACAGGCCAATGTCGGTGCCGCCGCTCAGCAGCAGGGCTTGTGGCTTATCCGCGCGCAGCTGGGCGAGTTCGGCCACGCTGCGCGGGGCGTGGAAGTGATCGCTGCGGCCTTGGGCTTGATCTTGGTTCGGATGCGCCGGATTGGCTGCCATGTAGTGCAGGGGCGCATCGCTTTGCAACTCTCGCAGACCGGCGGCGATGGCGGGGCGGTCAAGGCGCTGAGCCGGCAGCTCGAACATGCGTTGGCCGGCATCCAGAATCGGTCGGTAACCGGTGCAGCGGCACAGATTGCCGGCCAGGTCATCGGCCAGCTCTTGGCGGCTTGGGCGGGTGCCGGCCTCGCAGTGGCGCTCCAGGCAGGCTTGCAAGCTGATCACGATGCCGGGCGTGCAAAAGCCGCATTGGCTGGCGTGGCAATCCACCATGGCTTGCTGCACGGCGGCAGGCGCGGCGGAGCTGCCCAGGTCTTCCACCGTCAGCAGGGCTTGGCCGTCCAAGCTGGGCAGGAACTGGGTGCAGGCGTTGACATTGCGCAGCTGCAGCTTGCCTGCAGCGTCTAACTCACCCAGCAGCACCGTGCAGGCGCCGCAATCGCCTTCGGCGCAGCCTTCCTTGCTGCCGGTGCAATGCGCATGCTCGCGCAGCCACTCCAGCACGGTGGTGGTGGGGGCCAGGTCTTGCACCGTGCGAATGGCGCCGCGGTGAAAGAAGCGAATGCTGCGGGTCGAGGTACTCATGTTTTTGCTTTGTTTGGCGGGCTTGCTCAGGCTCGAAGATATACGATGGCAGCGTATGCCATCTGAAACAACGATCAAATCCGCTTCGACCCCGCCCAATCGCCTGGCCCTGCGTGGCGATCTGCTTGATTTCAGCGCCCAGCCTGTCTGGGGTGCGCTCGATAGCCCGGCCGTTCGTTTTCAGCCTAACCATTGGTTGCTGATTGCCGATGGCCGCATCCAGGGCAGCCAGGCCGCCGAGCCTGATGGGAGCTGGGAAAAAGTGGATCACAGCGGTCGGCTGATCATGCCCGGCTTTGTCGATACCCATGTGCATTGCCCGCAGCTCGATGTGATCGCCTCCTACGGCACCGAGTTGCTGGACTGGCTCAATACCTACACCTTCCCGGCCGAATGCCGCTATGCCGACCCGGCCGTGGCGCAGGTGGGGGCCGAGCGTTTTCTGGACGCCTTGCTGGCCCATGGCACCACCGCGGCGGTGGTCTTCCCCACCGTTCACAAGGTCTCGGCCGAGGCCTTGTTCGCGGCGGCGGCCGAGCGCGGCATGCGCCTGATCACCGGCAAGGTCTTGATGGACCGCCATGCGCCCGCGGCCTTGCTGGACGATGTGGCCAGCGCCGAGCGGGATTGCATCGACTTGATCGACCGCTGGCATGGCCAAGGTCCTCACGGCCGTTTGGCTTATGCGGTGACACCACGCTTCGCACCCACCAGCAGCGCCGCACAACTGGCCATGGCCGGCGCCCTGTGCCGGGCCGATGCCTCGCTTTATATGCAAACCCATGTGGCCGAGAACCGGGCCGAGGTGCGCTGGGTCAGCGAGCTGTTCCCGCAAGCCCGCAGCTATCTCGATGTGTACGACCAGCTCGGCCTGCTGCACCCGCGCGCTGTGCTGGCGCACGGCATCTGGCTGGACGATGAAGACCGGCAGGCTCTGCTGCGGCGCGGCGCCCAGCTGGCTTTTTGCCCCTCATCGAACCTCTTTCTGGGCAGTGGCTTGTTTGACTGGGCGGCCTCGGCAGGCACGGGCGTGCCCGTCAGCGTGGCCAGCGATGTAGGCGGCGGCACCAGCTTGAGCATGCAGCGCAATCTGCTTGATGCCTACAAGGTGCAGGCCTTGGCCGGCCAGCGCCTCAGCGCCTGGACGGCTTTGCACGCTGCCACGCGTGGTGCCGCTGAAGGCTTGGGCCTGGCGCATGAGTTGGGCCATTTCGGCCCGAACACGCTGGCCGATGTGTGCGTGTGGGACTGGGCATGCGGCCCGGTGGCGCAGGCGCGCGACGCGGTGGCCAAGGATTTGCACGAGCGCGTATTTGCCTGGATGTGCTTGTCGGATGAGCGCAATCTGTTGAGCAGTTATGTCGCGGGTAAAATTGCCTTTCACCGCAAGACCTGACCCCCCAAAAGAGACTTTTGCAGCATGACCCTGCGGCTTGAACTCATCGCCATCAGCAAACAATACCCGGCCGTCAAGGCCAATGACGGGGTGAACCTGCAGGTGCGCGCGGGGCAGATCCATGCCTTGCTGGGCGAAAACGGCGCTGGCAAGTCGACCCTGATGAAAATCGTTTACGGCGCGGTGCAGCCCGATGGCGGCGAGATTCGCTGGAATGGCAAGACGGTGCGCATCAAAAGCCCGGCCGAGGCGCGTGCCCTGGGCCTGAGCATGGTCTACCAGCACTTCTCGCTGTTCGACACCATGACGGCGGCCGAGAACGTCTGGCTGGGCCTGGACAAGCGCATCAGCCTGGCCGAGGTGACGGCGCGCATCCGCGAGGTGGCTCAGGTCTATGGCCTGGACGTGGACCCGCTGCGGCCGGTGCACACCCTGTCGGTGGGTGAGCGGCAACGGGTGGAGATCGTGCGTGCCCTGATGGGCAAGCCCGAGCTTTTGATTCTGGATGAGCCGACCTCGGTGCTGACACCGCAGGCGGTGGAAAAGCTGTTTGCCACCTTGCGCCAGCTGGCCGCGCAGGGTTGCGCGATTCTCTACATCAGCCACAAGCTCGATGAAATCCGCGCGCTTTGCGACCACTGCACCGTGCTGCGTGCGGGCAAGGTGACGGGCGAGGTGGATCCGCGCACCCAGAGCAATGCCGAGTTGTCGCGGCTGATGATTGGCAGCGAGCCGCCACCGCTGCGTGCTGCACCCTCGGTGACGCGCCAGCGTAGCCAAGTGCCTGCGTTGAGCCTGCGCCGCCTGAGCCTGGCCAAGGCCCAGCCTTTTGGCACCACCTTGGTGGATTTGGAATTGCAACTGCAGCCGGGCGAGATCCTGGGTGTGGCGGGTGTGTCCGGCAACGGCCAGCAGGAAATGCTGGCGGCGCTGTCGGGCGAAGATCGTCGCGCCCAGCCCGGCGCCGTGCATTTGTTTGGTCAGGACATTGCCCGGGCCAGCGCACGCAAGCGCCGCCTTCTGGGCTTGCACTTTGTGCCCGAGGAGCGGCTGGGGCGTGGCGCGGTGCCCGCCATGTCGCTGGCGCAGAACACCTTACTAACGCGCAATGACCACGTCACGCGCTGGGGCTGGTTGCGTGTGCATGCGGTGCAACGCATGGCCGAGACGCTGATTGCGCGCTACCAGGTCAAGGCCGGTGGTGCCGGTGCGGCGGCCAGCAGCTTGTCGGGTGGCAATTTGCAGAAGTTCATTGTCGGGCGCGAGATTTCGGCCAAACCTCGGGTGCTCATCATTGCCCAGCCGACCTGGGGGGTGGATGTGGGCGCCGCAGCCTTGATCCGCGCCGAGTTGCTCAAGCTGCGCGACGAAGGCTGCGCTGTGCTGCTGGTCAGCGAGGAGTTGGACGAATTGTTTGAGTTGAGCGACCGCCTGGTGGTGATGGCGCAAGGGCGCATGTCGCCGGTGCTACCGATCGCCGAGGCCAATCGTGAGTTGGTGGGGGAGTGGATGAGCGGGCTTTGGCCAGGCACCTTGCCCAGCGAAACACGCGGAGGTGTTTTGCATGCTTAAGCTGGAAGCCCGGCCGCAGCCCTCGCGCCTGATGGCGCTTTGTTCGCCCTTGATCGCGCTGACCGTGACCGTCTTGCTGGGTGTGGGCCTGTTCATGCTCTTGGGCAAAGACCCCGGGCGCGGCTTGCAAATGTTTTTCTGGGAGCCGATTCGTTCGGCCTATGCCTGGAGCGAGCTGGGCCTGAAGGCCACGCCGCTGATCCTGATCGCGCTGGGCCTGGCGCTCTGCTTTCGCAGCAATGTCTGGAATATCGGTGCCGAGGGACAGTTCATCATCGGCGCTCTGGCCGGCGGCTGGGTGGCCATGCAGGCAGATGCCTCGAGCAGCCGCATGATTGTGCTGGCCATTTTGCTGGCGGGCGTCTTGGGCGGCATGGCTTGGGCGGCCATCACTGCCGGCCTGCGGGCGCGCTTCAATGCCAATGAGATTCTGGTCAGCCTGATGCTGGTCTATGTGGCGGACTTGCTCTTGAACTATTTGGTTTACGGGCCGTGGAAGGATCCGCAGGGTTTCAATTTCCCGCAGTCCATCAGCTTTTTGGCGGTGACCAAGATTCCTAAATTGTTCGATGGCTCGCGCCTGCACATCGGTGTGTTGATTGCAGCGGCGGCGGTGCTGGGTCTGTGGTTATTCATGTTCCGCAGCTATGCGGGCTTCGCCTTGCAAGTGGGCGGCATGGCGCCGGCTGCGGCGCGCTATGCGGGGTTTTCTTCGCAACGTGCGCTGTGGACGGCCTTGCTGATTTCGGGCGGCTTGGCCGGCTTGGCCGGCGCTTTGGAAGTGGCCGGCCCGCTGGGGCAACTGACGCCTTATGTGCCGGCGGGCTTTGGCTTCGCCGCCATCATCGTGGCCTTTGTGGGGCGCTTGCATCCAGTAGGCATTGTGTTTTCTGGCATCTTGATGAGCATGTTCTACATCGGCGGCGAGCTGGCGCAGTCGCGTCTGGGTCTGCCCAAGTCCATCACTGGCGTGTTCCAGGGCTTGCTGCTCTTCACCTTGCTGGCCAGCGACACCTTGATTCATTACCGCCTGCGTTGGGTGCGCCCGGCTGTGGGCCAACAGGCTTAATCAGGAGTCAGCATGGAATCGATTGCTCTCTTGATTGCCGCGGCCATGAGCGCCGGGACCTTGCTGGCGCTGGCGGCCCTGGGCCTCTTGATCAATGAACGCGCCGGCGTGGTCAATCTTGGTGCTGAAGGCATGATGCTGGTGGCTGCGGTGGCGGGCTATGCCACGGCATTTCATACCGGCAGCGATACCTTGGCTTTTGCGGCTGGCATGGCGTCCGGGGCGCTGCTGGCGGGCTTGTTTGGCCTGCTGGTGATCTGGCTCAATACGAATCAATACGCCGCTGGCTTGGCGCTGAGCCTGTTTGGTGCTGGCTTCTCTGCCTTTGTTGGCCTGGGCTACACGCAAGAAAAGTTGTCGCCCCGGCTGTCCTATCAAATCCCAGGCTTGGCGGATATTCCCTTCATTGGCCCAGCCTTCTTCAAGCATCACCCCTTGGTCTACGGCACGATTGCTTTGACGTTCGGGCTGGCCTGGTTCTTGTACCGCTCTCGCTCAGGCCTGATTCTGCGTGCCGTGGGTGAGTCGCCCGAGTCGGCCCACGCCCTGGGCTATCCGGTCAGGCGCTTGCGTCTGGCGGCGGTGATGGCGGGCGGCGCCTTGTGCGGCTTGGCCGGCGCCTATGTCTCGGTCATCTACACGCCGCTGTGGGTGGAGGGCATGATTGCCGGCAAGGGTTGGATCGCCCTGGCGCTGACCACCTTTGCCACCTGGCGCCCGGCGCGCGTCTTGTTGGGCGCCTATTTGTTTGGCTTTGTCACCATGCTGCAGTTCTATCTGCAAGGTCAGGGCATGCAAATTGCTAGCCAGTTCCTCAGCATGCTGCCTTATCTGGCCACCATCACCGTTCTGGTGCTGATTTCCAGCAATGCCAATTTCATCCGGTCCAATATGCCGGCCTCGCTGGGCAAACCCTTCTTTCCGGGTTCCTGATCGCCCCTCACTGCCTCTCAACCTTGCACATTTTTTGGAGATGCCATGAATCAAGACAAGCGCAGACACCTGCTCAAACTGGGTGCTTGGACAAGTTTGGCCGCCACGGCCGCCTTGCTGGGCTGCGGCAAGAAGGAAGAGGCTGCAGCGCCGGCCGCTCCCGCATCTGCTGCCAGCGCCGCTGATGCAGCCGCCAAGCCCCAGCCCTTGAAGATTGCGTTTGCTTACGTTGGCCCGGTGGGCGACGGTGGCTGGACCTTTGCGCATGACAATGCACGCAAGGCCCTGGAGAAAGAATTTGGTGATCGCATCGTCACCAGCATCGTCGAGAAAGTGCCTGAGGCAGCCGATGCCGAGCGCGTCTTCCGCGATATGGTGGGGCAAGACAACAAGCTCATTTTTGGCACCACTTATGGCTATATGGAGCCCATGCTCAAGGTGGCCCAAGACCACCCAGGAGTGAAGTTTGAGCATGCCACCGGCTACAAGCAGGCCGGCAATATGCGCACTTATGACTCGCGCACCTACGAGGGCGCCTACATGGCCGGCGTGATCGCCGGGCGCATGAGCAAGACCGGCACACTGGGCGTTGTGGGTTCGATCCCAATCCCCGAAGTGATCCGCAATATCAATAGCTTCACCCTCGGCGCGCAGACGGGCAACCCGAAGATCAAGGTCAAGGTGGTGTGGGTCAACAAGTGGTTCGACCCACCGCAAGAGTCGGAAGCGGCGCAGACCCTGATCAATGGCGGCGCCGACGTTCTGATGCAAAACACCGACTCCAGCGCGGTGCTGCAGACGGCTGAAAAGAACGGCAAGCTGGCCTTCGGCTGGGATTCCGATATGAGCGGCTACGGCCCCAAGGCTCACCTGGGTTCTGCCGTCATCAACTGGGCGCCGTACTACATCGCCAGCGTGCGTGAAGTGCTGGACGGCAAATGGACGGCAGGCCCGGGCAAGCATGCTTGGTGGGGCGTCAAAGAGGGCGCCATCGATCTGGTCTCGATCTCCGACAAGGTGCCGGCCGAGGCCAAGGCTGAGTTGGACAAGGTCAAAGCCGGTCTCAAGGACGGCAGCTTTGCCATCTGGAAGGGCCCCTTGCTGGGTCAAGATGGCAAAGAGGTGCTGAAGGCCGGCGATGTGGCCGACGACAAGTTCCTCTCCGGCATCAACTTCTACGTCAAGGGCGTGGAAGGCAATTTGCCGGGTGCCAAATAAGGTTCGGCCAAGTTGAAAAAAGCAAAGCGGCGCCGAGCTGGCGTCGCCCAATAAAAAAGCAGCCGGTCAAGGCTGCTTTTTTTATTCCGGCCTGATCAAGAATCAGGCGCGGCGACGGCGGCGTGCCAAGAAGCCGAACACGCCCAAGCCGGCCAGCAGCAGGGAGTAGGACGAGGGCTCGGGAACCGCGGTGGTGAAGGTGGTCGAACCGTCCACCTTCAGCAGCAGGTCATTGTTGCCAACCGCGAAGGTCGGGAACAGATCGCCAAAGTTATTGGACACATTGTTGTGGAACGATGTGGTGGCCGAGGTGCCCACCGGCAGGCTTTGGTTGGACGTGAAGTTCATGCCGGTGATGGGGCCCGAACTGCTGGTCAGGTAGTTGCTGTCAACAGCGCCCAGCACCTGGAAGTTGAAGCCCGCAGTACCAATGCCCACGCCCGCTGAGGGTGAGTAGAAGGCAGAAACGCCGCCAGGCATCACATTGAAAATGCCGAACAGATGGCCGTCGTCAAAGCCATTGCCAGAGGCGGTATCGGACTTGACGCCGCCTTCTACCTTGCTGTCGTAGTACAAAGCCGCTGTACCGCCGACTGCCTTGAAGGTGGCCACATAGCCCGCGCCGACCGAAGTCACGCTCGTGACTTGCAACTGAACATGGGCCGACACCGTGACTTCATAGCCGCCAGCAGCGAAGCTGCCATTCAGCGCGGGCGCTGTGGCGCCGGTGAAGCTCACCACATTGGCTTGGTACAGATAGTCTTGCAGGGCGCCAACGATGGGCACGGCACCGCCGGTGCCTTTCAGCACGCCACTGCCGGTCTCGTTTTCGTCGAAGGCCGTGACGCCGGTGGCCAGCGTATTGCCGAGGCCGTCCTTGACGGTCACGGTGGCGAAGGCACTCGCAGCCAGGGCGGATGTGACACCGGCCAAGGCCAGGGCACGAACCAAATGAGTCACTCTAGACATGTTTACTACTCCCGAAAACCAATGACAGCCGAAGGTGCCGTTCAGGTCATGACTGAGACAAACGGCAATCAACAAGACAGACCCGAGCGATTTGCCCCAGGCCTAGCGTTTCAGCGCCTCAACTAAGCCGCTGCCACTAAGGTAGCGGATCAATGATGAATTGATTATGACGAAGCCGAGGAAAAACGGTCAGTTGATTGCCCTTGAAACAAGGGGGAGCGTAAACCCTAGGTACTAACCCTAGTTAGCCCTAGCTTTGTCGTGTTTCAGCCCTCGGCGATCCGCTTGGCCAGGTGCGCCAGCGCTTCTTCAACCTGGTCGACCAGCACCAGGCACAAATCACCCGGCTGCAATCTGGCCAGCGCCTTGTCGATGGCAATGAACTCACCGCGAATCTCGTCGATATAGCTGGTGCGGCTGGCGCCTTCCAGACCTTGGCGCAGAAGGGCCAGCACCTCGCCGTCTTGGCGGCCGCGTTGGCAGGCGTCCTCGAACAGGAGCACATCGTCGAAGGCCTCGCCGAGGATGACGGTTTGTTCGCGGATGTCTTCGTCGCGGCGGTCGCCGGCGCCGCTGATCACCACCGAACGGCGCTTGCCCGGCAGGGCCGCCACCGCCGAGACCAGGGCCCGCATGGCATCGGCGTTATGGCCGTAGTCGGCAATCACCGTGGCACCGCGATAGTCCATCACATTGAAGCGGCCCGGGGCGTTGTCAGCATCGTTGGCGAAGCTGGCCACGCCGCGGCGCACCGTGTCCCAGTCCAAGCCGACACCCCAGGCTGCTGCCACCGAGGCCATGGCGTTCTCGACCTGGAAGCCGATGGCGCCGTTGCGGGTGATGGGGATTTCGCGCAGCGGGATGCTTTCACGCCAGCTGCCTTGGGCGGCCACCAGCATGTCGCCGTCGATGTAGACGCAGCGCTTGCCTTGGGCGCGGTGAGTCGCCATCAAGGGGTGATGACGGTCGGCCGCGAAGTAGATCACTTGGCCGGGGCAGGTGGCCGCCATGCCGGCGACGATGGGGTCGGCGGCGTTGAGTACCGCGAAACCGGTGGGCGCCACGTTTTGCACGATGACGCGCTTGACCAAGGCCAGCTCTTCCACCGTGTTGAGGAAGTTCATGCCCAGGTGGTCGCCGGCGCCGAGATTGGTGACGACGGCGACTTGGCAGCGGTCAAAACCCAGGCCTTCGCGCAGCACGCCGCCACGCGCCGTTTCAAACACGGCGGCCTCAACGTCGGGGTGCATCAGCACATTGCGGGCGCTCTTGGGGCCGGAGCAATCGCCGCTGTCGATCTGGCGGCCGTCCACGTAAACGCCATCGGTATTCGTCATGCCGACCTTCAGGCCGCAGGTGGCGAAGAGGTGGGCAATCAGGCGGGATGTTGTCGTCTTGCCGTTGGTGCCGGTGACGGCCACCACCGGAATGCGGCCATCTTCACTCTTGTGGCCATGGCCGTAGAGGTGGGCAATGATGGCTTCGCCGACATTGCGGCCCTTGCCATAGCTGGGGCTCAAGTGCATGCGCAGGCCAGGGGCCGCGTTGACTTCCACGATGCCGCCGCTTTGCTCTTCCAGCGGGCGCAGCACGCCTTCGGCCACCACGTCCACGCCGCAGACATGCAGGCCCACGACTTGGGCGGCCGCGATGGCGCGGGCGGCGACTTCGGGATGCACATCATCCGTCACATCGGTGGCGGTGCCGCCGGTGGATAAGTTAGCGTTGTTGCGCAGGATGACGCGGCGGCCCTTCTCGGGCACCGACTCCGGGGTCAGGTCTTGCTGCACCAAGCGCGCCACGGCGATGTCGTCGAAACGGATCTTGGTCAGCGAAGTGGCGTGGCCGTCACCGCGCTTGGGGTCGGCATTGACCTTGTCCACCAATTGCTTGACGGTCAGCACGCCATCACCGATCACATGCGGTGGGTCGCGGCGGGCGGCGGCAACCAGCTTGTCGCCAATGACCAGCAGGCGGTAATCGCTGCCGGGCAGGAATTTTTCCACCATCACGGTGCCGATTTCATCGGCGGCCTTGTAGGCGATTTCCATGTGCTCGCGGGTGACGACGTTGACCGTCACGCCCTTGCCCTGGTTGCCGTCTTGCGGCTTCACCACCACGGGCAGGCCCACCTCCAGCGCCACTTGCCAGGCTTCCTCCACCGAGTGCACCGGGCTGCCGATGGGCACCGGCACGCCGGCTGATTGAAGCAGGCGCTTGGTGAGGTCCTTGTCTTGCGCAATGGATTCGGAGACGGCGCTGGTGGCATCCACCTCCGCCGCCCAGATGCGGCGCTGTTTGGCGCCCCAGCCAAATTGCACCAAGCTGCCTTGGGTCAGGCGGCGATAAGGGACACCGCGAGCAACCGCCGCATTGACGATGGAACCGGTGGAGGGTCCCATGCGCACGTCTTCATCCAGATCGCGCAGCTCTTTCAGCGCCGCATCGGCATCAAAGGCCGTGCCGTCCAGTGCAGCGGCGATGAGCTTGCGGGCGTAATCAAAAGCCAGCTTGCCGACGTCTTCTTCGCTGTACTCCACCACCACTTGGTAGCTGCCCGGCTCAGAAGTGACATGGGTGTGGCTGAAAGTGACCGGGCAGCCGGCCTGGGCTTGCAGGGCCAGGGTGGCTTGCTCCAGCACATGAGCGAGCGAGATCGGCGTGCGCGTGGCGCTGGCCGGGCGCAGGGCGCCGATGCGGGGGAACAGGGCGCGCAGCCGGGTTTCAAACTCGGGCAGGGCGGCGATTGATTGCTCTTGCGGCTGGCAATGCACAACGGCCTCGATGGCCGTATGGCGGCTCCACATATTGGGGCCACGCAGTGCACGGGTGCGAGAGACTTCCATGGTTTGCTGTCTTTCGAATCTTGAAAAAAGGGAATCGCTAACGAGGCAGGATTTGATCAGGCGTGCAGGTCGGGCACAAAGGTGTCCAGGCCGGCGGAAATCAACTCGGGCGAAATATTCATGGCCCAGCCGGTGGCCACGGCGGCCAGCACGACACTGCTATCGAGCTCGGCCGTTGCGGCGGCAGGGCTGGCGGCAAAGCGGCGCAGCAAGGCGTCGACATTGGCCCCCAGGGTTTCTGACTGGCCTTGCGCCAGCATGGCCGCACCACCTTGCAAGAAGACGGCTCGGCCGCCTTTGGCGCGGTGCTCCTGCAGGGCTGGGAGCTGACCATCTTCGGCGTACAAAATGACTTCGCCGTCGCACAGCTCAATTATGTCCAGCAGACGCGGTTCGGCGGCGTTCAGCACGGCTGCGCCTTCGCTCAGCACCACATCGATCTGGGTGCGCATGACCTTGAAGAGCTGGTCTTCGTTCTGCACATCAAAGTCGCCCAGGGCGTCGATGCCGCCCATATCGGTCACCACGCCGACATGGCAGCGGTCATAGGCCAGGCCGTCGCGCAAGACCGATTCGGCGCTGTTCTCGATCACCACGGCATCAACGCCGCGGTTCATCAGCAAGCGATGCGAGGCGTCCCAGCGCGCGCTGTTCTTGCGCTCGACCCGGCGTGTGCCCAGGAACAAGCCGTCGCGGCAGGCCAGGCCGACATGGCGGCCATTGAGGTGCAGCAGCCAGGCCACCAGGCGGGAAATGGTGTGGGTGCCGCGCGAACCAGCAATGCCCACGACGGGAATGCGGCCGGTTTCATCGTCGGCGAACAAGTGGTCGATGATGGCCTGACCCACTGGCTGGGGCATGCCCTCGGCCGGCTTCAGGTGCATCAGCAGGCCTGGGCCGGCATTGACTTCGACGATGGCGCCGCCTTGTTCCTGCAGGGGGCGGCTAATGTCTTGTGCAACCACATCGATGCCGGCAATGTCCAGGCCGATCACGCGCGCGGCCAGGGCCACGGTATGGGCCACTTCGGGGTGAACCAGGTCGGTGCAGTCGATGGCGACATTGCCGTTGCGCTGGATCAGCACCTGGCGGCCGGTTTCGGGCACCGAGTCAATTTTCAGGCCCTGGCGCTCCAGATCGAGCAAGATCACCGCGTCTTCCAGCGGGTTGATGCGGTTGAGGGGGAACTCTTCGGTCAGGCCGCGGCGGGGGTCGGTGTTGATTTGCGAGTCAATCAGCTGGCCCACGGTTTGGCTGCCGTCGCCCATCACAAAAGCGATGTCGCCGCGGGCGGCTGCCACCACCTTGCCGCCCACCACCAAGAGGCGGTGCTCGTTGCCGGGGATATAGCTTTCCACCAGCACTTCGCTGCCATGTTCTTCGGCCAGCTTGAAGGCAGCGTAGACGTCTTCGCGCTTTTTCAGATCCAGGGTGACACCGCGGCCGTGGTTGCCGTCGGAGGGCTTGACCACCACGGGCAGTCCCAGGTCAACGGCGGCTTCCCAGGCGGCTTCGGCCGTCTTCACCGCGACACCGGCGGGCACCGGCACGCCGCAGGACTTCAGCAGGGTCTTGGTCAGATCCTTGTCGCCGGCAATGCCTTCGGCGATGGCGCTGGTCATATCGGTCTCGGCCGTCCAGATGCGGCGTTGGCGGGCGCCATGACCCAGTTGCACCAGATTGCCGTCGTTCAGACGGATGTGAGGAATGCGGCGGTCGGTGGCGGCGGCGACGATGGCGGCCGTCGAGGGGCCGAGGTAGCAGTCGTCGAGCTTGTCGCGCACGCGGGCCACGGCAGCGGCCACATCAAAGGCTTCGTCATTGATGGCGGCCATCAGCAAGGCATGGCCTTCGGCCAGGGCGCTGCGGGCCACTTGCTCGTCACGGGCGCGGAACACCATGCGGTAGACACCGCGCTGGCTGGTGCTGCGAGTTTGGCCGAAGCCGGTAGGCATGCCCGCCAGGTTCAAGAGTTCAATCACCACATGTTCCAGCACATGGCCGCACCAAGTGCCTTCCACCAGGCGCTGCAGAAAACCGCCGCGTTCGCCCACGCCGCAATGGTGCTCGATCAGTGCCGGCAGGGCCTGGGTCAGGCGCTCGGTGAAGCCGGGCAGCAGATTGCTGGGGTAGTCTTCCAGCTCGCCCAGGTCCAGCCAGACCTCCAGCACGGGACGGTAGGTCCACATATTGGGCCCGCGCAAATAGTTGATGCGCTGCAGCTTGATGTCTTCTTTCTTGCTCATGGATGGCATGGACTGATGAGGGGAGAGGAAATTTTTGCGGGTATCGCGGCAGGGCATCATTGTGCGCCCTTTGGCAAGCGTCAAGGCTGACAGGCGCTCACTAGCCGCGCAAGTGACTGTTAGCTTTTGTCCACGCGGGGGCCTGACCGAGCGCAAGAATTGCTGCCGAAGGTGGCGCGGGGCGGCGCATGAGTGAAAATCCGGCTCCAAACAACGCCAAGTGGCTTTTTGAAGACCTTGGCTCAAAAACACAATGCAGCATCATCATCCTGTTGTCGTCGACGCTTCTGTTCAGCACCCCCAGTGGGCCGCTTTGCAATCACGCCTGTTAACGAATGAGAACGTTCAAGCCCATCTGGAGGTTGACCTCGACTCGCGGATGCAGTTTGCCAGCGGCCTGCTGGCGCTGACGAATCAGCGTTTGCTGGCCTGGGATCCGGCCACTGCGGCCTGGAGCGAGTGGGCACTAACACCGGGCATGGAGATGCGCATCAGCGACCATGCCGGCATCGGCAGCCTGGAGTTGATCGAGGGCGCACGTCGCCTGGCGCAGTGGCGTTTCACCCTGCAAATCAATCTGCAAGCCCAGCGCTGGCAAGAGGCGTTTGAGAATCGCGCCACAGCCGGTGACGGTTCGGCCGAGGACTTGGAGTTCTGCCCCAGCTGCAAGGCGCCCCTGCCGCCCGAGAGCGAGGAATGCCCCACTTGCGCCCGTGAACTGCACACGCCGCCATCCACCTGGGTGCTGCTGCGCCTGTGGCAATTTGCGCGCCCTTACCAGGGCCAGCTCTTGCTGGGCTTTATGCTGATGCTGGGGGCCACGGGCGCCACCTTGGTGGGCCCCTACCTGTATCGGCCGCTGATGGACGAGGTTTTGATCCCCTTCCAGGCAGGGCAGACCATTGACCCTTGGCTGGTGACGTTCTATTTGAGCGGCCTGTTCGGTGCCGGCCTGGTGTCCTGGCTGCTGGGTTGGGCAAAAACCTATATCTTGGCTCTGGTGTCTGAGCGCATCGCTGCCGATCTGCGTACCCATACGTTTGAGCATCTGCTCTCGCTGTCGCTGGAGTATTTCGGCAATAAGCGCACCGGCGACTTGATGTCGCGCATCGGCTCAGAGACCGATCGCATCAGCGTGTTCTTGTCCCTGCATGCGCTGGACTTCATCACCGATGTGCTGATGCTGACCATGACGGCGGTGATTTTGTTCTCCATCAACCATTGGCTGGCCCTGGCCACCTTGGTGCCGCTGCCCTTCATTGCCTGGATGATCCATCTGGTGCGTGACCGCCTGCGCACCGGCTTCGAGAAGATCGACCGCGTCTGGGGCGAGGTGACTTCGGTGCTGGCCGACACCATTCCCGGCATCCGCGTGGTCAAGGCCTTTGCCCAAGAAAGCCGTGAAGCCAAGCGCTTCAAGGACGCCAACGACAACAACCTCAAGGTCAACGACAAGCTCAACAAGACATGGAGCTTGTTCACCCCCACGGTCTCGCTGCTGACCGAAATGGGCTTGCTGGTGGTCTGGGCCTACGGTATCTACCTGATTTCGCACCAAGACATCACGGTGGGTGTGCTGACCTCGTTCTTGGCCTATATCGGCCGCTTCTACGGTCGCATGGACTCGATGAGCCGCATCGTCTCGGTGACGCAAAAGGCCGCTGCCGGTGCAAAGCGCATCTTTGACATCCTGGACCATCAATCCAATGTGCCCGAGCCCAGCAACCCGGTCGCCATGAACAAGGTGCAGGGTGGCTTGCAGATCGACGACATCGGCTTCCGCTACGGCAACCGTGCCGTGATCCGGGGCCTGACGCTGGAGATCAAGCCGGGCGAGATGATCGGCCTGGTGGGTCATAGCGGCTCGGGCAAGAGCACGCTGGTGAACCTGATCTGCCGCTTTTACGACGTCACCGAAGGCGGCATCCGCGTGGACGGCGTGGATCTGCGTCGCATCCGCGTGGCCGACTATCGCCGCCACATCGGCCTGGTGCTGCAAGAACCCTTCCTGTTCTTCGGCACCATTGCCGAGAACATCGCCTATGGCAAGCCCGACGCCACGCGTGAAGACATCGTGGCCGCCGCTCGCGCTGCGCACGCCCATGAATTCATCCTGCGCCTGCCGCAGGGCTATGACTCGCTGGTGGGTGAGCGGGGTCAGGGCTTGTCAGGCGGTGAGCGCCAGCGCATCTCCATCGCCCGCGCCCTGCTGATTGACCCGCGCATCTTGATCCTCGACGAAGCCACCTCCTCGGTGGATACCGAGACCGAGAAGGAAATTCAGAAGGCGCTGGACAACTTGGTGCAAGGCCGCACCACCATCGCCATTGCCCACCGCTTGTCCACGCTGCGCAAGGCAGATCGCCTGGTGGTGATGGATCGCGGCCAAGTGGTTGAAGTTGGACCGCATGACGAGTTGATGGAAAAGCGCGGCCACTACTGGCGCTTGTATGAGGCGCAGGCGCGCCGGGTGGATGCGGAAGAAACCGTGCCCCTGCTGCCGCCGAATTTGTCGGCCCACACCATCAACGCCTGAGCGAGCGCTGCCACCATGACAACAACGACATATCAAAAGCTGGAGCGCAATGCCCTGGGTCGCCTGGTGCTGACCGATGAGGCGGGCCAGCGCCACGAGGCCGTGGTGCCCGTGCGCGCCCATCCCATCTCGGCCCCGGATGAAGGCGTTTCGCTGGTGGGCCAGGACGGCCATGAGCTGCTGTGGGTGAACCGCCTGAGCGATTTGCCCGCGCTGGAGCGTGACTTGCTGGAGGCCGAACTGGCCAGCCGCGACTTCATGCCCAGCATTCTGAGCATCAAAAAAGTGTCGACCTTCTCGACGCCCAGCCAATGGACGGTGGAGACCGACCGCGGCCAGACACAGTTCATCTTGCGGACCGAAGAGGACATCCGCCGCCTGGGCGAAGGCCGGCTGCTGATCGCCAGCAGCCATGGCCTGCAGCTGATGGTGCCGGACCGTTTTGCCCTGGACAAGGGCTCGAAGAAGATTCTGGAACGCTTCCTCTGAGCCGCTCGCGCTCAGCTCGGCCTAGCCCACCACCCGCTGCGCCACCGCCGTGTACAGCGGAATCCCCAGCAGGATATTGAAGGGGAAGGTGATCCCCAGCGACATGCCGAAATACAGGCTGGGATTGGCTTCTGGAATCGCGTGGCGAATCACCGCGGGCACGGCGATGTAGGAGGCGCTCGCCGCCAGCACCATCAGCAAAGCGGTGTTGCCCGCCGACACGCCGAACAGCAGCGCCAGGCCTAAGGCCACGCTGGCATGCACCAGCGGTGCCCCCAGGGCATAGGCAATCAGCCAAGGGGACTGCGCCTTGAGCCCGCCCATATTGCGCGCCGCCAGCAAGCCCATGTCCAGCAGGAAGAAGGCCAGCATGCCTTTGAACAGGTCGATGGAGAAGGGCTTCATCGCCGCTTCGCCCGCCGAGCCGCTGACCAGGCCCACCACCATGGCCCCCATCAGCAGCAGCTGCGCGCCGTCGGTCAGGGACTCATGCAGGATCTTGCCCACGCTGGCATCTTGCGGTTTCGCTGCACCTGCGCTTGCCGCAGCGCCCTGGCTGCCGCGCTGCTGTTGCCGCACCCAGTTGGCCAGCAGCACGGCGATGATGATGGCGGGCGACTCCATCAATGCCATGGCCGCCGCCATATGGCCGCCGTAGGCAATGTCGTGATTGTTCAGGTACTGCGTGGCGGTGATGAAACTCACGGCGCTGACGGAACCGTAGGTAGCGGCGATGGCCGCAGCATCAAAGCCCGATAGAAAGCGCCGCAGGGTCAGATAGCCCAGGGCCGGCACCAGCACGGCCAGCAAAAGCGCCAGCCCCAAGGTGACGCTGACTTCCGTCGTTAGCCCTGATTTGGCCAGCGCGAAACCGCCCTTCAGGCCCAGGGCCATCAGCAGGTACAAAGACAAAAACCTCGAGATCGGGGCAGGGATCTCGAGGTTGGATTTCAATGCCCCGGCAACAATGCCGAAGATGAAGAAGAGGATGGCGGGGTCCAGGAAGTTCTGCATCCTTAGATTATCCAGGCACCCACCGCAGTGGCCATGCTGGTGGCCCCGAGGCCGGCGAGCAGATGCGCATCGCGGGTGTTCTTGGCCCGGTACTCACAAACGGCGGCGAAAAGAATGGCGGCTGCAATCACGCCAAGGCAAATCATCAAACTAGACATGGCATTCTTTGTGGGGGTGAGCGGTGCTGGTGGCTGAGCCATCGCCCTGGTCTTGGTGGTCGCTGTCCTGTTCCACCAGCGCACTGAGTGCGGTGCTGTGCGGTGGATCGATGTGGCTGAGTTCGGGCCAGCGCATCGGTGCCGCGGCGGCGTAAAACTCGTCGCCACTGCGCTCGAAGCTGTAGAGCCAGCCTTGTTCGCTTTGCCCGTTCAGACTGGATTCGAATTCGCTGCGCATCTTGCTTGGACTCGGTATCAAGTTGGGTTTCGCGTTAGGCGCCGCGCGCCGCCTTCAGGCTTGGCTGGGCCTGAAGGCTCGCGCAGCTAGTGCGCTTGGCGCGTCAATCGTTCGAGCTGCCGAAGCCGAACAGGCTCAACAAGCTGGTGAACAAATTGAAGATCGAGACGAACAAGCTCACCGTGGCCAGGACATAGTTGCTCTCACCACCGTTCACGATGCGGCTGGTTTCGAACATGATCAGGCCGGCCGAGAGCAAGGCCACCATGGCGGACACGGCCAGGCTCAGCGCGGGGATTTGCAGGAACACAGCGGCCAAACCGCAGAGCATGGCGATCACCATGCCGGCGAACAGGAAGCCGCCCATGAAGCTGAGGTCGCGCTTGCTCGTCAACACCCAGGCCGACAGGGCCAGGAAGGTGGCGCCGGTGGCCGCCAAGGCCATCATCACCACTTCTCCGCCGTTGGGCAGGGACAAGCTGCGGGTCAACAGCGGGCCCATGGTGTAACCCATGAAGCCGGTCAGGGCGAACACCACCGGCACGGCCCAACCGCTGTTTTGCAGCTTGTGCACCGCGAACAGCAGGCCGAAATAGCCCACCAAGGTGATGATGATGCCCGGTGCGGGCAGCTTCATGGCCACGCTGGCGGCGGCGACGGCCGCGCTGAACAGCAGGGTCATGGACAGCAGGGCGTAGGTATTGCGCAGCACGCGGCTGGCGTTGGGGGCCAGGGCGCTGCTGCCGCTGCTGCTTTGGTAATGGCGGTCATCCAGCTCGCCAAAGCCCATATTCTGCTGGATGGGGATGGCCCGTGCCGATGGGCTGGGGTCGGATTGATGTTTGTAGGAGTCCATGATGTTTGCTAATGCCTTTCTTGATCGTGTTGGGTCGAGTCGCGCTTAGTCGTTGCTGGGCAGCGGCAAACGCTTGTTGTTCTTGGGGTGGCTGCGGCTTTTCTGCCAAGCGCGGGTGAGGGCGCGGCTGGCGCGGGCCAGGGCGTTCTCAAAAGCCTGGCGCCAGCGGGCGGCAGTCGCGCTGATCACCAGCGTGCCGGCGCCTTCGGTGCGCAGCTCCAAGGTGCAGCGCTTGTCGATGCCGCCGCGCGGTCCGTTGATGTCGGTCAGCTGAACCCGCGCCGTGGGCACATGCAGGGCCACCCGTCGCATGGCGAAGGTCAGGCGCTGCAGCACCAAGTCTCGCAACTGAGCGCCGTGGAGATCGTGAGATTCGAAATGAACTTGCATGAACGAAAACCTCCTGCTGGTGGGTTGGACCGCCCCGCTTGGCGCAAGCCATTGGGGAGTGCGTCAAGCTTAGGTTGGCAGGGTTTTCTAAAAAAGCAGAGAATCGAGTACTAACACTTCCATAAAACACGGTGAATGGCCGGAGGCCCCCATGAGTCTTGAGTTCAGCTATCGGCATCTCTACTACTTCTGGGTGGTGGCCAAGGAGGGCGGCGTCTCCAAGGCTGCCGAGCGTTTGGGCATGGCGGTGCAGACCGTCAGCACCCAGGTGCGTGAGTTGGAAAAGTCCCTGGGTTTTGCCTTGCTTAAGCCCGCCGGCCGCGGCGTGGCGCTGACCGAGGCGGGCGAGGTGGCCCTGCGCCAGGCCGACCTGATTTTTCAGCTGGGTGAGCAATTGCCGGCCAATCTGCGCGAAGCGGTGGGATCGCGGGTGGTGCGGCTGACTGTGGGCATCTCGGACGGCTTGTCCAAGCTGGCAGTGCGTCATTTGCTGCAACCCATCATCGAGGCCGAACCTGATTTGCGCCTGCTGTGCCACGAGGATCAGTTCGAAGGTCTGCTGGGCGAGTTGGCCTTGCACCGGCTGGATGTGGTGCTGGCCGACCGGCCCGCGCCCACCAATCCCAATCTCAAGGTCTACAGCCATTCGCTTGGGTTCTCGGCCATGGCCTGGTACGCGCCCGAGGCGCTTTACGAGGCCGCGGCGGCTGACTTTCCGCGCTCGCTGGGCCAAGTGCCCATTTTGCTGCCCACCACGCAAACAGCGGTGCGCCTGCGCCTGGACCAATGGCTGGAGCGCCAAGGCGTTAAGCCGCGCATCGTCGGTGAGTTCGAAGACAGTGCCTTGCTCGCCACCTTTGGCGCCGGCGGCTTTGGCGTCTTCCCAGCCGCTGAGCTGATGCACGAGAAGCTCACCCATCGCTATGAGCTGCGCCGTGTTGGCCCCTGCGAGGGCGTGGAAGAGCATTTCTATGCCATCGGCACGGCCAAGAAGATCTCGCATCCCCTGGTGCGGCGCCTGCTGCCGGATCGGGTTTGAGGGATGCCAAGCGAGCCCAAGCTCAGCTTAGAATCTGCGCTTGATTGACGTTTACGTAAACGTCACTTGTGCTGCCCGCTGAAATTCCTGAGCCTGGGGTCGCAAAGGCCTGCGCATGTTTTGTCATGCGGCTTAGGATGAAGCGAGGCGGTGGGCACATAAGAGCACTCGGCCCAAATTAATTGACTCTGACCCCATTATTGGAGACGCGCATCATGACCAACTTGCCCGGCCTGAATTTCCAACTCGGCGAAGACATCGACGCGCTGCGCGATGCGGTGCGCGACTTTGCACAGGCCGAGATCGCGCCGCGCGCGGCCGAGATTGATCGCAGCGACCAGTTCCCCATGGACCTGTGGCGCAAGATGGGTGATCTGGGTGTGCTGGGCATCACCGTGGGCGAGGAGTACGGCGGCGCGAACATGGGCTACTTGGCCCACATGATCGCGATGGAAGAAATCAGCCGCGCCTCGGCGTCCGTGGGCCTGAGCTACGGCGCGCACAGCAATCTGTGTGTGAACCAGATCAAGCGCAACGGCAACGAAGCGCAAAAAGCCAAGTACCTGCCCAAGCTGATCAGCGGCGAGCATGTGGGGGCACTCGCCATGAGCGAGCCCGGTGCCGGCTCCGATGTGCTGAGCATGAAGCTGCGTGCCGAAGACAAAGGCGGCTACTACCTGCTCAACGGCAACAAGATGTGGATCACCAACGGCCCCGATGCCGACACCTTGGTGGTCTACGCCAAGAGCGAGCCCGAGCTGGGCGCGCGCGGCGTCACCGCCTTCCTGATCGAGAAGGGCATGCCCGGTTTCAGCATCGCGCAGAAGCTCGACAAGCTGGGCATGCGCGGCAGCCACACCGGCGAGCTGGTCTTCAACAACGTGGAAGTGCCGGCCGAGAACGTGCTGGGCGCCGTCAACGGTGGCGCCAAGGTGCTGATGTCGGGCCTGGACTACGAGCGCGCCGTGCTGACCGGCGGCCCGTTGGGCATCATGCAAAGCGTGATGGACAACGTGATCCCCTACATCCACGACCGCAAGCAGTTCGGCCAAAGCATTGGCGAATTCCAGCTGATTCAGGGCAAGGTCGCGGACATGTACACCGTGCTGCAAGCCGGCCGCTCCTTTGCCTATACCGTGGCCAAGAACCTGGACCTGCTGGGCGCTGAACATGTGCGCCAGGTTCGCAAGGACTGCGCCTCGGTGATTCTGTGGACGGCTGAAAAGGCCACCTGGATGGCCGGTGAAGGCGTGCAGATCTTCGGCGGCAACGGCTATATCAACGAGTACCCGCTGGGCCGCTTGTGGCGCGATGCCAAGCTGTACGAGATCGGCGCCGGCACATCGGAAATCCGCCGCATGCTGATCGGCCGCGAACTGTTCGCCGAGACCATGTAATGGGCGAGGCTACCGACAACAAGCCGCAGGGCGGCGCCGTTGCGGCGAAGACTCATACCCGCCTTGCGGATGTGAGTCGCAGCCAGACCATGTGATGAGCCTGGCCGCACTGCACCTCAACACCCCGCTGCTGCGCGCAGCGCCGGGCCTGTTTGCTCAGCCCGAAGTCTGGCTGAAGATGGACGCGCTGCAGCCCAGCGGCAGCTTCAAGCTGCGCGGCATTGGCCGGCTGGTGCAGCAGGCCGCCGCCGATGGTGCGCGCGAGATCGTCTGCGCCTCCGGCGGCAATGCTGGTTTTGCGGCGGCCCATGCCGCCAGCGCTCTGGGCCTGGCCTGCACCATCGTCCTGCCGCAGAGCAGCAGCGCGGCCGTGGCCGAGAAGATCGCCGCCCGCGGTGCCAGCGTGCTGTGCCACGGCGCGGTCTTCGATGAAGCGAATGCCTTTGCCCAGGCCCTGGCGGCCGAGCGCGGCGCTACCTACGTCCACCCCTTTGACCACCCGCTGCTGTGGCAGGGGCATTCGACCCTGATCGACGAGGTCCTCGAACAAGGCCTGGCCTTTGACGCCGTCATCACCGCCGTTGGTGGCGGCGGCTTGTTCTGCGGCATCGTGCAAGGCCTGCAGCGCCACGGTCTGCACCACGTGCCCGTGATCGCCGTCGAAATCCTGGGTGCCGACAGCCTCAGCCAGAGCCTGCAAGCCGGACATGCGGTGACTTTGCCCGCCATTACCTCCGTCGCTACCTCGCTGGGCGCACGCCGTGTGGCCGACGAGGCCTTGCGCCTGGCGCACAGCCATCCGACGCTGAGCCTGACGGTCACTGACGCACAAGCCACGCAGGCCTGTGTGCGCTTCGCCGACGCCATGCGGGTGATGGTGGAGCCGGCTTGCGGCGCGGCCTTGGCCGCCCTCAGCGTGCATGCATCGGCCTTGGGCGGCTTCAAGCGGCCGATGGTCGAGGTCTGCGGCGGCATTGGTGTCTCCTTGGCCTTGCTGCAGTCGTGGGCATGAGCGGCCACTTGCCGACCCGCCAGCGGCATGCCCGAGCAATTTCGGCGGCCTAAGTTGAGCCCGCAAGCTCGCCGTCATCCGATCACCCGACAATGCCTTCATGAGTACAGACCTTCAAGAACTACTGGATAGCAATAAGCGCTGGGCGGCCGATACCGAGGCCCGCCAGCCGGGCTTCTTCACTAGCCTGCTCAAGCAGCAGACACCGCAGTATTTGTGGATTGGCTGCGCCGACAGCCGGGTGCCGGCCAATGATCTGGTTAACCTGCTGCCGGGCGAGCTGTTCGTGCACCGCAATGTGGCCAATGTGGTGGTGCACTCGGACTTGAATTGCCTGTCGGTGATGCAGTTCGCGGTGGATGCCTTGAAGGTCAAACACATCATCGTCGTGGGCCACAGCAATTGCGGCGGCGTGAAGTCGGCCTTGCTGGACGCGCGCGTTGGCCTGGTCGATAACTGGCTGCGCCATGTGCAAGACGTGCGCAACCATCACCAAGAGTGGCTGGATCAGTTGCAGCCCGATCAGCGCGTCAACGCCCTGTGCGAACTCAATGTGCTGGAGCAGGCCCGTAACGCCTGCCAAACCACGGTGGTGCAAGACGCCTGGGCGCGTGGCCAAGAGGTGGTGGTGCATGGCTGGGTGTACGGCCTGCACAACGGTTTGCTGGAGGATTTGGCCATCACCGCTGCTGCGGCTGACCAAGTTGGGCCGGCATTTGCCAAGGCCTTGTCCGCCGTCAAGCAGCGCTACGAGCAAGCGCGCTTTACTCAACTCAGCGCGCAGACCTGAGCCCTGGTTTTTTGAAGTCGACTCGCGCCATCTAGCCTGGAGAACCGATGTTTCCCCAAAAGCTGAATGACCCCCGCGCCTTCGAGATTGCCAAAGCCATGCTGGACGGCTTCAACCGCCATTACCGGCTCTTCCGCGGCACCAGCGCCGAGGCCAAAAAACGCTTCGAGCAAGCCGATTGGCATGGCCAGCAATTGGCCCAGCGCGAGCGCATCGAGTTCTACGACAAGCGGGTGGACGAGACGGTGGCCAGCCTGGAAGAACGCTTCCAGACCAGCCAGCTGGCCATGGAGGTCTGGCAGCAGGTCAAGCTGCACTACATCGGCTTGCTGGTGGACCACCACCAGCCCGAGCTGGCCGAGACCTTTTTCAACTCGGTCTGCACCCGCATCCTGCACCACAGCTACTTCAACAACGCCTTCATCTTTGTGCGCCCGGCGGTGTCCACCGAGTACATCGAAAACGACGAGCCCGCCGCCAAGCCGACCTTCCGCGCCTACTACCCCACGCGGCAAAACCTGCGCGAAACCCTGCGCCGCATCGTCACCAACTTCCAGCTCGATATCGAGTTTGAAGACCTGGGCCGCGACATCGACCATGTGATGAACGCCATGCAGGGCCAGATCAGCGAAGGCCGCTGGCGCACCAATTTCCAGATTCAGGTCTTGTCCTCGCTGTTCTTCCGCAACAAGGCCGCCTACATCGTCGGCAAGATCATCAACGGCTTTCAGGAAACCGCTTTTGCCCTGCCCATCTTGCACGGCGAAACCGGCATGCTCTACATCGATACCGTGCTGTTCGGTGAAGACGATTTGCTCATGCTCTTCAGCTTCGCGCGCGCCTACTTCATGGTCGATATGGAAGTGCCCAGCGCTTTTGTCGCCTTCCTGCGCTCGATGATGCCGCGCAAACCGCGCTCGGAAATCTATTCCGCCATCGGCCTGCAAAAGCAGGGCAAGAACCTGTTCTACCGCGACTTCCTTTACCACCTGCGCCACTCCAGCGACAAGTTCCGCATCGCGCCCGGCATCAAGGGCATGGTGATGCTGGTGTTTGACCTGCCGTCCTTCCCCTTTGTGTTCAAGGTCATCAAAGACTTTTACCCCGCGCAAAAAGACACCTCGCGTGAGCTGATCAAGAGCAAGTATTTGCTGGTCAAGCAGCATGACCGCGTGGGCCGCATGGCCGACACGCTGGAGTACAGCAACGTCGCCTTCCCGCGCTACCGCTTCGGGGAAGAGCTGCTGGCCGAGCTGCGCCACTTCTGCCCCAGCCTGCTGGACGAAAGCGGCACGGAAGACCTGGTGCTGCGCCATGTCTACATCGAGCGCCGCATGATTCCGCTCAACATCTATCTGCAAGAAGCCAGCCCCGAGCAGATGGAGCATGCCGTCATCGAATACGGCAACGCCATCAAAGATCTGGTGGCCGCCAACATCTTCCCTGGCGACATGCTGTGGAAGAACTTCGGCATCACCCGCCACGGCAAGGTGGTGTTCTACGACTACGACGAAATCGAATACCTCACCGACTGCAACTTCCGCTACGTGCCTCAGCCGCGCAATGAAGAGGAAGAAATGTCGGGCGAGATTTGGTACAAGGTCGGCCCGCGCGACGTCTTCCCCGAGACCTTCGCTCCCTTCCTGCTGGGCCACCCCGGCGTGCGCGAGCTGTTCATGCGCCATCACGCCGATCTGCTGGACGCCGCCTTCTGGCAGCAGCACAAGGCGCGCATCCAGGCCGGCTATGTGCACGACGTCTTTCCCTACGAGTCACACAAGCGTTTCTATGCCAAGGCGGCGCCCCAGCCGCAACAGCCCCTTCCCGCCGTGGATGGTGCGGCGCTGATCGCCGCCAGCCATCACGATCTTTCTGTTCAGTAGTCCATCAACAAACCCCAAGGAGAGTCTCCATGTCGACCGATTCCATCGTCATCGTTTCCGCCGCCCGCACGCCCATTGGTGGCCTGCTGGGTGACTTCGCCGGCCTGCAAGCCTGGGAACTGGCTGCCGTGGCCATCAAGGCCGCGGTTGAGCGCTCGGGCATTCCCGGCGACGCCATCAACGAAGCCTTCATCGGCAACTGCCTGATGGCCGGCCAAGGCCAGGCCCCCGCCCGCCAAGCCGTGCTGAAGGCCGGTCTGCCCCAGTCGGTCGGTGCCGTCACGCTAAGCAAGATGTGCGGCGCCGGCATGCGCGCCACCATGTTTGCCCACGACACGCTCAAGGCCGAAAGCGCCGACGTGCTGATCGCCGGCGGCATGGAAAGCATGACCAACGCGCCCCACCTGATGTTCGCCCGCAAAGGTGTGAAGTACGGCGCCACGCAAATGTTCGACCACATGGCTCTTGACGGCCTGGAAGACGCCTACCAGCGCGGCAAGGCCATGGGTGTGTTCGCCGAGCAATGCGTGGCCAAGTACGCCTTCAGCCGCGAAGCGCAAGACGCCTTCGCCGTGGCCTCCACCGAGCGCGCCAAGCGCGCCAATGAAGACGGCAGCTTCACCTGGGAAATGGCGCCCGTCACCGTCAGCAACCGCGGCGTGGACACCGTGTTCAGCAAGGACGAACAGCCCTTCAAGGCCAAGCTGGACAAGATCGCTGGCCTCAAGCCCGCCTTCGTGAAGGACGGCACCATCACCGCCGCGACTTCCAGCTCCATCTCCGACGGCGCTGCCGCCCTGGTGCTGATGCGTGAAAGCACCGCCGCCAAGCTGGGCGTCAAGCCCGTGGCCCGCATCGTCGGCCACGCTGTGCACGCCAATGCGCCGGAGTGGTTCACGACCGCCCCGGTCGGCGCCATCGACAAGCTGCTGAAGAAAAACGGCTGGGACGGCAAGAGCGTGGACCTGTGGGAAGTCAACGAAGCCTTCGCCGCCGTCACCATGGCCGCCATGGCCGAGTTCAAGCTCCCGCATGAAATCGTCAACGTCAACGGCGGCGCGGTCGCCCTGGGTCACCCCATCGGCGCCTCCGGCGCCCGCATCCTGGTCACCCTGATCGGCGCCCTGAAGCACCGCGGCCTCAAGCGCGGCGTGGCCGCCCTGTGCATCGGCGGTGGCGAGGCGACAGCCATGGGTGTTGAGCTGATCTGAACTGCTTGAGCTGCACCTACCCATGCGGCGGGCCGCGCGGGTAGGGCGTTGAAGCAAGACGAGAGAGAAAACGGGGACTTGGCGCAAGCAGCCAAGTCCCCGTTTTTGTTTGCACCCTCAGCTCGTTCAAGCGGCCAAGCTGCTTATCATCAGCCGGCCTGCCAAGACGGTCTTGGCATCAAAGAAAAAAGGTGTGTGGGGCCGATGAAGCAGACGATGGGGAAGCAGCCACAAGGGCCGTCGACTGCGCTGGCGAGCGCGCTGCTGCTTGGGCTAACGCTTGTTTTGAGCGTCTTTTCCCCACAAGCGCGCAGCGAGCCTTTCCAATGGCCGGGTGGCGCCCGCGCTGCGGTCAGCTTGTCTTATGACGATGCGCTGCCGTCTCAGCTTGATACGGCCTTGCCTGCACTCAATGCGCTGGGCCTGAAGGCCACGTTTTATCTGACGCTCTCCAGCCCCGTCGTCAGCCAGCGCCTGCCCGAATGGCGGCGCGCCGCCGCTGCCGGCCATGAGCTGGGCAACCACACGCTGTTCCATCCCTGCTCGCGCTCCGCGCCGGGGCGTGACTGGGTGGCTGCGCACCGCGACCTGGATCGCATCAGCGTCACTCAGCTGCGTGAAGAGATCTTGCTTGCCAACGCCTACCTGCACGCCATCGACGGCCAGACCGAGCGCACATTCACCGCGCCTTGCACCGACCCTCTGGCCGCCGGCCAGCCCTATTTGCCGGCGATCAAGACTGACTTCGTCGGCATCAAGTCCCGCATCGGCGGCGTAGCGCCATCGATGGCAACACTTGACCCTTGGGACGTCTCCACCGCCGGCCCGGTCGACGCCAGCGGTGCCGCCCTGATTGCCATCGTGCAAGAGGCCGCCGCCAAAGGCACGCTGGCCAGCATCACCTTTCACGGCATCGGAGGCGACTACCTGAGCGTCTCCCAAGAGGCCCATCAGGCGCTGCTGCAACATCTGGCCGCGCACCCCAAGCTCTACTGGGTGGAGAGCTTTGTGAAGATCGCCGCGCACCTGCGCCAGCAGCGCGAGCCTGCTGCGACCAGCAGGTTTGAACCCGCATCGCCGCCCCCAGCACAAGACGGCCAGGGCCGCCTTGTGCCTGCGGTGCCTTGAGGTCGCAGCGCCTGCTCAGCCCTTGACGCGGCGCCGGCGGCCGGCCACGCAGGCCGTGCTGGCAGCCAAGCCAAACAAGGCCAGAGACGCTGGCTCAGGCACCGTGTTGTTGTTGTCGTAGGTATAGGTCACGCTGGCGCCGCATTTGCCTCGATTGGTTTGTGAAGCAGAAATCTGGCCGCCACCGCCGAGAAGGGTCAGGCCGCTCTCTGATCTGCAGCTCAGCGTGAACTTTTCGCCCTCATGCGCTTTGAAGCTGGCCAGCAGCGCATCCAGGCCGTTAGGCGTCCACGCAGCCGATACGCCCTGCACCGATTTGTTATCAACAAAGGTTGATTTGGCGAGGATGTTGCCCTCGGGGCGGCTGTCTGCGAACAAGGCAAGCTGCGGGCTGCCTGTGTTCAACAGGGCATCCAGCGGCGAGAGATTGCTGCGGTAGAACAGGTCCATCGTCGACCTGGCCGAGGCCCGTTGATTGGTGTTCGACAAGTTGGCCAAGCTGATCGTGGTCTGCATGGCGCCGTTGAAGGTGAAGCTCACACCCGTCAGGCGGCCCAGGGCCGTGTCGAAAAGGTTCAAGCTGCCGGTTTGGTTGATTTCCGTGTCGGCCCAATCATTGTTGAAGTTGTAGCTGATGGTCCCCGCTTGGGCAGCGGAGGCCAGCGTCAGCGCCCCGATCAGGGCGGAAAAGGTGAAGCGTCGTTTCATGATGGTCTCTTTCCAGCTTGCTAGGTTTGGTTGAATAGCCAAGTCTTACGGCCCAGGGGAGGACAGGCCCGTACGCCCCTGAGATCCGAACAGTTCGCCACTCATGCACTCACCAACTAAGCCTGTTAGTCAGCCAGCCCAGTGACCGCCCGTTCTCTTCTGCGCACCCTTGCATGCTTGGCGCCAGCCGTTGATTCACCGTTGAATCAAGGGCTTATGTGAATATTCAATGCCCCTTGTTTGCGGGGCAGGGGGCTCGCGTGGGGCTGCATCAGGCGGCAGCTGAGGCGCCTGGGCTGTGGGTGTCTGTCGCCTCCATGAGGCCAAAGCCGCCTTGGTTGATCGGCGCAGCTGGCCAGTGGCCCGGCGTCAGCAAAGTGGAGGAGGACCGCCCCAGCGCAAGTCGGAAAACCCTGCGCACGCCCAGCCGACAAGCGAATACCATGGCTCAGCCGAGAGGGGTGTTGCCCCGAATGCGCATGCCTCGGCACAGGGCCGCGACATCTGCCCGCAGCGCGCCCCCCCGCTCCTGTACGCCAGTTCATCACGCGAGGACCACCGTATGCCCAAGTTCATCGTCAACGTTCCCGTCGAAACACCCACGCCGAACGTCGTTGTGGATGTCAACCCGCAATCCCCGCTGGCCGCCGGCCGCCACCGATTCAGCTTGGTGGTGGTGGACGACTCAGGCAATGAAAGCGCGCCAGACACGATTGATGTGATCGTGGCCGACCGCGACCGCCCCACCGCCGTTCTGCAAGGCCCCGAGATCGCCTCCGTCGGCAAAGAGTTCACGCTCAATGGCGCCCGGTCCTTCGACACCGGCGGCGGCACCGTCAAGATCTGGCGCTTCACTTACCTCGGCCCTGCCACGCGCTGACGCCCATGCCGGTTCTGCGACGCCACCAGGCCGTTTCAATCACGCAGCCACGCCTGGTAGTGCAAAACAAACTGCCCCCCGGCCGCCATCGCTTTGCCTTGGTGGTGGTGGACGAACACGGCAGGGAAAGTGCGCCGGACATTTGCGAGGTCACGGTGCAGCCCCGCCAGCCCGGCCAGCACCGCGAGCAAGACACCAAGCCTTGAGCCGAGCGCATCGGCACCGGGATGCTGCTCATCCCGGTGAGCGAGGTTTTGAGCTTCACCCTCACGCTCGCCATCGCGCCGCGCTTCAAGCCTGACCCGCTTGCCCTGGAGCCGAATGGGGTGCGAACAGGGCAGGGGCTGCATCAAGCCAAAGCGCAGCCCTCGGCCCCTCATAAAATCCGCCCCTTGCTCTCCTTCCTCCGCCTGCCAATCCGCAGGCCCCGTTCCTTCTCGCCGCAGCAGTACCACCTCATGCTCAAAACTACTCAAAAACCTTTCGTCATCGGTGTCGCAGGCGGCAGCGGCAGCGGCAAATCGACGGTGACGCGCCAGGTGGTGGCTGCCATCGGGCCGGAGAACGTGGCGGTGGTGATGCAGGACGACTACTACCGCGACCAATCCCATATGCCGCCGGAAGACCGGCGCAAGCAGAACTACGACCACCCGGATGCCTTTGACTGGCCGCTGATGACGCAGCACCTGGCCGCGCTGCGCAAGGGCGAGGCCATCGCCATGCCGGTCTACGACTTCGCGGCCGATAACCGCTCCAGCGACACCATCACCGTGGCGCCCGCGCCGGTGATCGTGGTGGAAGGCTTGTTCGCGCTGTACGACACCAAGCTGCGCAACATGATGTCGCTGAAGATCTACGTGGACACCGCCTCAGACGTGCGCTTCATCCGCCGCCTGCAGCGCGATATTTCAGAGCGCGGCCGCAGCACCGAGTCGGTGGTGAGCCAGTACATGGACACCGTGCGCCCCATGCACAAGCAGTTCATCGAGCCCACCAAGCGCAACGCCGACGTCATCCTGCCCCACGGCGCCAACGGCCCGGCGGTGGACATCATCACCACCAAGGTGAGGAGCTTGTTGCAGGAGATCGGGCGAGGCTGAGTTGAGTTGAGCGGAGCGGAGGCCTCCAAGCGTGGGCTTCCATCATCAATGCCAACCGCTGTGGGCAGCACCAGATGATCAAGTTGAACGCAGCGCTTCTTGCGCCGCGGTCAGGCTCATGCAGATCCAGTTGACGGCCTGAAGCTCGCCCCAGCCTGCCTTCGTCGCTTCGCCGACAATAGGCGGTTTTGCGCTCGGCGCCCCCGTCCTCCTGCGCTGCGCTGTTTTCTGTTGTTGTTCCATGTTGTCCCCGACTTTCCTGATCCGCCCCATGCAGGCGGCCGACTTGCCTGAGGTGCTGCACATCCAGGCCGCTTGTTTCACCGAATTGCAGCCTGAGTCTCGGGCCTCCTTGGCCGCCAAATTGCAGGCTGCGCCAGCGCACTGCTGGGTTGCCGCGCATCAGGGCTCCAGCGGGTTGGCCGCTTACCTGTTTGCCCTGCCTTGGCGGGCCGAGGCGCCCCCTTTGCTGGACGCCGCTGATTGCGTGCTGCCCGCGCGCGCCGATTGCCTGTATCTGCACGACTTGTCGGTGCACCCCATGGCCCGTGGCAGCGGCCTGGCGCAGGCGCTGGTGCAGCGTTTTCTGCAGAGCCTGGAAGCCAGCGGCCTGGACCGCGCCTGCCTGATCGCCGTGCAAAACTCGGCCAGCTTTTGGGGCCGCTGGGGCTTTGCGCCCCGGCCGGTGTCGCCCCAACTGCGCCAAAAGTTGGCCAGCTACGGGCCGGATGCGCATTACCTGGAACGGCGCGGCTGAGTGCCGGCAGGGGCTTTAGCTTTCAGCAAGACACGGGGTCAGGCCTTAAATGTCAAAGGTGAGGCTCCTGGGGACTTCAAACTTAAGGTCTGACCCCCATGCCTCCTTCGGGGCCAGGTTTGCCATAGAATAAAAATGGGGGCAGGCCAAGTTCCTCCTATTTCGATAGGGGTGGCTCTAAAAAATAACGGCCGTTGTTGCAAATGCATAGGTCGTTGCGGCTCGCCGCGGATTCCTTGCGGAATGATTACCTTACTCTAAATCCCTGCCCCCACCTAATATGCAAGGGGGGATTATGATAGATAATGTTTGGTATACATATAAGAGCCGAATTCAGGCCCAAACGCGCCTTGCTCGCAATGAGTTTCACTCTCAGGCGTTGCTTGTCTGGTATTCTCTTCTTACGGCAGCGCTGAGTATCGTCGCAGTAAGATTTCCAAATATCCTTGGCCCTAATACCGACGTGATGTCCGCTATTGCCGGGGTTGCAATTTTGGTTGTCTCAATGTTTGTGACTAGCCAGGATCTTCGGGGGCGCTCAATCGCGATGCGCGAAAATTACCTCGCTCTTCAAGCTTTGTACAATGAAATGCCGCATGGCGGTGTGCCTTCGCCTGCGCAGGTGAGTCGATATCATGAACTCTTGCAGGCGGTTGAGAATCACACAGAATACGACTACAAACTGTTCAGAGTGAAGTCTGGTAGTGCCTTGACTCCAGTTGTTGGTAAATATGAAATGACTGAGGTTTACGTAAATATTGCGTGCCGCTTGCTAATCCTTGTCTGTCTTTATATTGGCCCAGTTGCGTTGATTCCTTTGGCTTGGCTATGAGCGCAAGTGTCAATTTTCGAAAAATATTTACTCAGAAAAATATTAGAAATATCTATTTTGAGAGAATTCGTGATACTCGGGCAATTGGTTTGGATCGAATGCGGCCTTTGGCATATGAGAATATTCTTTCTGAAGAGGTTAAGTTAATTTGCAGAAAAATAGCTGGTGGTAGTTTTAAGTTTTCACGCTACAAGCAGAAGCTAATAAGTAAGGGTGCGGGAAAATTTCCGCGAATCCTGTCTATACCGACCGTTCGTGATAGATTGGTGTTGCGAGGTTTATGCGATTTTTTGCAAATTACTTTTGATAAGGCGGTCGGGGAACTGCCTCAGCGAAAAATTGATGTTCTGTCTCGATAGTTAAAGAGCGGCCGATTCCAAGAGTATATAAAGCTGGATCTTCAGGATTTCTATGGTTCGATTGATCACGGAATTCTTGATGCGGAAATTTCAAAGCGTGTTAAGAAGAGGGGAATTCGAGAGCTAATTAGTGCGTCGGTAAAGACGCCCACGGTGAGTCCCCTGGCTGGCAAGAAGAATTCGCCGGTAGTGACCAAGGGTGTACCTCAAGGTTTGTCTGTTTCGAACCTGCTTGCGGAAATTGCAATTGAGAGCATTGACTCAATGTTCGCGTGTCGAGAGGATATTTGTTATCTCAGATACGTGGATGACATATTGATTCTTGTTCCGGAAGGTAAATCCATTGAGGTTGCTAACGATGTAATCTATGCATTGAAAGCCAAGCTGTTTGATCCCCATGATCCTAATGTGCCGGGGTCTAAATCAAAGGTTGGTCCCTTAACTGATAAATTTTCTTATCTCGGTTACCAAATAGAGGGGGATAGGTTAGGCGTCCGTGAAGAAACCGCACAGAGATTTGAGGCGGGAATTGCTGGAATTCTTACCGCCTATCGGCATCGATTGGGGGTGGTGACATCCACTGACGAGAAGCAGCGTGCGATTAGGTATGCGAGATGGTATATAAATTTGAAAATCACGGGTTGTATTTCTGAAGGAAAGCGGAAGGGATGGATATTCTATTTTTCGCAAATTAATGACATGTCGGTGCTTAGCCGCCTCCAGCATACAATTGAGGTTTTGTTGGCTAGACATTCGCTTTCGACTGAAATTCGTCCTAAGACATTATTTAAGGCGTTTCACGAGGCAAAGCGGAAGGATAAAGCTGGGCATGCATATATTCCAAATTTTGATGAGTTTTCTCTTCTTCAAAAAAGAGATGCTCTAAGAATCTGGTATGCGGATGATGAGATAGTAGCTATGTCCGTTTCGAAAGTGGAGCAGTTGTTTGATAGGAAAATTCGCCGAGCCGTGAAAGAGTTGGAAGTGGATCTCGGTCATATCTCTTAGGATACGGCGCCGGACTTTGCGCCTTTTGAATTCAAGGCGGAAATCTATACTCGAATTTTGATTGACTATTGTTTCTTCACAAGGCTTAAGGGTCAGGCCTTAAATCTGAAGTACACCAGGCCGACAGCGCCTTGCCTCCAAGCTGCCCTTGCGCCCTCAGTGATCAAAATGCAACCTCAACACCGTCTGCCCCGTCCCGAGGCTGGCGCTGCTGAGTTTGTCGGCCAGGTGGCGAATCAGCACGCCTGAGACACGGGCCATGGCGGCGTCGAGCTGACGTTCTATTTCAGCGGCATCAGCGTCATCGTCGCTGCTGTTCATCAGCGCATCCAGATCCAGCGGCACGGCGGTTGCGCCGGCTGAGCCATCGTTCGACTCAGCAGCCGCAGCGCCCACCCGCAGCGGTTCGCCCTCGTGCAGCAGCTCCAGGTCGAAGTTGAATTCATCAAAGCTGCCGCGTATCACCAGCAGGCGGCCGCCGCCAGCTGCTTGTATCGCTTCGCTGGCTTCCAGCGCGGCAAGAGCGGCGCGGCGAACGATGTCCATGCGGGCGCCCCAGGCGCCGCCTTGGCGCTCAACAAAAGCGGTGAGCTGGTGGCTGATGGGCCCTTGGCGTGGGTCCAGCTCGCAGCTGGCGCGCAAGCGGGTGCCCAGGCGGAACAGCAGGTTCAGGCCCATCACGCAGACGCCGGTGACCACAAAGCCGTCGCCGGCCAGCATGGCCAGGCCATCGGGCAGGCCTTTGCTCAAGCCCGGCATCAGCATGGTGGCCAGGCCGGCGCAGAGCGATAAGCCGACCATGAAGATGCCGCGGCTGTCGAGCGCGCGGGTGGCGATCATCTCGATGCCGGAGACGATCAGGTACGCGGCGGCGTAGAGCGAGATGGCGCCCAGCACGGCTTGCGGGATGAGGGTGAGCGCCATGGTCAGCAGCGGGCTCATGGCCACCAGCAGCAGCAAGGCCGCGCAGGCCAGGCCGATGTAGCGGCTGCTGGAGCCGGTGGCGTGCACCAGGGCGATATTGGCGGAGCTGGGCGCGGTGGGGAAGCTGCCGAACAGGCCACTCAAAAAGTCACTCGCGCCATTGGCGCGGATGCCGCGGCCCACCATTTGCATATCGGCGCGTTTCCAGTCGGCGTTGTCGGTCTTGTCCATCACGATCAGGCAGCCGATGTTGTCCAGCTGGTTGAGCGTGGCGATCAGCACGATGGCGACGATGATCTCGGGCCCGAGGTTGAAGCTGGGCGCAATGGGCTGCGGCAAAGCCAGCCAGGGCGCGCTGTGCAGCCACTCCAGGCCCAGCAGGCGCTCGCTGAAGGCGGCAATGGCCAGGCCAATCAACAAGCCCACCAACACGCCCAGCAACTTGAAGCGCCGCCCGCCCCAGACCGACAGCACCACGATGCTGGCCAGGGTGGCGCCGGAGATGAGGGCGCTGATGCCGTCGACTTGCAGGGCGGCGGCGGCGCCCGTGGCGGAGGCATGCACGCCCAGCGCATTGCGCATGGCCGGCTCCACCAGGCCTAAGCCGCCCATGCAGACCACCGTGCCCACCACGGTGGGCGGGAAGAGCGGGCGCAGATGGCGCATCAAAGGCCCCACGCACAGCGTGACGCCAGCGGCGATCAGGCTCACCTGCACCAGCGAGCCCAGGCCGTAGCTGGCGATGGCCGCGCCGGCCACGGTGATCATCATCGGGTCGGGCTGAAATACCAGCAGCGTGCCGCTGCCCCAGCGCCCGCCCCAGGCTTGCAGGGCCGTGCCCATGGCCATGCCCAGCAGGGTCATGGCGACGATGGAGTGGGTTTGCGGCAGGCTCAAGCCCGCAATCTTGGCGGCGGCCAGCACATGGGCAATCAAGGCCAGCACCGTGGCCGCATGCTGCAAGGCCAGCAGGCCCAGCGCGCCACGCGGCGGGCATTCATCGGCCGCGTAGATCAGCTCGAAGGGCCGGCGCACCGGCTTGGACGGGGGCAGCCAGCGGCTGAGGGCTTGCAGCAGGGGCGGGCTCATGGGGTGGGCGGTTTCGGTCAGGCCTTGGCGCGTGCCGGGGTCGTTGTTGGGTGCGGTGCTGTGGCGGTGGTGCCTGGCTTGCCCGGCATGGCGGGCGCATCCAGCAGCAGCACATAGCGCCGCGCCAGCCAGACGCAGCGCTCAAACACCGTGGTGGCGCTGAACACGGCCTGGCGCAGGCTGGCTTCCAGCTCGCTGCCTTGCAGGCGGCGGCGGATGCCGTCCATCAGCTCCGAGCGGTCATGCGTGAGGCTGCGCAGCAGTTCCAGGTCTTCGGCATCGGGCTGGGCGCGGGCGGCGGTTTCGGCCAGGGCTTCCAGCATCATGTGCAGGCTTTGCACCAGTTGGTCCAGCAGCTGGGCGACGGTGGGGTCGCTCATCGCGGCTTGGGTGCTTTGGTGCAGCTCCACCAGCGACTCTTGCAGCGAGGCGAGCAGGCGGTTGCGGTCACGCAGCACCATGCTGCGCTCCAGCACATCGCGGCTGCGCTGGCGGTCGGCCAGCTCCACCAAAAACTGCTCGCAAAGTTGCAGCACCTGGCTTTCTGCGGCCTGGCGTTTGTCAGCTGACGCCAATGCAGCGGGCGCGTCTTGCCGCAGTGCGTCGAGATACGCGGGTAGGCAGGCGAGCAGGCGTTGCTGCTCTTTGTCGGCCAGCAGCAGGGCGGTTTCGGCTTCGTCCAGGGCCTCGTCGTGCACAAAGTGCGGCTTGCTCAGGTTCTCTTGCAGCGAGGGCGCGGCCCAAGCTTCCAGCCAGCGCAGGCTGGGCTTTTCCATTGCGCGGCTGGCCAAGTCGCTGAGCAGTTGCACCACCATGTAGAAGGCGGCTAAGCGGGCCGGCAAGCCCATGGCGAAGTGGTCCAGCAAGCGGCCGAAGGGGTCGTCCAGCAGCCAGCGGTTGCAGGCGTAGAAGGTGAGCGTGAGCAGCAAGCCCTGCAAGCGCAGCAGCACCTGGAACAGCACCAGCTGGCGGGCGCTGCCTTGCAGGCGGCCGGCCAGGTTCCAGGCCGAGGCGGCGGAACCCAGGCCGGCGCCCATCACCAGCATGGCGCCACCGTCCCAGCCAATCAGGCCGCCGGCCGCCAGGCTCATGGTGATGACCACCACCGTGGTTGAAGACTGTGCGGCCCAAGCCACCATGGCCCCCAGCGCAAAGCTGGGCAGCAGCCACACGCCCAGTTCGGCGATCTGCTCGCGTAGCCAAGGCGCGGTGCGCAACATGGCCGCGCCGGTCTTGATGAAGTCGGTGCCCAGGAAAAGCAGGCCCAAGCCCAGCAGCGCGCCGATGGCGTGGCGCCAGCGAGTGGATTGGTCGATTTGTCGGTAGTAGGCAATGCCGGTCAGGCCCACCAGGCACAGGGCCAGGGCATGTAAGTCGATGGCCGCCACCAGGGCCAGCATGGAAGTGCCCAGATTGGCCCAGCGGATGATGGGAAAGGCGCGCTTGCGGTCCATGGCCCCGGCGGTGACCAGGGCCACCAGCACATGGATGACGGCATTGACGCTTTGCATCACTGCGCCGGCCAGCAGGCCGAACAGGGCCAGCGAGCCCGCGCTGGTGACGGCACGCGCAATCAGCTGGCGCAGGCGCCGGCCGATCACCTGGCGCAGGTTGTTGCTGATCAGCCTAACGCCGATGAAGAACAGACCCAGCCCGGCGAAGAGGCTGAAAAAGATGCTCATGAGGCCGCTGAAAAAAAAGGTCAGGCGGCGAGTTGGCGCAGGCCTTCGCTGCGATCAGTGACGCTGTCGATGATCTTCAGAAATCCACTGATCTCAAACACCTCGCGCACATGCTGGGGCAGGCTGCAGAGCAGCAGGCGGCCTTGCGCTTGCTTGGCGCGTTTGGCGGCCATCAGCACCACGCGCAGGCCGGCGCTGGAGATGTAGTCCACCGCGGCAAAGTCCAGCAGGGCGCGGGCGCCGGGGCTGGCAAACAGGTCTTGCACGGCTTGCTCAAAGGCGCTGGCGGTGGCGCTGTCGATGCGGCCTTTGAGGCTGACCAGGCGGGCGCCTTGTTCATCGCTGCTGTAGTGTTCGAAGCTCATGGTGGTGTCTTTCTTGGGTCGAATTCGGGAAGGGCGCTGGCGGGACGGTTTAGCGTTTCAGGGTTTTGAGCAGCACGATCAAGTTCCCGCTGCCGTCGTAGAAGGCGCGCACCTCGTCCATCATGGTTTTGACCATGTGCACGCCCAGGCCGCCCACGGCGCGCTCTTCCACGCTGGCGTCCAGGCTGGGCTCGGGGGCTTCCACAAAGGGGTCGAAGGGCGGGGCGTCGTCTTTGAGGATGATTTCCAGCCACTCCTCCGAGCGCGAGAGCCTCACATGGATGCTGCGGTCCGGCGCGCCGTGCAGGCCGTGCTGGATGGTGTTGGTGATCAGCTCTTCCAGGCAGAGGTTGACGGCGAAGGCCACGTCCGGCCGTTCGGCCAGGGCCGCGTTCACGGCCTCGGCCAGTGGCGCGATTTCTTCGACACGGCTATGCAGGCGATGCTCCAGCAACAAGGTTTTGTTCTTCAGTTCCAGGGGGGCGTGGCTCACGGTCAGAGCTCCTCGGGCTTGTGGGCTGGCGGACGGGTCGGGTGATTCGGTGCTGGCCTTGGCGAGGACGGGGCCGATAGGTATGTCCACGCGCGGCTTGCGGCACAGCAGCAGGGCGGTGAGGTCGTCGCTGGGCTCGGCGCCGCCAACAAAGTCAGCCACATCGCGCACCAGGCTGGCCAGCTTGGCGGCGGCGTGTGGTTCGTGGCTGCGCTGCAGCCAGGCGTTCAGGCGCTCTTCGCCGTAGGCGTGTTCGGCGGCGTCAAAGGCTTCGGTGATGCCGTCGGTATAGAGCAAGAGGGTGTCGCCACAGGCCATATGGGCATGGCGGCGGCTGTAGCTCATGCCGGGCATCACGCCCAGGGCGATGTCGCGCGGGCAGTCCAGGGCCAGCACCTCGCCTTGGGCGGTGCGCTGCAGCGGCGCGGGGTGGCCGGCGCTGGCGTAAGCCAGGCTGCCGTCGCGTGGGTCGTAGATGCAGTAGCAGGCGGTGACGAATAGCTCCATCGGGTTGCGCCCGCTGAGCACATCGTTGGCGCGGGCCAGCACTTCCTCAGGGCCTAACTCGTCTTGTGCCAGGTCTTGCAGCACGGTGCGTGACACGGCCATGAAGAAGGCCGCGCCCACGCCCTTGCCGGCCACATCGGCCACCAGAAAACCCCAGCGGCCGTCTGAGAGCGCGAAGCAGTCGTAAAAGTCTCCGCCCAGCTCGCGCGCCGGGTGCATGCAGGCGTGCATGGAGAAGTCCGCCGTGTCGGGGAAGTGCTGGGGCAAGATGGCCTGCTGCATATCGCGGGCGGACTCCAGCTCTTCTTGTACCCGCAGGGCGGCCAGGTGGAGCTGGTCGTTCTTGTCGGCCAGCTCCAGGGTGCGCTGCTGCACCAGGCGCTCCAGCTCGCGCTGGCGCGATTCGTTTTGCTCGCGGATCACATCGAGCAGGCGCCCCACCTCAGACGCCACGGTGTTGAAGTTGCCGGCCACCAGCACCAACTCGTCTTGCGTATCGATGCGGATGCGGGTGTCCAGTCGGCCGGCGCAGAAGTCTTGTGTGCCTTCTGAGAGCCGGCGTAGTGAGCGCAAGGTGGATACATAAATGCCGGCGAACAGATAGGCAATCGCCGCCATCGCGCCCACCAGCAAGGCGCCCACCTGCCACTGGCTGCGGCGCAGCTGGGTCAGGCGTTCCTGCAGCAAAGCATCGGCCTGCGCGGTGGCGGCCACCAGCAAGGCTTGGGCCTGGGCCAGATTGGCGCTGGCGATGGGGCGCAGCTCGGCCAGCGCTTGCGGTGCATCCAGCACCTTGTCGACCGCGTCTTGCTGGCGTTCGATGCGGGCCAGCAGCTCGTCCAGCTGGGCTTGCAGGCCCGCCCGGTCGCCCGGGGCCAGCAGCTGCTGCATGCCGGCGCGCAGGGCCGGTGTGGCCTCGCTCAGCACCACCTGGGCGGCCACGGCATAGCTGGCCATGCTGTCGCTGGACAGGGCCAGTGCGTCCTGCTGCTTGGCCAGGGTCTCCATCAGCAGGGGCAGGCGGTGGCTGAGCATCTCAAACGCCGCGTCCAGCCGTGGGTCCACATTCAGGCGGTGGGCGCGGGCGCTCTCGCGCATCAGGGCCAGCAAGGCATTGATGGTGCCGGTGTGGGCGGCAAAGCGGCGCTGGGCATCGTCGTCTTGCGCGCCCAGCTCTTGCAACTGCTGCCATTGCTGCTGCAGGCGCAGGGCCAAGGGGCGCAGGTTATTGGGCGGCGCGCTGGGCGGTAGCTGGGGCGCGTTGGCCCAGGCCAGCAGGGCTTGCAGCTCGGCCTTGGCTGCCGGGGGCTCGCTGCGTTCGCCCTTGGCTTCACCGCGCTGACGCACCAAGGTGTCGAGCACGGCCGCTTGCTGCGCCAAGGCGGTCAGGCCGCGGCGCTCCAGCTCGGCGCTTTGCGCGTCTTGCCCGGCCTTGCGCAGCAGCGGCCAGCTCAGCAAGGCCAGGGCCACCAACATCACCGCGCCGACCAGCAGAAATTTGCGCGAAAAACTCAGCCGCCCCGACAGCCAGCTGGCCGGCGCCAGCAGGCGCAGCCAGCGGGCTTGCGCCCGGCCGAGGTCGGTGACGGCGGCGCTCATGGGACTCAGTCGAGGTTGGCGGTTAACAGCACTTTGACGTTTGCGCCGCTGGGCTTGCGCGAGACATAGCCAATCGCGCCGGGCGTGTTCTGCACCAGGCGGGTCACGTCCTCGTCGCTATCCACCTGGCGGGGCGGCAAGCCCATGCCGGTGAAGCTTTGGCGCGCCCAGAAGGCGCGCAGCTGGCCGGGGCTGCGGCCGGTGACCTGGTCGTAAAAGGCGCGGCGCAGGCCGCTGCCTTCACGCAGGTCGATGGGCTGGATGGCCTGGCCATCGGGCCAGTTCTGTTGCTGGCGCAGGTAGATCTGCGTCATGCGCTCGGGGCTGATCTTGTCCAGGGCCACATCTTTGTGGGCGATGACGATCAGCTCATTGCCGGCCAGGGCGGCTTGCGGCGCGCTGAAGCACAGCAGGCTCAGCAGCGCAGGTAGTGCGGGCAGTGCGCGCAGGGCTTGGCGAGCGCGGTGGAGGCGGGGGTGATGGAGAGTCATGACCGGCCCTCCTCAGAACACCAGGTCCAGCGTGACGCTGAAGAGCTGGAGTTTGTTGTCGAAGGGCAGCACGGGCACGGCCAGCGGGCCGGGCGTGTTGGCGTTGGGCGTGCTCACGAGGTCGAGCTGGGTTTTGATGGCCATGTTCTCGCGCCAGTCCCAGCGCAGGCCCAGGCTCACCGAGCGGCTGCTGATGTCGGCGAACTGCTGGGCGCGGTCAAAACCTTGTTTGAGCTGGGCCAGCCCGGCGTCGATCTGGGGACTCAGGCCGGTGGGGGCCAGAGCGCTGATGTCGAGCTTGGCGCTGGAGCGCTTGAGTTGCGCCAGGCTCAGATAGGGTGTGAAGTCCCCGAAGCTGCGCGCCAGCGTGAGGCTGTAGCCCGTGCCGCGGCCCACCAGATGGTTGCGTGGGTCCATCCAGGTCAGCTCGGCCAGCAGGCGCCATTGCTGCCAGTTGCCGTCCAGGCCGAGGCTGGTGTAGGTGGGCTGGTTGTCGAAGGGGTTGCGCAGGGCGTCCAGGCCTTGGGCCTTGGCCAACAAGCCCGCTTGCAAGCCGGGAGGCAGCTGCGGGTTCTGCGCCATTTGCTGCAGGGCGCCGCCGATTTGCTCCAGGCCGCTATTGATCTGGCTCACCTGTTCGGAGCGCAGCACATAGCGGTCGATGCCGGTGCGTGAGACGCGCAGGGTCAGGTCTTGCAGATTGGCGCTGAGGCTGAAGCCCAGCAGGCCGCGCAGGCTGGCGTCGGCCGAGAGGGCGGGCGAGAAGTTGTTGAAGCGGTGGGTGTAGTCGTAGCGGCCGCCGAAGACTTGCGCCAGCAAGCTGGCATCACCCAGATTGAGGCGCCAGTGCAGGTCGGCGCCATCCAGGCTGGCCACGCTGTTGGTGAGGGCGTAGATGGCCGGCGCCGGGCGCACGGTGAGGTTGGCATAGCCGATCTCGGCAATGCTGGAGTCAAAAAACAGCGGGCTGCGCATGCGGCCCAGATTCAGGCTCAGGCCCTGGCCCAGTTGTTGGCGCAAGGCGGCGATGCGCAGGCGTGGCTGCATGTCTTCACCCGCCCGGGCCACGCCTTGCAGCTGAAACGTGGTGCCGCTCAGCGGCTGCCATTCCAGCTGCAGGCCCAGCACCGTGTCCATATTGGCCGACCAGCCTTGCTGCACCGGCTTGAGCTGGGAGAAGGAGGTGAAAACGCCGGCCGTGGCGTTGTCGTTGTGGGTCAGGCCCAAGGTGGCGAAACCGGAGAAGCGCAAGGGGGCCGCACGGCTTTCGCGGCCCTCGGCGGCATCCTCCGCCGCCTGGCAGCTGGCGCCGGCCAGCAGGCTCAGGCCTGCGAGAGCCCAGGCTGCTGCGGGTCGCCGGTGTCCTTGGAGTTGTATCAGCATCAAAGCATCCCCTCGCTGTGACCCGCGTCCTCGTCGGCGGGCCTGAAATTGAGCGAGAGCTTGCTGGCCTAGCGTTGAATTTGCGTTGAATCGCTATTGGCTTCGCTGATCAGGGTCTGGCGTTGGGCGGCACTGCGTTGCAAGAGCAGGTCGGCGCCCATGGTCTGACCGGCCTGCACGGCTTGATTCAGCGACTGCTCGATCTCCTCGTGCGCGCCGCCCAAACTCGCCAAGGCTTCAGCGCGCATGCGCCAGAGTTCGGGCAGCAGGTAGAACTCCTGGCGCTCCTGTGCCTTGGGCAGGCAAGCGTCAATCTGGCTCAGGGCTTCTTCGGCCTGGCCGAGGGTCAGCAAGCCTTCGATCAGGAAGGAGAGAAAGGTCGCCTCGGTGCTGGGCATGGCCACGGCCGAGGCGCTGGCGGCTTGGCGTATGGGCAGCAGGCCGTCTGGATTACCGCTGGCGGCCTGGCTCCAGCCCAGCACCAGGGCGCCCACGGCCTGCCACAGCGCCAGGCCGTGGCGCTGGGCCAGGGCCAGCAGTTCCATGCTCAGGGGCAGGGCGGCGTCGGGGCGGCGCAGATGGCGCTGCAGCACGCCCGCCATGGTCAAGGCAAAGCCCAGGGTCTGGGCATGGCCCAACTCGCGTGCTTGCTGCAGGCCCAAATGGGTTTGTTCCAGGGCTTCGTCAACGCGGCCCTGCAAGGCCAGCGGCCAGCCCAGCATGGCGCGGGCGGCAATGCCGCCATGCTCGCCAAAGCGCTGGGTCAGCTGGGCGCGCTGGCGCGGCGGCAGGCGCTCGCCGGCGGCGGCCGCTTCGGCCAGGGCTTCGCAAGAGGCTTGCAGCTGACCCAGGAAGAAGAGGTTGTTGCCCAGGGCATAACGCGCTTGCACAGCGGCAGCGGCGTCGCCGGTGTCGGCGGCCACGGTGAGCAGCTCTTGCGCGAGGTTCAGCACCGGGCCTTCGTCCGGGCCGCTGCGGCTGCCCAGCCACAGGCCCCAAAGCGCCTGGAAGCGCTGGCCGGGGCCGCTGGCGGCGCCGGCGTCATCGCAGGCCTGCAGGGCCTGGCGGTAGCACTGGCGCGCGGCCGGCGAGCCGTAGCCCTCCAGGGCCAGCATGCAGTGCCCCAGGCCCAGCAGCAAGGGCAGGCGCAGGCGCTGCACCAGGGCGGGCGACGCCTCGGGCAGTTGCAGGGCGGCCAGGCCTTGCTCGAAACCGTGGCGCGCTTCCTGGTGGGCCGATTGGGTGGCGGCGCGTTCGGCCGCCTGCAGCCAGTAATGCGCGGCTGCAGGGTCGCCGGCGGCGTGCAGATGCTGGGCCAGGGCCTCGGGCGCATCGGCGGCCTGGGCGGCGAAGGGGCCCATCAAGGCCTGGGCGGCGCGGCGGTGCAGGGCACGGCGTTCGCTGGCGCTGAGGGTTTCCAGCGCGGCGTCGCGAATCAAGGCATGGCGGAATTGCCAGTGCTGCGGTTCGATGGCTTGCAGCAGATCGAGCCGCTGCAACTGTGCCAGCTGCTGGGCCAAGGGTCCGGCCGGCAGCTGCAGCAGTTCTTGCAGCAGGGCGGGCGAGCAGGTGCTGCCCAGCAGGGCCGCACCCTGGGCCAGGCGCTTGGCTTCGGGCGGCAGGCGGTCCAGGCTGGCGGCCAGCAAGTCCCACAGGGTGGCCGGCACTTTGTCGGCCGGGCGCAGGCGCAGCGAGCGCGCCAGCTCTTCCGCAAAAAGGGGCACGCCGCCGGCGCGTTGCAGCACTTGCTGGCGCTGGGCGGCTGAGGCGGGGGCGTTGTCGAGTTGATCAATCAAGCGGCCCATGTCCTCGGGCGGCAGGGGCTGCAGCGTCAGGCACAGGTCCAGGCTGGCGCGCACATCGTCGGGCGGCGCCTCGCGCGAACTCAGCAGCAGCAGGCCCGGGGCGCGCTGCGCTGCGGGGCGCTGGTTTTGACGCTGCAGGTGCAAGTGCAGCAGCTCCAGCGTGGAGGGGTCGGCCCAGTGCAGATCTTCCAGCAGCATCAGCTGCGGCAAGCCCTGGGCCAGGCCTTCGAAGAGATCGCACAGCAAGGTGTGCAGCTCACGCTTGAGCAGAGGCTCGGCCGGCGCGGGCTTGTCCTGGAGGTGCAGCAGCAGCGGGCGCAGCAGGGTGCAGGCGGACTCATGCCCGGCGGGCGGCAGGCCGGCTTGTTGCAGCAACGCATGGAGGGCGGCCTGGGCCTGGCCCTCTTCACCCGTCAGGGCCGCACCCATGCGCCGGCGCAGCGTGGCGCGCACCGGCTCCAGCGGGGTGTGGCGGTATTCGGGCCGGCACTGCAGCAGGGAAATGGGCGTGGGCGCAGCGTTTGCAGTGTTCGCAGCGGCCGCGCTGGCGACATGCTGGCGCAGGGCCTGCAGCAGCCGGGTCTTGCCCAGGCCGGGCTCGCCTTGCACCCAGACCGTGAGGGCGCTGGCTTGTGCTTGAGCCCAGGCGTCCTGCAGCTGGGCCAACTCGGCGTTGCGGCCGACCATGGGTTTGAGTGCCAGGGCTCGGCTGCCGGCCGGCGCCGCACGGGCGCCCAACAGGCTGGCGCTGCCGCTGCTTGGCACTGGGGCAGCAAAGCGGTGGTGGCGCTCGCTTTGCTGCTGCAGCTCGGCGCTGACATGGATGCTGTTGGCTTCAGCTTGCAGCGCCAGCTTGCGCGCTTGGCGTGACAGTGCCCCCACGCTGTCGGGCGAGGCCTGCTCGGGGTCGGCATGCACCCAGCCCACATGCAGGCCTTGGCGCAGCGCCCAGGGCTCGGCACTGGCTGCGTGCGCGCTGGCCAGCGCGAGCGCTGCGTCCAGGGCCAGGCGGGGGGCTTGCTCCTGCGCGCGCGGGTGGCCGAAGAAGGCCAGCAACTCCCCGCCCTCGGCCCGCTGCACATGGGCACCGCGGGCCTGCAGCAAGCTGCGGGATTGCTTGAGCCGGGCCTGCAAGGCACCCGCCAGGGCCTCGGCCTCCCAGCCGCTTTCGGCAGGTAGATCGGCGTCGTCGGCCGGCGCTTCCCAATCGCAGGCCAGGGCAACCACGCGGCGGCGTTCGGCGCGTTGCGACTGAGGGGCGCAGCTGCCCTCGGGCGCCCCGCGCAGGCTTTCTGCCAGGGTCAGGGTGGCGGCTTGCGGCTGCAGCTGCAGCTCCGCCTGCAGCTGTTTGCGGAATTGTTCAAACAAGGCCAGGGCTTCGCCGGCGGCCGTGGGGGCCAGCATGCGCATGCAGCGGCGCAGGGCGGGCTCGCACCAAGGGTCTTGGGCCAGGGCGCGGCGGGCGCAGGCCAGGGCGGCCTCGGGCTCGCCGGCGTCTTCATGCAGCTGGCCCAGGGCTTCCAGCAGTTGCTGGGCTTGGCGTAGCAAGGCCTCGCGGCGTGGCTGCAGCCAGGCCTCGAAGCCGGGCGCTTCGGGCAGTTGCAAGCCGTCCAGCAAGGGGCCACGGTAGAGCTTCAGGGCCAGCTGCAAGGCCTGACGGCGCGCCTCGGGCTGGGGCGTGGCGGCGTCGAGCTGGGCTAGGGCGAAGTCTCGGCAGTCCAGCTGCCAGGGCAGGTCTTCGCGCAGCTGCAGCTGTTTTTTGTCGCCTTGCAGCGGATCCTGCTCGGCCTGCTCAGGCCAGAGCTGGCCCAGCAGCCGCCGCAAATCGAACAGGGCACGGCGCAGATTGGCGCGGGCTTGGTCCAGCGTGGAATCGGGCCACAGGGTTTCGGCCAGCAGCTCGCGCGGCAGCGGCCCGCTTTGCAGGGCCAGCATGGCCAGCAGGGCGCGAACCTTGTCGTAGGGCAGGGACTGCGGGCGACCTGCGGCATCGCGCAGCTCAAAGCCGCCCAGCAAACGGAGCTGAGCTTGAGCTTGTGTCGCCGGTGAGGCGGTGGCAGCAGAAGGGGGCGCGTGGCTTGTCGGCGGCATGGCGGATGAGTCAGGCGGCAGTATGCCCGGGCGATGTGACGGGATTGGCATCGTGAATAGTCACGCGCTGCCGGGGCAGAATCGGGTCGCGCATCCGGCGCGCTCAGGCCAACTGCCTGGACGCAGCGGCGCGGCGCTTTCATTTCATCTCATGCAGGAATTTTCAAAATATGGCCTCGGTCTTGATCGTCGGCGCTTCGCGCGGTATTGGTTTGGAATGGGTGCGCCAGGCGCGTGCAGCGGGCGACCGTGTGGTGGCAACCGCGCGCGACGAGGCCGGCCTGCAGCGCTTGCGTGATCTGGGCGCGGTGGCGCTGAAATTGGACGTCATGGACACGGCCAGCGCCTCGGGCCTGGCCTGGCAGATCGACGGTTATGCCTTTGATCAGGTGGCCCTGGTGGCGGGCGTGTACGGCTCCCGCATCAGCGGGCTGCAAACGCCTACCGAGGCGGAGTTCAACACCGTCATGCAAACCAATGTCTTGGGCCCCATGCGGGTGCTGCCGCAGTTGCAGGATGCGCTGGCGCCGGGTGCGCGCCTGGCCATCGTTTCCTCGCGCATGGGTTCGATCAGCCTGCGCAGCGACAGCCAGGGCTGGCTTTACCGCGCCTCAAAAGCAGCGGTGAATTCGGTGCTCAAAGACGCTTCTCTGATGCTGCAGGACAAAGCCATCTGCATCAGCGTCCACCCCGGCTGGGTGCGTACCGAGATGGGTGGCGAGGGGGCCGACATTGATGTGCAGACCAGCGTGGCGGGCCTGCGCGCAGTGATGGCGGGCCTGAGCCCGGCCGATAACGGCAGCTTCATCAACTACGATGGCCAGCGCCTGACGTGGTGAGCTGGCATAACGGACGACTTGCTTGGGGTGGCGATGAACTTGAAACGCGCAGGCCGTGGCTTGCTGTGGGCGCTGGGGCTAATTGGTCTGAGCTCGCTGGCGCTGGGCGCGGCCTGGCTGGCCAGCAATAACCGCTGGGTCGATGCCGCACCACAGCCGCGGCCGGCTGCCCTGCAACCACGCCAGACGAGCGCGGCGCCCGAGGCCAATGTGTTCTTTGATCTGGCGGGACTTTTTGCCCCGGCGAACGAATCGCCGCTGGCGCGAGGCCAGGCGGCTTGGGCTGGGGCCGAGGCTGGCGCTGTTGCGGCTCCGCGCCTCGCAAAGCCCAAAGACCCGCGCTGGGATTGCAAATGGGCGCGCGAAGACTGCCTGGTCAGCTGGTCACAGGATGCCCAGGCGCTGAAGGCCAGTCTGGATGAGCAAGCGCTCTTGCTGGGCCGCTGTGTGGCCATTGCTGATGCACTGCTTGCCGGGCGCCGGGCCTTTGAAGAGCCCTTGCCTCAGGCCCGCGCCGAGCTTCGTCTGGTGTCGGATCAGTACCTGGCTTTGCCCCTGGCCAGCCATGTGCAAGGGGCAGTGCTGTGCCTGCGAGCTTTTCAGCTGCAGGCCGCGCAGGCTCAAATGGACGGCGACGCCAGCGTGTTGGCGCCGGCCCTGGCGCGCGGCCAGGCTTTGAGCCAAGCGCAGCTGAGTGGTGCGCAAAGCTTGTTGGCGCAGACGGTGGCCTGGTCGCAGGCGCGCCAGCAACTGCAGTTTGCGGCGGCCTTGCTGGTTCGTGACCCAGCCCTTGCTGGAGTGGTGGCGCCGCAACTTGGGCCTTTGCCTGCGCGTGCCCTTGATGCGGCAAGCTGGATGCCGGCTTCGGCTTTTTTTCAAGCCCAGGTCTTTCGTGAGTTGGGCCAACTGTGTGGCCGCGTCCAGCCGCTTGATGGCGTGGGCCCGCAGGCTGAGCTGCCGGCCTTGCTGAGCGAGGCCTCGGCCTGGGAGCGGCTGAAATGCCATTTCGGTTTCATGCCGGAGCGCATCTTGCAAGACAACGATGCCTGGTGGCTGCAAATGCAAGCACAGGCCGCCAAGCTGGGGCCGGAAGGCTTGTTGAAGCAGATGCAGGCGCAGAGCGAGGCGCATGAGCAAGCGCAGAGCAGGGGCTTCGCCTCGCTGTCCCTGCCTTGGCGCAACACCATCGGTGAGATCTTGTTCCAGGTGGCGCGGCCGGCTTATGCCAGCTATCCGGGCAAGCAGGCCGATTTGCTGCTGAGCCACCGTGCGGCCCAGCTGGTGTTGGCGCTGGTGCAGCAGCCGGTGGCGCTGGCCGAGCGCAGTGCCTGGCTGGCGCGCCAGACCATGAGCGCCGGCCAGCGCGAGCGCCTCAAGCTCAGCGCCGACGGGCGTGCGCTGCAAGTGAGGACCTGGAGCCGCGAGGGCGCAGATACGCCCGGCGAATCGACGCAAAGTTGGGCGCTGCCCACTCCCGGGCCTGTGCCCGGCCGATAAGGGCAGCTTCATCAACTACAACGGAGAGCGTTTGAGCTGGTAAGTCCTGTGAGGAAAAGGGCCGGTGCCGACCCCCTAAGCAAGGGGGCGACTAACTGGCCGACTCGTTCGTTCGCAAAAGGCCTGGATGGCTCGAAACCCTCTTGTCGACGGCGATCGGCGCCTGCTGGCGGTAGAAATAGCCTGCGTTGAAAACAGACATGACCTGCAACTTAGGGGGCGAGACTGGATGACGGCGCTCACATAATCGCGCCGCCGTTTGAAGTCGGCGACCAAGTTGGTGAGGCTTTGCTAAGTCTTCACAAGAATTTTTTGACGAAATGAGCGGAGGATCCAATGACGCTAAACAAAACAGCAGTGTCTCAACTGAGCTTAGGCGCTTTGGCCGTGACCTTGGCGGCGCTGGTATCGCCGGCCCAGGCCGGGGTGGTGGTGGGTTGGGATTTCGAGAACGCAGCCATTGGTCAGATCAGTGGTATCGATGCTTCCACGACATCTGCGGGTGTGAGTAATGCAAAGTTCAATACCGGCAATAACGGTGTGGAAAACTTCGGCGCCGTTTACGGCAAAGTGTCGGCGACGCGCTTCTTCAATAGCTCCAACAACACGCCCTCGCTGACCTTCACCTTGGCCAATGCGATGAGTGATTTGTCCTTCTCATTCACGCAATTCCACAATCACAACCTCGGCTTTCCGACCTCGCCTCAGTACAACTTTGCCCTGCAAATTAATAGCGGCAATGGCTGGACTAACTTGGCCTCTGACTTGATTGCTTCTTCTGCAAGCAACGGGTCCACGTTGAGCTTTGACTTGACTTCCGGCTTGGGCGCAGGTACCCATTCGCTGCGTTGGATCGGCTACGGTTTCCGTTCGGGCGACAACTCGAATACCGAGTTCTTTGCATTGAATAACGTGGCCCTGAGCAACCATGTGCCTGAGCCGGCGTCTTTGGCTCTGGTGGGTTTGGCTCTGGCAGGCGTGGCTGCATCACGTCGACGCAAGGCGGCCTGATCCCGGGCGCAGCACCTGTCGGCGCTGGGAAATCCAGCCGCAGGAATCGCCCCTGGCTTTTGCCTAGCGCAAGGGCCCGTGTCGCCGGACGCGTTATCGTTGAGGCTTGGCCGCGCGTTTGTTGATCAGCGCGCGGCGCCCGCATTCCAATACGAGACATACGACATGCTGCTTTCCGACGACCACCGCGCCATTCAGGACGCGATCCGCGCCTATGTGCAAGCCGAAATTGCCCCCAAGGCGGCGGAGTGGGACAAGAACCACCATTTCCCTGCAGCCGAACTCAAGGGCTTGGCCGAACTGGGCTGCTACGGCGTGGCCGTGCCCACCGAGTACGACGGCGCTGGCCTGGACTATCTGGCGCTGAGCATCATCTTGGAAGAAATTGGTGCTGGGGACGGCGCTACGTCCACCGTGGTCAGTGTCAACAACTGCCCGGTCTGCTCCATCTTGATGGCTTTCGCCAACGAGGCGCAGAAGCAGCAATTTCTCAAGCCCTTGGCGCGCGGCGAGATGCTGGGCGCTTTTTGCCTGACCGAGCCGCATGTGGGCTCCGAAGCCGGTGGCCTGAAGACCAGCGCGGTGCGTGAGGGCGATGAGTACGTGCTCAACGGCGTCAAGCAATTCATCACCAGCGGCAAGAACGGCGATGTCGCCATCGTCATGGCCGTGACCGATAAGGCCGCTGGCAAGAAGGGCATCAGCGCTTTCATCGTGCCCACCAACACGCCGGGCTATGTGGTCGCGCGTGTCGAGGAAAAAATGGGTCAGCACGCCAGCGACACGGCCCAGATCATGTTCGAGAACTGCCGCATTCCGGCCAGCTATTTGCTGGGTACGGAAGGCCAGGGTTTGAAGATCGCGCTGTCGGGCCTGGAGGGCGGGCGCATCGGTATTGCCTCGCAAGCCGTGGGCATGGCGCGCGCTGCGTTTGAGGCCGCGCTGAAGTACAGCAAGGACCGCGTCACCTTCGGCCAGCCCATCTTCAACCACCAGGCGGTGCAGTTCAAGCTGGCCGATATGGCCACGCAGATCGAGGCCGCGCGCCAGCTGATCTGGCACGCCGCCACGCTGAAAGATGCCGGCCAGCCCTGCCTGAAGGAAGCGGCCATGGCCAAGCTCTTCGCCACCGAGATGGCCGAACGCGTGTGTTCGGATGCGATTCAGGTGCATGGCGGCTATGGCTATTTGAGCGACTTCCCGGTCGAGCGCATCTACCGCGACGTGCGGGTCTGCCAGATCTACGAAGGCACGTCCGAGGTGCAGAAGATCCTGATCGGCCGCGCGCTGGCCTGATTGCTTCGGCGCCTGCCGCGGCGCGGTGCGCCTCGGCGGGCCTGGGATAAACCCGGGAATGAGGGGGAATCCGCTCATGACTTGCGCTTATGGGCCTAAAACCCAGGCGCGGCGTGCGAACATCGCGCGGCCTTTGAACAGCATGAGCGCGCCCCGTGTCCGACCTTTCCGTCCTCCCACCTCTGACCGACAAACCCACGCCGCGTCGCCGGCGCGGCGCGGCGCAAGATGAGCTGCGCGAGCAGATCCGCCAAGCCGTCAAACAACAGCACAACGCGGGCGGCTATGGGGCGGTGACCATGCGTGGCGTGGCCCAGGCGGTGGGCATCTCGGCGATGTCGCTGTACCGCTACTTCCCGAATAAATCGGCCATGCTGGAAAGCATCTGGGCGGAGGCCTTGGAGGCTTCTTTGCAGAGCGCGATTCAGGGCAGCGCGGCGGCCAGCGAGCCTTGGGCACGGCTGCGCCAGCTCTACGAGGCTTATGCGAATTTCTGGCTGACTCATCCCGATGACTTCAAGCTGGTGTTCGACCCCTGCAATGAGGTCTCTGCCAACTTTCTGGCCAGCGGCCCGGCCGCGGGCTTCCGGCAGCAGTACGAATCCATGATCGACGCCTGCCTGGGCGAGGGTCTCAGCCTGGCTCAGCGTCAGCAATGCCATGATTTGTGCCGGCTCAAAATCGTCGGCCTCTTGTTCACCACCGTGGGCCTGGCCACCAAGCCGGCCACCCCTGTGGCCACCCTGCTACAGCTGACTTTGGACGATATTGAGCAGCAGTTGATGCGCATCAAAAAAGGCGGCTGAACCTTTCGCGCCGGGCCCGCTGTTTACCCGAAAATGCGACAGATGCCTCGGGTTAACCCGATAAATATACGCGTAGCGTACGGGTTACTCTAAGGCCAAGGCAGCCAAAAGAGCTGGCCTTCTGGTCGAGGGAGCGTTCATCCATGCGTGCCAATTTACCCGTCATCGAACGGGATGACGGCCTGCCTGCGCAGGTCATTTTGATGTCCATCACAGACCGCCTTGGTCGCGTCCCCCCTGCCACTGCGGCAGCTGCAGCCGCGCCACCAGGCCGCCTCCTCCCATGAGCCCGCAACACGCCGGCCTGCTGGCGTCAGGTTGTTGCTCGGCGCGGCATTCAAGCCTGTTGGCCCCGCCTCGTCCGACAGCGATGGCGCTTGGCCATGATGGTGCGCCGCCCAGCCTTGCGGCTCGCCGAGGGTGCGCTTTGCATTGGGCCCTAGCCACGCGATTGCCATTGCTTGCTCATGGCCCCCACTAACGTGTCTCAAGTCAATTCATTCAAGCTCGGCCTTTTGCTGCCCCTGAGCGGGGTAGCGTCGATTTATGGTCAGGAAATTCTGCGTGCCGCTAGCTTGGCGGTGGCGCAAGTCAATGCCGCCGGTGGCATTGCCGGGCATGTGCTGGAGTTGCTGGCTCAGGATGACGGCAGCCAAGCCGACACCGCCGTGGCCGCGGCCCTGACGCTCATTGATGTGCAGGGCTGCCGTGCCCTGATTGGGCCGCTGTTGTCGAATGCGCGGCATGCAGTGGTGGGCGAGGTGATGGCCATGCGGGGCCTGCCCATGCTCAATTTCTCCTGCCAGGAAGGCAGCATCCGCGAGCATGGCTTCTTCAGCTTTGCGGCCCTGCCCAATCAGCAGATCGAGCCCTTGATGCGGGTGCTGGTGCAGCGCTTCGGCCACAAGGTGTTTTTCGCCGGCAGCAATTACGAGTGGCCGCGCGGTTCCATCGAAGCCGCCCGCCGCGCCTTGGCCCAGCATGGTGGCGAGGCGGTGGGTGAGCAGTACCTGCCCCTGGGCCTCAAGGGGCGGGATCTGCCGGCCTTGATGGATGCTTTGCACTGCTCGGGCGCCGATGTGTTTGTGCCCTTCTTTGCCGGGCGCGACCAGATCCAGGTGTTGCAAGCCTTTGCCCAAGCCGGATTGAAGGCGCGCATGGCGGTGGTCAGCTGCCAGTTCGACGAGGTCATGGCCAGCCAGCTGAGGCCGGATGAGCGGGAGGGCATCTACTCCTGCAACACCTACTTCATGAGCCTGGGCAATGCCGAGAACCAGGACATGCTGGCGCAATTGCGCCAATGGCCCGGCGTGAACGGGCTGTGGCCGCAGGGCAATGGGGTGGTCAGCAATTTCGGCGCGGGGGCTTTTCTGTGTGTGAAGGCCTTGGCGCAAGCGGCCGCCGCATGCCAGCGCCTGGATGCCACCAGCCTGATCGATTCGCTCAAACAGGTGGACCTGCTGGCGCCGCAGGGCCGGGTCTGCATGGACCCGGCCAGCCAGCATGTCAGCGTGGACATCTATCTGAGCTGCTGCGAGGCGCAGGGGAACTTCCTAGTCATCGACCGCTTCCCGGCCCAGGCGCCCAGCGCGCCTGCTTGCTACACCTTGCCGCCGCCGCCGATGGCCGAGCTACGGGCGCCGCGGCCGCAGCAACAGCATCAGCAGCAGGCCGGGAGCGAATCCAGCGCAAAGATGCCGCAAGCACCCAGGCCGGAGCCCTTCACCAGCGCCGAGCGGGCCGACCTGATGGCGTTTGCCGACACGCCCATCATCGCAACCGATGGCCAGGGCTGGATTCGGCGAGCCAATTTCAGTGCCGCTGAATTGTTCGGCTACAGCGTAGAAGAACTCCACAGCATGTCGGTGCACAGTCTGCTGCCGCCGCATCTGCGGGAGCGGCATGTGAAGTTGTTCCAGCGCTTTCTGGACAGCGAGGAGCAGCTGCGCCGCATGTCGGGTCGCGGCGATATCGTGGGCTATCGCAAGGACGGCAGCTTCTTTCCGCTCGAAGCCTCGATCGCCAAATTCCGCCTGGACGATGGCTGGTCCCTGGTCGTGACCCTGCGGGACATCAGCGATCGCAAGCAAGCCGAGGCGCAGCTGCTGTGGCGCGCCACACATGATGATCTGACCCACTTGCCCAACCGGGCCTTGTTCACCGAGCGTTTGCAAAATGCGCTGGAGCGCTCGCGCCGCCTGGACCTGAGCGTGGCCGTGCTCTTCATCGATCTGGACGGTTTCAAGCTCATCAACGACAGCCATGGGCATGAGGCCGGCGACCTCTTGCTGCAAGAAGTGGCTCGGCGCCTGGGCAGTTGCGTGCGGCCGGGCGACACAGTGGCGCGTTTGGCAGGCGATGAATTCGTGGTGCTGTGCGAGCAGCTGCAGCAGCCCGAGAGCATTTCCATGCTGGCCGAACGCATCAATGTGGCTTTGCGCCAGCTCATGCATCTGGGCAGTGTCACTGTGCGGGTATCGGCCAGCATCGGCGTGGCGGTGGGACATGGCAGCACGCATGCGGCGCAAGACATCTTGCAGGGCGCCGATATGGCCATGTATGTCGCCAAAGAGCGCGGCCGCGACGGCTGGCGCTTCTTCAATGAAGGCCTGCAGATTCAGGCCCGCGACCGCATGAGCATCAGCCAGGGCTTGCCGCTGGCGCTGGCACGCCACGAGCTGAGCGTGGTGTTTCAGCCCATTGTGGATGCCATGCGGGGCGAGGTCATCGGCAGCGAATTGCTGCTGCGCTGGCATCCACCCGGCGGCGCGGTGGCGCCCGATCGATTCATTCCTTTGGCCGAGGCCAGCGGCGCCATCGTGCCCATCGGCCTGTGGGTGTTCCGCCAGGCTTGCCAGGCCGAGCGGCGCTGGCGTGAGCGCTGGGGTCAGGCCGCGCCGCATGTGTCCGTGAATGTGTCGGCGCGTCAGCTCGATGCCCCTGGTTTTGTGACGCAATTGCAGGCCGAGTTGGCCCAGAGTGGGGCCGACCCGGAGCGGGTGATTCTGGAGCTCACCGAGACGGCCTTGATGTCCGATATGGATGAGCTTGTGGAAAAGCTGCGCGCCTTGGCCGCCCTGGGCTTGCGCATCGCGGTGGACGATTTCGGCACCGGCTACTCCTGCCTCTCGCGCCTGACCCGGTTGCCGGTGAGCATTCTGAAAATTGATCGCAGCTTCATCGCCAATGTCCCGGACAAAGCCGAGGACATGGCGGTGGCGCGCGCCGTGGTGGGCCTGGGCAAATCCCTGGGCCTGACCCTGGTGGCCGAGGGCGTGGAAACCGAAATCCAGGCCGCAGAAATGCGCCAGCTCGGCTGCGACATGTTGCAAGGCTATTTGTGCGGCAAGCCGCTCGATGAAGCCGAGTTCATGCGGCGTGTGGATGCCGATGCGCGTGCCGAACGGGCCAGGCCTATCACGCCGCCGGCGCAAGAGCTAGAGGCCGTCATTTGTTCCTTGTGTTTGAGGCCGGCTTGAAGTCAGGACCCAGGGCTGACGACGATCGTTGCGCCTGGCCCCAGGCTCAGCAAGGCTGGCCGTTTGTCGACCTAACGCCTATCTCGGTGGACCATCCGGCAAAGCCCTGCTGCGGACTGGCTTGATTTGCGCTAAGGTCAGGGCATGATCATCGAGCCTCCTTTCCCTGAACGCGCGGGTGCTGTGGCGCCGCGCAATCCTGTGCACTTTTATTTCGATTTCTCCTCGCCTTATTCCTATATCGCTTCGGAGTGGATTGAAGCCGTGGCCGCCCGCCATGGCCGGCCGGTGCAGTGGCATGCCATATTGCTGGGCGTGACTTTTCAGGCCGCCGAGTTGAAGCCGCCCGTGGCTTATCCGCTCAAGCGCGACTATGTGCTGCGGGACTTTGCCCGCTCGGCGCAGTTCGCCGGCTTGCCCTACAAGCAGCCGAGCGCCTTTCCCATCGCCAGCCAGAATGCGGCCCGCGTGTTCTGGTGGCTGCATGCCCAAGACCCCGCGCGTGCGGTGGCTTGGGCCCGGGCTGGTTTGCGGGCCTATTTCACCCGGGATGTGGCACTCAATGACGAGGCGCAACTCAAGGCCCTGGCCGCCGAGTCTGGCCTGGACCCGGAAGCCGCCCAGGCCGCCTGGCAGGATACGCAGTGGAAAGAGCGGCTCAAAGCCGAGAACCAAGCGGCCATTGCCGCCGGCGTTTTTGGCGCGCCCTTTTTCATCATCGACGGCGAAGGCTTCTGGGGTAATGACCGCCAGGCTCAGATCGAACGCTGGCTCAGCAGCGGCCCGTTCAGAGGCTTGGTTTAAGGCTATCCGGGGCGAGCGCTTTGGCCTGCCTCGGCCCGGCTCAATTCGCGCAGGCAGCTCAGGCATAGGCAGCGGCTGTACTGCTCGCTCAAGCGCTGCCGCAGGGCCGCGCTGAGCTGCAGATCAAAGCAGTCGCAGCGCGTGTCTTGTGCGCCGCAGTGGAAGCCGGCGCCGCAACGCGGGCAGCTGTCCGCGGTATCGGCAAGTTCCGGCGCGCTCACGCAAACAGCCCCTGGTGTTGCTGGCGCAGCAGATTCTTCTGCACCTTGCCCATGGCATTGCGCGGCAGCTCGCTCAAGACAAATACCTGCTTGGGCACTTTGAAGTTGGCGATCTGCCGCTTCAGCGTGGCGATCAAGGCCTCGCCGTCCAGCGTAGCGTCGGGACGCGCGACCACCGCCGCGACCACAGCCTCGCCAAAGTCGGGATGCGGCACGCCGACGACGGCCGACTCCAGCACGCCCTCCATCTCGTTGAGATAACTCTCAATCTCGGCGGGGTAAACGTTGTAGCCACCGCTGATGATCAGGTCCTTGGCGCGGCCGATGATGCTCAGATAGCCGTTGCCGTCCAGGCGGCCCACGTCTCCGGTCTTGAACCAGCCATCGGGCGTGAACTCTTGCTGCGTTTTCTCGGGCATGCGCCAGTAGCCTGAAAACACATTCGGACCGCGCACTTCGATGTGGCCGATCTCGTCCGTGGCGCAGGGTTGGCCATCGTCCTTGTGCACCCGCAAGCTCACGCCGGGCAGGGCGGGGCCTACTGTGCCCCCAATGCGCTCACCGTCGAGCCCACGGCAGGGGTTGGAGCTGAGCATCAAGGTTTCGCTCATGCCGTAGCGTTCCAGAATGGTGTGGCCGCTGCGCTGCTGCCAGTCTTCAAAGGTTTCCAGCAACAGCGGTGCCGAGCCGCTGATGAAGAGCCGCATCGAGGCGCAAGCCTGCGGCGTCAGCGCGGCCTCGCCCAGCATGCGCACATAAAGCGTTGGCACGCCCATGAAGACCGTGGCTTCGCTGAACTTGGCGATGACGGCGCGCGGCTCGAACTTGGCGAACCAGATCATCTTGCTGCCGTTCAGCAGCGCCCCATGCGAAGCGACGAAGAGCCCGTGCACATGAAAAATCGGCAGGGCGTGGATCAAGACATCGCCACTCTTCCAGTCCCACAAGTCCTTCAGCGTTAGCGCATTGCTGAGCAGATTGCCGTGGCTGAGCATGGCACCCTTGCTGCGCCCTGTGGTGCCACTGGTGTAGAGAATGGCGGCCAGATCGTCGGCCTGCTTGTCGACCGGCTCATGCTGATCGCTCATGCTGGCCGCTCGGTCCAGCAAGCTGCCGCTGCGGTCATCGTTAAGGGTGAACACATACTGCGTGCCGGCCTGGAAGGCCAGCTTGGACACCCAGCCGAAATGAGCCCTCGCGCACACCAGCAGGGCGGGTTCGGCATCGCGGATGAAGTAGTCCAGCTCGGCCGCCTGATAGGCCTGGTTCAGCGGCAGATAGACATAACCCGCGCGCAGCACGGCCAGGTAAAGCATCAGCGCTTCCACGCTCTTCTCGGTGTGCGCCGCGATGCGGCTGTCGGCGGGCAGGTTCAGCGAGAGCAGCAAATTGGCCAGCATGGCCGTGCCACGCTCCAGATCGCGCCAGCTGTAGCGCAGCGGGCCGCCGTCGCTGGCCACTTGATCCGCGCATTCGATGGCGATGGCGTCAAGGTCGGTGGGGAATGCGGCGCGCAAGGCGGCAAAGAGATTGGCGTGGCTCATGGGCGCATTGTCGCCAATGCCGGGGCACGCAAACGGGTTTTCCCCGCATCTTGTACCCACTGTTACAGGCTGCGCGGCTGCTACATTGTGTCGGCCCCATTGCCGAGGAAATTCGCTTGCCCGCCTCCCAGCTTCCGCTTGATCTTGATGCCGTGCTGCGCCTGGCGGCGCAAGCCATGTTCCAGGCCCTGGAGAGCACGGTGCAAGGCATGATGGTGCTGGACGCCGAGCACCGCATCGTCTGGATCAGCGAGGGCTATAAACGCTTTTTGCCGGCCCTGGGCTTTGGCGGTGAGAACGAATTCATCGGCCGTCGCGTTGAGGACGTGGTCCCGAACACCTTGTTGCCGCAGGTGATTGACAGCGGCCAGCCCATCCTGATCGATTTGCTCACCAACAAGGCCGGCAGCTTTTTGGTCAGCCGCCTGCCGCTGCGCAATGAAGCCGGCGCGGTGATTGGTGCGGTGGGCTTGGTGCTGCTGGATCACCCCGAGGCCACCATGCAGCCGCTGATGGCCAAGCTGACGCAGTTGCAGCAGCAGCTCAGTGAAGCGCGTCGCCAATTGGCTGACCAGCATGGCCGCAGCAGCCGCCGGCCCAAGCACACGATTGCCAGCTTTGTGGGCAGCAGCCCGGCCGCCATGGAGGTCAAGCGCCAGGCACGCCGCGTGGCGCTGAGTGATGCCACCGTGCTGCTGCTGGGCGAAACCGGCACCGGCAAGGAGTTGCTGGCCCATGCCATCCACGCCGCTTCGCGCCGCGCCGACAAGCCCCTGGTCAGCGTCAATATCGCCGCCGTGCCGGACACGCTGCTGGAGGCCGAGTTCTTCGGCGTGGCGCCAGGCGCCTACACCGGCGCCGACCGCAAAGGGCGGGAGGGCAAATTCAAGTTGGCCGACGGCGGCACCCTTTTCTTGGATGAGATCGGCGATATGCCTTTGGCCTTGCAGAGCAAGCTGCTGCGCGTGTTGCAGGAGCAAGAGCTGGAGCCCTTGGGCAGCAATACCGTGCTTCAGGTGGATGTGCGGGTGATTGCCGCGACCAGTCGCGATCTGGCCGCCATGGTGGCTGCCGGTCAGTTCCGGGCCGACTTGTATTACCGGCTCAGCGTGGTGCCCATCCAGGTGCCGGCGCTGCGCGAGCGGGTGCAGGACATCGAGGTTTTGGTCGACGCTCTGGGTGAAGACATCGCCCAGCGCAGCCGCCTGCCGCATAAATTGCTCAGCCCTTGCGCTCTGCATTGGCTGGCCGCGCAGCCCTGGCCGGGCAATATCCGCGAGCTGCGCAATGCGCTGGAGCAGGTCAGCCTGATGAGCGATGAGATGGAGCTGACGGCGCAGTGCTTTGCCCGCCATGTGGGCGGGCTGCGGCCTGCGGCAGCGAAGGCTGCGGCCAATGCTGAAGCCGACCTTGTACCGGCCCAGGTGCAGCCCTTGGTGGAAAACGAGGCGCTGCGCCCGCTGCCAGAGTTGATCGAGCGGGTCGAGCGCGCGGCCATCGGCCAGGCCTTACGCCTGTCATCCGGCAACCGCATGGCGGCTGCGCGCTTGCTGCAGATCTCGCGCGCCTCTTTGTACGAGCGCTTGTCGCGCTGGCCTGAACTAGGTTGATCTGGGTTGAGATGGGCATTGGCCATGCCTTGCCTTCGCTGCAAAGCTGATGTTGGCCATCCGGTTCGGAACAAGTCCGCAAAGCCCCTGCTGTTCGTGTATTGATTGCCTTGCTATGGCAGGCCGCCTCATCCATAGTCAAAACAAGTTGCTGCCGCAGAGACAGCGGTGACTGGATCGACAAGAAGATGATGGAGACAAGTTGATGCGAACGATGCTTTTGGCGACGCGCTTGCGCGTGTCTGTGGTGGGGGCGGTTCTGGGCTTCTTGCTGCTGATCTTCTTGCTCTCCGAGCGCGAAGCCGACAGCCTGATGAGCATCAAGATGATCACCACCGTCGAGCAGGTCAAACAGGCCGAGAAGATCGTCATCGGCTTCCACGACAAAGCCAAATCCGGCGCGATGAGCGAGGCCGAGGCCAAGGCCGCAGCAGCTGCCGAGATCGGCAAGATCCGCTACTCCGGCAGTGAGTACATCTGGATCAACGACATGACCCCGCGCATGGTCATGCACCCGATCAAGCCCGAGCTCAATGGCAAGGACTTGAACGGGAACAAAGATCCCAAGGGCAAGCTCTTGTTTGTCGAGTTTGTCAGAGTCGTCAAGGCCAGTGGCTCGGGTTATGTGGACTATCTCTGGCCCAAGCCTGGCGCCACGGAGCCCGTTGGTAAGCGCAGCTATGTGCAAGGCTTCGCGCCCTGGGGCTGGGTGATTGGCTCCGGCGTCTACGTGGATGATGTGGATGCGGTGGCGCGCAGTGACGCCTCGGTCGGTTGGCTGTTTGCCTTGATCGGCGGTGGCTTGGCCTTGGTCATTGTTGAGGTCTTTGTGCGCAATCTGCGCCGCCGCTTGGGGGTGATGCAGCAGGTCATGCAAGCTGTGGCCGAAGGGGATTTGCGCAGCGAGATCGAGGTGGGTCAGCGTGATGAGATCGGCCTGGTGATGGAGCAGGTGGTGGCCATGCAGCAGCGCCTGGGTGAATTGGTGCAGGCCATTCGCGGGGCGACGGATTCCATGGGCCATGCCTCCAGCGAGGTGGCGCTGGGCAGCCAGGACTTGTCCATGCGGACCGAGCAGGCCGCTTCCAATTTGCAGCAAACCGCGGCGGCCATGCAGGGCCTGACCGAGCAAGTGCAGCACAGCGCGCAAGCGGCGCGCCAGACCAATCAGCTGGCCGACAGCGCCGCCGAGCGCGCACGCGCGGGTGCCGCCGTGATGAGTGAAGTGGTGGGCACCATGGACGGCATCTCGACGGCCAGCCGCAAGATTTCGGACATCATTGCGGTGATCGACGGCGTGGCCTTCCAGACCAATATCCTGGCGCTCAATGCCGCCGTGGAGGCCGCACGCGCTGGCGAGCAAGGCCGCGGCTTTGCGGTGGTGGCCTCGGAAGTACGCACCTTGGCCCAGCGCTCTGCTCAGGCGGCCAAGGAGATCAAGACCTTGATCCTGGATTCGGTTGAGCGCGTGGCGGCCGGCACCCAGCAGGTCAGCCGGGCGGGTGCCTCGATGGATGAGATTTTGAGCGCGGTGCAGCGCGTCACCACCACGGTGAACGAGATCACGCAGGCGAGCGCCGGCCAATCCGACGGTATCGGCCAGATCAATCAGGCCGTGACCCAGCTCGACAGCATGACGCAGCAGAACGCCGCCCTGGTCGAGCAGACCGCCGCCGCGGCGGAATCCCTGCGGCAGCAGGCGCAAGGGCTGAACGACACGGTGTCGGTGTTCCGTACCCGAGGCTGAGTTGCTGGGTGACGATCGCCGCCTCGCGGGCCGCTTCCGCCCGAGCGGGCGTGTGGCGGAAATTCAGTCTGTGTCTGAAAAATAGACAAATGCGGGCGTTGGCTGTCTGAGTTTCAGTCGATTTGGGCGTGCGGCATAGGCTTGGGCGCGCGCAGTGCCCCCACCTGAGGGCCTGAGCTTTCGGGTCAAAGTCCATGCGCGATTGCGCTGCTGCCTGCTGTTTGCAAGGCCTGAATAGGCGCGCGCCACCTCAATCAAGCTTGGCCCGGCGGATTCGCCGTGATCAGCTGAAATCCAGCCCGCTTCGAGTGCATGGCCTCAGTGTTTGCACCAGGGTGGGGATTTTCGGCACGCGGCTTGCATGAAGAAGTTCACAGTGTCCGCGCCGCTCGGTGCGAAAGGCACGCAAGCATGCAATCAAGCAAGTACGCCCGATTGATCCAGGAGACACCCCGCATGAAGACGTTCAAGACGCAAATGATGTTGGCCGCCCCGCAGCCTAGCCCCTCTTTGCCGCGCCCCGCAGCGCGACGCCGTGGCTACTGCCTGCTGATGCTCGCTGCGCTGGCCGGCGTGGGCGGCAGCTTGGGCGGGTATGGTATTGCCCAGGCGGCTGATAAGGGTGAAGTTCGCATTGCCCATGTTTACAGCAAGACCGGCCCGTTGGAGGCCTACGGCAAGCAAACCCAGACCGGCTTCATGATGGGCCTGGACTACGCCACAGGCGGCAGCATGATGGTGGCCGGCAAGAAGATTGTGGTGATCGAGAAAGACGACCAAGGCAAGCCCGATATCGGCAAGAGCCAGCTGGCCACCGCCTACGGTGATGACAAGGCTGACCTCGCGGTGGGCCCCTCGTCCTCCGGCGTGGCGCTGGCGCTTTTGCCGGTGGCGGAGGAGTACAAAAAGATTTTGCTGGTGGAGCCCGCCGTGGCCGATTCCATCACCGGCGATAAGTGGAACAAATACATCTTCCGCACTGGCCGCAACTCCAGCCAAGATGCGATTGCCAATGCAGTGGCGCTGGACAAGCCGGGCGTTAGCATCGCCACCTTGGCGCAAGACTATGCCTTTGGCCGCGACGGCGTGAAGGCTTTCAAGGACGCGGTCAAGAAGGCCAAGATCGTTCACGAAGAGTATTTGCCGGTCAGCACCACCGACTTCACCGCCGGTGCCCAGCGCCTGATCGACAAGCTCAAAGATCAGCCCGGCCGCAAGATCATTTTTGTGATCTGGGCCGGCGCCGGCAATCCCTTCAAGATTGCCGATCTGGACTTGAAACGCTACGGCATCGAGATCGCCACCGGCGGCAATATCTTGCCCGCCATGGCCGCCTACAAGCAGTTCCCTGGCATGGAAGGTGCCAGTTACTACTACTTCGGCATGCCCAAGAATCCGGTCAATGAATGGCTGGTGGCCAACCATTACAAGCAGTTCAAAGCGCCGCCTGACTTTTTCACCGCCGGCGGCATGAGTGCCGCGATTGCCGTCGTGGAGGCCTTGAAGAAGACGGCCGGCGAGACCGGCACGAACAAGCTGATCAAGGCGATGGAGGGCATGTCTTTCGAGACGCCCAAGGGCAAGATGACGTTCCGCCCGGAAGATCATCAGGCGATGCAGTCGATGTATCACTTCAAGATCAAGGTGGATCCGGCGTTTGCGTGGGGTGTTCCAGAGTTGGTTCGTGAAATCAAACCGGAAGAGATGGCGGTGCCGATTCGGAATAAGCGTTGAGTTGCTGTTTGGTGGCTCGGTTGCTGGGCTAGCTAGAGCGCCGAATCCTCGGCTACTGCGCGACTCCAGTCCGTCGTTGCGGGTCCCCCCGTGAATCCTCACGTAGCGCTGCTACGTTCAGGTTCCCGGGTCCTCCCGCGCCTAGTCCTGAAGCCGCTCGCTACGCCTCGGGCGCTTTCATGGGCTGTTGAGCCAAAGCACAGGCCGAGAAGAATGCCAACACCTCCCCTTGCCACAAGGCCGCATCGCCAGCGCCCGAGGCGTAGCGAGCGGTCCTTGGGCTAGGCGCGGGGGGACCCGCAGACCGGAACGTAGCAGCGCTACGTGAGGATCTGGGGGAGGACCTGCAACGACGGCCAAGGGCCGCGCAGTAGCCGAGCATTCGGCGCTCACTTGTCAAAGAAATTCAGAATTTCAAAGAAGTTCCGCATCAAAAAGCCATGCTGGAAACAAAAAACTTAACCATCAAATTCGGCGGCCACACCGCAGTCGACAACGTCTCTTGCGTGTTCGCGCCGGGTTCGCTTACCGCCATCGTCGGCCCCAACGGCGCGGGCAAGACGACCTACTTCAATCTGATCTCTGGCCAACTCCGCGCCACCGCTGGCCAAGTGCTGCTCAACGGGCAAGACCTGACCCCCTTGTCGGCGCCAATGCGCACCCAAGCGGGCTTGGGTCGTGCCTTTCAGCTGACCCAGCTGTTTCCCAATTTGAGCGTGCTGGAAAACGTTCGCCTCGCGGTGCAGGCGCGCGCGGGGCGCGGATTGGCAATGTTGTCGGTGTGGCTGCAGCATCGCGACCTGCTGGACCAGGCCATGGCCATCGTCGAGCGGGTGCATCTGCATGCCCGCGCCCATGTGCCGGCTGCCAGCTTGCCGCATGGCGATCAGCGCAAGCTTGAAGTGGCGATGTTGATGGCCTTGCAACCCCAGGTCTATTTGTTTGATGAACCCACGGCCGGCATGAGCGTGGACGAGGTGCCGGTGATTCTGGATCTGATTCGCGAACTCAAAGCCCAGGGCCAGCACACGATTTTGTTGGTGGAGCACAAGATGGATGTGGTGCGTGAACTGGCCGACCGCATCGTCGTCCTGCACATGGGCCAATTGGTGGCCGATGGCGCGCCGGCCGAGGTGATTGCCTCGCCCATCGTGCAGCAAGCCTATCTGGGGATGGCGGCATGATGATGATGAGTCACTTGCCTGACGAACCATTCAATGCCGCCGCGGCCGCACCCCTGCATTCAAGCCAGCTGGCGCTGAGCCTGCGCGGTGTGCACACCCATATCGGCGCGTATCACATCCTGCATGGCGTCGATCTGGATGTGCCCACGGGCCAGCTGACCATGCTGCTGGGCCGCAACGGCGCCGGCAAGACAACGACCTTGCGCACCATCATGGGCTTGTGGCCAGCCTCCCAGGGTCAGGTCTTGCTAGACGGGCAGCCGATTCACAAGCTCAGCACGCCCGAGATCGCCCAGCGCGATATCGCCTATGTGCCCGAGAACATGGGCATCTTCGGCGACCTGACGGTGGCCGATAACCTGTTGTTGGCGGCGCGGCAGGCGCGGGCGTTGAAGGAGCTGGATACGCAGCGCCTGGACTGGTTGTTCGGCCTGTTCCCGGCGCTGAAAAAGTTTTGGCTCTATCCCGCCGGCAAGCTCAGCGGCGGGCAAAAGCAGATGTTGGCGATTGCGCGCGCCATGATCGAGCCGCGCCGTCTGCTGCTGATTGACGAGCCCAGCAAGGGCTTGGCGCCGGCCATCATCCTCAACCTGGTCGAGGCCTTGAAGGAACTCCGGCGCAGCAGCCACACCACGATTCTGCTGGTGGAGCAGAACTTCATGGTCGCCAAAGCCCTGGGCGAGCGAGTGGCGGTGATGGACGACGGCCGTGTGGTGCACAGCGGCGCCATGGCCGATTTGATTGAGGACGAAAGCTTGCAGCAGCGCTTTCTTGGCCTATCCCTGGGGGCGCACCAATGAGCCAGCCACAAGACACTCAGTTGCCGAAATCGCAATTCGATTTCATTCCCTTGCTGGGCCTGGCCGCGCTGATGCTGCTGGCCTTTCCTTTGATCGGCAGCCCCAGCAGCTGGGCCACGCTGACTCTGGCGGGCCTGGCGATGGGGCTGATCATCTTCATCATCGCCTCCGGCCTGACCCTGGTGTTCGGCCTGATGGATGTCTTGAACTTCGGCCACGGCGTCTTCATCGCCCTGGGCGCCTTCATGGCCACCACGGTGCTGGGCGCTATGAGCGGCTGGACGCAAAGCCCCAGCCTGATCAGCAATCTGCTCGCCGTGGCGCTGGCCTGCGCGGTGGGCATGGGCGTGGCCGCGGCGGTGGGCCTGGTGTTTGAGCGGGTGCTGGTGCGGCCGGTCTACGGCATGCATCTGAAGCAGATCCTCATCACCATGGGCGGCATGATCATTGGCGAGGAGTTGATCAAGCTGATCTGGGGCGCGCAGATGATTCCGCTGCCCTTGCCCGAGGCGCTGCGTGGCGCCGTGTTGTTTGGCGATGTGGCGGTGGAGAAGTTCCGCCTGCTGGCGGTGCTGGCGGGTCTGGCGGTCTTCCTCTTGCTGCTGTGGCTGCTCAATCGCACCAAGTTAGGCCTCTTGATCCGCGCCGGCGTGCAAGACCGCGAGATGGTGGAAAGCCTGGGTTATCGCATCCGCCGCTTGTTTGTGGGTGTGTTCGTCGGCGGCTCGGCGCTGGCCGGCCTGGGTGGCGTGATGTGGGGCTTGTATCAGCAGGGCGTGACGGCGCAGATCGGTTCACAGGTCAACACCCTCATCTTCATCGTCATCATCATCGGCGGCCTGGGTTCCACCTTGGGTTGCTTTGTGGGCGCCCTGGCGGTGGGCCTGATGGCGAACTACACCGGCTTTTTGGCGCCCAAGCTGGCGCTGTTCTCCAACATCGGCTTGATGGTGGCCATCCTCTTGTGGCGCCCGCAAGGCCTGTATCCAGTGACGAATCGGTAAGGAAGTGGTGCTGAAGATGATCAAGTCCTTGCTATCCCATGACCTGCCGCGCAGCCGCTTGCTGGGCGCGCTGCTGATCCTCATCGTGCTGGGCCTGGCGCTCACGCCCTTCATCTTTCCTTCGACCCGTGCGCTCAATGTCGCGGCCAAGATGATGATCTTCATCGTGCTGGTGGCCAGCTATGACTTGCTGCTGGGCTATACCGGCATTGTCAGCTTTGCCCACACCATGTTCTTCGGCATTGGCGCTTACGGCATTGCCATTGCTAGCTCACGGTTTGAGCCGGGCTGGGGCGCGGTGGCCTTGGGCCTGGGTGCCAGCTTGTTGGTGTCGCTGCTGCTGTCCTTGCTGATCGGCTTGTTCAGCCTGCGCGTCAAGGCCATCTTCTTCGCCATGATCACGCTGGCGGTGGCCTCGGCTTTTCTGACCCTGGCTTCGCAGCTATCGGACTTCACCGGCGGCGAAGACGGCCTCAGCTTCAAAGTGCCGCAGGCCTTGCAGCCGTCCACCGAGTATCTGGAAGAGCCTTTCCTCGGCGCCATGGTGGATGGCCGACTGGCCAGCTACTACCTGCTGTTCTTCGTTGCGCTGGCGGCGGTGCTGCTCTTGTTGCGCATCGTCAACTCGCCCTTTGGCCGGGTGCTGCAGGCCATCCGCGAGAACGACTTTAGGGCCGAGGCCATCGGCTACCGCACCGTGGTCTACCGTAGCTGCTCCAGCGTGCTGGCGGCCTTGTTCGCCACCGTGGCCGGCGCCATGTTGGCGCTTTGGCTGCGCTACAACGGGCCGGACACCTCGCTGTCCTTCGAGATCATGTTGGACGTGCTCTTGATCCTGGTGATCGGCGGCATGGGCACGATTTACGGCGCGGTGGTCGGCAGCGTGCTCTTCGTGCTGGCGCAAAGCTATTTGCAGGACTTGATGAAGCTGGGCGCCACGGCGCTGGACGGCGTGCCGGTGCTCTCGCAGCTGATCGCGCCGGAGCGCTGGCTGCTCTGGCTGGGCGTCTTGTTTGTGTTGGCGGTCTATCACTTTCCCAGTGGCATCGTCGGGCGCTTGCGCGCCGGGCTTGTCACACCTTCCTCGAAGCATGACTAGGAGACCTCTCTGATGAAGACGATGCATTTGATGACAGTGTTGGCAGCCGCTGCGGCAGGGCTTTGCGCCTGCGGCGATGGTGGCAGCGTGCAAGAGCCGCGCGTGGTGAACAAGCTGCCCGACTTTGTGGTGGGCCTCAAGTCCGCCAGCTACGACGGCGTGAGCGATGACTTGCTCACCGCCGGCTTAGGAAAAACCGGCTTGGCCTCGGCCACGCTGGCCGCCTATGCCGACCCGCTCAAGCCCACCGCGGCCGAGCTGCGCCGCGCTGCGATTTACACCAACTACCGCGCCATCGTGGATGTGGCCGCCAATGGCGGATACGGCACGCTGTACGGCCCCAATGTGGCGGCCGACGGCACCGTAGGCACGGGTGAAGGCAAGGTGGCCGGCACCGAATACCTGGCATTCAGCGACGATGGCACGGGTGAGCGCAACGTCAGCCTGATGGTGCAGGTGCCCGCCAATTTCAACCCCAGCCAGCCCTGCATCATCACGGCCACGTCCTCGGGCTCGCGCAGCATTTACGGCGCCATCTCCACCGGTGAGTGGGGCCTGAAAAAAGGTTGCGCGGTGGCCTACACCGACAAGGGCACGCATTCCGCCGGCCATGATCTGGCGACCGATACCGTGCCTCTGTTGGACGGCACGCGGGACAGTGCCGCCGCTGCCGGCAAAGGCGCCGCTTTCAAAGCCAAATTGACGGCCGCTGAGCTGGCCAGCTTCAATGCCAGCAGCCCCAACCGCCTGGCCTTCAAACACGCCCACTCGCAGCGCAACCCCGAGAAGGACTGGGGCCTCTACACCCTGCAAGCCGTGCAGCTGGCCTTTTATGTGCTGAATGAGCGCTACGGTGAAGACAGCGGCAATGGCTTCAAATGGACCACCATCACCCCGGCCAACACCTTGGTGATTGCGTCCAGCTTGTCCAACGGTGGCGGCGCAGCCGTTGCCGCGGCCGAGCAAGACAGCGCCGGCCTGATTGACGGCGTGGCCGTGTCGGAGCCTGCGGTGGAGCTACCCGCCAATTTGAGCGTGTCCATCCAGCGCGGCAGCAGCACACCGCTGAGTTTTGGCAAGCCGCTGTATGACTACATCACCCAGGCCAATCTGCTGCAGAACTGCGCCTCGCTGGCCAGCGCCGCGACCGGCTCGCCCGGCGCAGTGGCTTTCTACGCCAGCTTCAATGCCAAGCGCTGCCAGAGCCTGGCCAACAAAGGCATCATCAGCGGCGCCACCACCCAGGATCAAGCCAACGCCGCGCTGCAAAAGCTGCATGACAGCGGCTGGGAGGCGGAGTCTGACCTGCTGCACGCCTCGCATGCCGACTACGAAGTGCCCGAGGCCGTGGCCGCCACCTATGCCAATGCCTATGCGCGCGCCAGCGTGAAGGACAAGCTCTGCGGCTACAGCTTCGCCGCCACCACGGCCGCCGGTGCACCCACCGTGATGGGCGCGGCCGCCTTGGCCGATATGTTTGCCAAGGGCAATGGCGTGCCGCCTTCGGCCGGCGTCAATATGATCAATGAGCTGAGCGTTGGCGGGCCGGTGCGCAATGTGTTCTCGGTCTCGCCCAGCAGCGGCACGACCGACATCAACGCCGATGGCGCGGAATGCCTGCGCAAGCTGCTCACTGGCAGCGACCCGCAAGCCCTGGCGGTGCAGGCCGGTATCAAGGAAACCTATCGCAACGGCAATTTGAAGGGCCGCCCGGCCGTCATCGTCCATGGCCGTAACGACGCCTTGCTGCCGGTCAACCACACCTCGCGGCCCTATACCGCGCTGAACAAGCAGGTGGAAGGGGCGGCCAGCCAGCTGAGCTATATCGAGGTCACCAATGCCCAGCATTTCGACACCTTCATCGACAACCCCTTCCTGCCCGGCTATGACTCGCGCTACATCCCCTTGCATGTCTATCTGAACCGCGCGCTGGATGCCGTTTACGACAAGCTGCGCAGCGGCAAGGCCTTGCCGCCCAGCCAGGTGGTGCGCACCGTGCCACGCGGTGGTGTGGCGGGCGCGGCGCCGGCCATCTCTGCGGCCAATGTGCCGGCCATCTCGGCCGCGCCGGCAGCGACGGATCTGATCACCATGAATGGCAACACCTTGCGCATTCCTGATTGATTGAACGATCTGGCAAGCCGGGGTCAGGCCTTGCCTGGCCCCGCTTGGGACCCCTTTTGTTTGCTTTGCTTTCCCGCCCGACTGGAGGCCTTCGCCATGAATCACAGCTCCCACTACCTGAACTGCCTGGGCCGTGAGCTGCATTACACCGATTGGGGTGACAGCGCCAACCCCGAGGTGGTGATTGCCTGGCATGGTCTGGCGCGCACTTGCCGGGATATGGATGAGCTGGCCCAGCATCTGTCGACCCGCTACCGGGTGATCTGCCCGGACACGCTGGGCCGGGGTTTGTCGCAATGGAGCCCCGAACCTGACGCCGAGTACTGCCTGGACTTCTACACCCGCCAGGCCACCGCGCTGGTGGATCAGCTCGGCCTGAGTGAGTTTCACTGGGTCGGCACCTCGATGGGCGGCGCCATCGGCACCCTGGCGGCGGCCGGCAGCCTGCGTGGCCGCATCCGCCGCCTGGTGCTCAACGACAACGGGCCGCAGCTGGCGGCCGCCGCGATCGAGCGCATCCGCAGCTATGCCGGCAGCCCGGCGGCGTTTGCCACCGTCAGCGAGCTTGAGCAGTACTTCCGCACGGTCTACAAGCCCTATGGCTGGCTGTCGGACGCGCAATGGCGGCGCCTGACGGAAAGCTCGGTGCGGCGCTTGGCTGATGGCCGTGTCACCCCGCATTACGACCCGGCCATGGTGCGGCAGTTCACTAACTATCCGCAGGACTACGACTTGTGGGCCGCCTGGGACAGCCTGACGCTGCCGGTGCTGTGCTTACGCGGGGCCGAGTCTGATTTGCTGCTGGCCGAGACCGCTGAGGCGATGCGCCAACGCGGCCCATGTGCAGCGGTGGTGGAAATCGCCGGCTGCGGCCATGCGCCGGCGCTCAATGTGCCGGAGCAGTTCGGCTTGGTGGAGCGCTTTCTGAGCGGCAACTGAGTGCAGCTTGATGATCTCGGCTCAGCGCGGGACGGGTGCTGGCCCCCAGCGGGTCGGCATTGCTGCGAAATTGCCGAGCCAAGGGCGAAGACGCCGCAGCGTCAGTTCAGTCCGGCAGCTTGACCCAGCGGCCCAGGTGATGGCGCAAGGACTTGAAGTCCAGTGGCTTGGTCAGGTGCTCATCCATGCCGGCTTCCAGGCTGGCCTTGATGTCGCTGTCCAGCGCATGGGCGGTCAGGGCCAGGATGGGGAAGGGTGCCAGTTGGCCTGCGGCTTGCAAGCTGCGCAGGCGGCGGGTGCATTCCAGGCCGTCCATGCCAGGCATTTGAATGTCCATCAAGACCAGATCGGGGGCGGCGGCCGTGCAAGCGGCCAGGGCCTCGGCGCCGGTGCTGGCCAGCCGGGTGTGTACGCCCATCAGTGCCAGAAACTCCAGCGCCACGACCTGATTGACGGCGTTGTCTTCGACCAAAAGAATCGTCGGGATGGCGCTGTCGGTGCTCATGTCGCTGGCTAAGTCTTGCATGGATCCGGCCGCCGCACGGTGAAAGCGGCTAACCCGGAGCGGTCGCAGGCCGACAACTGGGATCTCGCTCAGCGCGTGACTGCCGCTGTTCAAATTGACCGCTGGCGCGGTGGTGTCGCTACTGAAAATAGACATCGTCATGGCGCAGGTTCCAGCCCATTTCTTGCACGGCCAATTGCACAATCATTGGCTCGGCAATGTGCATTGGGCTCTTGGCTTCTCACTCGCTGCCCATCGTGTCGGCGCGAGTCTATCCCGTATTCAGCTGCGCCCTGCTGGCGAAAATTACCCTTGTTCAGGGGGTCGACACCAGCGCAATCGGCAGCGCGTGAGGGCATTCTGGTCGCTGCGCTGTGGCCATGCAATGAGGCCTGGCGTCATAGTAGTAACAAAGCGCTTCCGGCTTGCTGGGGCAATTTTGTAGGGGGCGCGCCAAAGTCTGGGGCACTCCTAGAATGCTGGCTCCCAGCGCACAGGCATCACCCACACATGTCAGACGAAGAAGGTCTCATCCGCATCCGCGGCGCCCGCCAGCACAATCTGAAGAACATCGACCTGGACTTGCGCACGGGGGAGTTGACCGTCGTGACCGGACCGAGCGGCTCGGGCAAATCCAGCCTGGTGTTCGACACCTTGTACGCCGAGGGGCAGCGCCGCTACGTCGAGACCTTCTCGGCCTATGCGCGGCAGTTCCTGGACCGCATGGACCGCCCCGCGGTCGACAAGGTGGACGGTGTGCCGCCTGCCATCGCCATCGATCAGACTAACCCGGTGCGCACTTCGCGCTCCACGGTTGGCACCATGACTGAGCTGAACGATCACCTCAAGCTGCTTTACGCCCGTGCCGCCGAGCTGTTTGACAAAAAGACCGCGCAGCCGGTGCGCCACGACACGGCGCAAAGCATCTATGCCGAGCTGATGGCGCGCAGTCTGGCCGCCAGCGACCCGCGCCTGGTGCTGACCTTCCCGGTCGAGCTGCCCGGCAACACATCGAGCGAGCAGGTCACGCAATGGCTCTCGGCCAGTGGCTTCACCCGCGTGCAGGCCGAGCGTGAGGTGGCCACGCCCACCGGCCCGCACAAGCTGCTGGATGTGGTGGCCGACCGCTTCCGCATTCAAGGCGCCGACAAGCAACGCGCGATGGAGGCCATCGAGCTGTGCTTGAAGCGCGGCAGCGGCCGCTTCAATGTCTATGTGCTGCCGGCCGAGGAAGGGCCGGAGCCCGAACTCTGGCGTTACTCCACCGGCCTGCATTGCCCGGAGAGCGATCTGCGCTACCAAGACCCGCAGCCGCCGCTGTTCTCTTTCAACTCGGCCATGGGCGCTTGCGAAGCCTGCCGCGGCTTTGGCCGCGTCATTGGCGTGGACCTGGGTCTGGTGATTCCGGATGAGCGCAAGACCTTGCGCAATGGTGCCATCAAGACCCTCAGCACGCCGGCCTGGAAAGACAGCTATGAGGACATGTTGCGCTACGCCGGCGACGCCGGCATCCCGCGCGACACGGCCTGGAACCAGCTCTCACCGGCCCAGCATGACTGGGTCATCAACGGCTCGCCCAACTGGACCGGCAACTGGAACAAGCAGTGGTACGGCATCAAGCGCTTTTTTGAGTATCTGGAGAGCAAGGCCTACAAGATGCACATCCGCGTGCTCTTGTCCAAATACCGCAGCTACACGCCTTGCGGTGACTGCGGCGGCGCGCGCCTGAAGACCGAAGCCCTGTTGTGGCGCCTGGGCAGCAAGGCGCTGGCCGATGCCAATCTGCCTCCCGCACAGCGCTTCATGCCGGTGGGCGTGGACTGGACCCGTGCGCAGCTGGAGGCCTTGCCCGGCCTGGCCCTGCATGATTTGATGCAGCTGCCCCTGCATCGCCTGCGCCGCTTCGTTGATGAGTTGCAACTGCCCAGCGGCTTGCTGGACGATGCGCTCAAGCTCTTGCTGGATGAGATCCGCAACCGGCTCAAATACCTTTGCGATGTTGGCATTGGCTACCTGACGCTGGACCGCCAGAGCCGCACGCTCAGCGGCGGTGAGGTGCAGCGCATCAACCTGACCACGGCCCTGGGCACTTCGCTGGTCAACACCTTGTTCGTGCTGGACGAGCCCAGCATCGGCCTTCACCCGCGCGATATGAACCGCATCGTGCAAGCCATGCATCGCTTGCGCGATGCCGGCAATACCCTGGTGGTGGTGGAGCACGACCCGGCCGTGATGCTGGCGGCCGATCGCCTGATCGATATGGGCCCCGGCCCCGGCGAGCGCGGCGGCCAGATCGTGTTTGACGGCACGCCCGAGTCGATCCGCTCGGCCGACACGCTGACCGGCGCCTACCTCGGCGCGCGCAAGCATGTGGGCATGGGCCTGAAGCGTCCGGTGGACGCGAGCACGCCCAAGCTCATCATCGAAGGCGTGCGCGAACACAATCTGCGCAATGTCACGGTGGAGTTCCCGCTGCAGCGCATGGTGGTGGTGACGGGAGTGTCGGGCTCGGGCAAGAGCACCTTGATGCAAGACGTCTTGTACCCGGCCCTGGCGCGCCACTTCGGCCAGCAAACCGAGACGCCGGGCCAGCACGACCGCCTGCTCGGCGCGGACTGGCTTTCGGACGCGGTGTTTGTGGACCAGTCGCCCATCGGCAAGACGGCGCGCTCCAACCCCGCCAGCTATGTGGGCGCGTTTGACGAGATCCGCAAGCTCTTCGCCAATGCGCCGATGTCGGCCGAGCGCAGCTACACCGCCGGCATGTTCAGCTTCAACGCCGGTGATGGCCGCTGCCCCACCTGCGGCGGCTCGGGCTTTGAGCATGTGGAGATGCAATTCCTGTCGGATGTGTATCTGCGCTGCCCGGACTGCGACGGCCGCCGTTTCCGCGCCGAGATGCTGGACGTGAAGCTGGCCCTGCATGGCCGCGAGCTGAGCGTGGCCGATGTGCTGGAGCTGACCGTCAGCGAAGCCGTGGCCTTGTTCAAAGACCATCGCGAGGTGCTGAGCAAGCTGCAGCCCATCATCGATGTGGGCCTGGAATATGTGAAGCTGGGCCAGCCGGTGCCCACGCTGTCGGGCGGCGAGGCGCAGCGCCTCAAGCTGGCCGGCTTCCTGGCCGAGGCAGCCGCCAAGCCGCGCCAGGCCCTGGCCAAGAAGGGCACGCTCTTCCTGTTCGACGAGCCCACCACCGGCCTGCACTTCGATGACATCGCCAAGCTGATGCGCGCCCTGCGCAAGCTGCTGGGCGCCGGGCATTCGCTGATCGTGATCGAACATAACCTCGACGTGATACGGGCGGCGGACTGGTTGATTGACCTCGGCCCTGAAGGCGGCGAGCAGGGTGGAGAGATCGTCTGCGTCGGCACGCCCGAGCATGTGAAGGATCACCCCAGCTCGCACACGGCCCAGGCTTTGCGTGAGTACTCGGCCCATATGGACCGGCCGGCATTGCAAGTGGCGGAGGGCCGGCCCCTGCAAGCCATCCTGCGCGCGCGGCGCCAGATCGACCCCAATATCCGCATCGTCAATGCGCGTGAGCACAATTTGAAGTCGGTGGATGTGAGCATTCCGCGCGGCAAGTTCAATGTGATCACCGGCGTCTCGGGCTCGGGCAAATCCACCCTGGCTTTTGACATCTTGTTCAACGAGGGCCAGCGCCGCTATCTGGAGTCGCTTAACGCCTATGCGCGCTCCATCGTGCAGCCGGCCGGGCGGCCCGAGGTGGATGCGGTATGGGGTATTCCGCCCACGGTGGCGATTGAGCAGCGCCTGTCGCGCGGCGGCCGCAAGAGCACGGTGGCCACCACCACCGAGGTCTGGCATTTCCTGCGCCTGCTGTACGTGAAGCTAGGCGTGCAGCACTGCATGCACGACGGCACGCCGGTGCGGCCGCAAAGCGTGGAATCGATTGCCGCGCAGCTGCTGCGCGATCACCGCGGCCAGCATGTGGGCTTGCTGGCGCCCCTGGTGGTGAACCGCAAGGGCCTCTATACCGATCTGGCCAAATGGGCCAAGACGCGCGGCTACACGCATCTGCGGGTGGACGGCGAATTCCTGCCCACCGCGCCCTGGCCGCGCCTGGACCGCTTCAAGGAACACACGGTGGAATTGCCGGTCGGCGACCTGGTGATTGCGCTGGACAAGGAAGCCGAGCTGCGCGAGCTGCTGGCCAAGGCCCTGGACTTGGGCAAGGGCGTGCTGCATTTGCTGAGCCCGCTGGACGGGCTCAAGGCCGCGCAAGCCGCTGGCCAGAGCACGGCCGGCCTGGGCACCGTCAAGGTCTTCTCCACCAAGCGGGCCTGCCCCACATGCGGCACCAGTTATGGCGAGCTGGACCCGCGCATGTTCAGCTACAACTCCAAGCATGGTTGGTGCAATAGCTGCGTGGGCACCGGCCTGGCGCTGACGCGCGAGCAGCGCAAGGCGCTGGACGATTCTCAGCCCGACAAAGACAACAAGGGCCGGGAGCAGAGCTTTGCCGGGGAAGAAGTTGAGCTGGAAGGCTTGGTTGATCAGGCCTGCCCCGACTGCTGCGGTGCCCGCCTCAACCCCAGCGCTCGTGCTGTCACCTTTGAAGGCCAGGCCATCAGCGATGTGGCAGCCTGGAGCGTGGGCGCGGCCCGCGCTTGGGTGCAGAGCCTAGAGTTGCTGGGCCGCGATGCCGACATCGCTCGCGATGTGCTGAGCGAAATCAAGGGCCGGTTGGAGTTTCTGGAAGAAGTTGGCCTGGGCTATCTGACCCTGGACCGGGCGGCGCCTACTTTGTCAGGCGGCGAGGCCCAGCGCATCCGCTTGGCAGCGCAGTTAGGCAGCAATCTGCAAGGGGTGTGCTACATCCTCGACGAGCCCACCATCGGTCTGCATCCGCGTGACAACCAGATCCTGCTCAAGGCCCTGGCCACGTTGAGCGACAAGGGCAATACCCTGGTGGTGGTGGAGCATGACGAAGACACCATCCGCCGCGCCGATCACATCATCGATATCGGCCCCGGCGCCGGCAAGCGCGGTGGTCATGTGGTGGCGCAGGGCACGGCGGCCGATCTGGCCTTGGTGGCCGATTCGGTCACCGGCCACTTCCTGGCTCATCCGCTGATCCATCCGCTGCAAGAGCGCCGCGAGATGCTGGGCGAGGCGCCGGCGCTGCGCATTCTGGATGCCACCTTGCACAATCTGCGCCATGTCACGGTGGATGTGCCGCTGCACCGCCTGGTGGCGGTGACGGGGGTGTCCGGTTCGGGCAAGTCCACCTTGGCGCGCGATGTGCTGCTGGCCAATATGGCGGTGGCCGTGCCGCTGCGCAAGGCGCCGGCGAACTGGATCGGCTGCGCCGGCATCGAGGGCCACGAAAAAGTGGACCGCGTGCTGGAGGTGGACCAAACGCCCATCGGCAAGACGCCGCGCTCCTGCCCGGCCACCTACATCGGCTTTTGGGATGCCATCCGCAAGCTCTTCGCCGAAACCTTGGAGAGCAAGGCGCGTGGCTATGCGCCCAACCGCTTCAGCTTCAACACCGGCGCGGGCCGCTGCCCGGGCTGCGAGGGGCAGGGCATGCGCACCATCGAGATGAGCTTCTTGCCCGATGTGAAGGTGCTGTGCGACCAATGCCATGGCCAGCGCTTCAACCCGGAAACTCTGGGCGTGACCTGGCGCGGCAAGAGCATCGGCGATGTGCTGGCGATGGAAGTGGACGAAGCGGTGGAATTCTTTGCCGCCATGCCGGCCATCGGCCACCCGCTCAAGCTCTTGCAGGATGTGGGCCTGGGCTATCTGACCCTGGGCCAGCCTTCACCCACTTTGTCGGGCGGCGAGGCGCAGCGCATCAAGCTGGTGTCCGAGTTGGTCAAGGTGCGCGACGAAGTGGGCCGCCGCGGCCAGAAGGCGCCGCACACCCTTTATGTGCTGGACGAGCCCACGGTGGGCTTGCACATGGCCGATGTGGAGCGCCTGATCCGCGTGCTGCACCGCCTGGTGGCGGGTGGGCATTCGGTGGTGGTGATCGAGCATGACCTCGACGTGGTTGCCGAGGCGGACTGGGTCATTGACCTGGGGCCCGACGGCGGCACCGCCGGTGGCGCGGTGGTGGTGCAAGGCACGCCGGAGGCCGTGGTGGCCGCCGGCACGCATACCGGCATGGCTTTGCAGCCGGTGTTGCAACGTGGAGCTTGAGAAACGCGGCGATTAAGGCCGCGTTCGGTGGCCTCTAAACGCTGCGCCGCTTAATCGCGGTCATGGCCTCGGCCGTGACCGTGACCTCGGCCGTGATCATCACCGCGGCGGTCGCCACGGCCTTCGTCGCGACGGTCTTCCCAGCGCTCTTCGCGGCGATCCTCCCGGCGATCTTCGCGTCGCTCAGAGTAATGGCGCTGGTACCAGTCCTCACGCACAAAGTAGACCGGGCGGCCGCAGGCGTCGTAGCGGGCGCAGTGCTTGTGCCAGTGCTTTTCATGGCCGGGCGGCACGCGCAGATAGAGCGGCTCGTAAGTCACGCCCCGCACTTCCCGGATGATGATGGGGCGGGGGTAGATCACCGCCCCGCTTGGCCCGGCATTGCCGATGTCGATGCGGCCGTAAAAGCCGGGTTGACCGACGCTGACCGAAACGCCCACATCAGCAGCTTGCGCCGCCGCGCTGGCCAGCAGGGCCAGGCCGAGCCCGGCCAGTAATTGTCTTGTTCTTGTCTTCATCTTCTTGTCTCCAAGCTGGGAAAAGGGGTGGGGAAGGCGCACGAGGGCGTCTGATCTGTTCAGCTAACGCGGCAAGCCGCGTGCGGGCTGACCAGCTTTACCAATGCTCACATCTTCTTTCGGCCTTGGCGGCAGCGCGAGCAAGGGCGGCTCAACGATTCGTGCTGCCTGGAGGGCAAAGCATGTCAGCCGTGTGACCCTGGCCCAGTTTGCGCCCGGATTCCCGTTGATGCTTGATGTGAATCAAGAAACAGACCCTTGGCCTTGGCGCTGACCCGGTGCAATGTTGCGCCGCAGCAATGCCTGCAGCAGAATCGTTTCAGCCAGAACAGGGAGGGACGAATGCGGGTGAATGCTGAACGTTTTCGCGCTGCGCTTGAACATAGCGGCAAGGTGGGGCAAGTGCTGCAGCGCCGCAAGCAGATTGCGGACAGCAAGCTGCAAGCCCAGCTGAGCAAGGCCCAGCGCCAATGGCCGGCGCTGGATCTTCCCGTGGCTTTGCCGCTAGGTTCAAAGGCCTCGAGCGGCGATTGGCCAGCCGCCACGCTTTGGGTCTTGTGGCAAGCGTGGGGCCGCTACGCAGTTGATAGTGCACAGCGCTCGGTCCTGTTTCTCGACACCCTGCGTCAGCGTGGCAATAACTACCACGCCCATGAGGCTGCCGGGCGCCCGCCGCTTTTGCATTTCGACTACGAGATGGTGATGGACGCCCGCGTGTTCGCGCCGCCCCTGCAGCCGGTCAACTATGCGCTGGTGCGCATCGTGCCGCCCACCGGGGTTCATGTGGACGAGGCGCGCCGGCCCTATGTGATCATCGACCCGCGTGCCGGCCATGGCCCCGGCATCGGCGGCTTCAAGGACGATTCGCAAGTGGGCATGGCCTTGCGCGCCGGCCATCCGGTTTATTTCGTGATCTTCTTCCCCGATCCACAGCCCGGCCAGACCCTGCCCGATGTCTGCGCTGCCGAGCAGGCTTTTGTGCGCAAGGTGCGCGAGCTGCACCCCGACTCACCCAAGCCCGCCATCCTCGGCAACTGCCAGGGCGGCTGGGCCGCCATGATGATGGCGGCGGCCGATCCGGAAACCGCCGGCCCCATCGTCATCAATGGCGCGCCCATGTCCTATTGGGGCGGCGCCTGGAGTGAGGGCGAGGGCGATAACCCGATGCGCTACTCGGGCGGCTTGTTGGGCGGCAGCTGGTTGTCCTCGCTGACGGCCGACCTGGGCAATGGCATCTTCGACGGCGCCCATCTGGTGGCCAATTTCGCCACCCTCAACCCCGCCAATGCGCTCTGGGACAAGTACTACAACCTGTATGCCAAGGTTGATACCGAGGCGCCGCGTTTTTTGGAGTTTGAGCGCTGGTGGGGCGGCTTCTTCCTGATGAACAAGGCCGAGATCGAGTGGATCGTGCAGAACCTCTTCGTCGGCAACCGGCTCTGGACCGCGCCTGCCGGCAAAAACGGGCAGGCCTTTGACTTGCGCGACATCCGCTCGCCCATCATCTTGTTCGCCTCGATGGGCGATAACGTCACGCCGCCGCAGCAGGCCTTCAACTGGGTGGCCGATGTGTATGACTCCACCGATGAGATCAAGGCCGCGGGCCAGGTCATCGTTGGCCTGCTGCATGAGGACATCGGCCACCTGGGCATCTTTGTCTCCGGCAAGGTGGCGAAGAAAGAGCATGCGCAAATCGTCTCGGTCATGGCATCGATTGAATCTCTGCCGCCGGGCTTGTACGCCATGCGCATCGAGGAGTCGCTCGGCAGCGACGGGCAGCCGGTCTACGAGGTCAGCTTTCACGAGCGCGAGCTGGAAGACCTCAAGGCCCAGCTCAATCGCTTCGAGCGCCGGGACGAAAAGCCTTTTGAAGCGGTGGCCGAAGTCTCCCAGCTGAACCAGCTGGCCTATGAGAAGTTTGCCCAGCCCTTGGTCCAGGCCCTGGCCACCGAGACCTCGGCCGAGGCCTTGCGCCGCATGCACCCCATGCGTCTGGAGCAAGCCATGGCCTCGGATCGCAACCCTCTGTTCGCCTGGCTGGCGCCGGTTGCTGCGGCCGTCAAGCAAGCGCGTCAGCCGGTGGCGTCCGATTCGCCATTCAAGCAGGCCGAGCAAGCCGCGTCCACTCTGATCAGCGCCGCGCTGGACTATGCCCGCGACCTGCGCGATGCCAGCAGCGAGGCCATGTTCTTCCAGCTCTACGGCGTGGCCTTGCCGGCCCTGCGCGCCGAAGGCCCAAAAGCCGCGCCGGCGGCCTTGCCGCAGCTGCCCAAGCGACCCCGCGATTTGCCCGTGGTGCGCGAGGCGCTGGCCGCCATGGCCGAGGGCGGCTACCCGCAAGCCCTGGCGCGTGCCGCCTGCTTGTTGTCCAGCAAGGGCAAGCCGCTGCCGCTGGCCTTGGTGGAGCTGAAGGCCCAGTTGGTCAATGACTACCGAGATTTGCTGCCCGCTCTGTCTGCCGACGAGTGGCACAAGATCCGTGGCCGCCAGGAAGTGATCTGCCGCTACGAGCCGGAGCGTGCCTTGGCCACGCTGCCCCAGCTGCTAAGCGCCGAGGCGGACTGCGCGCGCTTTCTGGCCGTGCTGCGGCGCCTGGTGGCCGATCCGCGGATAGGCAGCGGCATGGCGAGCGAAGCGCAGCGTGAGATGCTTGAGCGCATTTGCGCGCTATTGCCTGAGCCCGCCGTTAATGCCATCGATGTCAGCGATATCAGCGACATCAGCGACGCTATCGAAAGCCCCGTATCCGCCACAGCGCGGCCCGTGCGACAGTCCGCTGCACGCCGTGGCAGCACCACCACGACCCGCCCAGCCGGCAGCCGCCGCAAAGCCAGCACTTGATCCGGAGCCCCCGTCAGATGACCATGCCTCACTCCAAATACCTGCGCCTGATTGAGGTGTGCAAGGGCTTGCCGGCCATGCCCACCGCCGTGGTTCACCCTTGCGACAGCGCGGCGCTGGAAGGCGCCATCGGCGCGGCCAAGCTCGGTTTGATCGAGCCGATTCTGGTCGGGCCGGAGGCGCGCATCCGCGAGGTCGCCGCCAAGGCCGGCATTGACCTTGGCCCTTACCGCATCGTCGATGTGCCGCACAGCCATGCCGCCGCCGCGAAGGCGGTGGAGTTGGTGCTGCTGGGCGAGGCCGAGGCCTTGATGAAGGGCAGCTTGCATACCGATGAGTTGATGGGCGCGGTGGTGCAGCGTGAAGGCGGCCTGCGCACGGCGCGGCGCATCAGCCATTGCTTTGTGATGGATGTGCCGGGCTATGAGCAAGCGCTGATCATCTCGGACGCCGCCATCAACATCCAGCCCACGCTGGAAGACAAGATGCACATCGTGCAGAACGCGATTGATCTGGCCCACGCCCTGGCCTTCCCGGAAGTGCGAGTGGCCATCCTGTCGGCGATGGAAACGGTCAACCCCAAGGTGCAGTCCACCATCGAGGCGGCGGCCCTGTGCAAGATGGCTGATCGCAAGCAGATCACCGGCGCCGTGCTGGACGGCCCGCTGGCGCTTGACAACGCCATCAGCCTTGATGCCGCGGCGATCAAGAAGATCGACTCACCAGTGGCCGGCCAGGCCAATGTTTTGATCGTGCCCGACTTGGAGGCCGGCAATATGCTGGCTAAGAGCCTCAGCTTCATGGCCGGGGCCGACGCCGCCGGCATCGTGCTGGGCGCCCGTGTGCCCATCATCCTCACAAGCCGCGCGGATTCGGAGTTATGCCGCATGGCCTCTTGCGCGGTGGCTGTGCTGGTGGCCCGGGCCCGGCGTGAGACTTTGAATAAAGCACTCGCGGCTGTTTGATCTTTTTGAAGGAGTGCGCATGTCAGCGCCAAATCTGCCAGAGCAAGCGATTGTGGTTCTCAACGCGGGCTCTTCCAGCGTCAAGTTTTCGGTCTTCATCGCGCAGGCATCCGGCGCCCTGAGCCTGCGCCTGCACGGCCAGGTCGAGGCCTTGTTCAACCAGCCGCACTTTCTGGTGCGGGGTGCCGATGGCGAGCTGGTGGACCAACGCCATTGGTCGGCCGGCACGCAGCTGGGCCACCACGGCGCGCTGGAGTATTTGATCGGGTTCTTGCGCCAGCACTCCGAGGGCATCGTGCTGCTGGGCGTGGGCCACCGCGTGGTGCACGGCGGCATGTCTTATGCCGACCCGGTCAGGGTAGATGCCGCCACCTTGGCCGCGCTGGCGGAGTTCGTGCCCTTGGCGCCGCTGCATCAGCCGCACAACCTGGATGCAATCCGCGCCGTGGCTGAGCTTTTGCCCGAGGTGCCTCAGGTGGCCTGCTTCGACACCGCCTTCCATCGTAGCGACCCGGACATGGCACAGATGTTCGCCCTGCCGCAGCGCTTTTTCGAGGAGGGCGTGCGGCGCTACGGCTTCCACGGCCTGAGTTACGAGTACATCGCCTCGGTGCTGCCGACGCTGGCACCCCGCGCTGCCAGTGGCCGCACGGTGGTGATGCATCTGGGCAATGGCGCCAGCATGTGTGCGCTCAAGGCTGGCCGCAGCGTGGCCTCGACCATGGGCTTCACCGCCATCGATGGCCTGCCTATGGGCACGCGCAGCGGCAATCTGGACCCCGGTGTGGTGCTGTATTTGCAACAGGAGCGGGGCATGTCGGCTGCCGAGGTGGAGCGCCTGCTGTACCAGCAGTCGGGCTTGCTGGGCATGTCTGGCCTGTCCAGCGATATGCGCACGCTCTTGGCCAGTGAGGCGCCGGCGGCGCGCCGGGCGGTGGACCATTTTGTTTACCGCTGCGGGCGTGAGCTGGGCTCCTTGGCGGCGGCCCTGGGCGGGGTGGACGCCATCGTGTTCACCGCCGGTGTGGGCGAGAACTCGGCCGAGATCCGCGCCCGCATCTGCCGTCAGGCGGCCTGGTTAGGCCTGCAGCTGGACGAGGCTGCCAACGCGGCCGGTGGGCCTTGCATCAGCTTAGCCGGAAGTGCGGTGCAAGCCTGGACGTTGCCGACCGACGAGGAGCTGATGATTGCCCGCCACACCCAGCGGGTGCTGCAGACGCCTTAATCGGAGGGCTGGCCGGATCAGCGCCGCTTCAGTCGCGTTTTTTGCGGTCGAATTCCTTGGGGCGGTAGACATTGCCTTCCCAGGTGCCGTCCAGCTTTTTGCTTTTGGCGCGGGCAATGACTTGTGCGGCCTGCGCAGCGGCTGATTTCTCCACCGCCTTGCTGCGCCGCCATTGGCGCAGGCGCTGGGCCAGATCCTGGCAGCGCCAGGCCAGTCGCCGCAGGCCTTGGTTGACGCGCTGCTGGCGCTGGCGGCTCAGCATCATGTGCACGGCCAAGCCCAGGCAGACCAGCAGCACAAGGCCGGCGAGGAGGTTGTTGAAGGTGAGATAGCTTGGCATAGCGGCACCAGTTTAGTCATTCCGAGCTTGAATGGGCGGCATATGTCTGCATGACCTCTGGCGATGGCGCAAACCCTTTCTAGAATGCGCGCACCCTGATCGGGGCTTCGATGAATTCGCAGGAGTAAGCGGTTTGGCTAACAAAGCACAGAAAGACGGCGTGAGCGCACAGGCTCGGCCGACAAGCAAGGTGGCGATCAGCTGCCTGGTCGCGGCGCTGATGGGCGCTTTCGTGATGAGCAGCATGGCGCAGAGCGCACAAGCGGCGACCGGCGCGCCCGTGGCGCAGACGGCGTCGGCTCAATCCGCCAGCAGCCTGAGCTTGGAGCAGCTGTTCCGCGCCGAGTCCTACCGCGGCGAAAACGCCAAGGATGCCAAGTTCAGCCGCAGCGGCCGCTACCTGGCCTATCTGTGGAACCCCTTCGGCGAACCCGGCACCGACTTGTATGTGCATGACACCAAGACCGGCAAGACGCAGCGCCTGAGCTCGCGCGCCTTGATGGCCGCCTTCGACGCGCCGGAAGATCTGGCCCGCTTCGACAAAAAGCTGGCGCAAAAGCGCAGCGAACTCGCCGAGCGCCAAGCCAAGGAAGAAGCGCAAGCCGCTTATCTACAAGGCAAGGATGTTGACCTGGGCCAGTGGGAAGCCGCCGCCCTGGAGCGTGTGAAGAAGGAACTGGCCGAGAAGAAGGCCAAGGACGACGCCCAAAAGGCCGCCGACAAGGCCGAGGCCGAGCGTGAGAAGGCGGCGATGGCCGCGCTGGAAGCCAAGCGCGCCGGCAAGCCCGTGCCTGCCGCTGCCGCAGCTTCAGCAGCCTCTACTGCTTCTTCCGCTGAGAAAGCCGACAAGCCCGAGAAAGAGAAAGAACTTTGGGAGCTGCGCGACGAGCTGAAGAAGAGCCTGGCCAAGAACAAGCTCAAGCCCACCGACCTCTACCCCGGCGTGACGCAAGTGGTGTGGGCCAATCAGAAGGATGAGCTGATCTTCCAATACCGCGGCAGCCTGTTCCGCTGGAGCGCTGCCGACGGCAAGCTGCAGCCCCTGGTGGCCACGCAGCGTGACTTGCGCATCGTCGCCTTCTCGCCCGATGACCAAGGCTTTGTCTATATGGATGACAAGCGGGTGCTGCGCAGCCGCTTTGCCGAAGCTGGCGTGCAGGTGCTCAACCGCGAGCTGATCCACCCCGATGACGCTGACAAGAAGTACAGCATCGACGCCACCACCATCAGCGAGAACGGCCGCTGGATGGCCCTGCTGGCCCGCGCCCCGCTGACCGGCCCCGACGGCAAGGCCTTGCCTGCCGATGCCGAAGGCCGCAAGGTCGAAATCATGGACTACGCCGAGCGCTTCGCCAAAGCCAAGAAGGTGGACCGCGAAGTCTCCGACGACAAGCGCAAGCAAAAGCCCCTGGCCATCTACATCCGCCAAGTGCCCGCCGCTGGCGAAGCCCCGCGCAAGCAGGCCGACGCCGTGTTCACCCAAGCCGGTGGCGACGGTTGGTTCGAGATCAGCCCCATCGCCTGGGCGCGTGACGGCAGCCGCTATGCCTTCACCACCTGGGAGCGTGAGAAAGAGCTGTTCCGCCTTTACGTCGGCCGCGCCGACGAAAGCGCCAAGCCCGAGATGGTGCTGGAGCGCCGTGGCGATGTGGGCCACGAGGTCGTCAATGTGGTCGACCCCGAGTTCACCCCCGACGGCAAGCAAATCGTGATGAGCTTGGACGACGCCGGCTACCGCCAGCCCTATGCCTGGGACATCGCGGCGCGTTCGCTGCGGCCGCTGCTCAAGGGTGACTTCGAGGCGCACAACGTCATCGGCTTCACGCCCGACAGCAAGAGCATGTTCGTCACCGCCAACAAGGACGACTTCGCCGCCATGAACGTCTACCGCGTCAACCTTGCGGACGGCAGCATGCAGGCCCTGGGTCAGGCCGGTGACTATCACCGCGGCGCCGTGGTCTCGCACGACGGCCAATGGGCGGCCGCCAATGCCGGCCAGTGGACGGCACGCCCCGAGCTCAAGCTGCTGAAGGCCGACAAGCCCGCGCCTGAGGCCGCCAAGGTCTTGACCGACAGCCACGACAAGGCCTGGGCGCAAGTCGACGCCCTGCGCCCCGAGCGCTTCACGTTCAAGAACCGCCATGGCGACAATATCTCGGCCTTTGTCTTCAAGCCCAAGGGCTGGCAAGCCAGCGACCGCCGCCCGGCCGTGATGTACGTCTACGGCGGCCCGCTGAATGACCGCCACACGGTGGAAAGCGACAGCTTCCAGCCCACGGCCTATGTGTTCGGCATGTATATGGCCGCCAAGCATGGCTATGTGATGGTGGCGGTGGACACGCGCGGTCATTCCAACTATGGCCGCCGCTTCTCCGACGCCAACTGGGAGCAAGCCGGCCTGCCGCAGACCGAGGACCTGGAAGACGCCTACAAATACATCACCGCCAACTTCGGCGTGGACCCGGCGCGGGTGGGCCTGAACGGCTGGAGCTTCGGTGGCTTCCAGACCCAGTACACCATGTACAGCAAGCCCGATCTGTTCGCCGCCGGCATTGCCGGTGCCGGCCCGACCGAATGGGAGAACTACAACAGCTGGTACAGCGGCCGCACCATTGGCAAGGTGGATCGCAGCAAGCCCAATCTGCGCAAGTACTCCCTGCTGCCCATGGCCAAGGGCCTGCGCAAGCCCCTGCTGCTGGTGCACGGCATGATGGACCCGAACGTGCTGTACCAAGACACGGTCAACGTCTATCGCGCCTTGCTGGAATCCGGCAAGGAAGGCTTGGTGGACCTGTTCCTGGACCCGGACGGCGAGCACGGCATGGGCGGCGCGGTCAAGGCCGTCGGCTGGCACCGCAAGTACGAAGCCTTCTGGCTGCAAAAGCTGGGCACGGTGCAGGGCCCCGTGGCGAAGTAAGCAGGGTTGAGGTGTCTGCGTTTAGGTTTAGGCGCAGATGCAGCCAGTGCAGAAAAGGCGAGTCAACTGACTCGCCTTTTTCATTGCTGGGTACTGGATCTTCTTCGGCGGCTATTCAGTGGACTCGAAGCCGGGATAGACCTTGTAGGAGGGCAGGTCTGCGCCTAGCTCGTACCAGGGCGCCTTGCTGCCAACAAAGACGTTGCGGCTTGGGGAAATCTTTGGATCGGAGTCCAGCGTTCCGAGTGTGATGACTGTTCCCTCGGGGGCGTCTAGCCGCCTGATGAAGAGTTGGGATCCGCACTTTGAGCAGAACAGCTTCTCTCGATTTTGAGAAGACCGATAGGCGGTGAGATGCGCTGCACCTTCAATCGTCAGCGCCCCGGTGGGCACAAGCGCGTTGCTTGAGAAGGCCGAGCCGTGAGCCTTTCGGCACATGGAGCAGTGGCAGTTCTCTGCATGCTCAATTGCTGAGGCCACGGCGTAGCGTACAGATCGGCAGAGGCAGCTTCCGCTCAGCATTTGTAGACGCCTTCTTGACGATTCAAATCGCCTCGTGGCGCCAGCCGGCGCCTTCGATCTTGATCACGGCCGCGCAGCCGCCACGGCCACCACTTTCACCTTCTGTCCCGGCTTGGGATCGCTATCCAGCGCCCCATTCAGCAAACGCAGCTGAGCTTCGGCGCGCACGCCCAAGGGGGAGTTCTTGGCCAGTTGGGCAAAGCCGCCGGTGGGGAAAGGCTGCAGGCGCAGCACCCAGGGCTGGGCCGCTTTGCGGTCGGCGGCGGTGAGGGCGCGAAAGCTCGCTTCCGCGTCGCGCATCTGCGGGCGGGCGCGGTAGATTGCACCCGCGTCGCGGCCCAGGTATTGCAAAACATATTGCTGTTGCTTGGGGCCGTCCACCAGGGTCAGCTCCACCGCTTGCCGCTGACCTTGGGCGTTACGCACCACGCCGTTGAAGTGGCTGGCGGGCAGGCCGTTGAGGCTGAGCTTTTCCACCTGCCCTTGCTCGGGCTTGAGCAGGCGGCGCAAGATGTCCTCATGCGAGCCGCCGGCCTTGGCGGGGATGGGGCGCAGCACCAGGGCTGCGTCACCGGCGGCGTTGACCAGGCTCACGGCCTCGGCGCCGTTATTGATCTTCCAGCCCATGGGGGCGCTGATGGCGAGGCCCAGGCCGGAGTGATAGAAGTTGCTGCCGCGGCTCAGGCCTTGTTCGGCGCTTTCGCCAAAGGTCATGCCTTCGATGGCCTTGAGGTAGGGCTCGCTGCCGTCGTCCTGGTAGTTGCCGTCGTCGGCCTTGTATTGGCCGGCGATCTCGCGGATCTGTGCCAGGCGCTGATCATTGCTGGGGTGCGAGGCCAGCCAACTGGCTTGCGTGGGCGCGGCGCGGCCCTCGGCCTTGGCTTGGTCGGCGGCAAAGCGTTCTTGCTGCTTGAGCACGCCGATCACATTGACCATGTTCTGCGGCCGGTAATGGCTGCGCGCCAGGTATTCGGCGCCCAGGCCGTCGGCCTGCAATTCCTGATCGCGGCCATAAGAGGCGATATAGCCAGCGGCCGCGGTTTGCGAGGCCTGGCCCAGCATCTGCCCGGCGCCGCCCAGGCCTTGTGATTCCAGCACCGCGCCCAGCACGCTGGCGGCCAGCACGCCAAAGCCGGCGGTTTGCTGGCGGGTGGCGCGTTGCGCGCCGTGGCGGGCGGTGACGTGGCCGATTTCATGGCCGATGACACCGGCCAGATCGGCCTCGCTGTCCAGATAGGCCATGATGCCGCGCGTCACATAGACATACCCACCGGGCAGGGCGAAGGCGTTCACCTCCGGGCTGTCCAGCACGGTGAAATGCCATTCCAGGTTGGCGCGGTGGGATTGCTTGGCCAGGCGCTGGCCCAGCGCATTCACATAGGCTTGCAGCTTGGGGTCGGCCAGGGCTTGGTATTCCTGCAAGACCTGGGCGTGGGCTTTTTTGCCCTCCGCGATCTCGCTGGCTTCATTCATCACCGAGCGTTCGGCCTGGCCCGTCACCGGGTTGACCACCACGCTGCCGCAGCCGCTTAAAAGCAATGCCGCTGCGGCTGCTGCGGCAGCCAGGCGACTCATGACCCGGCTGCGCATCTTCAGGCGGCTGTGTTGGGGTTGCGCAAGGCCCAGAGTTGCAAGACGTTGTCCAGCACCGAGCGGCTCAGGGCGTCGCGTTCCAGTGGGTCGTTCAAGCGGGCTTGCTCGGCCTCGCTCTGCAGGTTCTCGTCGCCGCCCAGCAGGGCGATGGGCGCCAGCAAGGGGCCGGTGATGGCGTCCTTGAACAGTGGCTCCCAGGCTTCGGGTGCCAGATCCACTGCGGTCAAAAAGCCCAGGGCCCAGACTTCGGCGTCGATCAGGTCTTCGCCTTCGTCTTGCTCGGCCACGCTGAAGATGGGCTCCCACAACTCGGGCTTGGCGGACCATTGCCAAGCGATGGAGCGCAGATGGCGCAGCACCAGCAGTTGCACGCGCTTGCGCTGCTTGCCGCTGACGAAGGGGTAGTTCTCGGGTTTGCTTTCGGCGTCCAGATCGTCGCCGTCACCGCCCCAGACTTCGGGCAGCCAAGTGGCGCCGGGCAGGGTGTGCAGCGCTTGCGGGCTCAGCAGCAGGCCGGCCAGATAGCCGTCCAGCGCCTCGATATTCATGGCGTCTACATTGGGCAGCTTGGTCAGCATGTCATCCAGGGTGGACAACTCCTCGTCGGAGAGGGGCTGATGGTCGGAGTTAGGGTCGTACTGAGGATATTCCATGGGGTGATTGTCGCTGCTTCACCGCGGTCAGGCGCTGCGCTGATTCAGCGCAGGCCCCGCCCGCTCGTCGAGCCGCCCTCCGCCTGGCGCCGGGGAGGGGCTGGCGGGCTTTAAAAACGGCTGCGCGCCTTCTTGCCGTCGAACTCGGCGATCTGGGTTTTCAGCAAGGCCATCAGCACGCGGGCATTGGCCTCTGTGAGGGTCAGCACGGTGCTGGGCTCGATGCCCTCGACCGGTGTTTTCGGGGTGATCAAGGCATCGATCTTGAACAACATCTGACCGTGGATGTTGTTGCTGGCGGCCTTGAACTTCTGAACTTCAATCGTGTACGTCTTCATAGCAATATCCTAACCTTTTGCAAATGCGCCGCGCAGGCGCTGTGCCAGCGTGACACCGGCCAGCACCAGGGCGCCGGCCACCACGCCCACCAAGCCGCTGCTGAGCAGCCCAGCCAAGCCGCCCAGCGGCCCCAGGCCCTGGGCCAGCTGTGCCGGCAGCTCATGCAAGAACGGCAAGCCATGGGCCAGGATGCCGCCACCGACCAGGAACATGGCGGCCGTGCCAGCCACCGCCAAGGCCTTCATCAACCAAGGTGCGGCCACCAGCAAAAGCCGGCCGATTTTCTGGCTGAAGCTGCCGCCGCGCCGGCTCAGGTAGAGCCCGGCGTCGTCCAGCTTGACGATGCCTGCCACCAGGCCGTAAACGCCCACCGTCATCAGCACGGCAATGCCGCTGAGCACCAGCACCTGGGTGCTGAAGGCGGCGGCGCTGACGGTGCCCAGGGTGATGGCAATGATCTCGGCAGAGAGGATGAAATCGGTGCGGATGGCGCCGCGCACCTTGTCGGCTTCGAAGGCCAACAGGTCTTGCTGCGGGTTCAGCGCGGCTTGGCTGAGGGCGGCCTGGTCGGCGGCCAAGTCCTCGGCGCTGTGCAGGTATTTGTGCGCCAGTTTTTCAAAGCCCTCGAAGCAGAGATAGGCGCCACCCACCATCAGCAGCGGTGTCACGGCCCAGGGCGCCCAGGCGCTGATGGCCAGGGCCGCAGGCACCAGAATCGCCTTGTTCTTGAACGAGCCCTTGGCCACGGCCCAGACCACCGGCAACTCGCGCTCCGCTGCCACGCCGCTGACTTGCTGGGCGTTCAGGGCCAGGTCATCACCCAGTACGCCGGTGGTTTGTTTGGCAGCGGCCTTGGAGAGCAGGGCCACATCGTCCAGCACGGCGGCGATGTCATCGATCAGGAGCAAGAGGCTGGAAGCCGCCATGGAATTCTTTCAACAAAGCTTGGGTGAATTGGGGCGCCACTGGGCAAGTCGTGGCGTGGCAAACTGGCGCCCATTCTCTCCTGAGGAATTGACTCGTGAAACTGATCTCTCTGGCTTTGGCCCTGCTGTCTCTCTCGTCCATCTCTGCGCAGGCTCAAGTGGCCGGCGCCCCTGTCGCTGCGGTTCCGGCCAGTGCCGCCGCATCCGCTGCGCTCAAGCCGGTTTACAACGAGCAGGCCGATGCGCGTGCCGAACTCAACCAGGCCCTGGCCACGGCCAATGCGCAAAAGAAGAATGTGCTGGTGGTCTTTGGCGCCAACTGGTGCGGCGACTGCCGTGCGCTGGACAAGAAGATGAGCGAAGGCAGCCTGGCTGCGCATGTGTCCAAGCGCCTGGTGGTGCTGAAAGTGGATGTGGGCCGTTTCAATCGCAACACCGATCTGGCCCAGCAAATGGGCGTGCCGCTGAAGAAGGGCATTCCGGCTGCCGCCGTGTTGGGCCGCGACGGCGAGGTCATCAAGGCCACCGGCGGCGGTGAGTTGGCCGATGCCCGCAATATGGGCGATGACGCGGTGCTGCGCGTTTTGCAGGGCCTGCACACCAACCCCTGACTGTGGGTTTGAGCGGTATGTGAATTCTTGGGGTCAAGTGTTGCCTTTTGGCGCGGGGTGGACTACCTTTCGCCTCATGGCACGTCCTCCACGCATTGAGTTCCCTGGGGCGGTTTACCACCTCAGTTCCTGGTGTGAACCTGGCGTCCCGGCATTTGCCGATGACGAGGACCGAGCGGCCTTTCTCGCCTTGTTGGCGCAGACCCTGCACCGCTTCGACGCGCAGCTTTTGTCCTACTGCCTGCTGCCCGACCATTTCCATTTGCTGCTGTTCACACGGCGCGGCAATTTGTCGCAGCTGATGCGGCATCTCTTGGGCGTCTATACCCAGCAGCATCACCTGCGCCATGGCGGCAGCGGCACCTTGTTCCATGGTCGCTTCAAGGCGGTGCTGGTGGACCGCGAAGCGCATCTGCTGGACACCTGCCGCTATATCGAACTGAACCCGCTGCGCTTGGGGCTGGTGAAGGACCTGGCCCAATGGCCTTGGTCGAGCTATCCCGCGCACGCCGGTTTGGCGCCCTTGCCGGAATGGCTGGAGGCCGATGGCCTGTGGGCCTTTGTGCTGGGCCGCGCCTTGAGCGGTGCCGCCGATCGGCGCCGTGCGGCAGAGCGTTATGCCAAATTGCAGGCCAGCGATGCCCAGCTGCGCTTATGGCCGGGGCGTTTGCGCCAACAGATCTTTCTGGGTGACGAAGCCTTTGCGCGCCGTATGTTGGCGCAGGGGCGCCGTAGCCGTCCGGTGAGCAGCGCCAAGCCTGCGGCTGGGCAATGGGCCGCTTGGCTGGCGCGCAGTGCATCGCGTGAGCAGGCCTTGTATCAGGCCCATACCGAAGGCGGCATGAGCATGAGCGTGTTGGCGCAGACGCTGGGCCTGTCGGTGTCTCGGGTCAGCCGTTTGGTGGCCGCCTACGAGCGGGGCTTGGTCTAAGGACAAAGCTCACGAGCTGGTCCTTCTGCAGGCCAGGCGAGCCAGCGCCTGCTGATGAGGCCGTGCCAAGTTCACGATCTGTCCCCGCCCGCTGTGGATAAGCGCGGGGGTAAGCTGCCCACAGCGGCTGCAAGTCCTTGATCTGACTGGACTTTCAATACGCTGCTGCAAATTTGAGCACGGTGGGTAGCTCGACCGCTGGGCTTGAGTTGGCCCCTGTGGCAGTGCGTCTGTGCGTCAGTGCGCCAAGACATCGAACAGTCGAAGGCGCGATTTCAGCGTTGGGTCCCCATCCGCTTCACGATCTGTCCCCGCCTGCTGTGGATAAGCGCGTGGGTAAGCTGCCCACAGCGGCCATAAGTCATTGATCTGACGAGGCTTTCAATACGCTGCTGCAAATTTGAGCACGGTGGGCAAATCGCCCGCAGGGCTTGAAGTGGCCAAGACGAACGCGCGTCCGTGGGTCAGCGAGTCAAGGCCTGAGTCCGGGTGGCCAAGTTGCCTGGCGGTTGGAAGCCCAAATCCAGCAGTGCTTCGCCAACGGCTTTCATCTGGCTTCAGGTGCACTTCACGATCTGTCCCCGCCTGCTGTGGATAAGCGCGTGGGTAAGCTGCCCATAGCGACCGTAAGTCATTGATCGGAAATGGATTTCAATGCCGTGCTGCAAATTTGAGCACGGTGGGCAAGTTGCCCGCGGGGCTTGATGGCGCCCCAGATCGAAGCGCCTCTGTACGTCAGTGCGTCAGCGCGTGAGTCGGGGCGGCTAATTCGGCTTCCACCCAGGCGTCCTGGCTTTGCTCGCGGGCGCTGGCCAGTTGCTGGCAGAGCTCGAACACGCCCAGGTTGTCGCCGCCCTGTTGCTCGGGCATGGGTTGGTTGGCGATGTCGGCGGGCAGGTCGGCCAGGGCGCCTAGCAGCTGGAACAACAATTCCAGCGTCGGTTCGCCGTCGGCTTCCATCTGGCGCGCGAGGCCTAAGCTGCGGCAGAGATACCAGCAGGCTTGGGCGGCGTTATCGCAATGCGCTTGGTACAGCGCCTCGGTTTCCAGGGCGGCGCTGCGGGCGTTTTGCTCTTGCCGCTCACGCGCTTGTTCGTCAATGCTCACGGCGGGATGCAGGCCTTGGCTGGCGTCGGCCAGCGGGCTGGCGATGTCCAAGACATGCTTGCCGCTCACCAGTGATGTTGATTTGCTTGCCATGATTCGCCTTTACTGCCGGAACCTTGCTGGAGTTCTGATCGTAGTCCCCGGGCCTGAGGGCAGGCGCCCCGCAGATGAGGGGCGCCATCAAGCCAGGACTCGACGCTGTGCAATTATCACGCTGCAAGGCGAAAACAAAGCCTTGTCAGCGCTTCTTGCTCGGGCGGGCCCAGCCGCTGATGGCGATTTGTTTGCCGCGCGCCACACTCAGCTCGCCGGCCGCCACCGTTTTGGTGATGGTGGAGCCGCCGCCAATCGTGGCGCCAGCACCAATCGTCAGCGGCGCGATCAGCACGCAGTTAGAGCCTACATGCACATCGGCGCCGATTTCGGTGCGGTGCTTGTTGGCGCCGTCGTAATTGGCGGTGATGGCGCCGGCGCCGTAGTTGACGCGCTCACCCACGGTGGCGTCACCCAGATAAGCCAGATGGTTGGCCTTGGCGCCGCGCGCCATGGTGCTGTTCTTGACCTCGACGAAGTTGCCGATATGCACCTCGGGGCCCAGCTCGGCGCCGGGGCGTAGGCGTGCGAAGGGGCCGATCAGCGCGCCTTCGCCCACGGTGACGCCCAGCGCCTCGCCGTCGATATGGGTGAATTCATGGATGCGCGCGCCGGCCTTGATCTGGGCATTGCGAATCACGCAGTTGGCGCCCACGCGCACGCCGTCGCCCAGGGTGACCTGGCCTTCGAAGACGCAGTTGATGTCGATCTCAACGTCTTGGCCGCAGCTCAGGCTGCCGCGCAGATCGAAGCGAGCCGGATCGGCCAAGCGCACGCCGGCGTCCATCAAGGTGATGGCTTGCTGGCGCTGGAAGCGGCGCTCCAGGTCGGCCAGCTGCACGGGGCTGTTGACACCCAGCACCTCGGTTTCATGGGCGGTCTTCACGCCGACCACCGGCACGCCCTCGGCCACGGCCATGGCGACGATGTCGGTCAGGTAGAACTCGCCCTGGGCATTGTTATTGTTCAGGCGGCTGACCCAGCGCTTGAGCGCTGCGGTGGGCGCGGCCATGATGCCGGTGTAGCACTCGCGGATCAGGCGCTGCTCGGGGCTGGCATCCTTGTGCTCGACGATGGCTTTGAGCGCCTCGCCCTCGCGGATGATGCGGCCGTAGCCGGTGGGGTCGCTGTACTCGATGGTCAAGAGCACCAGCTTTTCGCCGCCACAGGCCTCGACCAGCTGGCGCGCGGTGCTGGTGGCGGTGAGCGGGGTGTCGCCGCTGAGAATCAAGGTGCTGCCGGCGACCTCATCGCCCAACACGGGCACGGTCTGCTGAATCGCGTGGCCGGTGCCCAGCTGGGGCATTTGGCGCACAAAGGCGACGCCGGGGCTGCCAGCAACGGCGGCTTCTACTTGTTCGGCACCATGGCCGGTGATGATGATGCGCCGCTCGGCTGCCAAGGGGGCCGTGTTGTCCAGCACATGCTGCAGCAGGGCGCGCCCGGCCAGCTTGTGCAAGACCTTGGGCAGGGTCGACTTCATGCGGGTGCCTTTGCCCGCGGCCATGATGACAATGTTCAGCGCCATAGAAAAATCGCGACTCCAAGGATGAAGCCGCGATTATCACCGCGCTATTTGACAGGGCTGGGTGTGCCCACCAGGACCGACACCCGGCGTGGCTTGGGGTCCACTTGCGGAAAGCCGCTCAGCGCGGCACCAAACATGGCGCTGATCAATGCCAGATCGCCCTGGCTGCTCCCTTCGCTGCTGGCGCGGGCTTCAAACAGCGGCTCCAAGCTCTGGCGATCGCGCACCAGCAGGGCGACCGAGCGATCAAAGCGCCGCTCCATCAGCATCATGTCGGTGGGGCTGTAGAACGGGTGGGGGCCGCGGCGCGGCCAGGCGCCAGGCCCATAGCCATAGCGCCAGGCCGAGTAGCTGCCGTGCCAGCGCCACCACAGCGGGTCGTCCCAGGGGGAGCGGTCTTGCGCGTTGATGCGTACGCCCAGCGAGATCAGATAGTCCGCCGCCTTGGGGTCGCTGGCTTCGCTGAAGCCGGCTTTGCTGAGGGCTTCGCGCGCGCTGGCCTCGATGCGGCTTTGCAAGTCGGCGCTTTCGCCGGCAAGTTGTTGCGAAGGCAGGCGGTCAAAAGTGTAGCTGCCGGGCTGCCGCGGGGCCGCCCAGCTGCCAAAGCTGGCTACTTCGGTGTTGAGGGTGTAAGTGCCGCTGCAGCCGCTCAGGCCCAGCAGGGCGGTGGCGGCCAGCAGCGTCAGGCCACCTGCAAACAGACGACGTCGATTCATGATGCTCTTGCTCCTGTACTCGCGATCTCAACATTGTTGCGCGTCAGGGCGGTCAAGCCTTGACGCCCGGGCGAGTGTCGGATCGAGCCGCCCGATCAATCGTCTTGTTTGGTCTCACGCCGCAGCGGGATCACGCTGCTGATGCTGGTCGTGGTGGGTGTGCCGCAGGCCTCGTCTTCGTCGAAGGCGATGTCGCCATTGGCATCGGGCCGGCCGGTGGCCTTGATGGTCTGGAAGGGGAACAGATCGCGGTCCATCATGTGCGAGGGCACGATATTGCCCATGGCCGTGAACATGTTTTCAATGCGGCCGGGGAACTTCTTTTCCCAGTCATTGATCATGGCCTTGACCTGCACGCGCTGCAGGTTTTCCTGGCTGCCGCACAGATTGCACGGGATGATGGGGAACTCGCGATGCGCGGCCCAGCGCACCAGATCGGGCTCGGCCACATAGGCCAGCGGGCGGATCACCACATGCTGGCCGGTGTCGCTGACCAGCTTGGGCGGCATGCTCTTCATGCGCGCGCCGAAGAACATATTCAGCAAGAGCGTGACGATGATGTCGTCGCGGTGGTGGCCCAGCGCGATCTTGGTGGCGCCTAACTCCGAGGCCACGCGGTAGAGATTGCCGCGGCGCAGGCGCGAGCACAGGCTGCAGGTGGTCTTGCCTTCGGGCACCAGGCGCTTGACGATGGAGTAGGTGTCCTGCTCCTCAATGTGGAAGGGCACGCCGCGGCTCTTGAGGTACTCGGGCAGGATGTGCTCGGGGAAGCCGGGCTGCTTCTGGTCCAGATTGACGGCCACGATCTCGAAATTGATGGGCGCGCGCTGCTGCATATTCAGCAAGATGTCCAGCATGGAATAGCTGTCCTTGCCGCCGGACAGGCAGACCATGACCTTGTCGCCCTCTTCGATCATGTTGTAGTCGGTGATCGCCTGCCCCACCTGGCGATGCAGGCGTTTGGAGAGCTTGGTGATTTCGACGGACTGCTTTTTGTCTTTGTCCTTGGCCTCGGGGGCGCTGTCGACTTCAGGGGCGAGGGTGTTCATGTCGTTCATCTTCATCTGATTTACCACTGGCCGCATTCGGCGCTGATGGCGACTTGGCAGTCGGGGAAAATTTCTAGCTTGGTCACTTTGATGCGCACGCCCACCACGCCGTGCAAGCTCATCAAGCGGGTGCAGAGCTTGCCCAGCAGAGCTTCGAGCAGGTCGGTGTGCTCGGCGGTGCATTCGTCAATGATGATGGTGCGCACGCGGCGGTAGTCCAGCACATGGCCGATGTCGGCATCGCGCGAAACAATCGCCTGCGCGCCCAGATTCACCTCGGCATCGACCTGAATCGGCTGCGGCCCTTCGCGCTCAAAGTCCAGCACGCCCAGATTGGCGCCGAAGCGCAGGCCGGTGATGTGGATGATCTGGCGGTTGTTGCGGCGCAGGGTCAGCGGGGCTTGGCCTTCGCGCAGCGGGCGCAAAAACGCCTCAATCGCTTTGGCCGCCACCACGCCATCGCCCAGGGCCGTTTGCACGCAGGGGTGCTGGTGGCCGCTGGTGTCGCCGGCCACGAAGAGGCCTAGGGGCGCGAAGCGCGGCTCGTCGCGGAAGGGGTGCGAGGGCGCGGTAACGCCCGCGCGCTGCAAGGCGTCACCCACCAGCAGCCAGGCCTCGGGCGCGGCTTCGTAGCCCAGCAGCACGGCCACATGGTCGAAGCGCTCATCGCCATGCTCGCGCGAGTGCACTTGTACACCGGTGGCATCGGGCAGCAGTTGGTTGGGTAGCGGGCAGCGTGGGCGCTGGATGATTGCGGGCTGCAGCTTGTCCACCAAGCCTTGCTGGGCGCGCCAATCGCTGCGCGACCACAGCGTGACTTGGTGGCCGTGAGCCTGCAGGAAATGCGCGTTCTCGACCGCGTTATCACCACCGCCCAGCAGCAGGATGCGGCCCGGCGGCAAAGTGGCGCGCTGCGTGGTCAGCGCGATGGCATCGAGGATGCGGGCGTGCGCGCTGGCGAAAAACAGTTCGGGCCGCAGCGGCTGCAAGCCGGTGGCCAGCAGCAAGCTCTTGGCATGGATCTGCCGGCCATCATCCAAGCGCAGCTGCCAGCCTTGGCCGTTGACCCAGTCGACGTGGCTGAGCCGGCGCTGCAAGCACAGCTGCAAGCCCAGCAAGGCACGGGTCTGCGCGGCATAGCGCTGGCCCAGCTCGGCCAAGGTGTCGCCGGGCGCGCCCAGCAGCCAATCCTGCGGGAATTGCAAGGCTTGCAGCGAGGCGCAAAGCTCGGCCTCGCGCTCAATCAGGGCCACGCGCAGGCCCAACTGGCTCAGCCAAGAGGCGGCGCTGCAGCCCGCGGGGCCGCCGCCGATGATGGCGACGTCGACGCTGCTGGCAAGAGGGGTGTGGCCGTCGGCGGAGGCAAGCTGGGGCATGGGGCAGGTGTTGGGACTGAATGGGCAATTATCCCAGGCTGGGGCGTCTGCGCTTGCCGCTAGGATGGCGGCCCCACAATGCGCGCCAAAAACTGCCGCAAGACAAGCACCAACTGACAAGGAAATTGGCTCATGCCAAGACACGATTCGCGCAGCGTTCGCCCCCTCTCTCGGCCGCATTGGCTTGCCTGTGGCTTGGCCGTGCTCTTGCACGCCGCGCCGCTGTGGGCGGCTGATGCGCCAACTCAAGCGCAGGCTCAGACTGCACCGGCCGCACCGCTGCCGGTGCGTGCTTATGTGGAGCCGCCACGCTTTGCTCAGCCCTCGATCTCGCCGGACGGCCGCTACTTGGCCGTGTTGGCGCCCGTGGGTGGGCGCCGCAATTTGATGGTGGTGGACCTGCAAACCCGCGAGGGCAAAGTCCTGACCGGCCAGACCGATTTCGATGTGGTCAACCTGAATTGGGTGGGCAGCGATCGTCTGGTGTTCAGCCTTGGTCGCTTGAACTCGCCCACCGGGCCGGAATCGGGCGATGGCGGTGGCCTGTTCACGATTCGGCGTGATGGCAAGGACTTCCGCAAGCTCTCGCCTACCCTGCGTGAGCAACTGGCCCGCATGGAGGGCTACTTCCGGCGCATGAGCTATTTGATGCCCGTGCCCGGCAGCGAGAATGAAATTCTGGTCAACAGCAACTTCCGCAGCGCCAAGGTGCAAGACATTTACCGTGTCAACTTGGACAACGGTGAGAAGAAGCTGCTGACCTTTGACCAGCCCGGCGATGTGCAGGGCTGGCTGTTGGACCCCCAGGGCGTGCCGCGCCTGGCCATGGTGGTGGATAAGGTAGATGATCCCCGCGAATTTGGCGGGGCCAAGGTGATGCTGCGTGCCGCCATCGACGCCCCCTGGCAGGTGCTGGCCCGCTTTGAGCCTGATGAGCGCCAGCGTTGGCGGCCTGTGGCATTTGCCGAGAATGGCAAGGACTTGATTGTGGCCACGCGCCATGGCCAAGACACCACCGGCCTGTATCGCTACGACGTGGCGGCAGGCAAAGTGGCCGAGCCGCTGGCCGTGCATCCCCGTTATGACATCTCAGGCGGCTTGTTATACGACACCAAGATTCATCAGGCCGTGGGCGTGGCGATTGCCGATGAACGCTATCAGGTGGCTTATTTCGACGCCGGCTATGCCCAGCTGCAGGCCCAGTTCGAGGGCTTGTTCCCGGGCAAAGCGGTGCGCTTCGAGAAGAGCGCCGGCGCGCGCAGCCTGGTGACGGTGTGGAGCGACCGCTCGGTGCCGACCTTCTACATTTTCGACGCCGAAAAGAAGACGCTGGAAGAGGCCCTGCGTGCCCGTGATGAGGTGGAAGAAGAGCATCTGGTAACGATGCGGCCCTTCTTGCTGAAAACGCGGGACGGTTTGGAGATTCCGTCCTACTACTTCCTGCCAGCCAACTATCAGCCCGGCCAGCGCCTGCCCACCGTGGTGCATGTGCATGGCGGGCCGCAGGTTCGTGCCGATACCTGGGGGGCGCTGAACAGCTTTGGCGTGCTGGAGGCGCAGTTGCTGGCCTCGCGTGGTTATGCGGTGGTGCTGCCCAATTACCGGGTCACACCGGGCTTGGGGCAAAAGATCTATCGCGCCGGTTTTGGTGAGGTGGGTCGCAAGCTGTCGGATGACCATGAGGACGCCGCCCATTGGGCCGTGGCCCAAGGCTTTGCCGACGCGAAGCGGGTGTGCATCAGCGGCGCTAGTTACGGCGGCTATGCAGCGCTGTGGGCCAGCATCCGCTCGGCCGATGTTTTCAAGTGCGCCGTGGCCGGCTTGGTGGTGAGCGATATGAAGCTGCAGCTGACCTCGAACCGGACCGATTTTTCGGGCAGCGAATCCGCTGTGGCCGAATGGAAGCGCCTGCTGGGCGTGGTGGGCGATGACTGGGCGCGGGCGCAGGAAGTGTCACCGGCACTGCATGCTGAGCGTTCCAAGTTGCCGCTGATGATTTACGCCGGCGATGCCGACCGCCGCACGCCCTTGGAGCAGACCAAGGCCATGCTCAATGCGCTGAGCCAGGCCGGCAAGCCGGCCGAGGTGGTGATGATCAAGGCCGGTGAAGGCCATGGTTATGGCAAGGTGGAGAACAACGTTGAGCTCTACACCCGCATGCTGGAGTTCCTGGACCGGCACATCGGCCCGGCCAGCCGCGCCTCAGGCCAGGCGACTGGCGTTGGTGCTGGCGCTGTTGGCGCCGCCGCCGGCGCGGTAGTGGCGAACTAAGCGCCAGCCCAGCAGCAGGATCAAGATGGCACCGTAAACCGCGGGCTCGGCAAAATTGTTCTTGCCGGCCCGCATCCAGATGAAGTGCATCAGGCCTATCACCGCCACGGCATAGACGGCCTTGTGCAGCCACTGCCAGCGCTTGCCACCCAGGGCCTTGATGGCCTTGTTGAAGCTGGTGGCGGCCAAGGGCAGCATCAAGGCCCAGGCGGTGAAGCCCATCAGAATGAAGGGGCGCTTAGCGATGTCGTGGCTGATGTCGCCGAAGTCCAGGCCCATGTCCAGCCAAGCGTAGGCCAGCAGGTGCAGGCTGCCGTAGACAAAAGTGAACACGCCCAGCATGCGGCGAAAGCGCAGCAGGGCGGGCTGGCTGAGAAGTACGCGCAAGGGCGTGATGGTCAGCGTGAGCCACAGGCCGCGCAGGGTCCAGTCACCCAGGCCGCGAATCAGGGCCTCGGCTGGGTTGGCGCCCAACTGATTGTTGGCCGCGGCCCATATCAGCCACGCCAGTGGCAGCAGGCATAGCGCGAACAGCAGCGGCTTGGCGGCGGGGTGCAGCCAGAGGTTCTTCGGCTTGGCCATAGCTCAGTAATTCTTTTTGAGATCCATGCCCGCGTAGAGATGCGCCACCTGGGCTTCATAGCCGTTGAACATCAGGGTCGGGCGTTTCTTGCTGAACAAGCCGTCTTCGCCGATGCGGCGCTCGCTGGCCTGGCTCCAGCGTGGGTGATCCACCTGTGGGTTGACGTTGGAGTAGAAGCCGTATTCCTGCTGGGCGGATTTGGTCCAGCTGCTGATGGGCTGCTTCTCCACAAAGCGGATTTTGACTATGGACTTGGCCGACTTGAAGCCGTACTTCCAGGGCACCACCAGGCGCACCGGCGCGCCGTTCTGATTCGGCAAGACCTCGCCATACATGCCGAAGCTCAGCAGGGTCAGCGGGTGCATGGCTTCGTCCATGCGCAGGCCTTCCACATAGGGCCAGTCCAGCACGCCGGAGCGCACGCCGGGCATTTGTGCCTTGTCGGCCAGGCTGATGAATTCGACGAACTTGGCCTTGGAATTGGGCTCCACTTTCTTGATCAGCTCGGCCAGGGAATAGCCCACCCAGGGAATCACCATGGACCAGCCTTCCACGCAGCGCAGGCGGTAGATGCGCTCTTCCATGGGGCTGAGCTTGAGCAGGGCGTCCAGATCGAAGACGCCGGGTTTGCCGACTTCGCCCTCCACCGTCACCGTCCAGGGTCGGGTGCGCAGGCTGCCGGCATTGCGGGCGGGGTCGGACTTGTCGGTGCCGAATTCGTAGAAATTGTTGTAGCTGCTGGCGTCTTGGTAGCTGGTGGGCTTGTCCAGGCTGATAGCGCCGGCCACGCTGCTTCTGGCGCCGGGCAGTTTGGGCAGCTTGCCGCCGCCGGGGGCTTGGGCCAGGGCCTCGCGGCCGGCCCAAGTGGCCAGCGCGGCACCGGCGGCGCCGCTGGCCATCAAGCGCAGCCAGTCGCGGCGTGCTTCAAACACGGCTTGGGGGGTGATTTCCGATGCCGGAATCAAATCGAGTCGGGGGAGCTTCATGGCGGCCTTTGTGCTGGGGTTTGGCATCTGTCGTGCCAAGCCGCAAAAGCTTACGCCATGAAGAAAATTTCTGCCGCAGGGGCGGCCTATGCCCCTGCAAGTCTCATCACAGCGTGCCGTAGGAATGCAGGCCGGACAAGAACATATTGACGCCCAGGAAGGCGAAGGTGGTGACCAGCAAGCCGCCCAAGGCCCACCAGGCGGACACGGTGCCGCGCAAGCCCTTCATCAAGCGCATATGCAGCCAGGCCGCGTAGTTGAGCCAGACGATCAGCGCCCAGGTTTCTTTCGGGTCCCAGCTCCAGTAGCCGCCCCAGGCCTCGGCCGCCCAGAAGGCGCCCAGGATGGTGGCGATGGTGAAGAAGGCAAAGCCCAGGGCGATGGCCTTGTACATCAGGTCGTCCAGCGCCACCAGCTCGGGCAGGCGGGCGGTCAGCGGCTTGCGCAGCGCGATGCACAGGCCGAAGAAGGCGGTGGTGCCGCCCAGCTTGGCGGCCCAGCCGTCCAGGCCGGCAATGGTGTCGGGGCCTAGATTGGCACCAAAGCGGGCGGCCAGAATGGCGGCCACCACGCCCAGGGGCAGGGCGATCAGGCCGATCAAAAGCGAGCGCTGCGAGGCCGTCTTGAGCAGATAAGCCAGGCCCACCATGGCCGCCAGGGCGAAGGTGCCATAACCGACAAAATTGGCGGGCACATGAATCTTCATCCACCAGCTTTGCAGGGCCGGCACCAGCGGCTGGATTTCGTGTGCGTCGCGCGCCACCGTGTACCAGAGCAGGAAGCTCACTGCCGCGCTGATTACCAGCAGCACATAAGCACCCAGGGCGCGGGTTTTGAAGCGGGCTTCGTAGTAGAGATAGAACAGCGCCGTCATCCAGGCGAACAGCACAAAGACCTCGTAGAGGTTGCTGACCGGGATGTGGCCGATATCGGGGGCGATCTGGTGGCTTTCAAACCAGCGCACCATGGTGCCTAGCAAAGCCATGAAGACGGCGCCCCAGGTCAGCTTGGAGGCGATGACTTCGGCCGTGCTGTCGCTGCCTTTTTTGGTGAAGAAGCCGGCCCAGTAGAACAAGGTTGCCATGAAGAACAGCACGCTCATCCACAGAATGGCGCTTTGGCTGGAGAGCATGTACTTGAGCCAGAACACCTTGTCGGCGGCGGCCAGGTCGGCGCCGAAGCTGTCGGTGTGCTGCAAATACAGATTGATGGCCAGCAAGCTCGCGGCGCCCACTGCCACCGTCAACACCCGCAGCGGCCGCCAGAACCAGCCCTGGGCAATCATGGCTGGAATGGCGCACAGCAGAATGGCTTTTTCGTAACCATCCATCGAGGCGTGATAACGATTGAAGGCGTAGAGGCCGCCGATCAGGACGATGGCGGCAAAGATCCAGTCCAGGGCATCTCGGCCCGAGAAATAGCCTTGCCGACCGATGGTCATGCCGGACTTGAGGGTGGTGCTCGCGGTATTCATACGCCTTCTTTCTCTTCCTTCAGCAGCGCGATCTTGAGTTGCTCAAAGTCTTGCGCAGTATCGGGGGACTCGCGGGTGCTGGACAGCGCCATGCGCACACGCGTGACTTCGGGCTGGCCGGGTGCGCTTTCCAGCCAGATCCACAGCCGCTGCTCCTTGATGTAGAGCATGGCAAACACGCCGATGATCAAGAGCACCGCGCCCAGATAGACCAGGTTCTGGCCCGGTGCCCGGGCGAGCTGGAACACGCTGGCCTGCACCTGCTTGAAGTCCTGCAACTGCAGCAGCACCGGTGCAGGGTAGAACATGCTGTCTGACAAAGCCAGCACTGAGTGGGTCATGAAGCTCTGCGTGGCCGCGTCGGTGGCCGGTGCGCTGAGCTTGGCCTGTTCCCGGCTCATCTTGTACAGCTCGAACAAGCTGCCATTGAGGATGCGCAGCAGCACTTCGCTGACGCGCTGGCGCTCAGCCTCGGGCACTTCGGCTTCGATGAAATTGGACAGGGCTGGCAGTCCGGCCATCACTTCCGGCTCAGGGGCTGCGCCGGGCGCGTGGGCGCCGGGCTTGGCGGTGGGCTTGAATTTCTCGGTGCCGGCAAACAGGCCCAAGGCCTTGGCGGCGGTGGCCTGCAGCTGCGGCTGCATTTGCGGCTTGTCGGCAGGCGTGGCCATCTCGGCATAGCGGCGCGCGGCCTTGGCACGCGAGGGCGCGTCCAGCAGGGCGGCACGCAAATTCATCCAGCCCTGCAGGCTGAACTGCTCATCGGCGGGGATGCGCAGGTAGCGGAAGCCCTCGTTGGGGTTCTCGCGCACGCCGGCCAGGAAGACGCGCTGGCCGTCCAGTTCCACCGGCACCATATAGTTGTTGAACTCACGGCGCTGGCCGGCAGCGTCTACCAGCTTGTAGCTGAAAGAGGGGCCGATATTGTGGAGTTGCTTGTCAGCCTTGTCAGGCGCGCCGCTGCCCAGATGTTTATTGAGCGAGTTGACCAGATCAACCCGGCGCACATCGGTGCCACTGCCCCCGCCATTGGCATTACCGGCCAGGTTTTCGACGTTGATGACGCGAAAGCCGGTGAATTCCAGCGTCAGCGGCGGCTGGCCTTCGGCTTTGAGTACGCTGCTGCTGCCCACGCGGCCTTCGAATTCCAGCGGCTTGCCGCCGCTTTGCATCGGCAGGGCCGTCAGCTTGAGCGCCGAGCCGCCGTCTTCGAAGCTGCTTTGGTAGATATTGATGCCGCGCACATTGAGCGGCTCATTGACCTTGATGCGGGCCTCGCTCACGGCGCCGGTCTTGTGGTCTCGGATCACCACATCGCTGGCGAAGAGCTTGGGCATGCCGGTGTCGTAATACTCGACGATGAACTTCTTGAGTTCCAGATCGAAGGGCAGATCCTGCAGCACCACGCCGTTAGGCATGGACAGAATGGCCGTGCCGGCGCGGCCACCCTCGGGCACCATCATATTGCCGCGAAAACCCGGGTTGCCCGGCGGCAAGCGGTGTTCGGGCTTGACATCGCTGATCAGGCCTGCGCCCTCGTACACGGTTTTGCCTTGCACCAGCATCAGCCCGCGCACCAGCAAGTCGCCGTCGGCCAAGCCGCCCAGGCAGATCAGCACGATGGCCGAGTGCGCGGCGATATAGCCAATCTTGTTGGCCGAGCCCTTGCGCGCGGCCACCATCACGCCACGGTCGCGCACCTGGATTTTGGCTTTCCAGCCGTCGCTCGCCAGCAATTGGCCGACCTGGGCGAGCACCGCCTCGGTGCCGCCATCGCGGTGACCCAGGGCTTTGTGATGGAAGGATTGCAGCGATTGCTCGCGCACATGCTCCTTGTAATTGCGCAGATCGTGCAGGATCTTGGGCGTGTTGCGCACGATGCACAGGCTGGTGGAGATCACCAGGAAGGCCAGGATCAGCAAAAACCACCAAGCGCCGTAGATGGTGTAGATGTCCAGCTTGCCAAACACTTCGCTCCAAAAAGGGCCGAACTGGTTGACGTAGTTGTTCAAGGGCTCGCGCTGCTTGACCAGGGTGCCGATGATGGAGGCGATGCAAATCACCACGAACAGAGACACGGCAAAGCGCATCGAGGCCAGCAGGTCCAGCAACTCGCGGCCGACGGGGTGGCGGCGTGAGGGCGAGTCGACGGTCGGGCTGAGGGAAGGTTCGGTCATATCAGGAGGCAATGCGCGTTGCTGGGGCAAGGCGGGTGGAAGGCATGTCGGGATGCAAAAAAGGCCGGTGAAATTCACCGGCCTTTGCCGTCAGCTCATTGCGTGGACTCAGTCGAGGGGACGACCGGCGCTTCAGCGCAAGCCGGCAATGTAGTCGGCGACAGCCTTGATTTCGCGGTCATTCATCTTGGCCGCCACACCTGCCATTTGGACATTGTTGGCGCGGGCGCCAGAGCGGAAGGCGATCAGCTGCGCTTCGGTGTAATCACCGTGTTGGCCGGCCAAGCGTGGGTATTGGGCGGGCATGCCGGCGCCGTTGGGGCTGTGGCAGGCGGCGCAGGCGGGAATCTGACGGTCGGCAATGCCGCCGCGGTAGATCTTCTCGCCCAGGCTCACCGTGTCTTTGTTCTTGGCAAAGCCGGGCTTGGCCTGCTTGCTGGCGTAGAAGGCTGCGACATGCTTGATGTCTTCATCCGACACCGTGGCAGCCATGCCTTGCATGACGGCGTTCTTGCGCGCACCGGATTTGAACTCGGTCAGCTGCTTGGCCAGATACTCCGGATGCTGACCCTGCAAAATGGGGTTGGCAGGAATGCCGCGCGAGCCGTCTGCCGTGTGGCAAGCTGCGCAAACCTGGGTGGAGATGGCTTGGCCCTTGGCCAGGTCGGGCTTGGAGGGCGCTGTGGCCTCATTCGCGAAAGCGATGGAGCTGAACAACAGGCCGGGCAACACAAAAGCAGCAATCTTCATCATGTTTATATTGATTCGGTAAGCGCAACCCAGGGATTTTACAATGGCAAATTACATTGCTAGCGAAATCATGACCAACACCTCTGCAACGCCGCAACAAACCCCTGTGGCAGATCCTTCCGACAAGGTGGTGTTGGGCTGGACCCACACCGCACGATTCCTGACCACAGCCAGCGAATTGGTGCACCTGCCCCCCAACGAATTGCCCGAGATTGCCTTTGTTGGCCGCTCCAACGCCGGCAAGTCCACCGCCATCAATACGCTGGCGCAGCAAAAGCGCCTGGCCTTTGCGTCCAAGACGCCGGGCCGTACGCAGCACATCAATTTGTTCGAGCTTGGCCCCAAGGATGCAGCCGACGCCTGGTTCGCCGACTTGCCCGGCTACGGCTACGCGGCCGTGGCCAAGGCGGCCAAGCTGCGCTGGCAAAAAGTGATGGCCGATTACCTGGGCACACGCCGCAGCCTCTCTGGCGTGGTGCTGATGGTGGACTCGCGCCTGGGCCTGACCGAGTTGGACAAGCAACTGCTGGAATTCGTGACGCCGCGCGTGCGCAACGGCGAGATCAAGCTGCTGGTGCTCTTGACCAAGTCCGACAAGCTCAATCGCAAAGAGGCCGATGCGGTCTTGTTCTCCACCCAGGCTTTCCTCGGCGGCATCGTCACCGAGGAGTCGGATGTGTCGGTGACGCTGTTCTCGGCGCTGAAGAAAAAGGGTGTGGAAGACGTTGCCCGTGCCCTGCATGAGTGGGCGCACCCAAAGGCGCAGCCTGCTGCTGAAGGGGCTGAAGATGATGAAGGGGCTGAGGGGGCTGAGCCTGCCGAGGCCGCACCGCCGGCGCCCGCCGCCGCGAGCTGATCAAGGCGAGGCTGCCGCCCTGGGGCTGCTCAGGGCCGGCCGATGAAGAGGTAGACGACGGTGCTGCCCTGCGGCGCATAGCCCAGGGCCAGATACAGCGGGCCTAGGCCGGTATCGGCACCCACAAACACGCTGGCCGCTGGGCGCAGGTCGCGGGGCCTGAGCGGGTCGCTGCGCTTCCAAGCATTGCCCAGCTCCAGCGAGCCACCCAGGAAAAAGCCGCGGGCGAACAGGGGGTTGTCGCGCAAGCGCTGGTAGTAGCTGGTGCGGCCGAACAGCAAGGTATCGCCCACCAACTGGCCCGGCTGGTAGCCCGAGAGCAGCTGAAAACCGCCGAGCGAGAAGGGGCCTTGGGCCGAGTCTTCCGGCTGAATCGCCAGCAGGCCACGGGTGTGCAGATTGAGGGTGTGCACGCCCCAGCTGCGCACCCAGGTGCCCTGCACTTCAGCCCGCTGGAAATCGGCGTTACGCACATCACCGCCGGACTGTTTGCCGCCAATGCCTTCGAGCAAGAGTCGGTAGCCGCTGAGCGGGAAGTTCGCGAAGTCCAACTGGTCCACTACCAGGCGCAGGCGCAGGCCGGTTTCATGCCAGGGCGTTTCAATCCGTGAGTCCGGCAGGTCGATGGTCATCAGCTTGACGCTATTGCGCCAGGTCTGGTGCTTGAGCCCTAAACGGATTTCTCCCAAATTGCCCCAGGGCTGGCCGAGGTCAAAGCCCAGGGTGGCGGATTGGCGCTGCAGCCGGGCTGCAGCGATGTCCGAGGTCTCGCGGTAGATGGTGAAGTTCTGGCGCTCCAGTTCGCCCCAGCCTGAGACGAACCAGTCGTTGGAGCGGCCCAACTGAAAGCTCAGCGGCTGATAGATCTCGCTGAAGAGGCGAGGCGTCTGCCCGATGGTGAGCTGGTTGCGCCACTCGGTGCCGGTGGGGGTGAGCCAGTGCCGGTTGTGCGAGATGCGCAGATTGAAGGCGCTTTCGCCGTCCAGGTCGGTGCTCAGGTCCAGGCCGATGCGGAAGTAGTTGGGGCCCCAGAACTTGTCATCCATGGTGAACACCAGGGCGTCGCCGCTGGGGCGGCCCTCCACGTGGTAGTCCACCCGTTCGTAGTCTCCCGAAGAGGCCAGGAAGCGCGAATCACGCTCGGCGCGTTCGGTATTGAAGATCTGCCCCGGCGCGGATTCCAGCTGGGCCTTGAAGCGCTCGGGATGGGTCAGCTCGGTGCCGGCGAATTCGATGCTTTTGATCTGTGGGTCGGACTTCTTGATCTGGATGCGGCTGAGCTGCCAGGCGGCATAGGCCTCGGGTTCCAGTGCCAATTCGCGCAGCTGCGGCAGCATGGCTTCGGCGGCGGCAGCGCCGGCTTGGATGAAGTCTTTGCTGCGCTCGAAGTCGCCGGCGCTGAGTTGATCCAGCCGAGGCGTGATCAGAATATCGGTCTGCAGCAGCGCGGCCAGGCTGTGCTGCACATTCTGCTCGGTCAGGATGTTGATCATCTGCCCGGTCAGGCCCAGCAGCGAGGTCAAGGCTTTACGCCCCGCCAAGGGCGTGCCCACATTGACCGCGATGAGGCGCCGCGCGCCCATGCGCCAGGCCACATCGACCGGCAGATTGTTGACCAGGGCGCCGTCGCCCAGCAGGCGCTCGTTGACCTCGATGGGCGCAAACACCGCCGGCACGCTCATGCTGGAGCGCATGGCCAGCGCCAAGTCGCCGTCGCCCAGCACCACTTGGGCGCCGGTTTCCATATCGGTGGCGACGGCGCGAAAGGGCGTGGGCAGCTGATCGAAGTTGCTGATGTGGCGCACCGGCATGGTGAAGCGGCGCAGCAAGATTTCCAGGCCGCGGCTGGACAAGGTGCTTTGCGGCAGGCGAATCTCGCCGTCACGCATGCCCAGCTCGACGGCGGCAGAGAACTCGAAGTCTTCTTCTTTGCGGCGCTGCGAGAGCTGCTGGCGATCCACCCGGCCGGCAAAAATATTGCCCCAGACCACCTGCAGCAATTCGCGTTCGAGGTCGGTGGCGCTCATGCCGCTGGCGTAGAGGCCGCCGATGATGGCGCCCATCGAGGTGCCGGCAATCACGTCAACCGGGATGCGCTCACGCTCCAGCACTTTGAGCACGCCCACATGGGCCAGGCCACGGGCGCCGCCGCCGGAGAGCACCAGGCCGATCTTGACGGGGCTGTTCTCGGGCTCGGACTGTGCCGCTGCGGGCAAAGCCACCAAGACACAAATCGAAGCCAGCCAGCCGAAGCGGCGCAGCAACACTTCAGCCGCCACCTTCGTCCAGATCTTGCATCAAGGTATCGACGGCGCGTTGCACCAGGCTGCTTTCATCCAGGATGGTGATCAGGCCGTTGGCCAGCAGCTTCTCGATCGCGCCGCGGGTGAGCGAGCGGCGCTCCTCGGGGTCTTGGCCGACCAGCAAATAGAACTGCTGGCTCTCGCTGACCCAGGCAACCTGGGCGGTCAGCCATTCGCCCTGGCTGAACAAGTGGTACCAATTGCCCACCTGCAGGCCTTCCATCCAGGCGGCCACGGCGGCCTTGGCCAGTGCGGAGGCGGGTTGGTCGTAAAGCTGCACCGGCACGGTAGGCAACTGGCCGCGGTCGACCTTGGTATTGGTCCAGTGATCGGGCTGGCGTGATTCGCGCTCTTCCAGCAAGCGGGTCAGCTGCGCCTCGGGCGTTGGCGCCTGATGGCCATCGTCCTGGGACGCGGCTTGTGCTGGCAGCTTGTAGCCGGGTGGCAGGGCGGGCAGGCCGCGCAGGATGCGGCCGTGCAACTGCATCAGCTCTTGCAGCACCGGGTCGCTGGCGCTTTGCGCCAGACCAATGCTTTCGCACCCTTGGCGGAAGCCGTCGATCAGCGCGGGCAGCTTTTGCCGCAAGGCGATGCGGTCGGCCTCGGCGGGCAACTCGCGCAGGCTGTCGAGCAGGCGATCGACCCATTCGATCCAGGCCGTCACCGGTTCAGCGTCGGGGCCATGCGTCACCATGGCCTGGGTGATCACCTTGGGCCATTGGGTTTGCAAGAAGAGCAGCAGGCGTGGGCCCAGCGGCGCCCCAACGATTTGTGCGCGGATCTGTTCGTTCAGCAGTTGCAGCCATTCGCTGCGGCTTTGCTCGCGTTCCAGCGAAGCCAGGGCTTGAACGCTGCCTTTGCTGCATTGCTGCACCTGGGTGCTGATGTGAGCATCAACGTGGTCCAGCACCGTTTGAAACAAGGCGGCGCTGATCGTGGGGCTGTCGATCAAGAGCGGCAACTCGCCGTCCATGAATTGCAAAAAGCTTTGCAGCGCCTCGTCGTCGGGGCGCTCAAACGCCATGCCGTGGGCGGCCACGCGATTGAGTAGGCGCCAGGTCGGGTGGTCTTGGCGATGCAGCAGGCTGGTGTCGGTGCGGGACAGGCGCACCACGGCCACCTGCAGGCGGGCCAGCAAGGCCTTGAGTGGCGGCAGCAGGCGCGGGTCGGCCAGTATTTGCTCGTACAAGCGGCTCAGCAAATCGCGGCCACCGACCTTGATGAACACAGGCTCCGCCGCGCCGCTGCCGTCCAGTCCGGCCGCCTGGGTATTGCGCTGATGCACGCGCCGTGCCAGCCCGTCCAGGGTGGCAGGCTCGGTGATGCGGCGGGCTTCGATGAAGCGCAGATCTGCGTTCTTGTCCTGAATCTTGGAGGCGTGGCTGATCAGCAGATCGCCCACCTCGGCGGCGCGCAGCTTGGCGCACAGCTGGGCGTAAAGCCGATGCAGGCCTTCGGCCAGCGGCGTGGCGGCGGCTTGCATCAGGCCGTAGCGGCGCTCGGGATCGAAGTCAAAACTGGAAAACGCCGCCAGCAAAGCCTGGGCAAATAGGCCTGGGCGCAGCGGGTTGTCATTCTTGCGTGCGCGCGCCGTGCCACGCAGGGCGGCGAAGAAGTTGCCGAGCTGATGCAACTCCGGCAGGCATTGCTGCTCCACCGTGTTGATCACATGGGCGATGGCCACGTCTTGCAGGGCTTGGCGTTCATCTACCAAGCTCAAGCTGTTCAGGCTGGCCATGGAGGGCGCTTGCAAAGGCGCTTCACTGATATTGCGAGGGTCGAGCAGAGTGCGCAGCGAGGACTCGAAATCCGCCATGAAGCTGTGCTGCAAACGCCGCCAGGGATCCTGCAGCAAGAAGTGCTGCGGCTTGGCCTTGAGTTCATCCTGAATGCTGTTGAACAGCGCGCGACTCAGGCCCGGCAGTTGCGCGTGGGCGTCTTCCAGGATGTCGTTCAGGGTGATGGCGGGCATGAATCGGCTTGGGCGAGTAAGAGCGCATTATGGCGGCGGCTACAGCCGCGCCGGCCTTGCTTTGTGGGGGATCCCCCTGATCGGGTGGCATTGCGCCGGCAAGCGCCGGGTAATAAAAAAGGGCCGCATTGCTGCGGCCCTTCTTGGCAAACAAGGCTGAGGGTCAGGTCTTGCTGCAAGCAGCTTGACCCGGCCCTGGCGCTGGCTTTACATGCCCATATCGCCCATGCCGCCCATGCCGCCCATGCCACCAGGCATGCCGCCGCCGGCTGCTTCTTCCTTCGGTGTCTCGGCGACCATGCACTCGGTCGTCAGCATCAGCGAAGCCACAGAAGCGGCGTTCTGCAGTGCAGTACGCGTCACCTTGGTCGGGTCCAGGATACCCATTTCGATCATGTCGCCATAGGTGTCGTTGGCGGCGTTGAAGCCGTAGTTGCCCGAACCGTTCAGCACGGCGTTGACAACGACCGAAGCCTCGCCACCGGCGTTGAAGACGATTTCGCGCAGGGGAGCTTCGATGGCGCGCAGCACCAGCTTGATGCCGGCGTCTTGATCGGCGTTGGCGCCTTCAATCTTGCCTGCAGCTTGCTTGGCACGCAGCAGAGCCACGCCACCACCGGCCACGATGCCTTCTTCCACAGCAGCGCGAGTGGCGTGCAGGGCGTCTTCAACGCGGGCCTTCTTTTCCTTCATTTCGACTTCGGTGGCAGCGCCAACCTTGATCAGTGCAACACCGCCGGCCAGCTTGGCCACACGCTCTTGCAGCTTTTCACGGTCGTAGTCGCTGGTCGCTTCTTCGATCTGAATACGCACTTGCTTGACGCGAGCTTCGATGTCAGCTGCAGCGCCCAGGCCGTCGATGATGGTGGTGTTTTCCTTGCCCACTTCGACGCGCTTGGCTTGGCCCAGATCGGCCAGAGTGACCTTCTCCAGAGTCAGGCCGACTTCTTCGGCGATGACCTTGCCGCCGGTCAGGATGGCGATGTCTTCCAGCATGGCCTTGCGGCGGTCGCCGAAGCCAGGAGCCTTCACAGCCACAACCTTCAGGATGCCGCGGATGGTGTTGACCACCAGGGTCGCCAGCGCTTCGCCGTCCACATCTTCAGCAATGATCAGCAGCGGGCGGCCCGACTTGGCCACTTGCTCCAGCGTGGGCAGCAGGTCACGGATGTTGGAGATCTTCTTGTCGTACAGCAGCACGAAAGGATTGTCCAGCAGCGAGGCTTGCTTCTCAGGGTTGTTGATGAAGTAAGGGCTCAGGTAGCCGCGGTCGAATTGCATGCCTTCGACGACGTCCAGCTCGTTGTCCAGCGACTTGCCGTCTTCGACGGTGATGACGCCTTCCTTGCCGACCTTGTCCATGGCGTCAGCAATGATCTTGCCGATCGACTCATCGCTATTGGCCGAGATCGAGCCGACTTGAGCGATTTCCTTGGAGGTGGTGGTGGCCTTCGAAGCCTTCTTCAGCTCGGCAACCAGGGCTGCAACAGCCTTGTCGATACCGCGCTTCAGGTCCATCGGGTTCATGCCGGCGGCCACGTACTTCATGCCTTCGCGCACGATGGCTTGAGCCAGCACGGTAGCGGTGGTGGTGCCGTCACCGGCGTTGTCAGAAGTCTTGGAAGCAACTTCCTTGACCATCTGCGCGCCCATGTTCTGCAGCTTGTCTTTCAGCTCGATTTCCTTGGCCACGGACACACCGTCCTTGGTCACGGTCGGGGCGCCGTACGAGCGCTCCAGCACCACATTGCGGCCCTTGGGGCCCAGGGTCACCTTGACCGCATTGGCCAAGATGTTCACGCCTTCAACCATGCGTGCGCGGGCTTCGCCGCCGAAAACTACGTCTTTTGCTGCCATGAAAATTCTCCAAATTCGTGAATAAGGACTACGCTCTCTTTAACAATCAGTTGTTGAGAAAGAAAGCGTAGCGAGCGGCGTGCTGGCTAGGCGGACGGAGTGCAGGAACCGGAACGTGCTTCCTGCACGTGAGGATTCCGAGCACCGTCCAACGACGCCAGCGCGTCGCGCAGTAGCTTTATTTCTCAACAACGGCGAAGAGGTCTTCTTCGCGCATCACCAGCAGTTCATTGCCATCGACCTTGACGGTCTGGCCCGAGTACTTGCCGAACAGAACGCGGTCACCGACCTTGACGTTCAGGGCGATCAGGTCGCCACGGTCATTGCGCTTGCCGTTACCGACAGCCAGCACTTCGCCTTGGTCCGGCTTCTCAGCGGCGGCGTCAGGAATGAAGATGCCCGAGGCAGTCTTGGTTTCTTGTTCGAGGCGCTTAACGATCACGCGATCGTGCAGAGGACGCAGGTTCATCACATCTCCTTGAGATATTGGTCAGGGCTGACAACAAAGCAACAGCCGAGCAAAGTCTCGGCTGCGCTGAATTTTGAGTCGTTAGCACTCGCGGGGCGCGAGTGCTAGCAATCGAATTATAGGGGCGTGACTTGTCAATTCAAGACCTGTTCTTGGCTATTAGAGTCGTAAACAGACTATTAAAGTCGTGAACAAGGCATCAGCATCGGCGCGGCCTGGCGAAGTAGCCTGTGGCTGCGTAGACAGGCACAGAGCGAGTGCGGGCAGATTCAGCCCATGGATGGGCTTGCTGCATTGGCTTCCGGGTGAAACGCTTCACAGCCTTGTGACGCGGCAGCATGCGTTTTGGGGGCACCGGCGGGCTGAGCAGACGGCAAGGGCCCTTTTCGGGCATGACCGGAGGGGGTATCAGCACGATTTGCCGGGCAACTTGGATGAGCTAGTGGCTAGCACCGGAGGCCAGCTTGGTGATGTGCTGTCGGTGAGCCTGGATCGAACGCTTTTACGCTTCTACAGACCGTTTCTCTCAGAGTCGCGTGAGCGGGCTTACGCTGGCGCATTGGGGGGCGGCTCAGAGGCCCGCGTACGCCGAAGGCTGATCGCTGCTAGTGCTGGCCCCAAGGTTTTTCACCCGCTTAAAGCCTGTCTGCCATGCATTCAAGAGGATCGTAAACTCTTTGGATGGACCTATTGGCACATGGATCACCAGTATCCAGGTGTCTGGGTCTGCCCTCGACACGCGGTTCCATTGCAAAAGTCGTCGAGTAGGGCAAATCGCTACGACCGAGTTCAGTGGCATTGTCCTGAAGCGAGGAACTTGCTGCCGCCTGCAATCGCTTCTGCCAACGCTGCTGAACTGGACTCGTGTACTCGCTTTGCCCGATTGGTCGGCGAGATCGTAGACAAAAGGCCAATTGTTCGAATTGAGTCCGGTGCTTTGCATGCCAGCTTTCTGCTTGCTCTTGAAAGAGGCGGCCTTGTCGCAAATGACGGCCGAGTTGCAATCGACTTAGTCGCTTCACAGTTCCTTTGCCATGTGCGATCACTCCGGTGTCTGCCGGAATTGCAGGTACTGCTAAACAAGGAGGAACGGGTGAGTGAGCAGCTATCCAAGATGCTTGCCCCTACGTTGGGGGAGTGCCACCCAATTCTGTGTTTTGAGATAGCCCCCTGAATCTCCGGACACGGTCTATCGCTTATCTTCCAGATAGGC
>NZ_CAMFJS010000014.1 GCF_945956965.1 uncultured Roseateles sp.
TCTAGCAAGACCTGACCCTCGACGGCATGACCGGCGAAATGCAGGCGATGGTGGCCGCGCAGTTGCGCCCGCCACGCCGCCACCTGCACAAAGGCCTGGGCTAAGTCGGGCAGATAGGCCCAGGCATGAACGTGGTTGAGCGCGCCGGGGTAGACGAAAACGCCTTGGCTGAGCTTGCTTGTCAGTGCCAAATCGAACCAGGTGCCGCTGCCCGTGCCGCCAAAGAAGTCGCCCGCACGCAGCACCACCGAGTCCAGGCCCTGGGCCGCTGCCGCGGACATTTGCGCTTCCAGGGCGATGCGCAGGCGGGCTTTAGGCGTGTCCGGCCGCTCTGGTGTGGCCAGCGTCAGCTGCGCCGGCAGTTCTCGGCCGAAGTTGTAGACATTGCCCGGCAGCATCAGCATGGCGCCCAGGGCCAGGGCGGTCGATTGGGCGCTGGCTGCCAGCGGCGGCAGCAACTCGTCCCAGCGGTGATAGGGCGGGTTGAGGGCATTGACGACCACCGGCACCTCTCCGGCCGCCTGCTTGGCCAGCTGTAGCAGCGTGGCGCTGTCGCTGGCATCGCAACGCAAGGGCTGGATCTGGGGCAGGGCCGTCAGCGCGGCCGGCAAGGGTTTGCGGGCCTGGGCCAGCACCTGCCAGCCGGCTTGGGCAAAAGCCTGGGCGAAGGCCTGGCCGGCGCGGCCGGCGGCGCCGAGGATGAGGACGGTGTTCTTGCTCATGGCGAGCCTTCTTGGGTAGTCAATGGCTGCAGTGTGCGAAAAAGTGGAGCTATGCAGAAGGGCGTTTGGTGAATTAGAGATATGCGTAAATGAATTGATAATTCCGTCATGAATCAAGCCCTGGATTGGTCTTTGCTGCAGGTGTTTCTGGCCTTGGCGGAGGCCGGCTCGCTCAACCGGGCCGCCCCGCAGCTGGGGCAAAGCCAGCCCACGCTGAGCCGGCAATTGGCGGCGCTGGAAGCGGCCCTGGGCCAGACCCTGTTTGAGCGCCACGCCCGCGGCCTGCGCCTGACGGCGGCGGGCGAGGCCTTGCTACCCGCCGCTCAGCGCATGCGCGAAGGCGCGCGCGAACTCAGCCTGACCTTGGCCGCGCGTGATCAATCTCTGGCCGGCACGGTGCGGCTGACGGCCAGCGAGATCGTCAGCCATCACTTCCTGCCGCCGGTGTTGCTGGACTTGCGGCGCCAGCACCCGGAGATCCAGATCGAGTTGGTGGCCAGCGACCAAGTGGCCAATTTGCTGGAGCGCAGCGCCGACATCGCCCTGCGCATGTTCCGCCCCGAGCAGCCGACCTTGGTGGCCCGCAAGCTGGGTGACTGGCCGCTGGGCTTTTACGTCCATCGCGACTACATCGCCCGCTACGGCCGGCCCGAGGCGGGCAATTTGCTGACGCATCAATGGCTGGGCTATGACCAGTCTGATCTGATGCTGCGCGGCTTCGCGCAGGCGGGCTTTCAGCTCGGGCGTGAGTTCTTTGGTTTCCGTTGCGACAACCAGTTGGTGGCCTGGGAATGCATGCGCGCCGGCATGGGCATTGCGGTCGGCCCGCAGGCCTTGGCCGCGCGTGATGAAGCGCTGCTGCGCGTGCTGCCCGAGATTGCGGTGCCGCCGCTGCCCTTGTGGCTGACGGCGCACCGCGAGCTGCGCGACACGCCGCGCCTGCGCCTGGTCTTCGATGCCCTGGCGCGGGCCTTCACCGGTGAAGTCAAAGGTCTTGAGCGCGCTTCTACAATGCCGGGATGATTTCGCGCGAACCTACTCTTGCCCGCCTGGTAACAGCCCGCAGCCAACTGCTTGAGCCTTATGGCCTGGGCGATGCCGTGCTCAACAAGGCGTTGCGGCTGATCACCGAACACAAGGTCGACGATGCCGACCTGTATTTCCAGACCACCCGCGCCGAGGGCTGGAGCTTGGAAGAGGGCATTGTCAAAAGCGGCAGCTTCAGCATCGATCAAGGCGTGGGCGTGCGCGCCGTCGCCGGCGAGAAGACCGCGTTCGCTTACTCGGACGACATCTCCGAGGCCGCCATTCTGGACGCCGCGCTGACGGTGCGCTCCATCGCCGCCGCCGGCCAAAGCCGCCGCGTCAAGGTGCCGTCCAACCCCACCGTGGCCGGCAGCCGCGCGCTGTACGGTATGACCGACCCCATCGCCAGCCTGGACAGCGCCGAGAAGGTGGCCCTGCTGGAGCGCACCGAGCGCATGGCCCGCGCCAAGGACCCGCGCGTGGCGCAGGTGATGGCCGGCTTGGCCGCCGAACATGAGGTGGTTTTGGTGGCCCGCGCCGACGGCACTTTGGCTGCCGACGTGCGCCCGCTGGTGCGCTTGAGCGTGACGGTGATTGCCGAGAGCAATGGCCGCCGCGAAGTCGGCTCGGGCGGCGGCGGTGGCCGTTTCGGCCTGGCCTATTTCACCGACGAGATGATTGCCAGCTATGTGGAGCAAGCCGTCACCGCTGCGCTGACCAATCTGGAATCACGCCCGGCCCCGGCCGGCGAAATGACCGTGGTGCTTGGCCCGGGCTGGCCCGGCGTGCTGCTGCACGAAGCCGTTGGCCACGGTCTGGAGGGCGACTTCAACCGCAAGGGCTCAAGCGCCTTTGCCGGCCGCATCGGCCAACGCGTGGCGGCCAAGGGCGTCACGGTGCTGGACGACGGCACTCTGCCGGATCGCCGCGGCTCCATGAATGTGGACGATGAGGGCTGCGCCTCGCAGCGCAATGTGCTGATCGAAGACGGCATCCTGAAGGGCTATATCCAGGATGCGATGAATGCGCGCCTGATGAAGGTGGCGCCCACCGGCAACGGCCGCCGCGAAAGCTATGCCCATGTGCCCATGCCGCGCATGACCAACACCTACATGCTCGGCGGCGACAAGGATCCGCAGGAAATCATCGCCAGCATCAAGAAGGGCATTTACGCCAGCAACTTCGGTGGCGGCCAGGTGGATATCACATCCGGCAAGTTTGTCTTCTCCGCCAGCGAAGCCTTCTGGGTCGAGAACGGCAAGATCCAGTACCCCGTCAAGGGCGCCACCATCATCGGCAGCGGCCCCGAGGCGCTGACCCGCGTCTCCATGATTGGCAACGATATGCAGCTCGACACCGGTGTGGGCGTGTGCGGCAAAGAGGGTCAGAGCGTGCCTGTGGGTGTGGGCCAGCCCACGCTGCGCATCGACGGCCTGACCGTCGGCGGCACGGCCTGATCGACTTGAGCGGCCTGTCATTCCGCCGTGCTACATTCAAGCCCATGAATTCGCGCTTCGCCTTTTTTAGCTTTTGGTATTTCTGCAACCGCACCGGCGGCGACAGAGGCGATAGCGTGAACCACAAGTAGCGCAGCGAATCTCAAGCAAACCGCCGGGCACCCAGCCCCAGGCGGTTTTTTTTCGTCCATCCTTCCCAAGAGAACGAACAAGCATGAATGCCAAGAACGCCAGCAAGCCCGTGGAAACCGAACGTTGGTACTCGCCGCAAGACAAGACCAGCCAGACCGATGACCAGCGCATCCGCGATGTGACGCCGCTGCCGCCGCCCGAGCATCTGATCCGCTTTTTCCCGATCAGTGGCACGCCGATGGAAAAGCTCATCAGCGGCACCCGCAAGCGAATTCGCGACATCATGAGCCGCAAGGACGACCGCCTGCTGATCGTCATCGGCCCCTGCTCCATTCACGACCCGGCCGCCGCCGTGGAGTACGCCCGCCGCCTGGCGGTGCAGCGCGAGAAGTACGCCGACACGCTGGAGATCGTGATGCGCGTCTACTTCGAAAAACCCCGCACCACGGTGGGCTGGAAGGGCTTGATCAACGACCCCTACCTCGACGAAAGCTACCGCATCGACGAAGGCCTGCGCATCGCCCGCCAGCTGCTGTTGGAGATCAACCGCATGGGTGTGCCGGCGGGCTCGGAATTCCTGGACGTGATCTCGCCCCAGTACATCGGCGACCTGATCAGCTGGGGCGCCATCGGAGCGCGCACCACCGAAAGCCAGGTGCACCGCGAGCTGGCCTCGGGCTTGTCGGCGCCCATCGGCTTCAAGAATGGCACCGACGGCAATATCAAGATCGCCACCGATGCGATCCAGGCCGCGGCGCGCCCGCACCACTTCTTGTCGGTGCACAAGAACGGACAGGTCGCCATCGTCGAGACCAATGGCAATAAGGACTGCCACGTCATCCTGCGCGGCGGCAACAAGGCGCCCAATTACGACGCCGAGAGCGTGGCCGCCGCCTGCAAGGAACTGGCCGCCGCCAAGCTCGACACCACGCTGATGGTGGATTGCTCGCACGCCAACAGCTCCAAGCAGCATCAACGCCAGCTCGATGTGGCGCGCGATGTGGCCGCGCAGATGGGCGCGGGCAGCAAGAGCATCTTCGGGCTGATGGTGGAAAGCCATCTGCACGACGGCGCGCAGAAGTTCAGCCCCGGCAAGGACGACCCTTCCAAGCTGGAGTACGGCAAGAGCATCACCGACGCCTGCCTGGGTTGGGACGATTCGCTGGAAGTGCTGGAAGTGCTGAGCAACGCCGTCAAGGCAAGTCGCGCCTGATACGGCAGAATCAAGCCAGCACAGCAGCGCAGGAGTGAAGCATGCACAGCAGCGTCAAAGTCGTTTTTGGGCCGGGCCAGGAGTTTGACCTTCAGGTCGACGCGAACGAGGTGCTCTCCTTCGATGCGGCCCGGGCGTGGCTGGACGAGCAGTTCGTCAAATACGAGTGCGTGCCCATGCGAGGCTCGGGCAAGGTGCTGATTGCCGACAAGATCGTCGCCGTGGCCGCCGCCATGGGCCCGGTGGCCTTCAACGATGCCGCGCTGGCGCTGGACTATGCGCGTGCCGCCTGCGGCGCCTTGAGCAAGGCCTTGCTCAGGGTGGATGTGGCCAAGCACAGCTTGTCGTACTGAGCGACTGATCGGCCAAGTCAGGCGGCCGGGCGCTGCGGGGCGTTCGCATCGCATCGCCTGCGCGGCTTCTGTCCTGCGCCAAATTGCCCCGCTGCCGTTCCGGTGCTGCCCGGCATGAGCCCGCAGCGCTCTGCGCGCAATTCGCCCTCTTGAATTGCCTGCTCGCGCCCCCAACTGGCGTGGCGCAGGAGGCACTTTCTCGGGTTGCCTCCATTGAGCCACTTTTTCGAACAACGATCAGCCATGACAAAGCAAACCCATGCCTTCCAGGCCGAGGTCAAGCAGATCCTGCACCTCGTCACCCATTCGCTCTATTCCAACAAGGAAATCTTCCTGCGCGAGTTGGTGTCCAACGCCTCTGACGCTTGCGACAAGCTGCGCTTCGAGGCGCTGGACAATGCCACGCTGTTTGAAGACACGCCGAACCTGGAGGTGCGCGTTTCCTTCGACGAAGCCGCCCGCACCGTCACCATCAGCGACAACGGCATCGGCATGAGCGAGGAAGAGGCGATTGCCCACCTCGGCACCATCGCCAAGAGCGGCACCCGCGAATTCATGGCCAAACTGGAAGGCGACCAGAAAAAGGACGCCAACCTGATCGGCCAATTCGGCGTGGGCTTCTACTCGGGCTTCATCGTGGCCGACCGCATCACGGTGGAAACCCGCCGCGCCGGCGTGGCCGCCGAAGCGGGCGTTCGCTGGACCTCGGAAGGCACCGGCGACTATGAAGTCGAGACCATCACCAAGGCCGGCCGCGGCACCGATGTGATCCTGCATCTGCGCGAAGGTGAGGACGAGTTCCTCAAGACCTGGCGCCTGAAGTCCGTCATCAGCAAGTACTCCGACCACATCTCCTTGCCCATCTTGATGCGCAAGGAAGAATGGGATGCCGAAGCTGCCAAGCAGGTGCTGAAGGACGAGTGGGAGTCGGTCAACAAGGCCTCGGCCCTGTGGTCGCGTTCCAAGAGCGAAGTCACGCAAGAGCAGTACGACGAGTTCTACAAGCAGATCAGCTACGACACCGAGGCGCCGCTGGCCCACACCCACAACCGCGTGGAAGGCCGCAGCGAATACACCCAGCTGCTCTACATCCCCAAGAAGGCCCCCTTCGACCTGTGGAACCGCGACAAGCGTGGTGGCGTCAAGCTCTACGTCAAGCGCGTCTTCATCATGGACGACGCCGAGGCGCTGATGCCGGTCTACCTGCGCTTCGTCAAGGGCGTGATCGACTCGGCTGATCTGCCGCTGAACGTCAGCCGTGAACTGCTGCAGGAAAGCCGCGATGTGAAGGCCATCCGCGAAGGCTCGACCAAGCGGGTGCTGGGCATGTTGGAGTCGCTGGCGGACAGCGAGGACGCTGCCGAGCGCGCCAAGTACGCGGAGTTCTGGAAGGACTTCGGCTCGGTGCTCAAGGAAGGCATTGGCGAAGACCACCAGAATCAAGAGCGTCTGGCCAAGCTGTTCCGTTTTGCTTCGACCCATGCCGATGAGGGCGTGTCCCTGGCCGACTATGTCAAGCGCGCCAAGGAAGATCAAGAAGCGATCTACTACATCACCGCTGATTCGCTCAGCGCCGCCAAGAACAGCCCGCAGCTGGAGATCTTCCGCAAAAAGGGCATCGAGGTGCTGCTGCTGACCGACCGCGTTGACGAGTGGATGCTCTCGCATCTGTACGAGTTCGAAGGCAAGCCCCTGCAGTCCGTCGCCAAGGGCGCCATCGACCTGGGCAAGCTGCAAGACGAGGACGAGAAGAAGAAGGCCGAAGAAGCCGCCGAAACCTTCAAGCCCCTGCTGGACCGCCTGAAGGAAGCGCTGAAGAGCCGTGCCAAGGATGTGCGCGTGTCGACCCGCTTGGTCGACTCGCCCGCCTGTATCGTGGTGGAAGAGGGCGATATGAGTGGCCACCTGGCCCGCCTGATGAAGCAAGCCGGCCAAGCCGCGCCCACCTCGCTGCCGACGCTGGAAATCAACGCCGAGCACGCCCTGGTCAAGAAGCTGGAAGCCTCGGCCCAGTTCGATGACTTGGCTAACGTGCTGTTTGATCAGGCTGTGCTGGCCGAAGGTGGCCACCTGGAAGACCCGGCCGCCTATGTGCGCCGTGTCAATGCCATGCTCTTGGCCTGATCAAGCCGGGCATGCCGACCCCTGAGGGTCGTCAACAAGAAAAGGCGCTTCGGCGCCTTTTCTTTTGTGGCTACTGCTTCTGCTGCGACTGTGTTGGCGGTGCGCCGATTTCAAATGCCGCTCAGGTGCAGAGGCAGGCGCCGAGCCAAGCGCTGCTTACTGCGGTCCCAGACGGTGGATCAGCTCGCGCAGCGCCTCGGTTTCAGCGGGCTTGAGGTCTGAGAGCGGCGGTCGCACCGGTCCGGCGCTGTGGCCCACCAAGGTGGCGCCGGCTTTGACGATGCTGACGGCATAGCCTTCGCCGCGATTGCGGATCTCGAGATAGGGCAGGAAAAACTGATCCAGCAGTCGGGACACGGTGGCTTGGTCATTGCTGACGTAGGCTTGGTAGAACGCCATCGCGGTGCGTGGAATGAAGTTGAAGACGGCCGATGAATACACCGGCACACCCAAGGCCCGATAGGCATTGGCATAGACCTCGGCGGTGGGCAGGCCCCCCAGATAGGCGAAGCGATCACCCAGGCGCTGGCGGATGGCCACCATGCGTTCGATGTCCCCCAAGCCATCCTTGAAGCCGATCAGATTGGGGCAGCGTTCGGCCAGACGCGCCAGTGACTCCGCGCTGAGTTTGCAGGCGCCGCGGTTGTAGACGATGACGCCTAGCTGGACGCTGGCGCAGACGGCGGCGACATGCTCGACCAGCCCGTCTTGGCTGGCTTCCGTCAGGTAATGCGGCAAGAGCAGAATGCCCTGTGCACCGCAGCGCTCAGCTTCTTGGGCGTAGCGGATGGCCAGTGTGGTGCCGCCGCCCGCCCCCGCGACGATGGGGACACTGCCCCGGCAGGTTTCAGCGGCCGTGCGTACCACCGCGCTGTATTCGATGGGCTCCAGCGAGAAAAACTCCCCCGTGCCACCGGCTGCGAACAGAACGCTGGCGCCATAGGGCATCAACCACTCCAGTCGCGCGGCATAGCTGCGTGCATCGAAGGCCAGTTGTGCATCGAAGTCGGTGAGGGGGAAGGACAGCAGGCCGGAGGCCAGATGGTGCTTGAGTTCGGAGGGGTGCATGGCAGGACTCGGTTTCAGGTGACGGGGGCGGGGTTGAACAGCACCAGTGCGTTGTGCAGGCCCCAGTGCTCGGACCATGTGCGTTTGCCGCTGGCGACATCGAGTAGCAAGTGAAAGAGCTGCCAGCCCATGTCTTCGAGGCTGGCCTCGCCGGTGGCGATGCGGCCCGCGTCCAGGTCCATCAAATCGTGCCAGCGCTGGGCCAACTCGCTGCGAGTTGCGACCTTGAGTACCGGGCAGGCGGCCAGGCCGTAGGGTGTGCCGCGCCCCGTGGTGAAGACGTGCAGATTCATGCCGGCGGCCAGTTGCAAGGTGCCGCAGATGAAGTCGCTGGCCGGTGTGGCAGCAAACAGCAGGCCGCGCGCTGCTTGGCCATGCACCCGCTCGCCAGGGGCCAATACGCCGGCGATGGATGCAGTGCCTGACTTGACGATGGACCCCATGGCTTTCTCGACGATATTGGACAAGCCGCCTTGCTTATTGCCCGGGGTGGTGTTGGCGCTGCGATCAGCGCCGCCGCGCTGCAGATAGGCGTCGTACCAGGCCATCTCTCGGCGTATGGCCTGCGCGACCTCGGGGCTGCTGGCGCGGGCGCAGAGTTGATCGGCCGCGTCGCGTACCTCGGTCACCTCGGAGAACAGCACGGTGGCGCCAGCGCGCACCAGCAAGTCGGTACAAAAGCCGACGGCCGGGTTCGCGGTCAGGCCGGAAAAGGCATCGCTGCCCCCACACTGCACGCCCACGATCAGTGCTGAGGCCGGCACGGTTTCCCGGCGGCGCTGGTTGAGCCGCTGCAAGTGATGATGAGCCTGCTCGATGATGGCTTGCAGCATGGCCTGAAAGCCCTGGTGCGCAGGATCTTGCAGGCGCAGCTGGGATTTGGACTCGGCGCCCATGGCCTGGATGGGCAGGCTACCGGGCGGCAGCAAGCGCTCGGGCTGCAGCTTTTCGCAACCCAAGGAGACCAGCATCACCTCGCCGCCGAAGTTCGGATTCAGGGCCAGATGGCGCAAGGTGCGGATGGGGATCTCGGCGCCCGGCGCATCGATGGCCACTCCGCAGCCGTAGGCATGTTCGAGCGCCACCACATCGTCTACCTGCGGGTACATCGGCAGCAATTCGGTCTTGATGCGTTGGATGGCCACATCCAGCACGCCGGCCACGCACTGCACCGTGCTGGAAATGGCCAGGATATTGCGCGTGCCCACCGTGCCATCGGCATTGCGGTAGCCCTGGAAGCTGTAGCCCGTCAGCGCAGGCAGTGGCGTGGTGATTGGCTGGCAAGTCGGCAGCGTGTCGAGCGAGGGGGCATCGGGCATGAGCAATCGTTGTTCATGCACCCAGGCCCCGGCGGCGATGTCCTCTTTGGCGATGCCGATGCGTACGCCGTAGCGCAGCACGGCTTGGCCTGCGGCAATGGCTTGCAGGGCCAATTTGTGACCTTGAGGGATGCTCTCCAGCAAGACGATCCCATCTGCAAAGCGCATGCCGGCGGCGAGCCCGCCGTCGTTGGCCACGATGGCGACGTTATCGCTGGGGTGCATGCGAAGGTAGAGGGGGGGCGCGTTCATGGTGGGGCTTGCAAGGTTTCAGGGGGCCGCATGGAGCGGCTGCCAGGGCGTCTCGGCCAGGCCGGCGATGCCCGGGCGGATCGCCAGCAAGGCCCCGTCGAGTTCAGTGGCTTGGTCGGCCGGACGCATGGAGGTGATCAGCAGCGTGGCGAGATCACTGCCGCCGAAAGCGCACATGGTGGGCTTGCGCACGGGCAGGCCGATGTGCCTGTCCAGGCGGCCTGAGGGTGTGTAACGCAAGACAGCGGCCCCGTCGTTGGCGCAAATCCAGTAGCCGCCTTCGATGTCCACCGCGGCCCCATCGGGCCGGCCAGTCGCCAGGGCCTCAATGAAGAGCCTGGGCTCGCCAGCTGTCCCGCTCTCGGGCTCGTAGTCGCAGCGCCAGACCTGGGCCTGTGAGGCATGCGAGTCGCTGAAGTACAGGCGCCGGCCATCCGGGCTGAACCCCAGGCCATTGGGAATGCGCATGGATGTCTTCAGCGGTTGCCGCCAAGGGCCTCCAGGCTCAAGCGCCGTGCTCAGGCGCGCCAAACAGCCAAAGTCGGGAGTGGCGGCTTGTCGGTCGGCCATGCTGCCGACCCAGAAGCGCCCTTGGCGATCGCAGCGACCGTCATTGAAACGCATGCTGCTCCCATGGGCGGCTGCGGCGACCAGGCTGGCGTGGTGGCTGCCGTCTTCATGCAATTGCAGGGCATAGACACCATCGCGCAGGGCGGCCAGCAGCCCGCCGCCGGCGCGCAGGGCGATGCACCCGACGTCCTGATCCAGTTGCCAATAACGCGCCGCCTGTGCGGCGCCATCATGGCGCCACACTTGCCCGGCATAGATGTCCACCCAGTAGAAGGCGGCATCTGCGGTTGACCAAATGGGGCTTTCCGCCAGATGGGCGCGACCTGACCAGAAGACGTCGATCTTCATGGTGTTCGCGCAAACGGGCCCAGGCCGAGGAAGCTGCCGCCTTGCAGGCGGGCCATGGGCGTGTCGGGGGCGGGGCACAGGTCTTGCACGGTGCTGCGCCATGCTTCGGCATTGTCTTTGGGGGCGTAGCCCAGCTGCTCCCAACCCTGCTCGCTCCACCAGCGGGCGGTGTTGGCTGAGACCCCGTACACCGTCAGGCATCCGCTTGAAGGCGCGAGGAGGGCCGCGCGGACCAAGCGCCACAAATCGCCATGGCTGAGCCAGGTGGACAGGGCGCGGCGGTCCTCGGGCTGAGCGGTCACCGAGCCCAGCCGCAGACACACGCTTTCGATGCCGTAACGATCCCAGTACAGCTGCGCCATCGCTTCGCCGAACAGCTTGCTGACGCCGTAGTAGCCATCCGGGCGTATGGGGCTGCTGGGGCCCAGGTGTTCGCCTTGGGGCGTACAGCCTGTGGTGTGGTTGGAGCTGGCGAACACGATGCGGCGGGTGCCGGCCAAACGTGCCGCTTCGTACAGATGAAAGACCCCGCGGATATTGGCATCGCAAATGCCCTCGAACGGACTCTCGATCGCCACGCCCCCCAGGTGGACGACGGCGTCCACATCTTGCAGCAGTTGTTCTGTGGCGGCGCGGTCAGCGAGATCGCAGCATTGCAATTCCGGCAAAGCGGGGTCGGCGCGCAAATCACTGCAGCGCAGGGCTTTGTAATCCTCCTTGGGCCCGCAGAGCTGAGCCAAGGGACCACGCAAGACGCGGCCCAAATTGCCGGCGGCGCCGGTCAAGAGCAAGAGGCCGCGTGCAGGAGGTGAAGACATCAGGGTCACTACCGTTCCGAAATTTCAAGATTCGCAAATAGAATAACGAAACAGCGTTTCAAAACAACTAGGTGATTGCATGGGGGTCAACAAGCAAGCCGAGCGCGTGAGTCGCATCCAACATGTGGCCATGGTGGGCGAGTGCATGCTGGAGCTGCAGGGCGAAGCCTTGGGCACGCTCACGCAGCGCTATGGCGGCGACACCTTCAATACCGCGGTCTATCTGGCGCGCTGTGGCGCTGCCCAGGGCCTGTGCTGCCACTACGCCACGGCGGTGGGTGATGATCCGCTCAGCGCCAAATTGCTGCAGCGTTGGGTGGGCGATGGCCTGAGCACGGACCTCGTGCTGCAGATCCCTGGTCGCTTGCCGGGCCAGTATTTGATTGAAGTGGATGAGCGGGGTGAGCGCAGCTTCAGCTATTGGCGCGAGCACAGCGCTGCCAAAGCCTATTTCGATGGCGAAACCAGCCCCCTGGAGCAAGGCGTGGCCCGTTGGGATGCGCTCTATCTGAGCGGTATCAGCCTGGCCATCCTGCCGCCCGCGGGGCGGGAGCGCCTGTTCAGCCTGATGCAAGCCCTGCGGGAGCGCGGCGCCCTGGTGGTGTTTGATAACAATTACCGACCTCGGCTCTGGCCCGATGTGGCGCAGGCGCGAGCCGTGTTCGAGCGCGCCTTTGCCCTGGCCAGCATGGCCCTGGTGACAGCCGATGATCACCAGGCCTTGTTTGGCTATGCCGGCCTTGATGCCGCTGTGGCGGCCGCACAGGCGCTGCCCACGCCGGAGCTCTTGATCAAGCGCGGCGCCGCTGCCACCTTGGTGCGCGGCCGCGCGGCAGCCGCTTGGCAGGAGGCGCCCACCGAAGCCGTGGATACCGTGGTTGACACGACGGCCGCCGGCGACTCCTTTGCCGCGGGTTACCTCAGCCGTCGCTTGTTGGGGTCGTCGGCGTTGGCGTCGGCCTGCTTTGGCAATCGATTGGCCGCGCGGGTGATCCAACACCGCGGGGCGGTGATTCCTGCCGAGGCGATGATGGATCTCATGAATGAGGCCGCAAGATGAATCGGGTGTGTAAGCTAGCTGTCCATCTGGTCGGACTGATTGTGCTGCTGGCGCCGCAAGCGCGAGCCGCGGTGATTGGCGTCAATGTGCCGGCGGCATCGCTCACGGCGGCGCGCATTGACACCTTGCCAGAGGGGCAGCGCGCGGTATGGATCGCCTATCTGACGCGCTCGACGCAGCAGCGTGAGATCGACCGTGCTGCGCTGGCTGCCGAACGCGCTGCTTTGCCGGCTGGCATCGCTATACCCGCGCCGCCGCAAGGGGGGCATGCTGAAAAAACCATGCCCTTGAATCAGGCCCCGAGTTGGTATGCCGGCGCCGCAGCGCGCCTGGTGGCGGACAACATCGTGAGCTTTCAGACCCCGGCAGGAGGCTGGGGCAAGAACCAGCCACGTGACCGCCCGCCGCGACGGCTGGGGCAAGACTATGTGGCTGACAACAACTCGCCGCGCGCTGTGGTCGGAGACTTCGATCTGGCCGAGAACCCGCGTTGGAGCTATGTGGGCACCATCGACAACGATGCCACCATCACCGAGATCCGCTTTCTGGCCAAGGTGGCGGCCCAGCTGCCCGATGCGAGTGCCAGGACCTATCGCGCCAGTGCGCTCAAAGGCGTGGCCTACTTGCTGGCTGCGCAATTCCCCAATGGCGGATGGCCGCAGGTGTGGCCGCTGCAAGGCGGCTATCACGATGCCCTCACTTTGAATGACAACGCGGTGGTTGAAGTGGCGGAGTTGCTGGGCGAGCTGGGACTGGGGCAGCAGGAATGGGCCTTTGTGCCGGCCGCATTGCGGGCTCAAGCCTTGGCCGCCGAGCAGCGTGCGATCGGGCTCTTGTTGGCCTCACAAATCAGTCGTCATGGCCGCAAGACGATTTGGGCGCAGCAGTATGACGCGCTGAGTTTGGCGCCGGTGGCTGCGCGCAACTACGAGCCGGCGTCGCTGTGCACCGGAGAAAGCGTCGAGGCCTTGCTTTACCTGATGCGTCAAGCCGAGCCCTCGCCGGAGATCCAGCAAGCGGTGGAGGCTGGCATGGCCACTCTGCGCGCGCTGGCGCTGGCGGATGTGCAATGGCTGCGTGGGGATGAGACCCAAGGCCGCCGCCTGCTTGCTAAACCGGGCGCCGGCCCGCTGTGGGCGCGCTACTACGATGCCGCCAGCCTCAAGCCCGTGTTTGGTGACCGAGACAAGACGCTTCACGACGATGTGAATGAGATCAGCATGGAGCGTCGCAACGGCTATGCCTGGTTTGGCACCTGGCCCTTGAAGGCGCTGGCGGCCTATGAGGCCTGGGCCGCGCGCTGGCTCAAGCCACAGACGGCACGCCCTTAGTGGCGCGACTGTGGAGCACGCTGCAAATGCCGCATGCGTACCATGGTCCAGAGGTTGGTGCCAGCGATACAGGCTTCCAATAAACTGCCGCCGATGGAGCCCACCAGCAGGTTGTTGCTGAGCCAAAGCAGGGTGCCCATCAACATCAGCAACCGCATTGGCAAGCCCTGAAAAAAGAACAAAGCCGTGGTGCCGATGCAGGAGGCTGCGATAGGCAAGAGCGTCAGCCAACCGCTTTGCAACCAGAGGCCCAGCCCAATGCTGAGTGCGATGAAGCAGGCAGCGACCCAGGGCGAGCGGCTGCGCAGCGACGCCGCCGAACGCCCCAAGGACACCAGGCTGCTGGCCACGGCGGTAGGCTGGCCCAGCAGCCAGAAGTGGCCGACATAGGCTACGCACTCCAGGGCCATGAACTGCTTGAAGCGCCGGTCATCGCGCTGCGCAAAGCAGGCCATGCCAAAGACGAAAGCCAGGTAGCCAAGGCCCTGGGCCGGGCCCCATGCTGCGGATGCAAGCCAGTTCAAGGGGCGTCCGCGAGTGCGGGGCGAAGTTCAGGGTGCAGCGTCAGCAAGCCTTGCCGCACTTGCCCGGCAAACAGCGCCGCGCCTTTGCGGCCCAGATGGGTGCGGTCGAACTGCGGTGGCGCCATGGCCAGGGTGTCGGCCTCGGCCTGACCCATGGCCTGCACGCTGGCTGCACTCAGGGCATTGAGGTCAATCACTGGCACATCCAGTGTGGCGGCCACATGCAGCGTGGCTTGCGCCCATGGGCGTAAATCATTCTGCAGTTCGCCTTGCACGAAGGTGCGCCGCGTCAGCGGCGTCAAAAGCACCGGGTGGGCGCCGAGCGCGCGCGCCTCTTGTACATAGGCGGTCAAGTTCGGACCGAACTCCGTGGCCAAGTCGGTCGAGCGCTTCGGCTTGCCGGGCTGATCGTTATGGCCGAACTGGATCAAAACCAGATCACAGTGCCCGCCCTCGCGCAGCAAGGTCAGCACGCTGGCCCACAAGCCTTCCGCACGGTAGCTCTTGCTGCTACGGCCACCGCGCGCGAGGTTCAGGCAGGCGAGTTGGTCCAGGCTTTGGCACAAGGCATTGCCGTAGCCGCTGCGCGGCGCCATGGTGGAGTCGCCCACCAAGATGAGCCGCAAGCCCAGCGTCTGGGCGTGGGCGGGGAGCGCCACGCCGCAGAGCAGGGCTGCGGACAGAGCCAGCTTGCCGATCACGCCGCTCAGAACTTGTAGCGCAGGCCGACCAGGTATTCGCGCCCCGTCACGTTGTTGACCACCACGCTGTCACGCGCCCGGCTGATGAATTGGTCATTCGCCTGGTTCGTCAGGTTCACGCCCTCGAGGGTCACGTCCAGCTGCGGCGTGATCTTGTAGGAGATCGAGACGTCAACGTTGAAGGTCTGGTTCTTCCCCTCCACATCGTTATTGTTCTGGCCCGGTACGCGGGTCAGATAACTCGATCGTTGCGAGCCCGACAGGCGCGCGCTCAAGGTGCCATCGTCGTAGTACAGCGTGGCGTTGTAGGACTTGGGCGAGAGATTGATCAAGTCATCGGTGATGGTGGCCGTGCTGGTGGGTGACACCACATACTGAATCTTGGATTTCACATAGGTGTAGTTCAGCAGCGCACCGAAATTCTTGCCCCAGCCGGGCAGGAAGCTGAAGGGCTGCTGGACGTTCAGCTCATAGCCGCTGAGTTTGCCGCCGTCGGTGTTGATGGGCGCAGAGACCTGGAACACCTCTTCGCCGGTGAAGCCGGGTGGCAGCAGGGCCATGGGCAAGCCGGTCTGGCTGTAGGGGATGTTGCTGCGCAGGGTCTGGATATAGGTTTTGATGTTCTTCTGGAACAGGCCGAGACCCACAAAAGCATTCTTCTCGTGATACCACTCCAGGCTGGTGTCAAAAGTGGTGGCGCGGAAGGGTTTGAGCAGCGGGTTGCCGCCGGTGTAGGAGAGCGTGCCCGTGGTGTTGAGCGTGCCGCCCGGGCTCAGATTGCCCAGCTGCGGGCGAGACATCACCTTGGCCACGGCGCCGCGCAAGATCAAGTCCTTGCTCAGCGAGGCCGCCAAATTCACCGCGGGCAGCACGTCGCTATAGCTGTTTTCGGCGGAGACACCGGTGCCGCCGGCGGTGGCCAGGTAGCCATCGGCCGTCATCTTGGTCTTGACGTAGCGCACGCCGGCATTGCCGCGCAGGGGCACACCGGCCAGCTTGGTGTTGAAATCGGCTTGCAGGAAGCCGCCGGTGTCCGTCTCCACCACGGCGCGGTTATTGCCGCGCGCGTTGCCGTTGGTGATGGAGCTGAGCGTGAAGTCACCCGGGCCGCCGGCCGCACCGGACTTGAGGCAGTTGCAGTAGATGTCGTAGGCGCTGGCGATGGCGTTCAGGTCGGGAATCAGCCAGGAGGTGGCGGTGCCGGCCGGCAGGTTCTGACCCTTGCCGAAGCCATTGAGCGTGGTGACCAAGCTGGCCTGGTTGACGCCTGCGGGCAGGACGTTCATGGTCTCCACTGTGCGGCGCCACTCGAAGGTGTTGAAGCTGAACTTTTTGTAGTTCAGGCCGCCCGTCAAGGTGAGCCGGTCGGGGATCAGCTCCCAGGCTAGGTCAATTTGGGCGATATCGTTGATATTGGTTGCGCCCTGTGGCCGGATGCGGATCTCGCTAGGCGTGAAGTTGGTGATGCTGCTGGCATTCACAGGCACGCCCAGGATCTTCAGCGGGCCGTTCGGGTCCGTGGGGTTGAAGGGGTAGGTGATGGCGGGGGCGCGGTCATTGGCGCGGAAGTCGATCTCGTAGCCATTCACATTCGCCGCATCCAGGGTGGTGGTGGTCTGGATCGGGTTGTCGAACTTCGAAGTCGCGCGGCCCACACGTGCGGTGAGTTTGAGCGATTCGCCGATGTCTTGCTCCAGCGTCAGGGTGGGTTGGGTGAAGGTGGTGGAGAGCTGATCGAAGCGCGATTCCGAGCGGATGTCGACACCGTTGTACTTGCCGTAGAGCAACTCGCCATTGGGGCCGTACTCGGTGGCGACGACGCTGGTTTGCGGCTTGCCGCCCTGCGACAGCGTGCGGCTGAAGGAGATCGCTTCCAGGAAGTCTTCCTGCCGCGTCGCCTTGAGCTTGGAGTACAGCATGTCCAGGGTCAGCAGCGTGCCCTCCAGCGGTCTTGCCTGTATCGCGCCGGTCAGGCCCAGGCGGTCCTGGTCGTGGGTGAGGCGGCCATAGCGAGGCAGACGCGGGTGGAAGTTCTCCGCCTTGCTGGCGGTATTGAAGGCCGCAAGATTGGCTGCCGTGTTGGGCAGGCGCGCCACACCTTGGGCGGCCGGGCCGCAGGTGGTGGGCGTGCTGCCAGTGGGCAGCCCTGTGGTAATGCCTTGTGGCGGGCACCAGCCGCCCGAAGACGGGCCGTTATCCCAGCGCACCGTGCTGAAGCCTTCCTCCAGCAGCTGGCGTTTGGAGTACGCGCCGGAGAGGAGCACGCCGAACTTGTTATCGGCAAAGGTGTTGGAAATCAGGAAGGAGGCCTTGGGGTTGGTCTTGGCCGAGAGGTCGTTGTAAATGCCTTTGACCGACACTGCGGCGGTGAAGCCTTTCATGTCGAAGGGGCGGGCGGTCTGCAGGTCCACGGTGGCGCCGAGTGAGCCTTCGTCCACATCGGCCGAGCTGCTCTTGCGCACGGTGAGTGAGCTGAACAGATCGGCCGCGAACACATTGAAGTCAAAGCCGCGTGAGCGATTGGCGCCGCCCGAGCTGTCGGTGCCGCCCGTGGTCGCCAAGGCTTCCACCCCGTTGATGCGCACGCGGGTGAAGTCCTGGCCCAGGCCGCGCACGGTGATGCTGCGGCCTTCGCCGGCATCGCGGTCAATCACCACGCCGGGCACGCGCTGCAGCGATTCGGCCAGATTGGTGTCGGGAAACTTGCCCATGTCCTCGGCCTTGATGACATCGACGATGCCTTTGTCATCGCGTTTGGCGCGCAAGGCGCTTTCCAGCGAAGCGCGCAAGCCGGTCACCACAACGGTGTCGAGCTGCTGCTTTTCCTCTGCCGCAGGCGCGGATTGCGCCTGGGCCTGCAGGCTGGCAAAGAGGCCCAGCGCGCTGGCGGCCAGCAGGCAGTGGTTGAGCTTGGAAAGGCGGGAATGGGGGTAGCGGTGGTGCATGGGGCTGTCTCCGATTGTTTTGCAAGTCGATCCCTGGCCTGGCTTCTGGGTCCGTGGCTCGGTGGGGATCAGCAATGAGGCGCGCGCAGGGCGCCTGGGGTGACTCGGAGAGCTGCTGTAGTGCCGCCCGCCGCTGTGGGGCTTGGAGGGCTAGAGGTAGTCCTCGCGGCGGGGGGTGAATTGATCCAGCAAGGTGCTGCCGGCTTCCAGTGCCACCACGCCATGCTGATGCAGGCGCGGTGCGATGAAGGCGTCGCCCACGCGCAGCACGCGCTTGTGGCCGGCCACTTCGGCCTCGAAAGAGCCGCTGATCACATAAGCGATCTGGTCATGTTCATCATGAGCATGCGGTGTGCCGATGGCGCCTTGGTCAAACTGCACCAGCACCGACATCAGCCCAGGCGTGTGGCCCACGATCTTGCGGCGAATGCCTTCGCCCAGCTCTTCCCAGGGCGTCGTGGCGGCGTCGAAAAACGGGTTCATGCGGGGTCTCCTGCACTGCGATTGGGGCTCACTATAACGATCATGCGGAAAAATGAAACAGCGGTTCACTAAATAGAAACCATAATTCCGGGAAAGTCCCGAGCTGACTAAGCTAGCGTCCAATCACCCCGTTCCGCCGCCTCGGCGGGACTGTTCGGAACCCTGCCAGAGCAAGGAAAAGCACGATGGAAATCCGCCAGCCTATTCATAGCGAACATGCCAGAACCTTGGACACCGAAGGGCTGCGCCGCCACTTTCTGGTGGAGGATCTGTTCAAACCCGACGCGGCCACGCTGACTTACAGCCAGATCGATCGCATCATCGTGGGCGGCATCATGCCGGTGGCCCAGGCGGTGAGCTTTTCGCCGGAATTGGGCCGCCACACCGGCACCGATTTCTTCCTGCAGCGCCGCGAGTTGGGCCTGATCAATATCGGCGGCGCCGCCCGCGTCACGGTGGATGGCCAGGTTTTTGAGATCGGCCCGCGCGAGGCACTGTATGTGGGGCAGGGCGCCCAGCAGCTGAAGCTTGAGAGTGTGGACGCCGCCGCGCCCGCCAAGCTGTACTTCAACTGCGCGCCGGCGCACACCGCTTATCCGCACCGCAAGGTGACCTTGGCCGAAGCCTCGCCCGAGACCCTGGGTGCTGCTGAAACCAGCAACCGCCGCACCATCTACAAATTCTTGGTGCCCGATGTGCTGCCGACCTGCCAATTGCTGATGGGCATGACCCAGCTGGAGCCCGGCAGCCTGTGGAACACCATGCCCTGCCACACGCATGACCGGCGCATGGAGGTGTACTTCTACTTCGACATGAGCGAGAACGCCGCCGTCTTCCACATGATGGGCGAGCCGACGCAGACGCGCCACCTGGTGGTGCGTAACGAGCAGGCGGTCATCAACCCGAGTTGGAGCATTCACTCGGGCGTGGGCACTCAGGCTTACACCTTCATCTGGGGCATGGTGGGCGAAAACCAGGTCTTCAAGGACATGGACCATGTCCCGATGACTGCCTTGCGTTGAGCGGAGCCCTCACATGATCCTCGACAACTTTCAGCTGCATGGCCGGGTGGCCATCGTCACCGGTTGCAACACCGGTTTGGGCCAGGGCATGGCATGTGCGCTCGCGCAGGCAGGCGCCGACATCGTGGGCGTGAACGTCTCAGAGCCGGACGAAACCCGTGCGCAGGTCGAAGCGCTGGGCCGCCGCTTCATGGATCTGCGCGCCAATCTGTCCGACATCACCTGCCTCGAAGGCCTGGTGGAGCAGGCCAAGAGCCTCAGTGGCCGGGTGGACATTTTGGTCAACAACGCCGGCATCATCCGCCGCGAAGATGCCATCAAATTCAGCGAGAAGGATTGGGACGATGTCATCGACCTGAATCTGAAGACGGTGTTCTTCTTCTCGCAAGCAGTAGCTCGCCAGTACCTGGCCCAAGGCGGCGGGGGCAAGATCATCAATGTGGCCTCGATGTTGTCTTACCAAGGCGGCGTGCGCGTGCCGTCCTACACCGCCAGCAAGAGCGGTGTGATGGGCATCACACGGCTGATGGCGAACGAATGGGCCGCCCACCGCATCAATGTGAACGCCATCGCCCCCGGCTATATGGCCACCAATAACACCGCCGCCCTGCGCGCCGATGAGGGCCGCAATGCCTCTATCTTGGAGCGCATCCCGGCCGGCCGCTGGGGTGTGCCCGATGATCTGGCCGGGCCGGTGGTGTTTCTGGCCTCGCAAGCGTCGGACTACGTCAATGGCTACACCGTGGCCGTTGATGGGGGCTGGTTGGCGAGATAGACCCACCCTTTAGCGCTGCGCACGTCCCCTCAAGGGGGCGAGCCCGGCGGACCGGCAAAGCCGGATCCGCGGGCTCCGCTGGAAAACAAACACCAGCGTGTCGTAGCTTCAACCATCACCGCCGGAGACACGGTGCATGTATGAAAACAAACGGCTGGGCTTCCTGTTCGTCCTGCCTTTCGTGCTGGGCGTGCTGCTGTTCAAGCTCTTTCCCTTCGTGGCGAGCTTTGCGCTCAGCTTCAGCCAATACGACTTGATTGACCCGCCGGAGTACGTGGGCTTGGCCAATTACGAAGAGTTGGCCACGGGCGATCCCTTGTTCCGCAAATCGCTGGGCGTGACCCTGCTGTTCGCTGCGCTGGCCGTGCCGCTGCGTGTGGGCTTCGCGCTTTTCATCGCCCATGTGCTGAACTTCAAGATGCGCGGCATCAACTTCTTCCGCTCGGCTTTTTACTTGCCGTCCATCTTGGGCGGCTCGATCGCGGTGGCGGTGTTGTGGCGCTTCATCTTCTCCAAGAACGGCTTGGTGAACCTGATGCTCTCGCAGGTGGGCATCGAGCCCATCGCCTGGCTGGCCGATGAGCACTACTCCATGTGGACCATCGTGCTGCTCTTCACCTGGCAGTTCGGCTCGGCCATGGTGATCTTTCTGGCGGCGCTGCAAAACGTCTCGGTGTCTCTGTACGAAGCCGCCGAATGCGATGGCGCCAGCAAGTTCCAGCAGTTCTGGCGCATCACCGTGCCGCTGATCACGCCGGTTATTTTCTTCAACCTCATCATGCAGATGGTGCACGCCTTCCAGGAGTTCAACGGCCCCTATCTGATCACCGAGGGCGGCCCCTTGAGCTCCACCTATGTGCTGGCGCTCTACATCTACGACCAGAGCTTTCGCTTTTTCAATCTGGGCTATGGCGCGGCGCTGTCTTGGGTTTTGTTCGCCCTGGTCGGTGGCCTGAGTGCCTTCTCCTTCTGGAGTTCCAAGTACTGGGTCTTCTACTCCGGTGAGAAGGATCGCAAATGAGTCGCGGCATAGACACCCTGGTGCTGAACCGCGAGCGCGGCCGCCCTTGGCTGCGCTATCTGGCGCTGGGCCTGGTGGCCTTGGTGATGCTCTACCCGCTGCTCTGGTTGGTGGGCGCCTCCTTCAAGAGCAATGGCGAGATCTTCACCGAGATCGGTTTTTGGCCCAGACGCTTTGATTTTGGCGCCTATGCCAAGGGCTGGAAGACCAGCACCGAGTACACCTTCGCTACTTACTTTCTCAACAGCTTTTTGATCACCATTCCGCGCATCATCGTCACGGTGATCTCTTGCGTGCTGGTGGCCTATGCCTTCGCGCGCTTTGAGTTCTGGGGCAAGAAGCTACTGTTCTCCGTCATGGTGGGCACCATGATGCTGCCGCTGATCGTGCTGCGCCTGCCGCAGTACCTGATGTTTCGCGAGCTCGGCTGGCTGGACAGCTATCTGCCGCTGATCGTGCCCTCGGCCTTCGCCACCGACACCTTCTTCGTCTTCATGCTGGTGCAGTTTCTGCGCGGTATTCCGCGCGATATGGAAGAGGCCGCGCAGATCGACGGCTGCAACGCGCTGCAGCTGCTCTGGCACATCATCGTGCCCTTGCTCAAGCCGGCCATCATCTCGGTGATCGTGTTCCAGTTCATCTGGACCATGAACGACTTCATGGGGCCGTTGATCTATCTGGCCTCGGTGGAGAAGTACCCGGTCTCGCTGGCGCTGAAGATGAGCATCGGTGCCACCGAGGAGGTCGAGTGGGCCAATGTGATCGCGATTTCGGTGGTGGCGCTGATCCCTTCAGTCACCGTGTTCTTCATGGCGCAAAAGCACTTCATCGAAGGCGCCTCCAGCAGTGGAATCAAAGGATAGAGCCGTGGCCCATCTGAGCCTGAAGAAAATCGAAAAAGTCTATGCGAACGGTTTCAAGGCCGTGCATGGCGTGGACCTGGAAGTGCGCGACGGCGAGTTCATGGTCTTTGTGGGCCCTTCGGGCTGCGCCAAGAGCACCTTGCTGCGCATGATCGCGGGGCTTGAAACCATCAGCGGCGGCGAGCTGCACATCGGCAATAAAAAGGTCAACGAGCTGGCACCCAAGCAGCGCGGCATTGCCATGGTGTTCCAGAACTATGCGCTCTACCCGCATATGACGGTGTACGAAAACCTGGCCTTTGGCCTCAAGCTCGCCGGCACGCCCAAGGCCGAAGTGGCGCAGCGTGTCCAGCATGCCGCTCAGCTGCTGGAGATGGAGCATCTGCTGGAGCGCTACCCCAAGCAACTCAGCGGCGGCCAGGCCCAGCGCGTGGCGGTGGGGCGCGCCATCGTCAAGAAGCCCGAGGTGTTTCTGTTCGACGAGCCGCTCTCCAATCTGGACGCCAAGCTGCGCGCTTCCATGCGCGTGCGCTTGACCGAGTTGCACCGCAATCTGCGCGAATCGGGCCAGCCTGCCACCGTGGTCTATGTGACGCATGACCAGGTGGAAGCCATGACCATGGGCGAGCGCATCTGCGTGCTCAAGGAAGGGGTGATCCAGCAGGTGGACACGCCCACGGCGCTGTACGACCACCCGGCCAATGCCTTTGTCGCCAGCTTCATCGGCTCGCCCGAGATGAATATCCACGAAGCCCAGCTGCAGCCGCAGGGCGAGGGCCTGGCTGTGGTGCTTGGGGGGCAGGTCTTGCCTTTGCCGGCCGCCAAGTCGCAGCAATTGGTGAACCGCAGCGGCGCCATCAAGTTTGGCCTGCGGCCTGAGCATGTGACCTCGCTACCGCGTGAAGGAGCCCTGGCCGTCCCCTGCAGCTTGCGTTTTGTTGAGCACATGGGCAGCGAGGTGTTTGTGCACTTCAGCATCGGCGAGGTCACCATGACCGCGCGGGTGCCGGCCGACCAGCTGGGTGATCTGGCGGACAAGGTGCGCGGCGCGGCGCATCTGTTTCACCTGCAGCTGGACCGCTGCCATTTGTTTGACGCCGAGACCGGCGTCAGCCTGCTGTGATGAAGCGCCGCGCTTTTTCTGCGGCGTTGGCGCTCAGCCCTGTGCTGGCGCAGGCGCAGCCTCAGCCCACCGTGCTGCGCTTCGCCTGGTGGGGCGGCGCCGCTCGGCACGAGGCCACGCTCAAGGCCATCGCCGCGTTTGAGCGCCAGCATCCCGGCCTCAAGATCAAGGCCGAGTACATGGGCTTTAACGGTTATCTGGAGCGACTCACCACCCAGATCGCCGGCGGCTCCGAGCCCGACATCATGCAGATCAACTGGGCCTGGCTGGCCATGTTCAGCAAGCGCGGCAATGGCTTCGCGGATCTGAACCGCCATGCGAATGTGCTGGCCCTGGACCAGTTCCGCGCCGACGATCTGGCCGCCGGCATGGTGGGCGGCAAGTTGAACGCCTTGCCCACCTCCTACAGCGCGCGCGTGATGCTGTGGAACGAGGCTGCGTTCAAACGCGCTGGCGTGCCCCTGCCGCGCACCTGGGACGAGCTCTTTGCCGCCGGCCCGCTGTTCAAGCAGCGGCTGGGGCCGCAAGCCTATCCGCTGGACGGCGAGCTCTACGACATGATGCTGCTGGCCCAGGCCTGGGTGCAGCAAAAGTACGGCACGCCCTATGTGGACCCGCTGAGCCCGCGCGTGGCCATGAGCGAGGCGGCAGCCTTGGACTGGGTGCGCATCTACCGTCGCTTGGTGGATGAGCATGTGGCCACGCCGCTGCCGCTGCGCGCCAGCTTAGGGGGCGCCGACAAACCGACCGAACAGCAGCAGGACTGGGTGGTGGGAAACTGGGCCGGCAACTTCACCTGGGATTCCGCCATTCCCTTGCGCGCGGCCACCCTCAATCGCGAGCAGAAACTGGCGCTGGGTGATTTTCCAACCCTGCCTGACGCCAAGACCAGCGGCATGTTCGGCCGACCCACGGTGATGCTGGCGATGGGGCGCAATACCAAGCAGCCCGAGCTGGCCGCACACTTCATCAACTACCTGCTCACCGACCCCGATGCGGCATTGATCCTCGGCAAGACGCGCGGCGTACCGGCCTCCGCGCGGCAGTTCGAGGTGTTGGCCAAGGCCAAGAAGCTGCCTGCCATGGAGTTGGCCGCGCATGAGCAGATCAAGGCCCAGCGCGAGGCCGGGCGCGTGCCCGTACCGGCGCCGCTGTTTGAGCATGCGCGCCTGCACAAGTTCATGCGCGAGGTCTTTGAGACCGTCGCCTACGGCAAGACCAGCAACGAGGCCGCTGCCCGCCGCTTGCTTGATGAAGGCAATGCCCTGTTGAAGCGAATCAAATAGAGAAGCCCATGAAGCACCACAGCCGACAACTCAGCTTTGAGACCCGCCAGGACCCGGACACCGGCGCTCGCGTCACCCGCCTGACCCCGGCAGACGTCACCTGCCATCGCAACTACTTCTACCAAAAGTGTTTCACCAACGACGGCGAGCGCCTGATCTTCGGCGCCGAGTTCGGGCCCGGCAGTGACTGGAACTATCACCTGCTGGACCTGCGCAGCCAGGTGGCCACCCAGCTCACCGACCAAGCCGGAGAGAACACCTTCGGCGGTTTTCTCAGCCCCGACGATAGGCATCTCTACTTTGTGCGCGCCGAGCGGCAACTGATTCGCCTGGCCTTGAATGATCTGAGCGAAGAGGTGGTCTACACCGTGCCACAGGGCTGGGTGGGCTATGGCACCTGGGTCTCCAACAGCGCCTGCACCCAGATGGTGGGCATTGAGATCCATGCGGACGATTGGTTCCCGCTGTCGGACTGGCAGAAGTTCCACCAGATGTTCCACGCCAAGCCGCGCTGCCGCTTGATTCGCATCGATCTGGCCACCGGCGCGCGCGAGATCATTCTGGAGAAGCAGGGCTGGCTGGGCCATCCGCAATACCGCCCATTCGACGACAACACCGTGGCTTACTGCCACGAGGGTCCGCACGACCTGGTGGACGCGCGCATGTGGTTCATCAACGAAGACGGCACGAATATGCGCTGCGGCAAGCAGCATCTCGAGGGCGAGGCTTGCACGCATGAGTTCTGGGTTCCGGACGGCTCGGCCATGATTTACGTCTCTTACCTCAAGGGCCAGAGCGACCGTTGGATTTGTTCATTAGACCCGGTCACGCTGGAAAGCAAGCGCCTGACCCTGATGCCGCCGTGCTCGCACCTGATGAGTAATTTCGACGGCACGCTCTTGATCGGCGATGGCTGCGATTCACCCGCCGATGTGGCCGACACCAGCAGCCACCAGATCAAGACCGACCCCTATCTGCACCTCTTCGATCTCAAGGCCGGCACGGAGCGCGAGGTCGCGCGTCATGACAGCAGCTGGCGCGTCTACAAGGGCAACCGCCAAGTCACGCATCCGCATCCCAGCTTCACGCCGGACCAGCGCCAAGTGCTTTACAGCTCGGACTGCGACGGCGAGCCGGCGCTCTTTCTGGCGGATCTTTGATGCGGCGCTGGCTCGGGCTAATGCTGATGATGTGCGGCATTGCGCAAGCTCAGTTGCTGGCGCAGGACCGTCCGCAGCTCTCGGATTCGCAAGCCGCCGCGATGACGCAAGCCGACTATCTTGGAGATTGGCATCCGCCCGCGCTGCAGGCGCAGCACTGGCGCGCGGACTTCATCGTGGCTGCCGACGGCAGCGGCAGCCATCGCAGCCTGCAGGCCGCCATTGACGCCCTACCGGCGCAAGGCCGGCGCCACTACATCCAGCTCAAGCCCGGCCGCTACCGCGAGCAGGTGTGCGCCCATGACAAGGCGCCGTTCACGCTCTATGGCCAGATGGGTGATGCGGCAGCCGTGCAGATCGTGCATGGGCATTTCAGTTCCGAGCCCAAGGCGGTGGGCACGCCTGCCAATCGCTGCACGCCGGACCTTGCCGCCAGCCAGTACGGCACCGCCGGCAGCGCCACCTTGGCGATCTTCAGCGATGACGTTCAGCTGGCGCACTTGAGCGTGGTGAACGATGCCATGGACGCGGTGCGCGAAGGCCAGGGCTACCCGCCGGCGGTGGGTGAGAGCGGCGGCGCGCAAGCCGTGGCCTTGATGACCGAGGGGGACCGATTGCAGTTGCAGGATGTGCGCCTGCTGGGCCATCAGGACACCTTTTTTGTGCGCGCCAAAGCGCAAGGTGGCGCTGCCCGCGTGTGGGTGCAGGCCAGCTGGATCGCGGGTGACGTGGACTTCATCTTCGGCAATGGCACCCTGGTGATCAGCGACAGCACCCTGCTCAGCCGCGCCGGCCGCCGCGTGCCGGGCAGCGGGGGCTATGTGCTTGCGCCCAGCACGGCGCCGCAGCAGGCCTATGGCATGCTGGTGCAGCGCAGCCGCTTGCTGGCTGAAGCCGGGGTGGCGCCAGCCAGCATTGCGCTCGGGCGCGCCTGGGATGCCGGCGTGGGCCGTGGCGCTTGGCAGGCGGGCGTGTCGCCAAACGGCCAGGCCCTGATCCGTGACAGCTTGCTTGGCCCGCATCTGCGCGGCTGGGGGGCGTCCACCTCGCGGCGTCCTTTTGATGCCGCGACGCAGCGTCTCAGTGAATACCGTAACCAGTTGACCGTGGACTCAGGCCTCGCACAGTAGACAATGGCGAACTGAAACCCACATATCCGACCGCAGCCATCAATAAGCAGCAATCAGCGCATGGACGACGATTCGATTGATTCATCCAAGCAGCAGCCCGAATCGGTGGCTGCGGTGCTCAAGGTGTTTGCCATCCTGCAAGCCCTTTCGGAGCGCAGCGAAACCGGCATCTCCGAACTCTCGGTCAGGCTGGCCATGCCCAAGGCCACGGTGTATCGCTTTTTGCAGACCATGATGACCCTGGGCTATGTGCGCCAGGAGTCTGGCAGTGAGCGCTACGGCCTCACCATGAAGGTCTTCGAATTGGGCGCCAAGGCCTTGCAGTACCCGGATTTGGTGGACCTCTCCAAGCACCATATGCAAATGCTGGCCGATGCCACCGGCGAGACCGTCCACCTGGGCACGCTGATCGACAGCGAGATCATCTATGTGCACAAGATCGACTCTCGCCACAACCTGGGCATGTATTCGCGCATCGGTCGCCGTGCGCCTTTGCATTGCACCGCCATCGGCAAGGTGCTGATGGCTTGGGAGCATCCGCAGCGGCGCGACCGTGTGCTCGAAGGCGCGGAGTTCCAGCGCTTTCGCGACAAGACCATTGTGGATCGGGGCGAGTTCCTGGCCGAGTTGGACCGCGTCAAGGTGCAGGGCTTTGGCGAGGACCGCGAGGAGTTCGATGACCATATCCGCTGCCTCGGCATTCCCATCTTCGACCGCCTCGGCCAGCCCATTGCCGGCATGAGCGTGTCCTTCCCCAGCTTCCGCTATGACGAGGCCAAAGCGCCTGAAATCATTGCCATGCTCACAGCGGCCAGCCGGGACATTTCGACCAGACTGGGATGCACCAAGTTCCCGCTGGATGCAGGCCCTCAGGCCTCAATGCCATAGTTGCTGTTGTGCGCCGAGGCCAAGCGGCACGCCATGAGCCGGGCGGGGGGCTTTAGCCCGACTCGATGGCGCGGTGCCGTCATTCGGCAGGCGCAGATTCCGTGTTCTCGGTGTTCTCTGTATGCCGCTCAGGCTCTGTGCTGCGGAGGATTTCATTCAGGACGGATGTGGCGTAATTGCCGGCACGCAGAGAGAAGCTGAGCACCAGTTGATCGGCTTGCAGCCATTCCCATGACAGCTCCGCCGGGATCGCCACCAGGGAGCGGCGATCCTGATCCAGGCCGGCGTGCTCCATGCCGTCGCACAAAGTGGCGTGCTGTTCGGCCACGCCGTTTTCCAGGGCCTGGGCTTGATCGCTGCTCGTGACGCGGCCCCGTCCCCAGAGTGGACCGGTGGGCCGGCCCGCCTCGTCCATCACGTCGCCGGGCAGGCTCTGGCCCCAAAGACCTTGTTGAATGCGCCGCGCCAGCACTTCATTGAAGACGAAGGAGCGCACGGCCGACAAGTAGATGCCCTTTTTCTTCGGGTTGCGCACGCGAATCTCGCGCGCCAGCATGGCCCGGCCCTGCTCGACGTTGCCGCCCTCATGGCCGAAGCGCTGTGCGCCGAAGTAATTGGGTACCCCCTGTGTCGCCACGGCCTGCAAATTGGCTTCGATGGCCTTGCGATCGCCAGCGACCTCACGCAGCACGATGCGGAAATGATTGCCAAGCAGATCACCGGGGCGCAGCTTTTTTACATGGCGGCTTTGGCTCAAGACCTTGAATTCCGGGTGCTGAAGCAGGGTCAGGTCTGGCGTTTCGCCTTTGGGAAAATAGATGCTGAACCACTGGCGGGTGATGGCATAACGGTCTTTGAGGCCGGCATAGCCCACGTCTTTTTCCTGCACGCCGGCGGCTTCGGCCAGTTGCTGGGCAACGAAAGCGGTGTTGGCGCCATTCTTTTCAACGTCCAGCCAGATGTGTTCGCCTTCACCGGAAGGGAGCTGCAGCGGCAGTTCGGTCACGATGAAATCCTCATTGAGGCATTTCAGGGTGGCGCTGGCGCCGCTGGCCGGATAGGCATGGGGCCATTGCGGCAAGCTTGTGTAGGGTGCGTCGGTCATGAGCGGTCTGGCGGTGGCTTTGTAGAGTGGGACGGGCTGTCAAACCGACCAGGGGGTGTCCGGGACGCGATTGTCCCCCGTCTGCGCGCACGCAAGCTCAGCCCCGCAGCGCTGCATCGGGCGGGGCCTCGTTCTTCTTTCTCTTGGTTGCTGGCTGAGGTCTTACTTGAAGCCTTCGTCAAACTGCACCGCGCCATCCTCGCGGAAGTCCTCCAGCGGCCGCTCGTCCTTGGGCGTCATGGCTTCCAGCTGTTCGCCCAGCTTGGCGACCTGGTCATGCCAGTAGTTGGAACTGCCGAACCAGGGGAAGGCCAGCGGGAAGGCGGGGTCGTCCCAGCGCTTGGCCAGCCAGGCGCTGTGGTGGATCATGCGCAGGGTGCGCAGTGGCTCGATCAGGCGCAGCTCGCGGCGGTCGAATTCGGCCACGGTTTCATAACCTTCTAACACCCATGACAGCTGCTGGCGCGCGGCCTGTTCATCGCCGGACAGCAGCATCCACAGATCCTGCACCGCCGGGCCGGTCACTGCGTCATCCAGGTCGACGAAGTGCGGGCCGTGGTCGGGCGTCCAGAGGATGTTGCCGGGATGACAGTCGCCGTGCAGGCGCAATGTTTGCAGGTCCGGAATGGCGTCGAAGCTTTGTTGGATGCAGGCCAAACAGGCTTGCGCCATTGCATCCCAGGCCGGCAAGACTTCGATGGGAATGCAGTCCAGGTCCAGCAGCAACTGGCGGGCAAGGTGTCCGGGTTGCGCGCCGACCCAGCTCAGGCGATGTTCGAAGGGGCGCTGGCGGCCGACATTGTGCAAACGGCCCAGCAATCGGCCTATCCAGCTCAGCACCTCGCGGTCTTCCAGCTCAGGCGCGCGGCCGCCTTGGCGCGGCGTGACGGCAAAGCGCTGGCCGCCAAAATGCGCCAGGGTTGCCGGCTCACCCGCCAGCGTCAGCTGGGCTTTGACATCGCTGAGCGTCCACGGCGCAGCCACAGGCACCTCGGCATCGGCCAGTTCGCGCGCGAACTGGTGCTCTTCCAGAATCTGCGCATCGCTCCAGCGACCCGGTCGATAGAACTTGGCCACGGCAATACGGCTGTCCTCCAGATGCACTTGCAGCACCCGGTTTTCATACGAGTTCAGCTGCAGCATGCGGCCATCACCAAACAGGCCGGCAGCGTCGAGCGCGTCCAGCATGAATTCAGGCGTCAGGGCGGCAAAGGAGCGATTGGGGTCAGTGTTCATCAATGAAAAACGGCGCCGACCATATGGGCGGGCGCCGTTCTCAGTATCGCAGGCTATGCCGGCCGACCGGCTTGCTTGGGGTCTATCTGAGTTCTACCTGGGGCTGTGGTTGCCGTAGCGGGGTGAGTCCACCACCATGCCGACGATGTCGTTGGGCGCTTCGTCCGGGTAGTGCGAGTCAGCGCTCAGCGCTTCGGCAAAAGCTGGCGAAATAGGCAGGCCGGCGCGAGCGCCGCTAGCCATGGCGGTGCGAGCTGGGCGCAGCGGCTCCAGGCCTGTTTGCGGGTCGATCCGGCTGTCGGGGGCGAAGAAGGAGTCGTTGAACATGGACGAGTCCTGCCACAGGTCCTGACCTTGGCGCCCTGTCACTGACCGGCCGCCCATGGCCGCTCTGGCAGGCATGCTGCGCGGGCGCATGGCGGCGGCGCTGCCGCTGCTGGGGGCCGCCTGCGGCCCGCGTGACTGGCTATTGCTATAGGGCACCAAGAGTTGCAACTCGGCGGCGCTGGGCAGGTTGTCCATCGGGCAGCGCAAATAACGCACCCGGCAAGCGCCCAGCACGGATTGCTTGATTTGCAGGCTGCGGCTCGAAATGCCGCGGTCGCTGTCCAGATCCACGGCCGCCAAAACCCGGCCGTTAGGGCTGCAGATGGCAAAGGTGACGTGGATGGCGCCCAGCAATTCGAACCAGTAACGCACTTCTTGCGCTTCGGTGGGTTGGCAAAAGCGCACCAGCGGCAGCTTGGACAAGATGATGTGGTGGGGCAGGGCCTCTTTGAGCAGGCGGTAGACCCGGCGCTCATCGGCACTGAACACCGGCCGCGCGGTCAAAGCCCATTCCGAGGGCAGCGGTTTGCTGCCGTGAGGCTTTCGACGCAGTGACCAAATCAGAGCGCAGCCCAATGCCATGCAGGCAAGGGCAAAGGCGATCGTCCACAAATTGGCGGTTGGCATATTCCCTCGGCAGCGCAACTGTCGTTACTGCGCCTGCTTTGGGGCGCTTGAGCGGCAATGTAGCGGAGTTTCGTGAGAATTGCCCTCATGGCAAGCCCGCGGAAGCGCCCCCGAATCAGGGGGGTGAACTAGGCAGCCAAGCCTAATGTTCGGCGGTCTTGCCGCCCGATTCCAGCTTGGACTTCACCTCGGCCACACCGTCCAGGATGTCGCCGAAGACGCGAACATGGCGTTTGAACTGGAAGTCCAGTTCTGCCAAGTGGCGTTCCACCGCCTCGCCCACGTGTGACGACACCGTGTCGGGCGGCAGGCGCAGCCAAGCCTCGGACTCCGAGCCGTCGCGCTCCACGGTGGCGCCGGCATTGCGGGCGATCTTCAGCATGGCGCCGTTTTCGCTCAGGGCATGGATGAACAAGGTGTCGATGCCGCGATTGCGCGCATGCAGCGCCGCTCGCTCAAACAAGCGTGCGCCGAAACCGCGGCCACGCACCTGCTGCGATACCGAGACGCCGAACTCTGCCATCGCGGGCTGGCCCGCACGCTGCGGCCGCGGGGCGTAGGCCAAATGCGCCATCGAGACCAATTCCAGGCGTCGATTGAAGATGCCCAGCACCTCGTCGCGCTCGAAGTCCAGGGCCATTGCGTAACGGCTGATCTGCTCATCGGAGGCCGGGTAGCCAAAGCGCAGATAGCGGTCACGATCATTGAGCAGCAGCAGATGCTGGGCAATGCGATGGCGGTGGCGGCGCGCCAGCGACCGAATCGGCACCCACGACGACAGCCGGCCAAGCGCAGCGCTCGGACTCCACAAGGGCACGCCAGTCGGCGAGGCCGCCTCTGGGCTGGTCTCGGCTGGAATTGCTGTGGGTTCTGGGGGTGCTGATGGCGTGGTTTTCATGGCGAGAGTCGTGGCAGGACCCGGTATTAACCCTAATGCTAACCGTAGATGCCTTCGCATGCTTGGGCCGGGTTTACGAAAGGCCTCGCTTTGCACAAGCAATGCTGCTAGAATGGCGGGCTTTCCCCGATCTTGGTTGCGGGGGAAGAGGTTTTTGCGCTTGATTGTGAGAGGTCGCGAGAGCAGTGCAAGTCATGGGCCCAAAGCCTAACTGACCCAGCTGACTAATAAGCGGCACCGAACGGAAGTTGCAGGAATTCCTAAACAACCATACGACGTTTGCTTCAGCTCAGCTGGGGTGAACATTCGAAAGAAACTCATGAAGACCTTCAGCGCCAAGCCGGCCGAAGTGACGCACGAGTGGTTTGTGATTGACGCCACCGACAAGGTGCTCGGACGTGTTGCCAGCGAAGTGGCACTCCGTTTGCGCGGCAAGCACAAGGCCATTTATACGCCTCACGTGGATACCGGCGATTTCATCGTCATCATCAACGCAGAAAAGCTGCGCGTCACTGGCAACAAGGCCAATGACAAGGTGTACTACCGTCACTCGGGTTTCCCGGGCGGCATCTACGCCACCAAGTTCAAGGACATGCAAGCCAAGCACCCGGGCCGCGCCCTGGAAAAGGCTGTCAAGGGCATGCTGCCCAAGGGTCCTTTGGGCTACGCCATGGTGAAGAAGCTGAAGGTCTATGCTGGTGCTACCCACCCGCACGCCGCTCAGCAGCCCAAGGCTCTGGAAATCTAAGGAACGATGATGATCGGAAACTGGAACTACGGTACAGGCCGCCGCAAGTCGTCGGTCGCACGTGTCTTCATCAAGAAGGGCACTGGCCAAATCGTCGTCAATGGCAAAGCCATCGGTGATTATTTCGGCCGTCAAACTTCCATCATGATCGCCAAGCAGCCTCTGCTGTTGACGAACCATGGTGAGACGTTCGACATCAAGGTGAACGTGCATGGTGGTGGTGAGTCCGGCCAGGCCGGCGCACTGCGCCACGGCATCACCCGCGCTCTGATCGACTATGACGCGACCCTGAAGCCCGAACTGAGCCGCGCTGGCTTCGTCACGCGTGATGCGCGTGAAGTCGAGCGTAAGAAGGTCGGTCTGCACGGCGCTCGTCGCCGGAAGCAGTTCAGCAAGCGCTGATCGATCTTCCTGGCCTGGCCCCGCTTCATGTGGGGTCGGTTCAACAACAAGGCCGCTTTTCAGCGGCCTTGTTTGTTTATGCGGACCGATATCTGGCCTGGAGCCAGGCCAAGCGCGCGGACAAGTGCGAAATAACCTTGCCGCTTGCTGGCTTGTATCGGCCGCGATACGGCATACCCCAGTAAATTCATCGACAATACGAGCAGTTGATGAACCGAGAGGAAACACCATGAGCGCAGTGCTTGAAACAACCGTCCCCCAGGCCGACGAGATGCCGGCGCCGCTGGTCTTCACCGACAGCGCGGCCGACAAGGTGCGCGATCTGGTGGCCGAAGAAGGCAACCCCGAATTGAAGCTGCGCGTGTTCGTGCAGGGCGGCGGCTGCTCGGGCTTCCAGTATGGCTTCACCTTTGATGAGGCCGTCAACGAAGACGACACCGCCATGGAGAAGAATGGCGTGACCCTGTTGATCGATGCGATGAGCCTGCAATATCTGCTCGGCGCCGAAATCGATTACAAGGAAGACCTGCAAGGCGCGCAATTCGTGATCAAGAATCCGAATGCCACCACCACCTGCGGTTGTGGCTCCAGCTTCTCGGCCTGATCCGCGACGCTCGTTTGAATGTTCAAAGCCGCCTGTGAGGGCGGCTTTGTCGTTTCTGGCTCTTGTTGCGCCGCGGGTGACGGTCTCAATCAGGCCGGGTAAAGCGCCCCCAGCACCCGTGGCCCGGCGGCGCCGGTGACGGCTGCTAGATTGCCGGGCAAGCCTCGAGTGAATCGCATTGCCAGCCAGGCGAAGGCGGCTGCTTCCACTTGCATCAGCGGCAGGCCGCGCGCATCACTGCGCATTACGCGGACCTGTGGCAGCAGGGCTTGCAGGCGCCGCATCAATGCGTTGTTCAGGGCGCCGCCGCCGCACACCAGTAATTCCTTGATCGAGGTCGCTGACTTGAGCAGGGCCTCTGCGCAGGTGTGGGCGCTCAATTCCAGCAGCGTGGCCTGCACATCTTGCGGCGACTCCTGACCCGACAAATGGCGCGTCAACCAATCGAGGTTGAACAGATCGCGCCCGGAGCTTTTCGGTGGAGTTAGCGCAAAGAAGGGCTCAGCCAAAAGGGCGTGTAGCAGCTCAGGCAAAACCTGACCCCCAGTCGCCCAGGCGCCATCACGATCAAATTCGAGGCCTTGGTGATCGGCGATCCACGCGTCCATCAGGCAGTTGGCCGGGCCGCAGTCAAAACCCAGGGTTCGACCGTCCTGGTGCAGCAGACTGATATTGCTGATGCCGCCGAGATTGAGGACAGCCACATCGGCGTCGCTGCGGCCAAACACTGCGCGATGAAAAGCCGGCACCAAGGGCGCGCCTTGGCCGCCGGCGGCGATGTCGCGGCTGCGGAAATCGCAGATCACGGCAATGCCGGCTTGTTCTGCCAGCAAGGCGCCGTTCAGCAATTGCGTGGTGTAGCCGCAGCCGTCGAAAGCGCCGGGGCGGTGGCGAACAGTTTGACCATGGGCGCCTAGGGCGCGAATGTCGGTGGCTTGGTGGCCGGACTGCTCCAGCAGTTGCGCGACCAAATCAGCGTAGCTGCGGGCGATGGCGTTGGCGGCCAGGGCGGCGCGGTGGATCTCGTTACTGCCGGGCGTGTTGAGACTCAGCAACTCTTCCCGCAAGGCCTGAGGAAAAGGCCGATGCAGATGGCCCTGCAGGCTGATGGGCTGGCCGGGCGCATCGAATTGCGCCAGCACGGCATCCACGCCGTCCAGCGAGGTGCCGGACATCAGCCCGATATACAGCTCAGGCATCGGATGCTTGCCGCTTGCGCGCCTCAGTCGGCGGAGGTGGCGCCGTCGTTCATGGTCTGCGCCACGCTCAGCTGCGTCTTGACGCTGGCCACCATTTGCTGGAACTGGCCGCGGGCGTAATTGGGCAGGGTGAGTGCCTCGGACGCGCGAGCGATCACGCGGGGGTCTTGATGCTGGCCCTTGACGCGGAATTCAAAGTGCAGATGCGGGCCGGTAGCCCAGCCGGTGGCGCCAACGGCACCGACGCGCGTGCCTTGTTCGATGCGCTGACCCTTTTTGACGTCAATACGGCTCAGGTGGGCGTAGACCGTGGTGCGGTCGCCGCTATGGCGCACATGCACCACATTGCCGAAGCCGTTTTGCCAGCCGGCGAACTCAACCGTGCCATCGCCAACCACGCGCACCGGCGTGCCGGTGGGCGCGCCGTAGTCCGTGCCCAGATGCTGGCGCCAAGTCTGCAGAATCGGGTGGAAGCGCATCGAAAAGCCCGAGGTCACCCGCGAGAACTCCATCGGGCTGGCCAGGAAGGCGCGCTTTTTGCTCTTGCCGTCGAAGCTGTAGTAGTTGCTCTTGCCGGTGGCTTGGTCGCGGAACAGCACCGAGCTGTAAGTCTTGCCGTTGTTGACGAACTCACCGGCCACCAGGCGGCCTGCGCCGTCCCAGTTGATCGGCTCGCCGTCGGCGGTCAGGCTTTCAAAGACGATGGAGAAGCGATCACCTTTTTGCAGATCGCGATGGAAGTCGATATCGCCCGAGAACATCTCGGCCATTTGCGAGGCCACGGTGTCGGGGATGCGCGACTCGTCGGTGGCGGCAAACAGCGAGCTGCGGATGGTGCCGCTGGCCAGGCGAACCTGGGCTTGCAAGGGGGCGGATTCCAGCTTGGCGCTGAATTTGTCGCCCTGGCGGGTGATGGTCAAACGGCTGAAGTGGCTGCCTTGCTGTTCGGCGCTTTCGGCCGGGAAGCGGGCTACCAGCGACTTCACGGTGCCGCCGGCATCGGCCGTCACTTGCACCATTTTGCCGGCGCGGCCCTGCAGCAGGCGGCGGGCGGTGGGGTCATTGCGCAGGAACGAAGCGGCGGCCGGGTCAAAAGCGCCCATGCGCTTGAGCAGGCTGTCAGCGGTGTCGCTGCTGCGGGTCAATTCATTGCGGGACAGGCCGATGTCGTGCTCGGCCAGTGCGGCCAATTGGCTGTCCAGGTCGGCGGTGGCGACGCTTTCTTCCACCACGCGTTGCGGCAGGTCGCGCGCATCGGGTGCCAGCGGAGCAATACCGAAGGCGGTGACGGCAAAAGAGGTCAGCAGCGTGACGACCGCGCCGGTCAGGGCTCGGGGGTGGCGGGCAGCGAAGGCCTCGACATTCGTCAGCGTATTCTTGATCGCAGTGGTTCTATCAGTCACGCTTGAGAAGTTCCCGAGGTCTTGTTGTTCTGATGCCCGTGCGGTGCGCCGGCGAGGGCGGCACCGCTTTGCGGCATGGGTGTCGAGCTGACCACCCGTGGGCACAAAACGCTTGGCGATCCGTGTCCACTAGAATTGTCTGAAACGCGCAACAAGCCATCACAAGAGGGCTTGCTCGTGCAAGGTGTGGGGAGTATACCGACCCGCCCCGGAAGTCAATGTCACGAAAACCCGAAAATCCGCTGCTTTACCTAGGTGCCTCCGCTGTTATGTCCGAAATGCGAACTCCAGAAAATCTCCCCAAGCCTGTTGCCGCCGCCAAACCGGCTTATCCGGTGACCGAGCGCGTCCAGGAGGCGATGGCCATTTCACTGCGCGGCTGCGAGGAATTGCTGCCGCAGGCGGACTGGCTGCAGAAGCTGGCGCGTTCCGAGGCCACCGGCACGCCCTTGCGCATCAAGCTGGGTCTGGACCCCACAGCCCCTGACATCCACATCGGCCACACCGTGGTGCTCAACAAGATGCGCCAGTTGCAGGACCTGGGCCATCAGGTGATTTTTCTGATTGGCGACTTCACCTCCATGATCGGCGACCCGTCGGGCCGCAATGCCACCCGCCCGCCGCTGACGGCCGAGCAGATCAAGGCCAATGCCGAGACTTACTACCGCCAAGCCAGCCTGGTGCTGGACCCGGCCAAGACCGAGATTCGCTACAACTCCGAGTGGAGCGACCCGCTGGGCGCGCGCGGCATGATCGAACTGGCGGCCAAGTACACGGTGGCTCGCATGATGGAGCGCGACGACTTCACCAAACGCTTTGCCGCGCAAACGCCGATCTCGGTGCATGAGTTCTTGTACCCGTTGATGCAGGGCTATGACTCGGTGGCCTTGAAGAGCGATATTGAGCTCGGCGGTACCGACCAGAAGTTCAATCTCTTGATGGGCCGCCATCTGCAGCAGGAATATGGCCAGGAGCCGCAGTGCATCTTGACCATGCCGCTGCTGGAGGGCCTGGACGGCGTCGAGAAGATGAGCAAGTCCAAGAACAACTACATCGCTTTGACAGAGGCGCCCAACAGCATGTTCGCCAAGGTCTTGTCGATCAGCGATACCTTGATGTGGAAGTGGTTCAACTTGCTCAGCTTCAAGAGCATGGATGAAATTGCCGCGCTCAAGCGTGAGGTCGAGGCTGGCCGCAACCCCAAGGATGCCAAGGTCATGCTGGCCAAGGAAATCACGGCGCGCTTCCACAGCGCCCAAGCGGCCGATGCGGCTGAGGCCGATTTCCAGAACCGCGCCGCTGGCGGCATTCCTGAGGACATCCCTGAGCTGGCACTGGCTGGGGCACCGATGGGTATCGGCGGCCTGCTGAAGGCTGCTGGCCTGGTGGCCTCTAACGGCGAAGGTCTGCGCATGGTGGAGCAGGGCGGCGTCAAGATCGACGGCGTGGTGATCAGCGACAAGGGGCTCAAGGTCGAGGCCGGCACCTTTGTGCTGCAAGTCGGCAAGCGCAAGTTTGCGCGGGTCAGCCTGAGCTGAAGCCGCTTGGCGCAGGCATAAAAAAAGGGAGGCCGCGGCCTCCCTTTTTCATGTGCGTCAGGCCAACTCAGGGCTTCACTGGGCGCGGGTAGTCGCCAGGCTTGACCTGCAGCTTAGGCTTATCGGCCATGGCTTTCTTGAGCAGTTCAATGGCCTTGTCCAGCTGCGCGTCACCGCCCAGGAAGGTGGCGCGCGGCGGGTTGTCCACCTCGAACTCAGGTTTGACACCAATGCCTTCGATCAGGAATTTGCCATCCGCCGTGATCTGGCCGGTTTCTGCGGCGCGCATGATGCCGTTGTCCAGCAAGCGGTTTTGGTCCGACAGCCAGACGCCGGCACCCGAGGTGGTCTTGCCGATGGTGGCACCCAGGCCCAGGCGCTTGAAGCCTTCCGAGAAGGTTTCGCCGTCGGAATAGGTTTCCTCATTCATCAGCACAGCCACCTGGCCCTGGAAGGCCTCCTGCATATTCGGATAGGTTGGCGAACCTTCAGGCGAGCGACGCTGCCAGAAGGCCCAGGCGCGGCGCAGCAGCTTTTCGAGAATCCAGCTGTCGATATTGCCGCCGCCGTTGAAGCGCACGTCGATGATCAGGCCTTCGCGGTCGGTCTGGGCGTAGAACTCGCGCACAAAGTCGGCAATGTCATTGCTGCCCATGGCGCGCAAATGCAAATAGCCGATGCGGCCACCCGAGGCGGCGGCCACGGCTTGCGCGCGGCTGAAGCGCCAGTCGTTGTAGCGCAGCTGGGTTTCGCGCCCGCCGTCCACCGGGGTGACGATGCGTTGCTGCGTCTTGCCCTCAGCGGTCAGCACTTGCAGCAGCACTTGCTTGCCCGCTTGGCCGCGCAGCAGTTCGGCGATGTGCGGCACGCCGGCGGCCGGGCGGCCGTTGACGGCGGTGATCACATCACCCACCTTGAGGCCCAGGTTGGCTTCGGCCAGCGGGGCTTGCTCGCTGGGCAGTTCGGGGTCGCTGCGGTAGATTTTTTCGATGCGCAGGCCTTTGTCGCTGCGCGCGAACTCGGCGCCCAGGCCGGCAAGACCTGGCACCTCAGGCCCGCTGCGCAGGTCGGGGCTGCCGACTTGGCTGTGCAGGGCGCCCAGCTCGCTGGACATCTGGCCCATCAACTCGCTGAGCTCGGCGCGGTCGGTTACCCGCGCCACCAGGGGTTCGTACTTGGCCCGCGTGGCCTGCCAGTCCACGCCGTGCATGCCCTTGTCGTAGAAGTAGTCGCGGTGCATGCGCCAGGCATCGGCAAACATCTGCCGCCACTCTTGCTTGGGCTCGGTCGCGATTTGCCAGTCGGACCAGCGGACCTGGAACTTGGGCAGCTCGGCCGGCAGCTTAGGCGCCGCATCGACCAGCAAGATCTCCGGTGTGGCATCGGGCTTGGCCGCACGCACCAGCATCAGCTTCTTGCCATCGGCGCTGAGGGCATAACTGCGAATATCGGCGGAAACGGTCTCGACGTTCTCGCCCAGATTGGCGATGGGCAGGGCCTTGAGGCTGAGCTTGCGCTCGGCGCCGCTGCCTTCGCTGTCGAGGAACCACAGGCGCTTGGCGTCGGCACTCAGCTTGCTGTAGTTACCGGCGGGCAGGGGAACTTCAAACAGGCGCTCTTTCAAGCCCGCGAACTGAATGGCGGGCAGGGCGGGCTTGGCCTTGCTGTCGGCTTTGGCATCCGGCTTGGCGTCGGCCTTGCCGTCTGCTTTGCTATCAGCCTTCGCGTCAGCCTTGGCCTCGGCCGGGCTCAGCTCATCCTTGGCCGCGAAGGGGAAGCGCAGCTCGGGCTGCAAGGCCAGGGCGTAGAGCTTGGTGCGGCGGTCGAAGTAGGGGCCCATATTGCGGTCGCCCCAGGGGCCGCTGCTATTGCTGACGGCAAAGTGGCGGCGCGAGGCGAAGTAAAGCCATTTGCCGTCGGGCGTGAAGGCGGGCGATTCGCTGTCGTAGCGGTCGCTGCTGAGTTGGTGGCTGCTGCCGTCCTTGAGGCTGTAAAGCATCAGCTGCGAGCGGTTGCCATTGCGCAGCGCCAGGGTGAAGGCCAGGGCCTGGCCGTCGGGCGACCAGGCCAGGCCCTCGATCGAGCCATCCAGCTTGTCCTGCGCGATCAGCTTGGTGGCTGCGCTGCCTTTGCCGGCCTTCAACTCGCCCAAGTCGGTGATAAAGAGGCGGCCCTCCTTGTCGGTGTGGGCCAGGCTGCGGCCGTCGGGCGAGGGCAGCAGGCCGGTGCGCATGGCTTTGGCGTCGTGGCTGATTTGCTCAGGCTTGCTCAGACCATTGGCGGCAAAGCGCCAGATCTCGCGTTCGCCGCTGAAATCGCACAGGGCGAAGACCTGGGCGCTGTCGGCGCTGAACTCGGCGGTGCGGCAGCGGCCGTCGGTCGGCTGCAAGAACTCGGCCCGACGCAGGGCGCCCACACCTTGGGTGGCCAAGTGGCCGCGGCTGGCCAGCAGCACGCGCTCGCCATTGGGTGCCAGGGTGGTGTGGGTCAAGAAGTCTTGCGGCTTTTTGATCCAGCGCTCGCGCTGCTGCTCAAAGTCACCGCTCAGATGAATCGCGAGCTTGCTGCCTTGGCTGGCGGCTGGCGCATTCAGATCCAGGCTGAAGAGATCGGCGCCGAGGGCGAGCACGGCGCGGCCTTCGCTGATCGAGGCGTGGCGGATGTCCCAGCCTTTGAAGTTGCTGTGCTGGCGCAAGTCCTGACCCTGGCCGTCCACCGACCACAGATTCATCGTGCCGTCGCGGTCCGACAAAAAGGCGATGCGCTCGCGGCAATCGCTGGCCTTGTAAGGCATGGGGCGGCGGTCGTTGGCGCCTTCGGGCAGCAGGGGGCGGGCCTCCGACTGGCTGCTCAAATCCATCACCCAGAGGCGGGCGATGGCGCCGCCGCGGTATTGGCGGGCGTTGTCGCCGCGCAGGCCGTTGCGGGTGAAGTAAAGCGTTTTGCCATCGGCGCTGAGCGCGCCATCGCTGGCTTGGCCGACCGGCAGGGCGCGGCGCTGCAAGGTTTGGGGGTTGATGGCGTAGAGCTGTGTGATCGGCTGGCCGGCTTGCGACGGGCCGGTGTAAAGAATCTCGCCCTGGGCGCTGAAGCCCCAGACGCGCACGGCCGCGCCGTCCCAGCTCAGGCGCTTGGGCACGCCGCCTTGCATGGGCATCAGGTAGACATCGCCCGGGCCGTCGTACTGGCCCACAAAAGCCAGCCACTGCCCGTCGGCAGAAATGGCAGGCTGGGTTTCCTGGCCGCCATGGGTGGTCAGGCGCTCAGCGCGGCCGCCGTTCAGGCCCACCCGCCACAAATCGCCTTCGGCCACTAGCACCACTTGCTGGTCCTGCACGGCGGGTTGACGATAAAAGCCCAGGCCTGCGACCGTGCTTGGCACTGGTTGCGCCAGCGCGGGCAAGCCTGCGCATAGCAGCGCGGCCAGGGAAATGGCTTTGAGGGTAGTGGCGGGAAGCATCTGCGGAATCCTTGTGGGAAAGCGAGGAGAGCGAGGAGAACGAAGGAAAGCAAGGGTGAGCAAAGGCATGGTCTTGCCTGTGACGGCCTTGCGAGTTGGCGCGGGCCAAACCCTGCATTGTCCAACGTGGCTCAGCCGCTTCACCGATCCTGATCTCGCGGCAAACCCTAGCCAGGCCTGCATGCGCGGCTTCAACGTACGCGTTTGGGCGACAGCCGCGCAATCAGAGGTTGGCGATGCCCGCGGCCACGTGGCCGGAGGGCACATGGGCGGCGGCGCTGGCGATGTGGCCGGCCTGGTCGTCAAAGAAGAAATCGGGCTCGAATTCGCGCAGGAACTCGCCCTTGGCCAGGCCGCCGAGGAACATGGCCTCGTCCACCTCGATCTGCCAATCCATCAGGGTGCGAATCGCGCGCTCATGCGCCGGCGCGCTGCGTGCGGTCACCAGGGCTGTGCGCAGACGCATGCCGCTGCCGGGCGCTTGCTGCAGGCGCTGCAAGGCCTCCAGCACCGGCTTGAAGGGGCCAGCAGGCAGGGGGCGATTGGCATGCTGAATCTCATGCGACTGAAAGGCCGACAGGCCTTGGTTCTGAAACACCTGCTCGGCCTCGTCGGAGAACAGCACGGCGTCGCCGTCGAAGGCAATGCGCACCTCGTCGGGGTGGGTGGTGGTGGCGTGGGTGGACTGCGGGAACACGCGGGCGGCGGCCACACCGGCATTCAGCGCGGCGCGCACATCGGCCTCGTTGACCGACAAGAAGAGATGCGCCTTCAAAGGCCGCAGATAGCGCCAGGGCGACTGACCGCGGGTGAACACCCCGCGCTGAATCGGCAGGCCGTAATGCGCGGCCGAGCGGAACACGCGCATGCCCGAGATCGGGTCATTGCGCGATAGCACCACCACTTCGACTTGCGGCTGCAGCGGGTCGTGCTGATTGAAGGCCAGCAGCTTTTGCACCAGTGAATATGCCACGCCCGGCTTGGCCGGCTGATCGAGCCGCTGCTGTTGCAGGGCCATATAGGCGCGGTCATCGCCGGCCTCGAAGAGTTCGTTCTCGGCTTCAAAGTCGAACAGGGCGCGGGAGGAAATGGCAACGACAAGTTGCCCTTCAAGGGTGGCAGGCATGAGCGGCTTTGGCGTGGTGGGCGTGGACTGATTGTCTCAGCCCTGCCGGCACGTCAGGCAAGCAGCCCTAATTGCCAAAGTACGCGGTATTGAGTGTGTAGCCGTCGCGAATGATGGCGTCCAGATCGCGGTGTGCCAACTCATTGGCGATCATGGCTTTGACGGTGTCCAGCGGCAGCGCCTTGCGGTCTTCAACGCGCAAGATGTGAAAGCCATATTCGGTTTGAACCAGCTTGCTCAGTTGTCCAATCGGCAGGCTGTAGGCGGCTGCCTCGAAGTTGGCGGAGGTGGCGCCCTTGGGCACAAAGCCGATGTCGCCGCCCTTGTCGTTCGAGCCCAGGTCATCGGACTCGCTTTTGGCGAGCTTGGCGAAATCAGCGCCTTGGCTCAGGCGGCTCAGCAAACCCTCGGCCTTGGCTCGCGCCTGTGCTTCGCTCAGATCCGGCATGCCCTTGCGCAGCGCCACCTGCGAGCCCTGCATGCGCACCAGGATATGCCGGACCCGAGGCTGCGCAAAGCGATCTTGTTCGCTGGCATAGGTCTGGGCGAGCAAGGCGTCGTCCTTCAAATACTCTTTGCGCAAGCTCAGCAGCAACTCATTGGCCAGGACTTGCTGGGTATAGGCCCGAACCTTCAGTTGAACCGATGGCAGCCGGTCCAGTTGGCGGCGGCGGGCTTCGGCCTCCAGTGCAAAGGCTCGGCCGAAGTCTGCCCCCAAGGCGCTTTTTGCACTGCTTTGTTCGCGCGCCATGGCCAGGCGGGGGTCGCCGGCCAGCATTTGCTCAAAATCAGCTTTGGTGATGCTCAAGCCCTTGGCGCTGATCACGACCGCACTATCTGCGACCGTGTTGGCGGCTTGGGCATGCGCCGTCTGCGCTGCGTAGCCAGACAGGGCGACGAGCAAGGTCAGATTCAAGGCGAAGCTTGGCGTCATGAGGGCTCCCTGGAGTCTTGTTACCGATGGTGCTGTTCCGAGTCGCGCTCAGGTGCAGTTGGGGAATCTGAATGAGGCGATGCGGGTGCGCCAGTTGAAGGTGCCGTTGCTGCCGATGTACTGGGTGGTGTACCAGAAGGTGCATTCGTCGGCCGGGTCAATCTGCATGGTGGAGTAGTCGCCCCAGCGGGTCAGGGTGCCGGTTTGGCTGCCGCCACCGGCCTGAACCAAGACTTCGGTGCGCAGCAGGTTCTTGGGGTCGGTCTTGCGTCGCCCGCTCACTTTGATGGCGGGATTCATGGTCGCGGACGAGGCTGAGTAGCCGGCGCCGATATTGCCGAGCTTGTCAAATGCGGCCGAACCCATCCAGCGCGCATCGGTGTTGGGAATGAAGTTGCTGTTCTGGTAAACCTCGGGCGGGTTGGCGCTGGGCTGGCGGATTTCCCACCAGCGCAAATTGGCGGTGCTGCCGGGCTGTGCATCCACCGACTGGGTCACCAACAAAGCGTCATAGCTGCCGAAGTTGCGATAGACCAAGCGGTACATCTGCCGGTCGCCCAGGGTGTCAAGCCGGTTGCTGGTGCCAAGCTGGGGAACGCAGTTGCTGCCGCTGTCGTTGCAGGCGGCCACGGTGGCGGCATCAAGTGGCACGGACACAAAGCTGAATGGCGCGCCACCGAAGCCGTCATTGAATGTGGATGAGGCGGGGTTGGCGAAGTTCGGAACGAACTTGGTCAGCTGCATGGTGTAGGGCGGCGCTGCCAGAAATGCCCAGTTCCAGGAGATGTGAACATTGGGGGTGCCCGGCGGCGGTGGGGTGGTGCCGTCGAGGTCCGCAGGGAGGAAGCTGAATCGGCTGGTGCTGTTGAAACAGATTTGGCTGGGTGCCGGTGTGCCGGCCAACATGGCCGCGCGGTCATAGGCACAGGCGCGTCCACCGGCGTAGGTCTGGCCCTGGTTGAACATGTTGTAGGTCAGGTAGTAGGCGTCGGGCCAGACGCCGAGCTTGCCGTAGTCCGGCAAATTAGTGCCGAAGTTGTACTCGTAGAGGTTGTAGCTCCCCATGGCATTGTTGGTCGTGGAGACCGCAATGCACTGGGCGTTGTTGCTGAAATTGGATGTGAAGGCGAACTGCGACAAGATCCAGCGCCCGGCCAGGCGGTCATATTGAACGATGGGGTCGCCGCGATTGGTGCTGGCGCACAAGCTTGTCGGGCCAAGCGCTGCCCAGATGGTGTTGCCAGACAGGAAGCCAGGTGCTGGCAGTTGCGGGACACCCGCTTTGTCGTAGACGGCGAACTGTGAGTTGACCCACTGCACGATCTGCGTCGGGCTGACCGCCAAGGTGGTGTCGGGCGGTGCGCCGGAAATGGCGTAGCCTGGCGTGCCCAGGCCCAGCGCCTCAAAGTTGGCGCCCATGACGGCGCCCAAGGGCTGGTAGGTGGCGGTCTGGTTGTAAGCGCTGCTGGTCGGCGTGGCCACCAAGGCATTCAGGCTGCGACCGTTGGTGTTGGCATTGCCTGCATTGGCCGTATTTCCAGCATTGCGGGCGGCTTCTGCCACCAGCAATGCCTTGTCGACCTGGTGATTGCGATTGGGCCGGAATTCGCGAACAGCAAAAGCACTCACCTGAGCGGATCGCGCCATCTGCTCCACATGGTCAGAGCGGTTGAAATGCGTGGGCGGGGAAACGAGCGGACCCGAAACTTGGGCCATGGCGACGCTGCCGCCAAACAAGCTGAGCAAAACGATTCGGCGCATGAGGTGCTCCCGGTGGATTGACTGCTTTACCGAGTGGTGCCGGCGCTTTCAGTTGGGGCGTTGTCGGGCCCTGGTGGCAGCCAGCAGGCCCAGTGACATCAAGGCCAGCGTTGAGGGCTCGGGCACCGTGCCAACCCCACCGACGGCCGTTCCTTCGAGCTGAAAAGCTTGCTCATTGCCAGACTGAACCCAGCCAAAAGTGCTGTCCAGATAGCGGCCATCGGCGCTGCCGGCGCCGGTGGTGCTCCACAGCATTTCGGCGCTGCTGTTGTCACTCAAGACGCCGTTATGCAGGGCCAGCCAGTAATTACCGGCGGCGAGGTTGAAGCTGGCCGCGATATTGATTTCGTATTCGGCATAGCCGAAGCCGGTGCTGTTGCCGGTGGCGACTTCACTGACGATGCTGGTCGAGCCGCCACTCAGCACGGCGTTGGGAATGCCGCCCAAATCGCTGTAAATGGCCCAGTAGACACTGCCTCGATAGGCGGCCGCCGCGTCTTGAATGCTCCACAAGCGGATGCCGGTGATATTGGTGGCGGCACTGAGGCTGAAGTTCTCGGCCACCAGTTGCTCGCTCATATTGGTGCCCCAAATCTGATCGGGGAGGCCGTTGTCGAGGACCACTGAGCTGTGCGCGGAAAAGCTTGCCAGACAAACCGTTGCGGCCATCAGGCCTGTACGAAAAGTAGAGCTGTACATGGGCAATCCTTGGCAAGGCATGAGGCGCAAATTCGCGCCTTCATGCGATACGAATGTGCCACAGCTGTGCAAATTTGTGCGATTTGCAGACCCTGCCCCGGATTTGCAGGATGGTATTTACCCTTGTATTGGCTTGAGGGCTTTGTTGCGATGTGTTAGTGAATATTGCCCATCTGGCGCAGGCAAGACCTGACCCTCGCGATCACTTGACCCAGGTATTGAGCTGAATGATGGGCAGCAGCACGGCCAGCACAATCATCAGTACGATGGCGCCCATGGCCACGATCAGCAGCGGCTCCAGCAAGGTGGCGGCGGCCATGGAGCGGCGCTGCACTTCGACGCTGAGCTGGCGCGCGGCCCGGTCCAGCATCTGTGGCAGCTGGCCCGTCTGCTCGCCCAGGCGGGCGAACATGGCCAGGATGCCGGGGAAGCGTTTCTTGCCGGCCAAGGCTGAGCCCAAGGGCGCGCCTTCACGCACCTGCACCAGGGCGTCCAGCGCGTCGGCCCGCATGGCGTGGTTGGAGAGTGTTTCGGCGGCGGCTTGCAGGGCCTTTAGGATGGGCACGCCCGATCCCGCCAACATGGCCAAGGTGCCGGCGAAGCGCGCCGCGTTATAGCCGCGTGTGAGCCGCCCGATGATGGGCAGGCCCAGCATGGCGGAGTCAAAACGGATGCGAAAGGCCGGGCGTTTCAGCGCCGCACCCAGGCCAAAACCGCCGGCGATCAGCGTGAGCAGCATCAGCCAGCCCCAGCTGCGCACAAAGGCGCTGATGGCCAGCATGGCCACGGTGATGGCGGGCAGGGCGCGCTTGGAGCTGGTGAACACGGTGGCGATTTGTGGCACCACATAAGTGACCAGAAAGATCACGATGAAGACCGAGATCAGCGAGACGATGGCCGGGTAGGCCATGGCGCCGACCAGCTTGCCTTTCAGGTCTTGGCGTTCTTCCAGATCGTCGGCCAGCTTTTCCAGCACCGGCCCGAGGGCACCGCTTTGTTCGCCAGCGGCCACCACGCCGCGGAACACCTCGTCGAACTCGCGCGGCGCGCTGGCCAGGGCGCGCGCAAAGGGCGAGCCGGCATTGACTTCGGCCTTGAGCTGCGAGAGCAGCTCGCGCTGCTTGTCGTCCTCGCTCTCATCGGCCAGGGCTGTGAGCGCGCGCTCCAGCGGCAGGCCTGAGCCCACCAGGCCGGCCAGCTGCCGCGTCCACACGGCCAGAGCCGTGGGGCTGAAGATGCGGCGGGTGAAACGGCTGCCGCCGCTCTGGCCGTGCTGCTGCACCGGCGTGATGGTCAGCGGCACTAGATTGAGGCCCCGCAGCTGGGCGCGCGCGGCCCGCGGGTTATCGGCCTCGACCAAGCCGCTGCTGTTGCGGCCGGCGGCGTTGAGGGCTTCGTATTTGTAGGCGGGCATGGTGGTGGGGCGAGTGTGCCGAGTTTGTCGGCGCTCAGTCGCGGGTGACCCGCAGCACTTCTTCTTCCGAGGTGATGCCTTGTTCGATCAGGCGGGCGCCGTCCTCGCGCATGCTGCGCAGGCCGGCCTTCTGAGCCGCTTCGAGCAAATCGTTTTCGGCAGCGTGCTGGTGAATCAGGCTGCGCACATGGTCGTCGGCCACCATCAATTCGTAAACGCCGGTGCGGCCCTTGTAGCCGGTGCGCGAGCAGGCATCGCAGCCCACAGGGTGGTAGCGCCCGTGCTCGTCCTGGCGTTTGCACACCGGGCAGAGCTTGCGCACCAGGCGCTGGGCCAGCACGCCCAGCAAGCTGGAGCTGAGCAAAAAGGGCTCGATGCCCATATCGGTCAGTCGAGTTACGGCGCTAGGCGCATCGTTGGTGTGCAGAGTGGCCAGCACCAAGTGGCCGGTCAGCGAGGCCTGGATGGCGATTTGCGCGGTCTCGTAATCGCGGATTTCGCCGATCATGATGACGTCCGGGTCCTGGCGCAGGATGGCGCGCAAGGCCTTGGCAAAAGTCAGCTCAATCTTGGCGTTCACTTGAGTCTGACCGACGCCGGAGAGTTCGTACTCGATCGGGTCTTCCACCGTCAGCACATTGGTGGTGCTGGTGTCCACGGTCTGCAGCGAGGCATAAAGGCTGGTGGTCTTGCCCGAACCGGTCGGGCCGGTGACCAGCACGATGCCGTGCGGCTGTTGCACCAGCTTCTTGAAGGCGCTGAGCACATCGCCGCTCATGCCCAGACCTTCCAGCGTGAACTTGGATTCGGTCTTGTCCAGCAGACGCAGCACGGCGCGCTCACCATGCGCCGAGGGCAGGGTGGAGACCCGCACATCAATGGCGCGGCCGCCGATGCGCAAGCTGATGCGGCCGTCTTGCGGCAGGCGCTTTTCGGCAATGTCCAACTCGGCCATGATCTTCAGGCGCGAGATCAAGGCCGCATGCAGGCCGCGATTGGGTTGCACCACCTCGCGCAACGTGCCGTCAACCCGAAAGCGCACCGAGCTGGCGCGCTCGTAGGGTTCGATGTGGATGTCGCTGGCTCCGTCCTTGGCGGCTTGCGTCAGCAAGGCGTTGAGCATGCGGATGATGGGCGCGTCGTTGGCGGCTTCCAGCAGATCTTCCACCGCAGGCAGGTCTTGCATCATGCGCGAGAGGTCCACCGCGCTTTCCACTTCGCCGATCACCACCGCCGCGCTGGACTCGCTGCCCGCATAGGCCGCGTTGATGCGCTCGGCCAGGCTGCCGGCCGCTTCTTTCTCGAAGCGGTCAATCTGGTAGAGCCGCTGCACCTCGGCCAGGCAGGCCAGGCTGACTTCAGCGGGCGCCCACAGGACGAGCGAGGCACCGTCGTCTTCCAGCAAGACGGTGTTGGCCTTGGCAAAGGCGTAGGGCAGGGGGTGGCGGGTGGCCATAGCGTGGGGCTCGTCGGGCGGGGTTATTGCTGTTGCTGCGGCTGTTGCACCGGCGCGGTCACGGGCGTGATCAGCAAGGCTTTGGGGTCCAGGCTCTGGCCGCCGGCGGGTGTGGCCGGGCTGGCCGGCAGCACCGGCGCGCCGGTATTGGGCAAGACCACGCTGGGGCCGGGCTGGGCGTTTTGCTGCAGCGAGCGGATGGATTCGTAGCGGTCCAGGGTCAGCTGGTCGGCCGAGGCCTGGCCACGCATCACCACCGGGCGCAGGAAAACCATCATATTGGTCTTGACCCGCTTGCGGTTCTCGCTCTTGAACAGGCCGCCGATCCAGGGGATGTTGGCCAGGCCGGGAACGCCGTCTTGGCCGTCGCTGTATTCGTCCTTCATCAGGCCGCCCAGCACGATGATTTGGCCGTCATCCACCGCGACGGTGGTTTCCACCGAGGACTTGTCCGTGGTCGGGCCCGCACTGCTGGACAGGGCTTGCACCACCGAGGAGTTCTCCTGGTAAATGATCATGCGCACGGTGCCGCCTTCGCCGATCTGGCTGCGGATGCGCAGGGTCAGGCCCACGTCCTTGCGTTCGATGGTCTGGAAGGGGTTGACCGAGGAGCCGCTGGCGCCGGTGTTGGAGTAGCTGCCGGTCACAAACGGTACGTTCTGGCCGATAACGATCTTGGCTTCTTCGTTATCCAGCGCCACCAAATTGGGCGTGGAGAGGATGTTGCCGCCGGTCTGCGATTCCAGGAAGTTGGCGATGGCGCCCAAGGTGTAGCGGCCGCCCAAATTCTTCAGCACGCCGATGTTCAAGCCCTGCGGTGCGGCCGCCGAGGCCAAGGCCGTGGCGACACCGCTGGTGCCGCCGGCCACAGCTAGGCTGCCGTTGATGATATTGCCCAGGCCAGAGCCGTAATTGGTGCCGATGCCGGGGATATTGGCGTCGCCCTTGTTGCCGAACAGGTTCTGCCATTGCACGCCGAACTGCGCGGCCTTGCTGGCGTCGACCTTGACGATCATGGTCTCCACATAGATCTGGGCGCGGCGCACATCCAGTTGGTCAATCACGCCACGGATCTGGCGGTAAAGCGGCTCGGGCGCCGTGATGATCAGTGAGTTGGTGGCCGGATCGGCCTGCACAAAACCGCCGGTCGAAGGCGTTTGCGAGGCCGCCACCGGGGTGGTGCTGGCGGCAGAGGTGCCGCTGCCACTGGTATTGCCCTGGCTTGCGCCACTCAGCGGCGAGCTGCCCAGGCTATTGCCCAGCGCGTTGTTGCTGCTCCCGCCAAGGCTGCTGCTCGCGCTACCGCCCCCGCTGGCGGAGCTGCCGGAGGCAAAGGCCGCGCGCAGCACGGTGGCCAGCTTGGCGGCATCGGCATTCTTCAGGTAGACCACGCGGATATTGCCGCCGGGGTTGTTGCTGTCGGCGCCGGGCTGGTCGAGCTTTTCGATCATGCTGCGCATGGTGGCCAGGCGGGCCGGGTTGGCCGCGCGCAGGATCAGCGCATTGCTGCGCGGGTCGGCCAGCACGCTCATGCTGCTGCTGGCTTGGCCGGGCGCGGCGGCCGCGCCGCCATCGGCCAGTTTTTGCACCAGCGCGGCGATGTCCGAGGCAATCGCATGCTTGAGCGGCACCACTTCCAGATCGGTGCTGCCGGGCGTGTCCATGGTCGCGATGATGCGGCCCAGGCGCTGCAGGTTTTCGGCGTAGTCGGTGATCACCAGGCTGTTATTGCCTGGGTTGGCATTGATGGTGTTGTTGGGGCTGATCAGCGGGCGCAGCACGGCCACCAGATTGTTGGCGTTCTCGTGGTTGAGCTTGAAGATCTGCGTAATGATCTGGTCACCTCGCACCGCGCTGCTGCCGCCAATGGCCACCGAGCCGGCTTGCAGCTTGGCATCCGCCTCGGGCACCACTTTCAGCAGGCCGGAGTTTTCCACCACCGTGAAACCGAGGCCGCGCAGCGCGGCCAAGTAGTTGAGGTAGGCCTCGCGCACGCTCACCGGCTGTTCGCTGTAGACCGTGATCTGGCCCTTGACGCGTGGGTCGATGATGAACTGGCGGTCCAGCATCACGCCCATGGCGCGGGTCACGGCCTCCAGGTCGGCATTGACGAAGTTGAGCGTGACGGGGGTGCGTGACTTCAGGGCCGGGCTGTGGATGCGAGCGGCGGGGGATTGGCTGATATTGCCGTCGGCCGTCTGTGCCAGCGCCGGGCCGGTCAAGATCGACAAAGCCAGCAGCGACAAACCGGCGCGCTGCGGCGAACGACTTGCGTGACGTTTCTTATTCATGATCATCCAATCGAAAATACGGAGCGCTCGCCTTGGCGGCGGCCGATGATGTTCAGCAGATTGTTCAGGGCACCCTCGCGGCCTGGCGCGGCGCTGGCTTCAAGGCGGAAACGCAGCTTGCCCAGGTTGACGCTGCCCTGGCCATTCAGGATCAGGGCGCCGTCCAGCGTGCTCAGTCGCAATTCGCTGATGCCGGCCTGGCTGGCGTCTTTGTCATCGGCCAGGATGCTGAAGCGGTAGCTGCCCAGCGGCGCCAGGGTGGACACGCGCGAGGACACATTGAGCAGGTCGAGGTCTAACTGGCCAAACTGACGCCAACGCCCTTGCACCCATTCCAGACGGAAGTCGCGGGTGGACATGCGCATCGAGCCGCCCAGGCGCAAGGTGTTCCAGGGCGTACCCAGGCCTGCCAGCCAGCCGGCGGGCCAGCGGGCCAGCCAGTCGGCGCGGCTGCTCACGGCCACTTCGAAGCGGCCCCAACCTGGGCGCAGCTGCAGTTGCAGCTCGCCGTTGATGCAGCAGTCTTGCCGCGCTTTGAGGGCCAGTGCCCAGCCCTTGACGCTCATGTCCCAGCTCAGGCGGCCGGGCAATTGGCTGGCATCGCGGCTGCCTTCGCCACCGGTCAGCACCAGCACGCCGCTGCCATGCCAGATGCTGCCACGGGTGTCGGTGATCAGCAGGTGACCATTGCTGGCGCTGGCCAAGCCGCGCGCCAACCAGCTGGCGGGGGCAAAGACGATCAGCGCCACGCTCAGGCCCAGCATCGCGCCGGCCACGCTCCAGCGCAAGCTGGCTTCGCTGCGGGCGCGCTTGGCGGGTTCGACCTGCAGCGTGTCTTGCCACTGAGACGGGGCTTCGCTGAACTGCGTCAACGGGGCCGGGGCTGATTTGCGGCCGCGCCCGAAAAGGCGGGTGAGTGCGGAAGGGCGATTCATTGGCCGGCTCCGTTCAGGCTCAGCACCACTGTGCCGGTATAGCCTTTGGGGCCGCGCTGCAACTGCGCTTCCACCGGGCGTACGCGGGCGGCGCTGCGCACCTCGCCCAGCCAGGCCTGCAAGGCCTCGCTGCTGATGCCATTGATGCTCAGCACCGCGCGGTCGCCGGCCAGGTTCAGTTTGGCGGCGGGGCCCAGATGCTCGCTGGCCGCTTGCAGGGCTTGCGCCGCTTGCGCCGCGGGTACGGGCGGGATGGCGCGCAGCTCACGCGCTTCCATGGCCAGGGCTTGCATGTCTTGCAGCTGCAGATCCACCGCCTCGAGTTGTGCCGGGCTTTGCTGGATCACCCGCAGCGCGGGCTGCACGGCCACCAGCCACAGCAGCAGCAGGCCCAGGGCGCCGCCGGCGATCTTGAGCAGCGTGCGTTCGCGCTCACCCAGCTGTTCCCAATGGGCTTTCAGGCCGGCCAGGGATTGCTGCCAGGCGGGCAGGTGGGCCTTGTTATTGCTTTCGATACTCATGTCTTGTTGGCTCCGCCCTTGCCGGTCTTGTTGCGGCTCAGGGCCAGCTTGCCCTCGCTGGCTTCGAGCTGCCAGCCTTCGCTGCGCAGCTGGTTGCTGAATTGTTGGATTTGCGACTCGCTCCAGCCAGCGGAGGACAGGGTCAAGCGGCCGGGTTCGAAACTCAGGCTGTCCACCGGGCCGCGATCGGCCGGCCAGGCGGTGGCTGCAGCGCTCAGCAAGGCCTCCAGGTCCTGGTCACCGGCGCGGCCCGCGCTGCTGCGCAGGCCCTCGGTTTCGCGTTGCATCTGCACCGGGGCATCAAGAATGGCGCGCACCTTGGGGAAGCTTTCCATCAGCACCGTATCGAGTTCGGCGCGGCGGCTCTTCAATTGCTGGTGCTGCTGCCAGGCGACCAGGTTCAGACCCAGCAATTGCACCGCAACCACGCCGGCCAGGCCCCAGCGCACCGGGCGCCACTCGCGGCGCATGAAGCCGCGGTAGAAATGGCGCAGGGCGCGGGTGCCGCGGGTGCGTTGAGCGAGTTCGAACTGGCGCAAGTCCCAGGGGCTGTCGATCACCCGCAGGGCGCGCTGGGCCGGGCTCAGCACGCTCACCGATGTGCCCAGCCAGACCTCGGCCGCGGCGGCCACTTCCGGGGCGGCCGTCCATTGCGAGGCTTGCACCAGGGCGGCAGGGAAGAGTTGACGGCTCAGCCCGCCTTCCAGTGGCAGATTGCTGACGCCTTCGGGGTGGCTCCAGCGAAGAGCCACCGGGCTGGATTCGGTGCCGGTGGCATAGAAATGCCCGCGTGGCGCTTCCGGCCAGGACAGGGGTGTGATGCGGTCCACAAACACCTCGGCCGCTTCCAGCGTGCTGAGATGCTGGGTCAACCAGCTGCGCGAGCTGATGGCCACCCAGGCCGTGTCGCCGCCCATGGTTTCGGGTTCGATGGCGAAGTGCAGGCTCTCGGCATCGTCCAGCAGGGTTTCTTCCAGCATGCCGGCCAGGGCCGTGCGCATTTGCCGGCCAGCCTTGGGCAGGGTGACGCGGCGCCAGGCCACATCGCTTTCCGCCGGGATCACGATCACCTGATCGGCGCGCGGCAGCTGGGCGGCGCTTTGGCTGCCCTGGGTGCTGATGGTGCGGCCATCGGCGCAGAAGAGGAAGTCGTAGTCGCGGTTGAGCGCGCTTGCCGCCGTGTGCCCCAGGCCTTCGTTGGACTGAACCGCGCGGCCTTGGGCTCGCAGGCGGCTGCGGGGCGGAAGGAAAACAAGCAAAGTACTCATGGGCGCAGATGAACGGGTACAGCGAAGACAGCAGTGACCGGGCCAATCACGCCGAGCGTGCTGGGGCTGCCTGGGAAAGGCTGGCGCATTCTAGGAGGGGAAGCAGGCCGATTTGCGTTTGAAGCCCTGGGGCAAACACTGTTTGTATCAATTCCAAAAATTTCCGGTCGCTGCATCAGCGCTTGCTTTCCTTGCTTTCCTTGCCGTCCAGCACCTGATTGATGCGTTGGCGGTCCAGCACCACCATGTCGAGCTGATTGCGGTAGACCAGGGAGCGCTCCTCCAGCACCCGCTCATCCAGGCGCATGCGGCCACTGACGATGAAGTAGGCGCTGACGACATTCACACGGTCGCTGCTGATGACGGCCGTGCTGGGCAGATAGTTCTTGGCCTCTTGCGGGTCTTTCAGCGGCTGGGCCTGGCGGGCCTGCACCAGGCGCTCGGCCGAGGCCAGATCAACGCCGTCCAGCACGCCCGCAATCACTTCACGCGGGGCGGTGTTGAGGTTGACCGGCGTGGGCAGCGGCAGCAGGGTGAGCAGGGGGCGCAGGCGCTCGATCGTCTCGGCGCTCAGGCCGAACCAGCGCAGCTCGTCCAAATTGCGAGGCTGCAGCGGGCGTTCCTCATTGGCATCCGGGGCGCTGGCGGCTTCGCCCTTGATATTGCCGCTGCCGGCAAAGGCGCGACGCATCTTGGTGGCGATCAGGGTGGCCGTGCCCGGCGGGGCCTGGGCGCTTTCACACAGGCGTGCCAGGCTGCGCTGTTCCAGCGCCAGGGTGTCGGGGTCGGTCACCAGCAGATTGCGCAAGTTGTACTGGGCCTGGGCGTCGGTGATGCCGCCGGACAAGAAGGCTTCCACGCCATCGTCCGAGGTTTGGCCATCCAGGGCGAGAAAGCTGGAGATGCGGCCTTCGGCCACCGGCACGGCCCAGACTTCGTTGAGGTTGTCGGTGGGCGTCGTGCGGTTGCCGATGGCATCTTCACGCAGGATCAGCCGGGCCCAGTCCAGCGCGCCGCGCAGCATCAGGGCGGACTGGGCGCGCGAGCGCTCTGCCGCCTCGATCTGCACCGCGCGGTACTGGCGCCAGACCATGGCCGAGGCCAGGCTGGCCACCAGGGTGACGATGATCATGGCCGTCAGCAAGGCGGCGCCTTGCTGCAGGTGCGGCGCGCTTGGGCGCGTGTTTGGGGGGCGGTGCATGGTCATAGGCCCAGCATGACTTGGCGGGTCAAGGGCCCGGAGAAGCCGCTGCCGGGGCCGAATTGCAGCACCATGCGCACGCCGCTGGGCAGCTGCTGGCGCTGGCTGACCGGGCCGGCCTGGCCATTGCCCGAGCCGCTAGCCGGTGGCGAAGGCGCTGCCACATTGCCGCTGGACTGAGCATTGCTCCAGCTATTGCCGCGAAAGAAATAGAGCTGCCAGCCCGTCACACCTTCCAGCGCGCGCAGCTGGCCCGCGTCTTGGTTGATATTCAGCTGGCTGCGCTGATAGCTTTCCTGCAGGGCAGTATTGGTCTGCACGGGCAGGCCTTCCCAGCGGTAGAGGGCGCCATTGCGCACGGTCCAGACGACCACCTGCACGCCCTCGGGCTGCTGGCGGGTCAGGCGCATGCTGGCGCCGTCAAAGCTCAGCGCGTCGACCAGACTGACGTCTTGCACCGAGCGCAGATCTTGTTCCCACTGCGCCACCACGGTTTGCAGGCGCATGCTTTGGTCCAGATGGGTTTGCGCGATCTCGCGGCTTTTCATCAGGGCGTCCAGGCCCTGCCAGGAAACGATGGCCATGGTGGCCATCACCACCAGGGCGACCAGGACTTCGACCAGGGTGAAGCCGCGGTCACGCGGCATGCTGGGGCGGGCCATCAATAGCGTCCCATGATGGCGCTGAGCACCAGTTGATGGCCGTTGTCGGGGTCGCTGACCACCGCATCGACACGGCGCAAATTGGCGTTCGGCGTGGCGCGCACCACCAGATGGCCCTTGAAGACATGGCCCAGCTGTTCGCAGCTGAATTCGGAGTCGCCGATGCTGGGGAATTGCTTGTTCAGGCGCAACTCGTTCAATTGATTGTCGGCGCACCATTGCGCCGAGCTGATGCTGCGCAATCGCTCGGCGTTGTCGGTCAGGGCACCTGCGGCCTTGATGCCCGCGCCGAGCGCGATCGCCACGATCACCAGGGCCACCAGCACTTCGATCAGGGTGAAACCGCGCTGGGCGGGCAGGCGCTCAGGGCGCATTGCTGCTGTGGGTGATTTCAAACGGGGCCAGCCCATCGGTGCTCAAACTGAGTTGTTGATTGCCGAGCCGCAGGCGCAGCTGCTGCGCGCCAATCATCGGCTCGGGGCCCAGGCGCACGCTGCGGCCATTGGCGATTTCCACATTGACCACCTCGCCCAACCAGCGGCGCGGCAGTTGAATGCGCGCGGGCAGGCCAATGAAGCGGAACTGATCGGCGCTGCCGGCGAGTTCCACGGGGGCCCACTGCACATTCAAACCTGCGGCCCGGCTTTCGGCGCGGGCGGTTTCAAACAGGGCCACCAGGCGTTCGGCCTCTCGCTCCAGCTGCGCCGCGGCCGGGTCGCGCAGCGACAAGCTCACCGTGGCCGCCGCGATGGCGATCATCGCCACCACCACCAGCAACTCGATCAGCGAGAAGCCGCGGGACAGGCCCGTGATCGTCGCACGGTGTTCAAGCCGTCCGCCGAGCCGCGCCAAGGACGGCGCGACCAAGCCCAAGCGGGCCAGAGCCCGCGATGGCTTGGGCCCCCTCGGGGGGGCGACTGTGTCGCCGGGTGTGCTGGCTGCCGTGATCGCCGTACGGTGTTCAAGCCGTCCGCCGGGCCGCCCCAAGGACGGCGCGGCCAAGCCCAAGCGGGCCAAAGCCCGCGATGGCTTGGATCCCCTCGGGGGATCGACTGTGTACCCGCAGGCGAGGGGCATATTTATTGCCAGGACCCAATATCCGCATCATTGCCTTCGCCACCGGCGCGGCCATCGGCGCCGAAGCTGTAGACGTCGATCTCGCCTTTGATGCCGGGGTTGGCGTACTGGTAAGGGCGGCCCCAGGGGTCATTGGGCAGCTTTTCGATATAGGGCTTCCAGTTCGGCGGCGGGGTGCCGGCCGTGGGCTTGCGCACCAGGGCGTCCAGGCCCTGATCGGCGCTGGGGAAGCGTTGGTTGTCCAGCTTGTAGAGCTTGAGCGCTTGCATCAGGTTGTTGACGTCGGTGCGGGCGGCGGTCACGCGGGCGTCGTCAGCGCGGTTCAGCACATTGGGCACCACCAGCGCGGCCAGCACGCCGATGATGACCAGCACGACCAGCAATTCGATCAGGGTGAAGCCTGCATGGCGGCGGCCCTTGCGCGCGGCGGCCGGCTGGGCGAGGGCGGCAGAAAAATCTTGTGTTGGCATAGAGGCGGTGGCTGGCAATGTGGAAACGATGGGACGAAGGAGTAAGGCTTCGAATGATGATGCGAGAAACAAAGCGCGCGGCGCGCCGCGTAAATCACGCAGCATGGCCGGGCATGGTCAGCGCTTGAATCATAATCCGCCCATGCTTGCACGAATGATGGCTTTTGTAGTGTGGGGCCTGCTGGCCTGCAGTGGCACCTACTGGTTGATCCAGCTAGGGGCCAAGCCCTTGCTGACGCCAGCGCAGGCCTTGCCTGTGAGCGAGCAAGGCGTGGCGCAGGCCGACTTGACGCGCTTGTTTGGCGCTCCGCCACCCGTGCAGGTGGAGGCCGCGCCGGCCCTGGAGAGCCGCTTCAAGCTGCTGGGTGTGGTGGCGCCCACCAATGTGCAGCTCAGCCGCGCCGGCGAGGGCTTGGCTTTGATCGCGGTGGACGGCGTGGCGCGCACGGTGCGCATCGGCGCGGTGCTGGACGGCGATCTGCGCCTGATGTCTTTGGACAAGTACTCCGCCAGCCTCGGCGCCAACGGCGTGGTCAGCATGACCTTGCAGATCGCGCCCCAAGCCCCGGCGGCCACCGGCGCGCTGCCTTTGGCTCAGCCCTCGGCGACGAATTTGGGTGGCGTGCAGGTGCTTGGCAGCTTGCCGGCGCCTCCGCCCATGCCTGGGCAAGGCATGATGAACGCGCCGTCGCAGCAAATCGGCAATGAACAGCAGGGCGTGGTTGACCCCTCTGGCTTGCCGACCCGCTAAGCGCAAGTTCTCTGAAGTGAGCTGATCGGCGCGCCCTGCGCGATCAGCAGGTGGTCGCTCAGAAATTGAGCGGGTTGTCCACGGCCTGAAACAGCGTGGGCGGCATGCTCGGGCCGGATGACTCGAAGCCAGGCGAATTGGCTTCGTGCAGATCGGTCAGCAGGGCGGCCGCGCTGCGAATCATGGGCCAAGCCAGGGCGGCGCCGGTGCCATCAGCGCTTTCCATCCCCAATTCCAGCAAGGCCGAGGCGTGGAACAAGGCCAGGGCTTCGTCCAGACCGCGATGGGTGTGGCTGCGGCAGAACACGGCGTAATCAGTCACTGGCGGTGCGATGCGTGCGGCCAGCTTGAGGGCGGCGCAAGCGGTCATGCCGTCAACGATGATCAGGCTGCGCTTGGAGGCGGCCACCAGCATCACGCCCACCATCACCGCGATCTCGAAACCGCCGAACGCCGCCAAGACCTCCATCGGATCGCTCACATCACGATGCCGGGCTTGCGCGGCATGCAGCACGCCGAGCAGGTGCGTCAACTCGTCCTGGCGCATATCGGGGCCAGAAATGACGAAGTTCTGCACCGGGCACTCCATCAGGCGCGACAGCACCAGGGCGGCACTCTCGGCGGATCCTTGGCCCATGCCCGCGCAAGCCAGGGCGTTGCCGGGCAGCTTGTCGGCGATTTCCATGCCCACGCGCACGCCGGCATGGGCTTGTTCCAGGCTCATGGCCGGGCCAGCCTTGCAATTGCGGGTGCCGTGCGCGATCTTGCGCGAGAGCAGGCGCGGATGCGGCGCCATCACCTCGGCAATGCCGCAGTCGATCAGATTGAGTTGCAGACCTTGCAGACGCGCGAGCACGGACAAGGGCAAGCGGTTGGCGAGCGCCAGCTGTGCTTGTTCACGGGTGCTGCGCCCCCATTGGCTACCGATGCCGTTGACCACCAGACCGTGGTCGGCCGCAAAGACAGCCAGCACGGGGTCGCGAAAGCGCGGGCTCAAGGTGTTTTGCACCAGGCCCAGGCGCACGGCCAAGGGCTCCAGCTCGCCCAGGCCGCCGGCGATGCTGCCATGTTGCTCGACCCGCTCACGCAGCGCCCGTTCCAGTTCAGGATTGGCGGTGGGCGAGATCAAGGACTGTTGGATGGGCATGGCGAGCGGGCTACATCAGGCCGAGTGGGTCCGGTGAACTTGTGGCTTAGCGCAAGAAGAAGCGGTAGACCGGATTCTGACTCTCGTCCTCAAAGGGGTAGTTGAGCGAATCCAGAAAGCGCTTGAAGGCCGCATTGTCACTCTTGGGCACTTGCAGGCCAACCAGGATGCGACCGTAGTCGGCGCCCTGGTTGCGGTAGTGGAAGAGGCTGATGTTCCAGTCCGGGTGCATGCTGGAGAGGAAGCGCATCAGCGCGCCCGGGCGCTCCGGGAAGATGAAGCGGTAGAGCCGCTCATCGCGGGCCAGCTCGCTGCGCCCGCCCACCATATGCCGCACATGCTGCTTGGCCAATTCGTTATGGGTCAGATCGGTGGCGCTAAAGCCTGCCTTGGCGAAGGCCTTGAGCAGCTTGGGCGATTCCTCGCGGTTTTGGGTGGCGATGCCGACGAAGACATGGGCTTGGGCGGCGTCAGAGATGCGGTAGTTGAACTCGGTCACGCTGCGCGGCCCCAGCAGCTCGCACAGGCGCTTGAAGCTGCCTTGCTGTTCGGGGATGGTGACGGCAAACAGGGCTTCGCGGTGTTCGCCGACCTCGGCCCGTTCGGCCACAAAGCGCAAACGGTCGAAGTTCATATTGGCGCCGCAGGTGATGGCGACCAAGGTCTTGCCTTTGAGTCCGTGTTCAGCGGCATATTGCTTGAGGGCTGCGACGCCCATGGCGCCCGAGGGCTCCAAAATGCTGCGGGTGTCTTCGAACACATCCTTGATGGCGGCGCAGACGGCATCGGTGTTGACCACGACATAGTCGTCCACCAAGGCTTTGGTGATGCGGAAGGTCTCTTCGCCCACCAGCTTGACGGCCGTGCCATCGGCAAACAGGCCGACATCGGCGAGTTGCACTCGCTTGCCGGCGCGCACCGATTGCAGCATGGCGTCGGAATCCACGGTTTGCACGCCGATCACTTTGATCTCGGGTCGCACGGCCTTGATGTAAGCGGCTACGCCGGAGATCAGGCCGCCGCCGCCGATGGCGACGAACACGGCGTCGATAGGGCCTTGGTGCTGGCGCAGGATTTCCATCGCCACCGTGCCTTGGCCGGCAATCACATCGGGGTCGTCGAAGGGGTGGACGAAGCTCAGGCCTTCGGACTTCTCGATCGTCAGGGCATGGGCGTAGGCATCTGAGTAGCTGTCGCCCATCAGCACGACTTCGCCGCCCATCGCCTTGACTGCATTGACCTTGACTAGGGGCGCGGTGACCGGCATCACGATGACGGCGCGGCAGCCCATTTTCTTGGCGGCCAGGGCCACGCCTTGCGCATGGTTGCCGGCCGAGGCGCAGATCACGCCCTTGGCCAACTGCTCGGGCGTCAGGTGTGCCATCTTGTTGTAGGCGCCGCGCAGCTTGAAGCTGAAGACGGGTTGCTCATCCTCGCGCTTGAAGAAGACCTTGTTGCCCAGGCGTTTGGAAAGGCTCTTGGCCGGGGTCAGCGCGGTCTCCACGGCGACGTCGTAGACCTTGGCGTTCAGGATGCGCTGCAAATAGCTATTGTCTTCGGGCGCGAAACTGGGCAGCTGGGGGCTGGCGGGGCTTGCTGTGGTCTTTGTCTTGCGCGGGCGGGCGGGGGCAACCATGAACTCTCCATTGCACTGCTATTGCAGCGCAGCATGATAAGTCAGGGCTGTACGAGGGCTCAGCGCGCCGGCTGCCTGCACGGAGTTCGTGCGCGCGCGTCGCGGCCAAGTGCTCAGACGAAAAAAAGCCCGAACTCTTGCGAGTCCGGGCTGAATCCACCATGGAGGCGGTGGAGGAGACAAACGGTGCGAACCGAGATCGGTGTTGTTGGCGGGCATGTTCACCGCTTTTCATCCAATCTCATACGCTTGGCTAAAATTCTACCCGCAAGCTATGCTGCACCGCAATAAATGCGCGTGAAATTTGTCGGGTCTCGCCTCTAAATCTAGGGGTGCGCCGGGTGAATGCGCTCACTTCTCGGAGATTTCAATGGAATGCACGATTGATTGGATGGGTGCTGGCGGCATGGCCTTTGTGGCCGAGACGGGCAGCGGCCATCTCTTGACCATGGATGGCGCGCCGGATGGCGGTGGCCGCAATTTGGCGCCGCGTCCGATGGAAACCGTTTTGGCGGGTACGGGTGGCTGTACCGCCTATGACGTGGTTTTGATTCTCAAGCGTGGCCGCCACGATGTGCATGGCTGCCAGGTCAAGCTCAAGGCTGAGCGCGCGGAGACCGAGCCCAAGGTGTTTACCGCCATTCATATGCACTTTGTCGTGACGGGGCGAGGGCTGAAGCAGGAAGTGGTGGAGCGCGCCGTGGCGCTCTCGCACGAGAAATACTGCTCAGCCAGCATCATGCTGGGCAAGACGGCGGCCATCACGACGTCGGTGGAACTGGTGGAAGTCGACCACGCCTGATGGATGGATTGGGGGCTTGAGTGCTTCGGCGCGCGGCCCGCTCAGATGTAGTGGGCGGTGCGCGTCATCACACGGGCGGCGGCTTTCATGGCTTGCTTCACCGGGGCAGGTAGAAGTTGCGCACCGGCCGCCAGGGCTTCCGCTGCGTGGCGGGCTTCTTCTTCCTTCATTTGCGCCACGATGGCGCGCGAAGCGAGGTCGCCAGCGGGCAGCCTGTCCAAATGACTGGCTAAGTGCTGCTCGACCTGGTTTTCGGTTTCGACGACGAAGCCGAGGCTGGTGCGGTCCCCCGCCAAGCCGGCGAGGCAGCCGATGCCGAAAGCGCCGCCATACCAGAGCGGGGTGAGGTAGCTGCGATGGCTGCCCAACTCGTCCAGGCGCTGCTGGGTCCAGGCCAAATGATCCAGTTCCTCGCGAGCTGCTTGTTCGAAATGCGACTTGAGCTTCGGATTTCTGCTCACTAAGGCCTGTGATTGGTAAAGGGCTTGGGCGCAGACTTCGCCAACGTGGTTGACTCGCATCAGTGCTGCAGACAGTGCGGACTCCGCGCTGCTCAGTTGTGTGGCAACAACGCCATCGGCCTGCGGGGCGGTAGGCATGGGGCGCGCGCCGCTGGGCTTGCCGAAAATCGTGTTCAAGCCATGTTGCGCACTGGCCAGCAGCTGATCGAGCCGGGAAAGTGGTGGGCGAAGAGTCATGGTGGAGCCGGTCTTTACATCATCAAGTTGCCCGGCAGTTTACGGTTGCCACCGCGATTAAGTGCTAATAAATGGAAACTACTCTTAGCATTGTGTCTAGTTTGTGATAAGGCACTTTCGTTGTGCTACCACAACGTAAACCCTATATTTCGTGCAAAGCATGGCGGAACAGGCTCATTCGTCTGGTGAAATACGGCAACTTCCACTGAGGGGGTTGGTCCGGTGGACTCTTTGCGGAGTTTTGCTGATCGGGACCTCGTTGAATTCTTAGGAGCTATCAAATGAAGAAATCTCTAGTCGCACTGGCCGTCCTCGGCTCTTTCGCTGGTGTTGCCGCCGCTCAATCGTCGGTGACCCTGTTCGGCGTGGTTGACGTCGCAGCCCGTTACACCAAGGCCAACGGTCAGGACGTGTACAGCCTGGCTTCCGGTGGCAACACCACCAGCCGTCTGGGCGTGCGCGGTGTTGAAGACCTGGGTGGCGGCCTGAAGGCTAGCTTCTGGTTGGAAAGCCAAGTCAACGTGGATGCCGGCACCGCTGCTGGTTCCGATGGCAAGTTCTGGGGCCGTCGCGCCACCGTCAGCCTGTCGGGTGACTTCGGTACCGTGAACCTGGGTCGCAACAAGAACTCCACCAAGCTGGCTTACGAGGACTTCGATCCTACGTCGGCAACTGGCCTGGGCAGCGTCGAAAACCTGTACAGCAACCTGGGTTCGGGCGCTGGTCTGGGTCGCTATGACAACCAAGTCACCTACGTGCTGCCTGCCAATCTGGGCGGTTTCTACGGTTCGGTGGACGTTGCTGCTGGTGAAGGTGTCGCAGCGGGCAAGTCGTACAGCGGCCGCGTGGGCTACAAGGCCGATGCTGTCAACGTCAGCGCTGCTTACATGGAAACCGGCTGGGACACAAAGTTCAAGCTGATGACTCTGGGTGCTTCGTATGACTTCGGCATCGCCAAGCCTGCCCTGTTGTACACAACGACCGAGTTCGGCGCGCTGAAGCAAGAAGTTTGGACTGCATCCGTGACGGCTCCTCTGGGTGCAGGCTCGGTGTGGGCTTCGTACAGCGACGCTGCTGACAAGAGCACTGTGTCGTCGACCAAGTACAAGGCTAATCAAATCGCTGCAGGCTACATCTACAACCTGTCCAAGCGTACTGCTCTGTACACCACCGTGTCGTTGATCGACAACGGCGGCCAAGCAACCTTCAGCTTGAATGGCAACACCCCCAAGGTGACTGCCGATGGCCGTTCCGGCGGTTTCGATCTGGGTGTGCGTCACAGCTTCTGATCGAGTATTCAAGCGTTCGCTTGATGCCTCCAAAAAGCCACCTTCGGGTGGCTTTTTTTCGTCTCAAGGTCTGCGCTCGTCGCATGAGAGACAGGGTTAGCTCTTGTTGGTGAGGCGCAACGACTTGCCCCGATTTTTCTGTGCTTACTACAGAATGGTCTTGCTGCACCTATTCCAAACAGGAGACATCGATATGAAAAAGACCGCCCTGATCTTGAGCCTTCTGGCTGCCAGCACCTCCGGTGCCTGGGCCCAGTCCAGTGTGACGATGTACGGCATTGTCGATGCCGGTGTGCGTTACACCAGCAATTCCGGCTCAGCCCCCGGCACGGGCGCCTTGTGGCAATTGGTTCCTGGCGGCATGTCGCAAAGCCGTTTGGGATTCAACATCACTGAAGATTTGGGCGGCGGCCTGAAGGCCATTGCCAATCTGGAGCATCGCCTGAATTCCGACACTGGTACTGCTGCGGCAGCGGATTTCTGGCGTCAGTCCTGGGTGGGTCTGCAATCGGCTGACTTTGGCCGCGTCACTTTGGGCCGCCAGTACAACGTGCTGTTCGACATCTACACGTCGACCTACGCGTCCTTCAAGTACTCGCCTTATATCGAGGCCTACAAGCCTGAAATCGGCCTGTCCATGGGTGCTCGCCAAGACAATATGGTCAAGTACCTGCTGGAGGTTGGCGGCCTGCGTGGTGAGTTGCAGGTCAGTGCTGGCGAAGGTAATTCGGCCAACAAGTCCATGGGTGGGTTGCTGCGCTATCAGGTGGGTGACTTCTCTGTTGGCGGTGCTTACCTGGAAGTGACTGACTTGCTCGGCAAGAAGGTCAAGGGCACGACGGCGGGTGCCGCTTGGACCAGCGGCCCGATCTATTTGAACGCCTCTTGGGCGCAAAACAAGTTTGATGCCGGCGGCCAATTGGGTGGTGCGTACACGGCCGGTTTGATCGGTGCGAACGTGTTGAACGCCGCCGCCAACGATGTGAAGCAGCGTGATATGTATGCGGTGGGCCTGACCTATCAGTTCACGCCGCAGATCAATCTGGGTGGCCATTACTGGCGTGCCGAGCAGACGCATTACCTGTCTGGGCCACAGAAGGGCAACTCGGACTACTTTGCCGCTGTGGTTGACTACGCCTTCTCCAAGCGCACCGACGCCTATGCTGAACTCGACTTCACCCAGTTCAACGAAGGCTATGTGAAGTTTGCCAACGGTGCTACGCATCGCTATGGCGCTACCGTGGGCCTGCGTCACCGCTTCTAATTTGCGCAGTGTGTTGTCTGGCCAGCGATATGGCCGGCAATTCAAAGCAAGGGCCGCTCAGCGGCCCTTTTTCATTGTGGCCAGCGGCCTGGCGCTCGAACGATCGGCCATACTTAGCCATGGGTACATTTGTAATTTTTCCTGCCGGCCGTGTTTTCCGCGGCATGCTGCTGGCGAGTAGCGTGGCTTTGGCATCCTGTGCCTGGCAGACAACAAAGCCTGTGCAGAATGAGGGGGCTGAATCGGCCGCAGCGGGCGCCCTGCGTGAATGGTCCTCCCGCGAACTGCCAGGCAAAACCGCGACCAAGTATTCCTTGATCGAGCGGGCCGGGCGGGCTTGCGTGCTGGCGCAGGCCAACAAATCCGCCAGCCTGTGGCGCCGAGGTATGAAGTTAGCGCCCGATCAGCTTGCTGGCTTGCAATTTGATTGGTGGATCGGCAGTTTCTCCGAGACCGCCAGCGTGACCAGCGCGCAAACCGATGACGCGCCCGCACGGTTGCTGCTGGGCTTCGATGGCGATATGGAGCGCTTGTCCATGCGCAACCGTATGCAATTTGATCTGGTGCAGACCTTGACCGGCGAAGCGCCACCGTATGCCTTGCTGATGTATGTCTGGGACGCCTCCGCCCCGGTCGATACCCTGGTGATCAGCACCCGCAGTGATCGCATCCGCAAGATTGTGGTGGGCTCCGGTCCGCGCAACGCTGAACAAAAGGGTTGGGTGCGCTTGCGGCGCGATGTGGCGGCCGATTTTGTTCGCGCATTTGGCGAAGCGCCCGGGCCTTTGATCAGCATGGCCATGATGACGGACGGCGATAACACCGGCAGCCGCTCCGATGCCTGCTATGGCGATATCCTGCTCCTGGATCATCAGGGTCAGGTCTTGCCTGGTAGCTTGCAAATGTAAAAAAGCCAGCTCAATCCTTGGCTTTCTGCTTTGCGGAAAGCGGCGGGGCTCGGTAGTCTGTCAGGCCTTTCGCAAACGCCACGCAGATCGCACGGCGAAAGCATGGCTAAGCCCGGCTCAGGGCTTACCCCTTTGTTCTTGGGCTTGGACTTAGACATCATCGCCACTTCGACTCTTCTCGGAACTCTTGCCCGGCGCGTTTTGCTGTCGGTGCCTGCCGCCGTTTCTCACGCATGCTAGTTTTCGTTCTCCGCCGCCTTGCGCAGGCCATCATCGTGATGCTCTCGGTGGCTTTCATTGCCTTTATGCTGTTTCAGTATGTGGGTGATCCCGTCACCAATCTGCTGGGGCAGGACGCGACGCAGGAGCAGCGCGACACGCTTCGGCGCGACCTCGGTTTGGACGCCCCATTCCCGGTGCAGTTCGCTCGCTTCATTGGCAATGCCGTCCAAGGCGAGTTCGGCCTGAGCCTGCGCCAGGGGCGCAAGGTATCCAGCTTGATCGCTGAGCGCTTTCCGGCCACGCTGGAGTTGTCCATGGTGGCGGCCCTGATCGCCCTTGGCGTCGGTATTCCGCTGGGGGTCTACGCGGCACTGCGGCGCGGCAAGGCCAGCTCGCAGTTGCTGATGATGCTGTCCTTGCTGGGTGTCTCGTTGCCCACGTTTCTCATTGGCATCTTGCTGATTCTGGTGTTTGCGGTCTGGTTGAAATGGCTGCCCAGCTTTGGGCGTGGCGATGTGCTGGCTTTTGGCTCCTGGACCACCGGACTCTTAACTGCCGATGGCCTGCGCCATGTGCTTTTGCCGGCTATCACTTTGTCGGTGTTCCAGCTCACCTTGATCATGCGTCTGGTGCGGGCCGAGATGCTGGAGGTGCTGCGCACCGATTACATCAAGTTCGCCCGGGCGCGTGGGCTCAGCAATAACGCGGTCTACTTCGGCCACGCCTTGAAGAACACGCTGGTGCCGGTGATCACCATCACCGGCTTGCAACTCGGTTCGCTGATTGCGTTTGCCATCATCACCGAGACGGTGTTTCAGTGGCCCGGCATGGGCTTGCTGTTCATTCAGGCGGTGCAGTTCGCCGACATCCCGGTGATGGCCGCCTATCTGTGCCTGATCTCTTTCATTTTTGTCACCATCAATCTCTTGGTGGATTTGCTCTATTTCGCGGTTGACCCGCGCTTGCGTGTCGAAGGCAAGGCCCATTGATGATGAGTAAACCTTCTGGGGCTCCGGCCCCTGTTCCGTCGGCTGTTTCGGCTCAAGCGCCCAGCGCCTTGGCGCGTTTTCTGGATGGTGATGTCTGGCATTCCTTCAAGTCGTCGCCGGTCGCCATCATGGCGGCCTTGGTCGCGCTGGTCTGCGTTGTTTGCGCCGTCTTCGCGGATGTGGTGGCGCCGCACAACCCTTTTGATCTGGCCTCGCTGGAATTGATGGACTCGCGTTTGCCGCCAGCCTGGATGGAGGGTGGCAGCAGCAAATACCTGCTGGGCACCGATGACCAGGGGCGCGACCTGCTCTCGGCCCTGATGTACGGTGCGCGCATTTCCTTGTTCGTGGGCCTGGCCTCGGTGTTGGTGTCCATGCTGATCGGCGTGGGCCTGGGCTTGCTGGCCGGTTTTGTGGGCGGCAAGGTGGATGCCTTCATCATGCGCATCTGCGATGTGATGCTGTCGTTCCCGTCCATCCTGGTGGCCTTGTTGATCGACGGTGTCGGCCGCGCCATGTTTCCTAACGCCCACGATGCACTGGCTTTCGGGGTGCTGATTCTGGCCATCTCACTGACCGGTTGGGTGCAATACGCGCGCACGGTGCGCGGCTCCACCATGGTGGAACGCAACAAGGAATATGTGCAGGCGGCCCGCGTGATCGGGGTCAGCTCAGTGCGCATCATGCGCCGTCATGTCTTGCCCAATGTGCTGGGGCCGGTGATGGTGCTGGCCACCATTCAAGTGGCATCGGCCATCATCACCGAAGCCACCTTGTCATTCCTGGGTGTGGGAGTGCCGCCTACCAGTCCCTCGCTGGGCACCTTGATCCGTGTCGGCAATGACTTTTTGTTCTCCGGCGAATGGTGGATCACCATCTGGCCCGGCTTGATGTTGGTGCTGATCGCGCTCAGCGTGAATCTGCTGGGCGACTGGCTGCGTGACGCGCTCAATCCCCGTTTACGTTGAAGGTTATGAGCACTCCGCTTCTTGAAGTACGCCATCTGCGCGTGGAATTTCCCAGCCGCCGCGGCACCTTGCTGGCCCTGGATGACATCAGCTTTGACATCGCGCCGGGTGAGATTCTCGGCGTGGTGGGCGAATCCGGTGCGGGGAAGTCCCTGACTGGCGCGGCCATCATCGGCCTGCTGGATCCGCCGGGGCGCATTGCCAGCGGTGAGATCCTGCTGCAGGGCCAGCGCATCGATAACCTGCCTTACGAGCAGATGCGCAAGATCCGCGGCCGCCAGATCGGCGCGATCTTTCAAGACCCGCTGACCTCGCTGAACCCGCTTTACACCGTGGGCCAGCAGTTGATCGAAACCATCACCACTCACCTCGATCTGAGTCAGGCGCAAGCCCGCCTGCGCGCGATTGAGTTGTTGGCGCAGACCGGCATTCCGGCCCCTGAGGCGCGCATCGACCAGTATCCACACCAGTTCTCCGGCGGCATGCGCCAGCGTGTGGTGATCGCCTTGGCGCTGGCTGCGAGCCCCAAACTGATCGTGGCCGATGAGCCGACAACCGCGCTGGATGTCTCCATCCAGGCGCAAATCATTGCCTTGCTCAAGCGGGTCTGCAAAGAGCAGGGCGCGGCCGTGATGCTGGTCACCCACGATATGGGTGTGATTGCCGAAACCTGTGATCGCGTGGCTGTGCTTTATGCTGGCCGGGTGGTTGAGATTGGCCCAGTGGCCGAAGTGATTCACCACCCCGCGCATCCCTACACCGCGGGTTTGATGGGCGCCATTCCGGCGATGGACGAAGACCGCGAGCGTCTGCTGCAAATTGATGGCGCCATGCCGCGCCTGAATGCCATCCCGGCCGGCTGTGCCTACAACCCGCGTTGCCCCCAGGTGTTTGAGCGCTGTCGCCGTGAGCGGCCTGATTTGCGGCCTGCCGGCCTGACGCAAGCCGCTTGCTGGCTGAGCGAAGCCAAGGAGGCGCGCGCATGAGTGCCGCTGAAGTCATGACCCAGCCCTTGGTGGAGGTGCAAGACCTGGCCAAGATCTTTGATGTGTCGGCGCCCTGGTTGAACCGGGTGCTGGAGCGCAAGCAGCGCCAGTTTGTCCATGCGGTGGACGGGGTGAGCTTCAGCATTGGCAAGGGCAAGACGCTCGCGCTGGTGGGCGAGTCGGGCTGCGGCAAGAGCACGGTCGCGCGCTTGTTGGTGGGGCTTTACCCGCCCACGCGTGGCACGGTCAGCGTTGATGGCCTGAATATTGCCAAGACCCTGGCTTCGCCCGGCGCCCTGGCCTTGCGCCGACGCATGCAGATGATTTTTCAGGACCCCTATGCCTCGCTGAACCCACGCTGGAAGGTGCAGGACATCATTGCCGAGCCGCTGCGTGAGCATGGTTTGATCGCCAGCGAGGCGGAGTTGCGCGCGCGTGTGGCCGAATTGCTGATGTCGGTCGGCCTGGCGGCCGCGGATGCCGAGAAGTTTCCGCACCAGTTTTCGGGTGGCCAGCGGCAGCGCATTTCGATCGCCCGAGCCCTGGCCACGCAGCCGGAGTTTCTGGTCTGTGATGAACCGACCTCGGCGCTGGATGTGTCGGTGCAGGCCCAGGTGCTGAACCTCATGAAGGATTTGCAGCGCCAGCGCGGCCTGACTTATCTGTTCATCTCTCACAACCTCGCCGTGGTGCGCCATGTGGCTGACCAGGTGGGGGTGATGTATTTGGGGCGCTTGGTTGAGGTGGCCGACAAGGCCGAGCTGTTTGCGCGGCCACGTCACCCCTACAACCGCATGCTGCTGGACGCGATTCCGGACATCCATATGAGCGGGCGCGCCCGCACGCCGGTGCAGGGCGAAGTGCCCAATCCGCTGAGCCCGCCTTCGGGTTGCAGCTTTCACCCGCGCTGCCCGCATGCCAATGAACGCTGCCAGCGTGAACGCCCGCAGATGCTGGCGTTCCAGGGCGTGCGCGTCGCCTGTCACGCTGTGCAAGAGGGCCGGATTGCTTGAGCCTTGGTCGTGAGGCGCCTCAGGCCTCGCGCTGAGATCACTGCAGTTGTTCGGGCTTAGCTTAGCGGCGTGCTGCCGCCGAGGCCGCAGGGGCGGCAGGCGCTGGTTTGGCCCCGTCGTGGGGAAGTGTGAGGGCGCCTTTTTGTCCGCAGCCGGTCAATGCGACAAACAGGGTGGCAATCAGCAGCTTGGTGCCTCGGCAAGACCCTGATGCGGCCTCGGGCTGGGCTTGCGGGCCTACACTGCGAGATGATTTTTCGTGATTCATCTTGGAAGTTTAGCCCCCATGTCGCTTGATCATTCTGCCGCTGCAGTTGCCGCACCCGCTGCCACCCCTTTGACAGACGCCGAGTACGCCGCCCGCACCCGCGCCGTCTTGGACCGCATTGAGGCGCAGGTCGATCAATGGCTGGACGCGGATGTCATCGATATCGACAGCCACCGCTCCGGCGGTCTGCTGGAGCTGAGCTTTCCGGATCGCAGCAAAATCATCATCAACACCCAGGCCCCGCTGCAGGAGTTGTGGCTGGCCGCCAAGGCAGGCGGCTACCACTTCCGCTTTGTGGCGGGTGCATGGCTGGACACCAAGACCAGCAGCGAGTTCCACGCCCACTTGTCCAGCCTGGCCTCCGCGCAGGCTGGCAAGGCGCTGAGTTTTTCAGCGCTTGAATAGATCGAGGATGCTCTTCTTTTCTTCCTCGGTGCCGGCGGCCGGCAGTTTGCTTTCATCGCCGGCTAGGCTGCGCACACCCTGGTTGCCGCTGTACTCGTCGTAGTACCACTCGCCGCCGATGTTCACCACGCCTTCCGGCGCCACGGCTTCCTGCACTGGCTTGCCGCGCAAGGCGAAGTTCATGTACTCGATCCACACGGGGAGCGACAAGCCGCCGCCGGTCTCGCGGTCGCCAAGCTTGCGCGGCTGGTCGTAGCCAATCCACACCACGGCCACCACTTCTTGCTGGTAACCGGCGAACCAGGCGTCCATCGAATCATTGGTGGTGCCGGTCTTGCCGTAGATGTCGGGGCGCTTCAACTGGGCCTGCGCCTTGGCGGCCGTGCCGCTGCGGGTGACTTCTTGAAGCAGGCTGCTCATCATGAAGGCATTGCGGGCCTCGATGACGCGGTTGTCTTCGCCCACATCGGCTTGCGGCGCCTCGTACAAGAGCTTGCCCTTGTTGTCGGTGAGCTTGGCGATCAGCTGCGGCGCAACGCGTAAGCCGCCATTGGCAAAGACCGCAAAACCTTGTGCCATCTGCATGGGCGTGACCGAGCCGGCACCCAGGGCCATGGTGAGGTAGGCGGGATGCTTCTCGGCCTCAAAACCGAAGCGCGTCACCCATTGCTGGGCGTACTGCACGCCGATGGAGTTGAGCACTCGGATCGACACCATGTTTTTTGACCGGGCCAGGGCGCGGCGCAGCGTCATCTGGCCTTCGAAAGTGCCGTCGTAATTCTTGGGCTCCCAGGGCTGGCTGCCGGTGCTGGTGGCGTCGAAGAATAGCGGCGCGTCGTTGACGATGGTGGCCGGCGTGAAGCCTTTTTCCAGCGCCGCCGAATAGATGAAGGGCTTGAAGCTGGAGCCGGGCTGGCGCCAGGCTTGCGTCACATGGTTGAACTTGTTTTTGGCGTAATCGAAGCCGCCCACCAGGGCGCGTACGCGGCCATTGCGCGGGTCGAGTGAAACAAAGGCGCCTTCGACCTCGGGCAACTGGGTGATGGTCCATTCGTCCTTGCCGGCGCGGGTGGACTTGATGACGCGGATGATGGCGCCGCGGCGGATGCGGGTCTTGGGGTTGCCCTTGTCGGCCAAGCCGGAAGTGGCCGGTTTCAGTCCTTCACCCACGATATTGACCAACTCGCCGCTTTGCAGGGCGGCCACCACTTTCTTCGGATCGGCCTGCAGCACCACGGCCGCCAGCAACTCGTCATTGGCGGGGTGATCGGCCAAGGCCTCGGCAACGCGCACATCCACGTCCTTGGGCTCGGCCGGCAGGTCGGCATAGGCTTCAGGGCCGCGGTACACCTGGCGGCGTTCGTAGTCCATGATGCCGCGGCGCAGGGCGCGGTAGGCGGCCATTTGCTCGTCTGCGCGCAGGGTCAGGTAGACGTTGAGGCCACGGGTGTAGGCATCGTCACCGTACTGGCTGAAGATCAGTTGTCGGGCGGCCTCGGCCACATATTCAGCATGCGGCAGTGATTCATTGACCGTGCGGTAGCGCAGCACCTCGGCCTTGGCCGCGTCGCGTTGCTCGGCCGTGATGTAGCCGTTCTCCAGCATGCGCTCAATGATGTATTGCTGGCGGATATTGGCGCGGCGCGGGTTGTTGATCGGGTTGTAGGCCGACGGGGCCTTGGGCAGGCCGGCCAGCATCGCCGCCTCGGCAATCGTGACGTCTTTCAAGGGCTTGCCGAAATAGATCTCGCTGGCGGCGGCGAAGCCATGCGCCCGGTGCCCCAGAAAGATCTGGTTCATATAGATCTCGAGAATCTTCTCCTTGCTGAGCGCGTTCTCAATCTTCAGGGCCAGCAAGATCTCGTAGATCTTGCGTGTCAGTGTTTTTTCGGTCGACAGGTAGAAATTGCGCGCCACCTGCATGGTGATGGTGGAAGCGCCTTGGCTGCGCGATTCGCCCACATTGGCGAGGCCTGCACGGATCACGCCCAGATAGTCCACCCCGCCATGCTGATAGAAGCGGGCGTCTTCAATCGCCAGCACCGCGTCTTGCATGACCTTGGGGATTTCTTTGATGGACTGGTAGTTGCGGCGCTCTTCGCCAAACTCGCCCAGCAATTGACCATCGGCGGACATCACGCGCATGGGCAATTTGGGCCGGTACTCGGTCAAGCCGCTGATGTCCGGCAGGTTCGGGTAGGCCATGGCCAAGGCCAAGGCCGCCAGCAGGGCGATGCTCAGCAGCATGGCCAGCGCCAGACCACCCAGCCAAAGCAGGCTTTTGCCAATCAACGACGCCACAGGATGAGCCTTGGCGGGACGGGACTCAGTGTTGGATTTCTGAGTGGATTTCTTCTGGGTGTCGCTCATGGGCCTCCGGATGAGTGCGCTGATTATAGAAACAGCGGCCGGCCCCAATCGGTAGGTGCCTCAGACCCGCCTTGATCGTGAGGCATTCCCGGGATTGCTAAGAATTTTCGGCCTACAGCACTTGTCAGCCGGATTTGGCCCCGTTTTTCAGGCTTTAACCCGGAACTTGCTCGTGTATGTTTCGCAACGTGGTGTTACTTTGTATGCGGGGCGTTTCTTGGGAACTCAAGGGCTTTGCTGCTAGCATTCAAGTAACTTATTAACAGTCCGGGCCGATGGCGCTGGGGGATTCGGGGCGTGGGAATACTTGACGTACTTTTAAGGCGTAAAAATCCGCCGGTGATAGGCTTGGACATCAGTTCAAGCAGTGTCAAGTTGGTGGAATTGAGCCAGGCGGCCAACGGCGATATGGTCTTGGAGCGGCTGGCCACAGAGTCATTTGAGAAGGGCTGGATCACCGACGGCCAGATCGAAAAATTCGATGAGGTGGCCGATGCGGTGCGCCGCGTCGTGGCGCGTAGCGGCTGCAAAACGCGCGACGCCGTTCTGGCCATGCCGCAGTCGGCAGTGATCACCAAGAAGATCATGCTGCCCGCCGGCCTGCGCGACGAAGAGTTGGAAATTCAGGTCGAGGCCGAGGCCAACCAGTACATTCCTTTCTCCCTGGACGAGGTGAGTCTTGATTTCTGCGTCATCGGGCCTAGCCCGACCTCGGTCGGCGATGTGGAGGTGCTGATTGCCGCCTCGCGCAAGGATCGCGTGCAAGATCGCCAAGGTTTGGCTGAAGCGGCCGGTTTGCGCCCTGTGATTCTGGACATCGAATCGCACGCCTCGCGCATGGCCATGGGCCGTTTGATTGCCAATTTGCCGGGTGCAGGCAAAGATGCTTTGGTGGCCTTGTTCGAAATTGGCGCCGACACCACCAGCCTCAAGGTGCTGCGTGATGAAGAGATGCTTTATGACCGCGACCAGGCTTTCGGTGGATCTCAATTGACGCAATTGATATCGCGTCAATACGGGTTTTCATTTGAAGAGGCTGAGCAAAAGAAACTCGCCAATGACTTGCCGGAAGATTTTGCGACAGTGGTTTTGAATCCTTTTGTGGATAGCCTGTCGCAAGAAATCGGTCGTGCTTTGCAATACTTTTTTACAAGTACGCCGCACCACAAAGTGCATTACGTGATGCTGGCCGGTGGTACTGCCACATTGCCGGGCTTGAAGGAGCGGGTGACTGAATTGACCGGGTTTGCCTGCATGGTGGTCAATCCGTTTGAAAACATGACCCTGGGCTCGTCCGTGCGCGAGTCCAAACTGCAGCGTGAGGCGCCGGCTTATCTGACGGCATGTGGCTTGGCGATGCGGAGGTTTTTCCAGTGATTCTGATTAACCTTCTTCCCTACCGCGAAGAAAAGCGCAAGCGTCGCAAGAATGCTTTTTTTGCCGGTCTGGGCCTCGCGGCCTTGGTCGGCGTTGGCTTGCTGACGGCCACTTATTTGTTGCTGCAGTACCTGACCTCTGAGCAGCAGGGTCGTAACCAATACCTGAGCAGCGAAATTGCCAAGCTTGATGAGCAGATCAAGGACATTGCCAATTTGCGCTCAGAGATTGAGGCGTTGAAGTCGCGCCAGCGTGCGGTGGAAGACTTGCAAACCGATCGCAACACGCCAGTGCAGCTGCTCAATGAGTTGGCCCAGCACACGCCTGAAGGTGTTTATCTGACCGGCATCCGCCAGGCCGACAAGGTGGTGACGATCACCGGCATCGCTCAGACCAATGAGCGCGTGTCTGAGTTCTTGCGCAACACCTCGCGCCATTCCGAATGGCTGGAGCGGCCGGAGTTGGTGGAAGTCAAGGTGGCCAATCTGAGCACCAGTGGCCGAGACCAAAAGCGTTTGTTCGATTTCTCCATGAAGATCTCGATCAAAGAGCCGGCCCGCGACGCGCAAGCCAAAGATGGCAAGGATGGCCTCAATGGCCCGGCCCGCGGTGCCAGTGCGCCTGCGGCCCAGAAACCCTAAGCCGAGCAGGCCAAGATCATCATGGCAGCTAAGTCAATCAATTTGAAGTTCGATCCCAGTGCCGCGTTCGAAAGCATTGCGGATCAGTTCCGTGGCCTCAATCCCAATGAGCCTGGCCAATGGCCTTTGATGCCCAAGTTGGCCTCATTCCTGGCCGTTGTTTTACTGGTTTGTGTCTTGGGCTGGGTGTTCATGCTCGCCGATGTGCAGGCCGGCCTGGATGCCGAGCGGGATCGCGAGCCGATCCTGAAGTCGGACTACCGCGGCAAGCTCGCGCAGGCCGTCAATCTGCCTGAGTTGCGCAAGCAAAAAAGTCAGGTTGAAGAATATGTGACCCAGTTGGAAAAACAGCTCCCCGGCAAGGCCGAGATGGATGCGCTTTTGTCTGACATCAATCAAGCGGGGCTCGGTCGCGGCCTGCAGTTTGAGCTTTTCCGGCCCGGCCAAGTGGTGGTCAAGGACTATTACGCGGAGCTGCCGATCGCCTTGCGAGTCTCGGGGCGGTATCACGATATCGGCTCGTTTGCTGCCGATGTTTCCAATCTCTCGCGCATCGTCACCCTGCACAATCTGGTAGTGTTGGCGCCAACGGGCAAGGATGCATCAAGCAATAACCTGAGCATGGAAGCGACCGCGCGAACCTATCGTTATCTGGACGCCCTGGAAGTGGCTGAACAAAAGAAAAATGCGGCCAAGGCTGCCGCGGGAGCCAAAAAGTGAGCCGCGCTAAACAAGTCTCAAGCGTGATGCTGCTTGCCGCCAGCGCATCGCTGCTGGCGGGCTGCGCCGCCGATATGGACGAGTTGGGTCAATGGATGAAGCAAGAGCGTGACAACGCCAAAGCCACCATCACGCCCTTGGTGCCGCCCAAGAAGTTCCTGCCCCAACCCTATGAGGCCAGCTCTGGCGTGGAGCCTTTCAGCCCGCAAAAACTCAGTGTTGCCATCAAGCAAGAGGCGTCCCAGCCCAACTCCTTGTTGACGGCGGAGATGAATCGTCGGCGCGAGCCGCTGGAATCCTTCCCCTTGGACAGCATGTCCATGGTCGGCAGCATCACGCGTCAGAACAATCGGTATGCCTTGCTGCGGGTGGATAACCTGCTTTACCAAGTCAAGAGCGGCGACTATCTCGGTCTGAACTTCGGGCGGGTCATGAAGATCAGCGAAACCGATATCACCTTGAGAGAGGTTGTTCAGGACGCTGCAGGCGAATGGACAGAACGTAGCAGTACCCTCCAGCTTCAGGAGCAGGGACGATGAACAAGAATTTCCAGGAGATTTCGAGGATGAGCCATTGGCGCAATCTGGCATTGGCCGTCACCGTAGGCTTGCTGAGCTCGGCACATGCCTTGGCGCAGACCGCCATCAAATCAATCACCAGCCAGCAGCAAGCCGGCGTCGAAGTCGTCCGCATTGAGTTGACGCAGGCGCTGACCGAAGTGCCCAAGGGCTTCACGGTGCAAACGCCGCCGCGTATTGCGATTGACCTGCCCGGTGTGGTCAACGGCATCGGCCGCTCCATGGTTGAGATCAACCAAGGCAATCTGCGCTCCGCCAATGTGGCGCAGGCCGGCGAGCGCACGCGTGTTGTGCTGAATCTGCGCCAAGCCTCCAGCTATCGTGCCGAACTGCAAGGCTCTGCTTTGGTGTTGGCCTTGGAGTCGGCACCCGCCCCCGCCGCCAAGGGGAACGATGAGCCCGTGCATTTCTCGCAAAGCCTGAATGCCGAAGCACAATCGATTCGTGACATCGATTTCCGCCGCGGCCAAGACGGTGCCGGCCGCGTGATCGTCAATCTGCCCAGCAATCAAGTTGGGGTGGACATTCAACAGCAGGGCAAGAACCTGGTGGTGGAGTTCCTGCGCTCCAGCCTGCCCGAGAGCCTGCGCCGCCGTCTGGATGTGAGCGACTTTGGCAGCCCGGTGCAATTTGTGGCCAGCAGTCAGGTCGGCGACAAGGTGCGCATGGTGGTTGAACCCAAGGGCAACTGGGAACACAGCGCCTACCAAAGCGACAACCAGTTTGTGTTGGAAGTGCGCCCGCAGAAGGTGGATCCCAACAAGTTGACCACGGGCCCCGGCTATGCCGGCGACAAGCTCTCGCTGAACTTCCAGAACATCGAAGTGCGCGCCTTGCTGCAGGTGATCGCCGACTTCACCAATTTCAATGTGGTGACCAGCGATACCGTGACGGGTAATGTCACCTTGCGCCTCAAGGATGTGCCTTGGGATCAAGCCCTGGACATCATCATGCAGGCCAAGGGCCTTGGCCTGCGCAAGTCGGGCAATGTGCTGTGGATCGCGCCCAAGGACGAGTTGGCGGCCAAGGAAAAGCTGGATCTCGAATCGAAGGCGCAGATCTCCAGCTTGGAGCCGGTGCGCACTCAATCCATCCAGCTCAACTACACCAAGGCCGAAGAAGTGGCCAAGGGCATCAGCGGCCAGTCCAGCGGTGCGACCAGCTCGTCCGGTGGCGGCAACAATCCTTCGCGCTTGTTGTCTCCGCGTGGCAGCGTGATTTTCGAGACCCGCACCAACCAGCTCTTCGTCACCGACATCCCCAGCAAGCTGGAAGAAATCTTGGCCATGATCGCCAAGATCGACATCCCGGTGCGCCAGGTCTTGATCGAAGCACGCATCGTGGAAGCGGATGACAAGTTCGGTCGCTCACTCGGCGTCAAGCTGGGTGCTAATGATTTGCGTGGCCGCCAGGGTGGCATCCCGGGCTACAACCTGGGCGGCGCCAACTATGTGACGACAGGTGGCAACTACACCGGCGTGGGTTATCAGACCATGCAGAACAATGTCAGCGACTACGCCAACACCCAGTTCGTCAATCTGCCGGCCAATGTGTCGTCGGACAGCTTCGGCGCGGCGGCCAGTGCGGCGACCTTTGCGCTCTCCTTGTTCAGCGCCACGGCCAACCGTTTCCTGAACCTGGAAATCTCGGCCCTGGAAGCCGACGGCAAGGGCAAGATCGTGTCCAGCCCACGCGTCATCACGGCCGACCAAGTCAAGGCCTTGATTGAACAGGGTGAAGAACTGCCTTACCAAGTCGCTACATCCAGTGGTGCCACCTCCATCCAGTTCAAGAAGGCCGTGCTGAAGTTGGAAGTCACGCCGCAGATCACGCCCGAAGGTAGTGTGATTCTGGATGTGGATGTCAACAAGGACAGCCGCGGCACCTTGACCCCGCAAGGCTATGCCATCAACAACAAGCATGTGAAAACACAGGTCTTGGTTGAGAACGGCGGCACCGTGGTGATCGGCGGCATCTTCACGCAAGACGAGGGTGAGGCCGAGCAGAAGGTGCCCTTGCTGGGCGACATTCCTTACCTGGGCCATTTGTTCAAGAACAAGTCGCGCACCTCATCCAAGACCGAGTTGCTGATCTTCCTGACACCAAAGGTCGTGAGTGAGCGCGCTACGGTGCGCTAATTAGAGGATTGAAGCGCCGGTACTCTGCTGCAATGCGGATGTGCGGGCTAGGAACAATGAGGGTGCAGCCTGCGGACTAGCAGGCTGGCTTGGCAGGAGATTTGCGAATCATGATGAAGTTAGAAAAATCGATGGGGCGGCGCCTCGGCCAATGGGTCGGGGCGGCGCTGTTGAGCGGCTTGCTTGCTGCTTGTGGTGGCGGTGGGTCAGCGGGTGAGCCCGTGTTGGGTGGTGGCACCGGGGGCACGACGACCCCAGCGGCTTTGGCCGATCTGGCTTTGGTCGGTGACAAGACTGCCATTCCGAATTCCGGCGCGGAGGTTGTGACGTTCAAGGTGACGGCACTCGCCGCAGGTAATGTGGCCCTGATCGGTGTGGCAACGCCCGTGACCGTAGAGGTCGATAGTGGCGCCGTGGTGACCCCATCCGCCAAAGCGACGGATACGGCGAACGGAACGCTGACAGCCGTGGTTTCCTTGGTGGATAAGACCAGTCGCACGATCAAGGTGACGGCGAGCAGCGGTTCCATCAAGAAGACGGTTACTTTTAATGTCGTAGACAGCGTCACCGGCAGCGCCGTGGCTGACCTTTCCGTTGTCGTTGATAAGCAGACGATTGCCAATACCGGCCTCGAGACGGCCAGCATCACGGTGACCTCGCTGGATGCCTCTCGCTCGGCAATTGGCGGTGCGCTTGTGACGATGCAGGTGGTCGACGTTGGCGATGCTGTTGTGCTGGATCCAGGTAACACGAATACAAGTGCCACCACAGGCCAATTGACGCGTCGACTCAGCCTTCAGAACAACAAAACCAAGCGAACGATTGCGGTCAAGGCCACCAGCGGAACAGTGTCGCGCACGATTACGGTTGACGTGGTGGATCCGCCGCCGGGCTCTGTTTTGCTTGCGAATGATTTGTCGATGACGCTCAGCAAGTTCAGTGTCAATGACTCCGGCAGTGAGTCCGCCGAAGTTGTGGCTAAGGCGGTCGATGCCAATCGCAATGCGCTGGCTGGCATTGACGTCGTTTTCAAAGTTGACAGCGACGGCGTCTTCATTCCCGTCAATACCAAGACCGACGCCAAGGGCGAGGCCCGTGGAACGGTGGAGATTGGCTCCAACCGTACTGTCCGCACCATTCAAGTTTCTGCCGAGAGCAATGGTCTGAATGGCTTGCTCCGCGTGGTTCGTCCGCTGGATGTCACGGGTGCCAAGTTGGTCGCTTCTGTGAACCAACCGAACCGACTCGTCGGCGAAGCCGGGACAGTCGATTACAGCTTGGTCGATGTCAATGGCAGCCCAATTCCTGGTGTTGAAATTGTTGTGACAGGCCCAGGCACGGCAAGCGGCCGCGGCACGACATCGAGCCAAGGTCGTTGGACCTATAACTACATCGCTCAAGGGTCTGGAAAGGTGTCGATCAAGGCCTTGGGCGGCGCTGGCCTCACGCCCACGGAGTCCTTTGTCAACGTTGCTGCGATTCCGGATGCCGTGCCAGATTCGACAAAGATTCTGTCGGCTACCATGACCATGGATCCCATTGTCGTGAAAGTGAATCAGGTTGGTCAGAGCGTCAATCGCGCTGAAATCCGTTTGCTGTTTCGTGGCGAGAAGAATGCACCGATCGAAAACGTTCGAGTGCGTGTCGGTCTGGGCCCAAACAACAGCACGACCGATGGTGTTCTGAGCGTCAACGAAAACGATGCGCCTTTGTTGTCCGACCGAAATGGTGTGGTCACCTTGAGCTTCATCCCGGGCCAGCGCAGCAGCCCGACCGATCAGGTCAAGATCTACGCCTGCTACGGCTACAACGACAATCTTGGTAAGACCACAGACAAAGATGCGAATGGCTTGTCAACGCCTTGCGCGAATGGTCAGAAGAGTTTTGCGATCTCCCCGGTCAGTTTGACGATAGTCGAGTCCCCGATCTCGATCTCCATTGGTAGCGATGATGTCTTGGCTGAGGGCGACACCAAGTTGACCTATGTCGCCAAGTTCACCGTGCTGGTGGTGGATGCCGCTGGCAACCCTCAGTCCGATGTGCAAATTGCGCCAGTTGTGGATTTGCTGGGTTATGCCAAGGGTCAGTACTACTACAACGAAACACTGAAAAAGTGGCTGCTGACGCCTGACCCTACGAAGCCGGATCAGTTTCTTCGGTGCCCGAATGAGGACAAACTGGGGCCGGATGGCATTCGAAATGGCACCATTGAAAGCGACGGTGTCACGACGGAGGACATCAATGGCAGCGGTCAACTTGATCCGCGTAAATCGGATGTTTCGATTGGCATGGTTGGTAGCACCAAAACCGATAAGAACGGTCTGGCCACCTTGAGAATCGAGTACCCGAAGAGCATCGCGGGCTGGGTGCGCTACATGGTGAAAGTCAGTGCGCCCGGCGTTTTGAGTCCGCCCGCCTGGTTTGGGCGTTATGAGCAACGCTGGCTGCCAACTTTGTTGACTGCGATCAAGAGTGAGGCAACGCCTGCCTTCCAGCAGAGTCCTTACGGCATCGATGTCACTGGGTATCTGGATCCGAATTCGACAACGGACAATGTGATTGCAGTATCTGGATGTCGGACGGTCAAGTGATTGGCCCCGCGCTGAAGCCGTGATCATCTCCCTCGTCGGCATGCCCGGCTGTGGTAAATCCACTGTCGGGCGACAAATGGCACGCCAGCTTGGCGTGCCATTTGTCGATTCCGATACCGAAATCGAAGCCCGCTTGGGTGAGACGATTCGCGCCTTTTTTGATCGCGAGGGCGAGGCGCCTTTTCGGGATATCGAGGGCGAGGTGATTGCCGCTTTGCTTGCTCGCACGGACGAGTTTGTTCTGGCGACGGGTGGTGGTGCGGTGCTGCGTGAAGCGAATCGCGATCTGCTGCACAAGCATTCCACCGTGCTTTATCTGCGCTCCACGCCGGAAGAGTTGTTTCGGCGCCTGCGCCATGACACTCAGCGGCCACTGCTGCAGGTGCGCGACCCGCTGCAAAAACTGCGCGAGCTTTATGCAGCGCGCAACCCGCTTTACCGGCGCTGCGCTCACTTCGTGCTGGAGACGGGGCGACCCACCGTCAATGGCCTGGTTAATATGGCCTTGATGCAACTGGAGTTGGCGGGTGTTGTCGATCCTAGCCGGGTGGCGGCCACAGTCGGCGCCGAGCGCAGCTGACTACTGCTCACTGCGGCAAGGCCTGGCCGAGCTTGGCGCAATCAGCCTGCGGCTCACTCAATGTGCCATCGTCAGCCCCGTACACTTGGGGCATGACTGCCGCAACTTCTCCCGCAAGCCTCATCCTTTCCCCTGCGCAATGTGTTGGCATCCAACTGGCGCATGAGTCCTACGACATCTTGATCGGCGCTGGCCTGTTGGCCAGCGAAAGCAGTTGGCAAGACTTGCCACGCGCGTCGACAGCCGTGATCGTCAGCAACGAGACGGTGGCCCCGCTCTTTCTGCCGCAGTTGGAGGCGCGTTTGCTGCGTCATTACGCGCGGGTAGAGAAAGTCGTTCTGCCCGATGGCGAGGCTTTCAAAACCTGGGACTCGCTGAATCACATTTTTGATTGCCTCTTGGCCAAGGCCTGTGACCGCAAGACCGTGCTGTTTGCCTTGGGAGGCGGCGTGATCGGCGATATGACTGGCTTTGCTGCGGCGGTCTATATGCGCGGCGTGCCTTTTGTGCAGGTGCCCACGACCTTGCTGGCGCAAGTGGATTCCTCGGTGGGTGGCAAGACGGCCATCAATCATCCGCTAGGCAAGAACATGATCGGTGCGTTCTACCAGCCGAAGCGCGTCATTGCCGACCTGGACAGCCTTGACAGCTTGCCTCAGCGCGAGCTTTCTGCCGGTCTGGCCGAGGTCATCAAGTACGGCCCCATCGCTGATGCGGCCTTCTTGCAATGGATTGAAGACAACATCGAGGCCTTGCTGGCACGCGACAAGGCGGCCCTGGCCTATGCGGTGAAGCGCTGCTGCGAGATCAAGGCCTTGGTGGTGGGGCAGGACGAGCGCGAGCAGGGCTTGCGTGCGATTTTGAATTTCGGCCACACCTTTGGCCACGCCATCGAGACCGGCATGGGCTATGGCGCTTGGTTGCACGGTGAGGCGGTGGGCTGCGGCATGGTCATGGCTTCAGATCTGTCGGTGCGCTTGGGGCTGGCGCCCGCGGAATTCTTGCCGCGTATGCGCCGGCTAATTGAGCGCGCTGGCTTGCCTGTGGTGGCGCCGGACCTGGGTGTTGAGCGCTACCTCGATTTGATGCGGGTCGACAAAAAGGCCGAGGGCGGGGAAATCCGCTTCGTGTTGATTGAGGGCTTGGGCCAAGCGGTGATGCGCGCCGCACCGGATGCCTTGGTGGCTGAAGTCATTCGCAGCCATTGCGCCTGAGTGTTCGTGGGCCTGGGCTTGGGTGGGCCGGCAAACTGGCCAAGCTATTTGCATGCGGGTGCATCGATCGCCTGCTCTGCGCTCGTAACGACGATTGATTGCCGAATTCTGTGATGGACTGATCAAGCAAGGACCAACGTGCTCGCCAGATATGCCAGTGATGCCTCCCGCAGCCGCGGTCGCCGTTATGCCGAAGTGCCCGCGCCGACGCGCAGTGAGTTCCAGCGCGATCGTGATCGCATCATCCACTGCACTGCTTTCCGGCGCCTGGTCTACAAGACCCAGGTCTTTCTCAATCACGAAGGCGACCTGTTCAGAACCCGTTTGACGCACTCGCTTGAGGTGGCGCAGCTGGGCCGCTCGGTGGGCCGCAGCTTGGGTCTGGATGAGGACTTGATCGAAGCCATTGCGCTGGCCCATGACCTCGGCCATACGCCTTTTGGTCATGCCGGTCAGGATGTGCTGGATGAATGCATGCAGGCGCACGGTGGCTTTGAGCACAATCTGCAGTCCTTGCGCGTGGTGGACAAGCTGGAGCAGCGCTATCCGGCCTATGACGGGCTGAACCTCTGCTTCGAAACGCGTGAGGGCATCCTCAAGCATTGCTCTAAGCGCAATGCCTTGCAGTTGGAGGCGGGCGAGCCGGGCGGTGTGGCCGCGCGCTTTGTGCATGGCGGCCAGGCCAGCCTAGAAGCACAGCTCTGCAATCTGGCCGACGAAGTGGCCTACAACGCGCATGACATCGATGATGGCGTCCGCTCGGGACTCTTGACGCTGGAGCAATTGGAGGCGGTGCCCTTGGTGCAGCGCTTTATGGCCGAGGCCTTGGCTGCTTACCCTGGCCTGCAGGCCAAGCGGCTCTTGTTTGAAACGATTCGGCGCATGTTGTCGGCCCAGGTCTACGACCTGATCGATGCCACCGCTCAAGCGCTGGAGCAAGCGCAGCCGGCCGATGCCGATGCCGCACGCGCGGCCGGGCCCTTGGTGCGCTTCAGCCCTGAAATGCGGCAGGCCAGCACTCAGCTCAAGCGGTTTTTGTTCGCCGAACTCTATCGCCACCCCCAGGTGCAAGCGACGCGTTTGCGCGCTGAGGAAGTTTTGCGCGATCTGTTTCGGATCTATTCCTCTGACCCCCAGCAACTGCCAAGCGACTTTTCCGGCGCTGCCGACGCGCCCCGCGCCTGCGCTGATTACATCGCCGGCATGACCGACCGCTTCGCCCTGCGCGAGCATCAGCGCTTGACTGGCAAAACCTTGTTCTGAAAGATAATTGGGGTCAGAGTCAATTAATTGAGGGTGACCCCATGGCCCGAGCCCCCCGCCAAGTGCTTGCCGAGCAAGCGCACCACATCATTCAGCGCGGCAACAATCGCCAAGCCATCGTTCACGCGGATGCGGATCGCCAGCACTTCGTGGATGTGTTGAGAGATTGCGCCGCCACCTACAAGGTGGCCATTCATGCCTATGCGCTGATGGACAACCACATCCACTTGCTGGCCACGCCGCAGGACGAGCAAGGCCTGAGCCGCATGATGCAAGCCCTTGGGCGGCGATATGTTGCTTGGTTCAATGCCAAATACCACCGCACCGGCACCCTGTGGGAAGGGCGCTTCAGAGCGTCCTTGATCGAGAGCGACGCCTACTTCATGGCTTGCATGCGTTATATCGAACTGAACCCGGTGCGCGCGGCCATGTGCGCGCATGCGGAGGAGTTCCCTTGGTCCAGCTGCGCCGCACACCTGGGAAAGCGGCCGGACCCACTGCTCAGCGATCACGCGCATTTCTGGTCTTTGGGCAACACGCCGTTTGAGCGGGAGCTGAACTATCGGGAATTCTTGGAGCAGGGTGTTTCGGATGAAGAGCGGCAGCGTTTGACCGATGCGGTGTTGAAAGGGCGGGCGCTCTGTTCGCCGGAGTTTCAGCAACAAATGGTTCGTCAAGGCGTTCTTCCCGCTCAGGCAAAGCCACGTGGGCGGCCGGTGGGCTCCGGAAAGTTGATAAGGAAAATTGACTCTGACCCCATTTAATTTGCTTTTGCCTGAGGTGAACTTGTTAATTCGACTCTGACCCCAATTATTTGTGCTTGATGCAATTGCTGCGGCGCAGTAATCTTCGGGACGTTTTCGAAACCCCGGAGTGCGCCATGACCAAGGCAGCTGAATTTCAAGCCGAGATGCAAGACCTGAGTGCCAATGGCCTCTATCGCCCCCAGAACGAGAAGGACGCTTGCGGCCTGGGTTTTGTGGCCCATATCAAGGGCCTGAAGGCGCACAGCATCGTGCAGCAGGGTCTGAAGATTCTTGAAAATCTCGACCATCGGGGCGCCGTCGGTGCCGACAAGCTGATGGGCGATGGCGCCGGCATCCTGATTCAGATTCCCGACGAGTTCTATCGCGTTGAAATGGCCAAGCAGGGCGTGGACCTGCCGCCACCCGGCGAATACGGCGTCGGCATGATCTTCCTGCCCAAGGAGCACGCCTCCCGCCTGGCTTGTGAACAAGAGTTGGCCCGTGCCGTCAAGGCCGAGGGTCAGGTCTTGCTGGGCTGGCGTGATGTGCCGGTGGATGCCGATATGCCCATGTCGCCCACCGTGCGCGAAAAAGAACCCATCATTCGCCAGATCTTCATTGGCCGTGGTCCGGACATCATTGTTCCCGACGCCCTGGAGCGCAAGCTCTACGTCATCCGCAAGACTGCCAGCAGCGCTATCCAGGCCCTGCAGCTGACCCACAGCCGCGAGTACTACGTGCCCAGCATGAGCTGCCGCACCGTCATCTACAAGGGGCTGCTGCTGGCCGATCAGGTGGGCAGCTATTACAAGGACTTGGCCGACCCGCGCGTGGTCTCCGCCATCGCCCTGGTGCACCAGCGCTTTTCCACCAACACCTTCCCCGAGTGGCCGCTGGCCCACCCCTACCGCATGGTGGCGCACAACGGTGAAATCAACACCGTCAAGGGCAACTTCAACTGGATGCGCGCCCGTGAAGGCGTGATGAAGTCGCCGGTGCTGGGTGACGATCTGAACAAGCTCTACCCCATCAGCTTCGAACACCAGTCCGACACGGCCACCTTCGATAACGCCATCGAACTGCTGACCATGGCCGGCTATCCGCTGGCGCACGCCGCCATGATGATGATCCCGGAAGCCTGGGAGCAGCACGAGCAGATGGACACGCGCCGCCGTGCCTTCTACGAATATCACGCCGCCATGATGGAGCCCTGGGACGGCCCAGCCGCCATGGTCTTCACCGATGGCCGCCAGGTTTGCGCCGCGCTGGACCGCAATGGCCTGCGCCCGGCCCGTTACTGCATCACTGACGATGACCTGGTCATCCTGGCCTCGGAATCCGGCGTCCTGCCCATCCCCGAGAACAAGATCATCAAGAAGTGGCGCCTGCAGCCCGGCAAGATGTTCCTGATCGATCTGGAGCAGGGCCGCATCATTGATGACGAAGAGCTGAAGCATCAGTACGCCAATGCCCGCCCGTATCGCCAGTGGATTGAGAACGTGCGCGTGCGCCTGGACGATATCGAGCTCAGCGAGGTCAAGCCCGCCGAGTTCAAGACCGCCCTGTTGGATCGCCAGCAAGCCTTCGGCTTCACGCAAGAAGACATCAAGTTCCTGCTCGCCCCCATGGCCAGCAATGGCGAAGAGGCGATCGGCTCGATGGGCAATGACTCGCCCCTGGCCGTGCTGTCCAGCAAGAACAAGCCGCTGTTTAACTACTTCAAGCAGCTGTTTGCGCAGGTGACCAACCCGCCGATCGACCCGATCCGCGAGAACATCGTGATGTCGCTGAACAGCTTCATCGGCCCTAAGCCCAATCTGCTGGACATCAACGCGGTCAACCCGCCCATGCGTCTGGAAGTGGCCCAGCCCGTGCTGGACTTCAAGGACATGGCGCGCCTGCGCCAGATCGAGGCGCACACCCACGGCAAGTTCAAGAGCTATGAGCTGGACATCTCCTACCCGCGCGAGTGGGGCCCGGAAGGTGTCGAAGCCCAGCTGGCTTCGCTGTGCGCCGAGAGCGTGGACGCTATCAAGAGCGGCCACAACATCCTCATCATCACCGACCGCCACCTGAGTGCCGAGCGCATCGCCATTCCGGCCCTGCTGGCACTGAGCGCCATTCACCACCACCTGGTGCGTGAAGGCCGCCGCACCACAGCCGGCCTGGTGGTCGAGACTGGTAGTGCCCGCGAAGTTCATCACTTCGCCGTGCTGGCCGGCTTCGGCGCCGAAGCGGTTCACCCCTATCTGGCGCTGGAAACCTTGGGCGATATGTGCGCCGAGCTGCCCGGTAATCTGTCGGCTGAAAAGGCCATCTACAACTACATCAAGGCGGTGGGCAAGGGTCTGTCCAAGATCATGTCCAAAATGGGCATCTCGACCTATATGTCCTACTGCGGCGCGCAGATCTTCGAAGCCATCGGCCTTCAGTCCGACTTCGTGGAGAAGTACTTCCGCGGCACGCCGACGCAAGTCGGCGGCATCGGCGTGTTCCAGGTCGCCGAGGAAGCCATCCGTTTGCACCAAGCCGCCTTCGGCGACGACCCGGTGCTGGAAACCATGCTGGACGCTGGCGGCGAATACGCCTGGCGCGCCCGTGGCGAAGAGCATATGTGGACGCCCGATGCGATCGCCAAGCTGCAGCACAGTGTGCGCGCGTCCAAGTACGACACCTACAAGGAATACGCCCAGATCATCAACGACCAGAGCAAGCGTCACATGACCTTGCGCGGCCTGTTTGAGTTCAAGTTCGACCCGAGCAAGGCGATTCCGCTGGACGAGGTCGAGCCGGCCAAGGAAATCGTCAAGCGTTTTGCCACCGGCGCCATGTCCCTGGGCTCCATCAGCACCGAGGCGCATGCCACCCTGGCCGTGGCCATGAACCGCATCGGCGGCAAGAGCAATACGGGTGAGGGCGGTGAAGATCCGGCCCGCTACCGCAATGAGCTGAAGGGCATCAAGATCACCGCCGGCACCAAGGTGTCGGACGTGATCGGCAACAAGGTCATCGCAGTCGATTACGAACTGCAAGACGGCGACTCCCTGCGCTCCAAGATCAAGCAAGTGGCTTCGGGCCGCTTCGGTGTCACCACCGAGTATTTGGTGAGCGCCGATCAGATCCAGATCAAGATGGCCCAGGGCGCCAAGCCGGGTGAGGGCGGTCAGCTGCCCGGTGGCAAGGTGTCGGAGTACATCGGCATGCTGCGCTACTCGGTGCCAGGCGTGGGCCTGATCTCGCCGCCGCCACACCATGACATCTACTCCATCGAGGACTTGGCCCAGCTGATCCACGATCTGAAGAACGTCAACCCCAAGGCCGATGTCTCGGTCAAGCTGGTGTCGGAGGTGGGTGTGGGCACCATCGCCGCAGGCGTCACCAAAGCCAAGGCCGATCACCTGGTGATCGCCGGCCACGACGGCGGCACGGGCGCTTCGCCCTGGTCCTCGATCAAGCATGCCGGCACGCCGTGGGAGCTGGGCTTGGCCGAAGCGCAACAGACCCTGGTGCTGAACCGCCTGCGCGGCCGCGTACGGGTGCAGGCCGACGGCCAGATGAAGACCGGCCGCGACGTCGTCATCGGCGCCTTGCTGGGTGCGGATGAGTTCGGCTTCGCCACCGCGCCGCTGGTGGCCGAGGGCTGCATCATGATGCGCAAATGCCACCTCAACACCTGCCCGGTGGGTGTGGCCACGCAAGACCCGGTGCTGCGCGCCAAGTTCACCGGCAAGCCCGAGCATGTGGTGAATTTCTTCTTCTTCATCGCCGAAGAAGCGCGCCAGATCATGGCCCAGCTGGGCATTCGTAAGTTCGAAGACCTGGTCGGCCGCAGCGATTTGCTGGACACCAAGAAAGGCATTTCGCACTGGAAGGCCAAGGGCCTGGACTTCAGCCGCGTGTTCTACCGCCCCGTGGTGCCGGCCGAAGTGGCGCGCACCCATGTGGACACGCAAGAGCATGGCCTGGAGCGCGCCCTCGATGTGAAGCTGATCGAGAAGTGCCTGCCCGCTTTCGAGCGCGGCGAGAAGGTGCAGTTCATGCAAGAGGTGACGAATGTGCGCCGCACCGTCGGCGCCATGCTGTCGGGCGAGCTGATCCGCCGCCGCCCTGAAGGCTTGCCGGACCACACCATCCACATCCAGATGGAAGGCACCGGCGGCCAGAGCTTCGGCGCCTTCCTGGCCCAGGGCATTACCTTCTACCTGATCGGTGAAGCGAACGACTACACCGGCAAGGGCTTGTCCGGTGGCCGCGTGGTGGTGCGTCCCAGCATCGACTTCCGCGGTGATGCGACGCAGAACATCATCGTCGGCAACACCGTGCTGTACGGCGCCACCCGTGGCGAGGCTTTCTTCCGCGGTGTGGCTGGTGAGCGCTTCGCCGTGCGTCTGTCGGGCGCCTCAGCTGTGGTGGAGGGTACCGGCGACCATGGTTGCGAATACATGACCGGCGGTACCGTGGTGGTGCTGGGCAAGACCGGACGCAACTTCGCTGCCGGCATGAGCGGTGGCATTGCCTATGTGTTTGACGAGGACGGCCAGTTCGCCACCCGCTGCAACACCAGCATGGTGGCCCTGGACAAGCTGTTGCCCTCGGCCGAGCAAGAGGCCACGCTGGACAAGGCCGTCTGGCATCACCACGCCGGCTTGGCCAATGGTGCGCAGCAGACCGACGAAGCGATTCTGAAGAAGATGCTGGAAGACCATCACCGCTGGACCGGCAGTGCGCGTGCCCGCCACATCCTCGATCACTGGGCCGAGTCGCGCGCCAAGTTCGTCAAGGTCTTCCCGCACGAGTACCGCCGCGCCCTGGGCGAGATCAACGCCGCCAAGGAAGCTGCCGAATCGATCGCGCAGGCCAAGTCCGCCGCCAAACCCGTCAAGGCCTGAGCCTGAACCACAGATAGAGGAAGAAGCATCATGGGAAAAGTCACCGGCTTCATGGAATACGAGCGACTGGACGAGGGCTACGAGCCCGTGTCGGCGCGGGTCAAGAACTACAAGGAATTTGTCATCGGCCTCAACACCGATCAGGTCAAGCAGCAAAGTGCGCGATGCATGGACTGCGGCACGCCGTTTTGCAATAACGGCTGCCCGATCAACAACATCATTCCGGACTTCAATGACCTGGTGTACCGCGGCCGCCCGCAGGACTGGGCCAGCGCCATCACCGTGCTGCACAGCACCAACAACTTCCCCGAGTTCACCGGCCGCATCTGCCCCGCACCTTGCGAGGCGGCCTGCACCCTGAACGTGAATGACGACGCGGTGGGCATCAAGTCCATCGAGCACGCCATCATCGACCGCGCTTGGGCCGAGGGCTGGGTCAAACCGCAGTTGCCCAAGGTCAAGACCGGCAAGACGGTGGCCATCGTCGGCTCCGGCCCCGCAGGCCTGGCGGCAGCGCAGCAATTGGCGCGCGCTGGCCACAGCGTCACGGTGTTCGAGAAGAATGATCGCGTTGGTGGCTTGCTGCGCTACGGCATTCCTGACTTCAAGATGGAGAAGAGCCACATCGACCGCCGCGTTGCGCAGATGGAGGCCGAGGGCGTTGTCTTCAAATGCGGCGTGATGGTGGGTGCTTTGCCGGCGGACTCCAAGATCACCAACTGGGCCAAGGAAAGCATCAGTCCCGATGAGCTGAAGGCGCAGTTCGACGCCGTGCTGCTCAGCGGCGGCAGCGAGAACTCGCGTGATTTGCCGGTGCCCGGCCGTGAGCTGAGTGGCATCCATTTCGCGATGGAGTTCCTGCCGCAGCAGAACAAGGTCAATGCCGGCGACAAACTCAAGGGCCAGATCCGCGCCGATGGCAAGCATGTCATCGTCATCGGCGGTGGCGACACCGGCAGCGACTGCGTGGGCACCAGCAACCGCCACGGCGCCAAGAGCGTGACCCAATTCGAGGTCATGCCCCAGCCGCCGGCCGTGGAAGACCGGCCGCTGACCTGGCCCTATTGGCCGCTCAAGCTGCGCACCAGCAGTAGCCACGACGAAGGTTGTGAGCGTGAGTTCGCCATCTCCACCAAGGAGTTCTTGGGCGAGAAGGGCAAGCTCACCGGCGTCAAAACCGTGCGGGTGGAGTGGCAGGCCGGCAAGATGGTGGAAGTGCCTGGCTCTGAGCAAGTGCTCAAGGCTGACCTGGTGTTTTTGGCCATGGGCTTTGTCTCCCCTGTGGCCACCGTGTTGGATGCCTTCGGCGTCAGCAAAGATGCACGCGGCAATGCCAAGGCCACGGCCGATCTGATTGGCGGCTACCAAACCAATGTGCCCAAGGTTTTTGCCGCCGGTGATGTGCGTCGCGGCCAGTCCCTGGTCGTTTGGGCCATCCGCGAGGGCCGCCAAGCCGCGCGGGCCGTGGATGAGTTCCTGATGGGCGTGAGCGACCTGCCGCGCTAAGCCGATCAGCCGTACATCCTTTCGGAAAAGCCACCCTCGGGTGGCTTTTTTAATGCCTTTGCACGGCCGCTTTGTTGGCAGGATGATGTGGGGCTGTGGCGTTCGGCGCTCCCGTGCATGAGGGATTGACCGTTTGTCGCGCTTGCCCCCGCGCCCGTCGGGCCTAGGGCCTGAGATGTGCAATTTCGCACAGCCCAAGAAGGCAATGCTGCCGACAATCGCCCCAAAGGCAAGACTGGGTTCATGGTCCCGAGCCGTTCAAGGGTTCCCCTTTGAAACACGTTGAGCCCGTCGTCGCAATAGCCGCAAACACAACAAAACATCAGGTGAGCAGAATGTTGATGAGCAACACAAAGCAGGCAAGTTCGGTCCTCAAGCAGCGCGGCTTCACGCTGATCGAGATGATGATCGTGGTGGGCATTGTGGGCATCCTGGCTGCCGTCGCACTGCCGCAGTACAAGGACTATGTCCGGCGCGGCAATTTGCCGGAGTCCTTTTCCCAGTTGGCTGACTACCGGGTGAAGCTGGAGCAGTACTACCAAGACAACCGCAACTACGGCGGCGGTGCTTGCGCGGATGCGGCCGGCGGCCCAACCTGGAGCAACTTCACGCCCGCAGGGGCCAAGAACTTTTCGTATACCTGCAGTGTCACTGGCGCAGGACAGGGCTTCACGGTTACGGCAACCGGCAAAACCGGCACCGCGGCAGAAGGTCATGCTTACACCATCACGCACACCAATGCGCAGGGAACCACTTCTTTCAAGGGGGCTGCGGTCACCAAAGCTTGCTGGCTCTCACGCGGCAACGAGTGCTGATATGCGTGCCCAGCACTCCCGCGGTGTGACCCTGGTCGAGCTGATCGTCACGCTGGCCATTCTGTCCCTGCTTTTGATGGTTGCTGCACCGAATGTGAGTGCCTGGGTGCGCAATACCCAGATCCGCAACGTCGCCACCTCCATCTTGACCGGGGTACAGCGCGCGCGGGCCGAAGCGATCCGCCGCAATGCGCCCATGCGCTTTTCCTTGGTAAGCCTGAGCGACTCGTCGGTGATGGACGGGTCCTGCAAATTGTCGGAAGCCGGCGTGGCCTGGGTGGTGAGTCAGGACAATCCTGCCGGGCTTTGCGGTGTCGCCGTGTCAGAAACCACGGCGCCCCGCATCGTGGACAAACATGCCAGTGGCAGCGGGGGCAAGTGGGTCACGGTGAACGGTAATCAAGTGGACGGCAAGGATGCCCATACCCTCATTTTCAACGGCTTCGGGCGCTCAGCCGGGCCAGAGCCCATCAGTTGGATCGACATTGATAACGACACGCCCGGCCCCGACTACCGGGCGCTGCGCATCGTGATTGGCGCTGGCGGTACGGTGCGCATGTGCGAGCCCGGCGTCACCAACGCCTCCGACCCCCGCAAATGCTGAGCCTGATGCGGGCCCGACAGGAGAACACTGTGAACTTGCTCAAGTCCAAAGCGCGCCGCTCGATGCATGGTTTTGCCATGTTCGAAGCTTTGATTGCCTTGCTGATCTGCTCGCTGGGCGTGCTGGGTGTGGTGGGCTTGCAGGCCTCCATGACGCGGGCGCAATCCTCCGCCATTTACCGCGCCGAGGCCTCGTTTTTGGCGCAGGCATTGATTGGTGAAATGTGGTCTGACGTGAGCAATCTCAGCCAATACGACAGCACCAATTGCCAGGCGGCCTGCAAGGCCTGGCAGGGCCGGGTGGCTGCCCGCCTGCCAGGCGGCAACTCAACGGTAACGGTCACTGCCGCAGGCGGCGTGACGATCGTGATTCGCTGGACCCCGCCAGGCGATTCGAGCAATCGTTATACAACGTCCACCTCCATCAGGCCGAGGTAAGCCCGTGAAGCAATTATTGAAGCAGCAATCGGTCGGATCGCCCCGCGCCGCCAGCGCGGCCGCGATGCGGGGCGTGTCATTGATCGAACTGATGATTGGCATGGTGCTGGGCCTCGTCGTCGTGCTGGTGGTGACTCAGGTCTTGTCCTTTTCTGAGGGGCAGCGGCGCACCACAACCGGCGGCGCCGATGCTCAGGTCAACGGAGCCCTGGCGATCTACAGCTTGCAGCGCGAGATCCAGATGGCCGGCTATGGCTTGACCACCGACCCCAATGCATTGGGCTGTGATGTGCATGCCACCCACGCCACCGCAGGCAATTTCGTTTGGAACCTGGCCCCGGTGGTCATCACGGACGGCGCCAACGGCGCGCCCGATACGGTGGCCGTGATGTCTGCCTCGCGCAGCTTCTCCGTCCCCATGACCATGACGGTGGACCGCGACCTTGCCGGCGATAAGTTCGTGGTGAACTCCGCGCTTGGCGTGGAACCCGGTGATTTGCTGATTGCCGTGCCCTCCGCCTATGTGAATGCCAATAACTGGTGCAGTGCTTTCGCGGTGGATGGCGTGATCAACACCAATCAGCTGATGAGCAATGGCGCGAGCGGTTGGAACCAAGCACTCGCGGCGGTCTTGCCCGGCGCTGGGTATCCGGCAGGCACGCGCTTGCTCAATACCGGCGCCCTGGTGAATCGAAGCTTCTCGGTCAGTGCGGCCTTGAGTCTTCAGCAGCGCACCGTCAGCAGTACCTCCGGCGCGGCGACAGTGGAGGAGTTGTTTCCGCAAATCGTGAATCTGCAGGCCATGTATGGCAAAGACACCAATGCCGATGGCGTTGTTGACACTTACGACAACGTCACGCCAACGACCAATGCCGGCTGGCGCCAGGTACTGACCATTCGCATGGCCTTGGTGGCGCGCAGTGCCACTTTTCAAAAGGAAGAGGTCACGCAAACGCAGCCCCAGTGGGATGTGGGCGGAGCTGTGCCGGTTGCAGGCGCTGCGGCCTGTGGCGCCAGTCGCTGCATCACGCTCAAGGTCGACGGCCTGGAGGATTGGAAGCATTACCGCTACTCCGTCTACGCCGTGGTGATTCCACTGCGCAATATGTTGTGGGGGAGCTGAAATGACGATTCGCGCAAAAACATTCAACGCCGCGCGGCAGCAGCGCGGCCTGTCCCTGCTGTTCGCCATGATGGCCTTGGTGGTCATCTCCTTGGCCGCAGTTGCCCTGGTGCGCTCCGTGGACACGGGCTCTTTGGTGATTGGCAATCTGGGCTTCAAGCAAGATGCCACCGTGGCCGCAGGTGATGCGGCCGAGCAGGCCATCACTTGGATCAATGCCAATGCTGGCGCCACGCTTCAGAACGATGTGGTCGCCCAAGGTTATTACGCTGCCAGCCGCAGCAGCTTGGATGTGACTGGCCAAGGTTCCAGCCTGGCGACGCGCGCCGTGGTGGATTGGGATGGCAACGGCTGCGCGACTTATGGCGCCGGCACCTGGGGAATATGTGTCCAGGCCTCGCCAGAAATCTCGCTCAATGGCGGTAGCAATCGAGCCCGTTTCGTCATCACCCGCTTGTGCTCTGCTGTCGGTGCCCCTGCCGCAGTTGATTGCGCCGCGCCCTTGGGCTCGGCCTTGACCAGTGGCGGCAATATGGGCGAAGTCAATTACAAGGCCCGCAACCTTTCGGTGCCGGTTGCCAATCTCCAGTATTACCGTATTGTTGTGCGAGTGCAGGGGCCGCGCGGTACGGTCGCATTTACCGAAACCATAGTCCAGCGTTGATTCACGGCGTCGATTCTCGGGAGAAAAGCATGTTGAAACTATTTCTACGTCGTCAGTTCGGCTTGCTGGTCGTGTTGCTTGCGGCCTTTACAAGCCAGTCTGCACAAGCCGGTTTGGCTGATTTGGAGGATCGCCCCCTGGGGACGATGACCAATGGCACGACGGTGCGCAGCAATATCATGTTTATTTTGGACGATTCCGGGTCGATGACTTGGGATTTCCTGCCCGATGGCGCGCCGACCGATGATGTTTGCTTTGGTGCGGCGACGAGTAACCTCATTTTTTACGATCCCACGCGCACTTATGCACCACCGTTGACCGCGGCTGGCGTGCCGATGGCCAATGCCTCTTTCACGGCTGCATGGTCCGATGGCTATAACCAGGCCAGCAGTACCCTGACTGATTTGCGCAATAACCATCCCAATACACCCAGTATTGCGGCAGCTTTGCTGAATACATCCAGCTCTTCAAAGACCGCGGTTTGCGGCGCACGCAATAGCTGGAATTGCGCATTACCGAGCCCTAACCCCTCGGTCGACGAAGTATTTGATGGCACCAATACGGTAGTGACCGAGGTGAAGGTGACCCTCGTCAATGCGCCCAACAAGGTTTGCAAAAACAATGTTTCCAATTCTTGTGCGTTGACGACCACGACGACAACGACGACCTATCAAGGCGTCAAGACCCAGTTTTTGTGGGCGACTCGCAAAGCTGGTGCTGCTGCCGACAGCTGTGCCAGCAAAGACTACGACATCGTGCGCTATTCCGCCTCCCTGACTGAGGCGCAAAAGACCAACTATGCCAATTGGTATTCGTATTACCGGACCCGGATGCTCGCGATCCGCGCCGGTGCAGGTTATGCATTCGCCAAGATTGATGCCTCACGTTTCCGCGTTGGTTTTTCGAAAATTAGTCAGTACGCCAGCGGCGGGGCGGATGGCACGGGTTTCTTGAATATCCGTGACTATGATGGCGGTACGCAAAAGGTTGACTTTTTTAGTCGGCTCTACTCCACCTCTGGCGGTGGTAATACGCCGCTGCGTCCCGCCTTGGCGCGCGCTGGGCGTTATTTTGCAAACAAGCTGACGGGTCAGTCTGATCCCATGCAGTATTCATGTCAGCGGAACTACACGATTCTCTCTACTGACGGTTATTGGAATCAGGACTCGGCCTCACCTTTGAATCTTTTGGGAACAACGGGCGTCGGCAATCCGGATGCGGGCGCCAGTATTCCCCGGCCATTGCGTGATGCGAGCAATTCCGGCGCGGGCGTGGGGGAAACCTTGGCTGACGTCGCCATGTATTACTACACCAATGATTTGCGTACCGAGGCGCTGGGCAATTGCACCGGTTCGGTGGCGCAGCAAGATGTATGTGAAAACAACGTGCCCAGTGATGAGCGGAAGGACACCAATCCGGCTCAGCACATGACCACCTTCACCATGGGTTTGGGCCTGAGCGGTACGCTGGCCTACGATAAAAATTATGAAACGCAGACGCGCGGTGACTTCTTTGATTTGACCCAAGGCAATAAGAATTGGCCGGATCCGATTGTTGATACTGCTGAGGCGCGGATTGATGATCTTTGGCACGCCGCCGTCAACGGCCGAGGCAATTACTACAGTGCGAGCAATGCCGCCGATATGGCAGCCAGCTTGGTCGACGCCTTGACCCGCATTGATGCGGCAACAGGCAGCTCGGCTGCGGCGGCAACCAGTTCGTTGACGCCTTCATCAGGTGATGATTGGCTGTTCATTCCGACCTACCAAACCAAAACCTGGGAAGGCACGGTCAAGGCTTTCAAGATCAATACGGCGACCGGCGCGGTGATTTCTCCCAGCACGCCGCTGTGGGATGCCGCGACGCGCATCAAAGGCCAGAGCTCGCGCTCGATCTATTTCCGCTCCGGCAGCAATTTGGTGCCCTTTACCGAGCCCAATCTGCGAGATGCCGGCCGGGCTGCTGCCTTCGACAATCTGTGTGCGGCAGGGGCTCCGCAGTTGTCTCAATGTGCAACTCTCAAGGCTGGCGCGCTGGCCAAGGTGACTGCAAGCAATGTGGTCAACTTCCTGCGTGGCGATGGCACCTATGAGTTTTCGGCCGCCTCCGATGATGACAAGGTGTTCCGTAGCCGAGCCGTGCCCATGGGCGATATCGTCAACGGCGCCCCGGTCTACGTGAAGAAGCCGCCTCAGTCCTACGGCGATGCGTACAACGCTTATGCCCAGGAGCAGAAGGACCGCCAAGGTGTGCTTTACGTGGCGGCCAATGACGGCATGCTGCATGCGCTCAAAGTGAGCGAAGACGCCACCGGTGGCACCGAGTTGTGGGCCTATGTGCCGAGCTTCGCGATTGCCAATATGCCTGTGCTGGCGGACACCAGCTACGAAACCAAGCACCGTTTCTTTGTAGATGGCGCGCCCGTGGTGGCTGACGTTTATGACGGCAGCGGGTGGCGCACCATTCTGGTTGGTGGCATGGGTAAGGGGGGGCGCGGCTACTACGCCTTGGACATTACCAATCCCACTGCGCCCATTTCTTTGTGGGAGTACTCGGACACTGACTTGGGTTACACCTACGGGAACCCCGTGATCACCAAAAACAAGGCCGGCAACTGGGTGGTGGCCTTCAGCTCTGGCTATAACAACGTCAGTCCCGGCGATGGCAAAGGGTATTTGTATGTGTTGAACGCTGTGACGGGTGCTTTGATCAGCAAGACCGGCACCAGCGCGGGTGACACCGGCACGCCCAGCAACTTGGGCAAGATCAATGCTTGGGTCACGGACGGCACGCTCAATATTGCAAGCCGTATTTACGGTGCCGATATGTTGGGCAATGTCTGGCGTTTTGACTTTGATGACAATTTCGGCCCTTCCGGACGTGAGGCTCAATTGCTGGGCAAGACCGGCTCCAACCAGCCCATCACAACCAAGCCGGTGCTGTCTCAGATTGCCGTCGGAGCCTATACCTACGCGGTTGTTTCTGTGGCCACCGGTCGCTACCTGGGCATCAGCGATGTGGGTGACAAGTCCACCCAGTCGATCTACACCTTCAAGGATGAGCTCACCACCACGTCCTTGGGCGATCTGCGCAGCAACTCCGGCATGGTTCAGCAAACCTTGGCCTCGGATCGCAGTGGCCTGGTCAACCCGATTCCCGTGGATTGGGCTAGCAAGAAGGGCTGGTTCGTGGATCTGAGCTTGAGCAAGGGTGAGCGGGTCAATGTGGATTTCGATCAGCAATTGAATCAGCTGATCGTGGCCAGCAATATCCCGACGCCTTCGGTCTGCTCGCCCGGCGGCACCTCTTGGCTGTATTACCTGGATGTTGGTTCCGGCAAGCCGCTGCTGTCCTATTCCGGCCTGACCCTGGTGGCGGGTATCACAACGATCGTGGGCTCGACCGGTAAGCTGATCACCCTGATCCAAGGCGTTGACGGTAAGAACACGGCCCGCCAGGGCGCTGACGCCTCGACACCAGCGGCTGGCGTCATGCGTAGAACTTCATGGCGAGAGTTGATGAACTGAGCCACTGCGCCCCGCGTGAGGCGGGGCGCAGTGCCGGCCACATTCCGGGGCCACAGCGAGGGCGCAGCGCGCCGCGGCTGTGGCCTTTTTGCGTAGTCGTTCTGGTGGCTCATTGGGTGTTGCTGAGTTTTCTCTTGCCAGGCAGGGTGTCGGCGCTTCGGGTGGTGTCACCCGGCGTGCCGGCGCAGAGCGGCATGGCGATGCGACTCCTCTCGACCAATGCGGCATCCCTTTTGTCTTCATCCGCTTCGGTGAAGCGCGTGGAGGCGCCGAGCAAGGCTGCCGCGGCTAAGGCGCCGGACGCCGCGAAACTCTCCGCGATGGCAGAGTTGCCGCAGCCGACGGTTCAGGCAATGCCACCGTTCGAACTCAAGGCGGAGCCGGAGTTGCCCAATGCGCTGTTTGCCGGCCTGGCCTTGCTTGGCGATAGCGAGGCCTCGGACGATGGGCGTTACCTGCCGCGGCCTATGCTGACGCTTGCGCCGGTCGCTCAGGCGCCAGTGGACTTGCTGTGGCCCACCGACACCAGTTTGATTGGGTCCTACACCGGCGTCTTGAAATTGTTCATTGACGAACAGGGGCGCGTGCAGCGGGTGGTCTTGGATGATGACGCTTTGCCGCAGGCCTTGGCCGAGGCGGCGCGTCGGACTTTCCAGTCCCTGGTCTTCTCGCCGGCGGAGGTGGATGGGCAGCGCGTCAAGTCGCGCATCCGCGTGGAGGTCAGATTCGATGCCGAGTCCCTACCGGCGGGGCCAACGGGCTTCACCGGGCCAGCGCTGCCGCGCTAATTTCCCCGGCTCAGCGGCCGATCAGTGATTCCCCTATGATGCGAAACTTGTTTTTCGTCCATCGGGCCTTGGCCCCGTCAGCTCGAGGCCCATGTCGACCCACTCTTCCTTGATTTCAACTCCCGCATCCCCTTTGATCGAATTACGCGATGTCAGTTGCGGCTATGGCGACCGGGTGATTCTGGAGTCGGTCAATCTGACGGTGCCACGCGGCAAGGTCTTGGCCTTGATCGGGACTTCTGGCGGCGGCAAAACCACGGTGCTGCGTTTGCTGGGCCGGCAGATTCGCCCCCTCAAGGGCCAGGTCTTGTTTGACGGCGTGGATTTGGCCCCGCTCAATTTGGATCAGCTCTATGCCGTGCGTCGCCGCATGGGCATGTTGTTCCAGTTCGGCGCCTTGTTCACCGACCTGTCGGTGTTCGAGAACGTGGCCTTCCCTTTGCGGGAGCACACGAATTTGTCTGAAGTCATGATCCGCGACCTGGTGCTGATGAAGCTCAATGCGGTGGGCCTGCGAGGCGCGCGTGACTTGATGCCCTCCGAGGTGTCGGGCGGTATGGCGCGGCGTGTGGCGCTGGCGCGGGCCATCGCGCTGGACCCCGATCTGGTCTTGTACGACGAGCCTTTTGCCGGCTTGGACCCGATTTCACTCGGCGTGGCGGCACGCCTGATTCGCGATCTGAACGACGCGCTGGGCCTGACCAGCATCATCGTGTCGCATGATTTGCATGAGACCTTTGGCATCGCCGACGAAGTCGCCATGATTGCCAACGGCCGAGTCGTGGCCCAAGGCACGCCCGATGAGTTGCGCCATAGCGAAGATCCGCTGGTGCAGCAGTTTGTGGGCGCCCATGCTGATGGGCCGGTGCGCTTCCATCAAGCGGCCGTGCCGGTGGCGCAAGATTTTGGCTTGGGAGCACGCGCATGACGGCGCTTGAGGGATTGGCTCGCCTGGGCCGCGCCACGCGTGGCCAACTGGCTGAAGTCGGTGCCGGCACGCGTTTATTCATGCAGGTGCTGGCGCGCACGCCGCAGGCCTTGATGCGTTTTGGCCTGGTGCGCGAGCAGGTGTATTTCCTCGGCAATCGCTCGCTTTCCATCATTGGGGTGTCGGGCCTGTTCGTTGGCTTTGTGCTGGCGCTGCAGGGCTACTACACCCTGCAACGCTATGGCTCGGCCGAGGCCGTGGGCTTGTTGGTGGCGCTGAGCCTGGTGCGTGAACTTGGCCCGGTGGTGGCTGCTTTGCTGTTTGCCGGCCGGGCCGGCACCTCGCTGACGGCCGAGATCGGCTTGATGAAGGCCGGCGAGCAACTCACCGCCATGGAGATGATGGCGGTGGACCCTATCACCCGGGTGCTGGCACCGCGCTTTTGGGGCGGCGTGATCGCCATGCCTTTGCTGGCGGCGCTGTTCTCAGCGATTGGTGTGATCGGCGGTTGGCTGGTGGCGGTGCCTTTGATTGGCATTGACGCGGGCGCCTTCTGGTCGCAGATGCAGGGCGGGGTGGATGTGTTTGCCGACGTCGGCAATGGTGTGGTGAAGAGCCTGGTATTCGGTGTCACCGTGACCTTTGTGGCGCTGCTGCAAGGCTATGCCTGCAAACCGACGCCCGAGGGTGTGGCTCAGGCCACCACCCGCACCGTGGTGGTTTCTTCTCTGGCGGTCTTGGCACTGGATTTTGTGCTGACCGCCATGATGTTTTCGATCTGATTTTGGAGTCTGGCATGCAAGCCTCTCGACATGATGCAAAGGTGGGCTTCTTCGTGCTTTTGGGCGCGGCCGCCTTGTTGTTCCTGGCCCTCAAGGCCGGCAATCTGCTGAGCCTGAATTTCGACGAGACCTATCAGGTCACGGCCAAATTCGACAATATCGGCGGCCTCAAGGCCAATGCCGCGGTGAAGAGCGCCGGCGTGGTGGTCGGTCGGGTGGAGTCCATTGTTTTTGACGACAAGAGCTTCCAGGCCAAGGTCACCATCAAGATGCAAAAGAAGATGGCCTTCCCCAAGGACAGCTCGGCCAAGATCCTCACCGCCGGCCTGCTGGGTGAGCAGTACATCGGCCTGGAAGCGGGCGCCGACGAAAAGAATCTGGTGGCCGGTGACAACATCAGCCAAACCCAATCGGCCGTGGTGCTGGAAAACCTGATCGGCCAGTTCCTCTACAACAAGGCCGCTGACAGCGCCGCGCCAGCGGCGGCGGGCAAGCCATGAGCCAGCGATCCATCTGGCGCAGCCTTGTTCTGCTGAGCTTGGCGCTGCTGCTGGGCGGCTGCGCCAGCATGCGCGGCCCGGGTGGGCCGGGGCAGAAGCTGGATCCCTGGGAATCTTGGAACCGCAAGGTCTTCAACTTCAATGACAAGTTGGACGAGCATGTGCTGGTGCCGGTGTCCACGGCCTATAGCGAGTTGGTGCCCGCACCTGTGCGCCAAGGCATTGACAACGTCTTCGGCAACGTCAACGACGCCTGGTCGACGGTGAACCTGGTGCTGCAGGGGCGCTTACGCGCCAGCGTGGAGCAAGGCATGCGTTTTGCCGTCAACACGGTCCTGGGTTTTGGCGGCATTCTGGATATTTCCACCGAGGTGGGTCTGGAGAAGAAGAGCGAAGACCTGGGCAAAACCTTTGGCCGCTGGGGCTTTGGCACCGGGGCCTATATCGTCTGGCCCTTGTTCGGCCCTTCGTCGGTGCGTGACACCTTGGCCATGCCGGCGGATTGGTCGGCCTCGCCCTCGCTGGTGTTCCGTGAAGGCAGTGCCAAGGTCGCGATCTACAGCTTGCAGACCATCAATACCCGCGCCAACTTCCTGCGCGCCAGCCAGATGCTGGAAGGCATTGCGCTCGACAAGTACACCTTCTACCGTGACGCTTATCTGCAGCGCCGCGGCAGTTTTTCTGATGATGAAGAGTTCGAAGTGCTGACGCCCGACAAGCCGGAGCCGGATCCTCCGACCCAGCCTGGACCCTGAAGCTGTGTGACAGCTGTGAACCGAATGCGGGCTGCCGCGTTCAAGTGTCAGGCCACAGCCGTGGTCAACCCGAATGAAAGAAGAGAGTAGCGCCATGAAGACGAGCAAACGTGTATTCCTGATCTGCGGCCTCTTGTCGGCCAGCCTGCTGTCCGGCCTGAGCCCGGCACCCGCCCTGGCCGCCGACAACTCGGCGCCCGATCTGCTGATCCGCCAGCTCTCGCTGGAGACCCTGGAAGCGGTCAAGTCCGATAAGGCCATCCAGGCCGGCGACATCCAGAAGATCATCAACTTGGTCGACACCAAGGTGATGCCGCATGTGAACTTCCAGCGCATGACTTCCTCGGCCGTGGGCCGCTTCTGGCGCCAGGCCACGCCCGAGCAGCAGCAGCGCCTGCAGGATGAGTTCAAGACCCTGCTGGTGCGCACCTATGCCGGCGCGCTGACCCAGGTGAAGGACCAGACCATTGCCCTCAAGCCCCTGCGTGCCGGCGCCGCCGACACCGAGGTGGTGGTGAAGACCGAAATCCGCGGCAAGGGTGACCCGATCCAGCTGGACTACCGCCTGGAGAAGGGTGCCGGCGTCTGGCGCATTTACGACGTTAATGTGCTGGGCATTTGGCTGGCCGATCAATACCGCAACAGCTTTGCGCAAGAGATCGGTGCCAACGGCATTGATGGCCTGATCAAGACCCTGGCCGATAAGAACCAGAAGGCCGCGGCCGGCAACGCCGCCAAGGCCTGATGACGGCCAGCCCAAGCACCATGCTCAAGCTGCCGGAGTCGCTGCGTTTGCAGGAGCTGCCCGCGCTGTGGGCTTCCTGGCAAAACACCTTGCGGGTGGAGGCGCGGCAGCTGCACGGCAGCGGCGGCGCGGCTTCGGCCGTCGGCCTGCAGGTCAGCGCGGCAGCATTGCAGGACTTTGACTCCGGTGTGCTGACCCTGCTGCTGAGTGCCGCCCGTTTGTGCCGCCAGGAAGGCGTGCAAATGCAGGTCTGTGACGTGCCGGCGAAGCTGCAAGAGCTGGCCCGCGTTTACGGCGTGGCCGAACTCTTGTGGCCCGAACTGCTCAGCCCGGCCGCCAATCAGCTGGCGTAACGCTTGCTGCGCAGATTGCGCTTGATCTCTTGCAGCATGGGCCGCAGCGTCTGCCCCAGGCGCAGAGCCACGCCGGTGGTCAGGATATCGATGGCCACCAGGTGCAGCAGGCGCGAGACCATCGGGCTGTAGCGGTCGTAGTCTTCCGGGTGATCCACCGCAAGCAAGACCTGACCCTGGCTCTGGCCCAGCGCCGCCAAGGGCGTGCCGCTGGCCGTGATGATGATGATGGTGGCGCTCTTTTTGCGCGCGATCTCGGCCACGTCCAGCATGTCGCGGCTGCGGCCTGAATTGCTAATCAGCACCGCGCAGTCACCGGCTTGCAGCATGGTGGCGCTCATCAGCTGCACATGGCCATCGCTCCAGGCGGCAGTGTTGACGCCCAAGCGGAAGAACTTGTGCTGCGCGTCCTGCGCCACGATGCCGGAATTGCCGACGCCGTAGAACTCGATGCGCCGCCCGGCGTTGGCCGAATCGGCCATGGCGTCGATGGCGCGCTCAAAGGCATGGCTGGCCGCGTCATTGCGGTAGTGCAGCAAGGCCGCGACGGCGTTGTCCACCACCTTGACGATCAAGTCGCCCGGCTTTTCATCTTCATCCACCGCGCGGTGCACAAAGGGCACGCCTTCGTTGACGCTGCCCGCCAGCTTGCGCTTGAAATCGGCCAAGCCGTCATAGCCCACGCTGCGGCAAAAGCGCACCACGGTGGGCTTGCTGACATGCGCCCGGTCCGCCAGCTCACTGACTGGCAAATTGGCGAAAGCGCGCGCGTCGGTGAGCAGCAGCTTGGCCACGCGCTGTTCGGCCGGCGGCAAGGCCGGCAGGGCGGCTTTGACCCGCTCCAGAATGCTCATGCGAGCCTCCGCTCAAAGCGGGTCGTCAGCGGCTGGCCCACAAGCGTCCTCACTCTTCTTCCCCCCAGGCAAAGCCATCCCGCGCCACCAGGGCGCTGGAGGCCGCCGGGCCCCAGGAGCCGGCGCTGTAGGGGCGCGGGCCGCTGTTGTCGTGCTTCCAGGCGTCCAGAATCGGCTCAACCCAGCGCCAGGCTTGTTCCTGCTCATCGCTGCGCACGAAGAGGTTGAGGCGGCCGGCAATGGCGTCCAGCAAGAGGCGCTCGTAAGCGCCGACGCGGTTGCTGGCGAAGGCTTTGTCAAAGTCCAGGTCCAGCGACACAGGCGCCAGCGCCTCGCCGTGGGCGCCACCCTTGGCCGCCAGCAATTGCAGTTCCAGTCCGTCCTCGGGTTGCAGCTTGATCACCAGGCGGTTGGCCTGATTGGTGCCGGGGAAAATCGGGTGAGGCACGGGGCGGAAGTTGATGACGATTTGCGCATCACGCTCGGCCAAGCGCTTGCCGGTGCGCAGGTAGAAGGGCACGCCGGCCCAGCGCCAGTTCTGCACTTCGGTGCGTAGGGCCACAAAGGTCTCGCATTGACTGTCGGCCGGCACCTTGCCTTCGTCCAGATAGCCGTTCACGGCCTGGCCATCGATAGTGCCGGCACGATACTGGCCGCGCACCACATCGCGCGCCACGCTCTCGGCGGTGAAGGGCTTGAGCGAGCGCAGCACCTTGAGCTTTTCGTCGCGGATGGCATCGGCATCGTTGGTCGAGGGCGGCTCCATCGCGATCATGGTCAGCAGCTGCAGCGCATGGTTTTGAATCATGTCGCGCAGGGCGCCAGTCTCGTTGTAGAAGGCGCCGCGCGTGCCCACGCCCAGGCGCTCGGCCAGGGTGATCTGGATGTTGGCAATGCTTTCGCGCCGCCACAGGGGCTCGAACAAGGCGTTGCCAAAGCGCAGCGCCATCAGGTTCTGCACCGACGGCTTGCCCAGGTAATGGTCGATGCGGAAGGCTTGTTCTTCCTTGAACACCGAGCGCACCACTTGGTTGATTTCCTGCGCGCTGGCCAGGTCGTGGCCCAGCGGCTTTTCCAGCACCACGCGCACGCGCTCGTGATTCAGACCCACAGCGCCGAGCTGCTGGCAGATCTGCGTGAACAAATGCGGGCTGGTGGCCAGATACAGCACCACGGTGTCGGCCTGGCGCTCATCCAGCCAGTCTTTCAGGCCTTGGTAATGCTCGGGCTGCGACAAGTCCATGCGGCGGTAATGCAGCAGGGCGGCGAATTGCTCGAATTCTTCGTCGCTGGGGCGCTTGGAACCGTCCACTTCCTGAAAGCGCTCTTTCAGCCATTGGCGGTATTGCTCGTCGGGCATCTCGTCGCGGGCCACGGCCAGGATGCGTCCGCCGGCCGGCAGCTTGCCGTGGCGGAAGGCCTGGAACAGGGCGGGCATGAGCTTTCTCCAGGTGAGATCGCCGGTGCCGCCAAAGAATACGAGGTCGAATGACATAGCTAGGTGCCGAAGCCGTGAGAGGGGTGACGGTGAAGCGCGCCGGTGCGAGGAAAGGACTGGCGCAATGTTTTGTTGATGTAACAAAGTTTCTGGAATTATGATGCCGCAGTTTCGTGATTCGGTCAATGTGGCTGGCCCAGTTGACAGATTTCATGGGGGTTTTCCTGAATTTCGCGCTGTAACCAAGCATCAGCTGTCATGCGGCGGCGCGCGGCCGGTTCCTGCTGGAACGGTTCTAATACGGGATTCCCCTCAAACCTCGAGCTACGGCCATGAATCAACTCGACCAACTCAAGTCCTTCACCACCGTGGTTGCCGACACCGGCAACTTTCTGCAGCTGGCGCAATTCGCGCCGCGTGACGCGACCACCAACCCTTCCCTGATTCTCAAAGCCGTGCAGTCGGCCGACTACGCGCCTTTGCTGAAGGACACCGTTGCCGCCCACGCCGGCAAGCCCCTGGACGAAGTGGTGGACCATGTGCTGGTGCGCTTCGGCCTGGAAATCCTCAAGGTCGTGCCCGGCCGCGTCTCCACCGAAGTGGACGCCCGCCTGAGCTTTGATGCCGCCGCCACCGTGGCACGCGCACGCCGCATCATGGCCTTGTACGAAGCCGCCGGCATTGGCCGCGAGCGCGTGCTGATCAAGATCGCCGCCACCTGGGAAGGCATTCAAGCCGCCGCCGAGCTGGAGCGCGAAGGCATCCATTGCAATCTGACCCTGTTGTTCTCCTTTTGCCAAGCGGTGGCTTGCGGTGCAGCCGGCATTCAGCTGATCTCGCCCTTTGTGGGCCGCATCTACGACTGGTACAAAAAGAGCGCCGGCGCGGCCTGGGACGAAGCGGCCAGCAGCGGCGTGAACGATCCCGGCGTGAAGTCGGTCGCTCAGATCTACAACTACTTCAAGAAGCACGGCATCGCCACCGAAGTGATGGGTGCCAGCTTCCGCAATGTGGGCCAGATTCAGGCCCTGGCTGGCTGCGATCTGCTGACCATCAGCCCCGACTTGCTGGCCCAGCTGCAGGCCAACGAGGCGCCGCTGCTGCGCGCGCTGGATGCTGACGCTGCTCGCGCTGCCGACATTGCCCCTGTTTCATTCGACGAAGCGGGCTTCCGCTTTGCCCTCAACCAAGATGCCATGGCCACCGAGAAGTTGGCCGAAGGCATCCGCCTCTTTGCCGTGGACTCGGCCAAGCTGGATCAGATGATTGTGAGCTGACGATGAGTGTTTCGCGTTGTGATCAAAGCCCCGCCTGGGGCCTGTTGCAAACCGAGTTCAAGAGCCGAGGCCAAGCCTTCGATGTGCGCGAGGCCTTCGCGGCCCAGGGCGCGCAGCGCTTCGCCGACTGGAGCTTCCAGGCGCCTGAAGTCTTTGCCGATCTGTCCAAGAATCGCATCGATGCCGCCACCCTGGACTTGCTGCTTCAACTGGCCCGCGATGTGGGCCTGGAATCACAACGCGAGGCGCTGTTTGCCGGCGCGCCCATCAATCTGACCGAAGGCCGCGCCGTGTTGCACACGGCCCTGCGCGCCCCAGCGGGCCAGGGCCTGTTCAGCGATGAGGTGCAAAGCTCGCTGGCGGCCATGCTGGCTTTTGCCGAGAGCGTGCGCGCCCAAGCCAAGAGCGGCATCACCGATGTGGTTCACATCGGCATCGGTGGCAGCGACCTTGGCCCGGCCATGGTGGTGGGCGCCTTGCAGTCCTATACCCAGCCGGGTCTGAAGCTGCATTTCGTCTCGAATGTGGATGGGCATGACCTGGCCCCGGTTCTGCGCGATCTCAAGCCCGCCAGCACCTTGTTCGTGATCGCCTCCAAGACCTTCACCACCCAGGAGACCCTGGCCAATGCGCAGGCCGCCAAGGCTTGGTTCCTGGCCAATGGCGGCAGTGATATTGCCAAGCACTTCGTCGCCACCAGCAGCAATGTGGCAGCCGCTGCGGCCTTTGGCATCAGCACCACTTTTGGCTTTTGGGACTGGGTGGGCGGGCGCTATTCCTTGTGGTCGGTGATCGGCCTGCCGATTGCCATCGCCATCGGCGCCGAGAACTTCCGCGCCCTGCTGGCCGGTGCCCATGCGATGGATGAGCATTTCGCCCAGGCGCCGCTGGCGCAAAACCTGCCGGTGCTGCTGGGCTTGCTGGACGTTTGGTACCGCAACTTCCACGGCTTCAGCAGCCGCAGCGTGGCGCCTTATCACCAGGGCTTGAAGCGCCTGCCGGCCTATCTGCAGCAGTTGGAGATGGAAAGCAATGGCAAGGGCGTTGACCGCGAGGGTCAGACCTTGCCCTATGCCACCAGCCCGGTGGTCTGGGGTGAGGCCGGCACCAACGGCCAACATGCCTACTTCCAGATGCTGCACCAGGGCACGGATGTGATCCCGGTGGAGTTCATCGCCGTCAAGACGCCCAATTTCGGCGCGCATGTGAGTGGCGAATTGGCCGCTTGCCTGCAGGATCAACATCAGAAGCTGCTGGCCAACTGCCTGGCGCAATCGCAAGCCCTGATGCAGGGCAAGCGCTTTGAAGAAGCCTTGGCAGAAAAGGCGCCCACCGCCTCGCAGACGCTGGCACCAGAGACCTTGGCCCGCCATCGCAGCTTCCCTGGCAACCGCCCCAGCACCACCCTTGTGCTGGATGCGCTAACGCCGCAATCACTCGGCGCCTTGATCGCGCTTTACGAGCACCGGGTGTTTGTCAGTGGCGCCTTGTGGGGCATCAACAGCTTTGACCAATGGGGTGTAGAGCTGGGCAAGGCCTTGTGCGGCCAGCTCTTGCCGCGCCTGAGCAGCGGCGACGGCGCCGGGCTGGACGGCTCGACCGCCGGCTTGCTGCGCCACCTGCTGGCCAAGTAGAGCCAACCTAGATCGATATGAATATTGTTTTTGACTTCGGCGGCGTGCTGTTCCGCTGGCACCCCGCCACTTTTCTGGCGCGGGTCTGGCCGCATCGCGCGGCCGATGCCGAGCAGGCCGCCGCCGTGGCCGCTGAGTTCTTCCAGAACTACAGCGGCGACTGGGGTGCTTTTGATCAAGGCCTGATCGACGCCCCCACGGTGATTGAGCGCATCGCGGCGCGCACCGGTTGGCCGGCGGCCGAGGTAGCGCAGGTGGTGGCGGCCGTGCCAGATGAGTTGCAGGTCTTGCCGCAGACCGTGGCGCTGATCGAAGAGCTCAAGCGCGCCGGGCATCGGCTGTTCTATTTGTCGAATATGCCCGAGCCCTATGCCGATCATTTGGAGCAGCACTACCCGCTGCACCAGTGGTTCGAGGGCGGGGTGTTTTCGGGCCGGGTGAAGCTGTCCAAGCCCATGCCCGAGATCTTCGCGCTGGCCAGCCAGCGCTTTGGCGTGGCGCCGCAAAGCTGCCTATTCCTGGACGACCACCCCGTCAATATCGAGGCCGCCAAGGCCTTGGGATGGCAGGCGCTGCTGTTCACGCGGGCCGAAGATGTGCGCCCGCAGCTGACACACTTAGTGCTGTAAATCGGGCGGCAGGGCGTCCGGGTCCAGGTCTTCTAGGGGCGGCGTAGTTTCGACGCGGAAACTCTCGCTGGCCCAGGCGCCCAGGTCGATCTGGCGGCAGCGTTCGCTGCAAAAAGGCCGCCAGGTGTTGCTGGGGGCGAAAACACTGTCGCCACCACAAGTGGGGCAGCGCACGATGCGGGGGCTGGTCATGGAACTTTCTCTCAGGAACACAGGGTCAGCTCGAAGCTGGCGTCTTGCTGGGCCGGTTTGAGCCGGCCTTCTTCGTCTTGGCGCATCAGGCGGATCGACACCATCAGGCGGTGGCCGCTGATCTCGGGAATCAGGCCCAGGCTGGGGTCAATGCGCATGCGCAGCAGTTGGAACACCCGCCCGGCCGGCAGGCTTTGCTGGAATTGGCCGTTGCCGGCCGCCACCTTGTGCGGTGAGCCGGAATCACGCAGCAGGCCCAGCAGCACTTGCAGGGCTTCGGCCAGCGGCATCAGGGTCTCGGTCCACTGCATCAAGTCCTTGCGGCGGCGCACCGGCAGGAATTGCTGCCAGGTGTAGTAGGCCGGTAGGTCAAATTCGCAGGTGCCACCGGGAATGCTGATGCGGCTGCGAATGCTCATCAGCCACTCGTTGCTGGTGAGTGAGGCGCCGGCCTTGCCGACCAGCTTGTTGAGGCCCTCAAACGCATGGTCGATGCGCGCGACGACTTGGTCCAGCGCGTCTTCTGACACACCCGGGTTGCCGCGGTAGCTATTGAGCTGGGCCTTGTGGCGCTCCAACTCCTTGAGCAGGTCTGACTTGAGGTCGGCGCGCGAGGCCACGTCCATGATCTCAAACACCGTGACCAGAGCGAAATGGTGGTCGAGCGGCGAGTCGCGCTCCATCAGTTGACCGAGGCGGTCGAACAGATGCTCCAGTCTGAGCATCGTGCGGATGCTTTCGTTGAACGGATATTCGTAAAGGACCAAGGCGGCCATCCCTATCGGTCAGCGTGAAGGCGAGTCCTGCTGCAGCGAGATGCGGCGCAGGTGATTGAGCGCGATTGTTTCACAGCCTGAGCGGCTCTCGTCGCATGCGCCGCTCAGAACCAGCGTTTGGCGAGGCTCTGCACTTGCTTTTCAAGCGCTGGCAGCGGCAATTGCTCGTTGAATAGCACCGCATCGGCGCAGGCGCGCCGGGCCGCGCGCGTGGCCTGTTGGGCCAGCACGGCCTGCACAGCGGCGCGCTCCCAGCCATTGCGCGCCATCACGCGGCTGATTTGGGTTTCTTCTTCGCAGTCCACCACCAGCACGCGGTCCACGCGCTGCCGCCAGCGGCCGGACTCCACCAGCAAGGGCACGTCGAAGACGATGACGCCGCTGCTGGCCGCTGCCGCCTGGCGCTCGGTCTCGGCGCCAATCAGCGGGTGGAGGATCGCTTCCAGGCGCTGTTTGACGCTGCTGTTGGCAAATGCCTGCTGGCGCATCCAGGCGCGGTCTAGGCTGCCATCGGACGCGACTGCGGCCGGACCAAACGCGGTCTGCAGCGCAGGCATTGCCGCGCCCTGGGGCAGAGTCAAAGCGCGGGCGATGGCGTCAGTGTCAATCACCGTGGCGCCGGCCTGAGCCAGCAGACGCGCCACCGTGCTCTTGCCGCTGCCGATGCCGCCGGTCAGGCCAATCTGCAGAGGCCTTGCTCGGCTCATGCCCAGCCGAGCCAGCCCAACACCCGTGGCGTGCCGGCAAACAGCACGACAAAGCCACCGCCCGCCAGGAAGGGTCCGAAGGGCACGTAGCGGCCTTCGCGCAGCTTGGCGCTCATCTTCATGCCGATGCCGACGATGGCGCCGATCAGCGAAGCACCCAGCACGATGGGCAGAATCATCTGCCAACCCAGCCATGCGCCCAGGGCGGCCAGCAGCTTGAAGTCGCCGTAGCCCATGCCTTCCTTGCCGGTCAGCAGCTTGAAGAGCCAGTAGATCGACCACAGCGAGAGATAGCCCACCAGCGCGCCGTACATGGCCGCGTCCAGCGGGATGGTGTAGCCAAGCAGGGCGGCCGCCAGGCCTGCCCATAGCAGCGGCTGGTTGATGGCATCGGGCAGCAAGGTGGTGTCCCAATCGATCGCCGCCAGGGCCAGCAGGGCTGCCGCAAAGCCGCACCACAGCAGCGTGCTCGGCTGGGCGCCGAAGCGCCAGGACAGGGCGGCGAAGAGCGCACCGGTGGCGAGCTCGATCAGCGGGTAGCGCATCGAGATGGCGCTCTTGCACTTGCTGCATTTGCCGCCCAGGCGCAACCAGCCCAGCAGGGGCATGTTTTCATGCCAGGCCAGCTGATGGCCGCAAGACGGGCAGCGCGAGCGCGGCGTTGAAATGCCCAGATGGGGCAGTTTTTCGAGCTGGGTAGAGAGATGGGTGCAAGCGGCTGCCAGCTTGTCGGCCTCGGCCTTGGGGCAGGCGGCGGCGCGGGCCAGCTCGGCGCCATCGCTGAGCGTGTGGGCGGCCTCGGCCAGCCATTGGCGCTCCATCATCAGCGGCAGGCGATGGATGACGACATTGAGAAAACTGCCCACGCACAGGCCCAGCACGCCCAAGACCCAGGGCGATAAGAGGAATTCGATTTCTGGGGACATGGCGTGTTCTTAAACCACTTGGCCGAGCTTGAAGATGGGCAGATACATGGCGACCACGATGCCGCCGATGATGGTGCCCAGGATCACGATGATGAAGGGCTCCATCAGGCTGGACAGGGCTTTGACGGCTTCGTCCACCTCGTCCTCGTAGAACTCCGCCGACTTGGACAGCATGTGATCGAGCGAGCCGGACTCCTCTCCGATGGCGGCCATCTGCAAGACCATGGTGGGGAAGATGGCGGTGCTGGTCATCGAGGTGGTCAGCGCGGTACCGGTGGACACATCGCGCTGAATCTTCTCGGTCGCTTCGGCAAACACGGCATTGCCGGCGGCGCCGCCCACCGAGTCGAGCGCTTCCACCAGCGGCACGCCGGCGGCGAACATGGTCGACAAGGTGCGGGTCCAGCGCGCCACGGCGGATTTGTAGAGCAGATCACCAAAGACCGGGATCTTCAGCAGGAAGCGGTCCATGGCCTTTTGCATCTTGACCGAGCGCTTCCAGGACTGCAGGAAGAAGTAGATGCCGCCGCCAATGGCGCTGAAGATCGCCCACCAGTAGGAGACGAAAAACTTCGACATCGCAATCACCATCATTGTTGGCGCGGGCAGTTCGGCGCCAAAGGACTTGAACACATCCTCAAACGCGGGCACCACAAAGATCATGATCACGGCCACCACGACGAAGGCCACGACCAAGACGCCGATCGGATAGGTCAGCGCTGACTTGATCTTGTTCTTCAGGGCCACCGTCTTTTCCTGGTAAATCGCCAGGCGGTCCAGCAGCTCTTCCAAGATACCGGCGGCCTCGCCGGCTTCGACCAGATTGCAGTACAGCGCGTCGAAGTACAGCGGATGTTTGCGCAAGGAGGTGGACAGGCTGGTGCCGGTTTCCACATCACCGCGGATATCGTTGAGCAGGCGTGTCAGGCGTGGGTTGGTGCTGCCGCGGCCGACGATCTCAAAGGATTGCAGCAAGGGCACGCCGGCGCGCATCATGGTGGCCAGCTGGCGCGTGAAGACGGCGATGTCTTTTTGCGTGATCGACTTGCCACCGCTGACGCGGCGCTTCTTGACCTTGTTGACCAGAATGCCTTGTCGGCGCAGCTGGGCGCTGACCATGGCTTCGCCACCGGCGCGGATTTCACCCCGAACCAGTTTGCCATTGCGGTCCTTGCCCTCCCACTCGTAGGTGAACTCGTTCGCTCGTTTGACCGCTGTTGTTGCCGATGTCGCCATATCACCTCCAGGAGCCGCAATGCCTGTTGCGGCTCGAATTATTCATTTGTTGCGGCCAGCACTTCTTCCAGGGTGGTCACGCCTGCCCGCACCTTGACCAGGCCAAACTGACGCAAGTCACGCACGCCTTCTTGCTGGGCTTGCACGGCGATGTCCATGGCCGAGCCTTCGGCTAGGATGATGCGCTGGATCGCCTCAGTGATGGGCATGACTTGGTAGAGGCCTACCCGACCGCGGTAGCCATTGGTGCAATTGGCGCAGCCCACGGCGCGGTACTGCTTCCAGGAGCCGTCCAGCTCTTCTTCGGCAAAACCGGCGCGCAGTAAAGCGTCGCGTGGATATTCGGCGGGCGCCTTGCAGTTTTCGCACAGCCGCCGCACCAGGCGCTGGGCCGTGATCAGCAAGACGCTGGACGCGATATTGAAGGGCGCCACGCCCATATTCAGCAAGCGGCTGAGTGTCTTGGGCGCGTCATTGGTGTGCAGGGTGGACATCACCATATGGCCGGTTTGCGCGGCTTTGATGGCGATGTCAGCCGTCTCCAGGTCGCGAATCTCACCGACCATGATGATGTCGGGATCCTGGCGCAGGAAGGACTTCAGCGCGGCCGAGAAGCCCAGGCCGGCCTTGTCGTTCACGTTCACCTGGTTGATGCCGGGCAAGTTGATTTCGGCCGGATCCTCGACGGTGGAGATGTTCACGCCGGGCTGGTTGAGGATGTTCAAGCAGGTGTACAGCGACACCGTCTTGCCCGAGCCGGTCGGGCCGGTGACCAGCACCATGCCGTAGGGCCGCGAAATGGCGGCCAGCAAGCGGTCTTTCTCGATCTTCTCGTAGCCCAGGGCATCAATGCCCAGCTTGGCCGAGGAGGGGTCAAGAATACGGATCACGATCTTCTCGCCGAACAGGGTCGGCAAGGTGGAGATCCGGAAGTCGATCGCCTTGGCGCCGAACTTGAGCTTCATGCGCCCGTCTTGCGGGATGCGGCGCTCGGCGATGTCCAGGCGCGACAGCACCTTGATGCGAGAGGCCAGCTTGTCCTTGATGGCGATGGGCGGCTGGGTGATTTCGCGCAACTCACCGTCGACCCGGAAGCGCACGCGGTAATGGAACTCGTAGGGCTCGAAATGCAAGTCCGAGGCGCGCAGATTGATGGCGTCCACCAGCATTTTTTGCAGGAAGCGCACCACCGGCGCGTCTTCCACATCGGCCAGTTCGGCCGCCTCTTGCTGGGGCGCGTTTTCCTCGTCGGTGATGTCGAACTCAAAGTCGCCGCCAGCGAGTTGCTCCAGGGCCTCGCTGGCGCTGGAGGCGGAGCCTTGAAGCATGCGGGTGAGCTTGTCGTGCTCGACGATCACCCATTCGGGGCTGAGTTGGGTGGCGAACTTGATGCGCTCGACCACGTCCTGATCGGTCGGGTCGGCCCCGCCGATGAAAAGCCGGTTGCCGCGCCGGCCCAGCACCATGATTTGATACTGCTGGGCCAGTTTGGCGTCGACGATGTCGCGCGGCATGCGCTGCACATCCATTGCGCTAATGTCCAGCAGCGGCAAAGACAGCGCGGTCGACAAGGTGTGTGCCAACTCGGCCGAGCTGATCGTGCCTGCCGCAATGACCGCATTGACGAAGCTGGTCTTTTTCTCGCGGGCCTGCCGCATCAACTCCTCGGCCTGCTTTTGCGGCAGCTTGCCCGCATGCACCAGCATGCGGGCTACGCCCGAAAGGGCGGATTGAGGCGGCTCGGCCAGGGTGGGTTCCACGAAGAATCTCTGTCTTTGCTGTTTGTCGAGGGCTGTCCAGCCCCAGTTTGAAGGGGTGTGGCGCAGGGGCGTCAGTGCGGCACTGTAAACCGTGGCGCCCTCATTGCCTGTAGCAAAGTGTGCGCTAGCGCACGATTTGCCTCCGTCTGAGCGGCCGTGCTGCACTCAGGCAGCACGATTTGCCTTTAGAAGAAGTCCACATGCGAGCCACCATGGCTTTGGCTGGGGCCTGCCACGACCCTTGCGGCGACGCTGGCCCGTGCCGCTGCTGCTGCGGCCACGGCGGCTTGCGCGGCCACCAAAAAGTCGGCGACTGCGGCGTCATCGCCGAGCCGGAATGTGCTCAACACCTCGGCCAGAGCCACGGCTTGCTCCAGCAATTCATGGGCGATTTCCCCCGAGCGCTCGGCCACATGGACGTTTTGCCGGGTCACCTCATCGAGCTCTTTGACCGAGGCTGCCACGACCTCCAGGCCCTGGGCATGCTCGGAGTTGTCCGCGGTCAGGCTGTCAAACACGTCTCCGACCCGTTTCACCGAGGCCACCAGATCCACCATGGTGGATCCCGCCTCATCGGCCAGCTTGGCGCCTCGCTCGACCGTTGCTAGCGAGGCCGAGATCAAGCCCTTGATCTCCTGTGCCGCCTCGGCGGAGCGGCCGGCCAGGCGCCGCACTTCGCTGGCCACCACGGCAAAGCCGCGCCCTTGCTCGCCCGCACGGGCCGCTTCCACGGCGGCATTCAGTGCCAGGATATTGGTTTGGAAGGCAATCGCGTCGATCACCGAGGTGATGTCGGTGATCTTGCGCGAGGACTGCTCAATCTCCTGCATGGCGCTGACCATTTGCGACACCACGTGGCCGCCCTGGGTGGCCATGGTCGATGATGTCTTGGAGAGCTCCAATGCCTCTTTGGAGGCCTGTGCGCTGGCCTGCACAATCATGGTGATCTGCTCCAAGCTCATGGCCGCATCTTTCAGGCCGTTGGCGGTGCGGTCGGTGCGCGACAGCAATTCACCGCTGGTGCTGCCCACCTCTTCGGCGGCACGGTGCATGCTGAACAGTGCCTCGCGAACCAGGCGCAGAGCGGCAGCCATGCGCTGCTGCACATCTCTAAGTCGGCCGCCCACCTTGGACGCGGTGCGGACGGCATCGAGGTTGAGGCGTATCGGGCCGTCCTGGCCCATGGCGTTGACCAGAAATGCCATTTCAAACGTTTCGCCGGCGCGCTTTTGCAGTTGTCTGGCTGCGCCCATCAAGAAGGCGCACAGCACGAGCAGAAAGCCCATGTCGGCGAAGAGACCCCAGCGTTCGCCCGTTGCGTGGACATAAAGCGGCATTTGGGCGGTGCTTAAGGCCGGGGCCCCCAAGTGGTAGGCGGCCAGCAGGCTGCCCATATAGGCAATGACCACCCAGTCGCCGTAAGGCAGCATCAGGCAAAGACTGACGTAGACATTGGCATGGATGGAGGTGGACCCCTGGGTGATTTGCAATTGCAGCGCCACCAGAATGACTAGTACGGTGGCCAGCAGCAGGCGGTTATTGAGGCTGCCGCCCCAGAAGTGATAAGCCAGGCCGCAGGCCATCAGGCAGGGGATGCTGACGAGCAGCGCCAAGGATGTGGCCTGGTTGTAAAAGCCCAGACCCATGCACAACAAGGCATTCGCCACCACCACCATCAGCATGGTGAGATCCTGGCGCCTGTTACTGTTCAGAAGAGCAGGGTTGTTCATGCGAGTGATCATCCTCAGGATGCGGGTGCTAGGTGCGCGGCGCCAGCCAACTGGGCCGTACGCTGTACCCACTTAGTTTGTACGTTTTTTTGCATACCGTCTGCAAGCGAGTGATTGCAAATCGGGTGCTTTTCTTCCCACTACTGCGCCGCGATCAGGCATCATGGGAAAGCGTCGTCAATGCCAAGAGGTGTAAATCGTGAAGAAGATTCTCATCGTGGAAGATCAGGAAGAGATTCGGGAACTGATCCGCGTAACGCTTGAGTTTGATGACTACGACATTCAAGAAGCGCCGAATGGCGACGAGGGTCTGCGCAAGGCCGCCAGCTTCCGGCCCGACCTGATCTTGTTGGACGTGATGATGCCGGGCGGATTGAATGGTTTGCAGGTTTGCCAGCGCATCAAGTCTGACGCTGCGCTCAAACGTACCAAGGTGATTTTGCTGACCGCACGCGGTCAGGAAGCCGACCGCCAGGCGGGCTTGCAAGCCGGGGCGGATGAGTACTTGATCAAGCCCTTCAGTCCCTTGGAGTTGATGAAGGTGATTGGCAAAGTGATACGCTGAATTCGGCTTCGAGTTTGCCTGCCTGGAGGCCGGGCTCTGCATGGCGCGGCAAGTGCGCAAGATGCTCATACCCCTTGGCTGCATAGCCTGAGCAGGGCGGCCGGCATGGCCGACAAGGCCACCACATGTTGGGCGGCCCCCATTTCCGCCGCGGCCTTTGGCATGCCGTAGACCACGCAGCTGGCCTCGTCCTGCGCCAGAGTGCTGGCACCGGCCTTGCGCATCTCCAGCAGGCCGCGGGCACCGTCTTCGCCCATGCCGGTAAAGATCGCGCCGATGGCGTTGCGGCCCGCGCATTGCGCCACCGACTTGAACAGCACATCCACCGAGGGCTTGTGGTGATTGACCAGCGGGCCGTCGCGCACTTCCACCACATATTGCGCGCCGCTGCGCCTGAGTTGCATATGCCGCCCGCCGGGTGCCACCAGCACGCGGCCGTTGATGACGCGGTCGCCGTCCTTGGCTTCCAGCACTTCCAGCTCACTCATGCTGTTGAGTCGGGTGGCGAAGGACTGTGTGAATTTCTCAGGCATGTGTTGCACCAGCACGATGCCGGGCATGGTGCGCGGGAGCTGGCGCAGCACGGCCTCAATGGTTTGCACGCCGCCGGTTGAGCTGCCAAAGGCGATCACCCGGTCGGTGGTTTCTGCCATGGCGGCATTGCTGGCGAAGCTGCTGCTGCTCAAACTGCCAGTCACGCTGGCGGCCATGCTCGGCTTGGCGCCGCTCTGCGGGCCTTCTGCTGCGATTGGCATGACCCGCACATTGGCCCGCGCGGCGGCCCTGACCATGCCGACCAAGCCATTGCCGGGGTCTTCGAGAAAATCGCGCAGCCCGAGCTTGGGCTTGGTAACGAAACCCACTGCCCCGGCCGCTAGCGCCTGCATGGTGGTTTCGCAGCCGGCCTCGGTGAGGGTGGAGCACATCACCACCGGCATCGGGTGCTCGCGCATCAGGCGCTTGAGAAAGCTGATGCCATCCATGCGCGGCATTTCCACATCCAGCACGATCACATCGGGCCAGGCCGCTTCTAGCTTGGGCCAGGCGAACAGGGGGTCGCTGGCGGTGATGGTGACCCGGATGCCCGCCGCTTCAAGCAAGCCACTCAGATGCTTGCGCACCACGGCGGAGTCATCAATCACGGCAACCTGCAGTGCTTGGCTCATCGATGCATTCTCTCTGCAGTCTTGTTGATTCAGCTTATCTGGAGGCGGCGCCGCGCTTGATCTCGACTTTGCCGCTGGGCAGGTCCAGGGTCACGGTGCGGGGCACGAAGTCGCCCACATCGACGTCCTGCAATTGAAAGCCGTGTTCGTCGATCAAGGCCCAGCCGCGCTCGATATTGCGCTGGCCCACATTGAACTTGACGTTCACGCCATCCGGCATGGTGTCGGCGCCGCCATAAAGGTGGGCGAGATAGTCCCTGGGCTGGGTGCCGCTTTGTTTGATGGATTGCAGCAGCAATTCCACCGCTTCGTCACCATAGCGACCGTCCAGCGGTGACTGACCGCGGGAGCTGCGCGAAGGCAGCAGAAAGTGACACATGCCGCCGATGCGTTTGCTGGGATGCCACAGCGTGATGGCCACGCAGGAGCCCAGCAGCGTGCGCAATTGCAGCCCCTGGCCGAAATGCCATTGCCCGGGCATCAGGTGCAGTACCTTGGGGACGATGATGGCGGCAGCGCCGGGTGTGCTTGGCGCGACAGGACTAGGCGGTACCGGCGGCGTGATTGGCGCCATGGTGCGTTTTGGCGCCGCCCCGAGAGGCGCCGCCGGGGGGCGGACGAAGGGCTTGGTCATTTCATCATCACCCTGGGGTCAAGCGTGTTGATAGATGGCTGGCGCAACGGCGTTGAGGGGCAAATCCAATGCCGCCAGTGATTCAGCGTGACCGGGGTAAAGCACGCCGCCGGGTTTGAGTCGTTCAATCACCCTGCTGACAATGGCACGTTTGGCCGGTGCATCAAAGTAAATCAAGACATTACGCAGAAAAATCACATCGAACAAGGGCAGGTCGGTGGGCAGCGGCTGCATCAGATTGGCGCACTGGAAGCGAACCCGCGCGCGCAATTCGCGCTGGATCAGCAAGGTGCCTTCGTAAGGTCCTTCGCCGCGCAGGCAAAAGCGGCGCAGATAGTCTTTGCTGGTGTCGCGCGCGCGCTCCATGGGGTAGAGACCGCGGCGCGCGCTGGCCACGACCGAGGACGAGAGATCGGTGCCACGGACCGACCAAGGGCCGCTGCCGAGTTTGTCGGCCAGCACCATGGCGATGCTGTAGGCCTCTTCGCCGGAGGAGGACGCGCCGCTCCAGACCAGGAACTCGCTCTTGCTGTCCCTGCTTTTTGCGCTTTCGGCCCGGCGCGCTAAATCTTCAAAATGGGCGGGCTCACGGAAGAAATAGGTTTCGTTGGTGGTGAGCTTGTCCACCACGCTGGTCAGCATGCTGTCGGGCATCTGGCCGCGCACCATCTTCTGCACGAAGTTGTTCAAGTCCGGTTCACCGGAATCGGCGGCCAGTTTTTGCAGGCGGCTTTGCACCAAGGCGTGCTTGGCCTCGGTCAGGCGGATTCCCGAGATGCGATGAAACAAATCGGTAATCGCCGTGAAGGACTGGGCGGACAGATGGCTCATTGCGTGGGCTGCTGAGGTGCAGAGGGCGCGCTCAGGCGCTGTGGGGATCAACCATCAGTGCCGCCAGTGCGGCGGGTGACAGCACCTGGTCGAGATTCAGCAGCGCCGCATAACTGCCGCGCACATTAACCATGCCGGCGAGAAGGTCAGCCGAAACAGCCACGCCCAGCGTGGGGGCGGGCTCGATGCGTTGGCTGTCGACCTCCAGCACCTCGTACACCGCGTCCACCAGCACGCCGGCAATCAGCCGGCCGTGCTCATCATCTCCCTTGGCTTCCACCACGATGATGGCGCTGCGCCGACCCAACTCGGTGCGGCCGAAGCCGAAGCGGGCATTCAAATCGATGACAGGCACCACGGCGCCGCGAAGATTCATCACGCCGCGCACAAAGTCTGGCGTTTGCGGCAGCGGGGTCATGCGGCCCACCTCCAGAATTTCGCGCACCGTCTCGATCGGCACCACCAAGGTTTCGCGCCCAACGGCCATGCGCAGCAATTGCTGCATCGGCCCGGCTTTGGCCTGGGCGGCCATGGCGCCACGCACAAGGTCGGCCGGAGCACCTTGGTAGCCCTTTCCCCCCAACCCTGCGCCCGTCGCTGTGTCCATGGTCGTCCCCGCTGCCGCGCTCGTTGCCGTGTTCATCGCAGTTCCTCAGAAGCGCTTGAAATAGGACTCATCAACGTCATCCGGCCCGGCCCCTCCGGCCTCTATCGTGCCGCGCTGTGGCAGCCTGGCCATGCTGGTGGTGTTGTTACGGGTGGGGGCGGGACTGCCTGCAGGCTTGCCACCGGCACTGCCGCCGCCTGGCCGATAGTTGGCGTGCGGCGTGGTGCCGCTGGGCTTGGCGCTGCCACGCGGCGATGGCGAGTTCGAGCGCGATTGGTCATCAGCCAGCCGGAAGAAGGCCATCTGCTCTTGCAATTGCGCCGCTTGGGCCGAGAGTTCCTCGGCCGTGGCCGAAAGCTGCTCGGACGCCGAGGCCGTCTGTTGGGTGGTGGCTGAAAGGTGGTTCATCGCGGCGGTGATTTGTGCCACGCCTTCACTTTGCTCGCCCGAGGCGGCCGAAATCTCCTGCACCAACTCGGAGGTCTTTTGGATCGAGGGCACCATATTGCCGAGCAGCTTGCCGGCCTTCTCCGCCAGCATGACGCTGGAGCCGGCCAGAGTGCCGATCTCTTGTGCGGCCACTTGGCTGCGTTCAGCCAGTTTGCGAACTTCGGCGGCCACCACGGCAAAGCCCTTGCCATGCTCGCCGGCCCGCGCCGCCTCAATGGCGGCGTTGAGTGCCAGCAGATTGGTTTGATAGGCGATGTCGTCAATGATGGAAATCTTGCTGGCGATGGACTTCATCGCATCCGCCGTCATGCCGACCGCCTGGCCACCGTCCAGGGCTTCTTGCGCGGCCTTGGTGGCCATGCCGTCGGTGATGTTGGCACTGTCGGCGTTCTGTTTGACCGAGGACGCCATCTCCTGCAGCGAGGCCGTTGTTTGCTCTACGCTGGCGGCTTGCTGCGACGCGGAGTGGGAGAGTGATTGCGAGGTTTGCGAGACCTGCTCCGAGGCGCTGGAGAGCTGATCCGCAGCGGCGCGCACTTCCTTGATGGTGCCGCTGACGGTTTCCACCAGCGAGTTGAACTTCTCCCCCAGCATGCGGAAGAAGGGCTCCTTGCCCTCCAGGCCAATGCGGCTGGCGAAGTCGCCTTGGTTGGCGCCGTCCACCATGCTGCTGACTTCTTGCTCGGCCGCCACTTCCGCGCTGCGGTCCTTCCACTCGACCACGGTGCCCAGTCGGGTGCCCGTCGCGTCATTGATGGGATTGGCGATCAGGCTGAAGGTGAGCGCGCCCACCTTGATCTCGGTCTTGTACTCGCCTTTGAGCGCGCCCAGCAGATTGCGTTGATGGTTGGGGTTGCGGTGGAACTGGTCGAAATTGCTGCCGACGATGCGGCGCGCGTCAAAGGCCGGCAGCACCTTGCGCAACTCGCCCTCGTTGCGTTGCATCATCTGCGCGACTGAGGCGTTGTTGTAGATGATCTTGCCGTCGGGGTCGGCAATCATGACGTTGGTGGAGCAGATGTCCAGGGCTTGCTTGACGCGGGTGGTCTCAGCGGCCAGTGCGCTTTCGCGCTCTTGCGCGGCCAGTTCGGCCGTCATGTCTTTCCACTCCACCACGGTGCCTAGTCGCCGGCCATCGGCGATCACCGGGTTGACGATCAAGTCAAAGCGCCGCCCGCCCAGGGTTAGGCGGGTTTGATGGGCGCCGCTGAGGCGGTCCAGCAGGCCGCGCTGGTGGGCTGGATTCTTGTGGAAGCTGTCAATATTGCTGCCGATCACGCTGGCGGCGCTGAAGCGCGGCAGGTCTTTGCGGATGTCGGCCTCCGCATGGCTCAACATGGCTTGCAGCGAGGCATTGCCGTAAATGATGTTGTAGCCGGTATCCGCCACCATCATGTTCGTGGCGGCTACATCCAGGGCCTGGCGGATGCGCTCCGCTGCTTCGCTGCGTTTCTTGGTGTCGGCGAATTCGAAGCCCAGGCGCGTCTGCACGCGCTTGAGGGCGAGTTGCATGGCCGTCAACTCATCATTGCCGTCCACGCTGACGATGCCGTCAAAGCGCGCTTGGCCGAACTTCTCCAGCTGGCTGCCGGCCTGCGCCAGACCCTTGCGCAGGCGCCGGGTGAGAGCGGCCAGGCCCCAGGAGCCCGCCAGGCCCAGCACCAAGGCCGCAGCGGCAAGCGGCCATTGCCGCCCGGGCAGGGCATGGCCAAGACCGGCGCCGCTCAAGCCCACCGCCACGGTGCACACCGCCACCTTGCTGGCCTGGCTCATCGCGGCGATGAGCCGGCCCAGGCCGTCCAGCAGGCCGGTCTTGACGCCGCGCCCGTCGCGGATTTCCCATGCCGCTGCCTTGCCCTCCTTGAACAGGCGGTAGAGGCCATCGGCGGCCGCCACCTGCTCGCGGCTGGGTCGGGTGCGCACCGACAAATAGCCCACCACCGTTTCGCCCTCTTTGAGCGGCGTGGCATTGGCCACCACCCAGTAGAAGTCGCCGTTCTTGCAGCGGTTCTTGACTAGGCCGGTCCAGGGGCGCCCGGCCTTGAGGGTGGCCCACATATCGGCAAAGGCTTCTTCCGGCATGTCCGGATGGCGCACGATGTTGTGGGGCTGGCCGATCAGCTCGGCTTCGGCGAAGCCGCTGGCTTCGAGGAAGTCGTCATTGATATAGGTGATCTTGCCCTTGAGGTCGGTGCGCGACACGATGGTCATGCCTTCTCGGAGCAAGTATTCCTGTTGAGTGACCGGCAAATTACTACGCATGGCATTGGTCTTTCATGGCGGGAATACGGCAGGAATGCGGCGGGTGATTACGGCGGCTGCTCAGCGCTGGCCGCGTTGGCGCCCCCGGTCCGCCTGCTCATCGTCAGCCAGGCGGAAAAAGGCCATCTGCTCTTGCAACTGCGCGGCCTGGGCCGACAGTTCCTCGGCGGTGGCCGACAACTCCTCGGAGGCCGAGGCCGTTTGCTGGGTGGTGGAAGACAAATGGTTCATGGCCGCGGTGATCTGTGACACGCCCTCGCTTTGCTCGCCCGAGGCTGCCGCAATTTCTTGTACCAGCTCCGAAGTCTTCTGGATCGAGGGCACCATATTGCTGAGCAAGTCGCCGGCCTTCTCGGCCATCTGCACGCTGGAGCTGGCCAAGGCGCCGATCTCTTGCGCGGCCACCTGGCTGCGCTCGGCTAGTTTGCGCACCTCGGCGGCCACCACGGCAAAGCCCTTGCCATGCTCGCCGGCCCGCGCCGCCTCGATGGCGGCGTTGAGCGCCAGCAGATTGGTCTGGTAGGCGATGTCGTCGATGATGGAAATCTTGGTCGCGATCTGCTTCATCGCATCGACCGTCATGCCCACCGCTTGCCCACCGTCCATCGCCTCCTTGGCGGCCTTGGTGGCCATGCCGTCGGTGACGGTGGCGCTGTCGGCGTTTTGCTTCACGCTGGCCGCCATTTCTTGCAATGAGGCGGTGGTTTCCTCCACGCTGGCGGCCTGCTGGCTGGCCGAATGGGAGAGGGACTGGGACGTTTGCGAGACCTGTTCCGACGCGCCGGACAGCTGATCGGCGGCTACCCGCACCTCGCGGATGGTGCCGCTGACTGTCTCCACCAGCGAGTTGAACTTCTCGCCCAGCATGCGGAAGAAGGGCTCTTTGCCATCAAGAGCAATACGGCTGGCGAAGTTGCCATGGTTGGCGCCATCCACCAAGGCGCCGACTTCGAGCTCGGCGGCTACCTCGGCCGTCCGGTCCTTCCATTCGACCACGGTGCCCAGACGGGTCCCGTCGGCGGCGTTGATGGGGTTGGCGATCAGGCTGAAGGTAAGTGAGCTGACTTTGATTTCGGTCTTGTATTCGCTCTTCAGTCCGCTCAACAGATTGCGCTGGTGGCTAGGGTTACGGTGGAACTGGTCGAAGTTGCTGCCCACAATGCGGCGCGCATCAAAAGCGGGCAGCACCTTGCGAAGCTCGCCCTCGTTGCGCTGCATCATTTGCGCCACCGACAGGTTGTTGTAGATGATCTTGCCGTCGGGGTCGGCAATCATGACGTTGGTGGAGCAGATGTCCAGGGCCTGCTTGACGCGGGCGTTCTCGGCAGCCAACTGTTGTTCGCGGGCGCGCGCCAACAACTCCTGCGTCATGTCCTTCCACTCGACCACGGTGCCCATGCGCTCGCCCTTGTCGTCAATGATGGGGTTGGCGATCAGCGAGAAGTCCAGCGACGACACCTTGATTTGCGTCTTGTATTCGCCCTTGAGTCCGCCCAGCAGATTGCGCTGGTGAGAGGGGTTCTTGTGGAAGCTGTCGATATTGGCGCCCATCAGCTGCTTGGCATCGAAGTTAGGCAAGGCGCGGCGCAGCTCGGCCTCGTTGCCCTGCATCATGCTTGCCACCGAGTGGTTCATATAGATGATGCGACCGTCGGGGTCGGCGATCATCACATTGGTGGAGCAGCGGTCCAGCGCCTGCTTGACCCGGCCGCTCTCGGCGGCGACGCGGGCGTCGCGCTCGTGCCGCTCGCGCAGATTGTTCTGCATCACGCCAAAACGCTGCAGCAGGACGCCGGCCTCGTCGCGGCCCTGGTCGTCGATACGATGGCTCAAATCCCCCTCGGCGATGGCATCGGCCGCGGCAATGGCGCGGTTCTGGGGCTGGGTGACTGAGCGCACCACCGCCAGCGCCAAGATCGTGGCCAGCACCAAGACCACCGCGAAGGCCCCGCCTTCGATCATGGCGCCGCGCTGCAGGCTGTTGATATGCGCTTGCAGCGCCGAGGTGAGCTGCTCTTCGGTCTTGTCCATCAGCTTGAAGGCCGACTCGATTGCCGCGCTGGCCAGGGCGAAATAGTCTTCGGCGCTGATAGCAGGCTTGTCGGACTTGACCAGCTCGGTGCTGCCTTTGCTGACATAGCTGCTCATGCTGAGTTCGAAGTCCTTCATCAAGGCATTCAGCTCCCCCGCCAGAGGCGGGTGTGCCTTGATGGCTTTGCCGAGTTGAACGACGGCCAGTTCTTGTCCACTGCGGGCTTGGTTCAACTCCGCGCCGGTCTGGAAGCGCCCATCAAGTGGGAATTCTTGCTTGATCAGCATGGCGCGGCCGAGGGCTCTGGCCACACCGGCTGCGTCAACGGCATCCGGTAGTTCTTTGACCAGGGCCGTGACCATGAAGTAGTTGGCGGGGTCCGGCTCCAGGGTCAAGCCCGAGCCATCGGCAACAGCGCTCATCAAGTTCTTCGCGTCTTTGATCAGCTCCGCATGGCGGGCCAAATTGTCCTTGGCGAGCAGGCGTTTGTTGCCGAGGTCGCCGCCCAGGCGCTCAAATCCTGAAGCCAGGGTTTTGCTCGCTGCCAGGGCCTCGGCCATGGCGGGCTCGCTCAGCTGAGTCAGCAATGCATTCAGGCTTTTGCGGATGATCTCGGCCTGCTTGCTGCGTTCGGCGATGCCAGTGGCATCGCCACCGAGCTCCCGGTTCACCGCCGCGCGATGCAACTGCAGGGCACGCAGCAGGGCCTGCGCCGAATTCAAGGGCGCCAAGCCCGCGACCTCGGCCTTGGCGACAGCCATTTTGTTCAGCGTATCGATCATGCGCAGGGCGGTGGGCACACCGGCCAAGAGCAGTGCCAAGGCACCTAGCAAAGCGAATTTGTGCCAAAGCTGCAAATTGCGGAGAAGTTTGCTCATTTTGTTTCCCTGGCTTCCCTAAAAGAACAAGTGACTAAAGCGAACTCTGAGTCAAGGCGACTAGCTGGGGCTGCCGTGACTGAGTGATACCGTCTTGCTGTCCGTTTGCCCCTTGCGAATCGCCACCGCCAAGAGGCCCGCCACATCAAGCAGCAGCGCAACCTCGCCGGAGCCCAGAATGGTGGATCCGGCCAGGGCTTTGAGATGCTGAAAAATGCTGGACAGGGGCTTGATCACCGTTTGGTGCTCGCCCATCAGGCGGTCGACGATCAGGCCGACACGGGTCTGCCCGTCGCGCACCACCACCACGCTGCGGCGGCGGCTGTGGTCGGCCGCGACGCCGTAGAAACGTGCCAGATCCAGCCAGGGAAGCACCTCGCCGCGCAAGTCGAAGGTGCCGCTGACGCGCTCGCCCTGCTTGCTGCATTCATCCGGCACATCGATGCATTCGGCCACCGCCGAGAGCGGCAGCACATAGTTGACGCCACCCACCATGGTGAGGAAGCCGTCAATCATCGCCAGCGTCAGCGGCAGGCGGATCTGCGTCAGCGTGCCGCGGCCGACTTCGCTGCTCAGCGCGATGGTGCCGCGCAAGGCCTCGATATTGCGTTTGACCACATCCATGCCGACGCCGCGCCCGGACAGGTCGGTGACCTGCTCGGCGGTGGAGAAGCCGGCATGGAAGATCAGCTGCCAGATCTCGTGCTCAGGCAAGATCTGACCCTCGGCGATCAGGCCACGCTCGACCGCCTTTTTGAGAATGCGCTCACGCGCCAGGCCGCGCCCGTCGTCGCTGACCTCAATCACCACCGCGCCGGCATCGTGATAGGCGTTCAGGCTCAGCCGGCCCATCACCGGTTTGCCGGCGGCGATGCGCTCGTCCTGCGTCTCTAGGCCGTGGTCCATGCTGTTGCGCACCAGATGCATCAAGGGATCGGCGATGGAGTCGACCATGGACTTGTCCAGCTCGGTGTCACCGCCGGTCACCACCAAATCGACTTCCTTGCCGAGCTGCTTGGACACATCGCGCACCACCCGCTGGAAGCGGCCAAAGGTTTCGCCGATGGGCACCATGCGCAGGGCCAGCGTGCCATCGCGGGTTTCTTGCACTAGATCCATGACGCGCTGGGTGGCTTCCAGCAGCACGGCGGAGTTCTCCAGATGCG
>NZ_CAMFJS010000015.1 GCF_945956965.1 uncultured Roseateles sp.
TGGTGTCTGATCAGATCAATGCCCTGGGCTCGAACCAGATCCAGTCGCTGACCACCCAGCAACTCAAGGGTCTGGGCACCGATCAGGTCGCCTCGATGGAAACCGCCGATCTGCGCGCATTGACCACGGCACAGATCCGCACCCTCGGCACCGACCAACTCAATGCCTTGGGCACGGACCAGATCAGCCAGCTGACCACCGCTCAGATCCAGGCACTGACGACTGCCCAGATGGCCGGCATGGAGTCGGCCGACCTGAAGGCCTTGACGACCGACCAAGCCAAGATCCTCAGCTCCGCGCAGATCGACGCCCTGGCTTCGGACCAACTCAACAAGCTGGAGACCGAAGACTTCGCCCAGCTGAGCACGGCCGCCCTGCGTGGCCTGGGTTCAGACGGCATCCGCGCTCTGGTGTCTGACCAGATCAATGCCCTGAGCTCGAACCAGATCCAGTCGCTGACCACTCAGCAACTCAAGGGCCTGGGCACCGATCAAGCCGCCTCACTGGAGACCGCTGATCTGCGTGCACTGACCACGGCTCAGATCCGCTCCTTGGCCACCGATCAGTTCAATGCCTTGGGCACTGACCAGATCGCTCAGCTGACCACCCTGCAGGTGCAAGCCCTGACGACGGCCCAGTTCGCCGGCATGGAGTCGGCCGACCTGAAGGCCCTGTCCACCGACCACGCCAAGATCCTCAGCTCCGCTCAACTCGGCGCCCTGGCTTCGGATCAGCTCAACAAGCTGGAGACCGAAGACTTCGCCTTGCTAACCACGGCTGCCCTGCGTGGCCTGGGTTCGGACGGCATCCGTGCCCTGGTGTCCGACCAGATCAATGCCTTGGGCTCGAACCAGATCCAGTCCCTGACGACCCGGCAACTTGACGGTCTGGGTACCGATCAGATCGCCTCGCTGGAGACCGCCGATCTGCGCGCTTTGACCACGGCACAGATCCGCTCCCTGGGTACCGACCAGATCAACGCCCTGGGCACCGATCAGATTGCTCAGCTGACCAGTGCGCAGATCCAAGCCCTGACGACCACCCAGTTGGCCGGCATGGAGTCGGCCGACCTGAAGGCCCTGGCCACCGACCAAGCCAAGCTGCTCAGCTCGGCTCAGATCGGCGCCCTGGCCTCGGATCAGCTCAACAAGCTGGAGACCGAAGACTTCGCCCTGCTGACCACGGCCGCCCTGCGTGGCTTGACATCCGACGGTATCCGCGCCTTGGTATCTGACCAGATCAATGCCTTGGGTTCGGCTCAGATCCAGTCGCTGACCACTCAGCAACTCAATGGCCTGGGCACCGATCAGGTCGCCGCGATGGAAACCGCCGATCTGCGCGCCCTGACGACGGCTCAGATCCGCGCACTGGCCACCGATCAGTTCAATGCCTTGGGCACTGACCAGATCGCTCAGCTGACCACCCTGCAGGTGCAAGCCCTGACGACGACCCAGTTCGCCGGCATGGAGTCAGCTGACCTGAAGGCCCTGTCCACCGACCAGGCCAAGATCCTCAGCTCGGCGCAGATCGGCGCCCTGGCTTCAGACCAGCTCAACAAGCTGGAGACCGAAGACTTCGCCCTGCTGAGCACGGCCGCCCTGCGTGGCCTGGGTTCGGACGGCATCCGCGCCCTGGTGTCTGATCAGATCAATGCCCTGGGCTCGAACCAGATCCAGTCGCTGACCACTCAGCAACTGAAGGGCCTGGGCACCGATCAGGTCGCCTCGCTGGAAACCGCCGATCTGCGCGCCCTGACGACGGCTCAGATCCGCGCACTGGCCACCGATCAGTTCAATGCCTTGGGCACTGACCAGATCGCTCAGCTGACCACCCTGCAGGTGCAAGCCCTGACGACGGCCCAGTTCGCCGGCATGGAGTCGGCCGACCTGAAGGCCCTGTCCACCGACCACGCCAAGATCATCAGCTCCGCTCAACTCGGCGCCCTGGCTTCCGAACAGCTCAACAAGCTGGAAACCGAAGACTTCGCCCTGCTGAGCACAGCCGCCCTGCGTGGCTTGGAGTCGGACGGCATCCGTGCCCTGGTGTCTGACCAGATCAATGCCCTGGGCTCGAACCAGATCCAGTCGCTGACCACTCAGCAACTGAAGGGCCTGGGCACCGATCAGCTTGCCAGCTTGGAAACCGCCGATCTTCGGGCCCTGACGACGGCGCAGATCCGCTCGCTGGGTACCGAGCAGCTCAATGCGCTGACCTCCGACCAGATCGGCCAGCTGACCTCGGCGCAGATCCAAGCGCTCAGCACGGCTCAGTTTGCCGGTATGGAAACCGCTGACCTGAAGGCACTGGCCACCGACCAGTTCAAGCTGCTCAGCTCGGCCCAACTGTCTGTACTGGGTTCTGACCAAGTCCGCGCCCTGGAAACCGCAGACCTGGGCCAGCTGAGCACCAGTGCCCTGCGCGGCTTCGGATCGGAGCAACTGGCGGCCTTCATCACCGATCAGATCGTGGGCCTGAGCACCGCACAAATTGCGTCTCTGAGCACCACGCAGATCCGCGGCATGACGAGTGAACACTTCCGGGTCATGGAGTCGGAGGACGTGCAGGCCTTGAGCTCGGCACAAATCCGCGCCATCGCCACCGACCAGTTCAGCGCCTTGCACTCCGATCAGCTGACGGCGATGAGCAGCGCGCAGTTGGCCGCGATCAACTCTGAGCAATTGCACACGCTGAGCTCGGAAGAGATCCGCGCCTTCGACAGTAGCGACATCAGCTACTTCAGCACGGCGGCTCTGCGAGGCTTCACCAGCGACCAGATCCAGGCCCTGCAGACCGATGACATCAAGGCCTTGACCTCGGCGCAGTTCTCCACCTTCACGACGGAGCAGATCCACTCGCTGATCAGCGAGCAGATTGCCGGACTGGATGCCTCGGATATCAGCAAGCTTTCGATGACGCAGGCGAACTCCTTCGCCACGGAGGCGGTCCACGCGATGAGCAGCGAGCAGCTCAACGCGCTGGTCGCGGCCCAGGTGTCGCCCATCATCCTTGACCTGGACGGCAACGGGGTGGAGACCATCTCTGCAGACAAGGGCGTTACCTACGACCTCTTGGGCATGGGTGTCTGGCAGAAGTGGGGCTGGGTGGGCGGCAATGACGGCCTGCTGGTGCGCGACATCAACGGCGACGGCAAGATCAATGACGGCCGCGAACTCTTCGGTGAAGGCACACGCCTGGCCGATGGCTCACTCGCCAAGGATGGCTACGCCGCGATGGCCGCGCTGGACAGCAACCATGACGGCAAACTGGATGCCAAGGACAAGGACTTTGCTCAACTGCAAGTGTGGGTGGACGGCAACCATGACGGTGTCACCCAGGCCGGCGAATTGAAGTCTCTGGACTCCTTGCACATTGCCAACCTGGATCTGCATGCCCAGAGCTCTACGGCGGTCAATAACGGCAATCTGGTGGGACTGGTCTCGGGCTATCAGACGACGGACGGCAAGACGCACGATATGGCCGACGTCTGGTTCAGCCGCGACTCCAGCCAAGCGGCGAGCACCACGGCGCCCACGGCCGTGACGGGCAGCGACGGCGCCAAGCTGCAGCTCAGCGATGTGCTGGTGCCGCCCGCCGAGGTGCCACTGCCAGGAGCGCCAAGTGCCGACAAGCTGACGCATCAGGCCATCGACGGCCCGGCGCTGATCAAGCACAAGAACCCGGGCGATGACGACGACCTGAGTCGCCAGCTGCCGCTGATCTGAGTTTGATCGACGGCAAATCCGGATGCATCGTGAACGATGCATCCGGTCTGTCCACTTTGTGAGGCCCTGTTTGAACGAGAGCCAAGCGCCGCCACCTAATATCCCAGCTAAGCACCTAGCCTGTATGCGGGCGGGTGCCTCGCTGGGTTTGAACCCTTGTACCTTTGCATTGCTGCTGCCGGCGCCCGCCTGATCAAGCAGAAAAGCCATGGCCACCTCCGTCCCCACACCACCGAGCCCCGAAGAGCTTGCTCAAATGAGCACGCAGGCCCTCGCCAAGCTCAGTCCGGCTGTATGGGCGCAGTTCACCCCAGAGCACATTGCCGCGCTGAGTTATGAACAGGCCCTGTCCTTGAAAGCGGGGGCGTTCAAATCTTTGCCAGCCAGCTTGATGACGGCCTTTTCCGTCGAACAGCTGCAAGCCCTGACCCCGACGGTCTTCAAGGCGCTCAATACCGCCCAGCTGGGCGCATTGACCCTGGACCAGTTTTCTCAGCTGCTCCCTGAGCAGGTCGGCAGCCTGCAGTCCAAACAATTTCCGGGCATACGTGCCGAGCAATTTGAGTTGCTAGGCGTCGACCAGTTGGTGCAGCTCAATCCCGCTCAGCTCAAGGGCATGTCCACCAGCCTTTTGGCGGTGATCGCGCCCAATGAGCTCAGCGAGCTGAGCACCAAGTTCATTTCCAGCCTGTCCGGCGGCCAACTCGGTTCCCTGGCACCCGAACAAATCACCGCCCTGACGGTGGAGCAAATCGGCAGCCTCAACGCCAACCACGGCAGTGCGCTGAAAGCGACCTTGCTCGCCACCTTGGCGCCGGAGGCCTTGCAAAATCTGTCCTCCTCGGCCATCCGAGCCATCAGCAATGCCACTTTGCGCGAACTGCCTGCCGAGTTGCTGCAGACCTTCGCCAGCGGGCAAATTCGAGCCCTGAGCACCGGCCAGATCAGCAGCTTGGGCAGCGATGGTCTCGACGCCCTGAGCAGCGATCAAATCCCTGCCCTGAGCACGGCGCAACTCAAAAGCCTCAGCACCAGCCAGCTGGGCGTGCTCAGCACCAGCGATTTTGAGCAGCTGGGCACCAAGGCCTTGCAGGGCTTCAGCGCCAAGCAGCTGGGCGTGCTGCACTCGGACCAGCTCAGCGGGCTCAGCGGGGCCCAGCTAGGTGTGCTGACCTCCGCTCAGGCGCAAGGCCTGAAGTCAGATCAGCTGCAGATGCTGGCCAGCGATGCCCTGCCCGGCCTGTCCACCGGCGCCATCCGTGGCTTGTCGCTCAGTGCCTTGCAGGGCTTGATCAGCGACCAGGTGGCGGCGCTGGCTACCCGCCAGATTGCTTCGCTCAGTTCCCGCCAGTTCGCGGTTCTGGACAGCGCAGACCTGATGGCCATGAGCACCCAGCAGTTCCGCAGCCTCAGCTCCGTCCAGCTCGTGGCCCTGAGCAGCCGTCAGATCGGCGCCCTGGAAACCGAAGATGTGGCCGCCATCAGCAGCGCCGGCATACGCGCCCTCAGTGGCAACACACTTAATGCCTTGGCCAGCGATCAGTTGCAGGCCCTGGTCACGTCCCAGATCGCGGCATTGAGTTCGGCCCAAGTCTCCGCGCTGAGCAGCAAGCAGCTGAGCCTGATGGAGACCGAGGATCTGCGCAGCCTGGGCACGGCCGCCCTGCAGTCCTTGCGCAGCACGCAGCTGAGCGCACTGAGCAGCGATCAGTGGCAAAGCCTGTCCACTGCACAGATTCGATCACTGAACACGGACCAAATTCAGTGGCTCAGCACCGAGCAGCTCAATCTGATGAGCACCTTGCAGATGGCAGCGCTGAGCTCCAAGCAATTGCAAGCGCTCAGCGCCAATCAACTGGCCCATCTGGAAACCGACGACTTTGCCGCGCTGTCCACCGCCGCTTTCAAGTCGCTGACCGGGGATCAACTGCACTCGCTGGATCCCAATCTCTTGCGCGTGCTGAGCAGCAGCCAGGCGGCGATTCTGAGCTCGGCCCAGATTGCGGGGTTGAGTTCCGAGCAATTCGTGCAAATCGGCAGCGAAGCCTTGCAGGCCTTCAGCAGTGGCGCCATTCGAGGCTTGCAAGCCACCCAGCTGCACCAGCTGACCGAGGCTCAGGTGCAGATGCTGAGTTCACGCCAGTTGATCGCCCTGAGTTCGGAGCAAATCGCAGCGCTGCGCATCGACCAACTCATCGCCCTGGCGACCGAGCAATGGGCAGCCCTTGGCTCGCAGCAGGTCGCAGGCCTGAGCCCTGAGCGCATTGATGAGCTGAGTATGCAGTCCCTCAATGCCTTGAGCAGCGCCGGGCTGCGGGCTTTGTCGGCCGCCCAGGTCGATGCCTTGACTGTTGATCAATGGGGTGCCATCAGCTCCCGCCAGATGGCCTTGATGAGCTCACAGCAGTTGGCCAAGGTGGGTACGGATGAGATGTGGGCATTGCCAGTCGATGCGCTCTTGGCCATCAGCACCGCCGCGATCCGGGGGCTTACCTCCAGCCAGCTGGCCAATATCGACCTGAGCCAGGTTGCGACCCTGACGACCGCCCAAATTGCCGCACTGAGCAGCCAGCAGCTGGGCCAACTGAGCACCGACGCCATCCAGGTCATGATGAGCGATCAATTCAGCGTCTTGAGCGACAAACAGCTGATGGGCTTGAGCACCCAACAAGTCGCGGCCATGGAACTGGCCGATGTGGGGGCGCTGGGTGCGCGCGGCGTGCGTGCTCTGTCGGCGCGGCAACTTGCCGCCATGACGCTCGAGCAGTTGACGGGGCTCAATAGCGCGCAGGTCGCGGGCCTGGGCACCTCACAACTCGCACTGCTCAGCTCGGATCAAATCATGGCCATCGTGGCCGACGACCTGGCCGCCATGTCCACGGCCGCCTTGCGCGCTCTGTCAACCGCTCAGTTCGCGGCCTTTGGCGCGGCGGAGCTGGTGCAGCTCAACAGTGCCCAGCTCGCCACGCTGGGCTCGGTGCAGCTGGCGGCCATCAGCACGGATGAGATCGCCCAGCTGCTACCTCAGCAATTCGCCGCCCTGAACGCCGATCAGCTGCGCTTTCTCGACAGCGCACAACTGACCGCCATCAGCGCCGAAGGCCTGGCCGCCATCAGCAGCCAGGCGCTGCGCGGCCTGAGCAGCAGCCAGCTGCGGCAGCTCAATAGCGAGCAGTTCGCCGCGCTCAACAGCCAACAGCTGCAATCGCTCAATAACGAGCAACTGCGCGCTCTCGAAACCAATGACCTGGTGGCGCTGACCGAGGCCCAATGGGCGGTGATGGGCTCGACCCAGCTCAATGGCTTGAGTTCGGCCCAGATCGCCAGCATTGAACTGGCGGATATTGCCGCCATCAACAGCAATGCCTTGCGCGGCTGGTCGACCGCCGGCCTCGATGCCTTGCAGAGTGATCAGGTGGCCACCCTCACGGCGCAGCAAGTCGGCGCCTTGCAGGCCAATCAGATGGCCGGGCTCAACAGCGCCGACATCGCCCTGCTGTCGGCGGAGGGTCTGGGCTTGCTCAGCAGCAAGTCCATCCAGGCCTTGAACAGTAGCCAGGTGCATGCACTCAATGCGGCGCAGGTCCAGGCCTTGAGCAGCGAACAGATTCGCGCCATCAGCACCGTGGCCGTGGGAAATTTGTCCAGCGAAGCGGTATTGGCCTTGACCACAGAGCAGATCACGGCCCTGAGCACCGCGCAGCTGCGTGCCCTCAGCAGCGAGGAGCTGCAGCTGTTTTCGCAACAGCAGCTCAACAGTTTGGAATCCGACCAGATTCGCGGTTTGGGCTCGCGCCAATTCAGCATGCTGGCCAGCGAACAGTTTGCGCTGCTGGCCAGCGATCAGCTGAGTCTGCTGAGCAGCGTACAAATCCGCGGCCTCGCCAGCGAGGACATCACCGCGCTGAGTCCTTTGCAATTGCAGGCCCTGAGCACCAGTGCGCTGGCCGGGATGAGCACCGTGCAAATCGCCAGCTTGAGCGGCGCACAGGTGGAAGGACTGAGCACGCTACAGATTCGCTCCCTTTCCTCCCTGGCCCTCAATGGCTTGAGCACGGAGGCCTTTGATGCCCTGGGCTCGGATCAGATTGCAGCCCTGAGCAGCGCGCAGCTGGCCCGCCTGAGCACCGAGAACATCTCCTTGCTGGCGGGCAGCGATATGCACGCCATGCTGAGCGAATCCCTGCGCGCCTTCAGCAGCCTGCAGCTGGGCGCCTTCAGCACCGAAGCCATTGCCGAGCTGAGTCAGGCGCAAATGAGTGCCCTGAGCAGCCGCCAGGCGGGCGGATTCAAGCTCGCCCAATTGGCGGCCATCGAAACCGAAGACATCGTGGCCCTGAGCACCTCCGTCTTGCAGTCACTCAGCACCAACCAACTCAATGCCTTCACCACGGACCAATTCGGCGCCCTGCTGACCCAGCAGTTGAACGGCCTCAGCAGCAAGCAGATTCGCTCCCTGGAGACCGAAGACATTGCCGCCTTGCAGACCTGGCAGATCGCTGGCCTCAACTCCCGCAGCATTGCCGCATTGAGCACCGATCAGATCCGCGCGCTGGAAACCGAGGATATCGCTGCGCTTAGCTCGGCCCAGCTTCGTGCCTGGAGCACGGCCCAGATTCACGCCTTGCTGACCGAGCAGATCCAGGGCTTGGAATCGCAAGACATCGCCAGCCTGAATATGCAGCAGGTGCACGCCTTCAGCACCGATCAAATCGCGGCCATGAGCGCCAACCAGGTGGACGCCTTGTTCGCGGCCACACCCATCGTGCTGGACCTGGACGGCAATGGCGTTCACACCACCGCCGCCGCCCAAGGCGTGCAGTTCGACCTCAATGCCACCGGCAAGAGCCAGCAATGGGGCTGGACCGATGGCAAAGACGGTTTGCTGGTGATGGACCGCAACCACAATGGGCAGATCGACAACGGCGCCGAGCTTTTCGGCAGCGGCGTGCATTTGGCCGATGGCAAGCGCGCCGGTGACGGCTATGCCGCCATGCGCAGCCTGGACAGCAATGGCGACGGCGTGCTGGACGCACACGACGCGGCCTTCGCCGACCTGCGCGTCTGGGTAGACCGCAATCGCGATGGCTTGAGCACAGCGGCGGAGCTGTTCAATCTGTCTGAGCTGAACATCGTCTCGCTGGACTTGCAGGCCCAGAAGAGTAGCCAGATGGATGCGGGCAATCTGATCGGCCTGGTGTCCGGCTACACCTTGGCCGACGGCAGCCAGAAGCTCATGGCCGATGTCTGGTTCGCCAAAAACACGTCCGAGGATGTGCCGCTGGCCCAGGAGATCACCACTCATGGCGTGCAAGATGCCGGCCAGCCTGGGACGGCCAGCACAAACACCCCGCTGCCCAATCTGCAGGATCTCTTGGTGGCTGCAGATCAAAGCTTGCCAGCCTCATTGAGCCAGGCGGCCCCAACCGCGCAGGCCCAGCCCGCGGACCCAGACGCCCTTTTGCGTCAGGCGCACGCACACCGCCGACCCGCCCATGAAGATGGCGACCCCTGGTTGCCGCTGATCTAAGCGCAACACAGGTCTCGCGAGAAATGGTGGCCAGCATGGGTATGCTTGCCATATGAGCGAGAAGAACGACGCCCCCATGATTCACCCCCTGGCCGATGTAGCCAGCCCCCATATCGGCCCGCGCACCCGCATCTGGCAGTTTTGCGTGGTGCTGGCAGGCGCCCGCATTGGGGCGGACTGCAATATCAACGCCCAGGTGTTGATAGAGAACAAGGTCGAGATCGGGGACCGGGTCACCGTCAAGAGCGGCGTGCAGCTCTGGGATGGCCTGCGGGTGGAGGACGATGTCTTCATCGGCCCCAACGCCACCTTCACCAATGACCGTACACCGCGCTCACGCCAGTACCCGGCCCAATTCCAAACCATCACGTTGGCGCGTGGCGCCTCCATCGGGGCCAATGCCACCATTCTGGGCGGTGTGCATATCGGGGCCGGCGCCATGATTGGCGCAGGCAGCGTGGTCACACGCGATGTGCCGGCCGGCGAGCTTTGGGTGGGCAATCCGGCGCGCAGCCGCGGCCCTGCGCCAGCACCTTGGAACAAAGGCGAAGAGACTTAAACGCTGGCCCGTACGACGCGGACCACACGGTCGATCTGCGCCTCGCTCATGCCTGGCCACAGCGGCAAGCTCAACACCTCGCGGTGCATGGCCTCGCTGATGGGGAAGTCACCCGCCGCAAAGCCCAGCTCGGCATAGGCCGGCTGCAGATGCGGCGGCACCGGGTAGTGGATCAGGCTGCCCACACCCTGGCGGGCGAGTTCGGCCTGCAGGCGGTCCCGGGCCTCATGCCGGACGACAAACAAATGCCAGGCCGATTCGAGATGGGCGGCCGGTGGCGTTGGCAGTTGCAGGGGCAGACCCGCCAAGCCATCGAGCAAACGCGCGGCAATGCGGCGCCGCTCCTCGGTCTGAGCCTGCAGGTGCGGCAGCTTGGCAGACAGCACGGCCGCCTGGATTTCGTCCAGCCGGGAATTGCGGCCCTTGACCTCGTTGTGATACTTGACCCGCGAGCCGTAGTTGCGCAGCACCCGGATCTGATCCAGCAAGGCCGGGTCCGCGCCGGTCACGCCGCCACCGTCACCGAAAGCGCCGAGGTTCTTGCCGGGATAAAAACTCCAGGCCGACAAATCCGCCAGGCTGCCAACAGCGCGGCCCCGATACATCGCCCCATGGGCTTGAGCGCAATCGTCCAGCACCTTGAGGCCATGGCGCCGGGCGATCAGCAAGATCTCATCCATCTCAGCCGGCAGGCCGTAGAGATGCACTGGCAGGATGACCTTGCTGCGCGGCGTGATGGCCGCCTCGATGCGGGCCGGGTGGATGTTGTAGCTGCGCGGGTCTGGCTCCACCGGCACCGGCCGGGCGCCGCATTGGCTGACCGCCAGCCAGGTGGCGATATAGGTATTGGCTGGCACGATGACCTCATCGCCCGGCCCCACGCCAAGCGCTTGCAGGGCCAGGGCCAGCGCATCCAAGCCATTGGCCACGCCCGCACAGCCTTCAGCGCCCACGCTTTGCGCATAGGCCGCCTCGAAGCTCTGCAACTCTTGCCCTAACAAGAACCAGCCGCTGCGGGCGACACGAAGCAAGGCGGCATCAATCTCCGCCTGCGCGATCTGATACGCGGGCTGCAGATTCAGGAAGGGGATGGGCGTCTCGGCCACAGCAGCTTCAGGAACGGCAGCTTCAGGCACGTTGAATGGCGGCGAGGTAGTCGTCATAGCTGCGGATGTAGTCTTGAGCGTCATAGGGGTCCGAGGCCAGCACCAGCAAAACGGCGTCGGCACTGAAGCGGTACTGTATGCCCCAGACCATGGGCGGGATGTGCAGGCCCAGGCGGGGGTTGTCCAGCAGCAACTCGTCGCGGCGCTCGCCATCGTCCAGCACCACGCTGAGGCTGCCTTTCACACAAACCAGGAACTGATGGCAAAGCTTGTGCGCATGCTCGCCCCGCACCTCGCGGCTGGGCACGTCATAGACCATGAAAAAGCGCAGCGGCGTGAAAGGCAGTTGCTTGCCAATCTCGCCCACGCAAAGCGAGCCCCGCATATCCACCGCTTGCGGCAGTTGTACCAGCGAGGCGCCGGCCACCTGCAAGCGCTCAGGCGCCTGGCCAGGCCGACTTGCCGAGGGCAGCGTGGCTTGGCCCGCCGGATGCAAGGTATCCACATAACCGATCACATGCGCGGGATTGCCCGCCACGATGGCATTGGCCGGTACATCGCGGGTCACGACCGCGCCGTCTTGCACCATGGCATGGGCGCCAATGGTGACGCCCGGCCTCACGGTCGCGTTCGAGCCCAAGCTGGCCCCCTTGCGCACGCGGGTCTGCACAAACTGCTCGGGCCGCTGCTTGCTGCGCGGGAAGGCATCGTTGCTGAAAGTCACATTGGGGCCGATGAAGACATCGTCCTCGATGCGCACCCCGTCCCAGAGTTGCACGCCGCACTTGATGGTCACCCGGTCCCCTACTTCCACATCGTTCTCGATGAAGACGTGGTCACAGATATTGGCGTCCCGACCGATGCGCGCACCCGGCAAGATGTGGACAAAAGCCCAGACCCGTGTGCCCGCGCCGATATGCGGGCTCTCAACCAAGGCATGGGCATGGATGGAGCAATTGGAGGTCGAGGGCATGGCTTGGTCGTGAAAACAAGAATGCCTGAACGCTAACAGCTGCGGCCCAAGCGCAATGAGCAGAAATCGGGGGCAATCCCTGCCCTGCATTTCTTTGCAGGGACACGCCCGGGCTCAGCGCCCCAGCGCCAAGCACGCGGGGCTGCAAAATAGACCACCCGCCTGCGCTTTTTTCAGGGATCAAGCACCCTCAAGTGCGGCGAAAGTCACAACAAGCCTGAGGTTCGCCCTGGGCACTTTTCAACCAACCTTCGGCACACCATGCTCAACGGCAAATCCATCCTCATCACCGGCGCTACCGGTTCCTTCGGCAAGGCATTTGTCGACACGGTGTTCAAGCGCTATCCGGATGTCCGGCGAGTGGTGGTGTTCTCGCGCGACGAGCTCAAGCAATTCGAGATGGCCCAGCGCTTCGGCGAGCGGCAGTTCCCCAGCATTCGCTACTTCCTGGGCGATGTGCGTGACGAAGCCCGCCTGCGCCGCGCACTCGAAGGCATTGACATCGTCATCCACGCCGCTGCGCTCAAGCAGGTGCCGGCGGCTGAGTACAACCCTTTTGAGTGCATCAAGACCAATATCCTGGGTGCGCAGAATCTGATCGAAGCCTGCATGGACCAGAACGTGGAGCGGGTTGTCGCCCTGTCCACCGACAAGGCGGCAGCGCCCATCAATCTCTACGGCGCCACCAAGCTGTGCTCGGACAAGCTCTTCATCGCCGCCAACAATATCCGTGGCCATCGCCCCACCCGCTACTCGGTCGTGCGCTATGGCAATGTGATGGGCAGCCGGGGTTCGGTGATCCCCTTCTTCGTGGACAAGCGCGCCAGCGGCGTCTTGCCCATCACCGATCCCAATATGACTCGCTTCAATATCTCCTTGCAAGACGGCGTGGAGATGGTTTTGTGGGCCTTGCAGAACGCCGAAGGCGGCGAGATCTTTGTGCCCAAAATTCCTTCTTACCGCATCGGCGATGTGGCCACCGCCGTGGCGCCCGACTGCCGCCAGGAAATTGTGGGCATTCGCCCCGGCGAGAAAATCCACGAAGAGATGATCACCGGCAGCGACAGCTATCAGACCGTTGATCTGGGCCGTTACTACGCCATCCTGCCCTCCAACTGCGAGTACAGCATTGAGCAGTACTGCAAGAAGACCGGCGCCGAGCGCGTGCCCGCAGGCTTTGCCTATGACAGTGGCAGCAACCCCGATTTCCTCAGCGTGGCCCAGTTGCGCGAGCTGATCATGGAACATGTGCCCGAGGCTCGCCTGAGCTGAGATCGGCCATGACTGTTTCCATCCCCTACAGCCGCCAGCAAATCAGCGAAGAAGACATCGCCGCGGTCTGCGCCGTGCTGCGATCCGATTTCCTGACGCAAGGCCCCGAGCTGCCCGCCTTCGAGGCCGAATTCGCCGCCCTACACCAAGTGCCGCACGCCATTGCCGTTAGCAATGCCACCGCCGGCCTGCACATGGCCTGCCTGGCGCTGGGCGTGGGCCCGCAGTCCCTGGTCTGGACGACACCGAACAGCTTTTTGGCCTCGGCCAATTGCGCACGCTACTGCGGCGCCAGTGTTGACTTCGTCGACATCGACCCCTTCAGCCGCCAAATGGGCATCGAAGCCCTGAGCAGCAAGCTGGCCCAGGCCCACAGCGCTGGCCGCCTGCCCGATGTGGTGATCCCGGTGGACTTTGCCGGCCTGCCCTGCGATTGGCCGGCCCTGCGCGCACTGGCCGATCGCTACGGCTTCAAGCTGCTGCAAGACGCCTCCCATGCCACCGGCGCCCGCCTGGAAGGCCAGCCTATGGGTTCGGACTGGGCCGATCTCTCGGTCTTCAGCTTTCACGCCGTCAAGGTGGTGACCACGGCCGAAGGCGGCATGGTGACGACCCGCGACCCTCAGCTAGCCCAGGCCCTGCAAGGCCTGCGCTCGCACGGCATGGTGCGCGAAGCCGCCTCCATGACCCAGCCGCCCGAAGGTGCCTGGGTCTATGAGCAGCAAGCACTGGGCTACAACTACCGCATGACGGAGTTGCAAGCCGCCCTGGGCCGCTCACAGCTGCGCCGCCTGCCCCAGATGCAAGCCGCACGCGAAGCCCTGGCTGCGCGCTATGACCAGCTGCTCAAAGACTTGCCGCTGCGCCTGCCACCGCGCTTTGGCGACCGGCAATCGGCCTGGCATTTGTATGCCGTGGAGCTGGATGCCCAGCGCTGCCCCATCACGCGGGCCCAGCTCTTTGCCGCCCTGCGGGAGCAAGGCTTTGGCGTACAAGTGCACTACATCCCTATTCACACCCAGCCCTATTACCAAGCGCTGGGTTTCAAGCCCGGCGACTTCCCGCTGGCCGAGGCCTATTACGCCCACTGCATCTCCCTGCCCCTGTTCCCGGCCATGACGGAGGCCGACCAGGACCGGGTTGTCGCCACGCTGCGCCAGCTGCTGGCGCGATGAGTCAGGCCATGGAACTGGCACTGGGTACTGTGCAATTTGGCCTCGCCTATGGCGCGGTCGGCAGCGGCCAGACTGTGCCCGAGGCCGAGGTCGAACGCATCTTGGCCGCCGCCTGGCAGCACGGCGTGCGTACGCTGGACACGGCCGCGGCTTATGGCGATATCGAAGCCCGGCTGGGCCGGCTTTGCGGCACGCTGGACTTTCGCATCATCAGCAAGATCAGGCCTTTGAGCGGGTTCTCGCCAGCTCAAGCCGTCGAGGCTGTGCAGATGAGCATCGAGCAATCCCGCCAGCACCTGGGCGAACGCCTGAATGCACTGCTGTTCCACAGCGCCGCTGACCTTTTGGCTGCAGGCGGCCCAGCGCTTTGGGAACAGGCCGAGCAACAATTGAGGGGCAGCGGCATCCGCCTGGGTGTCTCCTGCTACGGACCGGAGGAGTTGCTGACGCTGCGTCAGCGCCACGACATCCGCATTGCCCAGCTGCCGGCCAATGCCCTCGATCAACGCCTGCAGCAAACCCTGCAAGGCCCGCAGGTGGAGCAGTTGACTGGCGTTGAGCTGCATGTGCGCTCGGCCTTTTTGCAAGGCCTGCTGCTGGCGCCTGAACGTGCAGCCCAACGCGTACCGGCGGCCGCGCCTTTTCTGCAAGCCTGGCAAAACGACTGCCAAGCCCAGGACCTTGCTCCCACCGTGGCCGCGCTCGGCGTCATCAAGGCCATGCCCCAGGTGCATAGCTGCGTGGTCGGCGTGGAGACTTTGGCGCAATGGCAAGGCATCGCCGGCGCCTGGCAGCAAGCCCGGCCCCTGCATCGCCCTCAACTTGCCTGCGCTTTGCCCGAAGCCTACGACCCCCGCCTGTGGCCCAAACCATGAGTTCAACGAATCCGCGCCCAACTTGCCTGGCGATTGTGCAAGCCCGTCTGTCCAGCAGCCGCCTGCCTGGCAAGGTCTTGATGCCGCTGGCCGGCATGCCGATGATTTTGTTCATGCTGGAGCGAGTCAAACGTGCCACGCTCATCGACCAGATCGTGCTGGCCACCAGCACCGACGCCAGCGATGACGCGCTGGCAGACGCCGTGCGCCAAGCCGGTTATGCGGTGCATCGTGGCCCGCTGGACGATGTGCTGGCCCGCTTTGCCGGCGCTGCTCAGGCCAGCGACGCTGAACTGATCGTGCGCCTGACCGGCGACTGCCCGCTGATTGACCCTGCCCTGATCGACCGCGTCATCAGCCAGCTCTGCACACAGAAGCTGGACTACTGCACCAATAGCGAGCCCGCCAGCTACCCCGATGGCCTGGATGTCGAAGTCTTCACCCGCCAAGCCTTGCTGCAAGCGGCGGAACATGCCCGCTTACCCAGCGAGCGTGAGCACGTCACCCCCTGGCTGCGCGCGCAAGCCCAGAAGCTGCGCATTGGCAGCCTGAGCAGCGTCATTCCACTCGCACAGCTGCGCTGGACCGTGGATCATCTAGACGACTTGCAACTGGTGCGCGCCCTGGTCGACGCCCTGGATGCCCAAGCCGGCCCAGGTACCGCCCTGCGCGCCGATCTGTTTGACTTTCTGCGCCTGCTAGACGCCCGGCCCGAGCTGCTGCAGCTCAACCCGCACCAGCGCAATGAGGGCTATGCCAAGAGCCTGCGCAATGACGCGCTGCAAGCCGCTGCCGCCAAGCCCTGACTCCGAACACCTATTTCCAAAGAGACTGCCATCATGCGTACATTCACCGCTTCCGAAGCCATGCTGGAGCGCGCCGAGCGCGTCATCCCCCTGGGCAGCCAAACCTTTAGCAAGAGCCGCACCCAATACCCTAAGGGCGTCTCGCCCTTCTTCATCGAACGTGGCCAGGGTGCGCGCGTTTGGGATGTGGACGGCAATGAGTATCTGGACCTGGTGATGAGCCTGGCCTCCGTCACCCTGGGCTACCAGGACCCGGAAGTCAACAGCGCCGTCAGCCGCCAGCTGCAGGATTCCGGCGTCATCTTCAGCCTGCCGCACCGCCTGGAATGCGAAGTGGCCGAGCTGATCGTGGACATGGTGCCTTGCGCCGAGAAAGTGCGCTTCGGCAAGAACGGATCTGATGCGACCGCCGGCGCCGTGCGCCTGGCTCGCGCCTTCACCGGTCGCGACCACATCGCCGTCTGCGGCTACCACGGCTGGCAAGACTGGTACATCGGCAGCACCGCCCGCCACCGCGGCGTGCCCGAGGCCACCCGCGCCCTCACCCACGCCTTTGCCTACAACGATCTGAGCTCGCTGGAGGCCTTGTTCCAGCACTTCCCCGAGCAGCTGGCCGCGGTGATTCTGGAGCCCATGAATGTGGCGGCGCCACAGCCCGGCTTTCTGGAAGGCGTCAAGTCCCTGGCCCACAAGCATGGCGCCTTGCTGGTGTTTGATGAAACCATCACCGGCTTCCGTTTTGCCAATGGCGGCGCGCAGGAACTGTTCGGCGTCACCCCCGATCTGGCCACCTTTGGCAAGGGCTTGGCCAATGGCTTCCCGGTCTCAGCCATTGCCGGCCGCGCCGATGTGATGCAGCTGATGGAAGAGATCTTTTTCTCCTTCACCTTCGGCGGCGAAGCCCTGTCCCTGGCTGCCGCCAAGGCCACGCTGAGCAAGCTCAAGCGCGAGCCCGTGCTGGCCGGCATCGCGGCCAAGGGCGAACAGCTGCAGACCGGTCTGCGCCGCTTGCTGGACGAACAGAACTTGAACGATTTGTTCTCGGTCAGCGGCCATCCGAGCTGGACCTTTCTGAACGTGCGCGAAGCGCGCGGCGCCAATATCTTCGACATCAAAACCCTGCTGGCGCAAGAGCAGCATCAGCGCGGCGTGCTGGGTCTGGGCACCCACAACCTCAGCCACGCTCACAGCACGGCCGACATCGAACAGGTGTTGACGATGTATCGCGAGTTGCTGCCCATGGTGGGTGAAGCCGCCAGCGCCGGCCGGGTGCCGGAACTCTTGCGCTGCGCCCCCTTGGTGCCCTTGTTCAAGCTGCGCTGATGCGGGTCGCCTTCCGCGCCGATGGCTCCTCCCAGATCGGGCTGGGTCATCTGCGTCGTTGCCTCTCGCTCGCCCAGGCCTTGCAAGGCCTGGGGGCTCAATCCCTGTTTCTTTGCCGCGCCAGCGATGTTGACGCGCAGGCCTTGCTGGCGCCAGCCGGCATCCAATGCCGACTGCTCGCGCAACTGCCGCCCGTCCTTCAGCCTGGCCGGCTGGCCGATGAGGCGGCTGATGCCCAGGCCTGCATCGAAGTCCTCAAGCATGAGGCGCCCGCCTGGCTCATCGTTGACCACTACGGCCTAGCCGCCGACTGGCACGAGGCCCTGCGCCAAGCCCTGGGCTGCCGCATCGCGGTGATCGACGATCTGGCCGACAGGCCCTTGAGTGCGGACGCCTTGATCGACCAAAACCTCTGCGTCGAGTCCAGCCATCAAACCCGTTATGCCCCCTGGCTGCGCCGCCCGCCCGCACGCTGGTTTTGCGGCCCCGGCTTTGCCCTGCTGGGTGAAAGCTATGCCGAGCTGCAAGCCCATGTGCCGGCGGCCGAGGTGCGCAGCATCGGCATTTTTCTGGGCGGCACCGACCCGCTGAACCTGAGCCCCACGGCCCTGCACGCTTGCCGAAGCGGCGTCAGCTTCCAAGGGCCGATCGAGATCGTTTCCACGCATGCCAACCCCCATCTCGCCGCCTTGCAAGAAGCCGTGCGTGCGGACTCGAACACCCAGCTGAGCCTGGATCTGCCCGAGCTCAGCGCCTTCTACGCCCGCCATGATGTGCAGATCGGCGCCGCAGGAGGTGCCGCCTGGGAGCGCTGTGCCCTTGGCGTGCCCTCCTTGACCCTGTGCCTGGCCGAAAACCAGCGCGCCGTCCTCCCCGAGCTGGAACGCCGCCAAGCCGTGCTGGCAGCCACCGGTCTGGATGCACCTGCACTGGCCCAGGGCCTGCGCCGCTTGCTGGATGACGCGGAATTGCGCCAAACACTGGCGACGAATAGCCGCGCCCTGGTCGATGGGCAAGGCGCGCGCAAGGTAGCGCTGGGCTTGCTGATGCTAGGCAAGGCGCCGCTGCAACTGCGCCCGGCCGAGCTGAGCGATGCCGAATGCCTATGGCGCTGGCGCAATCACCCCAGCACCCGCCAGGTCTCACGCTCGCAGGAAGAAATTCCGCTGGACACCCACCGCGCCTGGCTGGAGCGCCTGCTGGCGGCTGGGCAGAGTCGGCTCTTTCTGGCCTATCTGGGCTCGCTTGCGGTCGGCGTGATTCGCTTCGATCCCTTGCTCACTTCGGATTCGGAAGCCGCCTTCGAGGTCTCGCTCTATTTGGATCCCCAGTTGCAAGGCCTGGGGCTAGGTCGAGCCCTGCTGCAAGCCGGTGAAGCGGCCATGGCCGCGACGCATGCGGATGCCGCCGTGAACATCCATGCCGAGGTTTTGCCCGGCAATGAAAGTTCTCTGGCCTTGTTCCGCGGCGCCGGTTACGGCCCTAGCGCCACGCCGCTGCGCTTCATCAAGCGCCTGAAGCCATAGGCCAGACAAACTCTGGCCGTGCAAACACATGGCTGGCAAAGCCCTGCTTGAAGACTGAGATCGACAGCTGCTTGGCACTGGGCGTGGGCAGATCCTGGGCAAACTGCCGCTCACCCAGGCGGTACCAACGGGTGCCCTGGCGCTTGAGGTACTCGATCGCCACCTGCTGCACCACATGACCCAGAGGCTTGTCGAACAGGGCGCGGTCATAAGCCCCCACGCCGTACAAGCCTTCATCCCGGTTGATCTGGAACACGCCAGCACCTACCAGGCGCCGAGTCTGCGGGTCACGCAAGGTGACCATAAACGCCTCACCTGCCTGGATCATGGCGAACTGGCGCTGCCAGCTGTCGTCGCTGCGAGTCTTGCGTCCGGCCACGTCCAAATGCAAGGCCTTGAGTTCCTCCCAGACCGCCGCATCCGCTGCCGCCGCGTCCATCAAGTCCACCTGCCAATGGCGCAAGCCGGCGTTGATCAAAGGGCGAAAGCTCTTGCGAAAACCAGCGCGGATCTCGTCCAAAGAGGGGCTCAGATCCACAAACAAATCATGCTTGACCGTGACCGAGGCACCGGCCGCCAGCAGCTGCTGGGACCACTCGCTCAGGCCCAGCGAAACTTGATCGGGCAGCACAGCCTGCTGCAGACTTAAGCTCGTCTGGCCAATGCGCTGCACCAGCACCTGCAGGAACTCGAGCAGACGCGCGCAAATCTTCTTGATGCTGTTGGGGGACAAACCTTTCACAAACAACGGCGCCATCAGGGGCCCACCAAAGCCGCTCAAGTTCACACTGCCCGCCGGACCACCCAAGGCCAATGGGAAGATGCCGCAGGGTCGGCCATCGGTTTGCAGGATCAGGCTGATGTCCTGCAACTGCCAACCGGCATCCTCCAGATAGGCTTGTTGATAAGCCAGTGAGCTGGGCGCATAGCTGACCGAGCGATAGGCGAGACCCTCCCACACCTGCTCCCAGGCTCCGGGATGCGCTTGCGCCAGACTGGCATCCAAACGGCTGTCATTCAACAAGCCCTGCAGTGCCGCAGGCTCAAGCAATTGATTCACTTCAGGCATGGCCATGCTCGCAAGGCTCAGGCGCTGACCAGCAAGCCGTGCTGCTTAAGTTGGGCCACCACCGGGCCTAACTCCCAAATCGGGCGGCCAATCCGCTCGGCCACATCCAGCAAACTCTCGCTGCCGTCGCAGTAAGCCAGCAGATTCATCATGGCCTCCACCTGTTTGCCGCTTTCCTTGGTGCTGATCGAGGGGTACAGCCCGCGCTTGCCCAGCTGGGGTTCACACAAGGTGCTGCAGTTGAGGGTCTCGTCGGCTTCGATGGCCTCGATGCAGCGCTGCACGGCGCTGAAGCCTCCAGCCAGGCCGGCCGGTGTCACCAATTCAAGATCATCCAAAGATGTGTGGTACTCCGGGTAGCAAGCGTATTTGCTGCGCATCACCGAGGCGACGGGCAGGTCCACGCCGGGGCTGCAGTATTGGCGCTCATCGCTGCCACGGTCCAGGAAGGAATAGCTGGCATAGCCCGGCGCCAGATGCGAAAGCACATGGCGCGCCGCACGGTCGGCCAGCGTCGACCCCCGCCGTGAGGGCAGGAAGGAATAGGCCCGCTCATCCCCCATGCAGCTCAAGACATAGCCTGCCACCACGTTCTTCTTCATGGCCTCGAGATGGCGGCTGAGGTAGGTGATGGCACCAATCGTCTCAGGCACGATGAGCAAGCGATAGCTGTAGCGGCGCCGAGGCAAGCTTTGCAGCCAGCGCGCCAAATAGGTCCCCACCACCGGGCCACTGAGCTCGTTATTGGCCATGGAGGGATGGCAGAGATAGCTGGACAGCAGCACCTCTTGCTCGCTCTCGCCAGGGATCAAGGCCTCGCCGTAGTTCAAGACGCCGGGCTCCAGGCTTGAGTCGATATGCACGCGGTAGCGCCCGGGCTGCAAGGCTTGTCGCTGCTTGTGCGTCAGGCAAAAACCCCAGCGGCGGCTGTAGTAGGAGGTGATGTAGGGAATCGCGTCCGGCTGCTCGGGCAGTGAGTACAGATGGGCTTGCAAGTCCTCCAGCGACAACTCGGCCTCCACAGGCTCGGAATAGCCCATCACATGCAGATTGTGCTGGGCCAGATCACAGATGCGGCTGCCGTCAGGGGTCTCAATCCAGGCGGAGCGGATATTCCACTCCAGTGGCACGGTCCAATCGAAGGCCTGGGTGCCGCTGGGCACCGCATGCATCGTCAGGGCTGGCAGTTCGCGCCGCAAGATGTCCATGGAGCTGCGAAAGCCTGCACCGGTGAGCGAGCGACAGATAGGAAACAGCTCGCGGCACAGCGCGTGCATCTGCTGACCCAATTCAAGATTCATAGTTCCCGTTTCCTACATCCAATACGCATGACGCGGCAAAGCAAGGTCGCCCGGCCACTCGGCTTGCCGCATCCTATGGCAGGGCTGCCCGGCCCAAGATTCGGAGTATCCGGGCGCAAACCACCTATCTTTGCCGACCGCCGTATTGGGCCCGCTCCCGCCCCCTATTTCAGTCTTGAGTGAGCGCCAAGCTGTGCGAGCATGCGCAACCGAAAGTCAATTGCCACAGGCCCACCATGCAGATTTCGCAACGCCTCATTGATCAAAGCCAAAGGCCTTATCTGATTGCCGAGATGTCGGGCAATCACAATCAATCGCTGCAAAGGGCTTTGCAGATCGTTGAGGCCGCCGCGGCCTCGGGTGCCGATGCGATCAAGCTGCAGACCTATACCGCCGACACCATGACCTTGAAGGTCGACGCACCTGACTTCGTCATCCAGGACAAGAACAGCTTGTGGGCCGGCCGCCATCTGCACGAGCTCTACGATGAAGCCCATACGCCCTGGGAATGGCATGGCCCCATCATGCAAAGAGCCAAGGAGCTGGGCATGCACTGCTTCAGCACGCCTTTCGACGAGACCTCGGTCGACTTTCTGGAAGAGCTGGGCGTGCCCGCCTACAAGATTGCCTCCTTCGAGCTGACCGACCTGCCCCTGATTGCCAAGGTAGCCAGCACGGGCAAGCCCATGATCATGTCCACCGGCATGGCCTCAGTCGCCGAGATCGATGAGGCGGCTCGCACCGCTCGCGGGGCCGGCGCCAAGGACCTGATCCTGCTCAAGTGCACCAGCACCTATCCCGCCACGCCTGAGAACAGCCACCTGCGCACCCTGCCCAATATGCGCGCCACCTTCGGCTGCGAGGTGGGTCTGTCCGACCACACCATGGGCGTGGGCGCGGCCGTGGCCGCCGTGGCCCTGGGCGCCAGCTTGATCGAAAAGCACTTCACCCTGCGGCGCGCCGACGGCGGCGTGGACTCGGCCTTTTCGATGGAGCCCGAGGAATTCAAACTGCTGCGCTGCGAAACCGAACGCGCCTGGGCCGCCTTGGGCCAGACCAACTACGGCGGCAGCCAGGCCGAGGAGAAGTCCAAGGCCTTCCGCCGCTCCATCTACGTCGCCGAGCCGGTGCAGGCGGGTGAGCCGCTGCGTGCCGAGCACCTGCGCATCGTGCGTCCTGGCTTTGGCCTGGCGCCCAAGTTCTACGACACCGTGCTCGGCAAACGCGCAAGCCGCGACCTGAGTCCCGGCACGCCCTTGGCCTGGGACTGCATCGGTTAATTTGCCTTCATTGCGGAGACTGAATTTGAGCGAGATCGTCGTCGTCGTCAATCGATTCGACCTGCCGATTGCGGCCACTTTGCTGAGCCAGCGGGATGCGCAAGTGCTGGTGGCTGACCCCTTGTTGCAAAACCACGCCCAGGCCCAAGGCATGGCGGCGCCGCTGCTGGAGCCCGGCCTCGATGCGCACGCGTATCTGCGCGCCTTCCGGCAGGCGGAACAAGCTGCCTTGCAACTCAACCGTGCGCTGGCCCCTTTGCTAGCGCGCTGGGCGCCAAACGCGGGCGCCGCGGCCTGGTCCAGCCACCGCACGCTGCAGATGTTCTCCACCCTCTTCTGCTACCGGGACATCTGGAAGCATGTGGTCCCCGCGCATGCCGAGCGGCGCTGGCATGTGCTTTTGCCCGGCAACCCGCATGACTACGGCGTGCATTCCTTTCTGCCAGGCTTGACCCTGGTCGATGCCTTACAAAGCGCGGGCATCCCGCATACCGCTTACGGCTATGACTGCCCTGGTGCTGACGCATTTGCCTTGCCAGACTTGCGCCAGTTGCCGGCCGAGATGGACCTACTCTGCCATCTGCCCACCTGCTTTCACGATGCGGCTTACTTCGGCGAGGAGTTGCGGGCCAGCGGCCTGCGCTGCGGCATCCTCAGCTCCCAGCGCTATGACGTCGCCTTGCCCGGCCACACAGCCAGCGGCATGATCGACCTGGCCACCGTCGGCGCTGAACTCGGCGCCGAAGGGCGGGCTCGGATCGATGCCCTGGAAGTCGAGATCAAGGAAGTTTTGCTGAGCCATCTGCGGCCCCACATCCTGCAGCGCAGCTTTCTGCTCAAGCAGATCGATTCGCTATGGGAAGTCTTGGCCCTGCAAGGCCTGTTCTACCTTTGGCTGGAGCAGCGCCTGGGAGCCAAGCCACCAGCACAGCTGCTGATCTCCAATCACGATGCCACAGTGCATGGCGCCTTGATGAGCTTTGCCAGCAACCATGGCATGAAGATCACCATCATTCCGCACTCCCGGGTTCACAACTCCTTGCTCAAGACCGATGGACTCAAGCCGGTTTGCCTGCACCACGGCATGCAAGATGGCCCGGTGCTGGACCTGTCGGAGCAGGTGCTGCCCTCACGCCGCCTAAGCTACCCCGGCGCCTGGCAAGCACCACTGGTGACGGCTCAGGTCGAGGCCAAGCCCTTTCAAACCCTAGGCCTGATCCTCAACGGCATCAGCGGCAATGGCGTTTGCGTGGTGGACTTCGATCAGTACATCGCCGATATCGACCACATCCGCAGCTGGGCCAAGGGGCGCGGCATCCAGTTCAAGCTGCGGGTACGCGCCGCCGAGACGCCGATTGGTCTGGTGGGCGAGCGCCTGAATATTCCTGCGCAAGAGTTGCTGCAGCATGCCCAAGGCAGCTTGCTGGACTTTGCACGTGGCTGCGATATCTGCGTGGGCTATGACTCGCCGACCTCGGGCCTGCAAGATCTCATCCGCGAGGGTGTTCCCAGCTTGCAGATCGATCGCCGGCCGCTGTCACGCCTGGAGTGGAGCATCATCGACGCGCGCATCGTGCCGCGCTACGCCATGAGCGAAGGCTTGGAGCGACTCGGTTTTATGCATAGCAACCCGACCGAGTTCCAAGCCTTCGCCCAGCGGCAACAAGAGGCCGGCTTGGCCAGCCAGCAAGGCGCACAGCCCTTGCGGCATTGGCTGCTGGCCAACTAGGCCAGAGCTTAAGCATCAAGGAATGTAGTAAGGCGTGACGGTGTAGACAAAGCCCGCGCCGACCGAGGCCAGCAGCACCTTCTTACCCGGCGCGAACCAGCCGGCTTCGAAGGCTTCGTCCATCACCGTGCCCAGCGAGGCTTCGGCCGTGTTGCCGATGTGCTGCACATTGTTGATGGTCTTGCTCATGGGCACGCGCAGGCGGGCCATGCAGTACTCAATCAAGCGCAGATTGGCTTGATGGAACAAGATCAGATCGAGATCGTTCACCGTCCAGCCCAGATCATCCATGGCGCGGCGGATGATTTTTGGCAGCTCTACCACCACTTCTTTCCAGACGCCAAGCCCCGTGTGCTCGTAGTACAGCGCTTTGCTGTCCTGCTCGAACAAAGCCGGGCTGTGCGGGAAGCTAGAGCCACCGCCGCGCAAGCGCACCAGCTCATAGTTCTTGGTGTTGCTGGTGAAATAACTGGGCAGCAGGCCGGAGGGCGTGGCCTCAGTCTCGCTGCGCCGGAGCAGCACGACCGACGCCGCATCACCAAAGAAGTAAGCGCTGTTCTCGTCAAACGGATCGACAAACGGTGACTGTTTAGCCAGCCCAACGACGGCAATCACCCGCAGCGCAGGGTTGCCCTGCAGCAGGCAGCGGGCGTTCTCCATCGCCACTTGCATGCCGGCGCAATTGGCCATCAGGTCAAAGGCGATGCCGGCCTTGAGCCCCAAGGTCTGCACCAGTTTGAGGGCTGTGCTGGGGTAGAGATAGTCGCCGGTGAAAGTGGCGACGATCACGCCATCGATCTCGTCCTTGGCGATACCCGCCTTGGTGATGGCCGACTCCATCGCCTTGTGCGCCATCGAAGACGCCGACTCATCGCCTGCCAGATGGCGCTTCTCAATGCCGGTCTTGTGGAGGATGTCTTCCGCCGAGAGGCCCAAACGCTCGGCCACCGTCGCGGTGGTCTCAAAGCCCGGGGGGATGTACTTCCCGGTGCCAACAATCCTAACTGCCATGTCCCTGCCTTTGCAAAATATGCGCCCACTTCTTGTTGTGGGCGAGTTCTGCCTCGACCGTGCTGCGATCACCATGCCCAGGCAGGATGACAGTATCCGGTCGAAACTGGGGAATGATGCTTTGCAGGAAGTGGAGAAACTCGGCCTTGTTTTCGCGGCTGTCAAACAAGGTGATCTTCAGCTTGTGATGCAGGGCCAGATCACCCGTGATGATGAAGTCACGCTGCAGGTCGTGAATGATGCAACTGCCCTTGGTATGTGCGCCCACATGCTGAATGGCCAAACCCCATTCCAGCAGCAGTGCGAGCAGTGGCTCGCTGAAAGCGCTGGCCTTGGCCAAGCGCATCTTGCGCTTGAGCAGCATCAATGAATAGGACTGGGCACGCTTGGCTTCGTCCAGGTCCAGCTCATGCAGGTACAAGGTGTCGACCAGGCCACTGTCAATCATGCCGGCCGCAGCCGAGATATGGTCGAAATGCCCATGGGTGCTCAGCATGAAGCGCAGCGACAACTGATGCTCACGCAGATAAGCCTGGATTTGCTCGGGCTGATCGGTCGGGTCCATCAAAATGGCCTCGTCCCCGCGCTGCACGATGTAGCAGTTGGTCTTGAGTTCGTTGAGCAGCAGGCGGTGGATGCACAGCGCGCCGGCTTGATAGATGATCACCGCTCAGACCCCGCCGAAGTACAAGGTTTGGCCGCCGATATCGCGCCCATTGGCCTCAAAGAATTCAATCGCGTTGATGATTTCGGTCAACGGCGCGAACTGCTTGTGCGGGATCAGGTCCAGCACCTTGTCGGTGTTCTCACCCACGATCTGGTCCAACATGCCGCTGGGAAAAGCGGATAAGCCGATATTGTTGACGTGCACACCGAAGGGATGGCCCTCCTTGTTGAGCACGCGTGAGAACGCTTCCAGCCCGCTCTTGGTCGCCGCGTAGACCGAGTCCCCTACCACGCAGAGCTTGGGCGCCATGGACAAGATATTGACGATCTGGCCGCGCTTGGCGCCGACCATTTTTCGAAACACCGTCTTGCTGGCCAGGATGGGCGCTTTCAAGTTCACATCGATCATGGCGGCGATATCGCTGGCCTTCATGATGCCCAGGGGCAAAGAGGTCAGGAGAGCGGCGTTGTTGATCAGCACATCGATCTGCTGCATTGAACGGCAGATTTGCTGGAAGGTCGCCACAGTGGCGGCCTCGTCCGCAAGATCACAGGCGTGAAAGTGCACCGAGGGGCTAGCTGCCGCCAAGGCATCAAAAGCCGCCGAGGACTTGCGGGCCACGGCGATGACGGTGTTCTCCGCCGCCCAATGCTGCGCAAGCGCCAGCCCCAAGCCTCGCGTCGCGCCGGTGATCAGAATCGTCTTACGCTGCATTCGACTTGGCGATGGCCAATGCAGCCAAGGTGCTGGCATTGCGGAACGGCGTCTTGCCTTCCGTGATGATGGCGTCTTCGTCAATCACCTGCACTTCTTTGCCGGTGCGATCGAAGATGAACTCTTCCACCTTGATGATCAGGCCCACCAGGGCCAGGGAGTCGATGATGCTGCCGCTGCCGAACAGCACAGTCTCGCGGTCCAGCGGGCCGGCTTCAATTTCGTTCTCTTCGCAAATGACCTTCAGCTCGGCCAGGATCACATCGACCAGTTCGGCTTCATTCATGCTGTTCATCCTCTTTGTTTGGTGTTCTTGATAGCGCAATAGTAGGGCTGGGCCTGCAAGGTGCTCAAAAAGCAGGCGTGTGCCGGCTTGATGTCCATGGCGAATAAATTGGCCCCGGCCAGATTCTGCTGGCGCACCAGGCCTTGGCTGACGAAAAGGTCCCAAACCGGCGCCCAGTCGTTGTCGTATTCATACGCATCCGTGATCTCACGGACATACATGCGGAAGTTGTCCGGCTGCGCCAGGCCCTGAGCATCCAGAACCTGGCCTGGGAACTCCTTGTAGAAACGATAGGGGACGGCCGCCGTCTCTTCGGTGTGATGCAAAAAGGTGGCGCCGCCGACAAACTCGGTGCCCAGTGCCAAATTGACCGCCTCGCGCTCGACCAGCAGTTCAAACGGCGAGCCCGGGCCAAAAGACGACAAATTCCTGCAGGCGGCAAAGTCTTGCGCCTGCGGCCCGCTCACACTCAGCGAGTGAAAGGGATGCAGGGTGCGCAGCACGCCGGGCCGCTTGCGGAAGTACTCGGTCAGAGCGCCAGTCTCGGCAGGTGTTGTGCGGCTGTCCCAGACCCGGCTGGCGCCATATGCAAAGCTAAAGGCCGGCATCAGCAGCGTGGTCTGCTCGCCCAGTACCTCGTTCAGCACCCTCATCACGCCGGGCAAGCCACTCTCGATCAAGCCGAATGTCAGCAAGGAGCTGTGCACGATGACGACATGGTTGCGCGGCAGACCAAGACGCGAGAGCGCGGCGCCCAAATCGTCCAAGGATGTACGCTTCATGGACTGCGCACCTTCTTGAACCGATCGTTGACGAAGTTTTCCCAGTTGAAGATGAACTGGCTGGGCACCTTGAACTTTTCCATGCGAGCCAGGCAGTGGCGCTTGATCAAGCGCTCGGCCTCGGCCTTTTCAAGCGTGCCGTTTTGCAGGATGTAGGCCACCACGATCTGGCCCAGCATGGGGTGCTTCTTGGCCTTGACGAAGACATCGTCGATGAAGGGCAGCTCATGGATACAGTTCTCCACCTCGCTGGGATACACCTTCAAGCCACCCACATTGATGATGTCGGTCTGGCGGCCAAGAATCATCAGGTACTCACCATCGGTCTCCACCAGATCATTGGTGCAGAACCACTCATGGCTGTTCTCTTCCAGCTTCAGTCCCTGCTCGGTGAACAGCACCTTGCCCAGCAAATTGGACTGGGTCTTGATCCAGAGAATATGGTCCTCGACCTTGGACTGAACACCGGCATCGATGAACTTGAACCACAGCGTGTCGTTGGAGCGCGACTTGATCTGCAGCACGCCGGTTTCCGACAAGCCATAAGTCTGCTTGAACACACAGCCCGGCAGTACCTCATTCATCTTCTTGAGCACGGCCTCGCTCATCACCTCAGTGCCATAACTCACCACTTGCAGTGAAGACAAGTCGTAAGTGGCATAGGCGCGCGACATCAGCAACTGGGACAAAAAGCTGGGCGTGGTCGGCAGCAGCTGACAACGGTACTTCTGCACCGCCTGGCAAACGATGTCCACCTGCCGCTCCGCCACATTGACTGCCGTGCCACCCCGGAACAGCAAGAACAACACCGTGTTGATGCCGCCCATATGGTCGAAGAGCAGGAAGCAGATGGAGCTCAGCGGCTCCTTCTTGTCCAGATAGCGATAACACAGCGAATCGATGTTATGCACGATGGCCTTGGGCACGCCGGTGCTGCCCGAGGTGAAGACAATCAGGCCGCCGGTGTCGCTAGGCAGGATGCTGCGCCACTCACTACCCTCCTGGCTGCGCTTAGCCTCTGGCACGCCAGCAGGCTGAATCGCCGCATCGACCGGCGCATAGGTGTCAATCAAAAAATCAACACCCAGTTGCTCGACATACTTGCCCAGTTTGGCATGCGCCTCGCGGGTCAGGGGCACGGCCGTGGCCTTTCGGAAAAACAGGGCCAGCATGCAAGCCAGCGCGGCAAACGAAAACTCACCGATCAAAGCCACCACATGGCCAGGGCCGACGTTTGCTGCGGCCAGGCGCGCTTCTTCAGCGCGCACCGCGTCGGCCAGTTGCCGATAGCTGTACTCCTGCCCGTCCGAGACGATGGCGATGCGCTCGGCGTTTTCTTCCATCCGCTCGCGAAGGACTTCAAACACGGGCGGCTCCTTGGGGCGCTGTTGGGGTCTTTGTGCACAGCGCCGCGTAGTTCACCTCGACCTTGAGTTCCTTCCACTGCTCGCGCGGGAACTTGTCTTCCACCGGCAGGATCTTCTCTGCCACGATGGTGAGGCCAGCTTCGGCGATCTGGGCCTGCATGGCCTCGACCGAGTCGTACAAAAAGATGTGATCCACCGAAGGCGCGTTGGCGCATGTGGTCAGGAAGACATGGCCCTCATCGCCAATCAAGCCGGCGATCGTGCGCATCATGGCCAGCGGATCTTCGAGATGCTCAAGCACCTCATTGATCACAACCAAGTCGTAGGCGCTGGCGCCACTGAATTCGCAAACATCTTTTTGATGGAAGCTAACGGCGTGCCCAGGCGCAAATTGCTGCACCACTTTTTGGCTCAGGGCCAGGGAAATCGCACTGATGTCCACCACATCGAAGTGGGCCGACTTCAAGCAGCGCAGCGACTCAACCAGATGCAATCCATGCCCTGGGCCGATCTCCAGATAGCTTCGCACCGGCTTGGCGGCTTCCAGGCGGGCGATGGTGTCGATGAAGAAGTCGAACAAGCCGTAATGGTTGCGCCACAGGAATTGCGAAATGGCCAGGCCATAGACCATGGCTTCCATCTCCGATTCCGAGTGATAGACGCGCTGCGCTACCTCGGCGAAAGAGGTCGAGCTGTAACGCCCGGTTTTGCGGAACTTGATCTGCTCCAACAGCATGTCTTTGCAGAGCTTGGTGTAGCAGTCCGCCACCTTCTCGACCGGTATCCCGTGGGCGTGCAGCAAGCGGCCGAAGTTCTCCGAAAAGCTGTCCACGCGCGCGTGAAAAATCGGATCGGCATTGGCCATCACACCGGCAATCATCTTCTTCTGCAGCGGATTTTTCCGGCCGATGGCCTGGATGATCTGATGAAAGACCGACTCAGTCTGAGATTCGGGTGCTGCTGCGCTGAGGGCGATGCTCATGGATCGGGCTCTCCAGGTCAGGGGTCAGGCTGGGCGCGGCGCTTATGCCGGCAGCTTTTCTCGCAGATAGGAGCGGATCAGCTCAAAGCTGATCAACTCCACCGCCTCATCGTCCTTGAACTCGATGCCGAATTCTTCTTCCAGCGCGACCACCAAATGCATGTGGTTGACCGAGTCCCAGCCCTCGACGTTATCAACGCTGGAAGCAGCGGTGATCAGGCTCTTGTCGATGTCGAAGACGCTGGCCAGCAGGTCGGTCAGCTTTTCGTCCAGTCCCTTGTTTGTGCTCATCTTGATTACTTTGCTATGAGTTGAATATGGCGAGGCTGCGCATAACTGAGCGCGTCGAGGCCGGCCTCGCAGCGCTGGCGGCCATCGGCCTCTTGCTGGATCTGGAAGCCCAGCTCGGCCCAGAAAGGCGCGGCCAATTGGTTCTTGCTGCTGGGAATGAATTCAGCGCGGACATTGTGCACGCCGTAATCCGCCCTCGCCTGCGCAGCACAGGCATGAAAGAAGAACTGTTCCAGCTCGCGCTTGATCACCCGGCAGCTCATCAGGAAGGTGTCCACAAACGCCCCACCCTCACCGTCGAGGTGCAGGATACAGACGTGGGTGATGCCCAGTTCGCCGAACTTGTCACGCACCTGCATATGGAACACCAGATACTGGTCCGAAGCGACGAAGGCCTCGATTTCCTGCACGCTGTAGCGCACGGTGCGCAGATTGAATTGATTGGTCTTTTGCGTCAGCTGAGCGATGCGCGCGATGTGCTCGGCTTGACCGGGGCGGTTCAAGACCAGCTCGACGCGGGTGTCCAGTGATTGCAAAAAGGCTGCGATGTCTTGAAAACCAGCAGCACTTTCGGCCCGGTTGTCATTGTCTCGGTACTGCTGCAGCTTGGCACTGTCTTCGGCCGTGCGATGTGGGATGAAAAACAAGTCCTCGGCCTGCCAGATACGCTCAAACTGGCTGGGGTCTGAAGGCGCTTGAATCACATCCAGCTCGGGCAGGCTTTGCTCCACCAGCGCGCATTCGACCGAGCTGTCATCGATGAAGACGAAATTGTTCAGGCCCAGCTGCAAGGTCTTGGCGATGTCGGCAATGTTTTCCGCTTTGTCCTTCCAGTTGGCACGGATGCAGACAAAGTGCTCCTTCTTCAGCAAGCTGTGCGGGTGGCGTTCAAACACTTCCAAAGCATCTGCTTCGTTGTTCTTGCTGCAAATCGCCAAGAGCACGCCGCGCGCATGCAGGCCCAGCAGATAGGCTTGAAACTGGTGATAAGCCACGCCTGGAAATTTGCTCGCGTCCAGGGCAATGCCGTCCAGGCCGTCCTCGCCAATCACCCCGCCCCAGAGCGTGTTGTCGCAATCGAGGATCACGCACTTCTTCGCCCGGCCATAGTGCGCTGCGATGATGGTGGACATCTCACGTGCCAACCAGGACCACATCGGCGACTTGTATGGCGCTTTGCTGGAATGCCAGAGCTTGCTGTCATGCACCTCGCTCACACCCAGCAGTGCGACCAGGCGATTGACCTCGACCAAAAAGAACTGGCTCGCATGCTCACGCACATAGGCGGCCAGCGCCGCATTCAGGGCGCGCACCTTGGCCTCCAGACTGGGCGCGCCACGGGTATCGGGCAGCAAGGGCAAGGCAAAGTCAGTGACGATCACCGGCGCCTTGATGCGGGCACGCGCCAAGTCCAGCAACTGGATCAAGGCCTCGGCCTCCCGGGCCTCGTCCCAGCCATTGGCCAGGAAGTCCTTGATCAGAATGCGCAGGTCCAGGCTCAACACCACGAAGTCGGGCTTGCTGGCATGCAGCGACGAGGTCTGATCCAAAAGCGTCTGCGCCACCACATTGAAATCGCTGAAGGTGATCTCGGGGCGCAGCTTTTGTTTGAGCAAATGGTAGGAGAGGAAAAGCTCAATCCCATTCAAGGTGTAGTTGGACAGGCAGTACACCCGCGGTGCAGGCGCGCTCCAGTCTTCACGCCGCCATTGATTGACCGCCTTTTGCACGGAAACACGCTTCTGCTCCTCGAGCGGGAAGCCTTCAAATGCGGCCAGCCTCATCAGCAAACGCCCCCGTTCACATGCAGCACCTGGCCGGTCATATGCCCCGCAGCCGGGCCACCCAAGAAGACCACCGTGCTGGCGATGTCTGCAGGCCGGGCCAGGCGGCCCAGCGGGGTTTTCATCTTCAGCAGCATGCGCTGGCGTTCCGGCATGTCTTGCGTCATCTCGGTCTCGGTCATGCCCGGCGCCACGGTATTGATGCGAATGCCGCGCGTGCCCAAGGGGCCGGCCAGATGTTTGGTGAGCAGATGGACACAACCCTTGCCCAGGTTGTAACCCAGCCATTTGGCCGGCGGCTCGTACTCGGCCGCCACACTGCCGATATTGACGATGGCACCGCCGCCACTGGCCTCAAGCATAGGCAAGGCCGCTTTAATGGTGCAGAACATCGCGCGGGTGTGGGGCAAGAACTGGGCTTCAAACGCGGCCAGGTCCAACTCAAAAATATCGCGCTCCTCAATGGCGGGCGAGGCATTGTTGACCAACAGATCCAGGCGCTGATGGCGCAGTCTGATCTCGGAAAAAAGACGCTCGACGGCAACCGGGTCAAACACATCGCCACGCAGCAATTCACCACCGCCGCCCAGGGACTTGACCTGCTCCAGCAAAGTCTCGGCCTTGGCCTGCGAGCGCTGGAAATTGATGTAGACGAAATAGCCCTGGCGCCCCAACTCCAGCGCGATCTCGGCCCCAATGCCGCGCGACGCACCAGTGACCAGCGCCACCTTCTGCACGGGCTGGGCCGCAGCGACGGGTTCCGGCGTGAGGCGCTCTTCCGGCCACTTGACCACCGACTCACCGCGAATCACGCCGCGGTTGAGGTGGTTTCTGATGTCGATGGCAATCGTCAGCAAGCGATTCGCCAGATTGATCCTTTTGATCTCCGCAGCGATCTCGATCCGGTCGCCAACCCGCACCGGCGCCAAAAACTCCAATTTTTGCGAGACCCACAAGGCGCCAACGCCTGGCAGGTGCTTGCCGATCACAGTCGAAATGAATGAGGCCGTCAACATGCCATGCGCCACCGGTGAGCCCACCTGGGTCTGCGCCGCAAACTCGGCATCCACATGCATGGGGTTGTCGTCCCCGGTCAGATCGACAAAACGGTCGACATCCCGCTGCGAGATCTCGTGCGAGAAAACCACCGACTGCCCGACTTGAAAACTCTGGATATCAGCTAATGCCATGAATCGCCTTTGATCGTGGGTCCAGGCCCTGATTCAAATCCTTGATGGGGCCTGCGAGCGCCCCGTAACTCGCGGCCATGATACTGGCGCAGGCCTTGCACGCTTGCCACTCAGAACGCATGAAAGTCCGGGCTGTTCGATTGATTGGCGAGGTCAGCGCGCAAGACCGGTTCAGCGCAACGCGGTCAACACGCCCGGGCCTAAGGACCACATATTCAACACGGCCTGTTGCGCCTCGGTCAGCGCAGAGATGTGTGCCACGCGAAGTGAGTAGTAGTCAGACTCCGCTCCCATCACGTCAAAGAGCGAACGCCGCCCCATCTGCTGCCACTGCACCATGGTGGCGCTGCGCAGGCGCTCACTGGCACGCAAGATGTCGACGATGCGGCGGGCACGCTCCAGCGCCGCGCCCGCATTGAGATGGAGTTCCTGCAGCTGGAAGTTGCGCACGGTCACGGCATCTTGCAACTGAAGCTTGCTGGCATCAGCACGGCGCTGGGCGGCCAGCTTGGACGCGTCAAGGCCTGGCGCATAGATCGGCATGGTCACCGTCACGCCCGCGCTCCACTCGCCCGCCCGCGTTCCCGTCGACGTGCCAGTGCCGTTCGCGGCCATGCCCAGGCTGACCTGCGGCTTGCTTTGCGCCGCCACGACCGAGGCATAACGCTCCTGAGCACGCGACGAAGCTTCCAGCTGCTTCACGTCTGAGGACTGCAGAGCCGCTTCCTGCAAGCCGGGCAAGTCGGGCAGCTGATTGAGCAATGAGGCATAGCTGGCACTGGCCGGCAAGGCATCGCCCACCAGACGCTTGAGCCGCACCTCCACCACCCGCAAATCAGAGCGGGTCTGTTCCATCGATAGCTCGGCCGTCATCTGGCTCTTCTGCGCCTGGGTCAGCTCGCTGGCGCGGCCCTTATCAGCCTTGACCACCGTTTCCAGGGCATCGACCAGGCAGGCCATGCGCTTGGTGTATTGCCGGTAGACCTGGGCTTGCAAGAGCAAGCGACCTCGGTCCAGGGAGTAACTGACCACCTGGGCGGCCAATTGCTGTTCACTGCTGATCAGGCCTTGGCGGGCGGCCTCGGCCAGCTGAGAACGCCAGGCCGCCGTCTGGGCGATACGCCCAGCATCCCACAGCGGCATGCTCAGATTCAAGCCGGCTTGAGCCTGCCCCTGGTTCTGACGCACACCGCCGACTTGCTGGCCTGCACCGCTGGTCGACGCCTGTGCCTGCACGATGGGCAGGCGAGCTGCGGCCGCCTCTTCCCAATCATTTCTCGCGGCTTGGGCCAGCAAATTGGCCGCACCGAGTTGCTGGCTGCGGGCCAAGGCCAGATTGATCATCTCCAGCAGCTGGCCGCGGGGGTCCGCACTGCCAAAACCTGGCAGCGCATCCTTGCCCTCAAGCGCTGTACGCTCCTCTTCGTTGCAGCGCAGCTGCGCTTGCACCGAAAGCGTCGACAAAGCCAGGGTACTGCCGATGAGCAGGCCCAGGACAGGACGCGGCAAGAGCTGAAGAAAAAGGCTGTTCATGGTCGGCAATCAGGCTCGGAAAGACACCTATTCACTAGACCACACATGCCACTGAGGTGAAGGCCGGAGTTGCCACCCGGCGACCCCGCAATTTGACGACCAGGCCTGCTCGTGCTTCACACCGTCGAGGCGCTGCCGCGCCAAGACTGCTGGCTCAGCGCTCCTTCAAAGCCTCATTGCTCTTGAGCAATGGGCGCAGGATAAAGCTCAGCACCGTGCGTTCACCGGTTTTGACTTCCACATTCGCCGCCATGCCAGGCAGCACCGGCAAAGGCTCACCAGCCCGACGCAAGGTGTTCTTGTCGGTGCGGATCAGCACGCGGTAGTAGCGCGCATCGCCGGTCGCCGAGGTCTTCTCGTTATCACCCAAGGTGTCTGCACTGATCAACTCCACATGGCCTTCCAGGCCCCCGTGAATATTGAAGTCATAGCCCGCCAGCTTGACGACGGCGCGCTGGCCGACGCCGATAAAACCCACTTCGGACGGCGGCAAACGCGCCTCCACCAACACATTGGGACCAATGGGCACGATCTCCATCACCGGTGAACCGCCGGCCACCACGCCGCCCACGGTGTTGTTGCGGATGTTCTTGACCAGACCATGCACCGGCGAGCGCAAGACCGTGCGCGCCATCGCATCCTTGCGCACCACCTGCTGCTCATCCAAGGCCGCCAGCTCGTTTTGTTGCCGCGCCAATTCTTGGCTGGCATCTTGCCGGAAGCGACTGACCCGCTCCTGGCGCTGCTGCCGCAAATCATTGACCTGACGATTCAGGCGCATCACTTCCACTTCGGACATCAGGCCGCGCGTGGACAAGTCCTGTGCCACCTTGAGCTCGCGTCCCAGCAAGCCCACGCTGCGGTCCAGCGCTCCCACGGCCTCATCCAGCACATGCATGCGGGATTCATAGGTTTGCAATTCAGCCGCTGCCAACTCAGGCGCAGCTTTCACTTCGGCCGGCCACTCAGGGCGCCCACCATAGGCCTCGGCCTTGAGGCGGGCCACGGCGGCCTTCAAGGCCAGACGGCGCAAGCTGCCTTCGTTCTGCTGTGCTTCCACGCGCGTGGGATCCAGGCGCATCAACTCCTGCCCAACCGCCACTTCCTCGCCTTCAGCGACCAGCAACTCGGCCAGCAAGCCGCTCTCCAGGCTGGCAATCACCTGCTCGCGCGCCTCGGGCACGACCCGACCCTGCATGCGACTGACCTGATCCACCTTGGCGAACGCAGCCCAAGTGATCGCAGTGGCCACAGCGGCCAGCAAAAGGTAGAGCGCCCACATGGCATGCGGCAGTGGCTCGTCGAGCTGAGCCCGGGCCAGGCTACTGAGGAAAGGGCTGTCGTGCGCGGCTTTCGCCATATCTTTTTTCTCTATCAGGCGCCGTAGCGCATCGTCGTCATTGCACTGAATTCATGTCCAGGCCCCTCAACCGAGCCCTCAAACCGAAGCCTTGCGCTCAACCGGTTGAGCGCTGGGATGCATATGCACGCGGGAGTCCTCTCCACCTCGGCCTCCCGCTTGCACTGTGGCGGCCGGCTGCACGCCGGAGAGCGCCGCCAGCACCTTGTCCCGCGGGCCGTCCAGCACCAGCTTGCCACCATCCATCACCATCACCCGGCCCACCAACTCCAGCACGGCCGGGCGGTGCGTCACCGCGATCAAGGTGCAACCCGCAGCCGCCTCCTTGAGTTGGCGCAGAAAGCTCATTTCGGACTGCGCATCCATGGAACTGGTCGGCTCATCCATCAATAACAGCTTGGGCTTGTTAACCAAGGCACGCGCCAAGGCCACCAATTGGCGCTGGCCGCCAGAAAGCAAGCCACCCATCTCACCCACAGGCAGATCCCATCCCATGGGGTGGGCCGCCACCACGCGGTCCAGACCCGTCAAACGGGCCACCTCAACCAGGCGCGCAGCCGACACTTCACCACGGCCCATCAAGACATTGTCTCGAAGCGTGCCTTGGAAAAGGCGCGGCTCTTGCGACACGAAACCTACATGCGAGCGGTACTCGGCCGGATCAATCTGGCGCAGATCGAGCCCTTCCACCTCCACCATGCCTTCGGTTGGCTGGTATAGGCCGGCAATCAAGCGCAGAACAGTGGACTTGCCGCTACCAATGCGCCCCAGCACCGCGATGCGCTCACCTGGTTGAATCTGCACATTGAGTCCACCCAGCACCCGAGGCGCCGCCTGACCGGGCGCGGCTGGGTACTGGAAGCCTACGTCCCGCAAAACAATGCGGCCCTGCACACTGCTCAGCGGCACATAGTTTTGAGCGCTGTCGCGTTCGGTGGGCTTGTTCATCAAGGAATCGATGCTTTGCAAGGCGGCACGCGCCCCTTGGTAGCGTGTCACCAAGCCCACCATGCTGCCCAGGGGTGCCAGCGCGCGCGAGGCGAACATGATGGAACCAATCAAGGCCCCCTGCGTGATCACACCATCACGAATCAAGTACACGCCCCACAACAGCATCAACAGGGTGTTGATCTGGTACATCGAGTGGGACAGGTGATTAATCAAGCCGTGCATGCTGCGGGTGCGCAAACTGGATTCGGCGGCCACCGCATTGCTGATTTCGTAGCGGTGCTGGAATTGAGGCGCAGCGCCCGAGGTCTTGACGTCCTCCAGCCCCTCCAGCGCCTCCACCAAATTGCCCTGGACTTCCGCCTGCTCGGCCATGCCGGTGCGCACCGAGCGCCTCACCAGAGCCTGCAGAACGATGATGCCGGCCACCATGACAGGCACCGTCAGAGTCACCACCCAGCCCAGCGGGCCGCCGATGGTGAAGACCATGCCGACGAAAATGATGATGAAGGGCAGATCAGTCAGCACCGACATGCTGGCCGAGGCGAAGAAGTCACGCACCGTCTCAACCTGACCCATGTAATGCGCGCAGGAACCCGCCGAGGCCGGCTTGTGTTCCATGCGGATCGACAGAATGTGGCGAAACAATTTGGCGCCGATGATCAGATCGGCCTTGCGCCCCGCCAGATCGATCAAATCGGCCCGCAAATGTTTGGCGAACAGGTCAAACACCAAAGCCAGCGCGCCGCCGATGACCAGGGTCCACAAAGTCACCAAAGCATCTTGATGCGGAATGACCTTGTCGTAGATCACGGCCGTGACCATGCCGGTTGCCAGCATCAAGACATTGCTGAGCAGAGCCGCCAACATGGCGCCGCGGTAGTAAGGGATGAAGCGCTTGAGCGTGCCCCATAGCCAGTGATCGGTGGCATCCATCACCACGTGGTGATGGGCCTGGGCACGGGTCTGCTCCTTGGGGCTGACCAGCAAGCAAAAGCCGCTGTATTCGGCCTGCAACTCACTCAGATTGGCCTCGCAGAGCTGCGACTCGGCGCCGGGGAACAAGACCTGGTAGCGGCCGCTGGCCTCGTCCAGCACGCGCACCAACACACAGGCGTCGCCCTCATTGAGCAGAATCACCGTGGGCAGCATGAGGCTGTTGATCTGATTCAGCGCACGGCGCTGAACGGCGGCCTCATAGCCCGCCTCTTTCATCAAGCGCACCGCCTGCGCCGGCGACAAGACACCATCGGCCGCACCATTGGCCCGCAAAGAGGCGGCAGAGCGTGGGCGTTTGTGATGATGAGTCAGCCAGACCAGCGCCTGCAGCAAGGGATCGCCGATGTCCGCCCCGACTTCGTCCTCGGCGTCCAGGACAGGCTCCTGACGCACGACCCCATCCTCGGCAGAGGCGGCCAAGCGCAGGCCCGGCCCTCGGTCGGTACCAGCGGGGTCAAAGAAATCGTCGCGTCGGGACACCCGATTCACTCCTCAAAACAACCAAGAAAATGCGCCACACCCATCGCCTCAGGCCTCACGCTCGGCCAAAGCCATGCGTTCAAACTTTGCTTCCATATCGGCCACCAGGGCCGGCATATCAAACAGGGCCGAGCTGCGACCAAACTCTTGTAGATAACGCTTATAGGATAGTGCCCGCGCCGGCTGCTGGCCAATCTGAATGGCGCGTTGTTCATACTCGGTCACAGAATAGGTGACCAGATCCGGCAGGCCGACGGCCGTCAGGAGACTGCCCGCCATGCGCGAGATATAGCTGCGCCCACTCAGCGTCAGGATGGGCGCGCCCATCCAGAGACAGTCATTGGCGGTTGTCCCTGCGTTGTAGGGGAAGGTATCCAGCACCAAATCGGCCAACTGGAATCGAGCCAGGTAGTCCGGCGGCGCTGCACGCGGCGCAAAGATCAAGCGCTCCGCCGCCACCCCTTGCGCCGCCGCATGGGCCAGCATGTTCTCGCGTGCCTTGGCGTTATCTGCCAACAGCCACAAGACCGAATTTGGCACCGCTTGCAGCACCCGCATCCAGGCCTGGAACATGGGCTCGGTGTATTTGTGGTTGTTGTTGAAGGAGCAGTAGACGAAAGCGTCTTCCGGCAGACCCAGTTGGCTGCGCGTTGGCGTGGCGCCGATCGGGCGTTTGCGGTCGCTGGACTGGTAGCACTTATCCAGGTAGATCGGACGCTCGGTGCAAAAAGGCAGGTACTCCGGCGGCATCACGAAGCGGTCGGCCAGAATCCAGTCAACACCAGGAATGGCCGAGGTGCCAGGCAAGCCCAAGTAGCTGACCTGAATGGGTGCGGGGCGATAAGCCAAGATGTTCGGCCGGGCGCCGCTGGTCAGGCCTTGAAGGTCAACCAGCACGTCGATCCCCATGCTGGCGATCAACTGGGCGGCCGCTTCATCGCTGAGGCCTTGCAAGGGGATCAGCTGATCCATGGCCGAGCGGATACGGGCACGCTGAGCCGAGCCGTCTTCGCCGCTCCAGCAAAAAGCAAACACCTCGAAGCGCGACCGGTCGTGCAACTCAAAGATTTCCGGCGTCAGAAAACCCACGGCATGCATGCGCAAGTCGCCGGAGAGATAGCCAATCCGGATACGCCCCTCCCTGCGCTTGCCGCTTTGTTTGTACAAAGGCGGGCCAGCGTACTTGATCACCTTCTCGTGCACAAAACGCTGAGCCACCAGCAGTTGTAGAGCGGGGTCATCGCTATAGCTCAGCATGGCCAGCAAGGAGGTATTGAGCAGCAATTGATTGGGCGTGACCGCACCAACGGGCTCATACACCGGCCAAGCGCATTGCTTTTGGCGGATGTGCACATAGTGCTGCAGCACATCGCCTTGATCGGCTTTGAGCATCAGCGCCTGACGCATGACGGCCTCGGCTTCCGGGTAGCGCTTTTCCTGCTCCAGCAGACGGGCACGATTCTTCAAAGCATGCAGGCGCAAATCGAGCGCGTCAGTGCCCATGATCTCGCCGACTGTTGAGTCATTGGCAGCATCCGCCCAGGTCTTCAACGCGGCCTCGACCTGACCCAGATGCTCTTGTTGGTGCCCTAAATTGACCTTGGCCTGCAAAAAATCAGGCTTGAGTGCCAGGGCTTGCAGATAGGCCTGCTCAGCCTCGGCATGCTTGTGGATGCTCGCCAAGGTGGCACCCATGTTGTAGAGGGCCACCACCCGCAGGGGGCCTGTCTGCTTGTCCAGCCAGGCGCGATAGAGCTCGCCCGCCAACTCGCCCAAGCCTTGTGCCTGAAGCTGGGTGGCCTGCCCCATCAGCTCGGCCAAAGGCAAGCTGGCCTCTTGGCAGCGGCGCAGGAGTTGATCCCATTCGGCGCTGAGGGCGGCGGGAATGCTCAGTGTTTGCATGCGGGGTGAAGCAAGGTCCATGGTGGTACAGGCCTATGTAAACGTGTCGCGAAGCGCTTGTCTCAGGCCTTGGGTTGACCCAATCTGGACGAAACCTGGCCAGGGACAGCCCCAAAGGGCTTCCCCGTCTTGATTCTCTGAGCACTGACGACCACGGGATCGCCGCAAATAGCCGGGTCCGGGGGTTCAATTCCTCGCCTCCCGCCCTGGGCTGCCGCGTTTGCCCAAGTGGGCAAAGGGCTGAGCGCCGATTTACTCCCTCTTGCCCCTGCATTTCAGCGCATCAGGCCAAGGCCGGGCTGGTCAGAATGGTTCCACCTCTGTAGGAGGAGGGCGCGCCCGAAGCCGGTCGCTGTTTAGAGAGCAAAAATATGCTGAATGCCATTCTGACTCGATGGGCCAGGACACGCGGAGCCTTGTCGTCGACCTCATCCATCACGACCCAGCCTCATGGCCTACAGCGGCCCAGCGGCAGCTTTCCGCCGCCGCGCAGCAGCATCAACGCCAGCAACTCGGACTCGATTTGGCAAACCCTGCTGCGCCGCAAGCCCACTGAGCTCGATCCCAGGGCGGCACAAGCCCAGATGCCCGATGCCCGCCGGCAAGCCAATGTGACGGTCGCCCGGGTTCAATTTCAGGCCTCTTTGCAAGGACTCAGTGGCGACACGGTCGAGGCGCTGGAGCGCAGCATCTGCCGCAGCCGCAATTTACGCGACCTCTGGCATCTGCGCGCCTGGCTGTACACCGAGGTGGCGCGGGCCTACTCGCAACATGAAGCCGAACGCCGGCTGCAGGCGCTGAACAGCTTTTTCTGCAGCCAATCCGCCATGCTCAACTTCAGCGCCGCAGGCTCCGAACTGGCGCCAGCCAAGGGCCGGCGGCATTAAGCCCCACAGTGAAGCCGGCAGTCGACCATGCACCTCACTCTGCGCGAAATCCCTGACTTTCCCCCACCCTGGGGCTTTGCCAATGCCGGCCGCCCGGAAGAGCGACGTGGCCGCAGTTCGGCGCGCCAAGCCCTGGTTCAGCTCAAGCTGGTGTTTCAGCGCGCCGCGGCCGATGTGCCGGGTGAGATCGGCCAGCATTTGCAACAAAGCATCCGCCACGCCAGTGAACCCATCGAGCTGTGGCTGCTACGCGCCAGCTTGCTGGCCGCCCTGCCCGCCGACTGCAGCCGCGCCGCAACGCACGAGTTGGCCATTCGCAGCGCCCTCTGAGCCACACCGCCTGAGCCCGAGCGCGGATGCCCCGGCGGCGCCGTGCGCAAGCCTAAACAACATCTCGTCACCGGCAGCTTCAAGCCTGTGACAAGAACAAGGCAAAATGGCCCGCACACATGAATATCATCATCCTCGACGACTATCAGGATGCCGTGCGCAAGCTACGCTGCGCGGCGAAGTTGGAGCACCTCCACGCCAAAGTCTTCACCAACACGGTCAAGGGCATCGGCCAGTTGTCCGTGCGCCTGCGTGACGCCGAGGTGCTGGTCTTGATCCGTGAGCGCACCGCTTTCCCCCGCCAACTGCTGGAAAAGCTGCCCAAGCTCAAGCTGATTTCGCAAACCGGCCGGGTCGGCGCCCATATCGACGTGGCCGCCTGCACCAAGCTGGGCATTGCGGTGGCGGAAGGGGTGGGTTCGCCGATCGCGCCCGCCGAGCTGACCTGGGCCTTGATCATGGCGGCCATGCGGCGCTTACCGCAATACATCGGCAACCTCAAGCATGGCATCTGGCAGCAATCGGGGCTGAAAGCCGCCTCCATGCCGGCCAATTTCGGCCTCGGGATGGTGCTCAGAGGCAAGACCATGGGCATCTGGGGCTATGGCCGCATTGGCCAACTGGTGGCCGGTTACGCCCGTGCTTTTGGCATGCAGGTGATGGTGTGGGGCAGCGAGGCTTCGCGCCTGCGCGCCTCGGCCGATGGCCATCTGGCGGCAGAGAGCCGTGAGCAGTTTTTTGAAAGCTGCGATGTGCTGAGCCTGCATCTGCGCCTGAGCCCGACGACGACCGGCTTGGTCGGCCCCGAAGACTTTGCGCGCATGAAGCCCACGGCGCTATTCGTCAACACCTCGCGGGCCGAGCTGATCACCGAAGGCGCGCTGGTCTCGGCGCTGAATCGCGGCCGGCCCGGCATGGCAGCGATCGACGTATTCGAGACCGAGCCCGTGCTGCAAGGGCACCCCTTGCTGCGCATGGAAAACGCCGTCTGCACCCCGCATATCGGCTATGTGGAGCAAGACAGCTATGAGCTGTACCTCGACGCTGCCTTCGAGAATGTGCTGAACTTCATCAAGAGTGAGCCCAGCAATCTGGTCAACCCCGAGGCCCTGAAGGTCATGCGGTGAGCCCCGCTGCTGAGCCAGCGGGCGCTGAAGCCAGTTCGTCGAAGAGAAAGCGCCCCGCCTCGTTGTGGGAGCTCTACTGGGCCTTCAATCGCCTGGCCTTGCAGGGCTTTGGTGGCGTGCTGGCCGTAGCCCAGCGTGAACTGGTGGAGCGCCTGGGCTGGCTGAGCCAGGAAGAGTTTCTGGAGTCACTCGCCGTGGCCCAGGTCTTGCCAGGCCCCAATGTCGTGAACCTGTCCTTGATGATTGGCGACCGCTTCTTTGGCGTGCGCGGCGCCTTCGCTGCGCTGGCGGGCATGATGCTGCTGCCCTGCGTGCTGATGCTGAGCATGGCCGCCCTGTACGGCCAATTCGCCACGCATCCGGTCGTGGGCAATGCCCTGCGCGGCATGGGTGCCGTGTCTGCGGGCTTGATCCTCGCGACAGGCGTGAAGCTGGCGCCCTCATTGCCCAGCAATCCCATGGGGCGCTGGTGGGCCTGGGGGCTGGCCGGGCTGACCATCTTGGCCATCGCCGTGCTGCGCCTGCCCTTGCCCTGGGTGCTGGCCTGCCTGGGCCCGCTGGGCATGTGGGCGGCTTGGCGGAGGCTCAAAGCATGAGTTTGCCGCCCGAGTTGCTGCCGCTGTTTCTGCACTTTCTGACCCTGTCCCTGCTGTCCATCGGCGGGGCCATTTCTACCGCGCCGGAAATGCACCGCTATCTGGTGGGGCAGCAGCATTGGCTGAGCGACCTGCAGTTCACCAATTCCATCGCCCTGGCGCAAGCCGCGCCTGGCCCAAATATCTTGTTCGTGGCCGTACTGGGCTGGAATATCGCGGGCTTGAGCGGCGCGCTGGCGGCGCTGGCGGGCATCATGCTGCCCTCCACCACCCTGGTGCTGGCGGCCACTCGCTGGGCCCAGAAGAACCAAGACAGCCTGGGTGTGCGCGCCTTCAAGTCCGGCATGGCGCCCATCACCTTAGGCCTGCTGATCGCCACCGGCTATTTGCTGGCTGAGCCCTATCTGCGCCAGCCTGAGCATCGCTGGTTCACCCTGGGCTTGATGGCCGCCACCGTGCTGCTGACGGCCAAGACCCGCATCAGCCTGGTCTGGCTGGTGCTGGGCGGCGGCGTGCTGGGGGCTTTGGGCTGGGTCTGAGCCCAGCCCTCTTCTTAGACTTACTCTTTGGTGCCGAAGATCTTGTCGCCAGCGTCACCCAGGCCGGGGATGATGTAGCCATGCTCATCCAGGTGGCTGTCGACGGTGGCCGTCCAGCAGCGCACATCGGGGTGGGCGTCGTGCAGGGCCTTGACGCCTTCGGGCGCAGCCACCAGCACCAGGGCGCGGATGTCCTTGCAGCCACGGCGCTTGAGCAGGTCGATGGTGGCAATCATCGAGCCACCGGTCGCCAGCATCGGATCGACGATCAGCGCGGTGCGCTCATCCAGCTGGCCGACAAAGCGCTCGAAATAATGCACCGGCTGCAGGGTCTCATGGTCGCGGGCCAGGCCCACGACGCTGATCTTGGCATTCGGGATCATGTCCAGCACGCCGTCCAGCATGCCCAGGCCGGCGCGCAGAATCGGCACCACGGTGACCTTGCGGCCAGCGATCTGATCCACCTCGGTGGGGCCACTCCAGCAGTCGATGGTGGTCTTTTCAAGCGGGAAGTCGGCCGTGGCCTCGTAGGCCAGCAAGCGAGCCACCTCGCCGGTGAGTTCACGGAACTTCTTGGTCGAGATGTCGTTCTCGCGCATCAAGCCGATCTTGTGCTTGACGAGTGGGTGTTGAACTTCAATGACAGCCATGGTGTGAAACTCCTTCGTGCTCAGCTGTTTGTCTTTTTGGCGGCTGCGGCGCGTTGGCGCGCCACTTCGTACAGGCACACGCCTGCGGCCACCGAGACATTGAGGCTTTCCACCCCACCGGCCATGGGGATGCGCACCAGCTCATCGCAAGTCTTGGCGGTCAGCTGACGCAGGCCGTCACCTTCTGCGCCCAGCACCAGGGCCACCGGGCGATTCAGGTCGAGGTCGTAAATCGACTTCTCGGCCTGGTCGGAGGTGCCGACCACCCAAATATCAAAGTCCTTCAACTCACCCAGGGTGCGGGCCAGATTGGTCACCATCACATAGGGCACGGTCTCAGCCGCACCGCTGGCCACCTTGGCCACCGTGGCGTTGAGGCCAACGGCATGGTCCTTGGGCGCCATCACGGCTTGAGCGCCGGCGCCATCGGCCACGCGCAGGCAGGCACCCAGATTGTGCGGATCGGTCACACCGTCCAGCACCAAGAGCATGGGCATGCCCTGGATGTTGTCCATCACATCGTCAAAGGTATTGGCCAGGGCCACGGCCTGAACCTTGGCGACCACGCCTTGGTGACGGGTGGTGCCGGCGATCTTCGCGATGCGGTCATCGTCGCTTTCGATCAGCTTGGTCCCGCTGGATTTGACCCGCTCGATGAACTGCTTCATGCGCTGGTCGCGCCGCGTTGCATCGACATGGATCTCGGAAATGGTGGTGGGATGCGTCTTCAGACGCACCGTGACGGCGTGGAAGCCGAACAGGATTTTGTTGGAACTCATGCCCGCATCGTAGCCGCTAGCATGAGCAATCCGATCAAGACGGGCTGATGGACCATGTAAAAACTCAATGACCATCGGCCCAAAACCGCCAGCGGGCGTGCGAATGCCGGCAGCGCGCCGGTCAATACAGCCGGGCGAGACTGCAACAGCCAACGGCCCAGCACAAAGCCCCAGAGCATCACGCCCAGCCAGGGCAGCACGGGCACATAGTCCTCGGTGATGGGCTTGTGGGTCACGAGGCCCAGCCAATTGGTCCAGCGGCTGTCAAAGAATTCATGCTGCAGCCATAACGGCAGCAGCAAAGCCGCCAAGCCCAGCAGCAGACCGCCCAGATTCGACAAGCGCGGCCCGGCCACGCGCAGCAGTAAAAGCATCACCGCCATGCCGTGCAGCACGCCGAAGCTGATGAAGCTGCGCGGATACATCAGATAGGAGCCCAGGCTCACCAACAAGGCACAGCCCGCCACTTGCCCCCAGCGGCGCCAAAAACGTGGCCAGCTGAGGCCTTGATGCAAGGCCAAGGCTTGCCCCATGCCGGCGCAAAGCAAAAACAAGCTGACGATGGCGCTGCGCTGGCCGGTCCAGACCGGGTCGCGGTAAAAGTCTTGCCGGATCCAGCCGAAGTGATTGAGGTCGAAACAGAAATGAAAGATGGCCATCCAGACGATGGCCAGGCCGCGCAAGGCATCGAGTCGGTCAAAGCGCATCAAGCGCACTACAGGGGCAGGCGAGGCAGTCACGGTTCAATTCGGCACAATGGCGGTACGCGGCGCGCCAGTCTATGTCAGCGGCGCAGCCTCGCCACTTGAATCAATTGAGCGCTATCTGAACCACCGCCATGTCTCGTCAAAACAAAGCCGTTCTCTCCCTGGCCCTGCTGCTGACTTTGAGCCTGCTGGGCTATAGCTGGCTGGCGCCGCAAAGTGCGCAGAGCAAGCCCCAAGCCGAGCCGCGCGCCGTGCAGCCTCGCGGGCCGCTGGATGCCACCGAGCAGAACCATGTGAATGTATTCAAAAAGGTCTCGCCCTCGGTGGTGCACATCACCACCCTGGCGCGCACCCGGGACATGTTCTCCCTCCACATCACCGAGCAGCCCCAAGGCACGGGCAGCGGCTTCATCTGGGACGAAGCCGGCCATGTGGTGACGAATTTCCACGTGATCCAGGGCGGCAGCTCGGCAGTGGTGATGCTCTCCAACGAGGCCAGCTACCCGGCCACCCTGGTGGGCGTGTTCCCTGACCGCGACCTGGCCGTTTTGCGCATCGACGCGCCCAAGGAAAAGCTGCAAGCCATTGCCATTGGCAGCAGCCGCGATTTGCAGGTCGGGCAATCGGTCTATGCCATCGGCAATCCCTTCGGCTTGGACCAGACGTTGACCCTGGGCATCGTCAGCGCCCTCAACCGGGAGATCGAATCGGTCACCCGGCGCATGATTCGCGGCGCGATTCAAACCGATGCGGCCATCAATCCCGGCAACTCGGGTGGCCCGCTGCTGGATTCGGCCGGGCGGCTGATCGGCGTCAACACCTCCATTTACAGCCCCAGCGGCGCCAGTGCGGGCATTGGCTTCGCGATTCCCGTCGATGAGGTCAACCGCATCGTGCCGCGCCTGATCCGCGATGGCCGCATCATCCGCCCTGCCCTGGGCGTGACGGCTGCGGCGCCGAATGTGAATCAGGCGCTGAATCTGCCCAAGGGCGTGGCGCTGGTGCGCGTCAACCCGGGCAGCCCGGCGGCCAAGGCCGGCCTGCAGGTGTTCGCCCGCGAACGCAATGGGCGGCTGATCCAGGGCGATGTCATCACCGCCATCAACGATCAGCCGGTGCGCGATCTCGATGAGATGCTTAACCTGCTGGAGCAGCGCCAGGTCGGCGAGCGCGTCACGCTCACGCTGTGGAATGAGGGCAAGACTCGCAAGCAGGTGCTGCAGTTGGGCGAATCTGACTGAGGCGGGCGCGCTGGCCGAATCAGCGCACAGGCGGCGCCAAGGTCGCCAATTTCAGTCCGGCTGTGATACCGTCAAAGCGCCGAGACTGAAGCGATAGGTAAGCGGCCCATGAGCCTTGATTCGAGCGGGGACACCGTCCTCGACAATCCTGCAGTTCGCCCCCCCGCCTATGCCGCCAAGCATGGGGCCTGGGCGCACTGGGTCACCGTGCTGACCGCACTGACCGGCCTGTCCCTGTGTCTCGCCCTGGGGCTGGCTCGCCAACAGCAGCGCGTGGCCAGCGAGCAGAGCCGGGTCCACGAGGCCCTCAGCGCGGTACGCACCCGCCTTGAAGCTGTCGCCCAAGCGACCTTTGGACCCACCCTGGGTCTGGAGGCCATGATTCAGCTGGACCGCGGCATCAGCGCCGAGCGCTTTGATGCGCTCAGCCAGCGTGTGGTCAACCTGCTGCCGCAGGTACGCAGCATTGTCGTCGCGCCCGATGATGTGGTGCGTTATGTCTACCCCCTGGATGGCAATGCCGCGGTGCTGGGCTTGAGCTATGCCAGCATCCCGGCACAGTACGCGCAGGTCAAACAGGCCCAGGAGCAAGGGCGCCCCTTGTTGGTGGGCCCGGTCAAACTGGTGCAAGGCGGCGAAGGCATCATCCAACGCACGCCGGTCTTCTTTGCCGGCCCACAGGGCCAGCCCCCCAGTTATTGGGGCGTCGTTTCGGTGGTGGCGGATCTGCCTCGCTTTGTACAAGCAGCCGGGCTGAGCGAAGAGTCGCCACTGCGCCTCGCGCTGTTTCAATTGAAGCCGAATGACTTGGGCCTTGGCGCCTGCATTTGGGGCGATGCCAGCCTCGCCCAAGAAGCCTTGGCGGTGACGCAGTTTGTGCGTTTGCCTGGCGCCACCTGGGCCATCTCCGCCTACCCCAAGCAAAGCCGTGCGGCAGCCAGTGCCTGGTTGGATGCCGAGATGATTGCCGGCCTGCTGGCCAGCGCGGCGCTGTCCCTGCTGGCCGCGCTGCTGGTGCAGCGCCGTCAGCATTTGCAAGCGCAGAACCAGGCGCTGAACCAATACATCCAGCAAATCCGCGATCAGCAACAGGCCTTGCAAGCGACCGAGCAGCGCTTCCGCAGCCTGACCGAGATTTCCAGCGACTGGGTCTGGGAGCAAGATGCGGAGTTCCGCTTTGTTTACTACTCGCGTGAAACAGACCCCGAACTTCGCAAGTACACCCCGAGCCTGATCGGGCAAAGGCGCTGGGAAGGCCCCCAGGCTGGCGTCGACGTTGACTGGACCGAGCACATTGCGACGCTGGAGCGCCACGAGCCCTTCCGGGATTTCGGCTACGGCCGGCGCCTGCCCACCGGAGAGATGCGCTACATCAGCATTTCCGGCTCACCCATTTTTGATGAGCAAGGCCGCTTCACCGGCTACCGAGGCACCGGCCGCGACATCACAGCGACCAAGAGCGCTGAGCTGGCCCTGCGCGCTTCTGAGGCGGCGCTGAGTGCCGCCAAAGACCGTTTGCAAGCGGTGCTGGATTCGGCCCGCGAGGTCGCCATCATCGTCACCGATATGGAGGGCCAAATCGAGCTCTTCAATCGCGGCGCCCAGCTGATGCTGGGCTATGCCGAGGACGAAATGCTGCAGCACTGCATCAGCCTGCTGCATCGCGAGGAGGAATTGCTGGCGAGAGGTGTCCAGCTGATCCGGGACGGCGAACGCACGCTCATGCGCGTGGACCCCGCGGCTGTCCAAGCCTTTGATACACAGACCAGTTTCTGGACCTTCATTTGCAAAGATGGGACCGAACTGGAAGTCTCCATGACCGTCAATCTGATGCGCGAGCAAGATGGCAAGCTCAAGGGCTGGCTATGCATTGCCCGCGACGTCAGCGCCCAACGCCAAGCCCAGCGCGACTTGGTGACCTTGAATGTGGAGCTGGAAATGCGCGTGGACAAGCGCACAGCCGAGCTGCAACAAGCCCTGGTCACCTTGCGCCAAGCCCAAGCCGAGTTGATGCGTTCAGAAAAAATGGCCGCCTTGGGCTCGCTGGTGGCAGGCATTGCGCATGAACTCAACACGCCACTGGGCAATTGCCTGACCACGGCCTCCACCCTGGAGAGCTTGACCCAGCAAGTCCGGCACGATTTCGACGCCGGCCAGATTCGCCGCTCCGTGCTGGATGCCTACCTCGCCGATGCGCAAACCGCTTGCAGCATCCTCTTGCGCAGCATGAGCACGGCGACCGAATTGGTGGCGCATTTCAAGCAAGTGTCGGTCGACCAAGCCACGGCGCAGCGCCGCAGCTTCACCCTGCAGTCCTTGGTCAGTGATGTCTTGAGCCTGCTCGGCGCGCAACTGCGCAAGTCGCCATTGCAAATCGAGCAGCAGATTCAGTTGGAAGAAGCCTTGGACAGCTACCCGGGCCCGCTGGGCCAGGTGCTGACCAATCTGATCATGAATGCCATGATCCACGCCTTCGATCCCCCCACGGCTGAGCACAAGGAGAGGAAGAATGATGCTGCCGACGATGACCGCTCTGCGCCTGCGCAGCGCCTGCGCATCGAAGCCCACATCGACCCGAGCGAGCCGGCCATCGTCATCCTCAGCGTGAGCGACAACGGCAAGGGCATGAGTGCCGAAGTTCGGCGCCGCGCCTTCGACCCCTTCTTCACCACCAAGATGGGTCAGGGCGGGACCGGCCTGGGCCTGAACATCGTCTACAACATCGTGACCGGTATCTTGGGCGGACAGATCGAGCTGCAGAGCGAGCCCGGCGCGGGCAGCCGCTTTGTGATGCGCTTGCCCATCAAGGCGCCGATGATGGCGCATTGATGGCACATTGATGGCGTATTTGTGGCGCACTGGAGGGGCCGAGGAGCCCCTCCGTTCAACTGCTCCGGCTAATTAGCCGATCGCACGACGCGCATTGCGGAACATGCGCATCCAGGGGCTCAAGTCGCCCGCGTCGCCCGAAGTCCAGCTCATCTGCACATTGCGGAACACGCGCTCCGGGTGCGGCATCAGCACGGTGAAGCGGCCATCCGCCGTGGTCACCGAAGTCAGGCCATCCGGGCTTCCGTTGGGGTTGAGCGGATAGACCTCGGTGGGCCGGCCAGCGTTGTCCACATAGCGCATGGCACGCGCCACCTTGGCGGCGTCGCCGCGCTGAGAGAAGTCGGCAAAGCCTTCACCGTGAGCCACAGCGATCGGCAGGCGTGAACCGGCCATGCCTTGGAAGAAGAGGCTGGGGCTTTCCAGCACTTCCACCATGGCCAAGCGGGCTTCGAACTGCTCGCTGCGGTTGCGAGTGAACTTGGGCCAGTCTTGGGCGCCGGGGATGATGGGCGAGAGTGCGGCCATCATCTGGCAGCCATTGCACACACCCAGGGCAAAGCTGTCCTGGCGGGCGAAGAAGGCCTTGAACTGGTCCGCCAACACCGGGTTGAACATCACCGAGCGCGCCCAGCCTTCGCCGGCACCCAGGGTGTCGCCGTAGCTGAAGCCGCCGCAGGCCACAAAGCCCTTGAACTCGGCCAGGCTGACCGCGCCGGCCTGCAAGTCACTCATGTGCACGTCGTAGGTATCAAAGCCGGCCTTGGCCATGGCGTAGCTCATCTCGACGTGGGAGTTCACGCCCTGCTCGCGCAGGATGGCCAGCTTGGGCTTGGCGCCGACATTGATGAAGGGCGCGGCCACATCCTCATTCGGATCAAAGCTCAGGTGCACATGGCGACCCGGGTCGGCCGCGAGGCCGGCCTGCTCGTGCTCGCTCTGAGCGCAAGCCGGGTTGTCGCGCAAGCTGGCAATGCGCCAGGACACCTCGTCCCAGCTCTTGTGCAGGGCTTCCAGCGGCGCGGCGAACACCTTCTTGGCATCGCGCCAGACTTCCATCTGACCATTGGCATTGGGCTTGCCAACCACATGGCTGCACTTGGACAAGCCGTGCGCGCGCAGGGTCTGCAGCACGCTGTCGCGCTCGCTCACCCGCACTTGCAAAACCACGCCCAGCTCTTCGGTGAACAAGGCCTTGAGCGTCAGCTCTTCACGGCGGGCGCTGACCTGGCTGGCCCAGTTCTTGGAATCACCCACATCGGCGCGGCTGTCGCTGACGCCGTCACCTTCGGTGACCAGCATGTCCACATTCAGGCTCACACCCGTATGGCCGGCAAAAGCCATCTCGCAGGCCGTGGCCCACAGGCCGCCATCGCCACGGTCGTGGTAAGCCAAGAGCTTGCCTTCGGCGCGCAAGGCATTCACGGCCGTCACCAAATTCTTCAGCAAAGCGGCGTCGTCCAGATCCGGCACAGTGCCACCAAACTGGTTCAAGGCTTGGGCCAGGATAGAGCCACCCATGCGATGTTTGCCTTGGCCGAGATCAACCAGAATCAGGCAGGTATCGCCCTGATCACGGCGCAATTCGGGCGTCAGCGTGGCGCGCACATCGGCCACCGAGGCAAAGGCGGTGACGATCAACGACACCGGCGCAGTGACTTGCTGCACCTGGCCGTCGTCCTTGGTCCAGCGTGTGCGCATGGACAAGGAATCCTTGCCGACCGGAATCGAAATGCCCAAGGCCGGGCACAGCTCCATGCCCACGGCATGGACGGTGTCAAACAGCGCTGCGTCTTCGCCTGGCTCGCCGCAGGCAGCCATCCAGTTGGCGCTGAGCTTGACGCGCGGCAGCTCGATCGGTGCGGACAGCAAATTGGTGATGGCTTCCGCCACCGCCATGCGGCCGGAGGCCGGGCCGTCAATCGAGGCCAGCGGCGTGCGCTCGCCCAGGGCGAAGGCTTCACCGGCGAAGCCCTTGAAGTCAGCCAGGGTGACGGCGCAATCCGCCACCGGCACCTGCCAGGGGCCGACCATTTGGTCACGGCTATTGAGGCCGCCCACGCTGCGGTCACCGATGCTGATCAGGAAGCGCTTGGAGGCCACGGTGGGGTGGCGCAGCACGTCAAATGCGGCCTTCTCCAGGCTGGTACCGCTAAGGTCCAGCGTGCCGCCCGAGCGGGCCAGGCGCGAGACCTCGCGGTGCATCTTGGGCGGCTTGCCCAGCAGCACGTCCATGGGCATATTGACGGCAAACTCGCTGTCAGTGCCCTTGGCCAAGCCGTCTTCCAGCACCAACTCGCGCTGCTCGGTGGTCACGCCCACCACGGCGAAGGGGCAACGCTCACGCTCGCACATGCTGCGGAACAGCTCCAGGCTGTCGGGTGCAATCGCCAGCACATAGCGCTCCTGGCTCTCGTTGCACCAGATTTCCTTGGGCGCCATACCGCTTTCTTCCAGCGGCACTTTGCGCAGATCGAACAAGGCACCGCGATGGGCGTCATTGACCAATTCGGGGAAGGCATTGGAGATACCGCCGGCACCCACATCGTGGATGGCCAGGATGGGGTTCTTGCCGCCCAGGCCCCAGCAATGGTTGATCACCTCTTGCGCGCGCCGCTCAATTTCGGGGTTACCGCGCTGCACCGAGTCGAAGTCCAGGTCGGCCGTGTTGGTGCCCGCCGCCATGGAACTGGCAGCACTGCCCCCCATGCCGATGCGCATGCCGGGGCCGCCCAGCTGAATCAGCAAACTGCCAGCCGGGAACTCGATCTTCTCGCACTGGTCGGCGCGAATCGCGCCCAGGCCGCCGGCGATCATGATGGGCTTGTGATAGCCGCGCTGCACGCCGTCCACGTTCTGCTCGTAGACGCGGAAATAGCCGTTCAGATTGGAGCGGCCGAATTCGTTGTTGAAAGCCGCGCCACCGAGCGGGCCTTCGATCATGATTTGCAAGGCGCTGGCGATATGCGCGGGCTTGCCGACCGGGTTCTGCTCCCAAGGTTCGCTCAGGCCCGGCAGGTGCAAATTGGAGACCGAGAAGCCGGTCAGGCCCGACTTGGGCTTGGAGCCGCGGCCGGTGGCGCCTTCGTCACGGATCTCACCACCTGCACCAGTGGAAGCACCAGGGAATGGCGAGATGGCGGTCGGGTGGTTGTGCGTCTCGACCTTCATCAGCACATGGGCCAACTCTTCACGCGCCTGGTACTGCGGGGCGCGCTGGTCGCCGGCGGGCATCCAGCGTTCGATCAAATGGCCTTCCATCACCGAGGCGTTGTCAGAATAGGCCTTGACGGTGTGCTGGGGGCTCAGCTTCTCGGTATTGCGGATCATGCCGAACAGGCTCAGCGGCTGATCCACGCCGTCCACAGTGAACTTGGCATTGAAGATTTTGTGGCGGCAATGCTCGGAATTGGCCTGCGCAAACATCATCAACTCGACATCGCTGGGGTTGCGTTTCAGCGTCTTGAAGGCGGCTTCCAGGTAGTCGATTTCGTCGACCGACAAGGCCAGACCGAAGGTCACGTTGGCGGCTTCCAGCGCCGCCCTGCCCTGTCCCAACACGTCCACATGTTCGAGCGGCTGCGCGGCCTTTTCGTCGAACAAATGGGCGGCGTCTTCGCGCGCCAGCAGCACGCTTTCGGTCATGCGGTCATGCAGCAGCGCGGCGCAGGCGATCAGCTCCGCCTGGTTCAGTGTCTTGACGCCGCCCAAGAGGCCGGACTTCAGGACGATGCGGTACTCGGTCACGCGCTCGACGCGGTGGATTTGGCTCAGGCCGCAGTTGTGGGCGATGTCGGTCGCCTTCGAGGCCCAGGGGCTGACGGTGCCCAAACGCGGGGCCACCACCACCAGGCTGCCCTCATTGCCGCCGACATAGGCATCGCCGTAGTTCAGCAGCGCGGCCAGCTTGGCCGCATCGCTTTCCGCCAGAGCGACATCGCTCCAGACCCAATGCACATGGCGGGCGTGGACCGCCTTCACACCTTCGTGAATGGCCTGCAATTGCGGCAGCAAGGCTTGGGAGCGGAACGCTGACAGAGCGTTGCCGCCCTCGAAAGAAAGCAAATGCTTATGAGTGGCCATGGGGTCCCGGGGCTGGGTTGGCGCGCTGGGCTACAACGCTTTGATTGCAAAAATTTGAAAAACTGCTGGGATCAAGCTCGTGGACTGCACCACGCTTGAGCACCAAAGCCCGGGATTTTACCGATGACTGGCATGCTTTCCGCTTCCCCGCCGCAAACTTGCGATTACTCAGCGTCGCAGCCGCTTGCAGCGTCCTGCGCCTGCCTGCGTCGCCGCTCATGCTGGGGCGAATACCGTTCAAACACGCCAGTCGAATCCTGTGACAAAAAGCACGGTCTAGCCACGCCGGAAGTTGCATCTAGACACAACTCGCGCACCACAACTTGTGCGCCTTCCGTACATTGAGAACAGCACCCGCCAGCCCTCCCCGCCGGCGAGTGCGCAGTGCCACTGCCACTCGCGGTGGCTTCTCAGCAGTCTTTGAGGTCCTGGTCCATGAAAAAAAACCAATCCCTGGCTTGGCGTCGTCCCGCCGACATCATCATCAGCCTGCTGGCTGCGGCCGCTTTGGCGGCATGCGGCGGCGGCAGCGGCTCCAGCAGCAGCGCTGAAACGCCTGCGCCTAGCCCGGCACCGACGAGCCCACCCGCGCCAGCCGCCTCAGCCGCCAGCCTGGTGGAAGGCACGATCACCGGCTTTGGCAGCGTCATCATCGATGGCCAACGCTTCGACGACAGCGGCGCCAAAGTCGCCATCGCCAACAACCCCGAAGCCAGCAGCCAAGCCACCCTGGGTGATTTACGCACCGGCATGCGGGTGCAGGCCGAATTGAAAGACGGCGTGCTGCAGAACCTGTCCGTGAACTTCGCCTTGGTCGGCACGCTCAGCGCCATCGACACCAGCGCCGGCAGCCTGAATGTGTTCGGCCAAACCATCAAGGTGGTCAGCGCCACCGCCAGCGGCCCCTTGCCTACCGTGTTCGAAGGCTTCAATGCCTTGAGCCAGTTGGCGGTGGGCGATCTGCTCAAGGTCTCGGGCACGGTCGCCAGCGACGGCAGCATCAGCGCCACCCGCATCGAGCGCCGCCTCAAAGACGGCAGCGAGATCTACCGCCTCAGCGGCGCCGTGCAAGGCCTGGACAGTGCCAACAAGCGCTTCACGCTCGCCGGAAACAGCAGCGTCAGCGTGGACTACAGCGCAGCCAAGCTGCTGCCCAGCGGTGCCGTGATTGAGAACGGCAAGCTGGTCAGCGTGGTCGCCAAGAGCGCGCCGACCACAACGGGAGGCAGCACCGTGCTGACGGCCAGCGCCGTCGAAGTGCGCAGCAAGAAATTGCCCGATAGCCCGGACCTGGCCATTGGCGGTCAGATCAGCGACTTCCAGTCACTGGCTTCGCTGCGCATCGGTGATGTGCAGGTCGATGCCAGCAGCGCGACGCTGAAGGAGGGCACGGTCGCCGCCGATGTGGTCAACGGGGCGCAAGCCTATGCCCAAGGTGCGCTGAGTGCCGGGGTATTGAAAGCCACCAGCCTGAAAGTGTTCAAGCCGGAAACCGCCTTGAAGGCGCAACTCAGCGGCCAGGTGACCGACTTTGTCTCCATCGCCAACTTCACCTTGCGCGGCACAGTGGTGGACGGCAGCAAAGCCAGCTTCAGCAAGGGCAAGGCAGCGGACATCGCCACCGGCACCTGGCTCAAAGTAACGGGGCAGCTCACCAGCAGCGGCGTCGTGGCCAAGGAGATCGAGGTGCAAGCCCCGCCGGCCAACAAACCCGCCAGCCTGCAAGGCGCCATCAGCGGCCTGGATCTGGCTAATAAGAAGCTGAGCTTGCTGGGTGTGACGGTGCAATGGACCGATGCCACCAAGTTCAGCTTTGAGGGTGGACTGAGCCTGAGCACTTTGGCCAATGGCATGGTGCTGAGCGTTGAGGGCAGCTTTGACGCCACCACCAATGTCTTCACCGTCACCAGCATGAAGGGCTCTGCCGCCAGCGCCAACCCGGGTGGCACCCGCACAGTGGGCTTCTCTGGCCTCATCTTCAATGCCAGTAGCAGCAGCTTCCAAGTCGGCAGCAATACCGTTCTGATCAGCAACACCACCCAGTTGCAGCCCAGCGGCAGCACCCTGGCCGACTTGAAGAACGGCGCCAAGGTCAGCGTCAAGGCCAGCTTGACGACGGTGGACGGCAAGCCGGTGCTGACGGCCCTGTCGATTGAAATCGAGAAACCAGAGAAAGACGCCGCGGGTGGCGATGTGCTTTATCTGGCCGGCCTGGTGACCGACTTCAGCAGCAGCGCTAACTTCATGCTTGCAGGGCAAAAGGTTGATGCCAGCGGCAGCAGCGTTGAGTTCATCGACGGCAGCGCCGCCAAATTGGCCAACGGCGTCAAGCTGGAAATCAAGGGCAGCCTGACGAACGGCGTGCTGATCGCCAAGCGCGTGCATTTCATGCCGGGTTGAGTCAGCTGCACTGAAAGCAAAAAGGGCCTGCAAGCGCAGGCCCATTTTTTTTTCGCTTCGCCACCAGCGCCACATTTTGAGGCAAGGCAGGGAATCCTCGATGCCTACGGGCCCCTGCCCAAGACTCCAGTGGCCATCCCCATAGTTACCCACAGCTGGTGTGGACAGGCGGGGCTGTGCAAAGCGGCGTTTCGGGCGATCTCCGCCCCTTTCAGGCGGTGGTCAGGCCGACGCGAAACGGTCAGCCTCAGCCTCGATCAGCGTTGCGCCTGCATCTGCGCCACGATGTGCTCGATGCGATCCAGCACATCGGCCTGCTCGACCTGGGTCAACACCCGGTCCTGCAGCACGCGGCGGCCGCCGACCCACACGTCGGACACATGCTCACGGCCCGCCACATAGACCAGCTGCGCCTCGGGGTTGTAGACCGGGCGGCATTCCAGCGCGCTCAGGCTCACGGCCACCACGTCGGCCAGCTTGCCCACTTCCAGCGAGCCCAGATCCGCTTCACGGCCCATGGCCTTGGCGGCGCGAATGGTGGCCATCTCCAGCGCGGTGCGCGCGCTGACGGTGGTGGAGTTCTGCGTCACGCCCTTGGCCAGCAAGGCGGCCGCGCGGATCTCACCGAACATGTCTTGGCGGTTGTTCGAGGCCGCGCCATCGGTGCCCAGAATGGTGTTGACGCCCGCCTCTTCCAGCGCCGTGACCGGGCACACGCCCGAGGCCAGCTTCATATTCGAGTTGGGGTTGTGCACCAGGTGCACACGCTGCTTGGCCAGCATGGCGATTTCGGCCTCGTTCAAATGCACCATGTGCACCGCCATCATGCGCTCGTCCAGCAGGCCCAGCTTGTTCAGGCGCTCCAGCGGGCGCATGCCGTGCTGCTTGACGCTCTCGTCGACCTCGAACTGCGTTTCGTGGATGTGGCAGTGCATCTGCAGGTTCAGGCGGTCGCGCAGATCGCGCAATTGCACAAAGGTCTCGTCCGACACGGTGTAAGGCGCATGCGGAGCCGAGGTCCAGTCCAGCAGCTTTTCGTTCTTGAACTGCTCGTAGGCTTCCAAGCCTTTGGCGATGTACTCGGCCGCGTTGGCCGCGTAGCCGGTGGGGAAGTCGATCACATTGATGGAGACACCGGCGCGCACGCCGCTGTCAATCGCTGCCCGCGCCATGGCGGCAGGGAAGAAATACATATCGTTGAGATAAGTCACGCCACCACGCAGCGCCTCGCAGGCGCTCAGCAGCGAGCCCTGGTAGGTCCAGTCATCGCTGACCCACTTCTTTTCCAGCGGCCAGATATGGTTGTTGAGCCAGTCCATCAGGGGCACATCGTCGGCCACGCCGCGCAGCAAAGACATGGCGGAATGGGTGTGACCGTTGATCAGGCCAGGGATCAGCACATGCTCGCCCAGTTCGACGCGGGACGCATCCGGGTACTGCGCCTCGGCTTGCGCCCAAGGCAAAACGGCGGCGATACGCTCGCCCTGCATCACCAGCGCATGGTGGTCGAGCACCGAGCTGCCCGGGCTCATCGGCAGCAGCCAGCGGGCTTTGAGGATGGTGGTGGTGTTAGGCATTGAAAGCTACTCCTGGAAAAACAAAGCTCGCCAAGTGGCGAGCATGAACTTTAGTCGTTTGCGGCGGCGTCGAAGGCCTGATCAAACAGATCGAGCACCCGCTGGCTCTGCACCGCTACGCAGACTTGCTGCGAGGGCGCCTGCGCCCAAGCTTCCGGCTGGCGGCCGGGCGCGCGCAGGCTTTGAATCGTCTGGCCACGCGCAATGCCTTCCAGCGCCACGCGTACCGGGCCGGCTCGCAGGGTGAAGGCCGCCGGCTCGATGGCATAGACAATCGCGCTGGCATCGTGGGCGTAGATGCCGGTGATGCCGTCCACCGAATGGTAGAAATCTTGGTAATGGCGAGTGGCTTGCCAGAGGAAGTCGCCCACCGCGCCGCCGCGCCCTTGCAGCGCTGCCAGGTGATCCTGGCTCATCACCACGGCCTGGGTCACGTCCAGGCCAACAATGACGACGGGCCAGTTGGCGGTGAAGACGATGTCGGCCGCTTCGGGATCATTGATCATGTTGGCTTCAGCCACCGGCGTGACATTGCCGCTTCGGCCTTCAATGCCGAAGGCGCCACCCATCACGATGACTTGCTTGACCTTGGCGGCGATGCTGGGGTCATGGCGCAAGGCCAGGGCCAGATTGGTCATCGGGCCCACGGCGATCAAGGTGATCTGGCCGGGCTCGGCATTGACCATATCGCAGATCAGATGATGCGCCGGGCGCGAGTCCAGCGGATGCAGTTCGGCCGTGGCAGCCACGGCGACCTCGGCCTTGCCACCCAGGCCGTCATTCCCGTGCACATGGGTGGAATGCTCACGCTCGGCCTCTGGCAGCAAGGGACCGGCGGCACCGGCAGCCACCAACACCTGCGAGGCATCCAAGCCATACAGGCCGCACAGGGCACGGGCATTGCGGGTGGTCACCGCCACCGAGGCATTGCCGAACACGGTGGTGATGGCTCGCAGGCGCAGGGCTGGGTGGCGCGCCAGCAGATAGAGGGCCATGGCATCGTCGATGCCGGGATCGGTGTCGAAAATGACTTGCAATGGGGATGTTTGTTGGCTCATGCGAGGCTCCTCGTGGATGCGAATTCAGCGGGCAACTCGGCGCGCAGCGGCATGGCGCTTTGCACGCCGCTGCGGCTCACCGCGATGGCGGCTGCAGCCATGCCCAAGCGCACCGCTTGCTCGGCTGAGCAGCCTTCAGCCAAACCGGTGGCCAGGCCACCAACGAAAGTGTCGCCGGCGCCGACCGTGTCGACCGCCTTGACGGCCGTGGCCGGCAGGCGCTGCATCTGACCCGCAGCGTCGAGCATCAACACACCCGCCGCGCCCAGGGTCACCAGCAACTCACGGGCGCCGCGCGCCTGCAACAGGCGTGCGGCGGCTTCCACATCCTCGGTGCCGGCCAACTGTTGGGCCTCGGTTTCGTTGAGCACCAGCCAGTCGCACAGGGCCAGCAAGGCCGTCGGCACGGCCAGGGCCGGCGCGGCGTTCAAAACCGTGCGAGCACCTGCGGCGCGCGCCAACTCAAAAGCCTGCTGAATCGCCGGCACCGGCACTTCCAGCTGAGCCACTACCACCGCACCGGGCTGGAATTGAGCAGCAGCGGCTTGCACATCAGCGGGCGTCAAATCTGCATTGCTGCCGGGCACGTAGACGATGGCGTTCTCGCCGCCTTCGCTGGCTACCATGATGACGGCCACACCCGGAAGCGCCGCCGGGTCACGGGCGACAGCCGAAGCATCCACACCTTCGGCCTCCAAGGCCTGCAGCAACTCAGCGCCGTGCTGGCGGGTGCCAACTCGGGACACAAAAGCCACCTGCGCGCCCAGACGAGCGGCGGCCACAGCTTGATTCGCACCTTTGCCGCCGGGCGCCATCACAAAGCTCTGGCCCACCAGGGTTTCGCCGGGGGCCGGCAGACGCGAGGCATGCGCCACCATATCCATATTGATGCTGCCCACCACCAGCACGCGGCCCGGTGCCTGCGGCGCCGCTGCATCGCTGGCGGGGATTGTTGTCTCGTTCGGTTTACTCATCTTGTTCATCTTCTTGCACTGCTTTTTGCGCCGGCTTGTCGCCCACTGATTGGCGCCAACTGACCGTCGCTCACTGGCCTGCGTTGAATGGCTTGGCCGTGCTTTCGCGCAGCACCAGGCTGGGCGTCATTTGCTGGTCTTTGAAGCCAGCGTCGGGCTGCTCAATGCGCTCAATCAGCATCTGCCCTGCGCGTTGGCCCAAGGCTTTGATGGAATAGCCCACCGTGGTCAGGGCCGGAAAGACATAACGGCATAAATCAATGTCATCAAAGCCGATGACGGACAACTGGCTGGGCACACTCAAACCACATTCAGCTGCAGCACGCAACGCACCAATGGCCATCAAGTCATTGCTAGCGAATATGGCGGTGATGGCGACCTTGGCTGATCCACCCTGCCCTGCACTGTCAAAACCCGTTTGCTTGAGAAGACGGCTAGCAGCCAAATAGCCGCCTTGGCTGCTGAAGTCGCCTTCGACGACCAAGTTCTCATCAGCAAGAAGGCCATGCTCTTGCAAGGCCCGGCGCCAACCGGCCAGGCGCTCACGCGAGACTTCAAATTCCGCGGGGCCGCTGATGCAAGCCACCCGCTGGTGTCCCAGGTCCAGCAAATGCTTGACCGCGTTATAGGCACCTTGGCTATTGTCGACACTGACCCGGTCGGCACGAGCACCCGGCACCAATCGGTCCACGGTGACGGCAGGCACACGGGCCATTTTGAAAATGCCGGCCAGCGCCTCGTCATCCCCGGCGGAGGACAGCAGCAAACCATCCACGCGCTTTTCCAAGAGCGTGCGCATGTACTGCAGCTGGCGCTTGGGGTCGTTATCGGAATTGCACAGAAAGACCGAATAGCCGGCCAGCCGGCAGCTTTCCTCCACCCCGCACACCAGCTCGGCAAAGAAGGGGTTTTGCACATTGGGCACCAGCACGCCGATGATCTTGGTCTCGCTGGTGCGCAGCGAGCGCGCCACTGCGCTGGGCAGGTAGCCAATTTCTTCCACGGCTTCTTCGACCCGGCGACGGGCCTCGGCGCTCACCGGCCGGGTGTTGTTCAACACATGCGACACGGTGGTGAAGGAAACACCGGCACGGGCCGCCACATCTTTGATGGTGCTCAAGAGGCTTACTCAGGTTCGGGTCGAATGGGCTGATGGTGAATAGGCTGCGCGCAAAAATCGCAAAAAGTCGAAAAACTGGTCGATCTAAGCCCGGAATGACGAAAAAACGCCTGGCCAGGCTGGGCAAACGTTTGCTAGCGGGCCGCAGCATAGCCCAAAGCCAGGCCCCTTGGCAGTGCGCGGGCACCTAGTCCAAACAAAAAAAACCCTCGCCACCACTCCTTCTGGAGTAGTGGCGAGGGTTTGAGTGGGGTCTCGAGCGCGCTAGTCAGCGCGCCAAAGAACCGGACTCAATGCCGAATCAACGCTCGCCGATAGGCTTGACGTTGCGGGCAGCGGAGCCAACGAAGAGCTGACGCGGACGGCCGATCTTGTACTCTGGGTCGCCGATCATTTCGTTCAGCTGGGCAATCCAGCCGACCGTGCGGGCCAGCGAGAAGATGGCTGTGAACAAAGGCACGGGGATGCCGATGGCGCGCTGCACGATGCCGGAGTAGAAGTCCACATTGGGGTAGAGCTTGCGGGCGACGAAGTACTCGTCTTCCAACGCGATCTTCTCCAACTCCATGGCCAGCTTGAACATGGGGTCGTCATGCAGACCCAGCTCGTCCAGCACCTCATGGCAGGTTTCGCGCATCAGCTTGGCGCGCGGGTCGTAGTTCTTGTAAACGCGGTGACCGAAGCCCATCAGCTTGACGCTGCTGTTCTTGTCCTTGACCTGCTTGATGAACTCGCCGATCTTGGCCACGCCGCCGTTGCGCTGGATGTCTTCCAGCATGTTCAGCGCTGCCTCGTTGGCGCCGCCGTGAGCCGGGCCCCACAGGCAAGCCACACCTGCGGCGATGGCCGCGAAGGGGTTGGTGCCGGAAGAACCGCACAGGCGCACGGTCGATGTCGACGCGTTTTGCTCGTGGTCGGCATGCAAGATGAAGATACGGTCCATGGCGCGCACCAGCACGTCATTGGGCTTGTACTCTTCACACGGCGTGGCGAACATCATGCGCATGAAGTTGCCTGCATAGGACAGGTCATTCTTCGGGTAGATGTAAGGCTGGCCGACGGTGTACTTGTACGCCATGGCCACCAGGGTGGGCATCTTGGCGATCAAGCGGATGGCGGCGATTTCACGGTGCTCGGGGTTATTGATGTCCGTCGAGTCGTGATAGAAGGCCGACATAGCGCCCACCAAGCCGGTCATCACGGCCATCGGGTGCGCGTCGCGGCGGAAGCCGCGCAGGAAGAACTGCATCTGCTCGTTGACCATGGTGTGGTTGGTCACGCGATTGACGAACTCTTCCTTCTGAGCGGGGTTAGGCAGCTCTCCGTACAGCAGCAAGTAGCAGGTTTCCAGATAGTCGCAGCTGGTGGCCAGTTGCTCAATCGGGTAGCCGCGATACAGCAGCTCGCCCTTATCACCGTCGATATAGGTGATGGTCGAGTTGCAGGATGCGGTCGACAGGAAGCCGGGGTCGTAGGTGAACTTGCCGGTCTGGGCGTACAACTTGCGGATGTCGATCACATCCGGACCAATGCTGCCCTTGTAGAGCGGCAGATCCATGGAGGGGCTGCCGTCGGAGAACGACAGGGTGGCTTTGACGTCTGACGGTGTCATGGGCTTTTCCTTTGGCTTCTTGGGGATTCTTAAGAGGTGGTTCTCAGCAGGGCCAGAACCTCGTGCACATCGTCGCGAGCCAAGTCACCTTCCGGCTCTTTGCGACGCAATAACAAGTCCAACAAATCGTTGTCGGACAAGTCCATCAACTCACGCAGCCCCTCGGCCTGAAACTCGGTCAGGCTTTGGGCATATCGGTCAAAAAAACGCTCGATGAAGAGATCGTTCTCCAACAGGCCGCGGCGGCACCGCCAGCGCAGCTTGGACAAGGCGCGCTCATCGATGACGGGGCTGGATTCAACAGACATAACAGGCTTAGCGATCTTTGTGCACGGCGTCTTGTCGGGGCTCATCAGATGGCGCGACGCACCATCATTTCCTTGATCTTGCCGATGGCCTTGGTCGGGTTCAGACCCTTAGGGCAAACGTCGACGCAGTTCATGATGGTGTGGCAGCGGAACAGGCGGTACGGATCTTCCAGGTTGTCCAGACGATCAGAGGTGGCCTCATCGCGGCTGTCGGCGATGAAGCGGTAAGCCTGCAGCAAGCCTGCGGGGCCGACGAACTTGTCGGGGTTCCACCAGAAGCTGGGGCAGCTGGTCGAGCAGCTGGCGCACAAGATGCACTCGTACAGCCCGTTCAACTCATCACGCTCTTCAGGCGACTGCAGGCGCTCCTTATCGGGCAGCGGCGTGTCGTTGATCAGGTAAGGCTTGATCGAGTTGTACTGCTTGAAGAACTGCGTCATGTCGACGATCAGGTCGCGCACCACCGGCAGGCCCGGCAGCGGCTTCAAGACGATCACGCCCGGCAAGGTGCGCATATTGGTCAGGCAGGCCAGACCGTTCTTGCCGTTGATGTTCATCGCGTCAGAGCCGCACACGCCTTCGCGGCAGCTGCGGCGGAAGCTCAGCGTCGGATCGGCCGCCTTGAGCTTGCCCAAAGCATCCAGCAGCATGCGCTCGGAGCCGTCCAGCTCGACCTCAAGGGTCTGCATATAAGGCTTGGCATCCTTGTCCGGGTCGTAGCGGTAGATCTGGAAGGTACGCTTGGTCATTTTTTCATCCTTGTTCTAGTCAGTTGGTGGCAGCGAGAAGCTCGTTCGGGCTTTCGGGCTGCCACTCAAGGCCGTCATTTCTCAGTACGTGGGCAGCAGGGCCTGCTGCGATTTCTTTCGCTCAAGGCCCTGCGCCATCACTTCATCAGAATGTGCGGACCTTTGGTGGAACCGAATCCACCGTCAGCGGCTTGAGCTTGACCGGTTTGTAGTCCAGGCGACTGCCTTCCGAATACCACAGGGTGTGCTTCATCCACTCTTCGTCATTACGACCATTGGGATGAGCGGGCGTATCGCCGTAGTCATCCACCGTGTGGGCGCCGCGGCTCTCGCGACGAGCGGCTGCCGAGACGATGGTGGCCTTGGCCACTTCGATCAAGTTCTCGACTTCCAGCGCCTCGATACGGGCCGTGTTGAAAACCTTGGACTTGTCCTTGAGCGTGATGTTGCCCACACGCTTGGCAATCTCAGCCACCTTCACCACACCTTCGTCCAGCATCGCTTGGGTGCGGAACACACCAGCGTGACGCTGCATGGCCAGGCGCAAGTCGTTGGCGACGTCCTGGGCGTACTCACCGCTCTGGCTGTTGTCCAGGCGGGCGATACGGGCCAGGGATTCGGCACCGGCATTGGCCGGCAGCGGCTTGTGCTGCTGCGACTTCAAGCCCGACTCAACGATGTGGTTGCCGGCTGCGCGACCGAAGACCAGCAGGTCCAGCAGCGAGTTGGTGCCCAGGCGGTTGGCGCCGTGCACGCTGACGCAGGCGCATTCGCCCACGGCATACAAGCCGTTCACCACCGTATTGGGTTCGCCATCCTTGGGCACGACCACCTGACCATAGATATTGGTCGGGATGCCACCCATCTGGTAGTGGATGGTCGGCACCACAGGAATCGGTTCCTTGGTGATGTCGACGTTGGCGAAGTTGTGGCCGATCTCGAACACCGAAGGCAGGCGCTTCATGATGGTCTCGCCACCCAGGTGGGTCATGTCCAGCTCGATGTAGTCCTTATTGGGACCGCAGCCGCGACCTTCCTTGATTTCCTGGTCCATGCAGCGTGACACGAAGTCGCGCGGCGCCAGGTCTTTCAGCGTCGGCGCATAGCGCTCCATGAAGCGCTCGCCATTGCAGTTGCGCAAAATGGCACCTTCGCCACGGCAACCTTCGGTCAGCAGCACGCCGGCGTTATGCACACCGGTGGGGTGGAACTGCCAGAACTCCATGTCTTCCAGCGGGATGCCGGCACGTGCCGCCATGCCCAGGCCGTCACCGGTGTTGATGAAGGCGTTGGTGGAGGCCGCGAAGATGCGCCCTGCGCCACCGGTGGCCAGCAGCACGGTCTTGGCTTCCATGATGTGCAGCTCGCCGGTTTCCATTTCCAGCGCGGTCACGCCGACCACATCGCCCGCTTCGTTGCGGATCAGGTCCAGCGCCATCCACTCGACGAAGAACTGCGTCTTGGCCTTGACGTTTTGCTGATACAGCGTGTGCAGCATCGCGTGACCGGTACGGTCGGCCGCGGCGCAAGCGCGCTGCACCGGCTTTTCACCGTAGTTGGCGGTGTGGCCACCGAAGGGGCGCTGATAAATCGTGCCGTCGGCATTGCGGTCGAAAGGCATGCCGAAATGCTCAAGCTCGTAAACGACCTTGGGCGCTTCGCGGCACATGAACTCGATGGCGTCTTGGTCACCCAGCCAGTCAGAGCCCTTGACGGTGTCAAAGAAGTGATAGTGCCAGTTGTCCTCGGACATATTGCCCAGCGAGGCGCTCACGCCACCCTGCGCCGCCACGGTGTGCGAGCGGGTCGGGAAGACCTTGCTCAGCACCGCCACGTTCAGGCCGGCCAGCGATAGTTGCAGCGAGGCACGCATGCCAGAGCCGCCCGCGCCGACGATGACCACATCGAACTTGCGCTTAGGAATCGAATTAGTAGTCGCCGCCGTCATCACATTCTCCACAACACTTGAACTGCCCAGCCGGCACAGCCCAACAACCAAACCAAGGTAAACACATGCAAAGCCAGGCGCAGGCCGACGGGCTTCACGTAATCCATCCAGATGTCGCGCGTGCCGACCCAAGCGTGGTACGCCAGGGACAGAATGACGACAAAGGTCAGGAACTTCATCCACTGCTGGGCAAAGATGCCGGCCCAGTGCTCATAGCCCAGCGCGCCGGGCATCAGGAACTGCACCAACACCACCACGGTGAACAAGGCCATCAAAACGGCGGTGACGCGCTGCGCCAGCCAGTCACGCAAGCCGTAATGCGCACCGACCACGGTGCGTTTGCTGCCAAAAGTACTCATAGTTTTTTCTTTCTTTCTCAGTCTTGATCGGCTGACCGAATCAATACAGGCCGAAGAGCTTGGCGCCCAGCAGCAGCGTCAGCAGCACGCTCAAAGCCAGCGTCATAACTGCCGTGCTGTGGCCTTGCTCCTTAGAGACGCTGTGAGTCGCGTCCATCCAGATGTGGCGCACACCGGCGATGAAGTGATGCAAATAGCCCCACAACAGACCCAGCACCACCAGCTTGACGAACCAGGCCGGCACAAAGCCGATACCGGCCACAAAGGCGTTGGTGAAGGCGTCGTAAGAGATCTCCGACGTCAAGCTCATGTCGAACATCCAAACGACGAAAGGCAGCAGCAAAAACATCATCAAACCGCTGATCCGGTGCAGGATGGAAACAATGCCTGCCGGCGGCAGCCGATAGGAGCTGATCTGACTGATGTGGATATTGCGATAGACCGGTCTGGCCGCTTTAATCTTGGTGGTGTTTGTCATACCTGACCTTGTGTAATCAACGTGAAACTCCGAGAGTTTATTGCAATGCAGCAGACGCTAGGCTTACAACGCGTGCAAAAGCCCTATGCCGCATTAGTTCAACTCATTGCGATAGAAATGTGATTCAGTGTGGTAGAGCCCGCGGCGCAACTCCACCGGCCGATCGCCATAAGTGAAGGACAGCCGCTCCACGCTCAGCAGCGGCGCACCGACCGGCACTTGCAACAACTCCGCCACCTCGGCATCAGCCGCCAAAGCGCGGATTTTCTCTTGTGCGCGGATCATATGAACGCCAAACTCGGCCTCGAACAAGCCATAAAAAGGCCCGCGATATTGATTCAGGCGCTCAGTGGTCAGCCCTTTGAAGAGCTGCCCCGGCAGCCAGATGTCATCCAGCACCACCGGCCGGCCAGCCGCCTTCAGCAAGCGACGCACCTCCACCATTTGCTCACCCGCACGCATCTGCAATTGCTTGGCGATGGCCGCAGGCGCACGCATACGTTTGCAATCGAGCAATTGCCGCTCGAGGCTGGTGGAGCCCTCATCGGGCACCAGACGCAAAAAGCGGTATTGCACTTTCTGCTCGGCATGGGTGGCCACAAAGGTGCCCTTGCCTTGCCGGCGAACCAGCAGATTCTCAGACGCCATCTCGTCGATGGCCTTGCGTACCGTGCCTTGACTGACGCCGAAACGCCCCGCCAAGTCCAACTCACTTGGAATCGCCTCGCCCGCCTTCCATTCGCCGCCTTGCAGGCTGGCAATCAGCAAGCCTTTGATTTGTGCGTATAGCGGACTGAAAGACGGCCCGGCCAGCGTCGACCCCGCCTGTGGCGCAGCGGTCTTGGCAGTAAAACGGACGGGCGAAGTTGGCATGGCCGGTATTGCAGCACAGGCTGGGGCTCGCCGTCCACATAGAACAGCTGCAATTTGCATGACGTCTTCTATAAGACATAAGACCAGCAGCAAAAACGCAACATCGCGTCATAATCACGCCGCCGCACGCACGCGGGTCAGTTCCATGCAAGGGAATTCCCTTGGACTGGCCTACACTTGCAGATCAAGCGCTGGCGCAGCGAGGGCACCCACAAGCCTCGCCCAGGCAGGAATTTATTGCAGCAGTTTTTTACTACCTTCGGAGCAATCACATGAGCAAGAAACCCGTTCGCGTTGCCGTTACCGGCGCCGCAGGCCAAATTGGCTACGCCCTGCTGTTTCGCATCGCCTCCGGCGAAATGCTGGGCAAGGACCAGCCCGTCATCCTGCAATTGCTGGAGATCCCTGACGAGAAAGCCCAGAACGCGCTGAAGGGCGTGATCATGGAGCTGGAAGACTGCGCCTTCCCGCTGCTGGCCGGCATCGAAGCCCACAGCGACCCAATGACCGCCTTTAAGGACACCGACTACGCCCTGCTGGTCGGCTCGCGTCCCCGCGGCCCTGGCATGGAGCGCTCGGAGCTGCTGGCCATCAACGGCGCTATCTTCACCGCTCAAGGCAAGGCCCTGAACGCCGTTGCTTCGCGCAACGTCAAGGTGCTGGTCGTCGGCAACCCCGCCAACACCAATGCCTACATCGCCATGAAGTCGGCCCCTGATCTGCCAGCCAAGAACTTCACCGCCATGCTGCGCCTGGACCACAACCGCGCCGCTTCACAAATCGCTGCCAAGACCGGCAAGGCCGTGGCCGAGATCGAAAAATTGGCCGTCTGGGGCAACCACTCGCCCACCATGTACGCTGACTACCGCTTCGCCACCGTCGGCGGCGCTTCGGTCAAGGCCATGATCAACGACGAGACCTGGAACCGCGAAACCTTCTTGCCCACCGTGGGCAAGCGCGGCGCCGCCATCATTGCTGCCCGCGGCCTGTCCTCGGCCGCTTCGGCGGCCAACGCGGCCATCGACCATATGCGCGACTGGGCCCTGGGCACCAACGGCAAGTGGGTCACCATGGGCATTCCTTCGAACGGCGAATACGGCATCCCCAAGGAAGTCATGTTCGGCTACCCCGTCACCTGCGAAGGTGGCGAGTACAAGATCGTCGAAGGTCTGGAAATCGATGCCTTCTCGCAAGAGTGCATCAAGAAGACTCTGGACGAACTGCTGGGCGAGCAAGACGGCGTCAAGCACCTGGTCTGATCACCCGTAGCCAAAAGCTCAAGGCCCTGCCCTCCGCGAGGAAGGCAGGGCCTTTTTACATGCCGGCCGCACAAGGCCCATCAGCCGGCAAGACCCGAGGCCATGGCAATATGCCGGCCTGCACAGAACTGGATCCGCAAGAAAACCGCCATGCTTCACCCCAAACAAGCGCTCTTCGATACCGACGAACAAACCCCTGCATTGCCCGTGGTGGATCACTACTGCGGCGTTGAACTGCGCATGGACAAAAGCCTGGCCCTGCAAGCCGAGATGGGCCCGGTGTTCGACATCACGCTGGACCTGGAAGACGGCGCCCCCGTCGGCGCCGAAGCAGAGCAGCGCCTGTTGGTGATTGAAAAAGCCCGGAGCCCCGCCAACCGCTGGGGCCGCGTGGGCGCACGCGTCCACCCTTTCGACCACCCCGCCTTTGAGGCCGATGTGGATGCCTTGGTGGGCCAGGCCGGCGAAGCGCTGGCCTATCTGATGCTGCCCAAGCCGCGCAGCTTTGCGGATTTGAATGCCGCCTGCGCTTTTGTGGACGCCAGCTTGCAGCGCCACGGCATCCGCAAAGCTCTGCCCTTGCATGCCTTGATCGAAACCCACGGCGCGCTGCGCGATGTGCAAGCCATCGCCGCCCATCCGCGCATCGAGTCGATCTCCTTCGGCCTGATGGACTTTGTCTCCGCCCACCAAGGCGCCATCCCCCGCTTCGGCCTGAGCGCCGAAGGCCAGTTCGAGCACCCCTTGATTGCCCGCGCCAAGCTGGAGATTGCCGCTGCCGCCCATGGAAACGGCAAGACACCCTCGCACTGCGTCGTCACCGAATTCAAGGACAGCGATGCACTGCAAACCGCCGCCACCCGCGCCGCGCGCGAGTTCGGCTACACCCGCATGTGGAGCATCCACCCAAATCAAATTCAAATCATCCTCGACGCTTTTGCTCCCAGCACCGCGGAAGTGGACGAGGCCATCGAAATCATTTACGCGGCCCAGGCCGCACAGTGGGCACCGATTCAACATCGCAACAATCTGCATGACCGCGCCAGTTATCGCTTCTTCTGGCATGTGCTGGAGCGCGCCCACCGCACCGGCCAACTCTTGCCAGCCGCCGTGCGCCAAGCTTTTTTTGCCCCGGCCAACGCGACGGCGAGCTGAGGCCACAAACACGCTCCGCCAAGACCCGAACATGCGAAATTGGCGAGCAACCCTAGCAAGCCAACCCCCTCACCCACACTTTGAAGGGCAAACCACCAGCCCCGCTGAACGCTTTGACACAGTTGCCGGGTCAAATCAGCCCGGCAAAGAGTGACAATGCAGATATAAGGATGCGACTCATGTGGACCAGCTCAAAATTTGCTTGGAGCCCCTCAGGCCGCTCATCCTTCGCACCCTTTTTTTCAAGTCGCGATCTCGCCAACTCATTCGCTCATCCCATCGCCATGAATTCGACTCCATTGAAACGTAGCCTCCTGTCGCTCGCATTGCTGAGCCTGCTGGGCGCCAGCCTGCATGTCAGCGCCGCCGAGCCCAGCGCCGGCGCGCAAAAGGCCGCCGCCAAGCCAGCAGCCAAGCCGGCCAAGGTCGCGAAGAAGGCCGAGGTCAAAGCCCCCGCTGTTATTCAACTGGCCGAGGCCTCGGCCGAACAGCTTGAGGCCGCCAAGCGCGCTTACCTGGGCCGCTATGACTGCGAGTTCAAGCAGTCGATCGAGCTGGAACCGCATGCGACTGCCGCCGGCTATGTGGACGTGAAGTACCTCAAGCAGGTTTTCACCATGAAGCCCGTGCTGTCCAGCACCGGCGCGCTGCGCCTGGAAGATGTGACGGGTCGTACCTTGATGATCCAGATCGCCAACAAGTCCATGCTGCTGGACACCCAGGTCGGCCAGCGCATCGTAGATGAATGCCTGCACCCCGAGCAGCGCACCCTGATCGACTTGGCCCGCGCCGCCGCGGCTGCCGCCGCCGCCTCCGGTATCGATCTGAGCGCAGCCAACGGCCTGGGCATCACCCCGCGCGTCGAAAAGCCCTGAGTCCGAAAAAAAGACAAACAGCCCCGCCCGCAGCAAGCGCTGCGGGCGGGGCTTTTTTTCGACTGAGCCCCGAACACCAGGCCGGAAAAAGTATGTAGAATTCATGCATACTTTCTGATTCATACCCAAGCCATTCACTCCGAGTAGGCAAAACGTATGAGTCACCTCCGAAAGGCTCGCGCATGGAAGCCACTGTTGCTGAACGCGGTCAGATCACACTGCCCAAGGCCGTGCGTGATGCATTGGGCCTGAGCAAGGGCACCACGCTCAAAGTCGAACTGGACGGTTCGCGCATCATCTTGCGCAAGAACGTCGACGACGCCATCTCCCGAGCCCGCGGCCGCTTCAAGCTGCCCGAAGGCACCACCACCGACGATTTGATGCGTGAGTTGCGCGGCCGTGCGCCGGGCGACCCGGTCAGCGAGTGATGACTGCATGATTGCCGTCGACACCTCCGTGCTCATCGACCTGCTGGGCGACGATTCCCGCGCCGACGCGGCCGAGGCAGCTTTGCGCCTGGCCCTGTCCAGCGGCCCGGTGGTCGTCTGCGATGTGGTGGTCAGCGAAGTCACCGCCAGCCTCGGCCACGGCTCCGAGGTGATGGATGTGCTGGAAGACATGGGCCTGCGCTTTTTGCCCCTGGACCAACGCGCCGCGATCCGCGCCGGCGAAATGCAAAGAAAATACAAGCTGCGCCAACGCACGAGTGGCGCGGCGAACAACGACCCCGTCAGTGCACGCCGGACCGTGCCTGATTTCCTGGTGGGCGCACATGCCATGCTGCAGTGCGACGCCCTGATCACCCGCGACGACGGATTTTTTCGCGACTACTTCAAAGGGCTCAAGGTCATCACCCCAAGTGCGCCCTGAGCCCCTCCGATAGTCATACCGTCCAACAAACGTTTATTCAATTTCACCGCCACACCTGGAGTAAAAGCCATGCTGCAAGCCTACCGCCAACATGTCGCCGAGCGCGCTGCCCTGGGCATCCCGCCCCTGGCCCTTTCTGCCGAGCAGACCGCCGCCGTGATCGAGCTGATCAAGAACCCGCCTGCTGGCGAAGGCGAGTTCCTGCTGGACCTGCTGACCCACCGCGTGCCGCCGGGCGTGGACGATGCCGCCAAGGTCAAGGCCAGCTTCCTGGCTGCCGTGGCCCATGGTGACCTGGCTGTGGCCCTGATCAGCAAGACCCGCGCGACCGAGCTGCTGGGCACCATGGTGGGTGGCTACAACGTCAAGCCCCTGATCGACCTGCTGGACGACGCCGAAGTGGCAGGCGCCGCCGCCGCCGCGCTGAAGAAGACCCTGCTGATGTTCGACTTCTTCCACGACGTGGCAGAAAAGGCCAAGGCCGGCAACGCGCACGCCAAGGATGTGATCCAGAGCTGGGCCAATGCCGAGTGGTTCACCAGCCGCCCTGAAGTCGAGAAGAAGATCACCGTGACCGTCTTCAAGGTCACCGGCGAAACCAATACCGACGACCTGTCGCCCGCGCCCGATGCCTGGAGCCGCCCCGACATCCCGCTGCACTACCTGGCCATGTTGAAGAACGCCCGCCCCGGCATCACGCCCGAGGAAGACGGCAAGCGCGGCCCGATGAAGTTCATCGAAGACCTCAAGAGCAAGGGCCATCTGGTGGCCTATGTGGGCGATGTGGTCGGCACCGGCTCTTCGCGCAAATCTGCGACCAATAGCGTGATCTGGGCCACCGGCCAAGACATCCCCTACGTGCCGAACAAGCGCTTCGGCGGCGTGACACTGGGCGGCAAGATTGCCCCCATCTTCTTCAACACGCAAGAAGACTCCGGCGCCCTGCCGATCGAAGTTGACGTGAGCGCCTTCAATATGGGCGACGTCATCGACATCTACCCCTACGAGGGCAAGATCGAGAAGGACGGCAAGGTTGCTGCCGAGTTCAAGCTCAAGAGCGATGTGCTGTTCGACGAAGTGCGCGCTGGTGGCCGTATCAACCTGATCATCGGCCGCTCACTGACCGCCAAGGCGCGTGAGTTCCTGGGCCTGCCCGCTGCCACCACCTTCCGCCTGCCCACTGCACCTGCCGCCACCAAGGCTGGCTTCACGCTGGCTCAGAAGATGGTTGGCCGCGCTGTTGGCCTGCCCGAAGGCCAAGGCGTGCGCCCCGGCACTTACTGCGAACCCAAGATGACCACGGTCGGCTCGCAAGACACCACCGGCCCCATGACCCGCGACGAGCTGAAGGACCTGGCTTGCCTGGGCTTCAGCGCCGACCTGGTGATGCAGAGCTTCTGCCACACCGCGGCCTATCCCAAGCCCGTGGACGTCAAGACTCACCGTGAACTGCCGGCCTTCATCAGCAGCCGCGGCGGCGTGTCCCTGCGCCCAGGCGACGGCGTGATCCACAGCTGGCTGAACCGCCTGCTGCTGCCCGACACCGTCGGCACCGGTGGCGACAGCCACACCCGCTTCCCGATCGGCATCTCCTTCCCCGCGGGCTCGGGCCTGGTGGCCTTCGGCGCCGCCACGGGCGTGATGCCCCTGGACATGCCTGAGTCCGTGCTGGTGCGCTTCAAGGGCCAGATGCAGCCCGGCATCACCCTGCGTGATCTGGTGCATGCCATCCCGCTGTACGCCATCAAGGCCGGTCTGCTGACCGTGGCCAAGGCCGGCAAGATCAATGCCTTCTCGGGCCGCATCCTGGAAATCGAAGGTCTGCCGGATCTGAAGGTGGAACAAGCGTTTGAGCTGAGCGACGCCTCGGCCGAGCGCAGCGCCGCCGGTTGCACGGTCAAGCTGAACCCCGAGCCGATCAAGGAATACCTCACCAGCAATATCGTGCTGATGAAGAACATGATCGCCGACGGCTACGCCGACGCCCGCACCCTGCAGCGCCGCATCGAGAAGGTCGAAGCCTGGCTGGCCAACCCCAACTTGCTGGAAGCCGACAAGGACGCCGAATACGCACACGTCATCGAAATCGATCTGGCCGACATCAAGGAACCTATCCTGTGCTGCCCGAACGATCCGGACGACGCCAAGTTCCTGAGCGACGTCGCTGGCACCAAGATCGATGAAGTCTTCATCGGCTCTTGCATGACCAATATCGGCCACTTCCGCGCTGCTTCCAAGCTGCTGGAAGGCCGCCGCGACATCCCCGTCAAGCTGTGGGTGGCCCCGCCGACCAAGATGGACGCCCAAGAGCTGACCAAGGAAGGCCATTACGGCACCTTTGGCGCGGCTGGCGCCCGCATGGAAATGCCTGGCTGCAGCCTGTGCATGGGCAACCAAGCGCAGGTCAAGGAAGGCGCCACCGTGGTGTCCACCAGCACCCGCAACTTCCCCAACCGCCTGGGCAAGAACAGCAATGTCTACCTGGCTTCGGCTGAGTTGGCAGCGATTGCCTCCAAGCTGGGCCGTATTCCTACCGTTGCGGAATACCACGCCGATATGGGCGTCATCAACAAGGACGGCAGCAAGATTTATCAGTACATGAACTTCGACCAGATCGAGGAATACGCTGATGCCGCCAAGGCCGTGACGAACTGAAGTGAGTACCGTGCCGCGCGAGTATCGGAACATGAAAGCGCGTCTTCGCCTCCACGCCCGCGTTGCAAATCCTCGCCATAGCTACGGCTATGGCTGCGGTTTGCGCCTTGGCCTGAAGGCGAATCCATCGCTTTCATTTTGTTCCTCTACTTGCGCGGCACGGTACTAGCGCTGCGCAGCTTGCGCAAAGCACGCTTCAACAAGGCCCGCCGGGGAAACCCGGCGGGCCTTGTTTTTTGCGGCCAGGGTCAGGTCTTGCCGGCCTATACTCGAGCCCGGGTCAGCAGCACACCCAGGCCTTGCCGCACGACGCAGCACGTCGTGAGCTAAACCTGCTAGTTTTTTGGATTTCACAGGCTCGTGTTCACCCGCGTGTGTTCTCGGCTGTAAGTCGGCAAGCCATAGCGCCATCGCCAGATGGTCAAGAGCACGCGTTGTGGAGTTTGATCACCATGCCCCGTGACCGTTTGATTCCTTTGCAGGCCGAGGACATCTCGGCCTTCGCCAAATCATTGCGCCAGCAGCTGAGCGCGCATCAAGAAGCCAACGCCGCCCTACCCGGCCATCTCAGCCTGCTGAATATGCTGGCCCGCGCCGCCGGGCACCGCAATATCCAGGCACTCAAAGCGAGCCAGCCCAGTGCGAGCCAAGCCGCCAGTGCCACACAAGCACAAGCAAAGCCACTTCCCCCAGCGCGCGGCCCGCGCCACCCGGATTTGAGCGAGCTGGCCGATCGCGCCTTGCGCCAGTTCGACCCTCAAGGCCGCTTGATGCGCTGGCCCAGCCGCCATCAGGTGCAGCGCTATGCCTTATGGGGCTTGTGGCTGCATTTCGACAGCCGACGCCACTACACCGAACCCGAAGTCAACGAGGTGCTGAAGCGCCAGCATTGCTTTGGCGACCACTGCACCCTGCGGCGCGAATTGGTCAATATGAAGCTGCTGGCCCGCAGCGACGGCGGGCGGGAATACCGCAAGCTCGCCGCCCGGCCCGAGGCTGATTTGTTGCCCCTGCTGCGCGAGTTGCGTGAACGCTCTGGCCAGGGCGCCCCGGCTGACTGAAGGCGCTTAAAGACTCGCCAGAGTCGGGTTCATCCAGACGTACGCGCCGTGCACGCCGGCAGACAGCTCAGCAAGCGCGCGACCAACCCAGGCATCTGCTCGGCTGGCACCTGGGCATAGCCCAACAGCAGCCCGCGCCAAGGCTGGGCGCGCGGCCCGATGCTCAGCAGGCTGAGCGCCGGGGCGATCAAACCCAAGTCCTGAGCACGGGCACTGATGGCCACATCATCCAGCCGCGCATCTTCAAAGCGCAGCGCCAGATGCATGCCGGCCGAGCCGCCATGAACCGTCGCCACGCTTGCGTCCACCCCGGCCGTCAGGGCTGCCACCAGCGCATCCCGACGTTGCCGATAGAGCCGGCGCATGCGGCGCAGGTGCAGGCCGAACTGGCCGTTACGCATGAACTCAGCTAGCGCTAGCTGATCGGCCACACGCCCGCGCGGCGCCGTGCGCGCCAGCAAACGATGCAGGTCCGCACAAATCCCCTCTGGCACCACCATGAAGCCGGTGCGCAAGCCCGGGAACAGCGTCTTGCTGAAAGTACCGAGGTAGACCACCGGCGCATCGGCTTGCAGGCCTTGCATGGCGGGCAAAGGCGGGCCGTCGTGACGGAACTCGCTGTCGTAGTCGTCTTCGATGATCAAGGCCCCGTGCGCCCGCGCCTGCGCAATGAGTTCGAGCCGACGCGCCAAGCTCAGCACCGCGCCCGTGGGGTATTGGTGCGAAGGGGTGGTGTAGATCAGGCGCGGGCTATGTTGACGCCAGTCCGCCGCGCTCGGCGCCATGCCCTCCTCATCCACCGCCACGCCGATCAGCTTGAGTTGGCCGCCGCGCAGTGCCACGGCGGCGCCGGCATAGCCAGGGCTCTCCAGCCAGGCTTTGTCGCCGGGGTCGGCAAAGGCACGGGCGCACAAGTCCAAACTGGCTTGCGTGCCGTCGGTGATGAAAATTTGCCGCGGCTCGCAGCGCACACCGCGCGCCAAGCGCAGGTGATCGGCGATCGCTTCTCGCAGCGCGCCTTCACCGGCCGGATCTGCATAGTTCAGCTGCGCAGGGCTCAGGCCGCGCCAAGCCCGCTCCAGCGCCCGCCTCCACTGCTGCAACGGAAACTCGCTCAAGGCCGGCACACCGGCCGCAAAGGCGCCCACGCCTTCAAGCACCGGCACAGCGTTAAGGGTGGCTTGCACACGGCGAGCTAAGCGGCGCGCCAGCACGGGAGCCGCGCTGCGAGCGGCCGCCGCAGGGACAGCGCAATGCGGCAGAAAACTCGCCACGATGGTGCCGCGCCGGCTTGACTCGATCAAACCTTCCGTGGCCAGTTGCTCATAGGCATACAGCACGGTGTTGCGGGCCAGCGCCAGCTCTTGCGCCAGCGCTCGGCTGGCAGGCATGCGCGTGCCCGGCGCCAATTCACCGGCGCGAATCGCCGCACGCAAGCACTCATGTAGGCGGCGTTGCATGGGCTCGCCGCCGGCAAGCCCGGTGCTGCGCCCCTTGGCATTACGCTCACCAGGACTGGACTCCGCCAGGCGGTTTAAAAGCAGTTGAACGTCCATCATCGAGAAATTCGTACCCGTTTCCTCAGCCCACATTGATGCGTTGAATGAACAGTCGAGTGAGCTTGACCTGAAAGGCTGCGTCACCATCTGGCCGCCGACAAGTTTTACTGGCCCCAAAAAATAGTCTTGGCTTGGCTCTTTTCATGGAACCAAGCCAACTCTACATTGGCGCATCCGCAAATCACCAAGTGATTTCAATCAATCAGTCCATCAAGAAAGCGCACGCCCATGTCCAAACCAACTGCCGAGCAGCCCCCCAGCCCGCGCACCCGGGTCCGCCGTATCGCCGAGAACGCCGCCTACGATCGCGCCACCCTGCTGGCCATCGTTGATGCGGCCTACCTCTGCCACATCGCCTTCTCAGACGGCAGCGCCAGCCACTGCATCCCCACCGCCTGCTGGCGCGAAGGTCAGCACCTCTACATCCACGGCTCCAACGGCAGCCGCATGCTCAAGGCATTGACCAGCGGCGCAGACATCTGCGTCACCATCACCCACCTCGACGGCCTAGTGCTGGCCCGCTCAGCCTTCAACCACTCCATGAACTACCGCTCGGCCATGATCTACGGCCAGTTTGAGTGCGTCGATGATCTGCAAGCCAAGCGCGATTCATTGGCCCGATTCATGGAGAAATTGGCCCCCGGCCGTCAGGCGCAAATTCGTCCCGGCAACGACAAAGAATTCAACGCCACCACCGTCTTGCGCATCAGCCTGGACGAGGCCGCCTGCAAGGTTCGCACCGGTGGGCCAGTGGATGACGAGGAAGACCTCGCCTTGCCGGTCTGGGCCGGCGTGCTGCCACTTATCCAACAGCGTGGTGCTCCGATTCAAGACCCGGCTTGCCAGCAGGCCGCGCCCGAGCATGTGTTGGCATGGCAGGCAGACAGCGCAGAAATCCCTGCGCAGTGAAAGGCTGAGCCTGAAGCCGCTGGCTAAGTGAAGTGAGCGGACTTCGCGCAGTAGGCGCAGGCAACAGCGCACGCGCCATCTTCGCCGGCGGGCTTTTGCCTCACTCTACAAACAAAAGAGTCGGGCATTCCAGCAAAGCACGAATCGCCTGAATGAATTGCGCGGCCGCGCTACTGACCCTTGACCACCTCTTCAACACCCCATTATTTCCGTCTTGACAGAAATTACTGACTCGCTAGACTTCAACTCATGGAACTCAGCGAAGTCGCACGTAAATTTGTCGTCCACTGGGGCGAGATGGGCAATGCCTGGGGCGTTAACCGCACCGTGGCACAAATCCACGCCCTGCTCTTCTTTCACGGTCGGCCGCTGCACGCGGAAGAGATTGCCGACACCTTGACGGTGGCGCGCTCCAATGTCAGCACCAGCCTGAAGGAGTTGCAAAACTGGAACCTGATCCGGGTGGCCCATGTGCTGGGCGACCGTCGCGATTACTTTGAAACCTCGGTCGACGTCTGGGAGTTGTTCCGAACCATCGTGCGCGAACGCAAGGAGCGGGAATTCGACCCGACGGTTCGCGTGCTGAGCGCCTTGGTCGCTGACCCCGGCTTCGCCGGCGAAAGCGCCGACACCCAAGACCGCGTGCGCGAAGCCCTGCGCTTCATGGACACCCTGGGTGCCTGGTCTGAGGAAATGCTCAGACTCTCGCCCAACACCCTGGAGAAGGTCTTGAAGCTGGGCGCCAGTGTGCAGAAATTTGTGCGCGGCTCGGACGGCAAGGACTGAAGCGCAAGGCGGCGTCTGTCTTCATGGAGCGCCGCCTTTTTTTGACCTTTAATTTCTGTCATTACTGAAATATCGGATTAGTCATGAATATCACGCTCACGCATCCCGGCGCCTTCCCACTGACCCTGTACTACGAATCGGCCTGCCCCTTGTGCGACAGCGAAATGCGCAATCTGATGCTGCGCAATCGCGAAGGCCTGCTGCGCTTTGTCGACATCTCAGCCCCTGACTTCGCCGGCCCGCCGCCGGGCTGCAGCCGTGAAGACCTGCTGAGCTTGATGCATGGCCTGCGGGCCGATGGCCAGGTGATCCGGAGCGTCGAGGTCTTCCGCCTGGCTTACGCGGCAGTGGGCCTGCCCGGTGTCAGCCGCGCCCTGTCCCTGCCCCTGCTGAGGCCGCTGGCCGATGCGCTCTACCCCTGGATTGCCCGCCACCGCCACCGTGTGCCGGCCTGGATCAGCGGTCTGGTCTTCGGCCGCGCCCTGCGGCGCGCAGCCGAACACGCCGCAAGCCAGCCGCGGTGCACGGCCGACCGCTGCACGCACTGAAAACCACTCCACAAAGACACAGCGCATCATCATGAACATCCTGCTCTGCGGCGCCCAAGGCTTCATCGGCCGCCATGTGCTGGAACGCTTGCTCAGCCAGGGTCACTCGGTTCGGGCCACAAGCCGAACAGCACACCCCAACTCGGACTGGCCGGGCGTGGAATGGATCCAGGCCGATTTCAGCCGCGACCTTTCGGCCAGGGACTGGCTGCCGCGCCTGCAAGGCATAGCCGCCGTGATCAACGCCGTGGGCGTCCTTCGCGACCGGCCGGGGCAGCCCATGGATGCCATCCATCATCGGGGCCCGGTGGCCTTGTTCGAGGCCTGCGCCGAAGCCGGTGTGCGCCGTGTGCTGCAGATCTCGGCCCTGGGCATTGCCGACAGCAACACGCATTACGCATGCAGCAAGCGGGCTGCAGAAACGAAGTTGCTGGCGCTGCAACAAGCCGGGCGACTCGACGCCACGGTTTTGCAGCCCAGCATCGTCTTCGGCAGGGGCGGGGCCAGCAGCGAGTTGTTCCTGACTATGGTGCGGCTGCCCTTGCTGATCCTGCCCGGAGAAGCCCTGAACACCCGCGTCCAGCCGGTGGCCGTGCAAGACCTGGCCGAAGCCTGCCTGCGCCTGCTGCCGCGAACAGGCCCGTCGCAGCTCGCCGTGGTGGGGCCACAAGCCTTGCGACTCAGCGATTTCATTGCCAGCCTGCGCCAGCAACAAGGCCGACCGCCAGCTCGCGTTGGGCGCCTGCCCGATGCGTTGAGCCGGCTCAGCGCCTGCATCGGCGACCACCTGCCCTTCCAACCCTGGGGTCGAGAAACGTTGGCCCTGCTGCAGCAAGACAACACGGCCGACCCCGCGCCGCTGCGCCAACTGCTAAATCGAGACGCACGCTCACCGACCGAGTTTTTGAACACCTGGGAGGACGCATGAGCCCCACACTCCATCCCACCGGACGCCGCGCCGCGCGTCTCAGCCTGATCAGCCTCTGGCTCTGGACCGGCGTGGTCAGCCTCTGGGAGCTGCACGGCCAATCGGCGGCCCTGCTGCACGCAGCCGGCCTGGATCCAGCGCTGGCAAATGCTCTGATCCTCAGCGGCGCTGGGCTGGACCTGCTGATCGGTGCGGCGCTTTGGCGCTGGCATTCGCCTCGGCTCTATTTGGCGGCGGGCCTGGCCATGCTGGTGATGACGGTTATGGGCAGCCTGCTGCTGCCCTCGCTCTGGCTCCATCCCTTGGGTCCGCTGAGCAAGAACCTGCCCATCGGCGCCCTGCTCTATCTGCTCTACCTTGATGCCCGCGAAGGCGGCAGCTCATCATGAACACCTATCTGCTCATCAAGACCGTGCATGTGGTCTCCAGCGTGCTGCTGGCCGGCACCGGTTTTGGCTCGGCCTTCTACCTCTTCTTTGCCAACCGCAGCGGATCGCTGGCCGCGCAAGTCGTGGTCTGCCGCCTGGTCAAGCGGGCCGACCTCTGGTTCACCACGCCGGCCGTGATCGTCCAGCCGCTCAGCGGCCTGTGGCTGGCCCAGCAGGCCGGCTGGCCGGTGCTGGGCACGCCCTGGCTGACCCTAGGACTGGCGCTCTACCTGTTTGCTGGGGCTTGCTGGCTGCCGGTTGTCTGGCTGCAGCTGCGCATGTCCGACATGGCCGAGGTAGCACTGAAGAGCGAACAAACCCTGCCCGCCCGCTACTGGCGTTATGCCCGCTGGTGGGAAGGGCTGGGCTACGCCGCCTTTGTAGCCATGCCCCTGATCTTCTACCTGATGGTGGCCAAGCCCGACTTACCTGCAGGCCTGACGGACCGGCTCTTGCCTCTTAGTCGATGAAGAGCAAGGCCGGCGATTCCATCAAGCCGCGCAGGGCCTGGATGAACTCGGCGGCGTCCTGACCGTCGACCACGCGGTGGTCGAAGGAGGAGGACAGGTTCATCATCTGCCGCGCCACCACCTGGCCGTTGCGAATCATGGGCCGCTCGACGATGCGGTTAACGCCGATGATGGCCACCTCGGGGCTATTGATCACCGGTGTGGTGACGATGCCGCCCAGGGCGCCGAGGCTGGAGATGGTGATGGTGGAGCCGCTGAGCTCGTCGCGGGTGGCGCGGCCGCTGCGGGCGGCTTCGGCCAAACGCCGAATCTCGGCGGCACAGCTCCACAAATCATGGCTCTCGGCATGGCGCAGCACCGGCACCATCAGCCCGGCCGGCGTTTGTGCGGCCACGCCCAGATGCACGGCGTCGAAGCGGTTGATCACGCCCGCCTCGTCGTCCAGGCGCGCATTGATCTGCGGGAAGTCCGGCAGCGTGCGCACGATGGCCCGGGCCAGCAGAGGCAACAAAGTCAGCTTGCCACGGCTAGCGCCGTACTGGGCGTTGAGCTTGAGGCGCAGCGCTTCCAACTCAGTGACGTCGACCTCTTCGACATAGCTGAAGTGCGGGATCCGGCGTTTGGCGTCCTGCATCTTCTCAGCGATCTTTCGGCGCAGGCCAACGATGCGGATAGCTTCAACCCCATCGCCACGCGAGCTCGAGCGCGGTACGCTGGCCGGGGCGACCTGCGCCGCTGCAGATGCGGGTATCGGCGAAAGCAGCTTGCCGCCATGGCTGGCGACAAACGCATCCAGATCAGCCTGCATGATGCGGCCACCGAGGCCGGTGCCGCGCACCTGAGCCAAATCCACGCCCAGTTCCCAGGCGCGGCGGCGCAGCGAGGGCGACGCGATGGGTTTGTCGGGCAGACTCAGTCCGATGTCTTGCGGCGAATGGGCAGGCATAGACGGGAGCGCAGGGGCAGCAGTTGCCGCCACCCTAGCCAAAACAGGCTCGGGTACTGCCTCCGTAGCTGTTGTTGCGGCGTCGGACGTAGACGCAGCAAGGCCTTCCTCGCCTCCCACGTCAATGCGGATCAACTCCGAGCCCACCCGCATCACCTCGCCCGCCTCGCCGCCCAGGGCGATCACCCGACCGTGCACGGGCGAAGGGATTTCAACCGTCGCCTTATCGGTCATCACATCGGCCAGGATCTGGTCCTCGCGAATGTCATCGCCAACCTGAACTCGCCAAGCCACCAATTCCACTTCGACAATGCCTTCGCCGATGTCTGGCATCTTGATGATGTGTAGTCCCATCATGACTCCATCGCACGTTGCAAGGCGGCGGCCACACGGGCCGGGCCTGGAAAGTAGTCCCATTCCTGGGCATGGGGATAGGGCGTGTCCCAACCAGTGACGCGCTCGATGGGCACTTCCAAGTGATAGAAGCAATGCTCCTGCACCAAGGCCACCAATTCGGCGCCAAAGCCGCTGGTCCGGGTCGCCTCGTGCACGACCACGCAGCGACCGGTTTTCTTGACCGAGCGAACAATGGCCGCCAGGTCCAGCGGCCAGATCGCGCGCAGATCGATGATTTCGGCATCAATGCCGCTTTCCTTGGCCGCCGCCTCGGCCACATAGACCATGGTGCCGTAAGTGATGACCGTCAGGTCTCGCCCGGGCCGGAAGACGGTGGCCTGATCCAGTGGGAGGCTGTAATAGCCTTCCGGCACCAGACCCAGCGGATGACTGGACCACGGGGTAGATGGCCGGTCATGGTGCCCATCAAAGGGGCCGTTGTAGAGCCGCTTGGGCTCCAGAAAAATCACCGGGTCGTCGCATTCAATCGCGGCAATCAAGAGCCCTTTGGCGTCATACGGGTTGGTAGGCATCACCGTGCGCAAGCCACAGACATGGGTGAACAAGGCCTCGGGGCTTTGGCTGTGCGTCTGCCCGCCATAGATGCCGCCGCCACAAGGCATTCGAATCGTCAGCGGCGCGGTGAAGTCGCCGGCCGAGCGGTAGCGCAGGCGGGCAGCCTCAGACACGATCTGATCGGAGGCGGGATAGAAATAGTCGGCGAATTGAATTTCGGCCACCGGGCGCAGGCCATAGGCCCCCATGCCCACCGCCACGCCAACAATGCCGCCTTCGGAGATAGGCGCATCAAAGACGCGCTGGTCGCCGTACTTGGCCTGCAGGCCATCGGTGCAGCGGAACACGCCGCCGAAGTAGCCCACGTCCTGGCCGAAGATCACCACATTCGGGTCACGCGCCAGCATCACATCCATGGCCGAGCGCAGGGCTTGGATCATGGTCATGGGCACCGCCTTGCCCTGTGTGTCTTGATCAGTCATTCCCGACCTCCAAAGCGGCGGGCCTCGGCCATTTGCTGCTGCAAATGCATCGGCATGTCCTTGTAGACATCCTCGAACATCGAGGCAATGCTGGGGATATGACCATCGGCCAAGGTGCCAAAAGCCTCAGCCTCCTTTTGTGCGGTGATGATCTCGGCCTCCAGTTCTTGATGCAGCGCTTCATGCTGCACCTCAGACCATTCACCGAGCGCCAGCAAATGTTGTTTCAAGCGTGCAATCGGGTCACCCAAAGGGAAGCGTTGCCACTCGTCGGCGGGCCGGTATTTGGAAGGATCATCCGAGGTTGAATGAGGCCCGGCGCGATAAGTGACCCATTCAATCAAGGTGGGACCCAAATTGCGCCGGGCGCGTTCAGCGGCCCATTGCGACACCGCATAGACCGCCAGGAAGTCATTGCCATCCACCCGCAGCGACGCGATGCCACAGCCCGAACCGCGTGCGGCAAAGGTTGTGCCTTCGCCCCCGGCAATGGCCTGAAAGGTCGAGATCGCCCACTGGTTGTTGACCACGTTCAGTATCACCGGGGCGCGGTAGACATGAGCGAAGGTTAGAGCGGTGTGGAAGTCAGACTCGGCGGTGGCGCCGTCGCCGATCCAGCCGCTGGCGATGCGGGTGTCGCCCTTGATCGCCGAAGCCATGGCCCACCCCACCGCCTGGATGAACTGGGTGGCCAGATTGCCGCTGATGCTAAAAAAACCCGCCCGCTTGATCGAATACATCACCGGCAGTTGCCGCCCCTTGAGCGGGTCACGCTCGTTGGACAAGAGTTGGCAAATCATCTCCAACAGCGGCACATCGTCGCGACTCAGCAGCAGGCTTTGCTGGCGATAGGTGGGGAAGCACATATCACCTGCGTTCAAGGCCATGGCATGGGCGCTGCCAATGGCTTCCTCGCCCAAACTCTGCATGTAGAAAGACAGCTTCTTCTGACGCTGCGCAATCAACATGCGGCCGTCAAAAATGCGGGTCTTGAGCATGGTGCGCAGGCCGCGACGCAGTTGATCCGGGCTCAGCGCCGGGGCCCAGGGCCCGACAGCCTGCCCATGCTCATCCAGCACCCGGATCAGGCTGTAGGCCAGGTCGGCCGTGTCGACAGCAGAGACATCGATGTCGGGCCGGCGTACTTCGCCGGCGGGAGAAAGATGCAGATAGGAAAAGTCGGTGTGACAACCCGGCCGCGCGCTGGGCTCAGGCACATGCAAACGGAGGCGCTTGCCCGCGGCATTGGGGTCTGAGCTCACAGTCATGCGGCACTCCCGCGCGGATCACGCGCCAAAGATCACATACTGCCGCGCCGGGTGAGGCGCGGCAGCGCATGCGATGAGCGTAGCCGATTCTGCTCAGTTCAGTGCAGCAATTGGCGCCCGCAATTTCCCTTATTCGCGCTGCAAACCGCAGCGCCGATTCTGTGCTGAACCTAAATAGAAACTGAAGTTGGCGCTGGGATCAGGCCTTGATATTGAGCATGGTGCCGCTGGCATCAAGCTGGGTTTGCAGCATGCGTAGATTGGCCACAAAGGCGTAGGTGTCGGCCTTACGGGTGGACCCATCGGCGCCATTGCTTTGCCCCACGGCGGCGATTTGCAAAAGCTTGGCACGGGCCGCGTCGGCCTGAGCCACTTCAGCTTGGAGTTGCTGACGCTTGTTGTCGGCCGAAGTGGCGCTGGCCGATGCGGCAGCAGCGCCTTGCGCGGAAGCGCGCAGGCGTTCATTGACCGACGAGATGCCGGCTAAGGCGGTGGACATACCGATGGACATGATGGCGACGCTCCCGCACTGATGCGATTGCCGACGTGGCAAGAGCGTTCTCGGCCGCGCAGCCGAGAACTTTAGAAAAGAATTGCAAAAACCTGCTAATTCTTTTCCTCAGCGCGAAAAACGTCGTTTTGCCTGCCTCGTCGACCTGTCCTGCCGGGGCTAGGCTGCGGCGAAATCAGCCAGCCAGTTCTTCAAAGCCTCCGGCCGACACGAAGACACGCACGCTGTCGCCACCAGCGGCCTTGGCCTCGGTACAGGCCAGCGCCGCGGCGCCCAGCACGGCGTCAACCGTTTCCAGGCTGTTTTGCAGCTGCACCACGCCCAGGCAAGCCTTGACACGGGTGCGATGCAGGCCCCAGCGCAGACGGTAGCTGGCCACGCCGGCGCGGATTTTCTCGGCCACGATCTGCGCGTAATGCTGGTCGCAATTGGGCAAAAGCACGGCAAAGTGGTCATCTTCCAGCCGCGCCACGAAGTCGGACGCACGGATCTTGCTCAGCAGCAGCTGACCCAGGCCGTAAAGGAAATGGTCGCCCACCTCGGCGCCCATGCTGCCGACGATGTCAGTGAACTTGTCGACATCAATCCACAAGACCGACACCGGCTGCTTGCGCACGCTGCCAACATGCTCGCTCAAGCGACGTTCGAATTCGCGGCGATTGGCCAGTTCGGTCAGGCTGTCGTGCTTGGCGGTCCAGGTGGGCTGCATGCGCAGAGCGCGCGCGGCCGTGACGTCATCGAGAATCCACAAAGCCTCGCCGCCCGGGTGATCCCAAGCCAGCGGTGTGGCCTGCAAGCGGCCCCAGAAGCGGCTGCCGTCGCGCCGCACATATTCAATTTCTTCGTCGAAGGGCCGCCCGCTGCTAAAGGCTGCGCCCAGGCGCTGCAGAATCGCCACATCCGCCGCGTCAGACACATGCACGCTGCGCAGGGGCTGGCCCACCAGTCCGTTGTCGTCCTCATGGCCGAACAGATGATTGAACTCGTCACTGACCGCTTCAAAGTGGCCACTCTTGACGAAGCCCACGGCCAGTGGTGCTCGCACCATCAAAGCCTGCATGCGCGCGGCAATCACGTCCGGGCCTGCATCTTGTTTCGTTGTCATCAATTCTCCTTGTCCGATGGACGTCGGCACTGCCTCAGGTGTACCCCGAAACGGTGGAAAAGCCAAGCCAGAACAAATCCTTGAATCAGCGCCAATTCGCCCCGCCATGCCTTCAGAGTTCGGCCACCCGCACGAATGTTGCAAAGCGCGGCAAGCCCTTTGCAGTCAAACCCCGAAAACGATAAACCACGGTCGCCCCCACTGCGGGCGGATCAGCGCGCTGCGTCTCACTGAAGCCGCTGCCGAGCTTGAACTCCTGCCCTTCGCGGTTGCGCACCAGCAAAGCGCCCATCAAGCCCGCTAAGCGGCCCGCGCCCGGCAGTTGCGCCAACACCTCCGCTTCTTCGTCATCCTCGGGCTTGAGCTTGAGCAGGACTTCGCTGCGGCCGGTCGAATAAATGGCGTCGGCCCGGTGCAAGACCAGGCCCTCCCCGCCAAAACGCACCACCTGATCCAGGCGAGCGCGCAATTCCGCCGCGCTGCCGACGCGTATCTGCGCCACGGCTTGCAGATTGGCCCAGCGCTGCTCTGCCGCCAAGCTGGCCAGGCGCGCCGCCCTTTGTGCAAAGCTGCCGGGCGCCCCGGGCAGCTCAAACAGCATGAAGTTCAGGCGCTGCCACTCCTCGTCTATCGGTTGCTGGCGCCGCACCGTGGCCGAAGCGGCTTCAAACTGGCCGCGTGCCAGCCACAACTCGCCGTCCAAAGGCATGGCGGGCAGCTTGGCGGTGAACCATGCGGGTGCGGCGATGCGCAGGCCTTTGCGAGTCAAGAGCGCTTGGCCGGTCCAGAAGGCCCGCACACCATCCAGCTTCTCGCTGACCAGATAGTCGCCGAGCTGAAGCTTGTTCAGATCGCCCGGCGCGGGCTTGGCCAATAACAAGGCGGGCGCGTCTGCCGCCGCACTGCTGAGCGCGGCCTTGGGCCAGCAAGACGCGACCAGCAGGCTTTGCACGAAGACACGTTTGCGCATGGGGAACTCCTGCTCGCGATGGGCTGAAGGCAGGCCCCAAGCGCCGCGACTCAGTCCAGCGGCGCGATTTGCTCCGCGTAGTCGTAGAGGGCACCGAGGATGGCCTCACCCCTATCATCCGCCTGCTCGCTGAGCTGATCAATATGCTCAAAAAAACCGGCCAGGGTTTGCGAGCCGCCCGCCCCTTCCACCAGGCGCGCCGTGCGATGGGCCTGCCAGCGCTGTTGCTCGGAGTCGCTCAGGCTGTCCGGGAAATTGCGGGCGCGGAAGCGGAAGACCAATTCAGCCAGGCGCGCGTCGGCAAACACCAGCTTGCCTTCGGCTGCGCGCTGGGCGAGTTGCTCGGCGCTGAGGCCAAGCAAGCGCTGCAGCGTGCGGCGATCCTCATTGCCGACGAAACCGCCGTACAGATCTTCATCCACATCCGCCGCGTCCTTGCCGGCCTCGCGCTTGAAGATGGCTCCCCACATCCCGTCCAGCAGATGGGCTTGGGCGCCCAGCACGGCGGCGTTTTGCAAGCCCTGGGTCAGGTCCATGCCCCAGCGCTCGGCCATGGCCGGCGACAAGGTTTTCAAATTGCCGATGACGATGGGGGATTTATTGATGTGAATGGTCTTGATCGGTAGGCGCGTCTGGCCTTCGGGCAGGTCTTCTTGCTTGACGAATAGGCGGGCGCGGATCTGCTCGGCATTGAGGGTCAGCAACTCGGCCGGGTCCTGAGCCAGATCCCAAACGATCAGCTCGTTCTTATTCGTCGGGTGCGGCGCCAGCGGCCAGACCAGGGCCAAGCAGCCGCGCTCAACGCCGTACATGCCGGAGATGTGCAGGAAAGGCTTGCCCACGCCGATCTCGGCCCACACCGCCTCCTTCTTGCGCAGTCGCAGGCAGAAGTCGAACAGCTTGGGCTGCGCATTTTTGAGCAAACGGGCCAAGGCGATGGTGGCGCGCACGTCGGACAAGGCATCGTGCGCCGCTTCATGCGCCAAGCCGTTGGCGGCTGTGAGGTGCTCCAGCTTGAAAGACGGCCGGCCATCCTCATGCTTGGGCCACTCGATGCCATCGGGCCGCAGGGCGTAGGCGCAGCGCACCACGTCCAGTAAGTCCCAGCGGCCGCAGTCGTTCTGCCACTCGCGGGCGTAGGGGTCGCGCAGATTGCGCCACAGCAGATGGCGGGTGACCTCATCGTCAAAGCGGATGCTGTTGTAGCCCAGGCCAACGGTGCCGGGCTGGGCCAGTTCGGCCTCGATGGCGGCGGCGAACTCATGCTCGGGCAAGCCTTGTTCCAAACAGGTTTGCGGCAAGATGCCGGTCAGCAAGCAAGCCTCGGGGTCGGGCAAAAAGTCCGGCGCGGGCTGGCAATAAACCATCAGCGGTTCGCCGATTTCGTTCAAGTCGGCATCGGTGCGCAAACCCGCAAACTGAGCGGGGCGGTCGCGCCGCGGCACACGGCCAAAGGTTTCGTAGTCGTGCCAGTAAAAAGTCATCTCATGCATGGCCGGCACGATACCGCATCCGCGCGCCCCGCCATAGATCGGGATAATGAAGTCTCCATTTACGGCCGAGCCCTTGATGATTCGAATCCCACTGCGGCAATTCTTGCCCCTGCATCGCCAACACGGCCTGGTCTTGACGAGTGTTTTGTTGATGCTGGCCGGGCTGCTGGGCTTGCTGGTGCTCTTGTTGGCGATTGCTGCCGCCTTCACCTACGCAACCCTGCCCGACCTAGACAACCTCAGCGACTACCAGCCCAAGCAGCCGCTGCGCGTATTCACCGCCGACGGCCAGTTGATGGGCGAGTACGGCGCTGAGCGGCGCCAGTACCTGCCGCTGGCGCAAATCCCCAAGCGCATGCAAGACGCCTTACTGGCGATTGAGGACACCCATTTCTACGAGCACAGCGGCGTCTACATGCCCGGAATTGCCCGCGCCGTGCTGGCCAACCTGACGGCCTCGCGCAGCCAAGGGGCGTCCACCATCACCCAGCAATTGGCGCGTGACCTCTACCTGACCAAGAAAAAGCTCTACAGCCGCAAATTCGTCGAGATCTTGCTGGCCTGGAAGATCGAGAGCCAGCTCAGCAAAGAGAAGATTCTGGAGGTCTATATGAACCAGATCTATCTCGGCCAGCGCGCCTACGGCTTCGAGGCCGCCGCCAGTGCCTACTTTGGCAAGCCCCTGCGCGATCTGAGCATTGCCGAGTCCGCCATGCTGGCCGGCCTGCCGCAGAACCCGGCCTATGCCAACCCGATCAGCAACTTCCCGCGCGCCAAACGGCGCCAGAACCTGGTGCTGGAGCGCATGGCCGATGTGGGCAGCATCAGCCAAACCGAACTAGTGGCCGCCAAGGCTGAGGCCCTGCACATCCGCAGTCCGCAGGACAGCCGCCTGCATGCTGAATTCGCCGCCGAAATGGCTCGCCAAGTGGTGTTCGCGCAATATGGCGACGAGGCCTACACCCTGGGTCTGCGGGTGCAGACCAGTGTGATTGCCGAGCAGCAAACCGCTGCCTACAAAGGCCTGCGCCGCACCTTGCTGGACCTGGAACGCCGCAAGCCCTATCGCGGCCCCGAGGGCTTTGTGGACTTGCCCAAGAACGAGGCCGAGCAAGACAGTGCCATCGACCAAGCGCTGGAACAGCACCCCGACAACGACGATCTGCGCGCCGCCGTGGTCTTGCAAGCCAGCCCTGCCAAGGTGGTGGCGGTGCTGCAAAGCGGCGATGAGCTGACCGTCAGCGGCGAAGGCCTGCGCTCGGTGCAGTTTGCGCTCTCGGGCAAGGCCAAGCCGGCCCAAGCCATTCGACCCGGCGCCATCATCCGGGTGCTGCGCGGCGCGCCGACCAAGGCCGAGCCGCAAGGGGCCTGGCTGATTGCCCAGGCCCCGGAAGCCGAGGGTGCGCTGGTGGCGGTGGAGCCAGAAACCGGCATGGTGCGCGCCCTGGTGGGCGGCTTTGATTTCGGCCGCAACAAGTTCAACCATGTGACCCAGGCCTATCGCCAACCGGGCTCCAGCTTCAAGCCCATCGTCTACTCGGCCGCTCTGGAGCAAGGCATTGGCCCCAGCACCGTGGTCGACGATGCCCCGCTCAGCTTTGGCAGCTGGGAGCCCAAGAACTCGGACGGCAAATTCGACGGCCCGATGACGGTGCGCCGCGCCCTGGCCATGTCCAAGAATATGGTCACCCTACGCATCATGGAGCAAGTGGGCCCGCCCAAGGCACGCGCTTGGGCGGCACGCTTCGGTCTGGACGCCGACAAGCAACCCGACGACCTCACCCTGGCCCTGGGTTCGGGTGGCGCCACCCCGCTGCAGATGGCCAGCGCCTACGCGGTGTTTGCCAACGGTGGCTATTTGCTCAAGCCCCTGCTGATCACCCGCATCACCGATGCCAAGGGCACTGTCTTGTTTGAGGCGCAGCCACCCGCGCTGAGCGAAGACTTGCGCGCCATCTCGGCCCGCAATGCTTTCGTGATGAGCAGCCTGCTGCAAGAAGTGACCCGCAGCGGCACGGCCGCGCGCGCCTCCGGCGCCCTGCGCCGCGGCGATGTCTATGGCAAGACCGGCACCACCAACGACGCGGTGGACGCCTGGTTCGCCGGCTTTCAAAAGAGCTTGGCCGCCGTGGTCTGGGTGGGCTATGACAATCCGCGCTCGCTCGGCGACCGGGAGTTTGGCGGTGGCCTGGCCCTGCCGGCCTGGATCGACCTGATGAGCGTGGCCTTGAAGAATCAGCCCATCAGCGAGATCAGCGCGCCGGAGCAAGGCCTGGTGTACGAGGACGGCGACTGGAGCTTCGAGGAGTACGCCAGCGGCGCCGGTGTGCGCTTCATTGGCAGCAGCGAGGCGGCAGCGGCGGCCGCTTCAGCAGCTTCGGCCGCGTCCGCTGCCGCCGCAGCGTCGGCCTTCTGGTCCAGCGTGGCGGCTTCTGCTGCTTTGCCAAATCCGGGCTCACGCTAAGAGCCCGATGCGACTGACTAGTTGGCCGCGCTCGCCAAGCCGGCCAACAGTTCACGCTCACGCTGCGGGCTCAGCCCGGCGCGGCTGAACTGCCGCTCGGCCTCGGGCAGGGAGCGCCACCAGCCCAAGGTATCCCCCACCGTCTCGCGCAAGGGCCGCAAGCGCAGGCCCGCCTGCAAGGCGGCCGCATTGCTGCAATGCATGAAGCCGGCGTATTCGTGCTCGGGCGGCAACCACAACGGCAACTCGTTCCAGGGCTTGACGCCTTGGGCCATCAGGGCGGCGCTATCGGCCCAAACCCAGGCCGGCGCGGCGGCCAAACCGGCTGCGGCCACGCAGGCGTCGAGCAAATCCTGCCGAGTCAGCTGCCCAGGATTGCCCGCCACATTGAAGCGCCCGCTGAGGCCACGCGAGAGCGCCTGTAGGGCAAACTCGGCCAGATCACGCGCATCAATGAATTGCAAGGGTTCTTGCGCGGGTGCAGGCACCAGCACCGGCTCGCCCGCTTGCGCGCTGGCGATGCGGGCCGGCCAGTAGGTGAAACGCTGAGTGGGATCAAAAGGCCCCACCACCAGGCTGGGCCGCAGAATCAGCGGCGACTCGAAGTGAACCAGCAGCGCGGCTTCACAGGCCGCTTTGAGCGGGCCGTAGCTGGCGCCATCGATCACCTCGGTGTCAGGGTCGCTGAGCTGACCCAGCGGCGAATCTTCCGCATTGGGCGCCGCAAAGCTGGCGTAGGCCGAGACGCTGGAGATGTAGAGGTACTGCCCCACCCTGCCCTTCAGCAGCTTGGCCGTGGCCGCCACCTCACGCGGCAGATAGCCGCAGCAATCGAGCACAGCATCCCATTCGCCCTCATTCAGGGCCGAGAGATCCGAGCGCCGATCACCCAAGCGGCGTGCAAGGCCTGTGAATAAGGTGGGCGCCGTCTGACCGCGATGGAAGAGCGTGACTTCATGGCCCTGAGCCACCGCAGCCTCGACCAGATGGCGGCCGACGAACTGCGTTCCACCGAGGATCAGCAGGCGCATCAAATCACTTCTTTTTGACGATCACGCTGCCCACCGAATAGCCGGCACCGAAGGAGCAGATCACACCCAGATCGCCCGAGGCCAGATCCGCACGATGGCGGTGGAAAGCAATGATGGAACCAGCCGAAGCGGTGTTGGCAAATTCGTCCAGGATCAGCGGAGCCACGTCGGAGCCCGCCTCACCGGCCACCAACTTCTTGATGATCAGCTGGTTCATGCCCAGATTGGCTTGGTGCAGCCAGAAGCGGCGCACGCCCGTGGGCTGCACATCCACCGTGGCCAGATGGCCTTCGATATGGGCGGCGGCGATGGGCACCACTTCCTTGAACACCTTGCGGCCCTCCTGGCGGAAGGTCTTGTCGCGGGCCAGCGGGTCGCTGTCTTCGGCACGATTCATGAAGCCGAAGTTGTTGCGGATATTGTTGGAGAACTGGGTCACCAGCTTGGTGCCCACGATTTCCCACTGATCCTTGGCGGTGGCCAGATCGGCGCGCTCGATGATGACGGCGGTGCAGACATCACCGAAGATGAAATGGCAGTCGCGGTCACGCCATTCCAGATGGGCCGAGGTGATCTCAGGATTGATCATCAGCACGCATTTGCTGGCACCCGAGCGCACGGCGTTGTAAGCCTGCTCCAGCGCGAAGGTGGCCGAAGAGCACGCCACATTCATGTCAAAGCCGTAGCCGCCAGCACCCAGCGCTTGCTGGATTTCCACGGCCATGGCCGGGTAGGCGCGCTGCATATTGGCGCTGGCGCAGAAGACCGCGTCGATATCGCTGGCCTGCTTGCCGGCTTGCGCCAGAGCTTGCTGGGCGGCCTGGACGGCGATCTCGGCCATCAAGGAGATTTGATCGTCGGGCCGCTCTTTGAAACGCGGATACATGCGGGTGGGATCCAGCACACCGTCTTTTTCCAGCACATAGCGCTGCTTGATGCCAGACGCCTTCTCGATGAACTCAACACTGGAATGCACCAGGGGCTGGCGCTCGCCCGCTGCGATGGCTTCGGCGTGCTCGGCGTTTTGCAAGTCCACATAGGCATTGAAGGCTTGCACCAGCTCGGCATTGCTGATGGTGTAAGGCGGCTGATAGAGGCCGGTGCCGCTGATGACGACTGAATGCATGGACGTTCCTGACGGGAAAAGAATTTGGGCAATAGCTCGCAAGTTTAGCGGCTGGGCCGATGGGCAGCCGGTCTACCCATCGCCCAGGTCCCCTGTCATCGACACAGGCTTCGCGTAGAATCAGCTACCGGGCCCAAATATTGGTGTCCGGTTTTTTGTGGCCGGACCTCCAAGTCAAGCGCTCGCAGCCCAGGTGGTGCACTGCTTGCAACGCACCCCAATATGCGAACTTGGAAGCTTCCATGGAAATCTTCGACTACGACAACATCCTCCTGCTGCCGCGCAAATGCCGCGTTGAAAGCCGCAGTGAGTGTGACACCTCAATGGCCTTCGGCCCACGCCGCTTCAAACTGCCCGTGGTGCCCGCCAATATGAAAACGGTGGTGGATGTGCCCATCACCGAATGGCTGGCCGCCAACGGCTACTTCTACGTGATGCACCGCTTCGACCTGGACAATGTGGCTTACGCCAAGTCCATGCGCGACAAGGGGCTCTTCGTCTCGATCAGCTCCGGTGTCAAGGCCGAAGACTACGCCGTCATCGACCGCCTAGCCGCCGAAGGCGTGGGCGCCGACTACATCACCATCGACATCGCCCACGGCCATGCCGACAGCGTGCAGCGCATGATCGGCCACATCAAGCAGCGCCTGCCCAACACCTTCATCATCGCCGGCAATGTGGGCACGCCCGAAGGCGTGATCGACCTGGAAAACTGGGGCGCGGACGCCACCAAGGTCGGCATCGGCCCGGGCAAGGTCTGCATCACCCGTTTGAAGACGGGCTTTGGCACCGGCGGCTGGCAGCTCTCGGCGCTGAAGTGGTGCGCGCGCGTGGCCACCAAGCCCATCGTGGCCGACGGCGGCATTCGCCACCATGGCGATATTGCCAAGAGCGTGCGCTTCGGCGCCGCCATGGTCATGGTGGGTTCCTTGTTCGCGGGCCATGAAGAGTCGCCCGGCAACACAGTGGAAGTCGATGGCAAGCTGTTCAAGGAGTACTACGGCTCCGCCAGCGACTTCAACAAGGGCGAGTACAAGCATGTGGAAGGCAAGCGCATCCTGGAGCCGGTGAAGGGCAAATTGGCCGACACCTTGCGCGAGATGCAAGAAGACGTGCAAAGCTCTGTCTCCTACTCCGGCGGCACCAGCTTGGCTGACCTGCGTAAGGTCAACTATGTGGTGCTGGGGGGTGAAAACGCCGGCGAACACCTCTTCATGTAGCAGAGCTGCGTTGCTCCGGCGTTTCGGCGTAGCCAAAACGCCGGAGAACATTTGTTCATGTGATGGACGGGCGCAGCCCGCGCGTCACATGAGCGCGTCAGCGCGAAGCCCGCGTTCCGGCGCAGCCAAAACGCCGGCGAGTATCACGCAGCACAAAAAAAAGGGGCGCTTCACAGCGCCCCTTTCGCTTTTTCAAGCCACTGAAACAATCACAGCGTCGGGTAGTCGGTATAGCCCTTGGCGCCCGGCGTGTAGAAAGTGCTGGCGTCCGGCGCATTCAGCGCAGCACCGGCTTTGAAACGGGCCGGCAGATCGGGGTTGGCCAGGAAGCCAGTGCCAAAGGCGACCGCGTCCAACTGACCCGTGGCGAGTGCTTGCTGCGACTCTTCCAGGCCGTAGCCCATATTGCCAACCAGCAGGCCCTTGTAATGAGCACGAGCCGGGCTCATTACATCCCCCTTTTGCGCTTGGAAGAAGTCCGAGCGCATCACATGCAGATAGGCCAACTTGTAGCTGTTCAGGCGTTCAGCCAGGAAGCTGATCAAGGCCACCGGATCGCTGTCAATCATGCTGTTGTAGCTGTTCAGGGGCGACAGGCGAAGACCCACGCGATCAGCGCCGATGGCGGCGGTGACGGCATCCAGCACCTCGAACAAGAAGCGGGCGCGGTTTTCCAAGGAGCCGCCATAGGCGTCGGTGCGCTTGTTGGCGCCGTCGCGCAGGAACTGGTCGATCAAATAGCCATTGGCACCATGCACCTCCACGCCGTCAAAACCGGCGGCGATGGCATTGCGAGCCCCTTGGGCATAGGCCTCCACCAGGGCTGGGATTTCGTCTAAGCGCAACTCACGCGGCAAGGCATTGGGCAGCTTGCCCTGGGGCGTGTGCACTTCACCTTCGATGGCGATGGCGCTGGGAGAGACGTTTTCTCGGCCATCATTCATGGCCGGATGCGCGGCGCGGCCGGCGTGCCAGATCTGCATAAAGATGCGCCCACCCTTGGCATGCACGGCAGCCGTGACCTGCTTCCAGGCCTCGATCTGCTCTTGCGAATAGATGCCAGGCTCGGCATTGAAGGCCGAGGTGCCGGGGGCGACCATGGTGCACTCGGTGATGATCAAGCCGGCGCTGGCGCGCTGGGCGTAGTACTCCGCCATCAAGGCATTGGGCATATGGCCGGCATCGGCACGGGTGCGCGTCAGCGGCGCCATCAACATGCGGTTGGGCAATGTCAAAGCACCGGCTTGCAAGGAACTGAACAACATGGTTGGACCCTATCGAGGAAATTTTGCAGATGATGAATGGGCAGGGCTTTGCTTTCGCAAGCCCGCAGGCAGCGGAAGGTAACACCCGCGGAAATAGCCCTTTAGCACCACGGCTTCAAAAAAATGACGTAGGCCGCTGGACTAAAAACGCTGGCCATCCCCCACGTCATCGCACTTCATCCTGCCAGATCGGCGCAGTTGCGGCTCAACTTTTATGCTGCATGCACGTGCCCGCCTCGCCCGAGCTGTGCTGCAGCCAGCTCGGGCGCTGCAGCGCCCACCTACAATCTGCCGCTATCTATCCTCAAGCAACATCCGACGCGGCCCACGCCGCTGCAGACCCCCTATGACCGAACTCGCCAAATCGTTTGAGCCCGCTGCCCTTGAAGCCCATTGGGGCCCGCTGTGGGAGGCCAAAGGCCTCTACAAGCCCACGCTGGACGTCACGCGCGAGTCCTTCAGCATCCAGCTGCCGCCGCCCAATGTGACCGGCACCCTGCACATGGGCCACGCCTTCAACCAGACCATCATGGACTCGTTGACGCGCTACCACCGCATGCTCGGCCACAACACCCTGTGGGTGCCCGGCACCGACCACGCCGGCATCGCCACCCAAATCGTGGTGGAACGCCAGCTGGCCGACAAGGGTGTGGAAGGCGCCAAAACCCGCCACGACCTGGGCCGCAAGAACTTCGTCGCCCGCATCTGGGAGTGGAAGGAAGAGTCGGGCAACACCATCACCGGCCAGATGCGCCGTATGGGTGACTCGGTGTCGTGGGAGCACGAATACTTCACCATGGACGAAAAACTGTCCAAGGTGGTGACCGAGACCTTTGTGCAGCTGTTTGACGAAGGCCTGATCTACCGCGGCAACCGCCTGGTCAATTGGGACCCGGTACTCAAGTCCGCCGTGTCTGACCTGGAAGTCAATAGCGAAGAGGAAGACGGCTTCCTCTGGCATATCCGCTACCCCCTGGCCGACGGCAGCGGCGAGTTGGTGGTGGCCACCACCCGCCCCGAAACCATGCTGGGCGACGTGGCCGTGATGGTGCACCCGGAAGACGAGCGCTACACAGCCCTGATCGGCAAGCAAGTCACCCTGCCCCTGTGTGACCGGACCATCCCGGTGATCGCCGACGACTATGTGGACCGGGCCTTCGGCACCGGCGTGGTCAAGGTCACGCCCGCACACGACACCAACGACTATGCGGTGGGCCAGCGCCATGATCTGCCCATGATTGGCGTGCTGACTCTGGACGCCAAGATCAATGACAAGGCTCCCGAGGCCTATCGCGGCCTGGACCGCTTTGTCGCCCGCAAGAAGATCGTTGCCGACCTGGAAGCGCAAGGCTTTTTGGTGGAAGTCAAAAAGCACAAGCTGATGGTGCCGCGCTGCGAGCGCACCGGCCAGATCATCGAACCCATGCTGACCGATCAGTGGTTCATGGCCATGAACAAGCCCGGCAAGAATGGCAGCAGCATCGCCCAAGGCGCCATCGACGCGGTGGCCAGCGGCGATGTCAAGTTCTTCCCCGAGCAGTGGATCAACACCTACAACCACTGGATGGGAAATATCCAGGACTGGTGCATCTCGCGTCAGCTCTGGTGGGGCCATCAGATCCCGGCTTGGTACGGCCAAGGCGGCGAGATGTTCGTGGCGCGCGATGAAGAAGAGGCCAAGGCCAAGGCCGCAGCCACCGGCTACACCGGCACGCTGACGCGCGACGAAGACGTGCTGGACACCTGGTACAGCTCCGCCCTGGTGCCCTTCTCCACCCTGGGCTGGCCGGCCAAGACGCTGGAGCAGGACTTGTTCCTGCCCTCCACCGTGCTGGTCACGGGTTACGACATCATCTTCTTCTGGGTCGCCCGGATGATCATGATGACCAAGCACTTCACCGGCAAGGTGCCCTTCAAGCATGTCTACATCCACGGCCTGGTGCGGGACTCGCAAGGCCAGAAGATGAGCAAATCGGAAGGCAATGTGCTGGATCCGGTGGACCTGATTGAAGGCGTGGATCTGGACCGCCTGGTGGCCAAGTCCACCATGGGCTTGCGCCGCCCCGAGACCGCGCCCAAGGTGGCCGCCCGGGTAAAGAAGGAGTTCCCCGAGGGCATGCCCGCCTACGGCGCAGACGCCCTGCGCTTCACCATGGCCAGCTACGCCTCGCTGGGCCGCAATATCAACTTCGACACCAAGCGCTGCGAAGGCTATCGCAACTTCTGCAACAAGCTCTGGAACGCCACCCGCTTTGTGCTGATGAATTGCGAAGGCCAAGACTGCGGCCTGATGGCGCACAGCAAGGAGCAATGCGCACCCGGCGGCCAAGCCCATGGCTACCTGAACTTCAGCCAGGCGGATCGCTGGATCAGCTCCGAACTGCAGCGCGTTGAAATGGCTGTGGCGCAGGGCTTTGCTGAGTACCGCCTGGACAATGTGGCCAACGCCGTCTACTCCTTCGTCTGGGACGAGTATTGCGACTGGTATCTGGAAATCGCCAAGGTGCAAATCTCCCAGGGCGATGAAGCCCAGCAGCGCGCCACCCGCCGCACCCTGATCCGCGTGCTGGAAACGGTGTTGCGCCTGCTGCACCCCATCGCGCCCTTCATCACCGAAGAGCTGTGGCAAACCGTGGCGCCGGTGGCCGGCCGCAAGTCGGCTGATGTGGAAAGCTACCTGGTCAACGCGGCCTACCCGCAAGCCCAGCCCGAGCGCATCGACGTGGTGGCAGATGCCTGGGTGGCCTCACTCAAGACCGTGGTCGGCACCTGCCGCAGCCTGCGCAGCGAAATGAACCTGCCGGCCTCGGACCGCGTGCCGCTGTTGGTGGGCGGCGACACCCGCTTCCTGCGCGAGGCCGCGCCCTTCTTGAAGGTGCTGGCCAAGCTCAGCGAGGTCAAAATCTTCGACGACGAAGCTGCCTTCTCGGCCGCCAGCGCCGCCGCACCGGTGCTGGTGCATGGCGATGCCCGCCTGGCCTTGCATGTGGAGATCGACGTGGCCGCGGAAACCGCGCGCCTGACCAAGGAAGTGGCCCGCCTGGAGGGCGAGGTGCTCAAGGCTGAAGCCAAGCTCGGCAATGAAAGCTTTGTTGCGCGAGCGCCCGCCGCCGTGGTGGCGCAGGAACGTCAGCGCATCAGCGAGTTCAGCGCCACCGTCGTGCGCCTGAAAGCGCAGCTGGCTCAGTTGGCACTTCAAGCGAAGTAGCAGGCGTCGTCAGGTCCCGGCTGCGGAACTCCGCGGCCGGCTCTGGCGCCGCGGCCAGCATCTCGTCGATGCGCCGCGCCACGCCCCAGGCGGCTCGCGTTCGCGACTCACGCGTCGTGCCCGCCAGCCGGGGCGTCACCTGCAAGCTGGCCACCCCGTGCAGGGGTCGGCCGGGCTCTTGCAAACCAGGCTCCAGGCTATCCAGCCAGGCCGCCAGGATGCGACCGCTGGCCATGGCGTCTGCCAAAGCGGCATCGTCAATCAAAGCAGAGTGGCCGATGCTCACCAACACCTGATTGGCCTTGGCAAAGCTCAGCACCCGTTCGCCCAACAGACCGCGGTAACGCGGGAAATAGGCCAGCTGCACGCTGACGCCATCGCTCTGGCTCATCAAATCACGCAGCGGCAAAGGCTCGATGCCCCACTGCGCCCACAAGGGGTCGCTCTGATGCAAGCTGGGGTCATAGCCCACCACGCGGGTACCAAAGGCTGGCAGCAACTGCCCCAACATGCGAGCCGCCGCGCTCATGCCAATCAACCCGATCGTGGCGCAACCCAATTCACGGCCGACCCACATGCCTTCGCTGGACTGCACCGGAACGCGGCGCAGCAGGCTCAGCAAGGCGGCAATGATGAACTCCGCCTCAGCATTGCCGGTGGCTGTGGCACTGCGGATCACCTCCACGCGTGCGGCCCGGCAAGCTTCATGATCAATATTCTCGCCACCCGCACTCATGCGCCCCAAGACCCGCAGCCGCGGCGCGGCGCGCAGCAGGCTCGCGTCCACCGCCACGCTCGGCGGCAGAATCAAAGCCCGGGTGTTGAACAGCGCCTCCCGCAGGGCTGATGTTTGCCCTACCAACTCGGGCGCGAACCGAACGCTTTGCCGCTCCGACAACCATTGCAGGACTTCGGTTTCCAGCGGCTCAAGAATCAGCAAACTCATGTCACGGCGCGATGTTGTAATGCCTGCAAACCCGAAAAACTGCATGCCACAATGCTCGCGTTGAATCCATGGATTCGGTCATCTGGCACAAGGCAGTCAGAAGTCAGCATCAATATTTGAGTGAAAGAAAGTACAGGGATATGGCGATCAGATCAGCAGCAAATTCAGCCGTCACAAAAGCGATCTTTCCGGTTGCAGGTCTTGGCACCCGCTTCCTGCCGGCCACCAAAGCACAACCCAAAGAAATGCTGCCGGTTGTGGACAAGCCCTTGATCCAATACGCCGTGGAAGAAGCCTATGCCGCTGGCGTGCGCGAGATGATTTTCGTGACCGGCCGCCACAAGCGACCGATCGAAGACCACTTTGACATGACTTTCGAGTTGGAGGTAGCCCTCGAACAGGCGGGAAAGGCAGAATTGCTCGAAGTTGTCCGTTCCGTGAAGCCTGACGACATGGAATGTGTCTATGTGCGACAGGCTCAGGCGCTGGGATTGGGGCACGCTGTGCTGTGCGCGCAGCGCCTGGTCGGCAATGAGCCTTTCGCCGTGCTGTTGGCCGACGACTTGATGGTGGGCCCGAGCAATGGCCGGCCGGTGCTGGCGCAGATGGTCGAACAGTTCATGGACTGGCGCGCCTCCATCATCGCGGTTCAGGAAGTACCTGCCGAGCACACTCGGCGTTATGGCATCGTGGCCGGCACCCAAGTCAACGATCGGGTGATGGACGTCAGCCGCATCGTGGAGAAGCCCTCGCCGGAAGACGCGCCCTCGCGCATGGCCGTGGCCGGCCGCTACATCCTCACGCCCGGCGTATTCCACGAAATCGCCAACCAGCCGCGCGGCGTGGGCGGCGAGATCCAACTCACCGATGGCATCGCAGGCCTTCTGCGCCGCGAGAAAGTGTTTGCCTACGCCTACGAAGGCAAGCGCTATGACTGCGGCAGCAAGGAAGGTTTCTTGCAGGCCAATGTGGAACTGGCCCTGGCTCACCCACAACTCGGCGCGGGCTTCCGCGACTTCTTGCGTGGCCTCGATATCTGATCAGCTGGCGAGTTAGGCAATAAAAAAGGGTCGTGAATTCACGACCCTTTTTCTTTACTGCTGCACAGCGCAGGCATTTAAAGCTCGGCGGCGTTTGCCGGGTGGCAACACCCGCCACGACGCCCTGCTCTTTCAGCGCCGCTTGAGCACGTGAATGAATTCAGCCTCCTCGGTTGACTGATCGACCAGCTCATTGCCGGTCTGCCGGGCAAAGGCCTTGAAGTCGCGCAGCGAGCCGGGGTCGGTGGACACCACTTTGAGCAACTGGCCGCTTTCCATCTCCGCCAAGGCCTTCTTGGCCTTCAAGATGGGCAAGGGGCAATTGAGGCCCCGGGTGTCGAGTTCTTTGTGTACGTCCATCACTCTATTTTAGACTTTGCGTGAGCAAGCGACCGCAGCTCAAATCAGAGCCGCTCCGCCAGCAAGATTCAGGATTCCATCCACTGCGGCGTAATGCCCTTCGAGCGCAACCAAGTCGCCAAGGCTTGCCCCGTGCCCTGCGGCCAGCAGCGTAGTTTCTCAGGCGCAATCAGCTTGTACTCGGCCAACTCGGGCGAGAGTGTGATCTCGCCTCGCGCCTGCGCATGGTAGGCCACGATGAGTTGGTTCTTGCGTTGGAAGTCCCAGACGCCGAGCAGATTCAAGGCATCGACTTGCAGTGAGGTCTCCTCGGCAATCTCGCGCCGCAAGCCCTCTTCCGGCGTTTCACCCGCTTCCATGAAGCCGGTGATCAAGCCAAAGAATCGACCCGGCCAGGCCGCATTGCGCGCTAGCAAGACCTGACCCTCGCGGTCCACACACTCGATCACGGCCGCCAGCACCGGCGTGGGATTATTCCAATGGGTGAACTCGCACTGCGGGCAGCGCAAGCGCGTTTTCGGCCCGCCGTCTTCCTCTCTGCTCAACCAAGCCAGGCTGGCTGCGCACTGCGGGCAATAACGATAGCTGGCGTCCGGCGTATCCATGCTCAGGCCGGGAACACGCCGGTAGACAGGTAGCGGTCACCGCGGTCGCAGACCACGAACACGATGGTGGCGTTCTCGACCGAACGCGCCAATTGCAAAGCCACCCAGCACGCACCCGCCGCCGAGATGCCGGCAAACAAGCCTTCTTCGCGCGCCATCTGCCGCGCCATGTCCTCCGCATTGGACTGGCTGACCAGCACCAACTCGTCCACCGACTGAGGCTGATAAATCTTGGGCAAGTAGGCCTCGGGCCACTTTCGGATGCCAGGAATCCGCGAGCCCTCAGCCGGCTGCGCGCCGATGATGCGAATGTCGGCGCTCTGCTCTTTCAAATAGCGGGAGACGCCGGTGATCGTGCCAGTCGTACCCATGGCACTGACAAAGTGAGTGATGCGCCCACCGGTATCACGCCACAACTCAGGGCCGGTGGTCTCGTAATGAATGCGAGGGTTATCTTCATTCGCGAATTGGTCCAGCACCCGGCCTTTGCCATCACGCTGCATTTGCTCAGCCAAATCGCGGGCATATTCCATGCCGCCGGAACGCGGGGTCAGGATCAATTCCGCCCCGTAAGCCTTCATGGTTTGCGCGCGCTCGATGGACAGGTCCTCCGGCATGATCAAAATCATGCGATAGCCTCGAATCGCCGCGGCCATCGCCAGCGCGATGCCGGTATTGCCCGACGTTGCTTCAATCAAGGCATCACCGGGCTTGATCTCGCCACGCTCTTCGGCGCGACGGATCATGCTGATGGCCGGGCGGTCTTTCACCGAGCCAGCGGGGTTATTGCCTTCCAGCTTGGCCAGCACCACATTACCGCGCGCGGCGATCTCGGGGCTGATCAGTCTTTGCAGCCTGATCAGGGGCGTGTTGCCGATGACATCTTCCAGGGTCTGGTACTTGGGGGCGCTTGTGTTCTTGCTCATGCTGAGCATTGTGTCAGTCAATTTAGAAAATTTCTTGAGAGCGCTACAAAAGCATGGCATAATCATGTGCTTCAGCAGCAATGCTTCTAACCGGTCAGCCCCGATGGCGGAATCGGTAGACGCAGGGGACTCAAAATCCCCCGCCGCAAGGTGTGCCGGTTCGAGTCCGGCTTGGGGCACCAAGACTGTTAGTTGCAGCCGCTGATAAATCCTTATAAATCTTTGGTTTATAAGGATTTTTTTCGTCTATACATTTCGCAGGGAACAGGAGCGCGGACCTTCTGTCCCCATGAGACGCTCATCTGTTGCCGCAAACGCCCCCCCAGGGGACGCCCACACAGAAGCGCATTGATGACATCGCCTTTAAGCAATTGCTACGCCCGTACATGCAGCGGCGAGCAGCCCAGCAGCACAAAGGTGCCGCAGGTCAATTGCCAAATCAAAGTTGCAAGTGCAAACGCCCCGCAAGGCGCGGGCCAGCGATTTCGGCATGTCGCAAGGACAATGCAAGCGGATCAGCAGACCGATGCGCACGCAAGAAGCTCCGGCAATTGGGCGAATCAAAAAGGGCCCATGCCCCTTCCTTAATGCCCAAATCGCTTTGTATTTCTCGCCCGCATTTGTTGAACGACCTGCTCGAGCACGTCAGCCAATTGCGCATGGATCTCAGATGGCGCTTGAACAGAAAAGCCCGAGCCTAGATTGCCATTGAAGACCATGACCAGCGCGCCGGTCGCCTCGGCTGATTCACGCACATGGGTGCAAAGATAGTCATACGCGCCTGGGCCATCTGCCATAAAACCCCCACCGATAAAGGTCCTTGCGGGATGCTATCACCTGCAAATCAAACCCCGACGGAGGACGAATTGGGGTAATCCGCATTGGCGCGGCAGGATGCTGCCCAGGATCAGAGCATTCGGCTCATCTCCCGACCCGGCGCACAGACGAAGGATTCGTCTCTTTTGTAGACCGCCATGGTTACAGAGTTGCAGCCTTGAGAAAAGGCCCCAAAACCAGAGCGAGCCTCAACTGCAAGACAGTTCACCTCGCACCCAGGTCTGGTGACACCCCGTCACACACGAGCCACTTGCGCTAACGCAAGCTGCCATGACCCTTTTCATGTTGCGCTTACACTCTGCGAATCGCAACGATGCTATGCCGGCTCACGCCAGCCGCAAGCAGCCAGAGAACAGACTTCATGCCCCCGATCCCCTCGGTAACCAAAGCCTTTATGTTGGCCTGCGTTGGCCTCTACTGTGTGTTCTATCTGGTGCCAGGCCTACGGCCATGGTTTGAGTTGTGGCCACTGATGTCGGGCAACTTCATGCCCTGGCAGGTTTTGAGCTACGCCTTCATGCATGGCAGCGAGTGGCACCTCTTCTTCAATATGCTGGGCCTGTGGATGTTTGGCTCGGAATTGGAACGGGTCTGGGGCAGCAAGCGCTACACCCACATCCTCTTGGCCAGCACTTTGGCCGCGGCCCTGGTGCAGTTGCTGGTGACTTTCTTGATGGGCTCGATGGCACCCACGGTCGGGGCCTCAGGCGCTCTGTTTGGCCTGCTGCTGTCCTTCGGCATGCTGTTCCCGGACCGCATCATCGTGCCGCTCTTCCCGCCCATTCCCATGAAGGCCAAGTACTTTGTGGCCATCTTCGGTGCGCTTGAGTTGCTGCTGGGTGTTTTCAATAACGGCGGCGGCGTGGCCCACTTCGCCCACCTAGGCGGCATGCTGGGCGCTTGGCTCTTGATCCGTTACTGGCGCACGCCGCGTCGGCGTTAATGGCTGTTGACCGGAGCCAGTCCAGGCCCGGTCAATCTTCAAGCCAGCAAGCCATCCTGCGGCAGCGGATAGCGCAGGCGCAGCCCTAACTCCGATTTCAAACGGCGATTGATGAGGCGCCGTGACTCACTCAAGAAGCTCATTTGCATGGGCGAGAGCAACTCTTTGGCTTCGGCACGGCTGATACGCGGCGGCCTGGGCAAACCACACAAATCCGCCGCCAGGTCAAAGTAGTCACCCATCAACAACTCACTGTCATCGCTGACATGCAGCGCGCGCTGCGGCAGGCCATGAAACAGCGCCCTGACGCAGGCACGCGCCAGATCATCGGCATGGATGTGATTGGTGTAGACATCATCCTCGCGCCGCAGCACCGGTGTGCCGCGCTTCAGGCGGTCGCGAGGATGACCCCCCACCCGGTCCGAGGCGTAAATGCCCGGCACCCGCAAGACCGTCACCGCCACGCCAAAGCCACGCCCAAACTCGCGCAGCTGCCGCTCAGCATCGACCCGGCGTCGTGCACGATCGCTGGCCGCTGCGGTGGGCCGAGTTTCATCAAGACGCTGGCCCTGGCAATCACCATAAACGCCACTTGTGCTTGCATAAACCAAGCGAGACGGCAGGGTTCCGCGAGCCAAAGCCCGCAACAAATTGCGCGTTCGCAGATCATGCTCGCCAAGCGCCGCAGGCGGTGCCAGATGCAGCACCAAATCGGCCCAGCCGGCCAAACGCCGCAAAGTTTCTGGCTGATCCAGATTACCCAGCAAAGGAATGGCGCCGGCCGCGCGCAGGCTCGCCAGGCGATCGGGGCTGCTACTCAAGGCCATCACCTGCCAATGCTGAGGCAACAGGCGCAAGACCCGCAGCCCAACATCACCGCAGCCGACGATCAAAAGTCGAGGCGCAGAGGATCGGCCAGACTGGGCTCGCGAATCCCGGTGAAGGGATGAGGAAAGGGGCTTGAAAGGCATGCACAGCGCTCAGGCAAAATAGCGCACCAGTTTACGGTCCGGCTTGAGCGCAAGTCTCATGCCGGACCGCTTTCTTTGCTGCAATGCCTTCCCCAAGATCGACGCCATGAATTTTCAAATCACTGTGCAACCCAGCGGCCGCGCCTTCGAAGTCGAGCGCGATGAGACGATTTTGGGCGCCGCCATTCGCGGCGGCATCGGCCTGCCCTATGGCTGCCGCGACGGCGCCTGCGGCTCCTGCAAAAGCCGCTTGCTGGAGGGGCGCGTCATTCACGGCGCTCATCAGCCCAAGACCTTGACCGAGGCCGAAGAGGCCGACGGCATGATCCTGACCTGCTGCGCCACCCCGCAGACCGACTGCGTGCTGGAAGCCCGCACGGTGCCCGGTGCTGGCGAGTTCCCAGTACTCAAGCTGCCCAGCCGCGTCTTGAGCATGAGCCGGCCCAGCCTTGACGTCGCCATCATCAAGCTGCAACTGCCCGCCACACAGAACTTCCAGTTCCACGCCGGCCAGTATGTGGAGTTCATCTTGCGCGATGGCGCGCGGCGCAGCTACAGCATGGCCAATGCGCCGCACAACTTGGGCACGCCGGCCGCCATCGAACTGCATATCCGCCACATGCCCGGCGGCAAGTTCACCGACCATGTGTTCGGCGCCATGAAAGAGAAAGACATCCTGCGCATGGAAGGCCCCTTCGGCAGCTTCTTCCTGCGCGAGGACAGCGACAAGCCCGTCGTCTTGCTGGCCAGCGGCACGGGCTTTGCGCCGATCAAGGCCATCATCGAACGCATGCAGCACCTGGGTCTGACACGCCCCACGACGCTGTACTGGGGCTGCCGCAGCAAGGCCGATCTGTATCTGCATGACTGGGCCCTGCAAGCTGCGGCCGAGATGCCTCACCTGACTTATGTGCCCGTGCTGTCCGAAGCCAAGCCCGAGGATGACTGGCAAGGCCGCAGCGGCTTTGTGCATCAGGCGGTGATGAGCGACCTGCCGGACCTCTCCGGCCACCAGGTCTATGCCTGCGGCGCGCCCATCGTGGTTGAGTCGGCTCAGCGCGATTTTGTGGCGCAGTGCGGCTTGCCTGCGGACGAGTTCTACGCCGACTCCTTCACATCGGAAGCCGACAAGCACGCCGCTTGAGCGACACCGCCCCTTTTTGATGTTCACCGGAACTTGCCGTCCATGATGTTCGAACCGCCCTATGCATCGGCCGAAGGATTTGCACAAGAGCTGCGCGCCGATGGCCATACCGTGCTGGCCCCCGCGAGCCTGCCGGCGGCCATAGGCCTGAGCAGCAGCGACTTGGATCGCCTCAAACCCTTCTGGCAAGACCTGCCCGCCGATGCTTATTTGCGCGACGGTGGCCGCTACCGCTTCCGCCGCCACGCCTGCTTTGTGGCCGAGGGTTCGCAATTGACCCAAGCGCCCCATCGCGCCCATTGGCAGCCGGTGGACTACAACGCCTTGCACGGCGGCATCGATCGCTGGTTTGAACCCATGGAGCCGGCCATGTTGGCTGACCCCGCTTGGTCGACCTTGCTGCTGAGCTTGGCCCGCATTAGCTCGGCGCTCAAGGGCAAGCCGGCCGATCAGGCCTGGTACATCGAGGCCCATCAGTTCCGCATCGACACCACCGACGGCATTGGCCGACCCACGCCTGAAGGCGCGCACCGGGATGGCGTCGACTTGGTGGCCGTGATGCTGGTGGACCGCCAAGGCATCAAAGGCGGGGAGTCGCGCGTCTTTGAAGCCCGAGGCCCCCAAGGCCAGCGTTTCACCATGGGCGCGCCCTGGACCCTGCTGCTGCTCGACGATGAGCGGGTGATTCACGAAACAACGCCCATTCAGCCCGTTGCCGAGCATGGCTGGCGCGACACCCTGGTGGTCACCCTGCGCGCTGGCGGCTTCCAGTCCTCGTAATTCAGCGCTCCTCAATTACACTCCCGGCACCCTCTCGCCACAAGCGAGCGGGCCGCAAGAGCCGCTTTCGCCTCTTTTTGCATTCGCATCACAAGTGCCAACTCGAACTCCATGAACGCTCATACCGACCTTGCCCGCGCGATTGCCGCGGCGCCCGCCTCCTCCATCCCCTCCTCTTTGTTCGGCCTGCCTGGCCAGGCACCGCATGAGCGCGTACTGTTGGCCGCTGACGAGCAGACCGGCCTGAAAGCCATCCTGGCCGTGCACAGCACCGCCCGTGGCCCCGCATTTGGCGGCTGCCGCTTCTGGACTTATGACAACGAGTTGGCCGCGCTGAACGACGCCCTGCGTCTGTCTCAAGGCATGAGCCTGAAGAACGCCCTGGCCGACCTGCCCTTCGGCGGCGGCAAGGCCGTCATCATCAAGCCGGCTGGCCACTTTGACCGCCCGGCCCTGTTCGCCGCCTTTGGCCGCGCTGTTGAGTCCCTGCAAGGCGCTTATATCACCGCTGAAGATGTGGGCACCACCACCGCCGACATGCTGGGCATGCAAGCCCAAACGCAATATGTCAGCGGCATCCCGCGCGCCGGCGCCTTCGGTGGCGACCCCAGCCCCAAGACGGCCTGGGGCGTGTTTGTGAGCATCCAGGCCGGTGTGCGCCTGCATCTGGGCCGTGAGTCCCTGCAAGGCGTGCGCGTGGCCCTGCAAGGCCTGGGCGCCGTGGGTTGGCACCTGGCCGAATTCCTGCACAAGGCCGGCGCCAAGCTGGTGGTGGCCGATGTGGACGCCGCCAAAGTGGCCCGCGCTCAGGCTGAACTGGGCGCCCAAGCCGTGGGCGTGCTGGAGATTCTCAGCGCCGATGTGGACGTGCTGGCGCCTTGCGCCCTGGGCGCTTCGCTGAACACGCAAACCGTGCCCACCATCCGCGCCAAGCTGATCGCCGGCGCCGCCAACAATCAACTGGCCACCGTGGCCGACGGCGATGCCTTGCAGCAACGCGGCATCTGCTACTTGCCCGACTATCTAGTCAATGCCGGCGGCATCATCAGCGTGGCACGCGAGTACCGTAACGAGGGCAAAGAGTCCGCCGTGATGGCCGAAGTCAGCCGCATCGGCGACCGCGTGGCCGAGTTGCTGGACCGCGTCAAATCGGGTGACTCCACCCCGGCCCGCGTGGCCGACGACTGGGCGCGCTCCAAGCTCGTCAAGCCCGTCTGAGTCTGATCACAGACAAGCACAAAAAAAGGCAGCCTGCGGGCTGCCTTTTTACTTGGGCCTGAAGGGCATCAAGGGCATCAAGGGCATCAAGCCCCTCACCCATCAGCTTTACTCGCCGAGATAAGCCGCCCGCACCTTGGGGTCATTGAGCAAGCTCATGCCCTCCCCGC
>NZ_CAMFJS010000016.1 GCF_945956965.1 uncultured Roseateles sp.
CCATGTTGTTGATGGCCACGCTGCCGAAGGAGTTGGCGCTGTTACCCATCTTGATGGCGCCGACCGAGATGCTGGGCGACAGCTTGCTGTCCAGCTTGGCGTTGGGGAAGGCGAATTGCACGACGTCGCTGGCAGCGTCATAGATCGCGCCACCGGTAGCGGCGCCGAAGGCGTCGAAGGTCGGTGCAGTCAGCTTGCCCAGCTCGGTGGCCACGGCCACGCCACCGGCGGTGGGTGTCACGGGCAGGCCAGCGGCCAGGGCCTTACCGACGGTGGCATCGGCTTGGGTCAGGCCCAGGCGGGCGCCGATGGAGTCAGCCACGGTGCTGACGAAGGCGCTCTTGCCCAAGATGTCGACGGTCATGACGAACATGCCGTTGATCTTGATGTCATTGAAAGACACAGAACCACCGCTGGCGTCGGTGTCGGTGTACTTGAAGGAGCCGATGTTGATGTTCAGGTCACCGGCGATAGACACACCGTCCTGGCCGCTGACTTGCGACAGAGCGCCGTCGTCGATGGCAGTCATGGCGGAGGCCGACAGGGCAGAAGCGAGCAGAGCGGCGACAGCGGAAAGCTTGAAGAAGGAAGTCATGATTGATATCTCCGAATGTGGTTTTAAAAGGGGAGGAACTCTTTTCCCTACGCGCCTAAGGACCGTGAACATTGGTTTTTCGTTCACGACCTAACTCTTCATCTGTACCGTCTCCGATCGGATCCGGCTCGGCGCAGAGTTATCAGCGGCGTGAACGAATGATGCGGATTTGTGCGCAGATTCTTCTGACTTTGCGAGCCAAGCTCTTGGCCTTGCAGGCCCTCCGTTCGGTGGGGAGTGAGAACCCCAAGGAAGGTCGGCGCAGATTTTTCGGGTTTCTCCTGATGCCTGTTTTGATGCTTGAACGATGTGGCGAAAACCTTGACGGAAGCCCGCGCAATCACTGCGCGTGAGGGCATGAATTCGGCTTGAGAACTGCGCTGCCGGCATAGGGCCGCGCGTGGCTGAAGGCGCATGGGGGTCAGGTCTTGCCCGGATGAAGACAGTGGCAGATTCCGCAGACTCAAACGCCGCAGCGCAGATGGCTGGGCGAGTGGCCGAACCAGCGTTTGCACGCACGGTAGAAATTGCTGGGGTCGGCGAAGCCGAGGGCGAAGCTCATCTCGGTGGCGGAGATGCTGCCCTTGGCGAGAAAGCGTTCGGCCTGCTCGCGGCGGGTCTCGTCAAGCAGCTTGTTGAAGCTGGTGCTTTCCTCCAGCAAGCGGCGCTGCAAGGTGCGCTCGCTCATGCACAGCATGGCGGCAATGGTGTCGCGCTTGGGGTCGCCCTTGGGCAGCTGCTGCACCAGGGCCTGGCGCACGCGGCGCTGCACGCTGCCTTCGTGCGAGGCCATTTGCTGCTGGGCCTCGGCAATGCACAGGGCGGCCACGGCGGGGTTGGCGGTGGGGATGGGCGTCAGCAAGTCTTCGCTGTGGAAGACCAGGCAAAAGACTTCGGCGCTGAATTGCAAATCGCAATCGAAGGCGGCCTGCCAAGGCGTGGTGTCGCGCGGCGCCAGAAATGGGTATTCCACGCAAGCGGGGCGGATGCGTGTGCCGGTCACCCAGGCCAGGGCTTGCAGCAGCACATGGGCCATGAAGTCGTAGCGCTGCATGGGCGGCTTGTGCAGGCCCTTTAGGAACTCAACACTGAGGCGGCTGAAGGTGGGCCCATGCTGCAGCTCCAGATTGATGGTTGGCGACAGCAGCACCGAGTAGCGCTGCAGATGCGCCAAGGCATCGCCCAGGCTGCGGGCCGAGAGGATCAGATGGGTCAGATTGCCCATGGCGACCAGGGGGTGCTTGAGCTCGCACAGGCCGATGCCCACATCCCCGCTGCGCGCGGCGGCCAATTCCCAGACCTTGTTATAGGCGTCCGACAGCACGCGCAGATCGGCTTCCTCGGGGTTGATGCCCAACTGGTTCAGCAGGTCTTCCAAGGCGATGCCGCGGCTGGCCAAGGCCTCGGCCATGGCTTTTCGCCAGCTTGATTCGAGCGCGGTCTTGGCCGGGCTGCGCCCCGCCAGGGCGGGCGGATTGCCATTGCTGTGCAGCTTGTTTTGCGTGAGTGGTGCGGCGTTGGCAGCGTGGACGCGCGTCATGGACACAGAGGAGCGGGATAGGAAAGGTGCCCGACTCTAGGTGTCGTGTTGGGGCTTGTCGCCGTCCAAAGGGTGAGGTGCCACACGTTTCGGGGGTTAGTCCGAACTGTCCGAAAGGATAGGGTGGGGATGGGTGGCTTTCTCGGTCAGCCACGGCGGCCAAAATGAGCCGGGGGTAAACACCAGCCAGGCGTGGCCCTGGCGGGAGGTTCATGCGGCGTGGAGGTACTCGCCAAGCTCCGGGCGAGTGGCCCGGCGCCTGCGGCGCGGCTGCTTTGTTGCGCCCTCAGCGCACCCAGCCGCGCTCGCGGGCGATGAAAACCGCATGGGTGCGGTTGCGGGCGTCGAGCTTGTGGTTGACGTTGCGCAGGTGGAACTTCACCGTGGGTTCGGAGATGTGCAGATTGCTGGCGATCTGCTTATTGGGCATGCCGGCGGCCAGGCATTGCAGGATCTGCAACTCACGGGCCGACAAGCCGCTGGGCGTGCCAGCGGCCACTGTTGACTCCGCGTTTGCGTCCTCGCTGTCGGCAGGGGCCGCGCGGCCCTCGTTGGCGCTGCTGGCAGCTTGCGGGCCGCGGGGCGAAGCCGCCACGGTGGTTTCACGCGGCACCGCGGCTTTGGCGGGAATGGCCGCTGGGCTGCCCTGGGCCAGCGCCAAGTCCACCAGGCTGGCCAGCACCTCTTGCTGCGCGGCACTCTTGCCGGCGCTTTGGGCTTGCAAGTGCTGCAGCAGGCGCGGCACCAGTGGGCCTTCTTCCAGGAAGCTGGCGCGCAGTTGTTGGCCCACGTCGCTTTGCAGCAACTCGCTCAGCAAGGCCAAGGCCTCGGCCTCGCGCCCCAGCAATTGCAGGGCTTGCACTTGCAAGATGCCCAGCTTGAGCTGGCGGCGCAGGCGCCCCAGGCGGCCGGTCTTTTCACGTTTGATGATGCAGGCTTCCAGCACCTCGCTGGCGCGGCCTTCACGCAGGCCTTGGCGCAGGCCGGCCAGGGCCTGGTCCTCGACGTCGTTGATGGGCGTCATGCGGTCGGTCGCAAAGTCCCATTTGGCATGCAGGGGCAGGCGGGTGGCGGGTGAGGCCGGGCCGTGGTCCAGCTGATGCACCAGCTGGTACTGCTGCTCCAAGCGCATGGGTGCCACGATGCGCGCCAAGCCCAGCGAGCGGCCCAGCTCCGCACCGGCCACGATCAGGGCGCCGGCTTCGGCATATTGGCCGCGTCGGCACAGGCCGCGTGAGAGCACGCGGTGGGCGATGACGATGGCGTCCAAAAACACCAGCTCGGCCGACAAGTCCAGGTACTCGCGCGCCAGGCTTTCGGCACGCTCGAACTCACCCACTTCGTAGAGCGCACCGGCCAGATAGATGCCGATGTAAGCGCTGCTGACGCTGTGGCGCCCGCCGCTGCGGCACAGCTCGGCAAAGCAGGGTTCCAGCAACTGGATCACCTGCAGGGGCTGGCCCTGGGCCAGCAAGGTGTAGGTGGCGATGCCGAAGCTGAAGGTCGTGCCATAAACCCCGCCCAGGCGTTTGAACAGGGTGCGGGCGCGGTCGGAATTGCGCAGCGCCGCTTCGAAGCGGTGTGAGCACAGTTCCACATAAGCATTCAGGCAGCAGAACACCGCTTCGCTCAGGCCGCCCACGCTGGTCATGGCGATATTGGCCTGGCTTTGCAGCAAGGTCTCGCCCTCGCTGAGCCGGTCCATCAGGATCAGGGACAGGGGCTCCAGCAAGCGGTACTCGGGCAGGTCTTGCACCCGCGGCTCGCTCTTGAGCTGGCGTGCGATCTGGCCCGCCAGCGCGTACTCGTACTGGAAGATATAAGCCCAGCTCAGCACCACCAGCAGCTCCGGGTAATGGGCCAGCACCTCTTGCGGGATGCGGCTCATCCAGGCCCGGCAGGTGCTGATGTGGCCACGCGCCAGGGCGGACCAGGCGTGGCTGGACAGGATCTCGCAAGCCTGCTCGTGATTGCCGGCGGCCAAGGCGTGGTTGATGGCGGAGGCTGAATCACCCGTCTGCACAAACCAGTTGGCGGCGCGTTGATGCAGGCCGGGCAGGGCCTCGGGCATGTCCTCGCACAGCTTGCGTTCCAGGAATTCGGCGAACAAGGGGTGGTAGCGATACTCGTTGCCGGCCGCGCCCATGCGCAGGATGAAGAGGCTTTGCTGCTCCAGTTGGCGCAGCAGCTGCGCGGCATCGTTGATCTGCACCACGGCATTGCAGATGCCTGGGTTGAGCTGCTTGATCGGGCTGGTCAGTAGCAAAAAGGTTTTCAGCTCGGCGGGCTGGTCCCAGAACACTTCTTCGTAGAGGTAGCGGCCGATGTCGGCGGTTTGCTCGCAGAAGTTTTCGATGAAGCCACGCTTGTCGCCGCGTGCTTTCAGGGCCAGGGCGGCCAACTGCAAACCTGCCGGCCAGCCCTCGGTGGCATGCACCAGGCGGCGCACGCTGGCGGCGTCCAGTTGCAGCTGATGGCGTTGGTTCAGGAAGATGTCGGCCCGCTCGGCGTCAAAGCTCAGCTCGGTCATGCCAATCTGCAGCAGGCGGCCCTGAGCCTTGAGCTTGTAGAGCCGCAGCAAGGGCGTGTTGCGTGCGGTGATGAAGAGCTTGCAGTGCGCGGGCATGCGCTCAATCAGGCGCTGGATCAGGTCAATCAAACGGGCGTCGCGCAAGTGGTCGAAGTCATCCAGAAAAATCGCCGTCGGCTTGGCGATCTGGGCCACGGTTTCCAGCACATCCTGGCCCAGCTGCGAGCCGGCATAGCGCGCGTCCATCAGATTGGGCAGCGGCAGTGGGCGCCCCTGTTCGTTGCTGGCGCTCAGGCCAGATTGCATCAGGGTGCAAAAGCGTTCGACGTGGTTGTCTTCGGCGCTGAGCTGTATCCAGGTGGTGGCGTAGCCGCGGGCCCGCAACTGCTCGAACAAGCTCAACATGGCCGTGGTCTTGCCAAAGCCCGCCGGCGCAATCGCCAGTACCAAGCTCACATCGTCGCAGTCCTCCAGCCAACCGGCCAGATTGGGGTTCTCCACCAAGTGGCGGCTGGGTTGTGGGGCGTCGAGAAGCGGCATGAACGGCGAGCAGTGACGGAGGCGCTAGGGTACTTGATCGTGCAGCTAGCGCGGGCTAGTGAAAGTCTTGATGTTGTTCTGGTCGTATTTTTCTCGGCTCAGGTCGCGAAAAAACCCAGCGAGTGTTTGCTGAGCGCCACGGAGACCATCCAACTCACGGTCAGCAATGCGCCCACAAATGCGGCCGCACGCAGGCCGATTGGACGCCCCGGCTTGAGCGCCACGATGCCCAGACCGATGTAGACCAAGAGGCCGCTCAGCTTGGCCACCAGCCAAGGGGCTTGACCCAACTCCGGGCGCAATTGCCAGACCAGCCCCAGGGCCGATAGCAGCAAGACCGTGTCGATGACGTGAGGCCAGGTCCGGGCGGCGCGGCGGCGCACCCACTGCGCGCCGAGCAAGCCGCCCAATCCGCGCGCGAAGAATCCGCAGATGGAGATGGCAACAGTGCTTTGATGCAGGAGCTTGAGTGTGCTGTAGTCCATGGAGGTCAGGCTGAGTGGCCGGTGATTGGCGAGCAGGGTTCGCGCCCTTGCGACCCTGGGTCATGAAAACGACTTGCTGGGTGGATGGATGGGTGGAAGGGCGTGGCTGCCGCCAAGTGAAACGCGCCAAGCAGGTGTTGGGAAGCTAGGGGTTGCGTCGCGCGCTCCTTCGGACTATCGTGCTGCGCAATTCAATGGGAGGCTGGATGCTACCCCGCTCAATCTGACTGAGGGTTTTGCGAGTCTGAAATGAGGTGGGTGATGGATGTCGAAGCAGGGTCTTGCCGTCAAAGAGGCAAGACCTGACCCTAGGCGGCATCGCTCATCTTTCGATTGGCTTTGATGTATTTGACAGCCCGAAGGCGGCGCCGGTATAAACAATCGTTCTGGGGCGATTGAGTTCAGTCTTGATTCAATCTGGACAAGGAGACCATCTTGCAAAGCAATGGCAGCGATCCTCGCGATGAGGTGTCAGATGACGCTCCGTCCACGCGCACTGAAGAGTTGCGCAGCTTTCTTTTCCTGTCGGCCGTGACTGCGCCCATCTTGGCTGCATTGCTTGTCGCTGGTTTTGGCTTCGTGGTCTGGATTTTCCAGATGTTTGCCGGCCCCCCGGGTGCGTGAGCCGCATGATGCGCGCCCAAGCTTGCTGCCCCATCCGATGAGTGAAGAGCTGCACATCACCAGCCTCGTCGTGCATGTTGTAACGACGTCGGTGGCGGAGGTCATTGAGGCCATTGCGGCGGTGCCCGATGCGCAAGTCCATGGCTTTGATGCAGACCGTGGCAAATTGGTTGTCACCCTTGAGGCTGCCACGTCCGCGACCATCCTGGACCAAATTGAACAGATCCGGCAAGCCCGTGGCGTGCTGACCGTCGCCATGGTCTATCAGCACACCGAATCCCTCGAAACCCTGAGTACGGAGATCAACCATGTCGACTAGACGTGACTTTGTCAGGCAAGCCGCTGCCGCAGCGGCCGGTACCGTAGCCGGCATTCCCATCGCCGTGGCGCAGGAAGGCAATGCCTATGCTGAAGCCAATAAGCTGACCTGGTCCAAGGCGCCGTGCCGCTTCTGCGGCACCGGTTGCGGTGTCACCGTGGCGGTGAAGGATAACCGCGTGGTGGCCACCCAGGGCGACCCGCAGGCGGAGGTGAACCGCGGCCTGAACTGCGTCAAGGGCTATTTCCTGTCCAAGATCATGTATGGGGCGGATCGCCTGACGACGCCGTTGCTGCGCATGAAGAACGGTCAGTACGCCAAGGACGGCGAGTTCCAGTCCGTTTCTTGGGACAAAGCCTTTGACGTGATGGCCGAGAAGTTCAAGGCCGCTCTCAAGGCCAAGGGGCCGTCGGCTGTGGGCATGTTCGGCTCCGGCCAATGGACCGTCTGGGAGGGCTATGCCGCTTCCAAGCTGATGAAGGCGGGTTTTCGCAGCAACAACATCGACCCGAATGCGCGGCACTGCATGGCGTCTGCCGTGACAGGCTTTATGCGCACTTTCGGCATGGATGAGCCGATGGGTTGTTACGACGATATTGAGGCGGCCACTGTCTTCGTGCTGTGGGGCTCCAATATGGCCGAGATGCACCCCGTGCTGTGGACGCGCGTCACTGACCGCCGACTCAGTGGCCCCAATGTCAAGGTGGCGGTGTTGTCGACCTTTGAACATCGCTCTTACGAACTGGCTGACCTGGAGTTGACCTTCACGCCGCAGACCGATCTGGCGATCTTGAACTACATCGCCAACCACATCATCACCACCGGCCGGGTCAATAAGGACTTCGTCAACAAGCACACCAACTTCAAGCTGGGCAATGCCGACATCGGCTATGGTCTGCGCCCCGAGCATCCGCTGCAAAAGGCAGCGAAGAACGCCAGCGACCCGAATGGCGCCAAGCCGATTACCTTTGAGGAGTACGCCAAGTTCGTCTCCACCTACGACCTGGAGTACACCGCCAAGCTCTCTGGCGTGCCCAAGAGCCGCTTGCTGGCTTTGGCCGAGTTGTATGCCGACCCCAAGACCAAGGTGATGTCCTTCTGGACCATGGGCTTCAACCAGCACACCCGCGGCACCTGGGCGAACAACCTCGTTTACAACATTCACCTGCTGACCGGAAAGATCGCGACGCCGGGGAACAGCCCCTTCTCCCTGACCGGGCAGCCTTCGGCCTGCGGCACGGCGCGCGAGGTGGGGACCTTCTCGCATCGCCTGCCGGCGGATATGGTGGTGACCAACCCCAAACATCGCGCCCATGCCGAAGAAATCTGGAAGGTGCCGGCCGGCACCATTCCCGACAAGCCGGGCTTCCACGCCGTGCTGCAAAACCGCATGCTCAAGGACGGCAAGCTCAATGCCTACTGGGTGATGGTCAACAACAATATGCAGGCCGCCGCCAATATGGGCAACGAGGGCTATCCGGGTTACCGCAATCCGGACAACTTCATCGTTGTTTCCGATGCCTACCCCACCGTCACGGCGGTTGCGGCCGACTTGATTCTGCCCACCGCCATGTGGGTGGAAAAAGAGGGCGCTTATGGCAATGCCGAACGCCGCACGCACTTCTGGCACCAGTTGGTGAATGCACCGGGCGAAGCCCGCTCCGACCTGTGGCAGTTGATGGAGTTTTCCAAGCGCTTCAAGATTGAAGAAGTGTGGCCGGAGGAGTTGATTGCCAAACAGCCCGAGGTGCGCGGCAAGACCTTGTTCGATGTGCTTTACCGCAATGGCAATGTCGACAAGTTCCCGCTCTCTCAAACCAGCCCGGATTACGAGAACGCTGAGTCCAAGGCCTTCGGCTTCTATGCGCAAAAGGGCTTGTTCGAGGAGTACGCAACTTTTGGCCGAGGCCATGGGCATGACCTGGCACCTTTCGATGAGTACCACACCGTGCGTGGTCTGCGTTGGCCGGTGGTGAATGGCAAGGAAACTCTGTGGCGCTACCGCGAGGGTACCGACCCCTACGTCAAGGCAGGCACCGGTTACCAGTTCTATGGTCACCCGGATGGCAAAGCCAATATCTTTGCGCTGCCCTATGAGCCGCCGGCCGAAGCGCCGGACAAAGAGTTCCCCTTCTGGCTGTCTACCGGCCGTGTGCTGGAGCATTGGCATTCGGGCTCGATGACGCGCCGCGTCCCCGAGTTGCATCGCGCCATGCCCAATGCGCTTTGCTATATGCACCCAGACGATGCCAAAGCCCTGGGCGTGCGCCGGGGCAGTGAGGTGGAGGTGTCATCACGGCGCGGAAAAATGCGCACCCGTGTGGAAACCCGCGGCCGCAACAAGCCGCCGCGAGGGCTTGTTTTCGTGCCCTGGTTTGATGCCAGCCAGCTCATCAACAAGCTCACTTTGGATGCCACGGACCCGATCTCGTTGCAGACCGATTTCAAGAAGTGCGCTGTCAAGATCACCAAGGTCTGAGCGAACAAGGAGTAGTGATCATGAACCGCATCCTCCGCCACCTCGCCTTGCTGATTTGCTGGGTCGCTGTCAGCGCGGCAGCGCTCGCCCAACAGGGCCAAGCCTTTGTTGACCAGGCCCGTGGCCCTACGCCATTGATGGAGACCACCAAGCCGCCGCTGCTGGGCAATGCGGTCAATGACGATCAGCGCCGCACTCGCAATTACGCCATGCAGCCGCCCATCATTCCGCACCGTGTGGATGGCTATCAGGTGGACAAGAACTTCAACAAGTGCCTGGACTGCCATGCTCGTGCGAAGACCTCGGTCTCCCAGGCCGTGCCGGTCAGCATCACCCACTATATGGACCGAGATGGCCATATCTTGGGGCAGGTATCGACACGCCGCTATTTTTGCCAGCAGTGCCATGTGTCACAGGATGCGGCTCGCCCTATCGTGCCCAATACCTTTGAGGATGTGGACACCGTGATCCAACGCAGCCTGCAGGGCAAGGCGCCCAAGAAGTGAACGAATCGAGGAGCCCTCTGCCATGTTGAAACTTCTCAAGCGCTATTGGACGGTGATCTGTAGGCCCAGCGTCTACTTCAGCCTGGGTTTCTTGACCATCGGCGGCTTTATTGGTGGCGTGCTCTTCTGGGGTGCATTCAACACCGCCATGGAGCTGACCAACACCGAGAAGTTCTGCACCGGCTGCCATGAGATGCGCGAGAACGTCTTTGCGGAGCTCAAGAGCACCATTCACTACACCAACCGCTCCGGCGTCCGTGCGGTGTGTTCGAACTGCCATGTGCCGCACGACTGGACGGACAAGATCGCCCGCAAGATGCAGGCGTCCAAGGAGGTGTGGGGCAAGGTGTTTGGCACCATCGACACGCCTGAAAAGTTTCAAGACAAACGCCTGGAATTGGCGCGCCACGAATGGGCTCGCTTCAAGGCCAATGATTCGCTGGAGTGCAGAAACTGCCATAACTACGACTCCATGGACTTCACGCGCCAAAGCGTGCGCGCCCAGACCATGCACTCCACTTATCTGGCCAGCAAGGAAAAGACGTGCATTGACTGCCACAAAGGCATTGCGCACCGCCTGCCGCACATCCCGCCGGGCGAGACCGCTTTGGACAGTCCCGGCCAAGCCGTGCCTCGCGGTGACGAGGGGGCCCGGGTGGATCCCGCCAAGCCCTGACGTGATTGCTTGAGCGGATGTGCTGGGCGCAAAACCCGCCCGTCCTGTCGTCGTGCTGCCGCGGGTGACGCTTTGATCTTGACCCGACGAGGGCTTGAGTTCTGGCGCAAGCTTTGTTGTGTGGGCCGATTAGGCGTGGTGTTGATTCAATGCCGTCAGGTCGGTGCCGCCAGCTCCTTGGATGGCTTGCGCGTGTCTTTGCGTCGCCATGCCGATTCAATCGAAGCGGCCCGATGAGCGTTCGCTGTATGTCACGACCAGGCTTCAATTCTCAATAACTATCGCAACACTTCTGCCACATCCGCGCGCAGCAAACGAGGCAAACTGGTTTTGGCAGAGCGCCATGGGGGTGTCAGCTCCATCTGATCCCGGCATGGCAAGCCCAAGGCCAAGCATTGCCACGCGAGGCCTTTGAATCATGCGTGCGTCCTTGGCCTTCTGTCGGCTCTACTGCCGGCCCTACATCCGGTTCAGCTTGGCGCCCAAGCTATCGACAAGGTGCCAAGGCGCCCAGCGATTGGGTCTGTTCCGTATGGACCCGCATTCGCCGACATCAAGCGCGGCAGCCAGTTCCCCCGGGGACTGCACACGAGCATCAAAAAAGCCACTGATGCGCCCATTGCAAAGCCAGGCAAAAAAAACCTAGGCTGTTCAACTGGAGAGTTCATGAGCACGAATCTTGTCGCTATCGGCAGTTATGGCACTTTGGTCGCTGCGTCCCTGGTCTTGTTATTTGGGCGCTTTCTGGTGGAAAGAACGGCGCCGCTGAAGGCGTTCACCATCCCTGAGCCGGTTGCCGGCGGTTTGGTTGTGGCTTTGCTGATGCTGATGGTCCAGCAACTCACAGGCCTGAGCGTCAAGTTTGATACCAGCATACAAACGCCTTTGATGCTCGCCTTCTTCGCCACCATCGGGCTCTCCGCCAATTTGTCCAGCCTGCGGGCCGGCGGCAGCGTCATCATGAAGTTTCTTGTGGTGGTGCTGGGTCTCTTGCTGATGCAGAACATGATTGGCACCAGCCTGGCCAAGCTGCTTGGGCTGGACGGCCATCTCGGCCTCTTGGCGGGCTCGATTTCACTCTCAGGGGGGCACGGCACGGGGGCGGCCTGGAGCAAGGTTTTTAGTGAACAGTTCGGGATTGCGGGCGCCACCGAGCTCGCCATGGCCTGTGCCACTTTCGGTCTGGTGCTGGGTGGCTTGATTGGCGGCCCGGTCGCCAAGATTTTGCTCAAGCAGGTGACGCCTCCCGGCGCGCAACACAATCAGGATCGCGCTCCCGGTATGTTTGAAGAGCCGCAGGCGACGCGCCTGATTACGGTGAACTCATTCATCGAATCCCTGGCACTGATCGTTTTGAGTATGGCCGGCGGCAATATCCTTGCTGAAGCCTTGCAGGGCACCCCGTTTGAGTTGCCCACTTTTGTTTGCGTTCTGTTCAATGGCGTCTTGCTGCGCAACATCTTGTCCGGCCTGGGTTGGTACGAAGTGTTTGACCGTGAAATTTCGGTCTTGGGCAATGTGAGCCTGGCGCTGTTCTTGGCCATGGCCTTGATGAGTTTGCGCCTGTGGGAATTGGCCAATTTGGCCCTGCCCATGTTGCTGATTCTTTTGGTGCAAGCAGGCGCCATGGCGGCCTATGCCATCTTCGTGACTTTCCGCGTGATGGGTAAGAACTACGACGCCGTCGTGCTGGCCGCCGGCCACTGTGGCTTTGGTCTGGGTGCCACGCCCACTGCGATTGCCAATATGCAGGCGGTCACCCATCGCTTTGGCCCATCTCATCTCGCCTTCATCGTCGTGCCCATGGTTGGCGCCTTCTTCATCGATATCGCCAATGCCATCGTCATCAAGCTGTTCATGGCGCTGCCCATCTTCTGAGTGTGGGCAGGTGCTTCGCGTCAGGCGCGGGTGGCAGCCCTTCAGCGGTCGATGGGTATGAGCAGCGTTCCGCAAACGCTGCCCTCCCAGCAGCTAGGATTCGGGCTCAGTACTTTTTAGACGCCATTGAGCCATTCCTGCCCATGCCCAACGCCCTCATCTTCGACCTCGACGGAACCTTGATCGACACCTTGGGCGATTTTTGCGAAGTGCTGAATCGGGTCTTGGCTGAGCTGGCCTTACCGGCAGTGACGCGCGACTTTGTCGAATTGACTGTCGGGCAGGGCAGCGAACATTTGATCCGCAGCACATTGGCGCATGTCGGCGGCGATGCGGCCTTGTATGAGTGTGCCTGGGCCGCCTACCAGGCGCACTACGAGGCCATCAATGGCGAGTTCTCGGCCATCTTTCCTGGTGTGCTGGAAGGCTTGGAAAAAGCCAAGCGGCTTGGCTTGCCCTTGGCCTGCGTGACCAACAAGCCGGCGGCATTCGCCAAAGAATTGCTGCACCGCAAAGGCTTGCTGGGCTATTTCGATCAGGTCTTTGGCGGCGACAGCTTCGCGCGCAAAAAGCCCGATCCCATGCCTTTGCTCAAGACCTGTGAGGCCATGGGCACGCAGGCCGGCGAGACTTGGATGATTGGTGACTCCAGCAACGATGCCAAGGCGGCATCGGCTGCGGGCTGCCCCGTGGTTTTAGTCAGTTATGGCTACAACCACGGTGAGCCCATTCGCGCAGTGCCGGCCCTGCAGCATGTGGACCGGCTGGATCACATCAATTACGACCCCGCGCCTCGCGCTTGATGCCCATCAGCGCTTCTTTGAGCGCCTGATCAGCGGGCGACTTGCCCAACCAGATGCGCAAGAAGGCCGAGTAGAACTCGGGCTCGCGAATCGGCGCACCTTGCACCTTGCCGTTGAGTTGAATCACCGAGCCAGTGCCGGGGATGTAGTCGACCGAGAAGTGCTCGCCCACTGCCAGCCCTTTGCGGCTGGAAAAGATCTCGCCCACGCGCAGCACGCCGTTGATGGCTTTGCCGAACTCTTCGCGGGTGGCGTTTTGTTCCATGCCCTTGGTGAACAAGCGGCCCAGTTCGGCGGCATCCACTTCGCGCAACATGGTCAGATGCAGGCGTTTGGGGACGTTGCTGCTCAGCGCTACTTCAATGTCATCGGTCTTTTTGCCCAGGTAGAGCCCCGCGGTATAGACCTTGAAGACGGCCTTGTAACGCACGCCCGCACCATTGAGTTCGATCATATTGCCGTTGACGTTGACGGGACTCTCGTACTTCACCCCGGCCACCTCCACTGTTTCGGCGCTCAGGGCCGGGCTAGTCAAAGGAAGCAGCAGGCCCATGGCCGCGGCAATCAAGAAAACACGCATGCTTTATCTCCTAGTCTAGTTATGGCTGTGGTCCGGGTGATGTGATGCACAGCTTGGGCTTCTCTGCTTGCCCAGCTGCGCAGTATCTGCCAGCGAAGCGCGGCATCTTTCATCAAATGCCGCGATTGCGAGGCCCACTGCGTTACATATTTCACCAATCACGAGGCCTGATGCGCGGGAAATTGGCCTGTACCGCTTACTGCGGCGAGCAAGTGGCTCCGGCGCTGTGAAGCGCTGCCATGCCCAGATTTTCGCACTCGGGCTTGCTTCAGGCGGCTGTTGCGGCGCCTGGCACGCCCGTGCTTGGGTTGAGAAACGGGCCGCTTCAGATGGGCGCTAGGCCCGCAAGCAATCGAAATCGCCCGCGTGACGGCAGCATCTTTGCTGTCATCGGCGCGGCAGCTCGCGCTGCTACACTGGGCTCATGTTCATCACGCGCAAGCACATCAAAGGGTCGCATGACCGGGGAGCCTGGCCCTGGCGTCGTCGCTCGCACGTCTTCAATCGCTGAAGCCGCTTGATGCTGCATGACCGGTTGCCTCTCACTCCAATGAGTGACGCGGCCGGCGCGAAACCTGACCTGAGCCCATGCTGGCACACCGGTCGGTCGCGTGAAAAATTCGCTGTCAGCCAAGCGCCCTGAATCCAGCGGCGCGCCCCAACACCTGCTTTGCCGGGCCGCCGTCTCCCTTCCTTCAAAGGGTTTCGTGATGACTGAACTTGAATTCAAAAGCCTGGCCACCCAAGGCTTTAACCGCATTCCGCTGATCAGCGAAGCTTTTGCTGACCTGGAAACCCCACTCTCGCTCTACCTCAAGTTGTGCGCCAGTGGCGCGGGCGGCGGCAAGAACAGCTTTTTGCTGGAGTCGGTGGTGGGCGGCGAGCGCTTCGGCCGCTATTCCTTCATCGGCCTGCCGGCCCGCACGGTACTCAAGAGCCACGGCCGCATCACCGAGGTCACAACCGATGGCCAGCTGACCGAGCGCCATGAGGGCGACCCGCTAGCCTTCATCGAGGCCTATCAAAAGCGCTTCAAAGTGGCGCTGCGCCCCGGCATGCCGCGGTTCTGTGGTGGCCTGGCCGGTTACTTTGGCTATGACGCGGTGCGCTATATCGAGCCCAAGCTGGCCAAGACGGAAAAGCCCGGCGGGCTCAATACCCCCGATGTGATGCTCTTGCAATGCGAAGAGCTGGCCGTCATCGACAACCTGTCGGGCCGGCTCTACCTGATCGTCTACGCCGACCCGGCCCAGCCCGAAAGCTATTTCCGCGCCCAAAAGCGCCTGACCGCCCTGCGTGACCAGCTGACCTATAGCGTCAGCGCGCCGCAGGTCAAACGCGTGCAGTCGCATCCCGTCGAGCGCGAATTTGCCAAGGCCGACTATCTGGCCGGCGTGCTCAAGGCCAAGGAATACATCGCCTCGGGCGATGCGATGCAAATCGTCTTCGGCCAGCGCTTGCGCAAGCGCTACACCGAGTCACCGCTGAGCCTGTACCGGGCGCTGCGTTCGCTCAACCCCAGCCCCTATATGTACTTCTACGACATGGGGGACTTCCAAATCGTCGGCGCCTCGCCGGAGATTTTGGTGCGCCAAGAAGCAGGTGTGGCCGGGCAGCAGACGGTGACGATACGCCCGCTGGCGGGCACCCGCCCGCGCGGCGCCACCACCGAGCTGGACCATGCTTTGGAAGCCGAACTCAAGGCCGACCCCAAGGAGCGCGCCGAACACCTGATGCTGATCGACCTGGCCCGCAACGACCTGGGCCGCATCAGCGAGACCGGCTCGGTCAAGGTGACCGATGCTTTTGCGGTGGAGCGTTACTCGCATGTCATGCACATCGTCTCCAATGTGGAGGGGCAGCTGCGCCAGGGCCTGAGCAGCATGGACGTCTTCCGCGCTACGTTCCCGGCGGGCACCCTGAGCGGCGCCCCCAAGATCCGCGCGATGGAAATCATTGACGAGTTGGAACCCGTCAAGCGTGGCATTTACGGCGGTGCCTGCGGCTACCTGAGCTTTGCCGGCGATATGGATCTGGCCATCGCCATCCGCACAGGCATCGTGCAAGACCAGACCCTGTATGTGCAGGCCGCGGCCGGCGTGGTGGCCGATTCGGTGCCGGAGCTGGAATGGGCCGAGACCGAGCACAAGGCCAGGGCCTTGATTCGCGCAGCTGAGTTGGTGGAAGAGGGGTTTTGATATGTTGTTGATGATCGATAACTACGACAGTTTCACCTTCAATCTGGTGCAGTACTTTGGTGAACTGGGCGCCGAGGTCAAGGTGGTTCGCAACGATGAAATCAGCCTGAGCGAGATCGCGGCGCTCAAGCCCGATCATTTGGTGCTCTCGCCCGGCCCTTGCTCGCCTGCCGAGGCTGGCATCTGCGTGCCGGCGATCCAGCACTTCATGGGCAAGCTGCCCATCCTGGGCGTTTGTCTGGGGCACCAAAGCATGGGGGCGGCGCTGGGCGGCAAGATCGTGCGCGCCAAGACCCAGATGCATGGCAAAGCCAGCACCATCAGCACCGACCAGAAAGGCGTGTTCAAAGGCCTGCCGCGCGAGTTCAGCGTGATCCGCTATCACTCCCTGGTGATCGAGGAGGCCAGCATGCCGGCCGAGTTCGAAATCAGCGCCCGCAGCGAAGACGGCGAGATCATGGGCGTGCGCCACCGCGCGCTGGCCGGCACCGCGGCGCCGATGGAGGGCGTGCAATTCCACCCCGAGTCCATACTCTCGGAGCATGGCCATGCGATGCTGAAGAACTTCCTCAATCTGGCCCTCTGATCGGCTGACGCTCATGAAAATTGTTGACCTCCGCAGCGATACCGTCACCCGACCCACGGCCGCCATGCGCGAGGCCATAGCGCGCGCCGAGGTGGGCGACGATGTGTTCGGCGATGACCCCACGGTGCTGGCCCTGCAGCAGCGCGTGGCCGAGCTCACCGGCATGGAGGCCGCGCTCTTCATGGCCTCGGGCACGCAAAGCAATTTGTGTGGCCTGCTGGCGCATTGCCAGCGCGGTGATGAATACATCGTCGGCCAGCTGGCTCACACCTACCGTTACGAAGGTGGTGGCGCTGCCGTGCTGGGCAGCATCCAGCCGCAACCACTGACGCAGGACGCGCAAGGGCGCATGGCCTTGGCCGATATTGCCGCCGCCATCAAGCCCGACGATCCGCACTTCGCGCGCAGCAAGCTGCTGTGCCTGGAAAACACCTGGAACGGCCAGCCCATGGCGCACAGCTATCTGGCCGAGGCCACGGCCCTGGCGCGCCAGCATGGCCTGGCTTGCCATCTGGATGGCGCGCGGGTCTTCAATGCAGCAGCCTTTGATGCCGGGCCGGGCGGCGATGTGTTCGCCGCGCTGCGCCGCATCACCGCGCATTTCGACAGCGTCTCGGTCTGCTTCAGCAAGGGCTTGGGCGCGCCGGTGGGCTCGATTTTGTGCGGCTCGCGCGAGCTGATCGGGCGCGCGCATCGCATCCGAAAAATGGTGGGCGGTGGCCTGCGCCAGGTGGGCTTGCTGGCCGCGGCCGCCAACCATGCCTTGGACCATCATGTGCAGCGCCTGCATGAGGACCACGCCCTGGCCGCGCATTTGGCCGCGGGCCTGGGCGGCATCCCGGGCCTGAGCGTGCGCTCGGCCGCCACCAATATCGTTTTTGTCGATGTGGCCGATGGCCGCGGTGCCGCCTTGCTGGCGCATTTGAAGTCGCGCGGCATCTGGGCCACCGGCCTGATCGGCCTGCGCTTTGTGACCCATCTGGATGTGGACAGCGCCGGTGTCGAGCGCACGCTGGCAGCGGTGCGCGAGTTCTTCTCGGCCGATGCCGGCCCGCACGACCTGACCCTGGCTGACTCGACGGCCGGACCCTATTGACTGTGAGAGACAAGATCATGCCTATCAGCAATGCCGAAGCCCTGACCCGCGTCATCGAACACCGCGAGATCTTTCACGACGAAATGCTGGCGCTGATGCGTCGCATCATGGCCGGTGAAATGTCGCCCGTGATGGCCGCCGCCATCCTGGTCGGTCTGCGGGTCAAGAAGGAAACCATCGGTGAGATCGCCGCTGCCGCCGAGGTGATGCGCGAGCTCAGCAACAAGGTCCCGCTGGATCCGGCCGCCCACCCGCATCTGGTCGATGTGGTGGGCACCGGCGGTGATGGCGCGCACACCTTCAATATCTCTACCTGCTCGATGTTTGTGGCGGCTGCGGCCGGCGCGCAAGTGGCCAAGCATGGCAATCGCAGCGTCAGCAGCAAGACCGGCAGCGCCGATGTGCTGGAGGCGCTGGGCGCCAACATCATGCTCACGCCCGATCAGGTGGCGCAAAGCGTGCACGACACCGGCATCGGCTTCATGTTCGCGCCCAACCACCACCCGGCGATGAAAAACATCGCCCCGGTGCGCAAGGAGCTGGGCGTGCGCACCATCTTCAACATTCTGGGTCCGCTGACCAATCCGGCCGGCGCGCCGAACATCTTGATGGGCGTGTTCCACCCCGACTTGGTGGGTATTCAGGTGCGTGTGATGCAGCGCCTGGGCGCCGAGCATGCGGTGGTGGTTTACGGCAAGGACGGCATGGATGAAATCTCCCTGGGCGCCGCCACCTTGGTGGGTGAGCTCAAGGACGGCGCCGTGCGCGAATACGAAATCCACCCCGAGGACTTTGGCCTGGCCATGGTGTCCAACCGCACGCTGCGGGTGGCCGGGCCGGAAGAGTCGCGCGTGATGCTGCTCGGTGCGCTCGACAACCAGGCCGGCGCCGCGCGCGACATCGTGCTGCTGAATGCTGGCGCTACCCTTTACGCCGCCAATGTGGCGGACTCGATTGCCGACGGCATTGCCCGTGCCCGCGCCGCCATTGCCAGCGGCGCAGCGCGCGCCAAGCTCGATCAGTTTGTGGCTGCGACGCAGCGCTTGGGCGCGGCTTGATGCCATGCGGCGCCTGATGCCAGCCTTGCAGCAAGCCAAGCCGGTGAGGGCGCTCGTGATGGCTTGTCCTCATCAGCGCCAATGGGTCAAGCTGGTGGCGCTGGCCTGTGGCGCTCTGCTGCTCAGCACCGGCGTGCAAGCGCAGTACAAATGCAAATCCGCCGACGGCGCCGTGACCTTTCAGCAGACGCCTTGTGCGGCCAGTGAGCAGCAAGAGCGCCTGCGCCATGCGGCGGGCTCAGCGTCCGAGCCGGCCTCGGCGCAAGCCAAGGACGGCCAGTCCGCGCAAGCGAAGGTGGCGGAGTTGGAGCGGCGCCTGCGCATCCGCGAAGCCATCAATATGGGCCGGCCCATGGTGGGCATGACGCAAGACGAGCTGAGTCAGGCGATTGGCAGCCCGGACCGGACCAATACGGGCCAGTACGGCGGCAGCCAGCAAGATCAGTTGATCTACTTCCGCAATGGCCGTACGGTTTATGTCTACACCCGCGATGGTGTGGTGACCGCGATTCAAGACCAGGACGGTGGCAAGGGCGCTGCTGTGCCGCCCAAGCCTTGCCCCTCGGCACGCGAGATTCGCGATATCGAAATGGACATCAGCAAAATCGCCAACCGAGACAATCCGCAGCTGCAGGCGGAACTGCACAAGCGCCTGCACGATGCCAAGGCTTGCCGCTAGGCTGGCGCGAATGCAGCGCGTTTCAATTTACGACCCGTCAACCGAATCAATCATCATGTCCGACATCCTCAATCGCATCGTTGCGGTCAAACACGAAGAGCTCAAGCTGGCCCGCCAGGCTCGCTCGCTGGCCAGCCAGCGCGAAGAGGCCGAGAGCCGGCTTGATACGCGTGGCTTCGAGGCCGCGCTGCGCGCCAAGATCGCGGCAGGTCAGTCGGCCGTGATTGCCGAGATCAAAAAAGCCAGTCCCAGCAAAGGCGTGATCCGCGCTGATTTCCGCCCGGCCGAGATCGCGCAAAGCTACGCCGCCCATGGCGCGGCCTGCTTGAGCGTGCTGACCGATGTGCAGTTCTTTCAGGGCTCGCAAGCCTATCTGGAGCAGGCGCGGGCGGCTTGTGCCTTGCCGGTGCTGCGCAAGGACTTCATGGTGGATGAGTACCAGGTCTTCGAGGCGCGCGCCATGGGTGCGGACTGCATTCTCCTGATCGCCGCCTGCCTGGATGACGCGCAGATGGCTGATCTGGAAGCAGTGGCCCATGCACTCAAGATGGACGTGCTGGTGGAGGTTCACGACGGCGCCGAACTGGACCGTGCCCTCAAGCTCAAAACCCCGCTGCTGGGCATCAATAACCGCAATCTGCGTACGTTCGAAGTAACGCTGGACACCACGCTGGGCTTGTTGCCCCGAGTGCCGGCCGATCGCCTGCTGGTCACCGAGAGCGGCATCCTGGTCCGCGCCGATGTGCAGAAGATGCGCGCTGCCAATGTGCACGCCTTCCTGGTGGGCGAGACCTTTATGCGCGCGCCCGAGCCGGGCGTGGCGCTGGCAGAACTGTTTGCCTGAGTCGGTGGGCATGACGAAGGCGCTGGCAGACATCGCGGAGACCATTGCCGGCATCGATGCGGGCTGGCAATCGGTGCTCAGCGCCTGGGCGGCCAGCGCGGCCGGCCAGCAATGCCTGCAGTTTGTGCAGGCGCGCCAAGCGGCTGGGGCGCTGATCTACCCGCCCGACCCCTGGCGCGCCCTGCGCCTGACGCCGCTGCGTGAGACCCTTGTGGTGATCCTGGGCCAAGACCCGTATCACGGCCCCGGTCAGGCCGAAGGCTTGGCGTTTTCGGTGCCGCCGGAGCTGAACAAGTTTCCGCCCAGCCTGCGCAATATCTTCAAGGAATTGCAGCGCGACCTGGGCCTACAGCCGCCCATGCACGGCCATCTGGGCGCCTGGGCGCAGCGCGGTGTGCTCTTGCTCAATACCAGCCTGACGGTGGAAGACGGCGCGCCCGCCAGCCACGCTAAGCAAGGCTGGGAGGCCTTGACCGACGCCCTGATTCAAACCGCGGCCCAAGACCCCGCGCCCAAGGTTTTCATGCTCTGGGGCGCGCATGCCCAGGCCAAGGCGGCATTGATCGCAGCGGCAGGCCCCGCGCATTTGATCCTGCAGGCCAATCACCCCTCGCCGCTATCGGCGCTGCGGCCGCCACAACCCTTCATTGGCTGCGGGCACTTCTCGCAAGCCTCGGCTTGGCTGCAAAGCCAGCGCGGGCAGGGGATGGATTGGGCTTTGTAGCGTCAGCGGCAGGGCTTGCCGATTCAGTCGATCGTTCGTTTTTGCCCAAGGTGCTGGGTTTGTGTGAGATCAGGACGCCTGGCCGCTCTGCTCCGTTCATGTCACCCGTCGCCGGCCTGCGGCCAGCGCCTCCTGCTTGACTTCACTGCGCAGAGCGGCCAGCCGTCCTGGTCCGGCCGAGTGTTGATTCGAAGGGCGTCATCGGCAAGTGCGCTTTTGCAGATGCGGCAAGCTGCCCCAAGAGCAGGAACGGTCGGCAAGGTTTTCTGCCCGGCTGTCGCTCAAATTAGTGCTGCTACCAATCGCGCACTTGGTTCTAAACTGGTATTGTCCCTAGGTGGACTGGCGCTGTTGGCTGATGACTGCGCGGAATAGGTGCAGTGAAAAAACTCAGGGCAACACCGATTGACCAGCCTTGTATTTTGGTATTAGACTGGTATCACTATGAATTCAGCGTCCTCCACTGTGCCTGCCCATGTCTTGGGCTCCGATGTCGTCAATCTGGCTGGTGTGGCCTATTTGGTCGGTGTCGATGGTGGCGGCACGGGTACGCGGCTGCGTTTGAGTACGCGCGATGGTCGTTTGTTGGGCCAGGGCGAGGCCGGGCCTTCGGCTCTGGGTCAGGGCGCTGAGCAGGCTTGGCGCCATATCCAGCAGGCCTTGCAGGCTGCGGCGGCGCAAGCAGGAATTGCGGACTTGCCGCTCGCGCAGTGCGCCATTGGCCTCGGGCTTTCGGGTGCCAGCGTGGTCAGCCAGGCCATGGACTTTTACGCGCGTCAGCCGGGCTTTGCCGTGGTGGCGCTGGATGGTGATGGTTTCACCACGGTGTTGGGTGCCCACGGTGGCCAGCCCGGTGCGGTGGTGGCGGCGGGGACCGGCTCGGTCGGTGAAGTGCTGCGCCGTGATGGCTCGCGCGACTGCATCAGCGGCTGGGGTTGGATCGTTGGCGATGAAGGTAGCGGCGCCTGGCTCGGCCTGAAGGCGATTCGCCATGCCCAGCAAGCGCTGGACGGACGCGTGCCCGCTGGTGCGCTCGCCCGGGCCATCTGGGCCGTGGCCGGTGACGACCGCGAAGCCATGCTGGATTGGTGCTCCAAAGCTGGCCAACATGCCTATGCCAGCTTGGCGCGCCTGGTCTTCGAGCATGCCGAAGGCGAGGGCGCTGACCCGGTGGCGGCAGGCTTTGTGGCCGAGGCCGTGGTGGAACTGGAGCGCCTGGCGCTGGCGCTGGATCCGGCCGCTGAATTGCCCTTGGCGCTGTGCGGCAGCATCGCCCTGCGCTTGGCTCCCAAATTCTCAGGCACCATTGCGTCCCGTTGTGTTGCGCCGCAAGGCGATTCCGCAGACGGGGCGCTGCATTTGATTCGCGGCGTCCTCCAACGTTTGGAACAGTGATCTCATGCCATTCAAATTCAAACCGGACCCCACAGCGGCTTCGCCGCTGTACATGCAATTAGCGCAAAAACTGGCCCAAGCGATTCGTGACGGGGTGTTTCAGGCCGATGAGGCCTTGCCATCGGAGCGCGTGCTGTCTGAGCAGCTGGAGCTGTCCCGCGTCACCGCCCGCAAGGCCATCGACCGCCTGGTCGAGCAGGGCATGATCGTGCGCAAGCGCGGCTCGGGCAATTACATCGCGCCCAAGCTGGAGCAGCCGCTCTCACGCCTGACCAGTTTTTCGGAAGAGCTGCAGCAACGCGGCTTCAAGCCCAGCTCGCGCTGGCTGACCCGCACTTTCACGGCCGCCGCCCCTGATGAGCAGCTGAGCCTGGGCTTGAGCACCGGCGGCCGCGTGGCGCGCCTGGAGCGCTTGCGCCTGGCCGACACGGTGGTGATGGCCTACGAGGTCAGTGTCTTGCCCGAGTCGGTCTTGCCCGACCCGCAGGCGGTGCAGGCCTCGCTGTACGAGCATTTGCAAACCCTGGGCGGTGCGCCGGTGCGCGCGCTGCAACACATCCGCGCCATCAATGCCGACTCCAAGTTGGCCGGTTTGCTGGAAGTGCCGGTGGGGCAGGCGGTTTTGTTCATCACGCGGGTGGGTTATCTGGAATCGGGTCATGCGGTGGAGCTGACCCATTCCTACTGCCGCAGCGATTACTACGATTTTGTCGCCGAGATGCGGCGCGAAGGATAGGACGGCGAGGGATGATGGCGGAGTTTCAACAAGTTGACGGCTATGTGCTGACGCCTGCGGGCTTTGTACGTGGCCGAATCGAGCAGCGCGAAGGGCGCATCACCGCCATCACCGGCGAGCCGGTCACCGAGGCGCAAGTACGCCACGACAAGCTGGCCCTGCCCATCATCCTGCCCGGCTTTATCGACGTGCATGTGCACGGCGGCGGCGGCCACGACACCATGGAAGGCGGCGACGCCGCACGGCAGATCTCCAAGCTGCATGTGCGCCACGGCACCACCGCCATGCTGGCCACCACCATGACGGCGCCGATGGACGACATCCGCAACGCGCTGGCCGCGCTGGGCGAGATCTGCACCACCCGCGACCCCCAAGGCGCACGCATCCTCGGCGTCCACCTGGAAGGCCCCTACATCAACCCCGGCAAGCTGGGCGCGCAGCCGCCCTTCGCCAAGGCAGCGGCGATGGCGGAAGTGCGTGAGTTGAACGCGCTGGCGCCCATCAAGCTGATCACCATCGCACCTGAGCTGCCAGGCAATCTGGAACTGATCACCGAGCTGCGCGCGGCCGGCTTCCAGGTGCAAATCGGCCACACCCTGGGCACTTACGAAGACGGCGTGGCCGCCTTGGCCCATGGCGCGAAGGGCTTCACCCATTTGTTCAATGCCATGACCGGCCTGCATCACCGCGAGCCCGGCATGGTTGGCGCCGCGCTGGCGCATGGCCGCTATGCCGAAATCATTCCGGACTTGCTGCATGTGCACCCCGGCGCCATCCGCGTCGCCCTGCGCTCGATTCCCTGCACCTTCTGCGTGACGGACTCGACCGCCGCCGCCGGCCAGCCCGATGGCGAATACAAGCTGGGCCGCCACACGGTAACCAAATGCCTGGGCGGCGTGCGCTTGCCCGATGGCACCCTGGCCGGCAGCACGCTGACCATGGACCAGGCGTTGCGCAATCTGGTCGGCATGGGCTTGGAGATTGAAGACGCTTCGCGGCGGGTCTCGACCTATGCGGCGGAATACATGGGCGTGAGTGATCGGGGTCAGTTGACGGTCGGTGCTTGGGCTGATTTGGTGGTGTTGGACCGGGAGCTGCAGTTGCAGCGGGTGGTCGTTGAAGGAGAAGAAATTGACCTCGTTGGATAACTTGAAGACCCGCATGCTCGAAGAAGCCCTGAGCGCCCCCGATGTGGTGGCGAATCAGCTGGCCCACGACCAAAACGCTTATGCCGAACTGGGCGAAGCCCTGCGCACCCAGCCGCCCACCTCGCTGCTGACCGTGGCGCGTGGCAGCTCCGACCATGCTGCGCACTACATGGCTTATCTGATGATGGCGCGCATGGGCACCTTGGTGACCTCGCTGCCGATGTCGCTGATCACCCTGTACCAGAGCAAGATCAAGTGCGACGGTCTGGTGTCGCTGGCCTTCTCTCAGTCGGGCCAAAGCCCTGACCTGGTGGCGCCCACCAAGTTCTTCCGCGAAGGCGGTGCCCGCACCGTGGCCTTTGTGAACGCGCCGGGCTCGCCGCTGGCCGAGGCCTCGCAGTTTGTGTTCTCCCTGCATGCCGGCCCTGAGAACAGCGTTGCCGCGACCAAGAGCTATATCGCCCAGCTGGTGGCCGGTGCCCGCGTGGTGGCCGCCTGGGGTCAAGACGAAGACCTGCAAGCCGCCCTGCAACAGCTGCCCAACGCCCTGCGCGAAGCTGCCGCCCAGCGTTGGGACGTGGCGGTGGATGTGCTGAAGAACGCCGACAAGCTCTTCGTCATCGGCCGCGGCACCAGCCTGGCCATCGCGCAAGAAGCTGCGCTGAAGTTCAAGGAAACCTGCGGCATTCAGGCCGAGGCATTCTCGGGCGCCGAGGTCAAGCATGGCCCGATGGCTTTGGTGGAGCAAGGCTACCCCATGCTGGTGTTCGCGCCGCGTGGCCCGGCCCAGGCTGGTTTGCTGGCGCTGGCCGAAGAGATGCGCGGCCGTGGTGCCCGCGTGCTGCTGGCAGCACCTGCCGGCACGCCTGGCGCCGAGCTGCCGCTGAGCTGCACCGGCAATGAGGACCTGGACCCCATCGCCGCAATTCAGAGCTTCTACCCGATGGTCGAAGCCCTGGCCCGTGCCCGCGGCCGCAACCCGGACCAGCCGCCGCACCTGGCCAAGGTCACCAAGACCAATTGATGTAGCTGCGGCGGGTTGCCACCCGCTGCGTCCGCTGCGATCTCGAAGAAACGGCGGGCCACGGGCCCGCCTTACTGCTCAAAATCATGAACGCTTTCCACCCCGGCCAGTTGGTCATGGTCGACATCCAGGGCAAGAGCCTGGATCTGGCCACCGCCGAGTTTCTGCGCGCCAACCAAGTTCGTGCCGTCTGCCTGTTTCGCAAGAACCTGGGCACCGAGGCCGAAGTGCGCCAGCTCACCGCCGACCTGCGCAATGTGATGGGCCCCACGGCCTTGATCGGCCTGGACCAGGAAGGTGGCTCCGTCGTGCGCGCCACCTTCTTGCCGCAAGCCCCTTCGGCCATGGCCCTGGGCGCGGCCGACGATGCCGCCTTGGCAGAGAACGTGGGCGCGGCCGTGGCACGCGGCCTGCGCTCCATCGGCATCAACTGGAATTTCGCGCCGGTGCTGGACATCAATAACAACCCGGCCAATCCGGTGATCGCCGAGCGCAGCTTCTCGGAAGACGCTGACGACGTGACCCGCCTGGCCGGCGCCTGGATGGCCGGCTCGCTGCGCGAAGGCGTCGCCTGCTGCGTCAAGCACTTCCCTGGCCACGGCGACACGCATGTGGACTCGCACCTGGCCCTGCCCACGGTGGACAAGAGCCGCGCCGAATTGGACGCGCTGGAACTGCGCCCCTTCAAAGCGCTCCGAGATGAAGCGCCCGCCGTGATGACGGCCCACATCGTCTACCCGCAGATCGATCCTGAGCATCCCGCCACCTTGTCGAAGAAGATCCTCGGCGACATCTTGCGCCGCGAGTGGGGCTATGACGGCGTGGTGATTACCGACGCGCTGATGATGAAAGCCATCTTCGAGCGCTACGGCTACGCCCGCGCCGCCGTGATGGCCATCGACGCCGGTGCCGACATGATCCTGGCCCAGGGCGACCTGGAAGAGCAGGGCAAGTCCATCCAAGCTTTGAAGGATGCCTTCGCCAGCGGCGAGCTGTCGGCCGAGCAAGGCCGCACCGCCTGCGCCCGCCTGGACAAACTGGCCGCCGCCTACCCGGTGCGTCATGACGACTACCAAGGCGAGCCGCGCGCGGCTGACGACCAGCTGATGCGCCAGGCCTGGGCGCGTGGCTTGACGGCCTTGCGCGGCGCCAAGGCGCCGGCCATTGATGCCAAGCTGCGCGTCTTCGTGCAGCCCGAGGTGCCGACCGACGGCGTCTCGGAAGCCGGCCCCTCGGGTCAGCAAATCGTCGAGCTGTTCGCCAACTTCCCGCAAGCCGAGATCCGTTTTGTGGACGACATCCTGGCCCTGGACTGGGCGCAGCTGCCGCCCGCCGAGGCTGGCACGCTGAACATCGTGGCCTCTACCCATCGCATGCGTTACGGCGCCAATGCCAAGACCTGGCAGCCGGACTTGCATCTGGTGCTGTGGAACCCCTTCCAGGCGCTGGATGTGCCTGGGCCTACCGTCGTGAGCTGGGGTTATGCCGATGGCGCACTGGCCGGCGTCCAAGCCTGGCTGGAAGGCCGGGCCGAGGCCACGGCGCAGTCGCCGGTCAGCCTGGGCTGAATCAGCCAGCCCATTTAAGTCGAATATCAGGAGACCAGCGCATGTCCCAATCCACGCCGCCGAGCACGGCCCCCGCGCCGCAAACGGGCTCGCCCATCCGTTGGGTGCCCAGCCTCTACTTTGTGCAGGGCATGCAGTTCTTCGTCGTCATGCTGCTGGCCGGCCTGATGTTCAAAAACATGGGCGTGCCCAACGACCAGATCGCGCGCTGGACCGGCTTGCTGGGCCTGGCCTGGGCGATCAAGCCGCTGTGGAGCCCCTTCCTGGAGCTGGCTCGCAGCAAGAAGATGATTGTGGTGGCCATGCAGTTCACCGGCGCGGTGGGCTTAGGCCTGATGGCCTTGGCCGTGCAGATGCCGATGTACTTTGCCGCCAGCATCGCCGTGCTGTTTCTGCTGGCATATGCCTCGGCCACGCATGACATCGCTTGCGACGGCCTCTACCTCGCCTCGCTCGACCCCAAGCAGCAAGCGGCTTATGCCGGCTGGCAGGGCGCCTTCTTCAATGCCTCCAAATTCCTGACCCTGGGCGGCCTGCTGGTGCTGGCCGGCCATCTGGAAAAGAGCATGGGCGTGTTCAACGCCTGGAGCGTGATCTTTGCGGTGCTGGCGACTTTGCTGGCCGCGCTGGCGGCCTATAACGCCAAGGTGCTGCCGAATGTGCTGAGCCCGGTGACGGATGACCGCAGCGCGGCCAATGTCTGGCGCACGCTGAAGGAAGTCATTGCCGACTTCCTGAAGAAGCCCGGCATCTGGGCGATGATTTTGTTCATCGTGCTGTTCCGCTTCGCCGAAGGCCAGGTGCAAACCATCGGCCCCTTGTTCCTGATTGAAGCGCGCGAGAAGGGCGGCCTGGGCCTGACGACCGAACAGGTCGGCGGCATCTACGGCACGGTGGGTACCGGCGCCTTTTTGATCGGCAGCATTCTGGGTGGCTACTTCACTTCTTGGCTGAGCCTCAAGCGCGCCATGCCCATCCTGATTCTGGCCATGGGCGTGCCCAATCTGACTTTCTACTACCTGGCCGTGGCGCACCCGGCGGACATGCTGCACATCGGCGCGGCGGTGGCCGTGGAGATGTTTGGTTATGGCTTTGGCTTCGTCGGCATGATTTTGTTCATCATGCAGGTGGTGGCGCCGGGCAAGTTCTCGACCGCGCATTACGCCCTGGGTTCGGGGGTGATGCAGCTGGGCTTCATCTTCTCCAAGACCATCAGCGGCGACATCCAGATGGCCATGGGCTATGAGCACTTCTTTCTGTGGACCATCGTCTGCGGCCTGCCGGCTTTGCTGCTGATGTTCTTTGTCAAGATGCCCACGCTTGGCAATGCTGAGTCCGCATCTACTGACGACGCTGCTGGCGAGCGCAAGGCTGACGCCGTCGCCGCGCAGTGATGCAGAACGCGATGCGTGGCGTGTTTTTCCGCACCCCTTGTCTCCGAGTGTTGGCCGTCGCTTTGGCGGCAGGGCTGCATTTGGTGTTCAGTCCGGCCTTTGCTTTAGGTGGAGGGGAGCAGCTTGCAGCAGCATCGGCTGCGGCAGCCGCTCCCGCAAAGGCCGGATTCTTTTTTGACGATTTCAACTACCCCGACCTGGCGGCGCTGAAGGCCGGCGGCTGGACGGCGCGCAGTGCCTCCGGCCACCCTGGCGTGCCGGGCGCGGCTTGGTCGCCCGAGCAGATCAGCTTGGTGCCCGACCCTCAGCAAGCCGGCAAGCGCCTCTTGCGCCTCACCGCACAAACCGACGGCACGCCCGCCGGCACCCAGCAAACTCAGCTGTGCCACGCTCGCAAGTATCTGGAGGGCACTTACGCCGCCCGTGTTCGCTTCAACGACAAGCCCTTGCGCGGCGCGGATGGTGACCCGGTGATCCAGACCTTTTATGTGGTGGCGCCGCTCAAGCACGATTTCGATCCTGAGTTCAGCGAACTCGATTTCGAATACCTGGCCAACGGCGGTTGGGGCAGTGAGAAGACCCGGCTCTACGCCATCACCTGGCAGACCGTGCAACTTGATCCTTGGCAGGCCTTCAATCAGTCGCATGAGGAGCATGGCAGCCTGGACGGCTGGCATGTGCTGATGATGCAAATCGCCAATGGCAAGACGCGGTTGTTTCTGGACGGGCGCCAACTCGCCCAGCATGGCGGGCGCAACTACCCCGTCGTGCCCATGTCCATCAATTTCAATCTGTGGTTCTCGCCCGATGGGCTCTTGCCAGCCAGCAGCGAGCCGCGCGTGTACCAGCAGGACGTGGACTGGGTGTTCCATGCCCGCCAGCAAGTGCTGAGCCCGGCGCAGGTACAGGCCGAAGTCAAGCGCCTGCGCGCCCGTGGTGTGGCGCGTGTGGATACCGTGCCGGCGGCCGAGCCGGCCTTGGCCAGCCACTGCGATTTCTAAGCTTGAGCGGGCCTTGGCCCGCTTTTGGTATTTCAAGAAAAGGATAGGGATGAGCGCAACGACAACAAGCAAACGTTACGCCTCCGTGGATGCCCTGCGCGGCCTGACGGTGGCCGCCATGTTGCTGGTCAACAACCCCGGGGACTGGGGCCATGTGTATTGGCCGCTGGAACATGCGCAGTGGCATGGCTGCACGCCGACCGACCTGATCTTCCCCTTCTTCCTATTCATCGTCGGTGTGTCGATTGCGCTGGCTTTTGGCTCGCGCATCGAGGCGCATGCGCCGCCAGCACCCATGGCCAAAACGATTCTGGTGCGTGCCCTGCGTATCATTGGCCTCGGCCTGGTCTTGCACCTGCTGGCCTGGTGGCTGATGAATCAGCCCGAGTTCCGCATCATGGGCGTCTTGCAACGCATAGGCCTGTGTTTTGCGCTGGTGGGTTGCTCGGCGGTTTATCTGCGCGAGCGTACGCAATGGCTTTTGTTGGGTGGCTTGCTGCTGGGCTATGCGGCCCTGTTGCTGGGGGCGGGCAGCCTGGACAAGCTGGGCAATATCGCTTCCCGTGTGGATGCGGCGCTCTTGGGCCGGCATGCCTATGAATGGGCTGCCGCCACCGGTATCGGCCACGAACCCGAAGGCCTGCTCAGCACCCTGGGTGCGTTGGCCACTTGCTTGCTGGGCCTGCGTGCAGGGCATTTGCTGCGTCAGAGCAAGCTGAAACAACTGCTGATCCTGGGCGTGGCGGCAGCGGTCCTGGGCTGGCTGGCAAGCGCTGTGCTGCCCTTCAACAAGCAGTTGTGGACCTCCAGCTTTGTGCTCTGGACCGGTGGTCTGGCCTGTCTGGCCCTGGCCCTGGCGCACGCCTTGATCGACCTGCGTGGCTGGCCCGCCCTGGGCCGCAGCTTTGGCGTCAACGCCATTGCAGCGTACGGCGGGGCTTGGATGTGCACCGTGCTGCTGGAAGGCTTTGGCCTGATGGCGCCGTTGTATGCGCACGGCTTTGCATGGCTGCTGCCGCTGGTGGGGCCCTGGGGTCAATCGCTGGCCTTCGCCCTGGCCTTTGTGGCGGTGTGGGCGCTGATCGTGAAGCTGCTGGACCGGCGCGGGATTTACTTCAAGGTGTGAGCGCCGGCCTTGCGCGATCAGGCGCTTGGCGGGCGTATCGGGGCAAGAGCATGACAGTCAAAAGCATCGCAATCATTGGCGGCGGCACGGCCGGTTGGCTGGCGGCCAACCATTTGGCGGTGGAGCTGCGGGCCGAGACCGGCATCCGCATCACGGTGATCGAATCGCCCGAGATCGGCATCATCGGCGTGGGTGAGGGCACCGTGCCACAGATTCGCAAGTCGCTACAGAAGTTCGGCATCTCGGAGGCCGAAATGCTGGCCACTTGTGATGCGACCTTCAAGGTCGGCATCAAGTTTGTCGATTGGCTGGCGCCATCATCCGGCCCCGGTGCCAATGCCTACTACCACCCCTTTGCCTCGCCTTACCCGTCTGGCATCGACGTGACTTCGCTCTACCTCAAACATGCCGAGTCCATGGCGTTTGAGTCGGTCTGCGAAGTGCCGGCCTTGGCAGATGCGATGAGGTCGCCCAAGCGGGTGTCCTCGCCACCCTTCGAGGGGCCGCTGAATTACGCTTATCACTTCAATGCGGTGAAGTTCGGCCAGCTGCTGGCCAAGAACGCGCGAGAGAACTTCGGCGTCCTGCACAAACAGGCCACCATCGTGGATGCGCAGCTCAACGCTCAGGGCGAGGTGGATGTGCTGATCACCCAGGATGGCGAGCGCCTGCAGTACGACTTCTATGTGGACTGCTCGGGCTTTCACTCGCTGATTCTGGGCAAATTGCTTCAAGTGCCATTTGTCGACAAGTCGGCGCAGATCCTCACGGACAGCGCGCTGGCGGTGCAAATCCCGACGGCAGACGGCGCGCCCATCCCGCCTTACACCCTGGCCAAGGCGCATTCGGCCGGCTGGCTGTGGGACATTCCGCTGACCAATCGCCGCGGTGTGGGCTTTGTGTATGCCAGTCAGCATCTGAGCGAGGCGGCGGCGCTGCAGGGCTTGTCGGCCTATCTGGGCGTTGACGAGGACAAGCTCTCGCCGCGCAAGATTCCCATGCGCATCGGCTATCGCGAGAAGTTCTGGTGCAAGAACGCGGTGGCGTTGGGCCTGGCCCAGGGCTTTGTTGAGCCGCTGGAGGCCACCTCGATCTTCGTCACCGACTTTGCGGCCGAGCTGTTCGCGCGCAATTTCGTGCCCGACAAAGCGCAGATGTCGGTGGCGGCGGACTACTGCAACAAGGTCGTCAGCTACACCTGGGAGCGGGTGATGGACTTTGTGCAGCTGCACTACTGCATCTCAGACCGGCGTGACTCGGACTTCTGGCGCCGCGCCACTCTGGAGGCACCGCGCTCCGAGGTGCTGAGCGAGCGCCTGGCGCTGTGGCAACAGCATGCGCCGAAGAAGAGCGACTTCTTCAGTCGCTTCGATCTGTTCGACGTGGACAACTACCTCTTTGTGCTTTATGGCATGCGCTTCAAAACCCGGCCCAAGCGCATGACGGCCTATGAGGAACAGGTGTTTGCTCACGAGTTCGAGCAAGTGCGCCAGCACAGCCGGCAACTCGGCGCGGAGCTGATGCCCCAGCGCGATTGGCTGAACGGCTTTTTGGCGGCCTACCGCGCAGCATCGGCCTAAACCGAGTGAGCGCTGTGCGGCACGAGCGCGAAACTGGTCCACTTTTGTGCCAGGGCAAGCGCGCTGCGCGCCAAAACTTCTACAGTTCGCTCAGCATGACGCATGCGCGCCATGCACTTTGATCGCCTCAACCCCATCGTCCCGCCATGACCGACGCCTTTTCTATTCGCATGCCGCCCGATATCCGATCGGTCAAAGTGGGTGATCACCAAGTGGTCTTCATTGACAACTTCCTGGAAGATCCCCAGGCCTTGTTGGCGCAGGCCTGCCAGAGCCGTTTTGAGCCCTATCCGGGCCAAGTGAACAAAAAGGGCTATCCCGGCATCCGGGCGGAGGCGCCGGCCGCCTACTCGGCCAACCTGACCGACTTGCTGGAGCCCTTGATCAAACTGAACTTTCAAGTGCCCGAGGAATTGCCGCTGCGTAAAAGCATCTGCGCCTTTTCGCTCACCACCACGCAACCGCAGGACATGGGGCCTCTGCAGTGCACGCCGCACTTCGACGCCAGCACGCCGCACCATATGGCCGTGCTGCTTTATTTGTGTGACGAGCAGCATGGCGGCACCGGCTTCTATCGCCACAAGGCCACGGGCCTGCAGCAGATCACGCCCGAGACCCGCGAGCAGTACCTGGACACGTACTACGAAGAGATCAATCGCCGCCTGCCGGCCCAGCGTTACTTTGACCGCGGGGACGATCAATTCAGCTTCCTGGGCATGATCCCGGCGCGCTTCAATCGTCTGGTGGTCTATCCAGGCAGCCTGCTGCACAGCGCCTGCATCAACCCCGCGCGCAGCATCAACAGCGACCCACGCACCGGACGCCTGACCGTCAATACTTTTTATGACTTCGGCCTTGCCGCCTCGCTGGATTGAGTGGGGTGGCGCCGAGCTTGCGCATTCTTTCAGTCTGGTCCATGCTGCTGGCCACGACTGATCGGCGGGTGCCGAGCTACAGCAGATAGGTGCTAACTGTTCAGTCATGCGGAGCCTGTTCTCTTTCAATGAGAGGATCAGATCAATATGCAAGACTTTGAACCCATCCAAGTTGGCGAGCTCAGCATTCGCTATCTTGTGGACGGCTCCTCAGACGGCAAGCCGGGCCTGTTTGAGTTGGGCGTGCCGCCGGGCGCCCGTGTCCCGCCACCGCATCGCCATGACAACAATGATGAGTACATCTATGTGCTTGAGGGGGTGCTGAGCTACCGCGTCGGCGACGATGTGCGTGACCTCCATCCCGGGCAATTCATGGTCAGCCCCAGGGGCAAGGTGCATGCGTTTTCCAACCCCGGCACGACGCACGCGAAAGCCTTGGTGACTCAATATCCGGATCTCGGCCCGCAGTACTTCAGGGATATTGCCCGGCTACTGAGCGCGTCTGGCCCGCCCGATCCAAAGCGGATTGCGGAGCTTATGGCCCAGTATGGGCTGGTACCCGAGCGCCCCCAGCAGCCCTAGGGGCAGCACACCGCCGCCGTTGGCACCCTGTGCTCAATGGCCTGCAGCAGCATGCGCCGGAATGGCATGGTGCTTGGTGATGGGCGCTTCCTTGGTGCGTAGTGGCGATAGGCATCATCTCCCCAGCGCGCGACCGTTCTTGCTCTCCCTGAGCTTGTCGATGCACGAACGTCTCGTTGCAGGCCATTTGCCCATAAAAAAAAGCCCGGCGTGTGCCGGGCTTTTTGCTGTCACAGGTTTAAACCTGATCAGAACTTGGCGCTCAGGCCAACGCGGTAGGTGGTCTCACCCTGGAAGTACCAGGTCGGGAAGCCAGCCTTCAGCGAAGGACGCACGCTGCTGGCGGCATCTGCGGCACCGTACTGGATGTCATCAGCCTTCAGCAGGTTGGCGGCGTCCAGGGACAGGCGCAGCTGCTTGGTGATGTTCCAGCCCAGGCTCAGATCCAGGCTGCCGTAGGCGTCGTGCATACGGTTGCCGTACCAGCCGCTTTCGCGAACCATGTACTTCGAACGCCAGTTGTAGGCCAGACGTGCCGAGTAGGTGGAGTCCTCGTAGTAGCCCACCAGGTTGGCGTTGTGCTTGGACGACAGGGTGAACAGGTTCAGCTGATCTTGGTAGGAGCTGGCCGGGGCGGTGGCGTCGGAGTAGGTGTAGTTAGCAGCCGTACCGAAGCCGTTGTTGAAGGCATGGTTAGCCTGCAACTCGAAGCCCTTGATCTTGCCGCCACCTGCATTGACGTAGCGGTTGATGGTCCAGCTGTCCACGCCAGTGTCCGGGCTGACCACGCCAACCTTTTGGTTCAGCTGAGTCTCGGTGGTGATGAAGTTGTCGATGCTCTTGTAGAACACAGCAGCCGACACCAGGTTGCCACGGCCGTAGTAGTACTCAAGGCCCAGGTCGAACTGAGTCGACTTTTGGGGCTTCAGTGCGGGCGTGCCGTAGTTGAAGGTGTCATTGCTCTTGTTGGTGTCAGCAAAGCCAACCACCGCAGCATTGAACATATTGGCGAAGTTCGGGCGGGTGATCGCCTGAGCCACGGCGAAGCGCACGATGGTGTTCTTCTCCAGGTCGTAAGCGGCGTTCAGGCTAGGCAGCCAGTCGCTGTAGCTGGCCGACTTGCTGGTCTTGTCCTTGCCCCAGCCATTGTTCTGCTCGGCGTCGTTGGCCCAGCTGCCGGACCACTTGGTGCCGTCGAACACATAGCCAGTGGAGGTGGCCTTGGTGTGCACATAGCGCAGGCCGACGTTACCGTGCAGCTTGCCCGATTCGAAGTCCAGCATGCCGTAGGCGGCTTGGTTCTTCTCGTTCAACTCGCCGTAAGCGGAGCGGTCTTCCACCCAGCCCGTGACATTGGCGCGTGCTGCGGACAGCATGGCACCGATGTTTGGCTTAGGCACCGACCAGCCGCCCACCACGTCGACGGAGCCGTCGTACAAGGAAGCGGTGTCCACCGTTGTGACATTGGTCGGGCGCAGGCCGCGCTCACCGGTCTTGGTGAAGGTGTGGTCGGTCAGGCGGATACCCGTCTTGAAGGCGGTGATGACGCCGCTGTTCAGGTCAAAGGTCGCGTCGGTTTGGAAGAAGTTTTCCTTGTCCTTGTTCGGGCCGCGGCCGTTGGCCCACAGCTCAGGACCCGACTTGCCAGGCAGGTTGGCAACGCCGATGTTCTGGTTGGACGAAGGCGAGATCACAGGCTTGTTGCCGGTGAGGTCGATCGTGCCGGTCCAGTAAGGCAGCTTGCCGGGAGCGGCTGTGTAGGCCGGCTGACCTGCATCGGGCGTGAACTGGCCGTAGGCGAAGTTGGCGGTCTGGTTCGTGCCGCCTTCAGCCTTGGTGGTGCCACCGGTGGCGGTCAGCTTGAAGCCGTCGCGCTTGTAGGTACCGTCCAGCACCAGGCTGTCCGAGCTCATCGAAGCCGAGCGGGCCCAATTCTGCAGGAAGATGTTGTGCTTATTGAAGTCCGCTGTGGGGCGGGTACTCTGCACGCACAGGCCGTTGACCGGGTTGGTCTTGGTGCAGTCAGAGGCGACGTTGCCGGTGAAGATGTAGTGGCTGGTGTTCGAGTTGTCTGCATCAACGTTCAGGTGCAGATAGTTCAGGCCCAGCTCCAGGCCATCGGCAGGACGTGCTTGCAGGGTCACGTTCATGGCCTTGCGCTCGCGGTCTTGCACGAAGGTGGTGGGCGAAACGTCGCCCGACCAGCGCATGTCGGACTCAACACCGCGACGGATGTAGTTGGTCTTCTCAATACCACCGGCCACCAGCACGCCGAAGGTCTTGGATTCATTGCGCCAGCTGTACAGGCCCGAAGCGTCCTTGGTCTGGTCGCTAATGGTGCCCTTGCCGAACTTGGCGCTCAGGAAGGTGGTGCCAGCAGCCTGCTCCAGCGGCTTGCGGGTCTTCACGATCACGGTGCCGCCGATGCCGCCTTCGGTCAGGTCGGCTTGCGAGGACTTGTAGACCTCCATGCCGCCGATCAGCTCGGAAGGCAGCAGGGAATAGTTGAAGGAACGGTCGATGTCCTTCTGGTCATACCAGCCGGTCGACGCCACGGTCTGGCCGTTCAGCGTCGTGTAGGTCATTTGCGGGTCAGTGCCGCGGATCGACACAGAAGCGCCAACGCCGAAGTCACGGCCCACGGTCACGCCAGGAATGCGGCCCAGGGACTGGCCCACGTCGGTATCGGGCAGCTTGCCGATGTCTTCAGCCGAAATGGCGTCGACCACAGCGGTGGCGTTCTTCTTGATGTTCGCTGCGGTTTGCAGCGAAGCGCGGATACCCGTCACCACCACGGCCTCAAGCTGTGCGGACTCAGTGGCAGGCTTTTGTTCAGCTTGTTGTGCTTGCGCTGTCAGCGCGAACCCCAGCAGCGTCATCGTGACCGCGGCGGCGATCGGATTTTTTTGGATCTTCATTCATGCTCCTCGATGTGGCCAAGTGATTCGAAACTGGCCAGTTTCCAAAGGAACCAAGCTGTTCCTCACTTGTTAAATGAGGCCCGCTTGATCCCACCATGTCTACCAATGCAACCAATGCCATGCCACTATACGGCCGGCTAGTGCCACTTTGCTACCAATTTAAGGGCCGTGTTTTCCCTGAAACGCGGCGTAACTGCCACACCTGAAGCCAGTGAACAGTGGAGATGCGAGTGGTGTCAGGGCTATGAAAAGGAAAATCTTGGTAGTTGACTGGTATTGCTGCGCGAACCGCCTGGCTCTCTGCTAAGATGGCGGCTTGTCGGCACCCGTGGCGGCACAGGCAGAGGGCAGGGCCTGAAGACTTTTTTGAAAAAGTCTTTGGCATCGCAAAAATGCTGTGCTATAGTTGCGGGCTTGCCTCGGAGGGGTGGCCGAGTGGTTAATGGCAGCAGACTGTAAATCTGCCCTCTTACGAGTACGCTGGTTCGAATCCAGCCTCCTCCACCAAGGCAAAACGCATCGCTTGATTCGAGTCGCTGGAAAATCCGGCGACTCGATCATCAAAAGTGGTGAGAAGAGTAAGACTCCTGCGCGGGAGTAGTTCAATGGTAGAACTCCAGCCTTCCAAGCTGATCACGCGGGTTCGATTCCCGTCTCCCGCTCCAGTTGATGTTCTGTAATAAAAGTCGTCGATACAGATTTGTTGATTCGGATTTTCTGAGTCGTGCAGTCCGCAAATCTGTGTCGATGCCCATGTGGCTCAGTGGTAGAGCACTCCCTTGGTAAGGGAGAGGTCACGCGTTCGATCCGCGTCATGGGCACCACCGCTTTTCTCTCGTAATGTTTTCCTGAAGTCTGATCAGATTCCCTAGCAGGAGCGCAGAAATGGCAAAGAGCAAGTTTGAACGTACCAAGCCGCACGTCAACGTCGGCACCATCGGTCACGTTGACCATGGCAAGACCACGCTGACGGCTGCAATCGCAACCGTTCTGTCGTCGAAGTTCGGCGGCGAGGCCAAGGCCTACGACCAGATCGACGCAGCTCCTGAAGAAAAGGCGCGTGGCATCACGATCAACACCGCTCACGTTGAGTACGAAACGGCTAACCGCCACTACGCTCACGTTGACTGCCCCGGCCACGCTGACTATGTGAAGAACATGATCACCGGCGCCGCTCAGATGGACGGCGCGATCCTGGTTTGCTCGGCAGCTGACGGCCCAATGCCCCAGACTCGCGAGCACATCCTGTTGGCTCGTCAGGTCGGCGTGAAGTACATCATCGTCTTCCTGAACAAGTGCGACATGGTCGACGACGCTGAGCTGCTGGAACTGGTCGAAATGGAAGTGCGCGAGCTGCTGTCCAAGTACGACTTCCCCGGCGACGACACCCCCATCATCAAGGGTTCGGCCAAGCTGGCTCTGGAAGGCGACAAGGGCGACCTGGGCGAGCAAGCCATCATGCGTCTGGCCGATGCTCTGGACAGCTACATCCCTCAGCCTGATCGTGCCGTTGACGGCGCGTTCCTGCTGCCCGTTGAAGACGTGTTCTCGATCTCGGGTCGCGGCACCGTGGTGACCGGTCGCGTTGAGCGCGGCATCATCAAGGTCGGCGAGGAAATCGAAGTTGTGGGTATCCGCGACGTTCAGAAGACCACCGTCACCGGCGTGGAAATGTTCCGCAAGCTGCTGGACCAAGGTCAAGCTGGCGACAACGTCGGCATCTTGCTGCGCGGCACCAAGCGTGAAGACGTCGAGCGCGGCCAAGTGCTGGCCAAGCCCGGTTCGATCAAGCCGCACACCCACTTCACTGCTGAGATCTATGTTCTGAGCAAGGAAGAAGGCGGCCGTCACACGCCTTTCTTCAACAACTACCGTCCCCAGTTCTACTTCCGTACCACGGACGTGACCGGTGCCGTTGAGTTGCCCAAGGACAAGGAAATGGTCATGCCTGGCGACAACGTCGGCATCACCGTGAAGCTGATCGCTCCGATCGCCATGGAAACCGGTCTGCGCTTCGCTATCCGCGAAGGTGGCCGTACCGTGGGTTCGGGCGTGGTTGCCACCATCCTGGCCTAAGTACTGAATTAAGCATTAAGCGCCACAGGGGCGTAGCTCAATTGGCAGAGCGTCGGTCTCCAAAACCGAAGGTCGGGGGTTCGAGACCCTCCGCCCCTGCCAGCTCCCGCTGATCACGGGTGCTGGGTTGTTGGTCCAAGCATCGGCCCGCGGGATTTGATCCCGGCGGGCTTTGCTGCTGATGGCTACCTTGTTTTTTTGATTTGAGTTCGCGTTGATTTCAGGGCGAATGTGCGTGTGAATGTCGGTGCCCCTTGGCTCGGCATGGAGTGAATCAATCAATGTCCAATCCTCAAGTTGAAACAGTGACGACCAGCGCCGACAAGGCCAAGCTGGGCGGCGCCGTATTGTTGTTGGCTGCTGCCTTGGTGGCGTTTTACGCGCTGGCCAAGCAGGGTCCGGTGGCTCAGTGGGCTGCCTTGTTGGTTTTGTTGGCAGGCGCTGTGGCTGCTTTCTTTACCTCGGAGTCGGGCAAGTCCTTGATTGCTTATGGCCGTGACTCCATGCGTGAAGTGCGCAAGGTCGTGTGGCCGACGCATAAGGAAGCGCGCCAGATGACGGGCTATGTGTTTGCCTTTGTCGTGGTGATGGCCTTGTTTCTGTGGTTGACGGACAAGACGCTGGAGTGGGTGCTGTATGACCTGATCCTGGGCTGGAAGCGCTGATCTACTAGCCCGCTAAAGCCTGTCAACGCCCGCAAGGGCTTGTTCGCATTGAAGGATTGCAATGACTGAAGAGCTGCAAAGCATTGTCCCCACCGAAGCGGCTGCCGCGCCCGTCGGCCTGCCCAAGCGCTGGTATGTGGTTCACGCCTATTCCGGCATGGAAAAGGCGGTTGAGCGCAATCTGCGCGAGCGTATCGATCGCGCTGAGATGCAAGACAAGTTCGGCCGCATTCTTGTTCCCACCGAAGAGGTGGTTGAGCTGAAGAATGGCAAGAAGGCTGTGACAGAACGCCGCTTTTTCCCCGGCTATGTGCTGGTGGAAATGGTCATGGACGACGACACTTGGCACTTGGTCAAGCACACCTCGAAGGTGACTGGTTTTGTGGGTGGCGCGAAGAATCGCCCGGCCCCCATTTCCGAAGCTGAAGTGATGAAGATCGTCAGCCAGATGCAAGAAGGCATCGAGAAGCCGCGGCCCAAGGTCGAGTGGATGGTTGGTGAGATCGTGCGCGTCAAGGAAGGCCCGTTCACGGACTTCAATGGTGCCATCGAGGACGTCAACTACGACAAGTCCAAGGTGCGTGTTTCGGTCACGATTTTCGGCCGTGCAACCCCTGTGGAGTTGGACTTCTCGCAGGTCGAGAAGGTTTAACTGGCGCGACTCGACAAGCCTTTCGCTGGCGCTTCGTTTGGGGCGAAGGCGAATGGGCTTCAAGAAATCAGGGCCTGACAGGGCCTGTGTTTACCGCGAGGCGAACGCATTCTGTCCGTAGTCAGTTCACGACGAGATGTGAACAAGAGGAGCAAGGGTATGTGGCGTCGTGCTGCGAGCCCCTTGCGTTTGCACTCAGGGTTCGTGGCGAGGCCGCTGTGAACTCGGTTAGGAGAAATTATGGCCAAGAAAATTGTCGGCTTTATCAAGCTGCAAGTTGCGGCAGGCAAGGCTAACCCCTCGCCGCCAGTCGGTCCTGCGCTGGGTCAGCGCGGTCTGAACATCATGGAATTCTGCAAGGCGTTCAACGCTCAGACCCAAGGCCATGAGCCGGGTATGAAGTTGCCGGTGGTCATCACCGCCTACGCAGACAAGAGCTTCACCTTCGTCATCAAGTCGGCTCCGGCCACTGCGCTGATCAAGAAGCTGGCCAAGATCGACAAGGGTTCGCCACGTGCGCACCTGGACAAGGTCGGCAAGCTGACTCGCGCCCAGTTGGAAGAAATCGCCAAGATCAAGGTCAAGGACTTGACCGCTGCTGATCTGGACGCCGCTGTTCGTACGATTGCTGGTTCCGCTCGCTCGATGGGCGTGCTGGTGGAGGGTGTCTGAGATGGCAAAGCTGACTAAACGCCAAAAGGCCTTGCAAGGCAAGGTCGAGACCACGAAGCTGTACGCGCTGGGCGAAGCGCTGGATCTGGTCAAGAGCCTGGCTACTGCCAAGTTCGACGAGTCCATCGATGTTGCTGTGCAACTGGGTGTGGATGCCAAGAAGTCTGACCAAGTCGTTCGCGGCGCGGTCGTGATGCCTCACGGTATCGGCAAGACCACTCGCGTGGCTGTGTTCGCACAAGGTGCCAAGGCTGAAGAAGCCAAGGCCGCCGGCGCTGACGTGGTTGGTATGGAAGACCTGGCAGAGCGCATCAAGGCTGGCGACATGCCTTTCGATGTGGTCATCGCCTCGCCTGACACGATGCGTATCGTCGGTACCCTGGGTCAAGTGCTGGGTCCTCGCGGCCTGATGCCTAACCCCAAGGTCGGCACTGTGACGCCTGACGTCGCTACTGCTGTCAAGAACGCCAAGGCTGGTCAAGTCCAGTTCCGCGTTGACAAGGGCGGCATCATTCACGGCACCCTGGGCCGTCGTTCGTTTGAGAACGGCAAGCTGGAAGACAACTTGCGCGCGCTGATCGAAGCGCTGAACAAGTCCAAGCCTGCTACCAGCAAGGGTGTTTACCTGCGTAAGGTTGCTATCTCCTCCACCATGGGCGTTGGCGCCCGTGTGGATGTTGCTAGCATCAACGCTCAGGCCGCAGCCTAAGTTTGGAAATGAGGTGCAGCGCTAGTCTGGCGCTGTACTGATGAATTGGTGGGGCGAACCGGGCGCAAGCCGGGTTCGCGTCATCCAAGACCGTTGGTGCGATGTCATTTTTTAGTGGCCTTGCTTAATCGACGAGGCGGCGCAAGCCGACTCTGAAGCCAGCGCAGATGGCGGTCCCGCTGTAAAGGTTTGAATTTTTGCGCCTCGCGAGAAGTGCGGAATGCTTGTCCTGGACAGAAGGTCGCTGAACCCGGGTGTGTTTGGAGCCGTCAGGCAAAGAACACGTTTTTTGTGAGGAGTAGACCTTGAGTCTCAATCGCAACGAGAAAGCAGCCGTCGTTACGGATGTGGCAGCCCAAGCGGCTAAGTCGCAGACCCTGGCGTTGGCCGAATACCGTGGCCTCACTGTGGAAGCCTTGAACAAGCTGCGCGTCGACGCACGTTCCAAGGGTGTTTATCTTCACGTCCTGAAGAACACTCTGGCACGTCGCGCTGTTGCCGGCACCCCGTTCGAAGCTGCTGCAGAGAGCATGGTCGGTCCGCTGATCTATGGCTTTTCTGAAGACGCTGTTGCAGCCGCAAAAGTCATCGCTGACTTTGCGAAAACCAACGACAAACTGATCATCAAGGGCGGCGCCTATGGCGGCAAGGCCCTGGACGCTAACGGCATCAAGGCCTTGGCATCTGTGCCCAGCAAGGAAGTCCTGCTGGCCCAGTTGTTGGGTCTCATGCAGTCGCCCGTCTCGCGCTTCGCGCGTGTCGTGGCCGCTGTGGCCGAGCAGCGTGGCGCCCCGGCAGAAGCCGCGGTTGCCGAATAAGCTGCTCCTGCAGCTTGATCATCAGCAAACAACCAATCTATCTAGGAGCCTCAAATGGCATTTGATAAAGACGCATTCATCACCGCCCTGGACGCAATGACCGTTCTGGAACTCAACGACCTGGTCAAGGCCATCGAAGAGAAGTTCGGCGTGTCCGCCGCTGCTATGGCTGCTCCTGCAGCCGGTGGCGCTGCTGCTGGTGCAGCCGCTGCTGAAGAGCAGACCGAGTTCAACGTCATCCTGGCTGACGTCGGCGCCAACAAGGTGTCCGTCATTAAGGCTGTCCGCGAAATCACCGGCCTGGGCCTGAAGGAAGCTAAGGACCTGGTTGATGCCGCTCCTAAGGCTGTCAAGGAAGGTGTTGCCAAGGCTGACGCTGAAGCCGCCAAGAAGAAGCTGGAAGAAGCCGGCGCCAAGGTCGACGTCAAGTAATTTTGACAGCAGGTGCCAGGCGGTTCCGGCCGCTAGCACTTGCCGGCTGGGTCATGCGACCGGGCTGCTCAGAAGTTTCAACGCGCCTGACGAGGTAGTTGAAAAAGAAGGCGGCCAACAACGGTGGCGAATGACTGAAAAAGGGGTGACCTTCGGGTCTCCCCTTTTAGCGCTTGAAGGTCAAATTAGTTCGAGGATAGTTGAAAGCCTCGCGCGGTGTATCATGCGCGGTTCTTTCAAGTGTTCTCTGATCCGACTGCAGAGAGCCGGTTTGGTCGGACCCAGGTGCAATGCCGGGGTTGTCCGCCAGCGATTGGTAGTGGCCAATCACCAAGCGTCGAGCCCTCCGTCCTGGAGTGGGTTCGGAAAGCCAGTCGCCGACGAAGCCTGTTCCACGGCCAGGGACGGGCTCTCGACACGGAGTGTTTATGGCGCAAGCAACCCCCTATAGCTATACCGAGCGCAAGCGAATTCGCAAGAGTTTCGGCAAGCGTGAGAGCGTTCTCAACGTTCCCTATCTGTTGACCATGCAGAAGGAGGCTTATGTCGCCTTCTTGCAAAAGGATGTTCCTGCTGCCAAGCGCAAGGCCGAAGGCCTGCAAGCAGCCTTCTTGTCCGCGTTCCCGATTGTTTCGCACAACGGTTTCGTGGAAATGAAGTTCCTCGAGTACAACATCGCCAAGCCCCCGTTTGACACTCGCGAGTGCCAGCAGCGTGGCTTGACCTATGCAGCCGCTGTTCGTGCGCGCCTGCAGATGATCATTTATGACCGTGAATCGCCCCAGGCGAAGACCGTCAAGGAGATCAAGGAACAAGAGGTCTACATGGGCGAAGTGCCCCTGATGACCGACTACGGTTCCTTCATCGTCAATGGCACCGAGCGTGTCATCGTCTCCCAGTTGCACCGTTCGCCCGGCGTGTTCTTCGAACACGACAAGGGCAAGACCCACTCGTCCGGCAAGCTGCTGTTCTCGGCCCGCATCATTCCTTACCGCGGCTCGTGGCTGGACTTCGAGTTTGACGCCAAGGACATCTTGTTCTTCCGCGTTGACCGTCGTCGCAAGATGCCCGTCACCATTCTGCTCAAGGCCATCGGCCTGAACCCCGAGCAGATCCTGGCTCACTTCTTCGTCTTCGACAACTTCCGTCTGATGGACGCAGGTGCGCAGATGGAATTCGTGGCTGACCGCCTGAAGGGTGAAGTCGCTCGCTTTGACCTGACCGACAAGAGCGGCACCGTCATCGTCGAAAAAGACAAGCGCATCACCGCACGTCATGTGCGTCAGATGGAGCAGTCGGGCACGCAGCACGTCACCGTGCCGGAAGACTTCCTGCTCGGCCGCGTCTTGGCCAAGAACATGGTCGACGGCGACACCGGCGAAATCATCGCCAAGGCCAACGAAGAGCTGACCGACGCGCTGCTGAAGAAGCTGCGCCAGGCGGGCATCAAAGACATCCAGTGCTTGTTCACCAACGAGCTGGACGAAGGTGCTTACATCAGCCAGACCCTGGGCGCTGACGAAACCAGCGACCAGTTGGCTGCGCGTGTGGCCATCTATCGCATGATGCGCCCTGGCGAGCCGCCAACGGAAGATGCCGTCGAGGCCCTGTTCAACCGCCTGTTCTACAGCGCAGATACCTACGATCTGTCGCGCGTCGGCCGTATGAAGTTCAACGCCCGTGCGGGCCGCGACACGCCCGAAGGCGCCATGACCTTGTCGAATGAGGACGTCCTGGACGTCGTCAAGATCTTGGTCGAGTTGCGCAATGGCCGTGGCGAAGTCGATGACATTGACCACTTGGGCAATCGTCGCGTGCGTTGCGTGGGCGAACTGGCTGAGAACCAGTACCGTTCGGGTCTGGCTCGTATCGAGAAGGCCGTCAAGGAACGTCTGGGCCAGGCCGAGACCGAAGCCCTGATGCCGCATGACCTGATCAACTCCAAGCCGATCTCTGCGGCCCTGAAGGAGTTCTTCGGTGCATCGCAGCTGTCGCAGTTCATGGACCAGACCAACCCGCTGTCGGAAATCACGCACAAGCGTCGTGTTTCCGCTCTTGGCCCGGGTGGTTTGACCCGCGAGCGCGCTGGCTTTGAAGTCCGTGACGTGCACCCCACCCACTACGGTCGTGTCTGCCCAATCGAAACGCCTGAAGGCCCGAACATTGGTCTGATCAACTCCTTGGCTCTGTACGCACAGCTGAACGAGTACGGCTTCTTGGAAACGCCTTATCGTCGCGTTGTCGATGGCAAGGTGACGACCCAGATCGACTATCTGTCGGCCATCGAAGAAGGCAAGTACGTCATTGCGCAGGCGAATGCTTCGCTGAGCAAGGACGGCGAGCTGATCGACGAGCTGGTGTCGGCCCGAGAAAACGGCGAATCGGTGCTGACCTCGCCCGAGCGCATCCAGTACATGGACGTGGCGCCGACGCAGATCGTGTCGGTTGCGGCATCGCTGGTGCCCTTCCTCGAGCACGACGATGCGAACCGCGCATTGATGGGCGCCAACATGCAGCGTCAGGCTGTGCCAATCCTGCGTCCTGAAAAGGCCATGGTCGGTACCGGCGTGGAGCGCGTGGCGGCCAAGGACTCGGGCACGGTCGTGGCGGCTCGCCGCGGCGGTATCGTTGACTACGTGGACACGAACCGTATCGTGATTCGCGTGCGTGACGAAGAAACCGTGGCCGGTGAAGTTGGCGTCGACATCTACAACCTGATCAAGTATCAGCGTTCCAACCAGAACACCAACATCCATCAGCGCCCCATCGTGCGCCGTGGTGACCAGGTGGCTGCTGAGGACATCATTGCTGACGGTGCTTCCACCGACATCGGTGAGTTGGCGCTGGGCCAGAACATGCTGGTCGCCTTCATGCCCTGGAACGGCTACAACTTCGAAGACTCGATCCTGATCTCCGAACGCGTGATCGCCGAAGACCGCTACACCTCGATCCACATCGAGGAGCTGGTGGTCAACGCGCGTGACACCAAGCTGGGTAGCGAAGAAATCACCCGCGACATTCCCAACCTGTCCGAGCAGCAATTGGCTCGCCTGGACGAGTCGGGCATCGTCTACGTCGGCGCTGAAGTCAATCCTGGCGACGTGCTGGTTGGCAAGGTCACGCCTAAGGGCGAGACCACGCTGACGCCGGAAGAGAAGCTGCTGCGCGCCATCTTCGGCGAGAAGGCTTCCGACGTGAAGGACACGTCCCTGCGTGTCGACCAAGGCACCTCGGGCACCGTCATTGACGTGCAAGTCTTCACCCGTGAAGGCATCCAGCGTGACAAGCGCGCCCAGCAGATCATTGACGATGAGCTGAAGCGCTTCCGCCTGGACCTGAACGACCAGCTGCGTATTGTTGAGGCCGACGCCTTTGACCGTATCGAGAAGCTGCTGAATGGCCGTGTGGCCAACGGCGGCCCGCAGAAGATCGCCAAGGGCACGGTCATCGACAAGGCATATCTGGCCGGCGTCGAGAAGTTCCACTGGTTCGACATCCGTCCTGCTGAGGACGACGTCGCAAACCAGCTGGAATCGATCAAGAACTCGCTGGAACAGACTCGCCACAGTTTCGACCTGGCTTTTGAAGAAAAGCGCAAGAAGCTGACCCAAGGCGACGAGCTGCCTGCTGGCGTGCTGAAGATGGTCAAGGTTTACCTGGCCGTCAAGCGTCGCCTGCAGCCTGGCGACAAGATGGCCGGCCGTCACGGTAACAAGGGCGTGGTGTCCAAGATCGCTCCGATCGAAGACATGCCTTATATGGCCGACGGCACACCTGCTGACATCGTGCTGAACCCGCTGGGCGTGCCTTCGCGGATGAACGTGGGTCAGGTGCTGGAAGTTCACTTGGGCTGGGCCGGTAAGGGCATTGGTCAGCGCATCGGCGACATGCTGCAGGAACACGCTCGCGTGGCCGAATTGCGCAAGTTCTTCGACGAGCTGTACAACCAGCACGGCGGCAAGACCGAGCATCTGGAAGACTTGAGCGACGACGAAATCGTCGAGATGGCTCACAACCTGCGCAACGGCGTGCCTTTCGCGACCCCGGTGTTCGATGGTGCCAAGGAAGACGAAATCCGCGCCATGCTGAAGCTGGCTTACCCGGACGACATCGCCGCCAAGAAGGGCTTGACCGCTTCGCGCACCCAGGCTTATCTGTCGGATGGCCGCAGCGGCGAGCGCTTCGAGCGCCCGACCACCGTTGGCTATATGCACGTGCTGAAGCTGCACCACTTGGTGGACGACAAGATGCACGCCCGTTCGACTGGCCCGTACAGCTTGGTCACGCAGCAGCCGCTGGGTGGTAAGGCTCAGTTCGGTGGCCAGCGTTTCGGTGAGATGGAAGTGTGGGCGCTGGAAGCTTATGGCGCCTCCTACATCCTGCAGGAAATGCTGACCGTCAAGTCCGACGACGTGAATGGCCGTACCAAGGTGTACGAATCCATCGTCAAGGGTGAGCACACGATCGAAGCCGGCATGCCGGAATCGTTCAACGTGCTGGTCAAGGAAATCCGGTCGCTGGGTATTGATATCGAGTTGGAGAGGAACTAACAGCCTTGCGGGACAGACCCGCCGACGCGCCGCAGGCGCACGGCTGCTCGGTCCCCAACACGCTAGACGTTCTTCGCACCCAACCACACATTAGGAGAAGCCATGAAAGGCTTACTGGACCTGTTCAAGCAGTTCACACCGGATGAACACTTCGACGCGATCAAGATCGGGCTGGCATCGCCCGAGAAGATTCGCTCGTGGTCATTCGGCGAAGTGAAGAAGCCCGAGACCATCAACTACCGCACGTTCAAGCCCGAGCGTGACGGTTTGTTCTGCGCCAAGATCTTCGGCCCCATCAAGGACTATGAGTGCTTGTGCGGCAAGTACAAGCGCCTGAAACATCGCGGCGTGATCTGCGAGAAGTGCGGCGTTGAAGTCACCCAGACCAAGGTTCGCCGTGACCGCATGGGTCACATCGACCTGGCCGCGCCTTGCGCCCACATCTGGTTCCTGAAGTCGCTGCCTTCGCGTTTGGGCCTGGTGCTGGACATGACGCTGCGTGACATCGAACGCGTGCTGTACTTTGAAGCGTATGTGGTCGTCGACCCAGGCATGACCCCGCTGAAGAAGTTCTCGATCATGACCGAGGACGACTACGACGCGAAGCGCCTGGAATTCGGTGACGAATTCATCGCGCTGATGGGTGCTGAGGGTGTCAAGAAGTTGCTGGAAGACATGGATCTCGACATCGAGATCGATCGTCTGCGCAACGACATGACCGGCTCCGAGCTCAAGGTCAAGAAGAACTCCAAGCGCCTCAAGGTCATGGAAGCCTTCAAGCGTTCGGGCATCAAGCCGAACTGGATGGTGCTGGAAGTGCTGCCCGTGCTGCCGCCGGACCTGCGTCCGCTGGTGCCGCTGGACGGCGGCCGCTTCGCGACCTCCGACTTGAACGATCTGTATCGTCGCGTCATCAACCGTAACAACCGTCTGGCTCGTCTGCTGGAGCTGAAGGCTCCTGAGATCATCGTGCGCAACGAAAAGCGCATGTTGCAAGAAGCCGTGGACTCGCTGCTGGACAACGGTCGTCGCGGCAAGGCCATGACAGGCGCCAACAAGCGTGCCCTCAAGTCGCTGGCCGACATGATCAAGGGTAAGTCGGGTCGTTTCCGTCAGAACTTGCTGGGTAAGCGCGTCGACTATTCCGGTCGTTCGGTGATTACCGTGGGCCCAACGCTCAAGTTGCATCAGTGTGGTCTGCCCAAGCTGATGGCCCTGGAGCTGTTCAAGCCTTTCATCTTCTCGCGCCTCGAAGCCATGGGCATCGCGACGACGATCAAGGCCGCCAAGAAGGAAGTCGAATCCGGCACCCCCGTGGTCTGGGACATCCTGGAAGAGGTCATCAAGGAGCATCCGGTTCTGTTGAACCGTGCGCCTACGCTGCACCGCCTGGGTATTCAGGCTTTCGAGCCCGTGCTGATTGAAGGCAAGGCGATCCAACTGCACCCACTCGTTTGCTCGGCCTTCAACGCCGACTTCGACGGTGACCAGATGGCCGTCCACATCCCGCTGTCGATCGAAGCGCAGATGGAAGCCCGCACCCTGATGCTGGCCTCCAACAACGTGTTGTTCCCGGCCTCCGGCGAACCGTCGATCGTGCCGTCGCAAGACGTGGTGCTGGGCTTGTACTACGCCACCCGCGAGCGCATCAACGGCAAGGGCGAGGGCATGGTCTTCTCGGACATCTCCGAGCTGATCCGTGCGCTGGAAAACGGCGCCGTGGAAATCACTGCCCGCGTCAACGTCCGCATGGTGCACTACACCAAGGGCAGCCAGCCTGGCGAGTGGATCCCCGAAGTCAAGCTGACCAGCACGACAGTCGGCCGCGCGCTGCTGAGCGAAATCCTGCCCAAGGGCTTGCCGTTCGCGAACATTGACAAGGCGCTGAAGAAGAAGGAAATCTCGCGCCTGATCAATACATCCTTCCGCAAGTGCGGTCTGAAGGAAACCGTGGTGCTGGCCGACAAGCTGCTGCAAAGCGGTTTCCGTCTGGCCACGCGCGCCGGTATCTCGATCGCGATTGACGACATGTTGGTGCCGCCCGAGAAGCCTGTGCTGATCGCTCGCGCCGAGCAAGAAGTCAAGGAAATCGAGCAGCAGTACATCTCCGGTCTGGTGACAGCCGGCGAGCGTTACAACAAGGTGGTGGACATCTGGGGCAAGACCGGCGACGAAGTCGGCAAGGTCATGATGAGCCAGCTGTCCAAGCAGAAGACGACCGACCGTCACGGCAAGGAAGTGGATCAGGAGTCCTTCAACTCCATCTACATGATGGCCGACTCCGGCGCCCGCGGTTCCGCGGCCCAGATTCGCCAGCTGTCCGGTATGCGCGGTTTGATGGCCAAGCCTGACGGCTCCATCATTGAGACGCCAATTACGGCGAACTTCCGCGAAGGCCTGAACGTTCTGCAGTACTTCATTTCCACCCACGGTGCTCGTAAGGGTCTGGCGGATACGGCTTTGAAGACAGCGAACTCGGGTTACCTGACTCGCCGTCTGGTCGATGTGACGCAAGACTTGGTCGTCATCGAAGAGGACTGCGGTACCGACAACGGCCTGGCCATGCGTGCCCTGGTTGAAGGCGGTGAAGTGATCGAGTCCCTGCGCGACCGCGTGCTGGGCCGCGTCACGGCCATCGAGGTGCTGCACCCCGAGACCCAGGCTGTGCTGTTGCCCGCCAAGACCATGCTGGACGAAGACACCCTGGACATGCTGGAACAAGCCGGCGTGGACGAGGTCAAGGTCCGCACTCCGCTGACTTGCGCCACACGCTTCGGCCTGTGCGCCCATTGCTATGGCCGCGATCTGGGCCGCGGTGGTCTGGTCAACACCGGTGAAGCTGTCGGCGTGATCGCTGCCCAGTCGATCGGTGAGCCAGGTACACAGCTGACCATGCGTACCTTCCACATCGGTGGTGCGGCTTCGCGTGCGGCGGTGGCTTCGAGCGTGGATGCCAAGTCGGAAGGCTTGATCGGCTTCAATGCCACCATGCGTTACGTGACCAATGGCAAGGGCGAGTTGGTGGTGATTAGCCGTTCCGGCGAAATCATCATTGCCGACCCGCACGGCCGTGAGCGTGAGCGTCACAAGGTGCCGTACGGCGCCATCCTGAGCATCAAGCCGGACCAGGCCATCAAGGCTGGCACCATCTTGGCCAATTGGGACCCGCTGACCCGCCCCATCATTACCGAATTCGCCGGTACGGCGAAGTTCGAGAACGTGGAAGAAGGCGTCACCGTGGCCAAGCAGGTCGACGAAGTGACCGGCTTGTCCACCCTGGTGGTGATCGATCCCAAGCGCCGTGGCGCCGCCAAGATCATCCGTCCGCAGATCAAGCTGCTGGATGTGAATGGCAATGAGGTCAAGATCCCTGGCACCGACCACTCGGTGACCATCGGCTTCCCGGTCGGTGCGCTGATTCAGGTGCGTGACGGCCAGGAACTGGCCCCCGGCGAAGTGCTGGCCCGTATCCCGATGGAAGGTCAGAAGACTCGAGACATTACCGGCGGTCTGCCGCGCGTGGCCGAGTTGTTCGAAGCCCGTTCGCCCAAGGATGTTGGCATCCTGGCCGAGCAAACCGGTACGGTGTCTTTCGGTAAGGAGACCAAGGGCAAGATTCGCCTGGAAATCACCGACCCGGACGGCAAGAAGCACGAAGAGCTGGTGCCCAAGGAAAAGAACATCCTGGTGCACGAAGGCCAAGTGGTCAACCGCGGCGAATTGATTGTGGATGGCTCCGCCGACCCGCAAGACATCCTGCGCCTGCTGGGTATCGAAGAGCTGGCTCGCTACATCGTCGACGAAGTGCAGGACGTGTATCGCTTGCAGGGCGTGAAGATCAACGACAAGCACATCGAGGTGATCGTTCGCCAGATGCTGCGTCGCGTGCAAATCACCAACCCTGGCGATTCGTCCTACATCATCAACGAGCAAGTGGAGCGCTCTGAGCTGCTGGACACCAACGACCGTCTGCGCAAGGAAGGCAAGATGATTGCCACCCACTCGGACGTGCTGATGGGTATCACCAAGGCCTCGCTGTCGACCGACTCCTTCATCTCGGCCGCTTCCTTCCAGGAAACGACCCGCGTGCTGACCGAGGCTGCCATCATGGGCAAGCGCGACGAACTGCGTGGCTTGAAGGAAAACGTCATTGTCGGCCGCCTGATCCCTGCAGGTACCGGCATGGCCTTCCACCGCGCTCGCTACGCCAAGGAGAAGATGGACGACGCCGAGCGCCGCGCCATTGCTCAGCAAGAAGCCGAGGAATTGGCTTCTGCTCAAATGGCCAGCGTGGATGCTGGACAAGAGGGCGCCGCCGAATAAGTTTCGGTAGTGCTGAAAAGCAAAAGGCCACCTTCGGGTGGCCTTTTTTTATGCTGCCGGCGGGGGCTCGCTTTGCTGTTGCTGGGTCCAGCGCTCCGGCGTGAGGATCTCCAGCCCGAAGGCCCGTGCCCTTTTGGCCAGCGCCAACACCGCGCGGTCACGAGAGATCAGCCAGCGCGCTTTGGCCTCAATGGCCAGATCAATGAACATTTGGTCATCGGGGTCGCGGCAAATCAGCCGTACCGCGCGGGGAGGGGCTTGGGTCGCCATGCTGCAATATTGCGCGAAGCCTGCGCTCACTTTTTCCGGGTCAGGTGCGTAGTTGGCTGCCACGCCGCGCCCGAGCACGTGCAAGATCTCGCCTAGCATGGCGGGTTGACCTAGCCAGCGCACGCGACCGCTGCTGACTGCGCTCACCAAAAGCTGAACCCGTGCATCGTTGAAGACCAGCCAGTCCATCACGACTTGGGTATCGATGACCACGGCTGGCGTGGGAGGCGTGGCAGGGCAGGGGGCAAGTGGGGCGTCGGACATAGGGCTAAAGTGTCGGAACTCGCTGGAAATTGCGAAAAAGCCTACAAGAATACCTCTAGCCAACCCTGGCTGGGCGGTTCAAATACTGCGCCGCTTGTGCCTTTTCAGTGATCTGGTCTACAATCGCAGGCTCTTCGGCGGGCCTTGCTGCGCATTTCGCGCGCGGTCACGAATTTTGATCTGGCAGGCATCCGTGCCTTCACCAGTTAGACCGGATTCGTTCCGGACAGCCTCTCAAGCCTTGAGACAAGATTTTTAGGTCAGCTCATCCTGAGCCTCGCCGCCGAAGCGTGTGACTTCAAACGGGAACAAGTTACTTATGCCAACCATCAATCAACTCGTGCGCCACGGTCGTGAGACCGAGGTCACGAAATCCAAATCGCCAGCGATGCAGGGTTGCCCCCAGCGTCGTGGCGTGTGCACTCGCGTGTACACCACCACTCCTAAGAAGCCTAACTCGGCCCTGCGTAAGGTTGCCAAGGTTCGTCTGACGAACGGTTTCGAAGTGATTTCCTACATCGGCGGCGAAGGCCACAACCTCCAAGAACACAGCGTTGTGCTGGTTCGCGGCGGCCGTGTGAAGGACTTGCCTGGTGTGCGTTACCACATCGTGCGTGGCTCGCTGGACTTGCAAGGCGTGAAAGACCGCAAGCAGTCGCGTTCCAAGTACGGCGCGAAGCGTCCGAAGAACAAGTAAGAGTTGTCACGCGCAAGCTCTATGCTCGCGCAAGATATTTAGCGGTTTGTGTCTGAGGCGAAAGCCCTGGCAGCAGCCGAGTAAGTGGGTAGCCCCAAACAGAGTTACGGCTCTTGGTGGATATCCAGCGGTAAGGATCTTTGGTCCCTACCAACTGAAGCAAGAGGAAGAATCCCATGCCACGTCGTCGCGAAGTACCCAAGCGGGAAATCCTGCCTGATCCTAAGTTCGGTAATGTCGATCTGTCCAAGTTCATGAACGTCATCATGGAATCGGGCAAGAAGGCGGTTGCAGAGCGCATCATTTACGGTGCCCTGGAGCAAGTCGAAAAGAAGGTTGGCAAGGACCCCCTGGAAGTGTTCCTGGTCGCCTTGAATAACGTCAAGCCAATGGTCGAAGTGAAGTCACGCCGCGTTGGCGGTGCGAACTACCAAGTTCCCGTGGAAGTTCGTCCTGTCCGCCGTATGGCTCTGGCCATGCGTTGGCTGAAAGAATCGGCCCGCAAGCGTGGTGAGAAGTCCATGTCGCAGCGTTTGGCCAATGAGTTGCTCGAGGCCGCAGAAGGCCGCGGCGGCGCCATGAAGAAGCGTGACGAAGTTCACCGCATGGCAGAAGCCAACAAGGCCTTCTCGCACTTCCGCTTCTAAACTAGTTCGATTCAGCCGCCTCGGGTTACTACTGACCCGTTGGCGGCTCCTGCCTTTTTGGAGTGACATCATGGCACGCAAGACCCCCATCGAGCGCTACCGCAATATCGGTATCTCGGCGCACATCGACGCTGGCAAAACCACGACGACCGAGCGGATCCTCTTCTACACCGGTGTGAACCACAAAATCGGTGAAGTGCATGATGGCGCCGCCACCATGGACTGGATGGAGCAGGAGCAAGAGCGCGGCATCACCATTACTTCCGCAGCAACCACCTGCTTCTGGAAGGGCATGGACGCGAGCCGCCTCGAGCATCGCATCAACATCATTGACACCCCCGGCCACGTGGACTTCACCATTGAAGTCGAACGTTCCATGCGTGTGCTGGACGGCGCCTGCATGGTTTACTGCGCCGTGGGTGGCGTGCAGCCGCAGTCGGAAACCGTCTGGCGTCAAGCCAACAAGTACAAAGTGCCTCGTCTGGCCTTTGTGAACAAGATGGACCGCACTGGCGCCAACTTCTACAAGGTCGTGGACCAGATGAAGGCTCGCCTGAAGGCGAACCCTGTGCCCGTCGTGCTGCCGATCGGCGCCGAAGAAAACTTCAAGGGCGTGATCGACCTGATCGTCATGAAGGCCATCTACTGGGACGAAGCTTCCCAGGGCATGAAGTTCGACTACCGTGAGATCCCTGCTGAGTTGCAGGCTGAAGCTCAAAAGTGGCGCGACAACCTGGTTGAAGCCGCCGCCGAGTCGAACGAAGACATGATGAACAAGTACCTGGAAACCGGTGAGCTCAGCGAGGCTGAAATCATGCAGGGTATCCGTGCGCGTACTTTGGCTGCCGAAATCCAGCCGATGTTCTGCGGTACCGCGTTCAAGAACAAGGGTGTGCAGCGCATGCTGGACGGCGTCCTGGACTTCATGCCTTCGCCGATCGACGTGCCGCCTGTGCCTGGCACCGACGAGAACGACCAGCCGACGACCCGCAAGGCCGACGACAACGAAAAGTTCGCCGCCCTGGCATTCAAGCTGATGACTGACCCTTACGTCGGTCAGCTGACTTTCGTGCGCGTTTACTCCGGCGTGCTGAAGTCGGGCGACTCGGTCTTCAACCCCATCAAGGGCAAGAAAGAGCGTATCGGCCGTATTCTGCAGATGCACGCCAACCAGCGTGAAGAAATCTCGGAAATTCTGGCTGGCGACATCGCTGCTTGCGTGGGCCTGAAGGAAGTCACCACCGGTGAAACCCTGTGCGATCCGGACAGCATCGTCACCCTGGAAAAGATGGTCTTCCCTGAGCCTGTGATTTCGCAAGCTGTGGAACCCAAGACCAAGGCTGACCAGGAGAAGATGGGTATCGCCCTGGGCCGTCTGGCCAAGGAAGATCCTTCTTTCCGCCTGCGTACCGACGAAGAATCGGGCCAGACCATCATTTCCGGCATGGGCGAACTCCACCTGGAAATTATTGTCGACCGCATGAAGCGTGAGTTCGGCGTGGAAGCCAACGTGGGCAAGCCCCAAGTGGCTTACCGCGAAACCATCCGCAAGTCCGCAACCGATGTCGAAGGCAAGTTCGTTCGCCAGTCCGGTGGTAAGGGTCAATACGGTCACGTGGTTCTGACGGTTGAGCCGCAAGAGCCGGGCAAGGGCTTCGAATTCGTTGACGCCATCAAGGGCGGTGTGGTTCCTCGTGAATTCATCCCCGCGGTTGAGAAGGGCATCATCGACAGCCTGCCTAACGGCGTGCTGGCTGGCTTCCCGGTCGTTGACGTCAAGGTCACACTGACCTTCGGTTCCTACCACGAAGTTGACTCGAACGAAAACGCCTTCAAGATGGCCGCTTCGATGGGCTTCAAGGAAGGCTGCCGTAAGGCTTCGCCGGTGATTCTGGAGCCGATGATGGCTGTGGAAGTTGAGACGCCTGAAGACTACGCTGGAAACGTGATGGGCGATCTGTCCAGCCGTCGCGGCATGGTTCAAGGTATGGACGACATGGTCGGTGGCGGCAAGGTCATCAAGGCCGAAGTCCCGCTGTCGGAAATGTTCGGCTACTCGACGACTCTGCGTTCCGCAACGCAAGGCCGCGCTACGTACACCATGGAGTTCAAGCACTACAGCGAAGCTCCTAAGAACGTGGCTGAAGCCATCATTACCGCTCGCGGTAAGTAAAAAGTCCTTGGGGCCGGATCTGCTCAGCGGATCTGGCCTTGTTGACTGAGTGTGGTGGGGCTCTTTCAGGCCTCATCCACTCAACCCCATTTGAATCGTCTTCGTGAGGCTCTTCCCGTTTGCCAGTCGGCGGGAATGCAAGGGCGCACGGAAACGCTAAACCCACAGACTGGCGACATGTTCTTTTTGGAGCAATAGCAATGGCAAAGAGTAAATTTGAGCGCACCAAGCCGCACGTCAACGTCGGCACCATCGGTCACGTTGACCATGGCAAGACCACGCTGACGGCTGCAATCGCAACCGTTCTGTCGTCGAAGTTCGGCGGCGAGGCCAAGGCCTACGACCAGATCGACGCAGCTCCTGAAGAAAAGGCGCGTGGCATCACGATCAACACCGCTCACGTTGAGTACGAAACGGCTAACCGCCACTACGCTCACGTTGACTGCCCCGGCCACGCTGACTATGTGAAGAACATGATCACCGGCGCCGCTCAGATGGACGGCGCGATCCTGGTTTGCTCGGCAGCTGACGGCCCAATGCCCCAGACTCGCGAGCACATCCTGTTGGCTCGTCAGGTCGGCGTGAAGTACATCATCGTCTTCCTGAACAAGTGCGACATGGTCGACGACGCTGAGCTGCTGGAACTGGTCGAAATGGAAGTGCGCGAGCTGCTGTCCAAGTACGACTTCCCCGGCGACGACACCCCCATCATCAAGGGTTCGGCCAAGCTGGCTCTGGAAGGCGACAAGGGCGACCTGGGCGAGCAAGCCATCATGCGTCTGGCCGATGCTCTGGACAGCTACATCCCTCAGCCTGATCGTGCCGTTGACGGCGCGTTCCTGCTGCCCGTTGAAGACGTGTTCTCGATCTCGGGTCGCGGCACCGTGGTGACCGGTCGCGTTGAGCGCGGCATCATCAAGGTCGGCGAGGAAATCGAAGTTGTGGGTATCCGCGACGTTCAGAAGACCACCGTCACCGGCGTGGAAATGTTCCGCAAGCTGCTGGACCAAGGTCAAGCTGGCGACAACGTCGGCATCTTGCTGCGCGGCACCAAGCGTGAAGACGTCGAGCGCGGCCAAGTGCTGGCCAAGCCCGGTTCGATCAAGCCGCACACCCACTTCACTGCTGAGATCTATGTTCTGAGCAAGGAAGAAGGCGGCCGTCACACGCCTTTCTTCAACAACTACCGTCCCCAGTTCTACTTCCGTACCACGGACGTGACCGGTGCCGTTGAGTTGCCCAAGGACAAGGAAATGGTCATGCCTGGCGACAACGTCGGCATCACCGTGAAGCTGATCGCTCCGATCGCCATGGAAACCGGTCTGCGCTTCGCTATCCGCGAAGGTGGCCGTACCGTGGGTTCGGGCGTGGTTGCCACCATCCTGGCCTAAGTCTTTTGCGTGATCGTCCCGGATGCTGCTTGAAGCGGTGTCCGGGCTTCACCACCATCGCGACTTCGGTCGCTCGTTCTTTGAAGGAATCGTCATGCAAAAGCAAAAGATCCGCATCCGCCTGAAGGCGTTTGACTACAAGCTGATCGACCAATCGGCTGCTGAAATCGTTGAGACGGCTAAGCGCACTGGCGCGATCGTCAAGGGTCCCGTGCCCCTGCCGACACGCATGCAGCGTTTCGACATCCTGCGTTCGCCGCACGTCAACAAGACTTCGCGCGACCAGTTCGAAATCCGCACTCACCAGCGTCTGATGGACATCGTGGACCCGACCGACAAGACGGTTGACGCCTTGATGAAGCTCGACCTGCCTGCTGGCGTGGACGTCGAAATCAAGTTGCAGTAAAAATTTGCTGACCCGGGCTTCTCGGGTGGCAGATCAAGAAGGGCGGCTTCGGCTGCCCTTTTTTATGGCGCTTTGCAAGTAGTGCTTGCCTGAAATAAGGTGAGCGCGTTATACTCGCAAGCTTTCCCGCGTCGGAATCTCCTGCGCGGGATTTTTCGCACCGGTAAATGGCGAGGATTTTGGTCCTTGTTGGCTGCTTGGTGTCGAGGTCGCCCCGGCCAATCGTTGTCGGGTGTTTGTAAATGGCTTCCAGGGTCAACCTGTGGGGCTGGAGAAAACCATGAGTCTAAGCAATCGTCTCGGATTGCTGGGCCGCAAGGTGGGCATGATGCGCATCTTCACGGACGACGGCGATGCCGTGCCTGTGACGGTGTTGGATGTGTCCGATAACCGCGTGTCCCAGATCAAGACCGTAGAAAACGACGGCTACACCGCCATTCAGGTGGTGTTCGGTTCGCGCAAAGCTTCGCGCGTGACCAAGCCGGAAGCCGGTCACCTCGCTAAGGCGGGTGTTGAAGCCGGTCGTGTGATGAGCGAATTCCGCGTTGCCGCTGAAGTCGCTGCTGAGTACAAGCTGGGCGCGCAAGTGCCGGTCTCGCTGTTTGCAGCGGGTCAGCTGGTGGACGTGCAGGGCACTTCCATCGGTAAGGGCTTCGAAGGCACCATCAAGCGTCACAACTTCGCTTCGCAGCGTGCGTCCCACGGTAACAGCCGTTCGCACAATGTGCCTGGCTCCATCTCGATGGCCCAGGATCCCGGTCGTGTGTTCCCTGGCAAGAAGATGTCGGGCCACCTGGGTGATGTGACCGTGAGCGTGCAAAACCTGGACATCGTGCGCGTTGACGAAGCTCGTCAATTGCTGCTGGTCCGCGGTGCCGTTCCGGGCGCCAAAAACGGCCATGTGGTCGTGCGCCCTGCCGTTAAGGTCAAGGTCAAGAAGGGAGCCAACTGATGCAGCTCGAGCTCCTGAATGAGCAAGGTCAGGCCACCTCCAAGGTGGATGCTCCTGATACGCTGTTTGCTCGCGATTACAACGAAGCCCTGGTGCACCAGGTGGTCGTGGCCTTCCAGGCCAACGCTCGCCAAGGTACCCGCGCTCAGAAGGACCGCGAACAAGTCAAGCACTCGACCAAGAAGCCGTTCCGTCAAAAGGGAACTGGCCGCGCGCGTGCTGGTATGACCTCTTCGCCTCTGTGGCGTGGCGGTGGTCGGATTTTCCCGAACATGCCTGACGAAAACTTCACGCACAAGCTGAACAAGAAGATGTACCGTGCCGGTATGGCCGCCATCTTGTCGCAACTGGCTCGTGAAGGTCGCCTGGCCGTGGTGGATTCGATTTCCCTCGAAGCCCCCAAGACCAAGCTGTTGGCCGCCAAGTTCAAGGCTATGGGCCTGGAATCGGTGATGCTGATTGCCGATCAAGTGGACGACAACCTGTTGCTCGCTTCGCGCAATCTGGCCAATGTGCTGGTTTGTGAGCCCCGTTACGCTGACCCGCTGTCGCTCGTCTTCTACAAGAAGGTGTTGGTGACTAAGGCCGCAATGGAGCAACTCCAGGAGATGCTGGCATGAGCGCTGTGAAAACTTATTCTGAAGGCCGTTTGGCCTCGGTGCTGTTGGCGCCTATCGTGTCTGAAAAGGCTACGGCGGTTGCTGAGAAGCACAACCAAGTGTTGTTCAAGGTCCTGCGCGACGCGACCAAGCCTGAAATCAAGGCCGCCGTTGAACTGATGTTCAAGGTCGAAGTTGCTGCCGTGAACGTTGTTCAGGTCAAGGGCAAGGTCAAGAAGTTTGGCCGCTCTATCGGTCGCCGCGACCACGTCAAGAAGGCGTACGTGTCGCTGAAGCCGGGCCAAGAGCTCAACTTCTCCGGGGAGGCTGCGTAATGGCCGTCGTTAAAGTCAAGCCAACCTCACCCGGCCGCCGTGCCGTTGTGAAGGTCGTGCACAAGCATCTGCACAAGGGCGCGCCCCACGCAGCTTTGCTTGAGTCGCAAATCCAGAATTCTGGCCGTAACAACAACGGTCACATCACGATTCGCCACAAGGGCGGTGGTCATAAGCACCACTACCGTGTGGTCGACTTCAAGCGTAACAAGGACGGAATTCCGGCCAAGGTTGAGACGATTGAATACGACCCGAACCGTACGGCTCACATCGCTCTGGTGTGCTATGCCGACGGCGAGCGTCGCTACATCATCGCGCCCCGTGGTCTGGAAGTCGGTGCAACCATCTTGAGCGGCGCGGAAGCCCCCATCAAGGCCGGTAACACCCTGCCTATCCGCAACATCCCCGTGGGTTCCACAATCCACTGCGTTGAAATGCTGCCAGGTAAGGGTGCTCAAATCGCCCGTTCGGCCGGCGTTTCGGTGGTGTTGATGGCGCGTGAAGGTGTCTACGCTCAGCTGCGTTTGCGTTCGGGCGAAGTCCGTCGCATCCACATCGACTGCCGCGCCACCATTGGTGAAGTGTCTAACGAAGAACATCAGCTGCGCCAGTATGGCAAGGCCGGTGCCATCCGTTGGAAGGGCATCCGTCCGACCGTTCGTGGTACTGCCATGAACCCGGTGGATCACCCGCACGGTGGTGGTGAAGGTCGTACCGGCGAAGGCCAAGCGCCCGTGTCGCCGTGGAACACCCTCACGAAGGGCTACCGCACTCGTAACAACAAGCGTACGCAGACGTTCATCGTTTCGCGTCGCAAGAAGTAAAGGGTAGGCCATGACTCGTTCACTCAAGAAGGGCCCCTTCATTGACCATCACCTCTTGGCTAAGGTCGAGAAGGCGGTTGCCAACAAGGACAAAAAGCCTATCAAGACTTGGTCGCGTCGCTCGACGATCCTGCCCGAATTCATCGGACTGACGATCGCTGTGCACAACGGCAAGCAACACGTGCCGGTTTATGTGTCGGACCAGATGGTCGGCCACAAGCTGGGCGAATTCGCGCTGACCCGCACCTTCAAAGGCCATCCCGCCGATAAGAAGGCCGGGAAGAAATAAGGATGCCAACGATGGAAACCAAAGCAATCGTTCGCGGTGTTCGCCTGTCGTGTGATAAGGGCCGCCTGGTGGCTGACCTGATCCGCGGTAAGAAGGTGGACCACGCGCTGAACATCCTGGAATTCACCCAGAAGAAGGCTGCAGTCATCATCAAGAAGGCGCTGGAAAGCGCCATCGCCAACGCCGAACACAACGACGGCGCTGATATTGATGAGCTCAAGGTCACCACGATCTATGTGGAGCAAGGTGCAACTCTGAAGCGTTTCTCTGCCCGCGCCAAAGGCCGTGGCAACCGCATCAGCAAGCCCACCTGCCACATCTTCGTGTCGGTCGGCAACTGAAGGCTGAAGGAAGACTATGGGACAAAAAATCCATCCGGTTGGCTTTCGCCTGCCAGTCACCCGTAATTGGGCTTCGCGTTGGTACGCGTCGAACAAGAACTTCGCCACCATGCTGGCCGAAGATCTGCAAGTTCGCGACTACCTGAAGACCAAGCTGAAGAATGCCGCTGTGTCGCGCATTCTGATCGAGCGTCCTGCCAAGAACGCACGCATCACCATTTACTCGGCTCGTCCGGGCGTGGTGATCGGCAAGAAGGGCGAAGACATCGAAAACCTGAAGGCCGAGCTGACCAAGCGTCTGGGCGTGCCAGTGGCAGTGAACATCGAAGAAGTGCGCAAGCCCGAAATCGATGCTCAACTGATCGCTGACTCGATCACCCAGCAGCTGGAAAAGCGCATCATGTTCCGTCGCGCCATGAAGCGTGCGATGCAGAACGCCATGCGTTTGGGCGCTCAGGGCATCAAGATCATGTCGTCGGGCCGTCTGAACGGTATCGAAATCGCTCGTTGCGAGTGGTACCGTGAAGGCCGTGTGCCACTGCACACCCTGAAGGCTGACATTGACTACGGTTTCTCTGAAGCCAGCACAACCTACGGCATCATCGGTGTCAAGGTTTGGGTCTATCGCGGTGACCGCCTCGCCAATGGCGATGCCCCCGTGATCAAGAGCGAAGCTGGTGAAGACGATCGTCGCCCACGTCGCAATACCCGTCCTGGCGCACCGAGTGGCCGTGGCCGTCCCGGTGGTGACCGTGGCCCGCGCGCCGACGGTGACAAGCCGGCCGGTGACGCTGCTCAGCCCGCTGCCAAGCGTGTGGTCCGCAAGGCCGCACCGGTGGCTGGCGAAGCCAAAGGAGAATAACAATGCTGCAACCAGCTCGTCGCAAATATCGCAAGGAGCAAAAGGGTCGTAACACGGGTGTTGCAACCCGTGGTGCTGCGGTGTCTTTTGGCGATTTCGGCCTGAAGGCAACCGAGCGCGGCCGTTTGACGGCTCGTCAGATCGAAGCTGCACGTCGTGCTATCTCGCGCCACATCAAGCGCGGTGGTCGTATCTTCATCCGCATCTTCCCCGACAAGCCGATCTCCCAGAAGCCTGCCGAAGTCCGTATGGGTAACGGTAAGGGCAACCCAGAGTACTATGTCGCTGAAATTCAGCCTGGCAAGGTGCTCTACGAGATCAACGGTGTGCCGGAAGCCCTGGCTCGCGAAGCGTTTACTCTGGCGGCTGCAAAGCTGCCTCTGAGTTGCACCTTCGTGACGCGCCAGGTCGGCACCTGAAGCGGAGAACACCATGAAAGCATCTGAACTGCGTGGCAAAGACGTCGCTGCCTTGGAAAAGGAAGTGACTGATCTGCTCAAGGCCCATTTCGGCCTGCGCATGCAAAAAGCCACACAACAGTTGAGCAATCACACTGTTTTGGGCAACACGCGCCGTGACATCGCTCGCGTCAAGACCATCTTGAACGAGAAGAAGAAGGGAGCCGCGAAATGACGCAAGCTCAAGCAACTAAGAACACACGTACCCTGGTGGGTCGTGTGGTCAGCGACAAGCGCTCCAAGACCGTGACCGTGCTGGTCGAGCGTCGTGCTAAGCACGAGCTCTACGGCAAGATCGTGGCCCTCTCCCGCAAGTACCACGCCCATGATGAAAACGGCGAGTACAAGATGGGTGATGTGGTCGAGATCGCCGAAGGCCGCCCGCTGTCCAAGACCAAGAGCTGGGTTGTGACCCGCTTGGTTGAGAAGGCTCAAGCCGTCTAAACGCTCGTTGATTGAAGACGTTTGCTTTGTGTGGTCTTGTGCCGCACAAAGTATGAAACGGTCGGAACGCTGGAATACTAGCGCCCGACCGTTTTTTTATTGGCGTCGCAGTTTCGCGGCGATGCTTCACAAACCAGACAAGGAGCTTTTATGTTGAAGATTGGCGATCAAATCCCTGCAGGCAAGCTGCAAGAATTCATTGAAGTCGCAGGCGAAGGTTGTTCGCTGGGCCCCAATGCTGTGGATATCGCTGCCGCAACGGCTGGCAAGAAGATTGCGGTGTTTGCCTTGCCTGGTGCTTTTACGCCCACGTGTTCCGCGCAGCATGTGCCGGGCTATAAAGAGCACGCTGAGGCGCTAAAGGCCGCTGGTGTCGATGAGATTTGGTGCATTTCCGTGAATGACGCCTTCGTGATGGGCGCTTGGGCGCGTGACCAGAAGACGAACGGCGTCATCCGCATGATGGCTGACGGCAATGCCGACTTCACCAAGGCTACTGGGCTGACCCTGGAGCTCGGCGCCCACGGCATGGGTCTGCGCTCGCAGCGCTACTCGATGCTGTTGGTGAATGGCCAGGTCAAGACGCTCAACATCGAAGGTCCTGGCAAATTTGAAGTGAGTGATGCGGCCACGATGTTGGCCCAGGCCAAGGCCAACTAATGGCTTGAAATGGCGCGGGGCAGAGTGTTTCTGTCTCGCACCTAAATTTCTTTTGAGAAAGTGCTTGACGCACCGGGTGCGTTCAGTGCACAATCTAAAGCTTCGCCGAACGCAAGACACATCCGGTGGTGTGCTCTGGCCTCGGATCCGCCCTCAACTGCTGAGCGCAAGACTCTCACTGACGTGAGCAAGGTTTTGAGCTTGGTCAACGGGCCCAAGACTGCTTGATGACTCTGTTGCGCTGGGACGATCCTGGGTGGCGGGGAATTTAAGAAAAGTTGGGGATAACATGATTCAAATGCAATCGCGACTCGACGTCGCGGACAACACTGGCGCCAAGTCCGTCATGTGTATCAAGGTGCTTGGTGGTTCCAAGCGTCGGTACGCAGGCATTGGCGACATCATCAAGGTCAGCATCAAAGAAGCTGCTCCTCGTGCCCGAGTGAAAAAGGGTGAGGTCTACAGCGCTGTGGTCGTTCGTACCGCCAAGGGTGTCCGTCGTCAAGATGGCTCGCTGGTGAAGTTCGACGGCAATGCCGCCGTGCTGCTGAATGCCAAGCTGGAGCCGATCGGCACCCGCATCTTCGGCCCCGTGACGCGTGAATTGCGTACCGAGCGCTTCATGAAGATCGTGTCGCTGGCGCCAGAGGTTCTCTGAGCTCGGTCACAGTCAAAGGTAAGCCATGAACAAGATTCGTACAGGCGACCAAGTCATTGTTTTGACCGGTCGCGACAAGGGCAAGCGCGGCGCAGTTGCGCAGCGCATTGATGCCGACCACATCGTTGTGGAAGGTGTCAACGTCGTCAAGAAGCACGTCAAGCCGAACCCCATGAAGGGTACGACTGGCGGTGTCGTCGATAAGACAATGCCTATTCATCAATCCAACGTGGCGATTTTTAACGCTGCATCCGGCAAGGCCGATCGCGTGGGCATCAAGTCCCTCGCCGATGGCAAGAAGGTGCGCGTTTACAAGTCGACCGGCGAAGAGATCAAGGCTTAAGGGGTTAGACATGGCTCGTTTGCAAGCGTTTTATCGCGAAAAGGTTGTGCCTGGCCTCACCGAGAAGTTTGGTTACACCTCGGTCATGGAAGTGCCTCGCATCACCAAGATCACCCTGAATATGGGTGTCAGTGAAGCGGTGGCCGACAAGAAGGTCATGGATCACGCAGTCAGTGATTTGACCAAGATTGCAGGTCAGAAGCCTGTTGTGACGAAGTCGAAGAAGGCGATCGCCGGCTTCAAGATTCGTGACAGCGTGCCTATCGGCTGCATGGTCACTCTGCGCGGTGTGCAGATGTATGAGTTCCTTGACCGCTTTGTCACCATCGCTCTGCCGCGTGTGCGTGACTTCCGTGGTATCTCGGGTCGTTCGTTCGATGGCCGTGGTAACTACAACATCGGCGTCAAAGAACAGATCATCTTCCCTGAGATCGACTACGACAAGGTGGATGCGCTGCGTGGGCTGAACATCAGCATCACCACTTCCGCCAAGACGGACGACGAGTGCAAGGCCCTGCTGGCTGCATTCAAGTTCCCGTTCAAGAACTGAGGTGAATCGTGGCAAAAACATCCCTTAAGCAACGTGAACTCAAGCGCGACGCGCTTGTGGCCAAGTATGCAAAGAAATATGCCGAACTGAAGGGCATCGCTAACGATGCCAAGAAGTCCGACGAAGAGCGTTACGTTGCTCGTCTTGAGCTGCAGAAGCTGCCCCGCAACGCCTACCCCACTCGCCAGCGTAACCGCTGCGCGTTGACAGGACGTCCCCGCGGTACTTTCCGCAAGTTCGGCTTGGGCCGTAACAAGATTCGCGAGCTGGCCTTCAAAGGCGACATCCCTGGTGTCGTCAAGGCTAGCTGGTAATCGGCACGATTAGGAGAAATCGCAAATGAGCATGAGTGATCCTATCGCCGACATGCTGACCCGTATTCGCAACGCCCAGAGCGTTGAGAAGGTCAGCGTCGTGATGCCGTCCTCGAAGTTGAAAGTGGCGATCGCCAAAGTCCTGAAGGACGAAGGTTATATCGACAGTTTTGCGGTGCGCGGTGAAGCCGCCCGCCCTGAGCTGGAGATTTCGCTGAAGTATTACGGCGGCAAGCCCGTGATCGAGCGCATTGAGCGCGTTAGCCGTCCCGGCCTGCGCATCTACAAGGGCCGCCACGACATTCCTCAGGTCATGAATGGCCTGGGTGTGGCGATTGTCACCACCCCGCAAGGCGTGATGACTGACCGCAAAGCACGTCAAGCCGGTATCGGCGGCGAAGTGCTCTGCTACGTCGCCTAAGCGCAAGGAGATATAACAATGTCCCGCGTTGGAAAAATGCCGGTCGCCATCCCGCAAGGTGTGGACGTTACCGTTACTGCTGAAACAATCAGCGTCAAGGGCTCGCTCGGTACGCTGGTGCGTCCGGTCAACAGCCTGGTGTCGGTCAAGAACGAAGGCGGCAAGCTGACCTTCGTTCCTACGAACGACTCGACAGCTGCTGGTGCCATGAGCGGCACCGTGCGTGCTCTGGTGGCCAATATGGTCACTGGCGTGAGCAAGGGCTTCGAGCGCAAGCTGAACTTGGTCGGCGTGGGCTTCCGCGCCCAGGCTCAAGGTCAGAAGCTCAACCTGCAAATCGGTTTTTCTCACCCTGTGGTGAAGGATATGCCGGCTGGCATCAAGGTTGAGTGCCCGACCCAGACCGAAATCCTGATCAAGGGCTCGGACGCTCAAGTGGTCGGTCAGATCGCCGCTGAAGTGCGCGCCTTCCGTCCGCCAGAGCCCTATAAGGGCAAGGGCATCCGCTATTCTGACGAAAAGGTCTCTCTCAAAGAGACCAAGAAGAAGTAAGGAGCAGCGCAATGTTGACCAAAAAAGAACAGCGCATCCGTCGCTCACGTCAGACTCGGGCTCGTATCGCCAACCAGCGCGCTGTGCGCTTGACGGTGTTCCGCTCGAACCTGCACATCTACGCCAGCGTCATTTCCGACGACGGCACCCGTGTGCTGGCAAGCGCTTCGACCGCCGAGAAGGCAGTCCGCGAACAACTCGGTGGCAATGGCAAGGGCGGCAACGTCGCTGCTGCGACCCTGATTGGCAAGCGTATCGCCGAGAAGGCCAAGGCCGCTGGCGTCGAGAAGGTTGCTTTCGACCGCGCAGGCTTTGCCTACCACGGCCGGATCAAGGCCCTGGCCGAAGCAGCCCGCGAAGCCGGTCTGCAGTTCTGACGCACAAAGGAATTCGAAATGGCAAAGTTTCAACCCCGCGTTCAGACCGAAGGCAATGACGACGGCCTGAAGGAAAAGATGATCGCGATCAACCGCGTAACCAAAGTTGTGAAGGGCGGCCGTACGCTGTCTTTCGCGGCTCTGACGGTGGTCGGTGATGGCGCAGGTCGTATCGGCATGGGCAAAGGCAAGGCGAAGGAAGTTCCCGTCGCCGTGCAAAAGGCCATGGAATCCGCTCGCCGCAACATGATCAAGGTCGATCTGCGCAACGGTTCGATTCACCACAATGTGGTGGGCGAGCATGGCGCTTCGCACGTGATGATGGTGCCTGCACAGCCCGGTACCGGCGTTATCGCTGGTGGCCCGATGCGCGCAGTCTTCGAAGTGATGGGCGTGACCGACATCGTGACCAAGAGCCACGGTTCGACCAACCCTTACAACCTGGTGCGTGCCACCCTGGACGCTCTGAAGCGCTCCACAACGGCAACGCAAATTGCTGCTAAGCGCGGCAAGTCGGTCGAAGAAATTCTCGGCTGATCGCAGCACTGGAGTCACATATGTCTGACAAGAAAACTCTGACCGTCAAGCTGGTTCGCAGCCCCATCGGCACACGTGCTTCGCACCGTGCCACCGTGGTTGGCCTCGGCTTGCGCAAGCTCAACAGCACCAAGGTGCTGGAAGATACGCCTGCGGTTCGCGGCATGATCAACAAGATCGCCTACCTCGTGCAGGTGCTCTAAGCACCGTCGCGATTAGAGGACAAGAAGATGCAACTCAATACGATTCAACCCGCGGCAGGTGCTAAGCACTCGAAGCGCCGTGTGGGCCGTGGCATCGGTTCCGGCTTGGGCAAGACTTGCGGCCGCGGCCACAAGGGTCAAAAGTCGCGTGCTGGTGGTTTCCACAAGGTGGGCTTCGAAGGCGGTCAAATGCCTCTGCAGCGTCGCCTGCCCAAGCGCGGCTTCAAGTCGACCACGCTGAAGTTCAATGCTGAGATCAACCTCGACGACCTGCAAAATCTGGTTGCCGAAGAGATCGACCTGTTGACACTGAAGGCTGTTGGCCTGGTGCCTGAGCTGGCTCGCAATGCCAAGGTCATTCTGTCTGGCGCTATCAGCCGCAAGGTTGCGCTCAAGGGCGTGGCTGCAACGGCCGGTGCTAAGGCTGCGATTGAAGCCGCTGGCGGCTCGGTTGCCTAAATAGAACGGCAAGGGAACTGTGGCTACCAACGCAAACCAACTGGCCAAGAGCGGCAAGTTCGGCGACTTGCGTCGTCGGCTTGTGTTTCTATTGCTGGCACTGGTGGTCTACCGCATCGGGGCTCATATCCCGGTGCCTGGTATCGATCCAGGTCAGCTGAAGCAGTTCTTTAAGGGTCAGGAGGGTGGCATCCTTTCCCTGTTCAATATGTTTTCGGGCGGTGCGCTGTCGCGCTTTACCGTTTTCGCGCTGGGCATTACGCCCTACATCTCTGCATCCATCGTCATCCAACTGATGACCTATGTGGTGCCGGCTTTGGAAGCGCTGAAGAAGGAAGGCGAGGCAGGTCGCCGCAAGATCACGCAATACACACGTTATGGCACTTTGGGCCTGGCGGTTTTCCAATCCCTGAGCATTGCTCTGGCGCTGGAAAGCTCGGCTGGCCTGGTGATCAGCCCCGGCTTTGGCTTCCGCCTCACGGCAGTTTCCAGCTTGGTGGCAGGCACCATGTTCCTGATGTGGTTGGGTGAGCAGATTACCGAGCGTGGCTTGGGCAACGGGATTTCGATCCTGATCTTCGGCGGTATCGCTGCAGGTCTGCCTGGTGCTATCGGTGGCTTGTTGGGGCTGGTGCAAACCGGTGCCATGGGTCCTGTGTCCTCTTTGTTCATCGTGGCCGTTGTGGTCGCAGTGACGTACTTGGTGGTGTTTGTCGAGCGCGGTCAGCGCAAGATCTTGGTGAACTATGCCAAGCGCCAAGTGGGCAATAAGGTCTACGGCGGCCAAAGCTCGCATCTGCCTCTCAAGCTCAATATGTCGGGCGTGATTCCGCCAATCTTCGCGTCGTCTATCATCCTGCTGCCGACCACCATGGTGAGTTGGTTTGCAACCGGTGACAGCATGCGCTGGTTGAAGAACATCGCGGATATGTTGCATCCGGGTCAGCCAATTTACGTGCTGCTGTATGCGTCTGCCATCGTGTTCTTCTGCTTCTTCTACACGGCTCTGGTGTTTAACAGCCGTGAGACGGCAGACAACCTGAAGAAGAGTGGCGCGTTCATCCCGGGCATTCGCCCAGGTGAGCAAACTGCGAAACATATTGACAAGATTTTGTCCCGTCTGACTCTGGCTGGCGCCATCTACATCACTGGTGTGTGCTTGTTGCCTGAGTTCTTGACCTTGAAGTACAACGTGCCTTTCTATTTTGGCGGCACATCCCTGTTGATCATTGTTGTGGTCACCATGGACTTCTGGGCTCAAGTTCAGTCATACGTGATGAGTCAGCAGTACGAATCGCTGTTGAAGAAGTCGAATTTCAAGGCCAGCTGAAAAGCTGAGTCAACGTTTAACCAAGATCCATCAGAACAGAAACGAAGGCATGGCGAAAGACGACGTCATTCAGATGCAAGGCGAGATTCTTGAGAATCTTCCAAATGCTACGTTTCGTGTGAAGCTGGAGAACGGGCATGTCGTTCTCGGCCACATCTCGGGCAAGATGCGTATGCATTACATTCGTATCTTGCCAGGTGATAAGGTCACCGTTGAACTAACCCCGTACGACTTGAGTCGTGCTCGCATCGTGTTCCGGGCGAAGTGAGCTTTTTAATTCCCCGGGTTCCGCGCTGAGAGCGCTTTTGAGAAGGTCAAGGAGCAGACTATGAAAGTTTCGGCATCCGTCAAGCCGATGTGCCGCAATTGCAAAGTCATCCGTCGCAAGGGTGTGGTGCGTGTGATCTGTACAGATCCGCGCCACAAACAGCGTCAGGGCTGATTGCTGCATTAACGAGCGAATTAGAGGACGCAAATGGCACGTATTGCTGGTATTAATATTCCACCGCACAAGCACACTGAGATCGGTCTGACTTCGATCTACGGCATTGGCCGTACGACCGCCCAGAAGATCTGCACAACTTGCGCGATTCCGTTCGACAAGAAGGTCAAGGACCTCACCGACGCTGATCTGGAAAAGATCCGTGACGAAGTGGGCCGCATGACCATCGAGGGCGATCTGCGCCGCGAGATGTCGATCAACATCAAGCGTTTGATGGACCTCGGTTGCTACCGTGGTTTCCGTCATCGTCGCGGTCTGCCGATGCGCGGTCAGCGCACCCGCACGAACGCTCGCACTCGTAAAGGCCCACGTAAGTCGGCCGCTACGGGCAAGAAGTGATCTGCGCTAAGCATTGAAAGAAGGTCAAGATGGCAAAAGCACCCAATAACTCGGCTGCGCAGCGCGTTCGCAAGAAGGTTCGCAAGAACGTCGCCGATGGCATTGCACACGTTCACGCGTCGTTCAATAACACGATCATCACGATCACCGACCGCCAAGGCGGTGCACTGTCCTGGGCTTCCAGCGGTGGACAAGGCTTCAAGGGCTCGCGCAAGTCGACGCCTTTCGCAGCCCAAGTCGCTGCCGAAGTAGCAGGTCGTGCAGCTCAAGATCAAGGCATCAAGAATCTGGATGTCAAGATCAAGGGCCCAGGTCCTGGCCGTGAGTCCTCGGTGCGCGCATTGGGCGCCCTGGGCATCCGGATCAACTCGATCTCTGACGTGACGCCAGTGCCGCACAACGGCTGCCGTCCGCAAAAGCGTCGTCGTATCTAAGGGCTTTCCCTTTTGATGCGGAAGATGCGATAATCGACGTTTTTCCCGCGCCGGCGGGCACGCAAGTGCCGCGCCGGCTGTTTCGTTGAACTTGCAGGCGTGGTGTACTGGCGCCGAAGTTTGTAAGACCACCGTCTGAGCCGTAAAAAAACACTGGCCAGACTCGCGTGCGAGCAGTTTGCTTCCAAGCATCCGGCCGTACGTCAGATTGAATAAGGACACGCAAAGTGGCACGTTATCTCGGCCCCAAGGCCAAACTTTCCCGCCGTGAAGGCACCGACCTGTTCCTGAAGAGCGCTCGCCGCCCGATCAGCGACAAGGCTAAATTTGACAGCAAGCCCGGCCAACACGGTCGCACTTCTGGCCAGCGTACTTCGGACTTCGGTCTGCAACTGCGTGAAAAGCAGAAGGTTAAGCGCATGTACGGCGTTTTGGAGCGTCAGTTCCGCCGCTACTTCGCTGAAGCCGAGCGCCGTAAGGGCTCGACCGGCACCAACCTGCTGGCTCTGCTGGAATCGCGTCTGGATAACGTTGTCTATCGCATGGGCTTCGGCTCGACCCGCGCTGAAGCACGTCAGCTCGTGTCGCACAAGGGCATCACCGTGAACGGTGAAGTCGTCAACATCGCTTCGTACCTGGTCAAGGCCGGTGACATCGTCGCCGTTCGTGAAAAGGCCAAGAAGCAGCTGCGTATCATCGACGCGCTGAAGTTGGCTGAGTCGATCGGCCTGCCGGCCTGGGTGACGGTTGACGCCACCAAGCTGGAAGGTGTGTTCAAGAAGGCGCCTGACCGTGATGAGTTCGGCGCTGAGATCAACGAATCGCTGATCGTTGAGTTGTACTCGCGTTAATCGTTTCGCTGTTGCCGGCGGTGCCCTTTGACTAAAAAGTTAGCGGGCCCTGTCGGCGTTCCCTCGTCTGGGCTAGGCCTATCTGTGGCTCTGCCCGGTTGGTCCCTCAGCCTTATCGGTGTAACGAACCGAGGGTATTGAAAGAAAGACCTCATGCAAACAAATCTGCTCAAGCCCAAATCCATCAATGTGGAACCCCTCGGCGGTCATCGCGCGAAGGTAACGCTGGAACCGTTCGAACGCGGCTATGGCCACACGCTGGGTAACGCCCTGCGTCGCGTGCTGCTGTCTTCGATGGTGGGTTATGCGCCGACGGAAGTGACCATTGCTGGCGTCTTGCACGAGTACTCGGCTATCGATGGCGTGCAAGAGGACGTGGTTCACATCATGCTGAACCTCAAGGGCGTGGTGTTCCGTCTGCACAACCGTGAAGAAGTGACCCTGGTCCTGCGCAAGGAAGGTGAAGGCCCGGTAACGGCTGCTGACATCCAGACGCCGCATGACGTCGAGATCATCAACCCTGAGCACGTGATTGCCCATCTGTCGCAAGGCGGCAAGTTGGACATGCAGATCAAGGTTGAAAAGGGCCGTGGCTATGTGCCCGGCACGATGCGCCGCTACGGCGACGAGCCGACCAAGTCGATCGGCCGTATCGTTCTGGATGCATCGTTCTCGCCCGTGCGTCGCGTGAGCTACGCGGTTGAGAACGCTCGCGTTGAGCAGCGTACTGATCTGGACAAGCTGGTCATGGAAATCGAAACCAACGGCGCGATTTCGCCTGAGGAAGCGATCCGTGCTTCGGCCAAGATCCTGGTGGAACAACTGGCTGTGTTCGCACAGCTGCAAGGCACGGATGTGGGCGATATCTTCGACCAGCCGGCCCAGCGTTCCAGCAGCTTCGACCCGATTCTGCTGCGCCCTGTGGATGAGCTCGAGTTGACCGTTCGTTCGGCCAACTGCCTGAAGGCAGAGAACATCTACTACATCGGCGATCTGATCCAGCGCACCGAGACCGAGTTGCTGAAGACCCCGAATCTGGGTCGCAAGTCGCTCAACGAAATCAAGGAAGTTCTGGCTTCGCGTGGTTTGACTCTGGGCGCACGCCTGGAGAACTGGCCTCCGCAAGGTCTGGACAAGCGTTAATTAGTTTTTGAAAGAGGGTGGCTTTCCGCCACCCGGTGCCCCCGGGCAGTACCTGATACGGCTGCTGGGATTAATCTAGAAAGGAATAGCACCATGCGTCATCGTAACGGCCTCCGTAAGCTCAACCGCACCAGCGAACACCGCAAGGCAATGTTGCGCAATATGTGCAACTCGCTGCTGCAGCACGAAGCTATCAAGACCACGCTGCCCAAGGCCAAGGAACTGCGCCGCGTTGTTGAGCCTCTGATCACCCTGGCCAAGGTGCCCACGCTGGCTAACCGCCGCCTGGCATTCGACCGCCTGCGTGACCGCGACATGGTCACCAAGTTGTTCAACGAACTGGGCCCGCGTTTCGCCGCGCGTCCGGGCGGCTACACCCGCATCTTGAAGATGGGTTTCCGCGTTGGCGACAATGCACCGATGGCCTATGTTGAACTGGTGGATCGCGCTGAAGGCGAGACCGCTGGCGAAGCCGTCGAATAAGTTAACGGTTGCTGTGCTTGCTGGCCCTGAGGGCGAGCAAGCTCTGCTTCTGAATTGGAAGGCCGGCAATTTGCTGGCCTTTTTTTCGCCCATAGATATCGCGCTGCGGCCAGTCCGGTACGGGCTGCCAGGCTTAGCGCCGTAAATGCGGATAAGCTGTCGGCCCGCACGCCGCTCAGGGCTTGCATTCTCGTCAATTCCAATTTCCATGACTCGACTTCTCAAGTTCAAGGCTCTAGCGCTGCTAGCCCTGTTTTCACTCCCGTTCCTGGTGGGTTTGGCACGTGCCGATGACTTCTTGGAGCCCGAACAAGCGTTCAAGCTCACCGTCAAAGCCATTGAGGGCAACAAGCTGGCCATCAATTACGAGATTGCTCCGGGCTATTACATGTACCGGGAGCAATTCAAGCTGGAAGCGGCTGGCGTTACGCTGGGTGCGATTGACATCCCCGCCGGGAAAACCAAGTTTGACGAGACCTTTCAGAAGACGGTGGAGGTCTACCGGGAGGCCTTGAATGTGCCAGTGACGGTCAATCAGGCCCCGGGCAAGTTCAACTTGTCGGTGAGCGGGCAGGGCTGTGCGGACAAAGGCCTTTGCTATCCGCCCATGACGGCGGTTTTCGAGGTGAGTTTGGCTGGCTTTGGCGGCGACGGTAGCGTCAAACGAGTGGCGGCGACGGAGCCAGCGCTTGGCGTGCAAGCTGTTGAGCCTAGCGCTCAAATGTCCACCCCAAATGCTGAGCAAGGCGCTGCGGGCGCCGCTCCGGCGTCCGAGATGGGGCGTCTGGATGCGGCGCTGCAGTCGGGGCGCTTCTGGACAGTGGTGGGCGTCTTCTTTGTCGCCGGTCTGCTCTTGTCGCTCACGCCCTGCGTTTTGCCGATGTTGCCGATCTTGTCCTCCATCATCGTGGGGACGGCAGGGCCAGGCAAAGCCAGCCGCAGCCGCGGGCTGATGCTGGCGACGAGCTATTCCCTGGGCATGGCCTTGATTTACACCGCCTTGGGCGTCGCGGCAGGTCTTGCCGGCGAAGGTTTGGCAGCCACGCTGCAAAAGCCCTGGGTCTTGGCAGCCTTTGCCGTGGCTCTGGTGCTGTTTTCTCTGTCCATGTTCGGTGCCTATGAATTGCAATTGCCAAGCGGCTTGACGGGTGGCTTGTCGCAGGCTTCGCAGCGCTTGCCGGCTGGCCGATTCTTGGGTGTTTTCGTCATGGGTGGCGTGTCGGCGCTGATCGTCAGCCCTTGTGTGGCGGCGCCTCTGGCTGGGGCATTGCTATATCTGAGTCAAACACGTGACGTGTTGTTGGGCGGTAGTGCTCTGTTTGCACTGGCTTGCGGCATGAGCGTTCCGCTGCTGCTGCTTGGTGCCTCGGCTGGCAGTCTGTTGCCCCGTGCGGGCGCTTGGATGGACGGAGTTAAGCACTTCTTCGGCATGCTTTTGCTGGCGGTCGCCTTGTGGACCGTGCAGCCAGTGCTTCCGGTTGGTGTGACGCAAGCGTTTTGGGGTGCGCTGCTGATCGGCACGGCTGCCATGCTGGGCTTGTTTCAACCTGCCCATGCCGTTCATCGCCCGCGTACCTGGTTGCGTAAGACGGCAGCAGTCGTCGCCCTTGTTTTTGGCTTGTTGCAATTGGTGGGCGCAGCGGCAGGTGGCACTGACCCGCTCAAGCCTTTGGCCGGCTTGGGTCGAGTCGAGGCGCAAAGCCTCGGCGCTGAGTCCCGCGGCGGTCTCAAATTCCAGAAGATCAGCAGCGTGGCTGAACTCGATGCCGCGATTGCCCAGGCCGGTCGCCCGGTGATGCTGGACTTCTATGCCGACTGGTGCGTTTCCTGCAAAGAGATGGAGCGCTTCACATTCAACGATCCGGCCGTCAAGGCAAAGCTCGCCGGAGCGTTGCTCCTGAAGGCCGATGTCACCGCCAACAGTGCCGAAGACCGGGCCTTGCTCAAGCGCTTCAAGTTGTTTGGCCCGCCGGGCACCATCTTCTTTGATGCTCAGGGCCAGGAGCTTGCCGGCGTGCGCGTGATCGGCTTTCAAAACGCCGAACGCTTTCTTTCTTCGCTCAATGCGGCAGGACTTTGACGTAAACCCTAAAAAGTGCGCTATACTGCTAGCTTCAGTCGCGGGGTGGAGCAGTCTGGTAGCTCGTTGGGCTCATAACCCAAAGGTCGTAGGTTCAAATCCTGCCCCCGCAACCAAAAAATTCAGTGGTTTGTTGGTACCGCATGCGGTCACAGCAAATAGCAAAAAAGAGCCGCCCAACCAGAGCGGCTTTTGTTTCAGATCAGTCGCGGGGTGGAGCAGTCTGGTAGCTCGTTGGGCTCATAACCCAAAGGTCGTAGGTTCAAATCCTGCCCCCGCAACCAAAAAATCGTAAGTAAATCAATGACTTACGTTGATAAAACGCCAGCCGAAAGGTTGGCGTTTTGCATTCCGTGCCCACTTTGTGCCCAAGCCGTGCCCAGAGAAATTTCCAACTGCCATCAAATGACCTTTGGGCTCTTGCCCAAATGACTTGGATTGGGCTGTTGGCCTATTAGTCGGAACAAACCCCGGCCATTGGGTCGTAAGTTGGGTGCGGAGCCTTGTATCCCAAAAGGGAGCGTGAGCAACTGAGTTCACCTGAGCGAATGAGTTGCATTGAGGGTCAGGCCTCAAATTTTAGGCCTCACAAACCATTCGAAGATGCTGCTGGCCGCCGGGTAATGACAGCTCTTGGCACGAACCGGCCTCCTGAACTTCTCGTGGGAGCATGTGCGATGAAGCTGTGACCATCAGGACGGGGATCGGTACTGAAAGGTTGACTGACGCTGCTGGTGGCTTGTTCGTCAGCGCGCCGAAACCTTGCATCAGCTGCGACCATTCGCCACGAATGGTGAACTGCCAGCTTGCCTAAATAGGCGGATGAAGGCAATCCGTATCCAGGTGCGGCAGGGGGTGGCGAATTGCATTTGAACTTCCTTTTCGGCAGCGAGTACGGCGGGCCGACGCAAGTGCCGCCTTGTTCAGAAGACCGTGCTTGCATGGTGTGCGGCCTGGACCGGCAGCGGCGTAGCGATGGCGCGCTTTTGTACGGAGCCGCTGCTCGCCAAAGGCTTTGCTCTGCAACTGCCTCAGGAGGAACTCCTCAGGTTTAGGGATGTTTGCAGGGGTCTGATTGGATAGCGTCCTGCTTGCCCATCAGGGGCGATTGGGGTGGTGATATGCGAAAACTCACTAGGCGTTGGACGGCTGTTGCGGCTGCGTGGCTGCTGGCTGGGGCGGCTCAGGCCGATGTGGCGGTCAGCGGCAATTTCTATGTGCATCCGAGTAGCCTGCCCATTGGCCCCGGCAACACCGACCTGAGCGGCAACACGCTTGCGCTCGGCAGTGGCGGCTCCGGCTCACTTCAGATCGACAACGGTTCCTGGCTGAAGGCCGCTTCGGTGCGCTTCGCGGACGGCGGCAGCGGTATCGGGACCGGCCTCGTCACCGGCGCAGGTTCGCGTTTGACACTGAACGGCAACGGCAATACCAACCGCCTGGAACTCGGTGCTTGGGGACAGGGCCGCTTGACCATCGCGGATGGTGCGACCCTGGATGGGCGAGCGGATTCGGCGCTGTGCTTGCAGGGCGCTCAGTGGTGCCACAACTTCGTCGGGAACGCGGCCGGCAGCGATGCGTTGCTGACCATCACTGGTGCCGGTTCCAGCGCGAGCCTCTTGCGCGCTTTCGTCGTCGGTGGGTTGGCGGTGTTCCGCCCGCCAATCGAAACCTTTACTTTCGGCACGCCAGGCGGCGTGACTCGCGGCCGTGTTGAGGTGCTCAATGGCGGCTCGCTAACGACCGATGGTGCAAAACTCGGCGTCGCACCCGGTGGCTCCAGTCCGCTCGGCAGCGAGCGCAGCTTCGCGTCCGTCATTGTCGATGGCCCGGGCTCGATCTGGACGGTGACTGGCGCCACGCTGGATGGCGGCGGCACCTTCGTCAATCTGGCCGAGCACGCCAATGCCTGGGGCACGCTGAGCGTCACGGGTGGTGGGCAGATGCTGGTGCAAGGCAAAGACGGCGTCGGGTCATCAGTCAACGTCGGCAGTCAGGGCGGGCGCGGCGAAATGAGCGTCAGCGGCGCTGGCTCGAACCTGCTCTTCACTGGCGACGCCGGCATCCTGAAGATCGGCCGCAACAACAGCACGGGCGCGATGCGCATCGATGCTGGCGGCCAAGCCAGCGGCATGTACTACTTGAACGTGGGCCGAGACGGCGGCCACGGCGAGTTGACAGTGGACGGCACAGGTAGCCGCATCCTTGTCAACGGGCAGGCGACGGCGGCCGCCAACAGCGGCAACGCAAACAATCCGGCCATGGACATCGGCCGCAACGGCACCGGCGTGGTCACGGTCAGCAATGGCGGGCGCATCGACCTCATCGCGACGAGCGCTCAGCCCAACGGCACGTCCATCAGCCTTGGGCGCGAGGCGGCCTCGTCCGGCACGCTGAACATCTCCGGCGCGGGCTCGGTGGTCTCCATCAGCGCGGCGTCAACGCTGGCCGGCGGTGGTGCGGCCGAAGCACTGAATCCGACTGTGCGCATCGGCCGCGACGGCTCGGGCTTTTTGTCCATCACCGGTGGCGGCAAGCTCCTCATCGATGGACAAGCCGTGTCCACGCCGACCCACGCGCGCAGCACCAGCTTGCTCATCGGCGGCAGCAGCGATGTGACGCCGGGTGGCCGAGGCATCGCGCTTGTCAGTGGCGCGGGCTCTGAGATTCTCATGACTGGCAACGACACTTACATCGGTGTCGGTCACGGTCCGCAGAGTTTCGGCCAATTGACGGTGGCCAATCAGGCCAGCGTCAGCGCCATCGGCATGAACGTCGGCCGCTCGGGCGGTGTGGGCATGCTCAATATTGACCATGCCAGCCTGAACTTCAGCGGACAGCAGACAGGGGGCACTTTGTCTGGCGCCTTTTTGTCCATCGGCCGCTCCGGCGGCGTTGGCGTTGCCAACATCAGCAATGGCAGCCAGGTGACGATCCACAACCTCGGCAACCTCGGGGCCTCGTTGAATCTGGGCGGCACCAGCACCGGCGCCTTGGGGGACGGGACGCTGACCCTGTCCGGCGGCTCCCGCATCAGCATCGAAGCTGCGCCCGGCAAAGCCTCGATGACGGTCGCGCGCGACGGCAGCGGGCTGATGCGCATCAAGGGCGGCAGCAGCGTCGACGTACTCGGCGGCGGCGTCTTCGTGGGTCGCCAGCATGGCTCAGATGGCACCTTGTTGATGAGTGAAGGCTCTAGCCTGACAACGTCCTGGCTGGGCGTGGGCCGCGACAGAACCGCCACAGGCAGCGTTGACGGCGGCACCGGCACCCTGGTCGTCAATAACAGCACTTTGACGGCCGACACCATCGTCATCGGCAGCAACGGCTTTCTCGGCGGCAGCGGCACCATCGTCGGCAACGTCATCAACTACGGCATCTTCAGCCCCGGCAACTCGCCGGGCCAGATGCGCATCGAGGGTGGATTCACCGCCGCTGCGGGCAGTCGCCTCATCCTGGAGGTGCAGGCCGATGGCAGTGGCTACCGCACCGACAGTGTGGTGTTTGGTAATGGCGGCACCTTGGATTTGAGTCAGTTGGCCGTTGAGTTCCGATTCCTCGGCAACACCAACCCCAATGCCTTCCTCGCCAGCGGCGGCTTCACGATTGGCACTTTCTTCCAGCAGGCCGATGCCGGTGGCGTAAGCCATGGGTTGGACCCAGCAAGCTTTGCAGGCGCACGCTTTAGCGCTCAGGCCGACGCCTATCAATTCAGCAACTTCAGTTTCAGCGCGGCAAGCGGTGCGGTCTTCACGGCGCAAGCGGTGCCGGAGCCGGGTCAGGTCTGGATGGCCCTGCTTGGACTGGCGGCATTGGCGCGTGTTTTCCGTCGCCGCCAGGTGGGCGAATCGACCTGAAGTGCCCAGGGGTCTTGATGGCGCTCACTCGCCGGGGTTATCGCGCCAGGGGAGTCCCTCCAAGCTGTGCGGCACCGGACCCGGCGCTCACCTTTCGATTGATGCCGCGCGTCAATGTCGCTGGGTGAGCTGCGCGCGCATGGCCGCTGTGGCCGTGCTCGGAGTCTGCATGGATGCGGCGTTCTGCGAGCGCTTCGACGGCAAATTCAGGGTAGCCACCGCAGGCTACATTGGGGTTGAAAATTCGTCATAGCAGCCTTGTGGTGCTTGATCTGGCTGGACAATTGCTGGATCTCGGATGAGAACCTGCCACTGAGGCGTTGAGCTCTCATGGCGCCGGTGCCCGCTACGAAATTCAGGCGACCATCAAGGACTGATATGCCGCAACGCTTTCCTCAATTCATGGCCCTCGGGGAAGCGCTGACGGATCTGATTCGGGTCCAGGGCGATCACTGGTTGGCCAAGACCGGCGGCTCTACCTGGAATGTGGCACGGGCCGTTGCCGCGCTTGGGGTGCCCAGCGCTTTTGCTGGCGCGATCAGTCAATGCCATTTTGGCGACGCACTATGGCAGGCCAGCTTGGCGGCAGACCTCGACCTGCGCTTTTTGCAGCGGCTTGATCGCGCGCCCCTGCTGGCCGTGGTGCCGCAAAGCGCACCGCCCAGCTATTTCTTCATCGGTGAGAACAGCGCCGATCTGCACTTCGATCCGCAGTCTCTGCCCCAGGGCTGGCAGGCTGCGTGCCAATGGGCGCATTTCGGTGGCATCAGTTTGGCACGAGAACCCTTGGCACAGCGTTTGATGGCTGTGGCCGAGCAATTGCATGCGGCCAAGATCCCGCTCAGCTATGACCCCAATTTCCGCAATCTGATGGGGCCGGCGTATTTGGTGACCTTCGAACGCATGTGTCGTTTAGCCCAAGTTATCAAACTCTCTGACGAAGACTTGGCCGGCTTGATGCCCGATGTGCCGCCCGAGCAGGCCGTGGCGCGGGCGCGGGCCTGGAACCCTTCCGCCTGGTGGCTCTACACCTTGGGTGCGCGAGGTGCGGAGTTGTTGACGCCGCAGGGCCACTGGCGCGCGGCGCCGCCGCCAGTTGAGCTTGTGGACACGGTGGGGGCGGGGGATGCCAGCATTGCGGGCTTGCTCGTCAGCCGGCTGCGCGAGCCTTCAGCGTCGCCGTCGAGCCACCTGGCAGCTGCGGTCGCGGCTGGCACCGCTGCTTGCGCTCAGGCTGGCGCTACGCCGCCATCACTCGCAGCGGTGCGCATACTGAGCGCCCAAGTGCAGGTGTTGGCCGCTTAGGGCTGCTGATGCGCGGGCTGCGTTGAGCCAAGGCCCGCGCGGGGTACGGCGCGCGCTGAAATCAGCCCAAGCGCTTGAGCAAAGCCTGCGCAACGGGTTCAGAAGACGCCGGGTTTTGACCGGTAATCAGCAGCCCATCGCTGACCACATAAGGCTGCCAGTCGGCCACCTTGGAATAGACGCCGCCGTTTTGGGTGAGCATGTCTTCAACCAAAAAGGGCACGACGTTTGTCAGGCCGACGGCTTCTTCTTCGGTGTTGGTGAAGCCTGTCACCTGCTTGCCTGCCACCACCGAGGCGCCGGTGGGCGTTTTGGGGTGACGCAGCACGCCTGGCGCATGGCAGACGGCGGCCACGGGTTTGCCGGCCTTGAGCATGTTTTCAATCAGGGCGATGGAGCTGGCGTCCTCGGCCAAATCCCACAGCGGGCCGTGGCCGCCGGGGTAGAACACGGCGTCGAAATCAGCGGCCGCCATATCTTTCAATGTGAGCGTGCTGGCCAGCACGGCCTGGGCGGCGGGGTCGGCCTTGAAGCGCAGCGTGGCTTCGGTTTGCGATGCGGGGTCATCGCTCTTGGGGTCCAGCGGCGGCTGGCCGCCCAGGGGCGAGGCCAGGGTGATGTGGGCGCCAGCGTCCTTGAAGGCGTAGTAGGGTGCTGCGAATTCTTCCAGCCAGAAGCCGGTCTTGGCGCCGGTGTTGCCGAGTTGGTCGTGAGAAGTCAGCACCATCAAAATCTTTTTCATGTCTTTTCCTGAGTCGAGGTGAAGTGAGCGACCTGCCGTCGCCCACTGAAGTCGCGAATTGAATTCACGAAGCGGTCTTTAGTCTTTGGCGACGCGCACGATCAACTTGCCGAAGTTCTTGCCTTCGAGCAGGCCGATGAAGGCTTGCGGGGCGTTCTCCAGGCCGTCGACGATGTCTTCCCGGAACTTGATCTTGCCCTGCGCCAACCATTGGCCCATGTCTTTGGCGAACTCGGGATAGCGGTGGCCGTAGTCGTCAAAAATGATGAAGCCTTGCATGCGGATGCGCTTGGTCAGCAGGGTGCGCATCAGCAGCGACGAGCGGTCAGGGCCGGCCGGCAAGGCGGTGGCGTTGTACTGCGCAATCAGGCCGCAAACCGGCACGCGGGCACCGGTGTTGAGCAGGGGCAGGACGGCATCAAACACCTTGCCGCCAACGTTTTCAAAATACACATCGATGCCTGTCGGGCAGGCCGCAGCGAGCAAGGCGGGCAGATCGGGGCTGTGGTGGTCGATGCAGGCGTCGAAGCCCAACTCTTCCACGGCAGCGCGGCATTTGTCGGCGCCGCCGGCAATGCCCACCACGCGGCAACCCTTGAGCTTGGCGATTTGCCCGACGACCGAGCCCACCGCGCCGGTGGCGGCGGCCACCACCACGGTCTCGCCGGCCTTGGGTGCGCCGATGTCCAGCAAACCCATGTAGGCGGTGAAGCCGGGCATGCCCATCACGCCCAGGGCGTAAGACAGCGGGCCCAGCTTGGGGTCCAACGGGGTCAGGCCATTGCCGTTGGAAACGGCATAGTCTTGCCAGCCCGCAAAGCCCAGCACCCAGTCGCCCACGGCGAACTTGGGGTTGTTCGATTGCTCTACGCGGCTGACGGTGGCGCCCACCATGGGATCGCCCAAGTTCACGGCAGCGGCGTAGCTGGCGGCATCACTCATGCGGCCGCGCATATAGGGGTCCAGCGACAGATACACGGTGCGCAGCAGCACTTCGCCGGGGCCGGGGCTGGGCACCGCCGTGCTGGCCAGGTTGAAGTCAGCGGCGGTGGGGGCTCCCACGGGGCGGGCGGCCAGTTGAATTTGGCGGTTATGGCTGGTGGTTTGAGTCATGTGATGGCCTTTGAAAAAAGCGTGTCGGAGAAGGCTTAAAGCGCGGCGTTAAGAATGCGGCGGCTGATGTCCAGACTCAGGTCGCGGTGCTCGCTGAGCTGCGTCATGCCATGCGCTTCGAGCTGGCGGATGACGACGTCGATCACCTCCGCTCCCAGGCCGTAATCTTTCAGACGAGTGGGAATGCCCATGGCCTCGAAGAAGGCGCGGGTCTTGGCGATGGCGGCGCTGACGCGCTCCTCTTCACTGCCGGTGGTGATGCCCCACACCCGCTCGCCGTACCGCAGCAGCTTGGCGTGCTTTTGCGTGCGGCGCTCTTCCAGCAGGGCGGGCAAGACGATGGCCAGGGTGCGGGCATGGTCGATGTTGTGCAGGGCGGTCAGCTCGTGGCCAATCATGTGCGTGGCCCAGTCCTGTGGCACGCCGGCGCCGATCAGGCCGTTCAGGGCCAGGGTGGCGGTCCACATCAGGTTGGCGCGGTCGTCGTAGACGGGGCTGGGTGCGCTCAGCAAGCGCGGGCCGATCTCGATCAGCGTCTGCAGCAGGCCTTCGGCGAAGCGGTCTTGCACCGCGGCATTGACGGGGTAGGTCAGGTATTGCTCGATGGTGTGAACAAAGGCATCCACCACGCCGTTGGCGATTTGCGCGGGCGGCAGGGTGTAGGTCTTGCTCGGGTCCAGCACCGAGAACAGCGGGAACACCTTGGGGCTGCGGAAGGGGCGTTTGGCGCCGATGTCACGGCGGGTGATCACCGCGCCCTCGTTCATCTCCGAGCCGGTGGCCGGCAGCGTCAGCACGGTGCCGAAGGGTAGCGCTTGGGTGACCTTGCTGCCCCAACTGGTCAAGATGGTCCAGGGATCACCGTCGAACAGGGCGGCCGCGGCGATGAATTTGGTGGCGTCGATGACCGAGCCGCCGCCCACGGCCAGCAAGAAATCAAAGCCGCCCTCGCGGACTTGTTGCACTGCCGTCATCGCGGTCTCAAAGCTGGGGTTGGGCTCAATGCCGCTGAAGGTGCTGTGCTGGCGCGTGCCCAGGGCTTCGCGTACCTCGCCCAGCGTGCCGGTCTTCTCGGCGCTGGCGCCGCCGACCACGATCAGCACCCGAGCATTGGCGGGCACCAGCTTGGCGAGATCGGCAATGCGGCCCTGGCCGAAAACGATGCGGGTGGGGTTGTGATAGTCAAAGTTCAGCATGATGTCCTCGGGAGAGAGTGAAAAAGTACTTGCAAATGATTCAAATAGACCGGTCAACTAGAAAAATAAAAGACCCTGAGATCAGGCCCGAAAGCCTTTGAAAACCTTGAGTCCTTGTGCCCCTTTTGCGCGGCAGCGCCTTTGGGGGGGCCTTGCTGTTTATGCCTTGGCGGGAGACAACATCAGTTCGGTGCTGCGCAGCGCGTGCTCAAACGGGCTACCGTCGCGGCGCAGTTTGGCCAGCAAGCTGGCGCCTAGCCAAAGTTGGTAAAGCGTCAAAGCGGTATCGCTCGCGTTCAAGCCAGCGGCGACCGAGCCGTCTTGGCGCGCCTCATCCAGGCACTGAGCGAGGCGCTGGACCACGCGGTCCGTGCCCTCACGCAAGGTGAGTCGCATCGCTTCCGAGATATCCGCCACTTCGGCGCTGAGCTTGACGATCAGGCATTTGGCGCCCGCTGGCGCCTGCGCGCAATCGCCGTCGGCAATACCGCATTGGCTGAAGTTCCAGTAAGACCAGTAGCGCATCAAGCGCACGCGGGCCGTGCTGCCATCGGCCTTGAGCAAGCTGTCCAGCCGAGCCAGGTAGTCCTCGATATAGCGCTTGAGCAGTTCTTCGCCGAAGCGCTCTTTGGAGCTGAAGTAGTGATAGAACGAGCCCTTGGGCACATTGGCCACCGACAGGATTTCCGCCAGGCCCACGCCCACGAATCCCTTGCTGGCGATCAAGCGCTCGCCGCAGTTGAGGATGTGGTCTTTGGTTGCTGAGTGCTCGTTTGCCATGCCGCAATCATCGCGCAAATAGACCAGTCGTCTAGTTGCCTTGCCGAATTACCCGAGCGGAGCGCTGGGTCTTTTGCTGCAGGCGGATGGTGCTGTTGACATTGGCGGCGGCCGAGGCTGGTCGTCGGCCGTGCAGGCGCAGGCTGGGGTGGTGATGGCGCCGCCGGCTCAGTACTGATCGCCGAAGGCAAAGATGGGCTTGCGGTTCTGCCAGCGCCCTTCGGTGAAGTCGGGGAAGGGCAGGGTTTTGAAGCCCTCGGCAATCGACTGCTCGGAGAGCGGCGTGATGGCGCTCCAGGCCACCGCATCGTAGACGTCGATGGGCATGGGCGCTTGCGCTTTCAGCGCCTCGACAAAGGCGTGCACTACAAAGAAGTCCATGCCACCATGGCCGGCGCCCTCGGCCGTGGCCGCGTACTTCTTCCACAGCGGATGATCGAACTTGTCCTGATAGGCCTGGAAGTCTTCCCAGGCATGCGGCATGCTGACGCCCTCGATGTGGACCGAGCGATTGAGGTCCATCCAGATCCCGTCGGTGCCCTGGACCCGAAAACCCAAGGAGTAGGGGCGCGGCAGCGAGGTGTCATGCTGCAGCAGAATCGTCTCGCCGTTCTGGCAGGCCAGGGTGGTGGTCACCACATCGCCCAGCTGATAGCTCTGCTTGGCATTGGGGTGATCCTTGGCGCCCATCTTCTTGCCCACATAGTCCTGCAGGCCACGCGCTTTGCTGGCGAAGCTATTGATGTGGGTGAAGCGGTTGCCGCGGTGGATATTGGTGAACATCGCGCAGGGGCCGATGCCATGGCTGGGATAAAGCTCGCCATTGCGCTGCACCGAATGCTGGGTGCGCCAGCGCGCCTCGGACCAAGCCTTGGCGCCGCTCTCGACCCCGCCGCCATAAGGCTTGGCCGGGTCACCGGAGTTGAACTTCACGGCCCGCAAATCATGCTGGTAGCCGCCTTGCAAATGCACCAGCTCACCGAACATGCCGGCGCGCACCATCTGCAGCACCGCCATCACATCGCGCCGGTAGCAGACGTTTTCCAGCAGCATATAGGGCGTGCCCGTGCGCTGCTGGGTGCGCAGCACATCCCAGTGGTCTTGAAGGCTGATGCCGGCCACCACCTCGCAGCCCACCGCAATCTTGGCGTTCATCGCGTCAATCGCCATCGGCGCATGCAGCTCCCAAGGCGTGGCGATGATGACGCCGTCCAGGTCTTTGCTCTCCAGCAGGGCCCGGTAGGCGAACGCATCGCCGCGCTCACCGTAGATGCGCGGTTGGGGCTTGTTGAAGCTTTGGCACATGGCAAGGGCACGGCCCAGCATGATGGGCTCGATATCGCACAGGGTCACCACGTCCACGTCCTCGCGCCGCAGCAACTCCTTGAGCAAGACCTGACCCCGCATGCCGGTGCCGATCAAGCCCAGGCGCAGCCGCCGGCCCTTGCCGCTGGCTTGTGCCCAGACGGGCAGGGTGCTGGCGCCCAGGGTGGTGGCCAAGCTGGCGCTGGAGGCGCGGAGAAACTGGCGGCGTTGAAGCGTCATGGTCTTGCTCGCGTGGGAGGCAGGGAGGTGTTTACTCGTCGAACAGGCTACCGGCCGCCTTTGGCGGCGTCACGCCCAGATGCTTGAAGGCCGCCAGGGTGGCGACGCGGCCGCGCGGCGTGCGCTGCAAATAGCCTTGTTGGATCAGATAGGGCTCGATCACGTCTTCGATGGTGCCGGCCTCTTCGCCGATGGCGGCGGCCACGTTTTCCAAGCCCACCGGGCCGCCATCGAAGCGGTGCACGATGGCCTCCAGCAACTTGCGGTCCATCAGGTCAAAGCCTTGCGGGTCCACATCCAGCATGGCCAGGGCTTTGTCCGCCACCGTCTTGCCGATATGGCCGTTGCCCTTGACCTCGGCATAGTCGCGCACCCGGCGCAGCAAGCGGTTGGCAATGCGCGGTGTGCCGCGCGAGCGGCGGGCAATTTCCAGCGCGCCCATCTCATCAATCGGCGTGTTCAGCAGCGCGGCCGAGCGGGTGACGATGCGTTGCAACTCGTTGGCGGTGTAGAACTCCAGGCGCGCGACGATGCCGAAGCGGTCGCGCAGCGGATTGGTCAACATGCCGGCGCGGGTGGTGGCGCCAACCAGGGTGAAGGGCTGCAGATCGAGCTTGATGGAGCGGGCGGCCGGGCCTTCGCCGATCATGATGTCGATCTGATAGTCCTCCAGCGCGGGGTACAGAATTTCTTCCACCACCGGCGAGAGGCGGTGAATCTCGTCGATGAAGAGCACATCGTTCTTCTCGAGATTGGTCAGGATGGCGGCCAGATCCTTGGGCTTTTCCAGCACCGGGCCCGAGGTCTGGCGCAGGTTCACGCCCAGCTCGGCGGCGATGATGTGGGACAGCGTGGTCTTACCCAAGCCCGGGGGGCCGAAGAGCAGCACATGGTCCATGGCTTCATCGCGCTTGCGGGCCGCGCCGATAAAAATCTCCAGCTGCTCGCGCGCCTTGGTCTGGCCCACATACTCGTCCAGCAGCTTGGGCCGCAGGGCGCGCTCAATCGCTTCCTCGCGTGGCGAACTGGGGTTGGCGGCGAGGACCCGCTGCTGCGGGGCGCTTGCGAAGTCGTCGGTCTGTATGCTCATTTGGACAGTGCCCGCAAGGCCAGCTTGATGCCGTCGCTAACGCCCACATCCGGCGGCAGCGCTTTCAGCGCCAGGCCCGCTTCTTTCTCGCTATAACCCAGGGCGATCAGGGCTTGCAGGATGTCGGCCTGGTTGTCGCTGCCCACGCTGACCGGGCCGCCCAACTCGGCGCCGAGCTTGCCCTTGAGTTCCAGCAGCAGGCGCTCGGCGGTCTTCTTGCCGATGCCCGGCACTTTGACGAGTCGGCCAAGCTCTTGTTTGGTGACGGCTTGCGCCAGCTCCGCCACCGACAGGCCCGACAGCAGGCTCAGGGCCATCTTGGGGCCTACGCCGGTGATCTTGATGAGCTGGCGGAAAGTGCCGCGCTCTTCGCTGCTCAGAAAGCCGAACAGGATTTGCGCATCTTCGCGGACCACGAAATGGGTCAGCAGCGCGACCTTCTCGCCCAGGCCGGGGAGGTTGTAAAAGGTGCTCATGGGCACGTCGACTTCATAGCCGACGCCCTGCACATCGATGAGAACCTGCGGGGGCGATTTTTCCGCGATGACGCCAGTGAGTCGACCGATCATCGGCCCATTATCGGGCCGCCAAATCAGTTGCGGCCGAAGAGGCCCAGCCGCTGCGCTTCGAGTGCGGCTTCGGCCCGCGAGGAGACGTTGAGCTTGCGATAGATCTGCTTGACGTAGTCCGCAATCGTGTGGCGGGACAGGCCCAGTTGCACGCCGATTTCGGGCAGGGTGTAGCCCTTGGCCACGCGCAGCAAGACCTCGGTTTCGCGGTCGGTCAGCGAGACCTCGTGCAGCACGGCCGCCACCTGCGGGCGCTTCTGGTTGGCGAAATGTGCGATCACCTTGCGGGCGATGGAGGGCGACAGCGGCGGCTCGCCTTGGCTCATGCGCTGCAGTTGTTCAAACAGCAGCTCGCGCGATTGTTCTTTCAGCAGATAGCCAAAAGCACCGGCTTGCAGGGCGGGGAACAGGTGTTCGTCGTCGTCGTGAATGGTGACGATGACCGATTGCGCCTCGGGCTGACGCTCGCGCAGCGCGGCAATCACGTCCACGCCCGAGCCATCGGGCAGGCCCAGGTCCAGCAAGGCCAGATTGAAGCGCTGGCTGTTCACCAGGGCCAGGGCGTCCTGCACGCGTGAGCATTCGGTGATTTCGGCATTGACGAAGACCTGCTTGACCAGGGCTTTGAGCCAAGCACGAATTTCCGGAATGTCTTCCAGCAGAAGGATATGGTCCATGGTCTTGTGATTTTCCCAGTAGTAGGTCGCTGAAGCGGCGCGCGACGCGCAGCCGCCCGGCAGGCTAGCTGCTCAACGGTAAGGCTTTATCGGCTCACTGCCAAGGGCAATGAAGCCGGCTCAGGGCATTTTCAGAGCGGAATCGTGAGGCGGATCACGGTTCCCCAGCCGGGGCCGGACTCCACCAAGCACTGCCCGTGCATTTGTTTGGCGCGTGACTTCATGCTGGCCATGCCGTGGCCGCGGTCCAGGCGCCCGTCCAGCTCGGCCGGAATGCCCTGGCCGTTGTCCTGGATGACGACTTGAAAGTCGCCGCCCTGCACATTGCAGCTGACCGTGCAATGGGTGCCGCCGCTGTGCTTGATAATGTTGCTGACGGCTTCGCGGAAGATTCGCGTGGTTTGCACATAGGCTCGGGCCGGCAAGGTGTGCTCCACATCTTCCGCCGGCGCTTTCCACTCGGCCAGGATATTGGCTTGGCCCAGGCGCGACACCACCTCGGCCCGCCAGTCGCCCAGGGCGTCCAGCAATTGCACCGGCTTGCCGGTCAGGCCACGCACCGACAAGCGCATTTCCTCCAGCGCTTCACGCGCCAGGGTGGAGATGCGATCCGATTCGCTGGTGTGCACAATGGTCAGCAGCTTGGCGCCCAGGTCGTCATGCAGATCGGCGGCGATGCGCTTGCGCTCGCGCTCGGTCACTTGCTCCAGCTTTTGTTCCACCGAGCTGGCGAAATTGCGCTCCATCTCGGCCACGCGTTCGCCCATGCGTTGTTCGAGCTGAATTTGCTGCAAATCGCTGTCGCGCCGGGCGCGGGCGAAGCCGGCGCAGAAATGCAGGCACAGGCCCACCATGATCAGCGGCAGGCCCAGGCCTAGCCAGAGGCTCCAGCGCAGGGCTGCCTCGGGCGCCAGGCTCACGTCCAGCACCAGCTCGCCCAAGAGGGCAGCGCCGCTCAGGCCCAGCAGCAGGCTCAGCCAGCGCAAGTCGCCGCTGGCACCTTCGTCCACCGGCAAGGTGCTGTGCAAGGCTTGCCAGCGCTGGCGCAGATACCAAGCCAGCAGGGCCAACAATTCCAAGATCAGCAGGCCATGCCAGGCCTGGCTGAGCCAGGCGCCGAATGATCCACCTGCCAGCAGCAAGCTAGCGGGCATGAATAAGGTCTGCAGCCACATCAGCTGTTCAAGCCTGGGCTGCAGCACGGCCAGCTGGCGCAGCAGGTACTGCGCGCCAAAGTTCAGCACCAGGGCCAGCGTCAACACACAGGCGGCTTGCAGCCACAGCACCGGGGCAGGGCTGGCGTAGTGCAGCACCTGGTAGGCCACGCCCGCCAGCATCATGCTGCCCAGGCAGCTGAGCTGAGCTTCACGGCGGTAGAGCTTGGCGACGATGCTGCTCATGATGCTCAAAACCAGCAGCATGCCGGTCAGCCATTGCTGAGCCAGGGCGGCCGAAAAGCCCAGCTGCAGCGCGGCGGGCTCAAGCGCTGTGCTCGCCTGTGCCAGCAAGCCGGTGGGCAGCAGCAAGGTGCCGGCGGCCAGCAGGCCTAAGGCGGCTTTGCCGCGCAGGCTCACCCTCGATAGGCCGGCGCGCATCTTTTGTTTGATTTTTTGCATGAGGGGCGATTGTGCAGGAGCTCTGTGACCCTGGATGCCCCTGTGTCTGCGGGGGGTGATGGCCGCTTAGCGGCGACAATATGGCCGAGCACTAGGGCGCTCAGGCGCTCTGTGCGGCTTGTCGCGGCTCAGAGCCTGCCCCGCCCAATATTTGCTGACAGCTCTTTTCCCAACGTCACCCTCATCACCTGCTCTTAAGAAAGTGCTTTTGTGATTCTTCGCCTTGACTTCACGCCGGTCGACAACAAGCGCTTGGCCCATCTTTGCGGCAGCCTGGACGAGCATCTGCGCCAGATCGAGGCCGCCATGGCCGTGCGCATCAGCCGCCAGCATGAGCACTTCCGCATCGACGGGCAGAAGCCGGCGGCCCTGCGCACCCAGCAATTGCTGGAGTCGCTGTACGAGCGCGCCCGCCGCGCCATTCCGCCCGAGACCCTGCAATTGGCGCTGGCCGAGGCCGGCGCCGAGTTGCTGGCTGCAAACGCCAAGGGTGCAGCAGGCGCGACCAAGAGTCGCAAGAGCGCCAGCAAGGATGATGCCGAGCCTAGGCCTGCAGTGGCCGCCGCCGTCGGCGCAGATGCGCTGGTGCTACGCACCCGCCGCCCCGATCTGGCCGGCCGCACGGCGCGCCAGCATGAATACCTGCGCCACATCATGGCGCATGACATCACCTTCGGCCTCGGGCCGGCCGGCACTGGCAAAACGTTTTTGGCTGTGGCCTGCGCGGTGGATGCGCTGGAGCGCAGCACGGTGCAACGCATCATCCTGACCCGCCCGGCGGTGGAAGCCGGTGAGCGCCTGGGCTTTCTGCCTGGCGATCTGACCCAGAAGGTCGACCCCTATCTGCGCCCGCTGTACGACGCGCTCTACGACCTGATGGGTTTTGATCGTGTCACCAAGGCCTTTGAGAAGGGCTTGCTCGAAGTCGCACCCCTGGCCTTTATGCGCGGTCGCACGCTCAACCATGCCTTCGTGATCCTGGACGAGGCGCAGAACACCACGCCCGAGCAGATGAAGATGTTCCTGACCCGCATCGGCTTCGGCAGCAAATGTGTGGTGACCGGGGACACCAGCCAGGTGGATTTGCCCAAGGGCATGCTCAGCGGCCTGGTTGATGCCGAGCGGGTCTTGGCCAAAGTCAAGGGCATTGCCATGACGCGATTCACCAGTGCCGATGTGGTGCGCCATCCGCTGGTGGCCCGCATCGTCGAAGCCTACGAGGCCCGCAGCGCCTTGCAGGCCAAACAAGAAGCCCAAGCCATCAAGAGGAGCGCGGCATGAGCCAGCCGGAATTGAATTTGTCCCTGCAATTTGCCGACCCGCGCCACCGCGCCCTTTTGCCTCGCCACAAAGTGGCCAAGTGGATTCGCGCCGCGCTGGAATTGCCGGGTGAGATCACCGTGCGCATTGTTGATGCCGAAGAAGGCCAGCGCCTGAACAACGAGTTCCGCGCCAAAGACTACGCTACCAATGTGCTGACCTTCGACTACAGCCATGAGCCCGTGGTCTGTGCCGATCTGGTGATCTGCGCCGAGGTGGTGGAGCGTGAGGCGCAGGAGGCCAAGATCGACATCGCCGCCCATTACGCCCATATGCTGGTGCACGGCACCTTGCATGCCCAGGGCTACGACCACGAGGAAGATGACGAAGCCGCCTGCATGGAAGCGCGTGAAAGCGAATTGATGCTGGCGCTGGGCTTCGCTGACCCGTACTGATTGATCCCTTGTAGCCAGGGCCTTATAGCCAGGGCCTGGTGGCCCGCTTCAGTGCCGGCTGCTGAGGTAGCGCTTGCGCCAGAAGAACAGGCCCAGGCTCAGGCCCACCACCAGCATCAGGCCCAAGGCAAACCAAACGCCGGTGGCCTTGTGGATCAGCGGCAGGCCGTCGAAGTTCATGCCAAAGATGCCGGTGATCAGATTCAGCGGCAGGAAGATGGCGGTCAGCACCGTCAGCGTGCGCATGATGGCGTTGGTGCGGTGGCCCAGGGCCGAGAAGTGCATTTGCACGGCGGCCTCGCTGGAGGACTCCAGTCGCCGCACATGGGTCAGCACCCGCTCGATATGCTCCAGCACATCGCGTGAGCGTACCCGCAGCAGTTCCCGCTCCCGTTGAACTTTGGCGTTATCACTGGCTGGCCATTCGTCCAGTGAGTCGATCCATTCCTGCACCGCGCTGCGCTGGTCTTCGCTGATTTCTTCCAGCCGGTGCAGCGCGTCGCGGGAGGTCAGCAGCAGGGGCCAGTTGTCGAAATGGGTGTGGCCGTCCATCAGCGCGCGCTGCAGATTGCCCAGGTGGCGGCTGAGCTGGCGGCGCAGTTCCAGAAAATTGTCCACCAGATGATTGACCATGCGCAGCATCAGCTCGGCCGGGCTGCTGGGCAGGCGTGAGCTGCCGCGCAGATCGCGCCCTTCGGTCAGCTGCCCCAGCTTGTCGGCGAAGAACTCGCGCACCGAGCAGGCATCGGGGTGGATGGTGATCAGCACATGGTCAAACACCGCGAAGCCGAGTGGGCTGGTGTCGATGTTCTTGAGCGCCGTCTCCGCCGCGGCCAGATTGGCCTTCACATCGTCCGGCGCCGGTTCTTCACCGGCCGGCTGTGCCGCCAGGCGCTGAAAGATCATCAGGTCATACCAAGACGTGTAGTCGAAGTTCGAGGCCAGCTGCGGGTTGAGCAGATCGGCGATGTGCAGATCCACCAGCTGGCCGCAGTCCCAGCGCTGCAAGGCCAGTTGCAGCTCCAGGTATTGCTGATCGAATTCCTTGCGCGCATAGCTGATCCACAAAAAGCCTTCGGCGGGGCGGTCCGTCGGCAGTTGGGCCAGCTCGATGAAGTGCTCGTCGTGGATGTGGAAAAAGCGCATGGACTTTGGTGGAAGCGGCAGAGGCGGCAGGGTGGCCGGGGGCTAAGGGCTTAGGCCTTGCCGGCCTTGAGCAAGCGGGCCGCTTCCAGCGCGAAGTAGCTCAGCACGCCATCGGCGCCGGCGCGCTTGAAGGCCAGCAGGGCTTCCATCATCACCGCGTCGTGATCCAGCCAGCCATTGGCGGCTGCCGCCTTGATCATGGCGTATTCGCCGCTGACCTGATAGGCGAAGGTGGGCACGCGGAACTCATCCTTGACCCGGCGCACGATGTCCAGATACGGCATGCCGGGCTTGACCATCACCATGTCCGCGCCTTCGGCCAAGTCCAGCGCCACTTCGCGCAAGGCCTCGTCGCTGTTGGCGGGGTCCATCTGATAAGTCTTTTTGTCGGCCTTGCCCAGATTGGCGGCCGAGCCCACGGCATCGCGGAAGGGTCCGTAGAAGGCACTGGCGTACTTGGCGCTGTAGACCATGATGCGGGTGTGGATGTGACCCTTGGCCTCAAGTGCCTGGCGGATGGCGCCGATGCGGCCATCCATCATGTCGCTGGGGGCCACGATGTCGACGCCAGCTTCGGCCTGCACCAGCGCTTGCGCGGTGAGCAGTTCCACGGTGCGGTCATTGATGATGTAGCCGCGCTCGTCCAGCACGCCGTCCTGGCCGTGGCTGGTGAAGGGGTCCAGGGCCACGTCGGTCAGCAGGCCCAACTCGGGCACCTGGGCTTTGAGGGCGCGCACCACGCGGGGCACCAGGCCATCGGGATTGGTGGCTTCGATGCCGTCGGGTGTTTTCAGGCTGGCGTCGATGACCGGAAACAGGGCCAGTACCGGAATGCCCAGGTCCACGCATTCACGCGCCACATCAAGCAGCCGGTCCAGACTCAGGCGCGACACGCCGGGCATGGACAGCACGGGTTCGACGCGGTTGGCGCCTTCATGCACAAAAACAGGAAGTATCAGATCGCTGCTGCGCAAACCGTTTTCTCGCACCAGGGCGCGGGTGAAGGCGTCGCGGCGCAGGCGACGTGGACGGCTGGCCGGAAAGGGGGCAGGAATAGCACTTTTCATAGTGGGCAAACGGCGGCTAGTGGGCGGGTGTGGGTGGCGGCGCTGAGTGGTCGTCGCAGTTGGCTGAGGCGCTGGCGCGTTGAAATTGCTCAATCTAAGCAATTGCGCGTACTGCGCATCTGTATCAATTCTGTTAATATTTCTTCTGAATGATAGCCGCAAGGTGGTCGTTCCCTGCTTTTCCTCCCTGAGCAGGAGCCTTAGCGTCATGACAGCGATAGGGCTTTCTCACCCCGGCCTTGAGCCGGGGTTTTTTTTTGCCCGCGCTTTTGCTTGCGTGATGGGCCGCCCGCTGGGTCATGGCCAGTTGATCCCGCCCCGCATAATGGCGCCATGCTCTGGATCAAAGCCTTTCATATCGTCTTCGTGGCCAGCTGGTTTGCCGGCTTGTTTTATCTGCCACGATTGTTCGTCAACCTGGCCATGGTGCCTACAGACAGCCACGCCGAGCGCGAGCGCCTGCTGTTGATGGCGCACAAGCTTTACCGCTTTTGCACGCTGCTGATGTTGCCGGCCCTGGCCCTGGGCCTGCTGCTGTGGCTTTACTACGGCATCGGCCGTGGCCCGGGCAATGGTTGGATGCATGCCAAGCTGGCGCTGGTGCTGGCGGTGGGCGGCTACCACCATGCTTGCGGGCGCATCTTGCGCAGCTTTGAGACGCTCAGCAATCGGCGCAGCCATCGCTGGTTCCGGGTCTTCAACGAGGTCACGGTCCTGCTCTTCATCGCCATCGTGGTGTTGGTGGTGGTCAAACCCTTCTGAGCGCGCAGACCATGGTGCGCCGGCAAAGTTCCGCCACCTGGCTGCTGCTGGCCTATCTGGCCCTGGTGGTCTACGCCAGCCTCTACCCGTTCTGGCCCTGGACTTGGCCGCCGGGCATGGCGCTGCCCGATCTGATCGGCCTGCCTTGGCCACGCTATTTCGGCACCTTCGACATGCAGGCCAATGTGCTGGGCTATCTGCCCCTGGGTCTGCTGTCTTTTGCCGCAGCGCTGCGCAGCGGCTGGGGTTTGCGTGGCAGTTTGGCCTTGGGTCTGCTGCTCGCGCCGGTGCTTTCCTTTGTGATGGAGAGCTTGCAGTACTTCCTGCCCGGCCGCGTGCCATCGTCGCTGGACTGGCTGCTCAATGTCGGCGGGGCCTGGGCCGGCGTGGCCTTGGGCGCCGTGTTGCACGCGTTTGGCGGTTTGCGCCGCTGGCATGATCTGAGCGAGTACTGGTTCCAGCCGCACAGCGCCGGCGCGCTGGCGCTGCTGGCTTTGTGGCCGGTGGGCTTGCTATTCCCCACCGCCGTGCCCCTGGGCCTCGGCCAATGGCTGCCGCGCCTGCAGAACTTGGCGGTGAGTTTGTTGGCCGATACACCTTGGGCCGTGCAATGGGCCGACGACACCGACGTCGCCCTGGACATGGCCCGCGCCCTGCCGCCGGGCCTGGAGGCGCTGGTGATCGCGCTGGGCTTGCTGTCCCCGATCTTGCTGGCGCTGGCGGTGGCGCGGCCCGGTTGGCGCCGTCTGGTGCTGGTGTTTGGCGCGCTGGCGCTGGGCATGTTCGTCACCGCGCTGTCCACCGCGATGAATTTCGGCCCGCAGCATATGTGGGCCTGGTTGACCCTGGCCACCTGGCCGGGCCTGGCATTGGCCATGGTGCTGGCGCTGCTGGCCATGCTGCTGCCGCGGCGCTTGTGTGCGGCGCTGGGCCTGGTGGTGATGTGCGCCCTGATCGGGCTGATCAGCCAGGCGCCCACCAGCCCCTACCTGCACCTGAGCCAGCAAGCCTGGGAGCAGGGCCGCTTCATCAACCTCTACGGCCTGGCGCAGTGGATTGGCTGGGTCTGGCCTTTTGCGGCCATCGCCTGGCTGCTGACCTTGATTGGGCGACGTGTGGTCTGAAGGGCGGCAGCCGCGGGATGCGGCTGCCTACAATAGACCGCATGAGCTATTTTGAACGTCACATCTTCTTTTGCCTGAATCAGCGTGAGAACGGTGATAACAGCTGCGCCCAGCATGGCGCGCAGCAGGGCTTTGACCACTGCAAGGCGCGGGTTCGCGATCTGGGCCTGGGCGGCCCCGGCGCGGTGCGGGTCAACAAGGCCGGCTGCCTGGATCGCTGCGCCGGTGGGCCGGTGGCGGTGGTCTACCCCGAAGCCGTTTGGTACAGCTTTGTGGACAACAGCGATATCGACGAGATCGTCGAGCAGCATCTGAAGAACGGTGTGGTGGTTGAGCGCCTGCGCCTGCCCGACAACATCGGCCGCTGATCTGTGAATCCGCGTACCCAGAAAGCTCTGATCGCCGGCCCCGCCGGAGCGATTGAATGCGCGCTCGACCGCCCGGTCGGCGAGCAAGCGCCCAAGGGGCTGGCACTGATCTGCCATCCCAACCCGACCCAGGGCGGCACCATGGACAACAAGGTGGTGCAGACGCTGGCACGCGCTTTTGTCGAGTTGGGCCTGCGCACCGTGCGCTTCAACTTCCGCGGCATCGGCAAGTCCGAAGGCGGCTGGGACGAAGGCCGTGGCGAGATCGACGATGCGCTGGCCGTGCTGCAGGCGCTGCGCGAGCCGGGCGAGTCGTTGGTGCTGGCCGGCTTTTCCTTCGGTGGCTATGTGGCCTCGCAAGCCGCGCTGCGCCTGCCTGAAGAACAGCGCGCCCAGCGCCTGGTGCTGGTTGGCCCCGCCACCAGCCGCTTCGATACGGCCGCCGTGCCCGCCGATACCTTGGTGATCCACGGTGAACAAGATGATGTCGTGCCGCTCAGCTCTGTGCTGGACTGGGCGCGCCCGCAATCCCTGCCCATCACCGTGGTACCCGGTGTGGGTCATTTCTTCCACGGGCAGCTGCCGCTGCTCAAGAGCATTGTGCTGCGCGCCTGGTCGGCCTAACTGAACATTCGAGCGGCATTCTTGCCTCACTGATTTCGAGACTCCTCCCCATGAAACAACTGATTGTTTTCAGCGTGGCCGCGGCCACCACTTTCGCCAGCCACACCGTCGTGGCCCAAGCTCCACAGTCGCCCGAGCTGGCCGCACGCAGCTATCTGCTGCTGGACATGACCGCCAACCGCGTGCTGACCGAGTACGACGCTGACAAGCCTAATGACCCGGCCTCGCTGACCAAGCTGATGACCGCCTACGTCGTCTTCGGCGCCCTGCGCGACAAGAAGCTGACGCTGGAGCAGACCTTGCCCGTCTCCAAGCGCGCCTGGGATGAGCGCAAGGGCGACCCCTCGCTGATGTTCATCGACACCTTGATGACGCCCAAGGTCGAAGAGCTGCTCAAGGGCATGATCGTGCAGTCGGGCAATGACGCCTCGGTGGCGCTGGCCGAAGGCGTGGCCGGTTCGACCGAGCAGTTCGTGGCCATGATGAATCGTCAGGTGCAGGCCTGGGGCTTGAAGAACACCGAGTTCAAGAACGTCACCGGCATGACCGAGCCGGGCCACAAGAGCAGCGCGCGCGATCTGTCGGTGATTGCTTCGCACCTGATCCGCGACTTCCCCGAGTACTACAGCTACTACTCGCAGAAGGAATTCACCTTCAACAAGATCCGTCAGGAAAACCGCAATCTGCTGCTGCGCCGCGACCCGACGGTAGACGGCATGAAGACCGGCTACACCGACGCCGCCGGCTACTGCCTGGTGACCAGCGCCCAGCGCGACTTCCCCAATGGCAAGCGCCGCCTGCTCAGCGTGGTGATGGGCACGGCCTCCAAGGAAGCCCGCGCCAATGAAAGCCAGAAGCTGCTGAACTGGGGCTACACCAGCTTCGACGCCGTGCGCCTGTTCGACAAGGATCAAGCCATTGCCACCGTGCCGGTTTGGAAGGGCGCTGCGCCCGAAGCCAAGCTGGGCGCGGCCGGCGCCGTGTTCGTGGCCGTGCCGCGCGGCGATGGCGCCAAGCTGCAAACCAAGATCGAGCGCACCGACCCGCTGGTGGCGCCGCTGACCAAGGGCCAGCGCGTCGGCACGGTGAAGGTCACCACCGCCGCTGGCGTGGCCGTGTCCGAAGTGCCGCTGGTGGTGCTGGATGCCGTGCCGCAAGCCGGCATCTTGGGCCGCGCCTGGGATTCTTTGCGCCTCTGGATCAAGTAATTTCGCCGCACTTGGGCGTAAGCTCGGTTCTTCGAGGTCTTCGTCAGCTTTGAGGGATCACGCATGAACCGACTGCCCGATGTGATGTGCTACTTGAACGGCGAGTTCGCGCCCCTGGCCGAAGCCAAGGTCTCGGTGATGGACCGGGGCTTCATCTTTGGCGACGGCGTGTACGAGTTGCTGCCGGTCTACGGCGGGCGCATCTTCCGCTTCGAAGCGCATATGGAGCGGCTGGAACGCAGCCTGGCCAAGTTGCGCATGAGCAGCCCCTTGCTGCGCGAAGAATTGCTGGCGCTGGCGCGCAAGCTGGTTTCCAAGGTCGATGCGCCGGATCAATGGGTTTATCTGCAAATCACCCGAGGTGTGGCGCCGCGCAACCATGTGATGCCGCAGGACTTGGCGCCGACCTTGTTCGCCTACAGCAGCCCGGCCAAATGGCCGACGCCGGAAGAGCGTCATCACGGCGTGGCCTGCATCACCGCGCGCGACTTCCGCTGGGAGCGGGGCGACATCAAAAGCATTTCGCTGCTGGGCAATGTGCTGGCCCGGCAGATGTCCGCTGACGAAGGGGCCGCCGAGACGATTCTGTTTCGCGATGGCTTCCTGACCGAAGCCTCGGCCTCGAATGTCTGGATCGTCAAAGAAGGCGCCTTGCTGGGCTCGCCCAAGAGCGAGCATGTGCTCGAAGGCGTGCGCATGGAGTTGCTGCGGGAACTCTGCGCCGAGGCGGGCCTGGGCTTCAACCAGCGGCCCATCACCGAGGCGGAGGTCCTGGCGGCGGATGAAATCATTCTCAGCTCGGCCACCAAGGAAGTGCTGGCCGTCACGCGCCTGGATCATCAGCCGGTCGGCCACGGCGCCCTGCACGGCAAGCCCGGCCCGGTGTATGCCAAACTGTTCGAGGCCTATCAAGAGGCCAAACGCATTCAATCTATTTAGAAAAAGAACTCTGCCATGAAGCCCGTTCCTCCCGAGCAATCGCTGATCGAATACCCCTCGCGTTTCCCCATCAAGGTGATGGGCGCCCATGTGGAGGGCTTTGTCGAGGCAGTGGTGATGGTGGCGAAGAACTTCGACCCCGAGTTTGATGCCGCCACGGTGGAGACCCGGCCCAGCAAGGCCGGCAACTATCTGGGCGTCACCATCACCGTCATGGCCACCAGCCGCGAACAACTCGACGAGCTCTATCGCACCCTGACCACCCACCCCATGGTCAAAGTGGTGCTGTGAGTGCCTGCGCCTGCAGGCGCTGATCGATTTCCTTCACCTTGTAGGGCGCGGCCACGTCCCCGTTGTGCGTGGCGGCCTCGTACCAGTAGCGCGCCAAGCGCAGGTCTTGCGTCAGGCCCAAGCCCGCTTCGTACATCGAGGCCAGCAAATACTGCGCGCCCTCATCACCTTGATTGGCTGCAGCGCGGAACCATTGCGCGGCTTGCGCCATGTCGGTGGCCACGCCGCGGCCCAGGTAGTAGGCTGTGCCCAGGGCGACTTGGGCCTCGCTGCTGCCATGCTGTGCCGCCAAGGCATACCAGTGATGGGCTTGCTGCAGATCGGGCCGGCCCTTGGCGGATTGCAGGCCTTGCTCGTAAAACGTGCCCAAGGCCAATTCGGCGCGCAGCAGGCCGTTGGCCGCCGCGCGTTTGAGCAGGCGCTGCGCCTGATTCAGATCATTGCGTGGCAGTTCGCCGCGGATGTGCAGCATGGCCAGGTTGTAGTCGGCCAGCGGCAGCTGCTTGCGGCTGGACAGCGTTTTGAATCCGCGGGCCGCGGCCTTCAAATCACCGGCCTCATAGGCCGCCAGGGCTTGATCCAAGGCGCTGTTGGCGCCTGTCGCGGCCCAAGGGCGCAGCGGGGCTGCGGCCAGCAGCAAGGCGGTGGCGGTGATGAGGAGAAGCCTGCGCATATGGGTTCCTTTTTGGCTGCCGGGGTGGCAAGCCTAGTTCAAGCTGAGTCGGCCCAGGGTTCTGGGGTCTTACAGGCTGGCGCTAACATTCCGCCATGATGCTTGTGAAAACACTGGGCCTGGTCGATTACGAGACCACCGTTGCCGCCATGCGCGACTTCACCGAGGCCCGCGGCCCCGACACGCCGGATGAGATCTGGCTGTGCGAACACCCGCCCACCTACACCCAAGGTCTGGCCGGCAAGGCCGACCATGTGCTGGATGCCCAGGGCATCCCGGTGGTGCAAACCAATCGTGGCGGCCAGGTCACCTATCACGGCCCCGGCCAGGTGGTGGCCTACCCGCTGATCAATCTGCAGCGCGCCGGCTACTTTGTGCGCGAGTATGTGTTTCGCCTGGAAGCGGCCGTGATCCAGACGCTGAGCGCCTTCGGCGTCACCGGCCACCGGGTCAGTGGCGCGCCGGGCATTTATGTGCGCCTGGATGAGCCCGGCGCCCATGCGGCGCTGAGCGGGCCGGCCGATCCCTTGCAGCCTTTTCAGGGCCTGGGCAAGGTGGCGGCTTTGGGCATCAAGGTCAGCCGCCACTGCACGTATCACGGGGTGGCGCTCAATGTGGCCATGGACCTGAAGCCCTTCGCCGGCATCAACCCCTGCGGCTACGCGGGGCTGGCCACGGTGGACCTCGTTACACTTGGCGTCTTTGCGGACTGGCCCACGGTGGCTCAGCGCTTTGGCGAGCGCCTCAGCGCGCAGTTGCAAAACTGAATCAAGAATGGGGCTCCACAAGAGCTGACGAAAGAAGCAGTAATGGCTAGCGACAACACCACCCACGAACTCAAGACCGGCGAGGCCTATGACGCCAGCGCCAAGCAAAAGGCGCAAGCCAAGACCGCGCGCATCCCGATCAAGATCGTGCCGGTTGGCGAGATGCTGAAGAAGCCGGACTGGATTCGCGTCAAGGCCGGTTCGCCCTCGACCCGCTTCTACGAAATCAAGCAGATCCTGCGCGAGCACAAGCTGCACACGGTGTGCGAGGAAGCGTCTTGCCCGAATATCGGTGAATGCTTCGGCAAGGGCACGGCCACCTTCATGATCATGGGTGACAAGTGCACCCGTCGCTGCCCCTTCTGCGATGTGGGCCACGGCCGCCCTGATCCGCTGGATGTGGACGAGCCGCTGAATCTGGCCAAGACCATCGCGGCGCTCAAGCTCAAGTATGTGGTGATCACCAGCGTGGATCGCGACGATCTGCGCGACGGCGGCGCCGGCCATTTCGCCGAGTGCATCCAGAAGGTGCGCGAGCTCAGCCCCAGCACCCAGATTGAAATCCTAACGCCCGATTTCCGCGGCCGCGCCGATCGCGCCCTGGATATCTTGCGCGCTGCGCCGCCTGACGTGATGAACCACAATCTGGAAACCGCACCGCGCCTGTACAAGGAAGCGCGCCCAGGCTCTGACTACCAGTTCAGCCTGGATCTGCTCAAGCGCTTCAAGGACGAAGTGCCGGGTGTGCCGACCAAGAGCGGCATCATGGTCGGCCTGGGTGAGACCGACGAAGAGATTCTGCAAGTCATGCGCGATATGCGTGCCCACAATGTGGACATGCTGACCCTGGGGCAATACTTGGCCCCGAGTGGCCATCATCTGCCGGTGCGCCGTTATGTGCACCCGGATACCTTCAAGATGTTCGAGGCCGAGGCCTACAAGATGGGCTTCAGCCACGCCGCCGTGGGCGCCATGGTGCGCTCCAGCTATCACGCCGATCATCAGGCGGAGCAGGCCACGCAGGCGATTGACGCCGCCGCAAGCAAGTAAGTTAACAGCAGGCGCCAACTAGACGCCCCAAAAGCAAACAAGCCGCTGAAGTCTCGCCACTTCAGCGGCTTGTTTTATTTCGGCAGCCGCAAAGGCGCGGCTGCGTTCAGCTCTCAGCCAGCAGCTTTTCGACCAAGCCGTGCAGGGCCGCGAAATCCGGCTCGCCGACATAGCGTTTGACGATCTCGCCGCGCTTATTGATCAAGAAGGTGGTGGGCGTGAGTTGCACCTTGCCGAACTGCTTGGCGATCTCGCCGGTGTTGTCGATCGCCACGCCGAAGGGCAGGCGGCGGCTCTCGGCAAAATTGGCCACAAAGTCCGGCGCGTCATAGCTCATGGCCACGGCCAGGGTGTCAAAGCCCTTGGCCTTGAACTTCTCATGCGTGGCGATGAGTTCGGGCATCTCTTTGACGCAGGTGGTGCAACTGGTGGCCCAGAAGTTCACCAGCATGACCTTGCCAGCCCATTGGCTGGAGTCGAATTTGGCCCCGTTCAGCAGCACATAGCTGACCGCCGGTGCCTTTTCATACTTGCTGCCCAGCGTGGCCCACAGGCCTGCGGCGCCAAGGGCGAGCAGGAGCAGGGCGGGGGCGATCCAACGAGAGGTCTTCATGCCAGCAGTTTAGCGGGCGGCGGACTCAGAACTCTTTGGAGAGTTCGAACAGCAGCACGGAGGGCAGGGCATCGCTCAGGTGCTGGCGTGAGATGCGGGCCAAACCATCGGCGGTGGCGGTGGACAGCTGGGTCATGTGCGACTCGGCCATCACCTCGACGAAGCTGAACATGGGTACTTCGCGCATGATGTCTTCGAACAGCATGTCGAAGTCCGGCCCGCGCAGCGCGCTTTCGAACACGATGCCGTGCGGCAGGCCCTCGGCGCAGAACACCGAGGCCTCGTCCATGCTGCTGACCACATCAATGATCAAGCCCATGTGCTGAATCGCGGTCTGGATTTGCGTGCGCAGATCGCGGCTCTGGGCAATGATCAGCACATGGCTGCCGGCCAGGGGTTTGGAGTTGCTGGACGGCTGGTAGTCGCGCCGGCCCGCAGTGGTCGATGGCTTGGATTCCCAGATCGACTCGCGGCCCTCAGGGTCCGCGTCCGACATGCCGGGCTCCTCGCCCACGGTGTGGGGGAATTCCAGCGTCAGCACGGTGATGCCAGCTTCATCTTCACGCAGAGGCAGCACACCCATGGTCAGGGCGGTTTGTTCCACCAAGCGCCAGCCCAGGGCGTTCAGGCTCGCTGGTGTTTCGAATTCTTGCTGCGCATCGAGCAGGTCCAGCGAGCGATGCGCAAAGCGGCACGTCAGGCGCGCCTTGGCCGGCCAGGAACTCAGGTCCAGGCGCAGGTCGATGGAGGAGTGGGTATTGGCCAGCGCCCAGTCCATCAAGGCGTTCAGCAGTGAAAACAGCAGCGAGCCATCGGCCATCACCTCAATGGGCTTGAGCGATTGGCGGATCTGGATGCCGCGTGCTTGAGTCTCGCGGCTGCGCTGGGTCAGCACGCCGCGCAGGATTTGGGTTAGGTGCAGGCGTTCGCGCGACAGGCGCAAGCGGCCCGAGGCCAGCCGCGCCAGTTGCTGCCCCACCATGCCGGCCTCCCGGGCTTGCGAAACGCTGTCGCGCAGGGCGCGCAGGCTTTGGCGATCAATTTGCCCGGTGCTGACCAGGCTGTGGATGCGCTCCAGCGCCGAACTCAGCGGGCCGGCAATCTCCGCGCCCAGCAATTGCACGATCTCACCCCATTGCGCATGGTCAGGCGCGCTGGCGACGTCGTTCGCGGCAGCGGTGCCGGCGTTCGCGGGGTGAGGGGTGGAGGTGTTGGTGACCATGGGTCGTGCAATCTGCGGGTAGACCTTTGTAGAGGTTTTGGGCTTTTCGTGGAGTGCCCACAGCGGCGCTGATGGTCGGGGTCAGGCTGGCTAGCGTCTATCCCCCGATCCGGGGGAATTCCTGATAATGCCTGCCGGTTAGCGTCAAAACGAGTAAGTTTTAACGAAAACCAGGGAAATTTGCCAATTCCCGCTGGCTCAGGCGACGACCTTGGCCGCCAGCAGGGACTCAATCTGCGCCTCATCCAAGCCGGCCTCGCGCAGCAACTCCTGGCTGTGCTGGCCCAGCAGGGGCGGTGCATGGCGGTAGCGCACGGGTGTGGCCGAGAGCTTCATCGGGCTGGCCACCAAACGCAGTTGTTCGCTCAAAGGGTGGGGCATGGCCACGGTCATCTCGCGTGCCTGCACATGCGGGTCGGCAAAGGCTTCTGCCAGGTTGTTGATGGCGCCGCAGGGCACTTTGGCCGCTTCCATGGCTGACAACCAGCGTTGCCGTGGCTGGGCTTTGATGACGGCGGCGAGCAGCGGCACCAAGAGCTCGCGGTGGCGCACGCGTGCGGCATTGCTGGCGAAGCGCGGGTCTTGCGCCCAGGCGGGCTGCTCCAGGATGTCGCAGAACTTGGCGAATTGATTGTCATTGCCCACCGCGACAATGAGATGCCCATCGGCCGCTTCAAACACCTGGTAGGGCACGATGTTCTGGTGCGCATTGCCCATGCGGCCAGGCGCCTTGCCGGTGCACAGATAGTTGCTGCCCAAATTGGCCAGCATGGCCAGTTGCGTGTCCAGCAAGGCCATGTCAATGGTTTGACCTTGGCCGGTGGCGTCGCGGTGGCGCAGGGCCGCGAGGATGGCCACGGTGGCGTAAAGCCCGGTGAACAGGTCCGCCACGGCCACGCCAACTTTCTGTGGCCCACCGCCGGGTAAGTCATCCCGCTCCCCGGTGACGCTCATCAGGCCGCCCATGCCTTGAATGGCATAGTCGTAGCCGGCTCGGTCTTGGTAGGGGCCGGTCTGGCCAAAGCCGGTGATGGAGCAGACCACCAGGCCAGGGTTCTCGGCCTGCAGGCTTTGCGCGTCCAGGCCGTAACGCGCCAGATCGCCGACCTTGAAGTTTTCCACCAGCACGTCCACGCCTGCCGCCAGCTTGCGGATCAAGGCTTGGCCCTCGGGAGTGGCGATGTCGATGGCGATGGAGCGCTTGTTGCGATTGGCGCCCAGGTAGTAGGCGGCTTCGCTGGTGTCGGCGCCATCGGTGTCTTTCAAGTACGGCGGTCCCCAGGCGCGGGTGTCGTCGCCGCTGCAGGGTCGCTCGACCTTGATCACATCGGCCCCCAGATCGGCCAGGGTTTGCGTGCACCAGGGGCCCGCCAAGACGCGGGAGAGGTCCAGCACCCGCACGCCGGCCAGTGACATGGCGGGCAATGCCGGGGCGGCGGAGGGAGAGCTTGACTTGTTGGGCATGGCTTGAATTGTGCGTCAGGCTTGGGCGGCGGCCGCTCCGATAATGCCCGCATGAAAATCGCCCGCACCTGTCTTGCATTGAGCCTCGTCAGCATCGCCGCAGCCCTGCTCGGCGCCTGCGCACCCACCCTGGACTGGCGCGAAGTCAGGCCTGAAGGTTCGGACGCGCAAGCCTTGTTCCCCTGCAAGCCGGAACTGCTCAGCCGCCCGGCCGGCGGCGCCCAGGCGCCGGGGCGCATGGGGCTGGCGCAATGCAAGGCCGGTGGCGCCAGCTTTTCGCTGTCTTGGGCCGAAGTGTCGGATCCCGCCCAAGTGGCCCCGGCCTTGCGCCAGATGCGCGAAAGCCTGGCCGGCAAACTGGCCGCCAAGCCGGGCGAGTTGCTGCCGGTGCAGGTGGCAGGCATGACGCCCAACCCCGAGGCGCAGATGCAAACCCTGCTGGGCGCCCATCAATCCGCCCAGGTGGCGGTGTTCACGCGCGGCCAATTGGTCTATCAAGCCATGCTGCTGGCGCCCAAGCCGGATCCTGCCGCTTGGCAGACTTTTATTGCGGCCCTCAAGTTGGGTGGGGTTCAGTGAAGCCCACCAGCGTTCCGCATTGATAATGAGGCCATGCCCGGACTTCTTGTGATCGCCCATGCGCCCTTGGCCTCCGCCCTCAAAGCGGTGGCCGAACACACCTTTCCGCAATGCGCGCCGCAGTTAGCGGTCTTGGATGTGACGCCGGATCAGTCGGTGGAAGCCATCGAAGCACAGGCGCGCGCCCTCTTGCTGGCGGCGGGGCATGAGCAATGCTTGGTGCTGACGGATGTGTTTGGCGCGTCGCCACACAATGCCGCTCTGCGTTTGGCGGGTGATTCGGTCCGGGTGGTTTGCGGTGTCAATGCGCCGATGTTGTGGCGCTCGCTGTGCTATGCCCGCGAGCCTTTGGATGTGCTGGCCAAGCGTGCCGTTGATGGCGGCGTGGCGGGCATCATGCAATGCGGTCAAACTGTGCTGAGTTCTTCTTCCGAGCCCTGAATTTCAATAATGATCAAATCGACTTTGACCATCAGCAACAAGCTCGGGCTGCACGCCCGCGCGTCCGCCAAGCTGACCAAGCTGGCCGGCTCTTTTCAGTGTGAAGTCTTCATGAGTCGCAACAGCCGCCGCGTTAACGCCAAAAGCATCATGGGCGTGATGATGCTGGCCGCAGGCCTCGGCTCACAGGTCGAGCTGGAAACCGATGGGCCGGATGAGCAGGCTGCGCACGACGCCCTGACTGCCCTGGTCAACGACAAGTTCGGCGAAGGGCAATAAGCCCGGCCTGCCCCGCGGCGCAGGCCTTGCGACTTACTCGATGAAGTGGCGCCGGTAGCGCGCCGGCAGGTCCTGAATGCGCATCATCATCGGCAGGTCGGCGGTGTTGAAGTCCGGATCCCAGGCCGGTGCGCCGAGGATGCGTGCGCCGCAGCGCAGATAGCCTTTGATCAGCGGTGGCGCTTCCACCACCAGGTCTTGGCGCAGGTCATCCACGGGAAGCGGCAGGCGCGGCCGCACTTGCCATTCGATGCCGGCCAAATGGGTTTTTTCCAGCTGCTTCCACAAGCTGGCAGCGAAGTGGCCGCCGTCGCGCATGCTGACGCTGGCGCAGCCGATCATGGTGTCAAGTTCATTGCGCAGCATGAATTCGGCCAGGGCGCCCCACAGCACCATGATGGCGCCGCCGGAGCGGTGCTCGGGGTGGATGCAGGAGCGGCCCAGCTCCACCATGCGCTCGCGCAGGCTGCGCAGGCGGGTCAGATCGAACTCGGTCTCGCTGTACAGGCCACCGGCACGCTTGGCGGCCGCCGGCGTGAGTACGCGGTAGGTGCCGATGACCTTGCCTTTGCGGCCATCGCCGCGCACTTCGCGAACCAGCAGGTGTTCGCAGAAGGCGTCGAAGGTGTCGATGTCCAGCTTGGGCGGTGCGCCCTTGGGCACGCACAACCGGGCGCCCATTTCTTCGGCAAAAACTTGGTAGCGCAGGGCCTGGGCTTCGCGGACTTCATCCTCACTGCGGGCCCAGCTCACATCCAGGCGGGCTGGCGCTGCGCGCTTGCTGTCGAGCTCAATTGGCGCCAGTGGGGAGTGAGGCTGCTGCCGCGCATGTGAATGCTGCTCGGCCAACTTCTGCGGCTTGGGCCGCAGGTCGGAGAAGGGGAGAGTCGGCAGGGGAAGATCCCGCATGGGTAGCCTCATTCAAGTCGTTGCAAGCCCAGCCATGCTCGGCGTTACGGGTGACGCCGGCGTGACTCAGGAATGACGATTCAATGACGACGCGCATTGGCGCTGCCGGCTGCTAAAGTCAAGGCATGAGCTTCCAGGTCTTTGGCATTCCGGTTTCGCGTGGTGTGGCCATTGGCCGCGCCGTTTTGGTCACGTCCAGCCGCATGGACGTCGCCCACTATTTCATTGCCGACGATCAGGTCGAGGCCGAGATCAAGCGCGCCATGCGAGGCCGCGACGAAGTGGCGCAGGAATTGGAGGCGCTCAAACAGGATCTGCCTGCCGACGCGCCGCATGAACTGGCGGCTCTGCTTGATGTGCACCTGATGCTTTTGCACGATGAAGCCCTGGTGGGTGCTACTCGCCAGTGGATCACCGAGCGGCATTACAACGCCGAGTGGGCATTGTCCGCGCAACTGGAAGTCTTGGCGCGTCAGTTCGACGAGATGGAAGACGACTATCTGCGCGAACGCAAGGCTGACCTGGAGCAGGTGGTTGAGCGCGTCTTGAGTGCTTTAGCGCGTGAGCAAGGCCAGGCGCCGACGGATGCGGCCAGTGTGGTGCAGCGGGATTTTGCTGGCGAAGATCCTTTGTTGCTGGTGGCCGCCGATATTGCGCCGGCCGACATGATGCAGTTCAAGCGCAGTGTGTTCCATGGTTTCATCACCGACATCGGTGGCCGCACCTCGCATACCGCCATCGTGGCGCGCAGCATGGACATTCCGGCCATCGTCGGCACCCGCGAAGCGTCGCGCCTGATTCGTCAGGATGACTGGGTCATCATTGATGGTGATGCTGGCGCCGTGATCGTCAATCCATCTCCCATCATGTTGGAGGAGTACCGCTTCCGCCAACGCCAGAGTGAATTGGAGCGTGCACGCTTGGCCCGCCTGCGCCATACCCCGGCGGTGACGCTGGATGGCGAGAGGGTAGAGTTGCACGCCAATATTGAACTGCCTGCCGATGCCGTGGGCGCGGTTGAAGTGGGGGCCACAGGGGTGGGCCTGTTCCGTAGCGAGTTCTTATTCATGAATCGCGGCGGCGAGTTGCCCAGCGAGGAGGAGCAATTCCTTGCCTACCGTGCCGCGGTGGAAGCCATGCGCGGCATGCCGGTGACTATCCGCACGGTCGATGTGGGGGCTGATAAGCCTTTGGATCGCATGAGCGCTAGCGAGTTGCGTCATGAACATGTGTTGAACCCCGCAATGGGCTTGCGCGCCATTCGCTGGAGCTTGGCTGAGCCCAGCATGTTCCGCCAGCAACTGCGGGCGATTTACCGGGCGAGTGCTTTTGGCAAGGTGCGCTTGCTGATTCCCATGGTGGCGCATCTGAGCGAAGTGCGGCAGATTCTGGAATCGATCAAGAAGGTGCAGCAGCAGCTGACCGATGCGGGCCGCGCCTACACCAAGGTCGAGCTGGGCGTGATGATCGAGATTCCCGCTGCCGCTGTCATGCTGCCGCTGCTGCTTCCGCATGTGGACTTTGTATCCATCGGCACCAATGATTTGATTCAGTACACCCTGGCCATTGACCGTGCTGATGAAGCAGTAGCGCATTTGTATGACCCTTGGCATCCGGCGGTGCTGCATTTGTTGGCGCACTCCATCAGCCAGGCCCGCGCGGCGGGGAAGTCGGTCAGTGTCTGCGGTGAAATGGCTGGCGACCCGCTTTTCACGGATCTATTGCTCGCGATGGGGCTGCGCAGCTTTTCCATGCATCCCTCGCAGATTCCCTCGGTCAAGCAACGTGTGCTGCGTGCCGATGCCAGTCGCTTGGCGCGCGTATTGCCGGACTTGCTGACGAGCGAGGATCCTCAGCGCGATGCCGAATTGGCATTCAGCCTTCAAAAGTCAGCAGCCGTGAAGCACTAAGGGTCAAGAGGCGTTGCGCTTCGCGATGCTCGGACCGGGCTTGCGGGCCGGGCAACAGTTTCCGCGTTGCTCATTGAATAGGTCGCGTGGCTCGGCGCGCTAATTTTTGTCGGCGCCTGCTGATTGTCTTGCGACCCTCAAAATTCCTGTGCTACAGTAGAGGGCTTCGCTACAGGGAAGTTTGCTTCGACATAGAAGCAGTGCTGAATGAGAATTCAGTTTTGTAGCGTGAAGTGAGAGCGTTGAAAA
>NZ_CAMFJS010000017.1 GCF_945956965.1 uncultured Roseateles sp.
GTGTGCCTGATGAACGCATGGGTGAAGTGGGCTGCGCCTGCGTCATCCCGCGGCCAGGTGCCACCCTGAGCGCAGAGGAACTGAACCAGTGGTCACGCCGACGCATGGCCAACTACAAAGTCCCGCGCTTCCTCTTGTTGTTCGAGGCTTTCCCGTTGAACGCCTCGAACAAAGTGCTCAAGCGCGAGTTGGCTGCAGATGCCGTGGCTCGTTTGCAGGCTCAGGCGGTCCCTTCAGCAACGTAGTTCATAGGCTGCACGCCGATCCGAGTTCCATCAACCCGCGCAACCCTATCGAGCGCAGGGGATGGTCGGAACAGGTGGCCGAATTCAGCTGGCCCCGAGGCCCCGCCGTCTCGATTACAAAAGTCCTTCAGTGCTGTTTAAGTATTTGCAATCTAGGCTTCCCCTTTAGTCATCGGCCTCGTGGCTGTCCTCAGTCTGGGAACTATTTTGTAAAGGTATTTTTGTAGCGTGTTTTTTGCCACTTGAGGGGCCGCCCAAAGTCTGCGCTAGTAGGCAGGAAATGCATCAACAATGTGTCTTCAGTCCCATAGAAATGGGCATATTCCGCCCATTTGGAAGGGCCGTGCCGGGCGAAAAATGCCCGGAATTGGCCCTTATGGGCAAATCAAGCTCAGTTTTTTTCGTGATTCATCGGGCTGAGAACTCGGCGATGCTGGTCGGCTGTCGAATGGCAGCTTTCGTTCGCAAGACGTATAGACCGGGCCTGAGCGTGGCGCTCGTGTCTCGTTAGGAAAGCGTGGCGGGGTGCGACGTCAAAGCGACTCTCTCAAGCGCGCTTCAGCGCACGCTGCATGCCGGGTGTTTGCCATTCTGACCTGTCTCGGTTGACGAGCAGCAACTCAAGCTCCGCGTGCTGCGCAACCATCTCGCGTGCCATCGGCGTGCCGCCAAGCATGATGATCGCGCCTAGTCCGTTAACGGACTCGACATCCCGGGCGAGCAAGTGAACGCTGATCGGCCCTTGGCTAGACTGGCCGCTGCGGGGATCCAAAATGTGGTGATGGCGCTCGCCCTTATGCAGGAAGAACCGTTCGTAGTCGCCACTGGCCGCCAGCACGCCCTGACCAGTCAATGCCAGAACACCCAAGAGTCGATCTGAACGTCGTGGGTCACGTAGCCCGACTCGCCACGGTCGGCCCTGCCAGCTGCCGCTGTACAGCACATCGCCGCCGCCGTTGATCAAGGCGTTTTCGATGCCGTTCTCTTGAAGCCGGCGCAAGCCGGCCGCAAGAATGGGAAGCTTGGCGACGCCGCCCAAATCGAGGGCGGCGCCCTTGTGAAGCAGGGCGGCGGTGCCAGCAGACGGGTCGATCCGAAGTCCCTTGGCGCCAACCCGGCTCAGTTCAGTCGCCAGTTGCCGTGATTCGGGGACCTGGCCCAAATTACCAACTTCAAACTGCCAGCTCTTGAGGCTGCCAACAGTCATGTCGAAGAGTCCGTTCGACTCCCGATGAAGGCGCTGCCCTTGCTCAAGCGCGGCCATCAACTCGGGCGGTACCGCGACAGCGTGCAGGCCCGCTGCGCGATTGACGGCGCTGAGTGCACTGGCGGGGTCGTAGCGACTCATCATGGCGCTGAGGCGCGCCATTTCTTGGTAGGCACTCTCCACCGCAAAGACCAGGCGGGCGGCATCTGGACCTTCGACGGCAATGTCGACCTGAGTGCCGAGTAGGGCGCGTGAGTCACGCCGCTGCTGCAATGAAGGCAAAGCGCTCGATTGAGCAATGCCCAAGCCAGCCAGACCCAGCAGGGGAACAAGCGACATCAACTGGCGCCGTTTCAGACCAGCTGCTTTCAAGGGCATTGTGCTCACGCTACGCCCCTCACTTCGACAGCGACACCATATGGTCAACAGCTGCCTTCACCTCATCGTCACTCAAGGTGCTGCCACCACCTCGAGGGGGCATCATGCCTTTGGCGCCGGTGAAGCCTTCGATGGCGTGCTTGTACAAAGTCTCGTTGCCCTGAGCGATGCGAGGGCCCCAGTCGGCCTTGTCACCAGGCTTGGGGGCACCGGCCACACCTGCGGCATGGCACATGGCGCAGGTCTTGCCAAACACCGACTTGCCCAACGCATTCTCGGGCGCGGTACTGGCGGGGGCAGGCGCTGCTGCCACGCTTGTGCTGGCTGCTGGCGTCGCGGTGTTGGCCGTTGAGTCGCCTTCCTTCTGGCCGCAGGCGGCCAGGGAGAGCAGGGCGGCCGCAGAGACACCGACGGCGAATGACTTGCAAATGAGGCGCATGGTTTTCATGTCAATCAGCTTTCGAATAGGAGTTTTCGGCGCGATTCTAGGAAGCCGATGCCGGCCATAATAGGGGCGAATTTGTTTATTTGCGACCTTCCTGGGCTTATTTGAATTCCTTAACTTGGTTCAAGGCGGGGCGCAGGGCGAGTGGAAAGAATCCGGCAACTTCTTCAAGAGCAATCGCCCACCACCAAGCCATGCCTAACTACCCATTCAATCGCTGCCTGCGAGCCTGGGTCTTGGCGTGGCTGCTGGTGACATTGGGCGTTGCCAGTGCAGCGCCTTTGATGCATGCAGGCCAGCTTGAGTGGGTTTGCTCCGCCAGCGGGCAGGCCAAGCTGGTGCAAGTCAGCGGAGACGCCGACGCGCAACAAGGCGCAGCACTGCACGCCGCTGGCACCCTGCAGTGTCCTAACTGCCTATTGGGCGGTCCTTTGCCGACTTGTGCACTGGCGCCGCCCCATTCACCACCCCAAACCAGTCGATTGCATTTGCCGGGCAGCGACGCGAGCCCAGCGCTATTCACCACCGTGCCGCCCCCGGCGCGCGGCCCACCAACGTCCATCCAAGCCTGAAGAGGAACATCATGAGCGAGCAAGACAAGAAGAACGAAAACAATGGCGGAGGCGTGTTGGCACGTCGCCGCTTCATGAACAGCGCCGCCCTGGCGGGCCTGAGCATTGGTGCGATCGCCTGTACCGACAAGGCCGCCAGCAACGCCGCGGCGCCCGCGGCCTCCGGCGCCGCGCCTGCACATGGCGGTAGCGCCAGCAACGCCTCGCACCTGAAGCCGGGCGAACTGGACACCTATTACGGTCTGTGGAGCGGTGGCCACACCGGTGATATGCGGGTGCTGGGCCTGCCTTCGGGCCGCGAGATCACGCGCATCCCTTGCTTCGTTCCTGACGCGCTGGTCGGCTGGGGCATCACCAATGAATCCAAGAAGGTGATGGGCACCAAGGCCGACGGCAGCCTGAAATACACCGTCGCCGACACCCACCACACCCACGCCTCCTACAAGGACGGCAACTACGACGGCCGCTACGCCTGGATCAACGACAAGATCAACAGCCGCATCGCCCGCATCCGCCTGGACTACTTTGTCTGCGACAAGATCACCGAGCTGCCCAATGTGCAGGGCTTCCACGGCATCTTCCCGGACAAGGCCGACCCGGTCGATCCCAAGATCAACTACACCACCCGCGTCTTCTGCGGCGCCGAGTTCTCGATCCCGCTGCCCAATACGGTGGGCACCGAAGACGGCACGAAGTACCACTCGCTGTTCACCTGCGTGGACGCCGAGAGCATGGACGTGCGCTGGCAGGTGCTGATCGACGGCAACTGCGACCTGACTGCCACCTCGTATGACGGCAAGCTGGCCGCCACCAACCAGTACAACACCGAGATGGGCGTGCACTACGAGGACATGATGTCCGCCGAGCGCGATGCCTGCTTGTTCTTCAACATCGCCCGCATCGAAGAGGCCGTCAAGGCCGGCAAGTTCAAGACCTATGGCGACTCCAAGGTGCCGGTGGTGGACGGCACCCATGCCGCCAACAAAGACGCCAAGACCGCGCTGACCGCCTATGTCTCGGTGCCCAAGAACCCGCACGGCGTGAACGCCAGCCCGGATGCCAAGTACTTCATCTGCGCCGGCAAGCTCTCGCCCACCGGCACCGTGATCGAACTCGCCAAGGTGCTGGATTACTTCGACGGCAAGCTGGACTCGCCGGACAAGGCCATCGTCGCCGAGGTCGAACTCGGCCTGGGCCCCTTGCACACCGCTTTTGACGGCCGCGGCAACGCCTACACCACCCTGTTCCTGGACAGCCAGGTGGTGAAGTGGAATGTCGAAGCCGCCATCAAATTCCACGCCGGCGACAAGAGCGCCAAATACGTGGTCGACCGCATCGACGTGCAATACCAGCCCGGCCACTTGAACGCCAGCCAGTCGGAGACGCGCGCCGCCGACGGCAAGTATCTGGCCGTCGGTTGCAAATTCTCCAAGGACCGCTTCCTGCCGGTTGGCCCGCTGCACCCGGAGAACGAGCAGTTCATCGACATCTCCGGCGACAAGATGGTCTTGCTGGCCGACCACCCGGTGCGCGGCGAGCCGCATGACTTCATCATCTTCAAGCGCGATCTGCTCAAGCCCAAGCAGGTCTACAACCTCGACGAGTTCCCGCTCGCCACCAAGGATCCGAAGGACTCCGGCGTGGTGCGCAATGGCAAGAAGGTCACCGTGCGACTGACCTCGCAGGCCCCGGCCTTCAGCCTGCGCGAGTTCAAGGTGAAGAAGGGTGATGAGGTCACCTTGATCCTGACCAATCTGGACAAGATCGAAGACTTGACGCACGGCTTCGCGATCCCGAAGTACAACGTCAACTTCATCGTCAATCCGCTGGAGACGGCCTCGGTCACCTTTATTGCCGACAAGCCGGGCGTGTTCTGGTGCTATTGCACCCACTTCTGCCATGCGCTGCACCTTGAAATGCGCACCCGCATGATTGTGGAAGCCTAAAAGAGGGCCTAGCAACAGCCCCCGGTGGCGTGCGGACTCGAGCCCCGCCGCCACCTTGCGGACGGGCGCCATTCGGCGCTCGTCCGGCCGACAGGAAGAGTAGATGAAACCGCATAGCCATGGATTGGCGGCCAAATTGGGGAGCCTCCTCCAATTGGCCGCATTTTTTCTGGCGCTGGTCCTGGGCGCAGAAGCCGCCCAGGCCAGCGCCGGCGCCTACGAGGCCGCCTTGCCGGCCGAACTGGCCACGGCCAAGGATATGTGCGCCTTGCTGCCTTGCAAGGACGTCTTTCCCGGCGCCAAGAGCTTCTCCGAGCGGCTCGGCTCGCCGCCTTATGTGAAGGCGCTGGGCGAGGCCGACAAGCTGCTCGGCTATGTGATGCTATCCACCGACATCACCGACACGCCGGCCTATTCCGGCAAGCCGGTGGTGACCCTGATCGGCATGGACCTGAAGGGGCACTTTGTCGGCATCAAGGTGCTCAAGCATTCGGAGCCGATTCTGCTGCTGGGCATCCCGGAATCGGCGCTGCTGAAATTCAATGATCAATATCTCGGCAAGTCGGTGGCCGACAAGATCGAGGTTGGCCAAACCCGTCCGGACGAGAACGTACTCGGCGTTGACGCGATCTCCGGCGCCACCGTCACGGTGATCGCTCAGAACCAGGTCTTGATGGCCTCAGGCCAGGCGGTGGCCAAGCAGGTTGGCATCTTGGCGCCGACGGTGCGCGATCCGGCCCGTTACGCCCAGACCGAGCGGCGCTTCGACTGGGCGCAACTGGTCAAGCTCGGCGCCGTGCAACGCCTGCGGGTCAGCCCCGAGCAGGTCGGGCTGCCGCGCGGCTCCGAGCCCTTTATCGAACTCTGGTTTGGCGACTTGAACCACCCCGCCATCGGCGCCAGCTTGATGGGTGCCAACAACTGGGCCAATCTGCGTTCGCGCATGAAGGAGAGTGAACACGCCTTCTTCATCATCCGCACGGCCGGCATCGAATCCTTCAAGGGCTCGGGCTTTGTGCGCGGCGGCATTTACGACCGAGTGCAGGTCAAACAAGGCGCCGACTCTTTCACCTTCCGTGATCTGGACTACTTGAACCTCTACGGCCTGGAGGTGGCTGGCGCGCCGGAGTTCAACGAATCGGCCATCTTCATCATTCGCTCCAAATCCTTCTCTGCCGCTTATCCCTGGCAATTGGCCTTCCTGGGCAACCGGGTGGACCGGGCCACCGGTACGCGCAGCTTCGCCAACTTCGACAGCAAATATTGGCTGGCCGCCGAGTTGCTGGAGGGCGGCCGCCCAGTGGTGGTGGAGGCCGACGCCCCTTGGGTGCGCGTCTGGAAGACACGCGCGGTTGAGATCGGCCTCTTCATCGCCCTGCTGGTCAGCGTGACCGTGGTTTACGCCTTGCGCGAAAAGCTGACCCGGCTTTCCACCCACAAGAACAAATGGCCGGTCAATGCCTTCAAGTACACGGCCTGGGGCTTGAGCATCGCCTTTGTCGGCTTCGGCGCGATGGCGCAGCCTTCCATCACCCAGGTGCTGACCTGGTTCCATTCTCTGCTGTTCCAGTGGACCTGGTCGCTGTTCCTGTCCGACCCCTTCATCTTCGTGTTCTGGATCTTCATCATCCTCACCGTCTTCTTGTTCGGGCGCGGCCTGTTCTGCGGCTGGATGTGCCCGTTTGGCTCGCTGTCCGAGGCGATCTACAAGGTCGGCGAGAAGATCGGGCTGAAGCGCTTCCAGGGCCATCTGCCGAACGCCTGGCATCAGCGGCTGAAGTGGCTCAAGTACGCGATCTTCTTCGGCCTGCTGGTGATCTCGATGTTCTCGATGGGCCTGGCCGAAAAGCTGGCCGAGGTGGAACCGTTCAAGACCACATTCTTGGTCGGCATCACGAACCGGGCCTGGCCTTATGGTCTCTTCGTCGCCACGCTGCTGGGACTCTCGCTTTTCATTGAACGACCCTATTGCAAATACATCTGCCCACTCGGCGCGGCCCTGGCCATGCCCAGCACCTTCCGCTGGTTCGGCCTGAAGCGCAAGCAGGACTGCAATAGCTGCAAGGCTTGCGCGGTCGGTTGCGGCTCGCTGGCGATTGATGCGGCCGGCCGCATCGACCATCGCGAATGCCTGCACTGCCTGGATTGCATGATTCTCTACACCGATGTGAAGGGCTGCCCGCCCCTGGCCAAGGAGCGCAAGCGCCGCGAGCGCGACGGTCTGCTGATCACCCCGATCGGCCGCGATGGTTATTTCATTCCGATCCAGCCCATCCAAGCCAATGCCATGAGCGAGAAAGTGGCCCAGGGGCCGGACCCGCGCATGCCCACCGACCCGGTGGCGCCGGCCCACAAGGCCGATGCGCAGGGGCTGAAGTGGCTCTGGGCGGAGTTGGTTGACCATCTCTGGCCCTGGAGCCAGGCCGGCTGGAAGACGCAGAAGGCCTTGCAGATTGCCGGCTTCTCGCTGGCCCTGGCCGCCACACTGGCCTGGGTGCTGGCCGGCAGCGGGCGCCTGTCGCAAAGCGCCATCATTGCCTGGTGGTTTGGCTGGAGCGTCTACGAGGTCTTGATCCGCTTGGCGGGCAAGCGCTACGTCAAGGACGGCCCCTGGTGGCAGGCCCACTACCGCCGCGCCTCGGTGATGGACATGCTCAGCTATGTCGGCTTCAAGAATCTGCTGATAGGCGCAGCGCTGTTCCTGGCGCTGAAGGCCAGCGGCCTGATGCTGGCATGAGAGTTCTCTCCCTTCTGTTCTTGGCTCTGCTCGCGCATATGGGCAGCGCGCAGGCGGCCACACTGCGGGTCAAGCCCGGCCAGTCGCTGCAAGAGGCGATTGCCGCCGCCGCGCCCGGCGATGTGCTGGAGATCGAACGCGGCCTCTATGTGGGCAACTTCCTGATCGACAAGGCGCTGACGCTGCGCGGCATCCATCGCCCGACGCTGAGCGGCGCCATGAAGGGCGACACCGTGCGCGTCACCGCCGCCGACGTCAGCCTCGAGGGCCTGATCGTGCGCGACTCCGGCAGCAGCCTGAAGGATCAGAACGCCGGCATCTATATCCGCCCCGGCGCGCACCGGGCGCTGGTGCAGCACTGCGACCTGAGCTACAACCTGTTCGGCCTGTGGATAGAGAAGGCCAACGATGTACGCATCGAGCACAACATCATCACCGGCAAACGCGAGCTGAACAGCTCGCAGCGCGGCAACGGCATCCAGCTCTACAACACCCAGGGCGCCCGCATCATCGGCAACAACATCGGCTTCGTCCGCGATGCGCTCTATGTTGACGTTAGCCATCACGCCATCTTCAAGAGCAATAAGCTGCACCACAGCCGCTACGGCAGCCACTATATGAACTCCTACTACAACCTGTGGGAGGACAACGAGAGCTATTACAACCGCGGCGGTCTGGCCCTGATGGAGGTGCGCAACCAGGTGGTGCGCGGCAACCGCACCTGGGGCAATAGCGACCACGGCATCATGCTGCGCACGCTGCAGGACTCGGTGATCGAGAACAACATCATCGCCGGCAACGCGCGCGGCTTCTTCATCTACGACGTCGAGTACGCGACGCTGAAGGGCAATCTGGTGGTCGACAACCAAGTCGGCGTGCACCTGTCCGCCGGTTCGACCCGCAATGTGGTCGAGGGCAATGACTTCATCGCCAACCGCGAGCAGGTGCGCTATGTCGGTGCACGCGATGAGGTCTGGGGTGGTAAGGACAAACGGTCCGGTGGCAACCATTGGAGCAATTACCTGGGCTGGGACCGCAATGGCGACGGCGTCGGCGATGTGCCCTATGAGGCGAATGACATGGTGGACCGCCTGAGCTGGCGCCATCCGAGCGTCAAGCTGCTGCTGGCCAGCCCTGCCGTGCAGGCGCTGCGCCTGGTCGGCCAACAATTTCCGGTGCTGCGTGTGCCCAGCGTGGTCGATCCGGCCCCGCGCATGCAGCCCGGCAACAAGCAATGGAGTGAATGGCGTGACAAGCACTATCCCGGCCAATAAGGTCAACCCTGCGCCAGCCATCGAGGTGCGCGGCGTCAGCAAGCATTACGGCGCCATCCACGCAGTGGACGGCGTTGACCTGCGGGTTGAAGCCGGCGAAATCTTCGGCCTGATCGGCCACAACGGCGCCGGCAAGAGCACTTTGTTCAAGATGATGTTGGGGCTCACGCCGCTGAGCAGCGGTGAGATCCTGATCGACGGGGGTTCGGTGCGCGGCAGCGGCTTTCGCGCCACCCGCCGCCGCCTGGGCTATCTGCCCGAGAACGTGGTGCTGTATGACAACCTCAGTGGCCTGGAAACGCTGCGCTTCTTTGCCAAGCTGAAGGGCGCCGATCAGCAGCAATGCGCGCCAACGCTTGAGCGGGTGGGGCTGGCCCATGCCGGTACGCGCCCCTTGCGTGAATACTCCAAAGGCATGCGGCAACGGCTCGGCTTTGCGCAAGCGTTGCTGGGCGAACCGCGCGTGCTGTTTCTGGACGAGCCGACCAATGGCCTGGACCCGCAGGCGATCCGCGACTTCTACAGCGTGCTGCAAGACTTGAAGACCAAGGGCGTGACGGTGTTGATCACCTCGCACATCTTGGCCGAATTGCAGGAGCGCGTGGACCGGCTGGCCATCATGGCGGCCGGCCGCATCCAGGCGCTCGGCACCGTTCAAGAGCTGCGAGAACAACAGCGTGCGCCGCTGCGCATCGAACTGGGCTTGAGCGAGGTCGATGCGGTGCTGGTGCGCCAGGAGCTTGGGCGCTTATGGGTTGATGGCAGTGAGGGCCTGGCCTGCCGCAGCACGCCGCAAGGACTCAGCCTGACCTGCCCACGCGAATCCAAGATGGCCGTGCTGGGCGTGGTCGGCACCTTGGGATCACGCCTGCTCGACTTGAGCCTGCATGAGAGTTCGCTGGAGGATGTGTTCTTCGGCGTTGGCCAGTCGTCGAATGAAGCCGCGGCGGCCACCGCGGCGGCGGGAGGCCGTTGAACATGGAACTGAGTCAAATCTTCACCCTCGCCGGCAAGGAATTCCGCGACCGCATGCGCAACCGCTGGGTGCTGGCGGTGGCGCTGGTGTTCACCGCCTTCTCGCTGGTGATCACCTATTTTGGCGGTGCCAGCAGCGGCCAAGTCGGCCCGCGCTCGATCGAGTTCATCATTGCCAGCCTGGTCAGCCTGGTGATCTATCTGATCCCCTTGATCGCCCTGCTGCTGGGCTTTGATGCCATCGTTGGGGAACGCGAACGCGGCTCGCTGGACCTGCTCTTGGCCCTGCCGATCACCAAGCTGGAGTTGCTGCTGGGCAAATACCTGGGCCTGGCGGCCGCCTTGACGCTGTCCACACTGGGCGGCTTCGCCCTGGTGGCGGCGCTGCTGTATCAACAGTTTGGCTGGCCCGGTCTGTTCCACTACCTAGGCTTTATGTTCAGCAGCACGCTCTTGGGCCTGGCCTTTCTGAGCCTGGCGGTGCTCTTGTCGGTGCTCAGCCGCGAGCGCACCCGCGCTTCGGGCCTGGCCATCGCCTTGTGGTTCTTCTTCGTGCTGGTGTTTGACCTGCTGCTGCTCGGCGCCCTGGTGGCCAGCAGTGGTGAGTTCGGCGGCGAGGCTTTGGCCTATCTGCTGCTGCTCAACCCGGCCGATGTGTTCCGCATCCTCAACATCTTTTCGCTCGACGATATGCGCACCCTCTATGGCCTGACCAGCATCGTGCCGCCGGCCCTGGCCAAGCCCTGGCTGATGGGTTTGGTGATGGGCAGCTGGATCGTCGTGCCCCTGCTACTGGCTCGCTGGAGATTCAAATGAATAGGCGCAATTCCAAATCATCAACATCGGCCCTGCGCACTGCCGTGCTGTGCGCGGTCGTGGCGCTGGGCCTTGGCGCCTGCGGCCGTTCGGACGACGCCAAGGCCGTGGCGGCGGCTGAAATCGACGCCCACAGCACCTGTGAGCTGGACGGCATGCTGCTGGCCGACTACCCCGGCCCCAAGGCGCAAATTCACTACGCCGGGCAGGCCGCACCGAGCTTCTTCTGCGACACCGTGGAGCTTCTCAATACCTTGCTGGCCCCCGAGCAGGTCAGGGCCATCAAAGCCGTTTATGTGCAGGACATGGGCAGTGCCGACTGGGATCAGCCGCGTGGCTTCTGGATCGATGCCAAGAGCGCGATCTATGTGCTGGACAGCTCGCGCCAGGGCTCGATGGGACCCACCATCGCGTCCTTCGCCAAGGAGGCCGATGCCAAGGCCTTTGCCGCGAAGTGGGGCGGCAAGCCCCTTCGCTTTGCGGAGATCACGCGCGATATGGTGGACCTGAGCGGCGGCGCGCTGCATGACGGCAAGATGTAGGGCCAGGCCACCATGCTGCCGGTTTCTGCACCGCTGCACGGGCCTCTGGGGCGCTTGAGCCGCTTGGCCTGGGCGGCGTTCGTGGGCATTGCCTTGGGCGGCAGCTTGCAGTTGCTGCCGGGCAGTGGGGCAAGCCCCAAGCTGGATCCGACCGCCGAGGTTTGCGTCGTGGCGCCGCCAACGCCTTATGACCCGGCCTCCGGTCTGGCCTTGCTGGCGCCGCGCCCAGTGCCGGTGGATGCGCGCTGCCCCGTTTGCGGCATGTACCCGGCACGCTCGCGCGAGTCGGCGCGCTGGGCGGCTCAGGTGGTCTTCGACAACGGCGACGCGCAGTTCTTCGACTCCCCGCTGTCGCTCTTCATCTATCTGCAAAACGTGGCGCGCTACACCCGTGGGCGTGATGCCTCTCAGATCGCCGCAAGCTATGTGAGCGATGCGAGCAGCGGCGCTTGGCTGGCGGCTGACGCTGCTGTCTTTGTGCAGGGCTCGACGGCCACCGGGCCGATGCGCGCCGGCAACCTGCCGGCCTTTGCCGATGCGACTGCAGCACAGCGCTTCGCGAGCGGGCGAGGCGGGCGCTTGTTGCGCGCGAGCGAGATCAGCCCTGAGTTGCTGAGGCGGCTGGACCCAGGCACACATCTCGACCATTGAGCCTGACGCTGCCGGCAATCGGTGGTGGGCAATCGGTGGCGGGCAATCTCAGGCCGCTAACTGTGGTGCTGCAGCAAGCGGAGTGGTTTTCCTTATTCCTGTTCAAGGAACTGGCGCGCACATATCCCTAGTCTTGCGGCATCTCCACTCAACATCGAGGATCACCATGAGCCGAGGCTTCACCAGCCAGATGGCGCGCAATATCTTTTATGGCGGCACGCTTTTCTTCGTGCTGTTATTTGCCGCGCTGATCTTCCACACCGAACAACGCATTCCCGAGCGATCCAAGGCTGCGACCATCACACCCGCCGTGGTGCGCGGCAAGCATATTTGGGAAGCCAATAACTGCATCGGCTGCCACACCTTGCTGGGGGAGGGCGCCTACTTCGCGCCCGAGTTGGGCAATGTCTACACGCGACGCGGCCCCGAGTTCATCAAGGCCTGGATCAAGGCCCAGCCCACCGGCATACCGGGTCGCCGCCAGATGCCCAATTTCCATCTGAACGATCAGCAGCTCGACGACATGGTCGAGTTCCTCAAATGGACCAACGGCGTCGACACCGAAAAGTGGCCCCCGAATGTGGAAGGCTGAGGAGAAGAAAACATGAAACCCATCACCCTCAAATACAAGTCGCAAGCGGTCGCCAAGCTCTACTTCATCGGCGCCTTGGCGCTGTTTGTAGGCCAGATCGTCTTTGGTCTCACGCTGGGACTGCAGTACCTGATCGGGGATCTGATGTTCCCGATCATCCCCTTCAACATCGCCCGCATGGTGCACACCAATCTGCTGATTGTGTGGCTCTTGATGGGCTTTATGGGCAGTGCCTATTTTCTGGTTCCCGAGGAGGCCGAGACCGAGCTCTACAGCCCGCTCTTGGCCAAGATCTTGTTCTGGATCTTCCTGGCCGCCGGTGCGCTCACCATCCTCGGCTATTTGCTGGTGCCTTACGCCACCTTGGCCGAGATGACGGGCAACAATCTGCTGGCCACCATGGGGCGGGAGTTCTTGGAGCAGCCCCTGCCCACCAAGCTCGGCATCGTGATCGTGGCCCTGGCTTTCCTTTTCAACATCAGCATGACAGTGCTGAAGGGCCGCAAGACCGCCATCACCCTGGTGCTGCTGATGGGCTTGTGGGGCCTGGCCCTGATGTTCTTGTTCAGCTTCGTCAATCCGGACAATCTGGTGCGCGACAAGATGTACTGGTGGTTCGTGGTTCACCTGTGGGTGGAGGGCACTTGGGAGCTGATCCTGGGCGCATTGCTGGCCTTCGTCTTGATCAAGACCACTGGTGTGGACCGTGAGGTCATCGACAAATGGCTGTACCTGATCATCACCATGGCCTTGGTCACCGGCATCCTGGGCACCGGCCACCATTTCTTCTTCATCGGCCTGCCCGGTTACTGGCAATGGGTGGGCAGCATCTTCAGCGCGCTGGAGCCGATTCCCTTCTTCATGATGACCTTGTTCGCCTTCAATATGGTGCAGCGCCGCCGTCGTGAGCATCCGAATCAGGCTGCCTTGCTGTGGGCCGTGGGTTGCGCCGTGATGGGCTTCCTGGGCGCTGGCCTGTGGGGCTTCATCCATACCCTGAGCCCGGTCAATTTCTACACCCACGGCAGCCAGATCACTGCGGCCCACGGCCACCTGGCCTTCTACGGCGCTTATGTGCTGGTGGTCATTGCGATGATCAGTTATGCCATGCCCTTGCTGCGTGGCCGTGAAGCCAACTCGCGCCGCGCTCAGAGCGTGGAGATGTGGAGCTTCTGGATCATGACCATCGGTATGGGCGTGATGGTGCTGGCCCTGACGGGTGCGGGCATTCTGCAAGTCTGGCTGCAGCGCATGCCCAGCGAAGGTGCCATGGGCTTCATGGCCACCCAAGACCAGCTGCGCTTCTTCTATTGGCTGCGCATGTCGGGCGGTGTCGGCTTCCTGATCGGCTTGCTGACCTATCTGAGCAGTTTCTTCGTCGGCGCTGGTACGGCCGAGGAAGAGATGCCGGCAGCTGCCTTGAGTCAGGCGGTCTGATGGAAATGCACAGCGCACGGCAGCTGGATGCCTTGGGCGAGCCGCCCTTCTATGCCGAGCAGGGCGAGGAATGCCGCTTGTTCGAGCATGCCCATGCCAGCCGGCTACCCTTGTTGATCAAGGGCCCCACCGGCTGCGGCAAGACCCGTTTGGTTGAGCATATGGCGGCGCGCCTGGGGCGCCCGCTGATCACGGTCAGCTGCCATGACGATCTCAGCGCCGCCGACCTGGTGGGGCGGCATCTGATCCAGGGCGGCGACACGCGCTGGCTCGACGGGCCGCTCACCCGCGCGGTGCGCGAGGGCGCCATCTGCTATCTGGATGAAGTGGTGGAGGCCCGCAAGGACACCACCGTGGTGCTGCACCCATTGGCGGACGACCGGCGTGTGCTGCCGATTGAGCGCACCGGCGAAATGCTGGCCGCCGCACCCGGCTTCATGCTGGTGATCAGCTACAACCCCGGCTACCAAAATCTGCTCAAAGGCCTGAAGCCCAGCACTCGGCAGCGCTTTGTGGCCCTGGGGCTGGACTATCCGGTGCCGGCGGTGGAGCAAAACATCGTCGCCACCGAGAGCGGCTGCACACCGGCAGTGGCGGCGCAGTTGGTGCGTTTGGCTCAAGCCTTGCGCCGCTTGACCGAGCAGGATCTGGAGGAAACCGCCAGCACCCGCTTGCTGGTGATGGCGGCGCGCCTGCATGTGGCCGGCCTGCCTTTGCTGGCCAGCTGCCGAGCGGCCATCGTTGATGCACTGACCGATGATGCCGACACCGGCGCCGCCCTGCACGAGGTACTGCGGGCGGTGATCGGCGATGGCTGAAAAATTGACTGAGGCCAGCGCTGCGGCCTCCGAACACAGCCGGCGTCTGCAGCGGCGGCGCCGCGCCACCCAGCTGGCCTTCTTCGCCTTGTTCTTGCTGGCGCCCGGGCTTGATCTGCTGCGTTTCGATTTGAACGAGACGCAGCTCTGGGTGCTGGGCATGCGCTGGAGCTTAGGGATAGACGCGCTGGCCCATGGCCAAGTTTCGGCCAATACCGCCGCACTCACTTTGATTGGTCGAGGCATCTTGCCCGCGCTGCTGGTGGTGCTGCTCTTCCTTGGCGTGGCCTGGCGCTGGGGTCGGCTTTACTGCGGCTGGCTCTGCCCGCACTTCTCACTGGTTGAGGGGCTCAACGCATTGCTGCACAAGGCATGTGGCAAGTTCAGCCTCTGGGACGAGCAAGCCAGCCTGCGGGTGGGTGAGCAGACGCAGCGGCGCTGGTGGCCGGTGTTCGCCCTCAGTTGCGCGCTGTTCGGCTTTCTTTGGGCCATCACCTTGCTGACCTATCTGCTGCCGCCGCGGCAGATCTGGGCCGGGCTGCTGAGTGGCAGCCTGACGCCCAACCAGACCCGCTTCATCCTGATCGGCAGCCTCGTGTTTACGCTGGAGTTGCTGTTTGCCCGCCATCTGTTCTGCCGCTTCGGCTGCGCCGTGGGGCTGTTTCAAAGCCTGGCCTGGATGGCCAATCCGCGTGCTTTGGTGGTTTCGTTCAAGCGCGAACGCGCCAGCGATTGCCGCCAGTGCAGCACTGCCCGGGCGCCCGAAGGCAGCGCCTGCGACCGCGTCTGCCCCATGCGGCTGCGGCCACGTCAGATCAAGCGGCAGATGTTTTCCTGCGTGCAGTGCGGCCGTTGCCTGGACCAATGTGCCGAATCCAAAGACCATCAGCCCCAGCTATTGCAGCCGCAGCTGGAATGGACGGTGGGCGCGGACGCGCTGCGTGAAACCTTGAGACAACAGCAACTGCAACAAAAGCTGCGCACAGGCGGGGCCGGCCTGCCGCCTCAAGCCGCTGCCGATCAGGGCATGAGCGCCCGTTCATCGAATCAAACTCAGCAAGAAAGCTAGTCATGGAAGAGTGGGTAGGCGAACGCTGGCATCGTTTCATCAACGGCGCTGCGGATCGCAGTTTTGCCTCAGCCGCAATTACCCTCACCGAGGTCAGTGGCGCGGTGGCTTTGCTTTACCGCGCTGCGGGCGGTGCGCCAGGCACACGCATCGTGCCGGCTGCTGATATGCGCATTGGCGGCCCGCGCACCTGGCTGCAACGTCTGGCGGGCAGTGGCGTGCGCGCCGCATTGCCCCGCTTGGACGAAGAGACCTTGGCCTTGCCGCCACGCATTGCCTTGTTCGCCGACAGCGCACTCAACCGCGACCTCTATCTTTGGCTGGCTGCTCTGGCCGCTGCCTTTGTGCCTAGCGGCCGGTGGGCGCCAGACAATCTCCTCGCCACGCGCCTGGCCTTGCAGCGCTGCCCGGGCTTGCGGCCACGGTGGGAGCGTTTGCGGTCAGCCCATCTGGCGCAACGCCGCGCCGACGCGCTGAAATTGCCCGCGCCGGATCAGGCCGCCGAACAGCGGCTGCAAGCCTTTCTGCTGGCGGATGAAGACCCGACTGAGGCGACCTCGCTGGACGAGTTCGATTGGCATGCCCAGGCACCCGGTCTCGCGCCGGTATGGCTGTGGCTGCAGGCCTTGCCACCCGAGCTGGCGGCAGGCGCGGGGGCCAAGCAAGAAGTCCGTCAGCCTAGAGCCGGCAATGGCGCGCCACCTCAAGCCGACGATGCCGAACTTGCGCTAGCCAAAAAGCGCCGACGCACCCGGCAAGCCAAACCCGCGAGTGAGCGCGCGCCGCTCTTGCTCCCCTCCAAGACCGAATCGCTGCAAAGCTGGAGCGAGCACATTCCCTTGGATCGCGGCCAAGACGATGAGCCCGACGACGAGCAAGCACAAGCGGCCGCCGACGATATGGAGCAACTCACCTTGTCGCGCGACGGGGCCGCCGGCGCCGCGCGGGTCAAGTTCGATCTGGATTTGCCTAGCGCCAGCGCCGATGACCTGCCGCTGGGTGAGGGCGAGTTGCTGCCGGAATGGGACTGGAAGCGCCAACGCCTCTTGCCCGGCCATTGCCAGGTTCAAACCCTGGTGACGCGACCCGGAGCCAGCCCCTTGCGGCCTAGCCCCGCGCTGCGTCGAACCGCGCGCCAGGTCAGGCGGCGCCTGGAGCTCTTGCGCGCAGCCCCCAAATGGCAACGCGGCTGCAGCGAAGGTGAAGCCTTGGATCTCGACGCCTGGGTGCGCCATCTGGCCTCCGTTCAGGCGGGTGGCGGGCCTGACCCCCAGGTCTACGCCCGCCGGCAGCGGGGCGAGCGCAGCCTGGCCACGCTGCTGCTGGCTGATTTGTCCCTGTCTACCGATGCCTATGCGAATAACGATGCGCGGGTCATCGAGGTGATCCGCGATGCCTTGTTCGTTTTCGGAGAGGCCTTGCAAGCCTGCGGTGACCCGTTCTCGATGCTGGGCTTCAGCTCGGTGCGGCGCAGCCAGATCCGCATTCAGCATTTGAAGAGCTTTGAGGAGAACTGGTCGGGCCCGGTGACCGCTAGGCTTGCCGCCATCAAGCCGGGCTACTACACCCGCATGGGCGCGGCCATTCGCCTAGCCACCAAGCGCCTGCAGCAAAGGCCGGAGCGGCAGCGCCTACTTTTGCTGCTGACCGATGGCAAGCCCAATGACCTGGATGTGTACGAAGGCCGCTGGGGCGTGGAGGACACCCGCGAAGCCGTGCTGGAAGCCCGCCGCGCCGGTTTGCAGCCCTTTTGCCTGAGCATCGACGCCGAGGCTCCTGACTATTTGCCGCACATCTTCGGGCGCCAGGGTTGGGCCCGCGTGGTGCGTCCGAGCGAGCTGCCCATGCGGCTGGCGGGCATCTACGGGCAACTGACCCGCTGAGCGAGCAAAAGGCCGAGCAGCGCCGCCACTGCGCGGCTGTCACTTGCTTGGCTCCTCGCCGCAGACTTAAGCAATATCAAGGCCGGGATTTTGGGCGCTCTCGACAATGCAGTCTCTGCACACGCCGCCATCACTAGGGAGACCCGCCATGGATATGCGCGCATTTGATTTACCTCGCTACCTCTCGGTGCTGCCCTTGTTCACGGATTTGAGTGCGGCCGAACTGGCCCGCCTTGCAACGGGCTGCAGCTTGCGCCGCCTGGCCCGGGGCGACACCATTTTTCGGGTCGGTCAGCCCTGCGAAGAGTTTCATGTGACGGTGACCGGGCAGGTCAAGCTCTTCGCCATCTCGCCATCCGGGCAGGAGAAGGTGATCGAGCTGGTGGGCCCCGGCCACAGCTTTGCCGAGGCGCTGATGTTCACCGGCAAGCCCTACATCATCAATGCCCAGGCTTTGACGGATAGCTTGCTTTTGTCGGTATCCAAGCAGGCCGTGCTGACTGAAATCGAGCAAGACAGCCGCTTTGCCTTGCGCATGCTGGCGGGCATTTCGCGCCGCTTGCATGGCCTCGTTCATGACGTCCAGGCCTATGCCCTGCATAGCGGTGTGCAGCGCGTGATCGGCTATTTGCTGCGGGATCAAGTGGCGGAAGACTGCGTGAATGGCGAAGTCATCACCGTGTCACTGCCGGTGAGCAAGGCGACCATCGCCTCCCGGCTCAGCCTTACCCCGGAGTATTTCTCGCGCGTGCTGCATGAGCTTGAGGCCGCTGGGCTGATCGAGGTGGACCGACGCGACATCCGCATCCGCGATGCCTCAGCCCTAGCGAACTACACCGGGGTTTGATGGCGGTAGCTTCGAAACCATTGCCCATCGTTCGCTAGAACTAGGGTGGATAGTTCTGAAGAACTACTGCCCACAATGACTTGACGCACGTCAAGTTGACCGATTTGCAGCCGAACAGAATCGCGCTCGCAGCGCCTTCTTCCTTTCGCCCCGCAACGAGGTCAATCCCATGAGCAGCCCTTCGAATCACGTACCGCTTGAGATAACGCGTTACATCGCCGTGCAGCCACTTTTCCGCGGAATCAATGATGATGACCTTGCCCGCATCGTCGATCATGGCTGCAGCTTGGTGCGCGTTCCCCGCTGCCGCAATCTGTTCAGCGCCGGGGACATCTGCGACAGCCTGCACATCGTCATCACCGGCCGCATCAAGGTCTTCGCCCTGGCCGCCAATGGCAGCGAAAAGGTGCTGGAGCTGATCGGCCCGGGCCAAAGCCTGGGGGAGTCCGCCATCTTCAACGATCAGCGCCATGGCTTCAGCGCGCTGTCGCTCAGTGATTCGCTCTTGCTGCGCATTCCCAAGGCCGCCTTGGTCGCGCAGATCGGCCGGGACCCCAATTTCTCGCTGCGCTTATTGGCCCAGGCTTCACAGCGCATCCAGAATCTGCTCCACGACGTGGAAAGCTATTGCCTGCACAGCGGCTTGCAAAGAGTGGTGGGCTTCTTGCTCAAGGGGCAGTCGGATGAGAGCCGCGCACCGGCCCGGCCCCATACCGTGTCGCTGCCGGTCAGCAAGGCCACGATCGCCTCAAGATTGAGCCTGACGCCGGAATACTTCTCCCGCGTGCTGCGGGAGTTAGAGGACGAAGGCTTGATTCAAATCTCGCGGCGCGACATCCACATCCTGCAGCCCCGCGAGTTGGCCAGCTACACCTTGCAGTGACGCTCCAGCGAGTCGGCCATCACCGTAGCGGCGGTTTGCTTCAACGCCGTTAGCTGCAGGGCATCGGCTTGGCGCATCGCAGGGCTGAGCCTCTCACGCATGGCGGTCACCTCGCCAATCATCAGCAGAGTAGGGGACTTCAGGGCGTGGCTGCGCGCCAACTCCGGCAGCTCGGCCAAGCTGCCGCGGATGCATCGCTGCTGCGGCAGGCTGGCGTTCTCAACCAGCGCGGCCGGTGTATCGGCAGGCAAGCCGTGCAGGATCAGTTGGCGGCTGATCAGGGGCAGGCTGTTCAGCCCCATATAAATCACCACCGTTTGGTGGGGCCGGGCCAGCATGGGCCAGTCCAGCGGCAGGGCCTCTGAGTCGGCATCATCTGTGTCCTTGGCGGCGCGAAGATGACCGGTGGCATAGATCAGGGTGCCGGCATGTGAGCGGTGCGTCAGCGGAATGCCTGCTGCCGCGCCGGCCGCTTGTGCGGCGCTGATGCCGGGCACGGTTTCAAACTGAATGCCTGCCGCAGCCAGGGCCTCGGCCTCTTCGCCACCGCGGCCGAAGATATAGGGGTCACCCCCTTTGAGTCGCAGCACGCGGCGCCCGCTGCGTACCAGCTTGATCATCAGTTCAATGATGCCTTCCTGGCTCAGGGCGTGAAGGCCACATTTCTTGCCGACGAAGATCGTCTCCGCCGCGGGATTGACGAGGGCCATCACCTCGGCCGACACCAAATTGTCGTAGAGCACCAGCTCCGCCTCAGCCAGCGCGCGCGCGGCTTTGAGCGTCAACAGATCAGGGTCGCCGGGGCCGGCGCCAACCAGGGTCACTTGTGCCCAAGTCGGGCTGTTGCGGCTGGAGCGAGAGAGGTGGCGGGGCTCGATACGTGGATTCATTTTGGGGGCTCCGGCGCTGACACCTTGTTTGCGGTGCATGGCCTGATTGTGGAGAGCGTGGCTTCTCTTCGTCCTTGATGCAGTTCAAGGACAGTTGATGCCTCGCAGGGGAGCATGGCGGCATGTTGAATCGCAATGACCTGCTGCTGCTAACTGTGTTGCTCTACGGGTTCGTAAGCCCCGGCGTGGCGGCGCAGCCTGCGCCAACAAGTCCAGTGCTTGCCGACAGCCAACCCAGCCCGGCCCGCCAGCAAGAGCTGCGGCGCATGCTTGCGCACGACTGCGGCTCCTGCCACGGCCTGCGCTTGACCGGCGGCCTGGGGCCAGCCATTCACGCTGAGGCCATGCAGCAATTGCCGCAGGCGGCCATTGCCGCCACGATTTACCACGGCCGGCCGGGCACACCCATGCCCGCCTGGAAAAGCATGATCACTGCCGCAGAAGCGGACTGGCTGGCGGCCTATATGCAGCGGCCCACAGCGCCAAAACAGGAACTTGCTACGCAAGAGCACAGGCCATGAACTTCGTCTCCATTTCCTCATTCATGTCTGTCCATCCCGCCCGTCGCATCAAGTTCGCAGGCGCCCGCGTGTTCGCCTTGTTCAGCCTGTGCGTCCCGCTCGCCGCCTGTGTCGCCACGCCTTCCGCGCCACCGCCGCCAACACCGCTTGCTGTCGGCACCGGGGATCTTGGCCTGGTGGTTGAACGCGCCAGTGGCAGCTTGCAGGTGGTCAACACCAGCCGCCGTGAGGTGCTGGGGGCCATCAAGGGGCTGGGCGACTTGTCGCATGCCTCCCTGGTCTACTCCCGCGACGGCGCCTACGCCTTTGTCTTTGGGCGCGATGGCGCGCTCAGCAAAGTGCATCTGCCCAGCCGCAGCTTGGTGGGCCGGGTCCAGCAAAGCGGCAATTCGATTGGCGGCGCCATCTCGCAGGACGGCAGCCTGGTGGCCGCGCAAAACTATCAGCCGGGCGGCATCCGGGTGTTTGACAGCCAGACACTGCGCCTGGTGGCCGATATACCGGCGGAGTACGAGCCTGGCAAGCTGTCCCGCGTGGTGGGCTTGGTTGAGCTGCCGGGCCAGCGTTTCATGTACGCCTTGTTCGATGCCAATGAGATCTGGATCGCCGATCTCTCCGGCGTGGCCGCGGGCCAGGCGCCGCAGTTGCAGAAGTTCAAGAACGTCGGCCGGCAGCCCTATGACGCCCTCATCACACCGGATGGCCGCTACTACATCGCCGGCCTCTTCGGGGAAGACGGGCTGGTCAAGATCGACCTTTGGGCCGTGCAGCCCAAGGCCGAGCGCATCTTGGCCGGCTATGGCCGTGGCCAGGAGCCTTTGCCGGTGTTCAAGATGCCGCACTTGCGCGGCTGGGCCATTGCCGGCCGGCAGGGCTATCTGCCCGCCATCGGCCGGCATGAGGTGCTGGTGGTGGACATTGACAGCTGGCAGGAGCTGGGCCGTATCCCGGTGGCCGGCCAGCCGGTCTTCGTGATGGCCCGGCCGGACGGGCGCCAAGTCTGGGTGAACTTCGCGGTGCCTGACTACAACCAGGTTCAGGTGATCGATACGCAGAGCCGGCAGGTCATTCAAACCCTCAGCCCCGGCAAGGCGGTGCTGCATATGGAGTTCACTCCTCGCGGTGAGTCGGTCTGGATTTCGACCCGTGACGACAACGCCGTCAATGTGCTGGACACCCGCAGCTTCGCCCGCCAAGCCACGCTCAAGGCCGAGGCGCCGAGCGGCATCTTTTTCACCAGTCGCGCCCAGCGCAGTGGGTTTTGAGCGCCATGTCCCACCTTCCCACCTGCGCCCAAGATGGGGAGTTGCTGAACCGCTGGCAGCAGCGCTTTCCCATCTGTGCCGAACCCTTTGCGGAACTGGCCAAAGCGCTGGGTCTCAGTGATGGCGACGCGGTGATGGCGCGCTTGCAGTGCTTGCGCGAGCAGGGCAGCCTTTCGCGCATCGGCGGCATTTGGGGCGCGCGGGCGGCAGGGGCGGGCCTGTTGTGCGCCATGGCGGTGCCGCCAGCGCAATTGGAGGCGCTGGCGCAGCGGGTCAACGCCATGCCCGGCGTGAACCACAACTACGAACGCGAACACCATTTCAATTTGTGGTTTGTCATCACCGGCCCGGACATGGATTGCCTGGCGCAGGAACTGTCGGAACTGGAACAGCAATGCGGCCTTGAAACCCTGAGGCTGCCGATGGAGCGGACCTATCGCATCAATCTGGGCTTTGACCTCAAGGACCCGCATGGCGTGAATTGCGCGGCCCGTGCTGCCGATCCGCAGGCCGCTCACACGGCAGGCCATGGCCGCCGCGTAGCCGCTGAGGAGCGCGGCCTGGCGGCTTGTGTTGAGCAGGGTCTGCCCTTGCTGGCCCGCCCCTATGCCGCCTGGGCCGAGGCGGTGAGCTGGCCCGAGCAGCGTGTCTTGCGCACCCTGCAAACCTGGTTGGACCACGGCGTGCTGCGGCGCTTTGGCGTCATTGTTCGGCACCACGAATTGGGCTTCGCAGCCAATGCCATGTGTGTGTTTGATGTGCCCGACGATCAGGTGGATGCGCATGCCGCGCTGCTCGCCCGCCAGCCCGGCGTCACCCTGTGCTACCGCCGCGCTCGCGCGAACCAATGGCCCTACAACCTCTATTGCATGGTGCATGGGCGCGCCAGGGAAGAGGTGCACCAGTGGCTGAGTCAGGCGCGCGAAGTTGCCCGTTTACAGGCCTTCCCGCAAGCCGTGCTGTTCAGTCGGCGGCGCTTCAAACAATGCGGCCCCAGCTACTTTCGCCAGCCGGGAGCAGCGACTCAAACCGAGGCAGGTCACTATGCATGAACGCCATAGCGCCAGACCCAGCGACACCACTTCAGCACCGCAGTTCCCGCGCCAAGACGAGGCGCGGCTCGATGCCCTTGACGCGGCGCTGATCAACCGCCTGCAAACGTCCATACCGCTGCAGCCGCGGCCCTTTGAGCAGATCGGTAAGGAGCTGGGTTGCAGCGAATCCTTGGTTCTGCTGCGCCTGCGCCGGCTCTTGTCCGAGGGCGTCTTGAGCCGAATCGGCCCCCTGTTTCAGATCGAACGCGCCGGCGGGCTTTTTGTGCTGGCGGCGATGCAAGTGCCCGAGGCGCAATTCGAGGCGGTGACGGCGCAGCTCAACGCCATTCCAGAAGTGGCGCACAACTATCGCCGGGACCATGCGCTGAATATGTGGTTTGTGCTGGCCACCGAAACGCCGGAAGAAATCTCTGGCGTTTGCGCGCACATCGAGTCCCTGACGGGCTTGCAGGTGCTGGCCTTCCCCAAAGAGCGCGAGTACTTTGTGGGCCTGCGCCTTGAAGCCCGCGCCCACGCCTGGTCGGATCACGACGGGTTTGAACAGCAGCAAGGGCAGGGCCATGACTGATACCACCTCACAGCAAAGCACCTCAGGACAAGCCGCAGCCGCGCTCAGCCCGCTGCAGCGTGCCCTGATGCTGGCCACACAAAGTGGTCTGCCCCTGGTTGAACGCCCATTCGAAGCGCTGGGCGCCATGCTGGGCATCAGTGAGGCGCAGGTGTGCGAAGAGTTGGCTCAGATGCAGGCATCCGGGCTGATCCGCCGCATTGCCGCCGTACCCAATCACTACCGCCTGGGCTATGTGGCCAATGGCATGACGGTGTGGGACATCGACGATGCACAGATCGACACCCTGGGCCTGCTGGTCGCCGCCTTCGACGGCGTCAGCCACTGCTACCGCCGGCCGCGCCGCTTGCCGCACTGGCCTTACAACCTGTTTGCCATGCTGCATGGCCGCAGCCGCGCTGAGGTCGAGGCGCAAGCCAGGGCGCTGCGCGAGTTGTTGGGCCGCGCCTGCCGGGCCAATGACATCCTCTACAGCAGCGCCATTCTCAAAAAGACCGGCCTGCGCTTGAAGCCCGAATAAGTTCAAAGAAAAGAAAGGCCAAAGCATGTTGCGTATCAGCCAATACCTGCGCGAAGTCGCGCGGGCCGAGCAAGACGGCCACTATCCCAGCCCGCAAGGGCGCCCCAAGGCGCAGGCCGACAGCGCCGCCTCCGCGGGCCCAGCCAAGGCGCATGGCCCGGTGATGATCTGGAACCTGACCCGGCGCTGCAATCTGACCTGCAAGCATTGCTACGCCTTGTCTGCCGACCATGACTATCCCGGTGAGCTGAGTTTTGCTGAGGTCTGCACCGTCATGGATGACCTTAAGCTCGCGGGCGTGCCGGTGCTGATCCTCTCGGGCGGCGAGCCCTTGCTGCGGCCAGACCTGTTCGAGATCGCTTCGCGCGCCCAAGCCATGGGCTTTTACACCGCGCTCTCCACCAACGGCACCTTGATCGATGCCGCCATGGCCACGCGCATCGCGCAGCAGAACTTCGACTACGTGGGCATCAGCATCGATGGCCTGCGCGAAACGCATGACCGCTTCCGCCGCCTGAACGGTGCCTTCGATGCCTCACTGGCCGCGCTGCGCTTGCTGCGTGAGCGGGGCGTTAGAACGGGCTTGCGCTACACCTTCACCGACTTGAATCAGCAAGACTTCCCAGCCCTGCTGGAGCTGATGCGCGCGGAGCAGGTCGATAAGTTCTACTTCTCCCATCTCAACTACGCCGGGCGCGGCAATATCCACCGCGGCCGGGATGCCCACTTCAAAGCCACACGCGGCGCGCTGGACCTGCTATTCGAAACCGCCTGGCGCGACGCGCTGGAAGATGTCAGCACCGCCGCGCCGCAGCCGCGCGAGTACGTCACCGGCAATAACGATGCCGACGCCGTCTATCTGCTGGCCTGGGTCAGCGCGCGCTGGCCGCAATGGGCGGATGACTTGCGCCGGCGCCTGGTGGCCTGGGGTGGCAATGCCTCCGGCGTGGGTGTGGCCAATATCGACAATCTGGGCGAGGTGCATCCCGACACCATGTGGTGGCATTACAGCCTGGGCAATGTGCGCCAGCGCCCCTTCTCTGCCATCTGGCAAGACCGCAGCGACCCGCTGATGGACGGCCTGAATACAAAGCCGCGTCCGGTCAAAGGCCGCTGCGCCGAATGCCAGCACTTCGCCATCTGCGGGGGCAACACCCGGGTGCGAGCCCAACAAACCAGTGGCGACCTCTGGGCCGAGGACCCGGGCTGCTATCTGGACGATGCCGAGATCGGCCTGTCCGCCGAAGCCAGCGCGCGCCTGCAAGCGCTCAGCGGCCAATTGGGGCCGCGTGATGGCAACGTCAAGCCATTCAGCGCCAAGCGCAGCAGCGGCAGCAGAAACAGCAGTGCTGAGCCCATCCACATTCAGCCTGTTGAAGCCATCAACAGCAGCGAGGGGGCATGAAAATGAACACAGAACAGTTGAAGACCCTCGTCAAACTCGCCTTAGTGCTGGGCCTGTTCGGCCTGGCCTGGGACTTTGCCCGTGCGCAAACTGTGGAGGCCGGTGCCTTGTACCAGCAGCAATGCGCCAGCTGCCACGGCGAGCAACGCCTCGGCGTAATGGGCCCAGCTCTGCTGCCCGAAAGCCTGGAACGCCTGCGCCGCCCAGAGGCCATCAAGCTGATTCGTGAGGGACGCCCGGCCACCCAGATGCCGGCCTTTGGCGCCCAGCTCAGCGAGGCCGAGATTCAGGCCTTGGCCGCCTATATCTACCAGCCGCAGCTACCGGCGCCGCAATGGGCGGCGGAAGACATCCGCCGCTCGCGCAGCTTTGATGCGGACAGCCGCCAATGGCCGGCCCGCCCGCAATGGAAGGCCGACCCGATGAACCTCTTCGTGGTGGTGGAGGGCGGCGACCACCACATCAGCCTGCTGGATGGTGACCGCTTCGAGACCATCCATCGCTTCCCCAGTCGCTACGCCCTGCACGGTGGCCCTAAGTTCACGCCCGATGGCCGCTATGTCTACTTCGGTTCTCGCGATGGCTGGATCAGCAAGTACGACCTCTGGAACCTCAAACAAGTGGCCGAAGTGCGGGCCGGCCTGAATATGCGTAATGTGGCCGTCAGCGGTGATGGCCGCTGGGTCATGGCGGCCAACTACCTGCCGCAAGAAGTGGTGCTGTTCGATGCCGACCTGAACTTGGTCAAGCAGTTTGAGGCCAAGAGCATGGACGGCAAGCAGGGTTCACGAGTTTCCGCCGTCTACGACGCCGCGCCGCGCAAGAGCTTTGTGGTGGCGCTCAAAGACATTGCCGAGTTGTGGGAGATCTCTTACGACCCCAAGGCCGAGGTGATCCACGACGGCCTGGTGCATGACTACCGCATGGGCGAGGCCATCGCCCGCCCCGGCTACCTGAACGCGCGCCGCACGCCGCTGGATGAGCCGCTGGACGACTTCTTCTTCGACGACAGCTACAACCATGTCTTGGGTTCCGCCCGGCCAGCCACTGACGCAGCAGGCGGCGCCAGCAAATCCACCCTGGGCCAGGTGGTCAACCTGAACGCCCGGCGCAAGGTCAGCAGCCTGCCCATTGCGGGCATGCCCCACCTCGGCTCAGGCATCAGCTTTGACTGGCAGGGCCGCCGCGTGATGGCCAGCCCTAACCTCAAAGACGGACGCATCAGCGTGATCGACCTCAAGAGCTGGGATCTGGTGCGCGAGATCACCACGCCCGGCCCGGGCTTCTTCATGCGCAGCCATGCCAAGAGCCGCTATGCCTGGGCTGATTCCATGATGGGCGGCAAGGAAGCGAAAGACACCTTGACCATCATCGACAAGCAAAGCCTTGAGGTCGTGGCCCAGGTCCGCGAGCCCGGCAAAACCTTGGCCCATATCGAGTTCACCAAAGACGGCCGCTATGCCCTGGCCAGCCTCTGGGAACTGGACGGCGCCTTGATCGTCTATGACGCCGCCACCTTCAAGGAAGTGAAGCGCATCCCCATGAGCAAGCCCGTCGGCAAATACAACGTCTGGAACAAGATCAGCCGGGAGGAGGGGACTTCGCATTGAGCGCCGCATCGCGCTCACCTCATGATGGCCAAGGAACAGTGCCGCGTCCAAAGGTTGACGTGCACAAAAACAAGGACACGGAATTATGCAACTTGTGTCTCTTTGTGTTTCCCCTGTGGCTCATTGGAACATTCCCAGTCTCGTGTCTCATGTCTCCTGACGGCCAGCGCCCGGGAATATCTCAGGCCCCGACCTTGATGCACATCAAGTGAAGCGGCGGCTTCTTCGCGCACACTGGCCGCCCGCTTTCCAATGACCCCAGCTTTGAACGAACTTGTTAGTGTTCCCCCCGCAACTGCGCTGCTGGAAGCCACCGAACTGCGCAGTGAGCGCGGCAGCGGGCCGCTTTTCTCCGGGCTGAACCTGGCCCTGCGGGCGGGCGACTGCGTCTGGTTGCGAGGCGCCAACGGCTGCGGCAAGACCACCTTGCTGCGAACTCTGGCTGGACTGCGCCCCGCCGACGGCGGCAGGCTTCAGCGCCACGCGCCACTGCGCTATCTGGGCCATAGCAATGGCCTGAAGGACGAACTAAGCGTGATTGAAGGCCTGCGATTTGCCGCCCGTTGGCAAGGCCTGGCCGATGACGAGGCGGCAGTGCTGGCGGCGCTACGCTATTTCGAGCTGCTGCCGCTGCGCCGGCGGCCGGCGCGCAGCCTGAGTCAGGGTCAGCGCCGCCGTGCCTCGCTGGCGCCGCTGGCCCTAGCCCAGCCGGGCAGCTGCTGGCTGCTGGACGAACCCTTTGACGCGCTCGACGACCAGGGCGTGGGTCTGCTTTGCCAGCTCATCCAGCGACATGGCGAGGCCGGCGGCGCGACCCTGTTCACCAGCCATCAGGCGCTGGCGCCACTCGCCGGCGCGCGCCAGCTGCAGCTGGATGGAGCGCGGCCATGAGCGGCGGAGCGCAACTGCTGCTGCAGCGCGAGCTGCGTCTGGCGGCGCGCCGGCCGGTCGACGCCGGCCTGCCGGTGGCTTTTCTGCTGCTGGCGGCATGCCTGTTTCCGCTCGGCCTCGGGCCCGAACCCGAGCAGCTGCGTCACATGGCGCCGGGCGTGCTGTGGGTGCTGGCCTTGTTGGCCAGCCTTTTGTCCCTACACAGCCTTTATGCCGCCGATGCCCAGGACGGCAGCCTGGACCAGCTGCTGCTGCCGCCCCACTCGGCCTGGCGTCTGGCCGCCGTCAAGGCCCTGGCGCACTGGTTGAGCCATGGCCTGCCGCTGCTGCTGGCCACGCCGCTGCTGGGCCTGATGTACGGCATGCACAGCGACAGCCTTGGCCTCTTGATGCTGAGCCTGCTGCTGGGCACGCCGAGCTTGAGCCTGCTGGGGAATCTGGCTGCCGCCCTGACCCTGGGCCTGCGCAACGGCGCCTTACTCAATCTGCTTATCGTGCTGCCGCTGGCGGTGCCTGTTCTGATCTTCGGCAGCGGCGCGGTCGGCGCGTTGGAGGCCGGCCTGCCTGTTGACGGGCATCTGTCCCTGCTGGCCGCTTTACTGATCGGGGCTCTGCTGGCCCTGCCGGCAGCAGCCGCTGCGGCCCTGCGCATCGCCCTGGTCTGATGGCCATGCTGATCCTGAACCCACATTCCATGACAAACACGTCCCGTTTCTACACCTATGCCGCGCCCTCGCGTTTCTACGCGCTGGCCGGTCGCCTGCTGCCGGGCCTGTGGCTGCTGGCCGCAGTGCTAGCGGCCTTTGGCCTGTACCTGGCCTTCTTCGTGGCGCCGACCGACGCCACCCAGGGCCAGGCCTATCGCATCCTCTTCATCCATGTGCCGGCGGCCTGGCTGTCCATGCTGCTCTATCTGGCCTTGGCTTTCTGGTCCGCCATCGGCTGGGCCTTCAAGGCGCGCATGGCCTCGCTGCTGGCGCGGGCGATCGCACCGACCGGCGCCGGCTTCACCGTGATCGCCCTGCTCAGCGGTGCGCTTTGGGGCCAGCCGAGCTGGGGCAGCTGGTGGGTCTGGGACGCGCGCCTGACCTCGGAGCTGATCCTGCTGTTTCTCTACCTCGGCTATCTGGCCTTGGTGCACGCCATCGAGGACCCGCAGCGGGCCGACCCGGCCGGTGCCCTGCTGGCCCTGGTCGGTGTGGTCAATGTGCCTGTCATCTATTTCAGCGTGCGCTGGTGGAACACCTTGCACCAGGGCGCCAGCATCAGCCTGACGGCCGCACCACGCATGGCCGAGACCATGTTGCTGGCCCTGGCCGTGATGAGCCTGGCCTGCTGGGCCTATGCCTTCGCCGTCATCTTCACCCGCGCCCGCGGCCTGATCCTGGAGCGCGAACACGGCAGCGCCTGGGTGCAGGCCCTGAGCAAGAAAGGACAAGCCACATGAACTGGCACAGCGCGGCCGATTTCTTCCATATGGACGGCTACGGCTTTTTTGTCTGGGGCAGCTACGGCTCGGCCCTGCTCTGGATGCTGGCCGAGGTGGGCCTGGCCCGGCGCCGCCACAGCCAAGCCTTGCTGCAGCTGTCCGAGGAGGACGGCGCATGATGAAAACTCGCCACCGCCGCCTGCTGCTGATCGCTGCCGGCCTGCTGGCCCTGGGCGCCATCGCGGCCCTGGTGATGAATGCCTTCCGCAGCAATCTGGTCTTCTTCTACACGCCCAGCCAGGTGGCTGCGCATGAGGCGCCGCAAGGCCGCAGCTTCCGCATTGGCGGCCTGGTGCAGCCGGGCAGCGTCCGGCGCGAAGGCGTGCAGGTGCAGTTCGTGATCAGCGACGGCAGCGAGCACGTACCCGTCAGCTTCAACGGTGCCCTGCCCGACTTGTTCAAAGAGGGCAAGGGCGTGGTCGCGCAAGGCCAGTTGCAGGGCCGGCAGTTCCTGGCCCGCGAGGTGCTGGCCAAGCATGACGAGAACTACATGCCGCCCGAGGCCGCCGACGCGCTGCAGCGCAGCCAGCAGGCCCGCGAGCGCGCCGCCCAGACCCTGAAAGGCAGCACGCCGTGATCCCCGAACTCGGACATCTCGCCCTCTGGCTGGCCCTGGGCGTAGCCCAGCTGCTGGCCGGGCTGCCGGTGCTGGGCGCACAGCGTCAACGCGCCGACTGGATGGCTCTGGACCGGCCCTTGACCCTGGCCTTGGCCGCCCTGGTGGGCCTGGGCTATCTGGCCTTGACCCAGGCTTTTGTGGCCAGCGATTTCTCGGTCGCCTATGTGGCCCAGCATTCCAACCGCGAGCTGCCCCTGGCCTACCGCATCGCCGCGGTCTGGGGCGGGCATGAGGGCTCGATGTTGCTGTGGGTGGCGCTGCTGGTGGCCTGGACCCTGGCCGTCGCGGCCGCCGGCCGGCAGCTGCCGGCGCCGCTGCGCGCGCGGGTGCTGGGCGTGCTGGGCGCGCTGGCGGCCGGCTTCCTGGTCTTTCTGCTCGTCACCTCCAATCCTTTTGCCCGGCTGGTGCCCGGCCTGCCCGAGGGCCGCGACCTGAACCCGCTGCTGCAGGACCCCGGCATGGTGCTGCACCCACCCATGCTGTATATGGGCTATGTCGGCTTCGCCGTGGCCTTCGCCTTCGCCATCGCGGCCTTGGCCGGCGGCGAGCTCAACGCCGCCTGGGCGCGCTTCGCCCGGCCCTGGACCAGCGCCGCCTGGGCCTTTCTGACCCTGGGCATCGCCCTGGGCAGCTGGTGGGCCTACTACGAGCTCGGTTGGGGCGGCTGGTGGTTCTGGGACCCGGTCGAGAACGCCAGCTTCATGCCCTGGCTGGCCGGCACAGCCTTGCTGCACTCGCTGGCAGTCAGCGAGAAGCGCGGTGTCTTCAAGGCCTGGACGGTGCTGCTGGCCATCGTCACGTTCTCGCTGTCCCTGCTGGGCACCTTTCTGGTTCGCTCGGGCGTGCTCAGCTCGGTCCATGCTTTTGCCACCGACCCGCAGCGCGGCCTGGCCATCCTGATCTTTCTGGTGCTGGTGGTGGGTGGCTCGCTAAGCCTGTATGCGGCGCGTGCCAGCGCGGTCGGCCTGGGGGCGCGCTTCCACTGGCGCAGCCGCGAAACCACGCTGCTGGCCAACAATGTGATGCTGCTGGCCGCCTGCGGCGCAGTGCTGCTGGGCACGCTCTACCCGATGGCGCTGGACGCCGTCAGCGGACAGAAGATCTCGGTCGGCCCGCCCTATTTCGAGGCCGTGTTCGTGCCGCTGATGGCACCGGTGATTCTGCTGATGGGCCTGGGGCCGCTGCTACGCTGGAAGGGCATGGACAGCGCCGAACTGTTGCGCCGGCTGCGTTGGCCGCTGCTGCTGAGCCCGCTGGCTGCCGGCGCCCATGGCTGGGCCACGGCGCAGCTGAGCCTGGCCGCCTGGGGCGGCCTCTTGCTGGCCTGGTGGGTGCTGGTGTCGGTGGCGCTGGAGCTGGGTGAACGCCTGTGGCCGAGGACGGGTCTGGGCCAGGGCGCTTGGGCGCGTGCGCGCGCCTTGCCGCGCTCGGCTGCCGCCATGCTGCTGGCTCATGCCGGCGTCGGCGTCTTCATCATCGGCGTCACCCTGGTCGGCAGCCTGGCCCTGAGCCAGGACCTGCCGCTGCAGCGCGGCGAGAGCGCCCGCCTGGGCGAGCACAGCTTCCGCCTGACTGAGCTGCGGGCCGTGGACGGCCCCAACTACCGCGCCATGCGCGGCACGGTGGAAGTCACACGCGAGGGCCGGACTGTGGCCACCCTGTACCCTGAGAAGCGGCTCTACCGCAGCCAGGAGATGCCCATGACCGAAGCCGGCATCGCCAGCGGCCTGCTGCGCGACCTCTACGTCTCGCTGAGCGAGCCGATCAATGAGCAGGCCGATGCCTGGATCGTCCACATCACCATCAAGCCCTACGTCAACTGGATCTGGGGCGGCTGCCTGCTGATGGGCTTGGGCGGCCTGCTGGCCGCCAGCGACCGGCGCTACCGCCAACGAGCAAGCGCACGCCCATGAAGCTCAAAGCGCTGATCCCCTTGCTGGGCTTTGCCGTGCTGGCCCTGTTCCTGGCGCGCGGCCTGCAGCTGAAGCCGCGCGAGATCCCCTCGCCGCTGATCGGCAAGCCGGTGCCGGCCTTTGTGCTGCCGCCCTTGCTGGACGGCGGCGCGCCGCTGAGCTCGGCTGACATGACGGGCAAAATCAGCGTACTCAATGTCTGGGCATCCTGGTGCGGCCCCTGCCGCGAGGAGCACCCGCTGCTGCTGGACCTGGCACGGCGCCGGCCGGAGTTGCAGCTGCTGGGCCTGAACTACAAGGACGAGCCGGCTCAGGCCACCCGCTGGCTGAAAGAGCTGGGCAACCCCTACCGCGCCATCGGCTCGGACACGCACGGCCAGGTCGGCATCGACCTGGGCGTCTACGGGGTGCCCGAGACCTTTGTGATCGACCGCCAGGGCCTGATTCGCTACAAGCATGTCGGCCCGCTGACGGCCGAGCTGCTGCGCGACACCCTGGAACCCTTGCTGGACCGCCTATGAGACCCCTGCCTGCGTGTCTGCTTGCTTGCCTCATGCTGCTGAGCCTCGGCGCCATGTCTTTCGCCCAGGCCGAGCCCGCCTCTGCCAAGCCCATCGCTGTCGAGCTGGACCGCCGCGCCCAGGACCTGGCCCAGCAGCTGCGCTGCCTGGTCTGCCAGAACCAGACCATCGCCGACTCCCATGCGCCGCTGGCCATGGACTTGAAAGTCCAGCTGCGTGAGCAGCTGCAGGCCGGCCGCCGGGACGAAGAAATCATCCACTACATGACCGAGCGCTACGGCGACTTCGTGCTCTACAAGCCGCCGCTGCAAGCCAACACCTGGCTGCTCTGGGCCGGCCCGGCCCTGCTGATGGCCGCCGCCCTGGCCGGCCTGGTGCTGAACCTGCGCCGCCGGGCACGCCAGCCCGATGAAGCCTTTGAGGCAGCGCCCGAAGAGGAGGGGGACATCCGATGAGCTGGCCCACGCAAGAACAGCAGGAGGATCTGCAAGCGCTACGCCGCCAAGGCCTGGCCCTGCAAGCCCAGCTGAACGGTAGCGCCACGGCCAGCAACGCCGAAGACCAGGGCGCGCTGCAAACCCGGCTGGACCGGCTGCGCCAGGAGATCGCCGACCAGGTGCTGGCGCCGCCGCCCGCGCCGCTGCCGCGTCCATCGCGTCACCTTCTCGCTGCCTGCGTGAGCCTGGTGCTGCTCGTCGGCGCGGGCGGCTATGCCTGGAAAGGTCAGCCCGAGGCCATCTCGCCCGAGGCACCGCCGGACCGCACCGAGGCCATGGTCGCGGGCCTGGCCCGGCGCCTGCAGCAGCAGCCCGAGGACGCCGCCGGCTGGGCCATGCTGGGCCGTTCCTACCTGGTGCTGGGCCGCAGCGAACCCTCGATCGCCGCCTACCGCCGCGCCCTGGCCCTGCGGCCCGACGATGCCGACCTGATGGCCGATCTGGCCGATGTCCTGGCCAGCGGCCAAAAGGGCTCGCTGGAGGGCGAGCCGGCGGCCTTGTTGCAGCGCGCGCTGCAGATCGCGCCCGATCATCTGAAGGCCCTGGCACTGTCCGGCACCCGCGCCCTGCGCCAAGGTGACGCGGCCGGTGCGATTCGCCATTGGCAGCGCCTGCAAGACCTGGCCCCAGCCGAGCACCCATTGCGCGAGCTGGCGGCCCGGGGTTTGGCCGAGGCCGCCAAACGTTGAAATTAAGCGCATACCCTCAAATCCTTGATGTGCCTCAAGCCGACTTTGGCCACAGCAGCGCAGACTGCAGAGTTTTCAGATCATCAGGAGCGCGCAATGAGTGTCTTGGGAGTGGTACTTCGGATACGCCCCGAACATCTTGAGACTGTGCTCGCACGGCTGGTCGGCATGGCCGGAGTGGACATCAGCCATAACCCGGGCGATGGTCGCTTGGTGTTGGTGATGGAGGACGTCGCAGAGGCTTCGGCCGCGGCCCAGCTGGGTGCCATGGCGCTCTGGCCCGATGTGCTGGGCACCTCCTTGGTCTACGAGTACAGCGGTCCTGACGCCCCCGCACCTCTCGCCCACCATGAGGCGGCGCAGGGCTGGCGCACCCGGCTGACCGAGCTGGATACCCCGATTTCTTGAAGCAAGTCAAGGCGCGAGATCCGATCGCGCGCGACACTTCTCCCCATCTTTGCCCTCAGTTCAAGGCCCCCGCATCTGGCGTGTGAGGCCCGCAGGAGTAACCCATGCAAGTCGATCGTCGCGACATTCTGAAAATGCAGGCAGCTGCTGCCGCTGCCGCCGCCGCCGGCATCCCCATCGCAGTCCACGGTGCCGCCCCTAAGCAATCGCAGGTCAGCAGCGCCGTACGCTGGGACAAAGCACCCTGCCGCTTCTGCGGCACCGGCTGCTCCGTCGTGGTGGGCGTGCAGGGCGACAAGGTCGTGGCCACCCAGGGCGATGTCGAGAGTCCGGTGAACAGAGGCCTGAATTGCATCAAGGGCTACTTCCTGTCCAAAATCATGTACGGCAAGGATCGCCTGACCACGCCGCTGCTGCGCAAGAAGAACGGCGTCTACGACAAGGAAGGCGAGTTCACGCCCATCAGCTGGGACGAGGCCTTCGACCTGATGGCCAGCAAGTGGAAAGAGGCGCTGAAGACCGACGGCCCGAACGGCATCGCCATGTTCGGCTCCGGCCAGTGGACGATCTGGGAAGGCTATGCCGCCGCCAAGCTCTGGAAGGCGGGCTTTCGCTCCAACAACCTGGACCCCAATGCTCGCCACTGCATGGCCAGCGCGGTCACCGGCTTCATGCGAACCTTCGGCATCGACGAGCCCATGGGCTGCTACGACGACATCGAGCAGGCCGATGCCTTTGTGCTCTGGGGCAGCAATATGGCCGAGATGCACCCCATTCTGTGGAGCCGCATCACCGACCGCCGCCTCAGCCACCCGGACACCAAGGTGGCCGTGCTCTCGACCTATGAGCACCGCAGCTTCGACCTGGCCGACCAGCCCATCATCTTCAAGCCGCAGACCGATCTGGCGATCCTGAACTACATCGCCCACTACCTGATCAAGAACAACAAGGTCAACAAAGAGTTCGTCAAGAACCACGTCAACTTCAAGAAGGGTGCCGACGACATCGGCTACGGCCTGCGCCCGGCCCATGCACTGGAAAAAGACGCCAAGAGCAATGGCTACCCCGGCGCCGACGGCAAACCCAAGGGCAACCCCAACGACGCCACACCGATTAGCTTCGAGGAGTTCGGCAAGTTCGTCGCCGACTACACGGCCGAAAAAGTCAGCGCGCTGTCGGGCGTGCCGGTCAAGCAACTGGAAGACCTAGCCAAGCTCTATGCCGACCCCAAAGTCAAGGTGGTGTCCTTCTGGACCATGGGCTTCAATCAGCACACCCGTGGCACCTGGGCCAACAATATGGTCTACAACATCCACCTGCTGACCGGCAAGATCAGCCAGCCCGGCAACAGCCCCTTCAGCCTGACCGGCCAGCCCAGCGCCTGCGGCACGGCGCGCGAGGTTGGCACCTTTGCCCACCGCCTGCCGGCGGACATGGTGGTCACCAACCCCGAGCACCGCAAGCACACAGAGGAAATCTGGCAGCTGCCCGACGGCACCATCCCTGACAAGGTGGGCCTGCACGCGGTGGCGCAGAGCCGCGCGCTCAAGGACGGCAAGCTCAAGTGCTACTGGGTCACGACCAACAACAATATGCAGGCCGGGCCGAACATCAACGGTGAGATCCTGCCTGGCTGGCGCAACCCCAAGGCTTTCGTGGTGGTCAGCGACCCCTATCCCACCGTCAGCGCCATGGCGGCCGACCTGATCTTGCCCGCCGCCATGTGGGTCGAGAAGGAAGGCGCTTTTGGCAACGCCGAGCGCCGCACCCAGGTCTGGCGCCAGCAGGTCAGCCCACCGGGCGAAGCCAAGAGCGACCTCTGGCAGTTCATCGAGTTCAGCAAGCGCTTCAAGATGGAAGAGGTCTGGCCGGCCGAGTTGCTGGCCAAGAAGCCCGAGTACAAGGGCAAGACGATGTTCGACGTGCTCTACAAGAATGGCAAGGTCAACAAGTTCCCGCTCGCCGATGTAGGCCGCATCAATGGCAAGTACATCCCCGACTACATGAACAGCGAGTCCAAGGAGTTGGGCTTCTACCTGCAGAAGGGATTGTTCGAGGAGTACGCCGAATTCGGCCGCGGCCACGGTCATGACCTGGCCCCCTTTGACACCTATCACGAAGTGCGCGGCCTGCGCTGGCCCGTGGTCGACGGCAAGGAAACTCTGTGGCGCTTCCGCGAGGGCTACGACCCCTATGTCAAGAAGGGCGAGGGCGTGAAGTTCTACGGCCACAAGGATGGCAAGGCCGTGATCTTCGCCTTGCCTTACCAGCCGCCGGCTGAGAGCCCGGACAAGGAGTTTGACCTTTGGCTGTGCACCGGCCGGGTGCTTGAGCACTGGCACACCGGCAGCATGACGCGGCGCGTGCCCGAGCTGCACCGTGCCGTGCCCGAGGCCCTGCTCTACATCCACCCCGACGATGCCAAGGATCGCGGCCTGCAGCGCGGCATGAAGGTCAAGGTGGCCTCACGCCGCGGCGAGATCACCTGCGCCGTCGAGACCAAGGGCCGCAACAAGGTGCCGCGCGGCTTGGTCTTCGTGCCCTTCTTCGACGAAGGCCGCTTGGTCAATAAGCTGACCCTGGACGCGACTTGCCCGATTTCCAAGGAGACCGACTTCAAGAAGTGCGCGGTCAAGGTCGTCAAGGCCTGAATCTGAACTGAGTCGAGCCGGGGTGAACACATGAACCTGAGCCGCCGAGCGCTGCTGCAAGGCCTCAGCACCACCGCCAGCGCCGGACTTCTGGCTGGGGCGGCGGCCGTCCTCTCGCGCCCGACACAGGCGCACCCGGCCCAGGCACTGCGGCCGCCCGGCGCCCTGGCCGAGCCCGACTTCCTGGCCGCCTGCGTGCGCTGCGGCCTGTGCGTGCGTGCCTGCCCGCCGCACAACCTCAAGCTCAGCGAATGGGGCGCCGGCCTGGCCGCCGAGGTGGCGATCGGTACGCCCTTCTTCGAAGCGCGCGAGATCCCTTGCGAAATGTGCGAGGACATCCCCTGCGTCAAGGCCTGCCCGACCGGTGCGCTCGACCCCGCCCTGCAAGACATCGCCGAGGCCCGCATGGGCCTGGCCGTGCTAATCGACCATGAGAGTTGCCTGAACTTCCTCGGCCTGCGCTGCGATGTCTGCTACCGAGTCTGCCCACTGATCGACAGCGCCATTTCGCTGGAAAAGCAAAGCAACCCACGCAGCGACCGCCACGCCATGCTGCTGCCCACGGTTCACGCCGAGGCCTGCACCGGCTGCGGCAAGTGCGAGCGCGCCTGCGTGTTGGAGCAGCCTGCCATCAAGGTGCTACCGCGCAAATTGGCGCAGGGCGAGCTGGGTCCACATTACCGCAAGGGCTGGGAGAACCAGAACCGCCAGGGTAAGCCTCGCTTCGCCCAGCCCGAGCAGCGACTGCCCGAAGGCGGCAGCGACATCGGCCCACTGCGCAGCGGTGCCCAGCCCTATGCCCCTGCCTCATCGGAGCCGCAGCGATGAGCGCATCGAAGCTCGCCACAGGCCTGCCAGTACGCAGCCGCTGGGCCGCTCAGCGCTGGCTGATCCTGCGCCGCAGCAGCCAGCTGGGCGTGATCGGCCTCTTCTTGCTCGGCCCGCTGTTCGGCCTGTGGTGGGTCAAGGGCAATCTGGCCTCCAGCCTCACCTTCGATATGCTGCCGCTGAGCGACCCTTTCGTGCTGGCCCAGAGCTTGCTCGCGGGCCTGCGGCATGGGCTTTGGCCTGCCGCCAGCGCCCTGATCGGTGCAGCCATCGTCCTGGCTTTTTACGCCGTGCTTGCGGGCCGGGCCTATTGCGCCTGGGTCTGCCCGGTCAACGTGGTGACCGATGCGGCTGCCTGGCTGCGCCGGCGCCTGAAGATCAGCAGCGGCCGTGCCCCGAACCGCCAGGTACGCCACGCCTTGCTAGCCTGCGTGCTGCTGGCCTCAGCAGCCCTGGGCATACCCGCCTGGGAGCAGGTGAACCCGGTGACGCTGACCCAGCGTGCCCTGATCTTCGGCGGCAGTCTGGCCTGGGGCGCTCTGGCCGCCGTCTTCCTGTTCGACCTGCTGGTGGCGCCGCGCGGCTGGTGTGGCCATGTCTGCCCTATGGGCGCGGCCTACGCCTTGATTGGCGCCACACCACTGCTGCGCGTCTCAGCAGCTCACAGCAGCCGCTGCAATGACTGCGGCGATTGTTACGCCGTCTGCCCCGAGCCGCAGATCATCGTCGCCCCACTGAAAGCCAAGCAGGACGCCGGCCCCTTAATCCTTGCGTCCGACTGCACGGCCTGCGGTCGCTGCATCGATGTTTGCGACAGCTCCGTTTTCCGATTCACTCACCGTTTTGACACCCGAAGGGACTGACCATGAAGATCCCCCACTTGCTCCGCCCCGCTCTGACACTGCTGCTGGCGTTTTCCGTATTCGCCGCCGGGCCGACAGTGGCTGCCGATAAGGCCGCGCCTGTGAAACTGGAAGGGCTGCGCCAAGGCACGCCCTTGAACCAGGACAACCCGCCCGCCAACAACCGCCAGGAGCGCGATCACCCCGTCGGTGAGCGCGACTTTGTGCAGATGCCACCGCTGATCCCGCACACCATCAGCGGCTATCAGATCACCAAGAACTTCAATAAATGCATGGACTGCCACGCCTGGCAGAAGACCAAGGAGAGTGGTGCCACCAAGATCAGCGTCACCCACTTCAAGACACGCGACGGCATTGAGCTCGACTCCGTCAGCCCACGCCGCTACTTCTGCACCCAATGCCATGTGCCGCAGAGCGATGCCAAGCCTTTGGTGACCAACACCTATGAGCGTGCCAAGGGCATGAAGTGAGGAGCCCGCTGTGAAGAACCTGATCCGACGTGCCTGGGCCTTCGCCCACACCAAGCTGTTCTGGCTGCTAGCGTTCGCCTTTGCGGGCGGCGTTATTTTCTGGGGTGGCTTCAACACCGCCATGGAGTGGACCAACCGCGAGGCCTTCTGCATCTCCTGTCATGAGATGGAGAAGAACGTCTATGTGGAGTACCGCAACACCATCCATTACCAGAACCGCACCGGCGTGCGCGCCACTTGCCCGGACTGCCATGTGCCCAAGGAATGGGGGCCGAAGATGTGGCGCAAGATCCAGGCCTCCAACGAGGTGCTGCATAAGGTGCTGGGCTCGATCGACACGCCCGAGAAGTTCAATGCCAAGCGGCCCATCTTGGCCCAACATGAGTGGGACCGCATGAAGGCCAATGACTCGCAGGAGTGCCGCAACTGCCACAACTTCAGCTATATGGACTATGCGGAGCAGAACAGCCGTGCCGCGACCCGACACCAAGTGGCCTTCTCGGCCGGCCAGACCTGCATCGACTGCCACAAGGGCATCGCGCACACCTTACCGCCGATTGCCCAGCCGATTGGCGCTCACAAGGCCGGTGAAATCACCCTACCACCGGCCAGCGCTGCTTCAGGCTCGACGCATTGAAACCGCGCCCGAGGGGCAGACCCCGACGCAGGCGCCGCAAGCGGTGCAGGCACTCGGGCTTACCTCGGGTTGGGCCACGCCACCCAGGCGTGGCCTGAAGCGAATCGCAGCGGCGTCACAGGCCTCGCCGCAGACCCGGCATTCCACGCCTTTCTGGGCCAGGCATTGGGCTCCGATCTGGGCCAGCCAGTCGCGAAACAGCAGCGGTGGGCGCAGTGCTGACGCCGTGCAGGCCGGTATGCAGGCCCCGCAAGCGTCACAGCCGGCACCACTGAAGTCCATTTCAGGAAAACCTCCATCGCCACGCCGGATGACGCCGGCCGGGCAGGCCTTGATGCAGGCGTCGCAGCGCGTACAGCTGGCGAGAAAGGCTGGCTCGGCCACGGCACCGGGTGGCCTCTGAACAGCCACCCGTGCCTTGGAGGGACGAAAAAGAAAGCGACGACCAGGATCCATGCGCGCATTGTGCTGCGCCCGCGCGCCCGCCGCCTTATTCGACATCAAGGCAAGTACATTCCCATGACTCTTTGCAGCGAACATCTCCCATGAAAGTTTTTGGCATTACTGGCCGGTCCGGCATGGGGAAGACCACCTTGCTGGAACGCCTGATTCCAGCGCTGCGCACCCGCGGCCTGCGTGTTTCGCTGATCAAGCACAGCCACAAGGACATTGAAGTCGACCGCCCGGGCAAGGACAGCCATCGCCTGCGCGAAGCCGGCTGCCAGGAGGTGCTCCTGCTAGGCCGCACGCGTTGGGCCCTGATGCACGAGCTGCGCGGCGGTGCCGAGCCGGATCTGGACTACCTCCTCAGCCGCATCCAGGACTGCGACCTGGTCCTGGTCGAGGGCTTCAAGGGCGGCGACTTCCCCAAGCTGGAGGTCTGGCGGGCGGCCGTGGGCAAGCCCATGCTCTGGCCCGAGTGGCCGGGCATCGTGGCGATGGTGGGCGATGCGCCAGACCTCGCCGGCGCGCCGCCCCACTTCAGCGCGGCCGAGCTGGCGCCTCTGGTGGAGCTGGTCTTGCAAGAGGCGCGGGCGGTCGGCGCCTGAGGCGGCTGGAACCACGAAGTAAATGGGCGCCCATAGCTTTCCTAGGCGCCCATCTGGCTGACTGAGGTCTTGGTCAGCTCATTGCTTGAGGATCCATCCCACCCCCTCCTTGAGGTCGGCATCGCTGATTTTCTCGGGCGGATTGGGCGGCATGGGGATGGGGCCGAAAACGCCCTTGCCACCGCTGCGCACCTTCTGCGCCAACGCGGCTGAGGCGTCCTGACCCTTGTATTTGGCGGCAATGTCCTTGAAGGACGGGCCGACCAGCTTCTTGTCCTTGGCATGGCAGGCCATGCAGCCGGCCTTGTTGAGCGCCGCTTCGTCGGCTTGCACGGCCGAAGCACTCAAGAGGGCGACACTTGCCATGGCGATGATGGACGCGATTCGCATGATTCATAACTCCTTGGGTCATGGGCCCCACCGCCATCGGGCAGCGGGGCCGCTTGAGATCAATAGACGTCGTGCTGGGTGTTGTAGACGTTGAACTTGCCGGTCGGTGTGATCAGGCGCGGGTCCTTGATCACGGCCTTGAGCTTGAGCGTCTTGTCGTCCACCACCACGATGGCGCTTTCCTTGTCCTTGGCGGACCACACGGAGAACCAGACCTCATCGCCGGCCTTGTTGTACTCCGGCTGAACTACGCGTTTGGCGCCGTCATCCTTCAAGCCCGCCCACTCGGCGATGGGCAAGACCTTGAAGCCCTTGTCCAAGGCATTGATGTCAAACACGGCGACCGACTGGGAGATGGCCGCATCGGGGTTCAGCGGTGTGTCTGAGTACAGATGGGTGGACTTCGGATGTGTCTTGATGAACAGCGCACCGCCGCCCTGGCCCTTGATCTGCGCCACTTCCTTGAAGGCGTATTGCTTGTGCTTCACCGGATCGGTCGCGACCAGCGAGATGGCCTCATCACCCAAGTGGCCGGTGCTCCAGACCGGGCCGAACTTGGGGTGGATGAAGTTGGCGCCGCGGCCCGGATGCGGGATCTTGCTGACCTCGACCAACTTGACCAACTTGTCTTCCTTGGCATCCACCACGGCGATCTTGTTGCTCTGGTTGGCGGCCACCATGAAGTAGCGCTTGGTGCTGTCCCAGCCACCGTCATGCAAGAAGCGGGCGGTGCCGACCTCGATGGTCTTGAGCGCATTGAGGTCCGAATAGTCCACCATCAAGGTCTTGCCGGTTTCCTTGACGTTGACGATGAACTCAGGCCGGTAGTGGCTGGCCACGATGGAGGCCACGCGCGGCTCGGGGTGGTACTCCTGCTTGTCCACGGTGTTGCCGCGGGTGGAGACGATCTTCAGCGGCTCCAGGGTGTCGCCCTTCATGATCACGTACTGGGGCGGCCAGTAGGCGCCGGCAATCACCAGCTTGTCCTCATAGCCCTTGTACTTGCTGGCCTCCACCGAACGGGCTTCCAGACCCATGCGGATTTCGGCCACGTTGTCGGGCTTTTCCATCCACAGATCGATCATATTGATCTTGGCGTCACGACCGATCACGAACAGATAGCGGCCCGAGGCCGAGGTGCGCGAGATGTGCACCGCGTAGCCGGTCTTGACGATGTTGATGATCTGCTTGGTGTCGCCGTCGATCAGGGCCACTTCGCCGGTGTCGCGCAGCGTGGTCGAGAAGATGTTCTCGATGTTGTAGTTGTTCATCTTCTTGGTCGGCCGCTTCTCGGGCGGCACAACGACCTTCCAACTGGCCTTCATATCGGCCATGCCGAACTCGGGCGGTGTCGGCGCGTCGTGCTGGATGTAGCGGGCCATCAGGTCCACCTGCTGCTCGCTCATCTCGCCCGAGGTCTGCCAGTTGGGCATGCCGGCGGGCGAGCCGTAGGCGATGAAGACCTTCAGATAGTCGGTGCCCTTGCCCAGGGTGATGTCGGGCGTCAGCGGTTTGCCGGTGGCGCCCTTGCGCAGCACGCCGTGGCAGCCGGCGCAGCGCTCGAAGTAGATCTTGCGGGCCGTGTCGAACTCGGCCTGCGTCATCGGCGGCGCCTTGGGGTTGCTGCTTTGCACCATGGGCACATCGGTCAGAGCCGAGGGGGCGGCGTGGTACTTCACATCGCCCGCGCTGATGTCTTTCTTGCCTTCTTGAGCCACTGCACTCAAGGGCAGTGCCACCAACAAGGCCAGTTGACCCAGCAGACTGAGCCGGAGCAGGGGACCGCGAGCAGCACGTTGGGTGGGTGTTCTGTCTTGCTTCATGTCGTACCTCTTTTCTTCTGGATGAAACTCTGAACGCTGGTTGAACGTGTTGAGAACTGCGGTAATCGTCCCGCTGCACCCAGGCCTCGTCCTTGAACTGGTTTAAGGACAGACACGAAGCCACGCATCGCCACCACGCTTGACCGAACTCAAGCCAAAGCCTTGCGGCAACACAAGTCACGCCGCCTTCTATCGCGATGAAGCACGTTCTCCTGGCGACACTTTTGCGCGTTTTCAGCAGCACGCCGGCAATGGCATAACGCGCAATTAAGACGGGAAGACAAGGCAATCGCGGCAAGAAGGGCGCGAGGGCTTCTTGCGTGCTCGCCGAAGGGCGCCGGCGGCCGCGGGGCCAGGGTGAATCGGGCCGAGACGAGGCCATGTCTGGCCCTTTTCCGACAAAAAAGCTCGGTTTCTTATGCCAGGTCAATGCCGAGGCCCGGCCTTCGATGGTCGACTCATCACCCAGGAATTGACGCCCGTTTCCACTCAGAAAGCAGCGCCTCATGAATGCTTTGATTCACTCAGAAACCACCCCGTACAGCGGCCCGCAGCTCAGCCCGGCACAGCTTCAAGCCAGGCAAGTGCGCCAGGCCTTGGAGCAGGCGTGGCCTGCGCTGCTCGATGCGCCTCAGACCCTGAACGAGCTGGCCGGCCTGGGCCGCAGCCACCGGGTGCGCGCCCGCGGTCGGGTGCTGCACGAGGGCTTTGCCAACAAAGGCAGCCTGTGGCTGCTGGTGCGCGGCAAGGTCAGCATGGGTAAGCGCTCGGAAAAGGGCAAGTGGTGGCAAAGCCACTCGCTGAGCGCTGGCCAATGGCTGGACTTATCGAGTGCCTGGAGTTGTTCGCTCTACCCTGAGACCGCCATCGCCACCACGGCGGTGCTGGCGCATGAGTTCCCGGCCACCGAGGTGCTGCGGCTGAGTCGAGAGGAGCCGGTGCTGCTGGGCGCCTTGTTGGCCAGCCTGTCCAGGTTCAGCTGCGAAGCCATTGCGGCCCGCCAGGCGCTGACCATCAAGGATTTCCCGGTGCGCTTGGCCGAATGGCTGCTGCTGCAGTTGCAGCAGTCAGACAGCGCCGACCATTTGGTCATCAGCGAGCTCAAGCGCGACCTCGCCGCACAGCTTGGCGCCACGCCTGAAACCCTGTCACGCACCCTGCGGCAGTTTCAGGAGAGCGGCTTGATCGAGATGCAGCACAGCGAAGTCTGGATCCCCGATGTTCAACGGCTGCGCGGTTTTTGCAAAGCCAGCGTCAGCCGCTGAGCCTCGGCCTTGCACAGCAGGGCCACGATCAGCGCAAAGCTCACAAGCGCCAGGCCATGCCCGGCGCCGGCCCAGACGAGCCAGTCGGACCGGTGCGTGAGCACCGCAAACGTTCGCAGCAGCAAGCTCAAGGCCATCAGGCCAAGTGGCAGCAAGGCCCAAGCACTGTGGAGCGGGCGCAGGCCCAGCAGCACGGGCAACATGATGGGCACATGGGCGAAGACCATGGCGAAAACAAAGCCCAGCCACATCAGGTGCCAGGCCACGCCGCCCACCCCGCCTTGGCCGCCGAGCCCCGCCGCGCTGGCCGCCAGGAGCCATCCATAGCCCACCATCAAGCAACGCGCCGTATGGCCGGCCCAGCCACTTTGGCGCCATTGCAGGCGGGCCAGATCGAAAGCCAGCAGCCATAGGGCCAGCAGGCCGAAGAGCAGCCAGCCCAGTTGCGCACCCCAATGCGCACGGGGCCCCATCAAAAGCACGGCCGCCAGGGCCAGCAGCGCCCAGGCAAAAAGAAAGAGCTGGCTCGCCCAGGCGGGCAGCGGGCGCAAGCGCATCAACTCACGCCGTTCGCCAACAATGGTCAGCAGCAAGAACAAACTCCAGGCCCAGCGTGCTTGCTCCAGGTTGCCCAAGGCATAGGCCAGTGCCGCCCACACCAGGGCGGCGGCGCCGCTGGCTTCGACGGCCAGGGGCAAAGACAAGGCTCGCGTGCGCGCCGCCCACAGATACAGGCCACACAGGCCGATGCTGGACAAGAGCCATGCCCAGGCCGCCCAAGCCGCAAAGCCCGCCATTGCCAAGAGGCCCGCGAGACCCGACATCAGGGGCAGCCAGGTGCCACGGTGCAAGGCAAGGGCGCGCTCCAGGCTGATCAAGCTGGCGAAGAATCCGGCCATCAGCAAGGCGCCGTGCTCTTGCAAAACCTGAGCGGCCAATGGCGCGGGCAAGACCTGCCAGCCGAAGCGGGCCAGGCCGCCGGCCAGCGCGCCCAGCAAGTTCAAGGCCGCCAGGGCTAGGCACAGGCGAGTCACGATGCGTGCCCAGTGGCTGGGCCCGGGCTTGCGGCGCGTGCTCATGCCTGCGGCTCGGGCCAGCCGAGGCGTTGGCGCAAGGCCGGCGTCATGCGCTTGGGCGACCATATCAGGTCCCAGTCCATATCGACTTCGATACGCCAATCCGGCGGGCATTCCGCTTCGATGGCGCAGCCGGCTTCATCCATGAGTTGGTCCGCCATCGGGCAGGTGGCACTGGTGGGAATGAGCAGCAGTTCCGCCAAGCCGGGGCTCAGAGTCAGCGACTCCAGCAGTCCAAGCGCCACGATGCTTTCACCAATCTCCGGGTCCAAGACCTTGTCCAGGGCGGCCAAGATGCGAAGACGCAATGCGTCCATGTCTGACTCATTCATCGATTGCTTCCCTTCTTTTGATTTGGGCTCAAGAGCCAGGGCAGATAGCGGCAGTTCCAGCTCAGCGCCAAGAGTGCAAAGCCGGCGCCAGCCAAGGCCAGCAGCAGACCGCGATGGGTGCTGAAATCGGCCGCGAGGCGGATCAGAGTCGTCGCTTGCAGAAGCGCTTGCATGGCCCAAAGCGGGCGGTCCACCGCCACGCTGCGGCCTTGCTGCACAGCGCTGACCCGGCTGACCATGGCCAGCAAGGTGCTGCCCATAAAGCCGAGGCTCATGGCGTGTTGCGGGGCAAGGCCGAGCCAGGCCGGGTGGCCGCTGGCGGCGGCGGCCAAAGCCGCGGCGTCCAAGAGAAAGCTCAGGCCCAGCCAGAGATAGCCCAAATGCAGTTGTGCGACCAGGGGCGTACGCCGTGCGGCAGCCAGCTCCGGCGCCCAAGCATCCCGCCAGAGCCAGATCCCCAGGCCCAGCAATGCCGCGGCGCTGGTCCAGGCCACAAGCGCAGACGGTGGGTAGGCCAGCAAAGTGGCGAAATCCAGTGCAGCGCGTAAGGCCAGGCCGCTCAACAGGGCAATTAAAAGCAGAGCTTGGCGCCGCCCGTCTTGATGCAAGAAGGGCGTGAGCCGCTGCAAGGCCAGGGCAAACACGCCGGCCACGCCGAGGTTCAGCCCGGCATGAATGGCCAGGCGCAGCAGCAAGAGTTGCTCGCCGAGCAGCGCGAAGGCTGCCAGGGCTTGACACAGGGCCAGCACGAGCAGCCCCAGGGCAAGCCCCCGCGCATGGCCCGAGTGCCTGGCACCAGGGCGGCGGCAATCAGCCCAGAGGCGCCGGCTGACATCGCCCAGCACCAGGGCGGGCATCGCCGCGCCCAAGGCGGCAGTGCCCCGCCAGCCCATTGCTGCGCCAAGCAGCAGCAAGGCCCAGCCCAGGACGGCAAGCCATGCGCTACGCCAGAAGACCGCCCCCGCCGGCGGCATCGGGAGGCCCAACCAGCGCGGCACCGTGGTCAGCGCGAATCCGGCGATGAAGAGGGGCATAAAGCCCAAGCTCATGCTCCAGCCATGCAGCAGGCCGGCGGGCAGCAGCAAGCCTGCCTGGGGCGCTGTACCCAGCAATTGCCAGGCCCAAAAACCAGCAGCACCCAACCAAACCGCGGCTGCGGCGCTGAAGAAGGGGCGGTGCGCTGAGGCCAAGATCTGCGCCAGCGCTAGCGGGGGACAAAGAACACGGCTTTGGCCGTGAAAGTCTTGGCGCCGCCGCCCAACTCCTGCGCCTCAATCTGAACAGGGTGTGCCCCGGACGCCAATCCAGCGGTGGGCGGCAGGCGCAACTGCACCGGCAGGGTGCCAATGCTGGAAGGCGCCACGCTGATGCTTTCCACGCCCTGGGCCAGCAGTTGCAGCCCCGGCAGGCCATCGGCCCGCAAGCGCAGTTGCAAGGGCCGTTCGGTGCGGTTGATCAACTGCAGGCGGTAGACGTTTTCGATCTCGCCCTCGTCAACTTGGCGCGCCATGACTTGGCGGTCTTTGATCACATTGATCAAGAGCGCTTCACGCTGATACACGCTGAAAACGAAGGCCAGACTGAGCGCCATCAAGGCCGCGCCGTACAGCAGCACCCGCGGCCGCAGCACGCGCGCCAGCATTTGCTTGCGGCTCCATTGACCGGTGATGCCGTTCTCAGTGGCATAGCGGATCAAGCCTCGCGGCGCACCGACCTTGTCCATCACCTGGTCGCAGACATCAATGCAGGCGGCGCAGCCTATGCACTCGTTTTGCAAGCCATTGCGGATGTCAATGCCGGTGGGGCAAACCTGCACGCACAAGGTGCAATCGATGCAGTCAGCGGCGCCGCTTGCCAGGGGCGTTATCTCTTGCTTGCGCGAGCGGGCGCCGCGCGGCTCGCCGCGCTGGGCGTCATAGCTGATGATCAAGGAGTCGGCGTCGATCAGGGCGCTTTGGAAGCGGGCATAGGGGCAGATGTATTTACACATCTGCTCGCGCAGAAAGCCGGCGTTGCCATAGGTTGCCCCGGCATAGAACAGCACCCAGAACAATGGCCAGGCCTGTAGGCTCAGGCTCATCACCTGGCCGGCCAGTTCGCGCACCGGAATGAAATAGGCCACAAAGCTGAATCCGGTCAGCAGCGACAGGGCGAGCCAGCCACCATGCTTGGCGCATTTGCGTCCGATCTTGGGCCAGGACCAGGGTTCGCGGTCCAGGCGCATGCGGGCTTGCCGGTCGCCTTCGGTGTGGCGCTCGATCCAGAGGAACATCTCGGTGTAGACCGTTTGCGGGCAGCTGTAGCCACACCACAGGCGACCGGCCACGGCCGTGAAGAAGAACAGGGCCAGGGCGCTGAGCACCAACAAGGCCGCCAGGTAGATGAAGTCCTGCGGGTAGAGCAGCAGGCCCAGCACATAAAAGCGGCCGGCCTCCAGATCGAAGAGCAGGGCTTGGCGGCCGTTCCACTGCAGCCAGGGCATGCCGTAGAAGAAGAGCTGGGTCAGCGCCACCATCAGCCAACGCCAATTGGCAAAGCGGCCGCTGACCGAGCGGGGGTAGACCTTGGTTTCAGCCGCGTAGAGTGGAATCACACGCCGCGGCAAAGCCGGGCTATCAGGCGGGATCATGGTTGCCCTTCTTGCGGCGGCTGGCTGGGGCGGGAAGGGGCATGCCGAGCTTGATTTCTCGGATGCCTGCAGCGGCACCCGGCGGCGTCGGGCTCAGGAGGTCGGCCAAGCTGTGGCGATCGAGCTGCTCCAGAAAGGCGGCCAGGGCCTCGTTGAAGATGCCTGTCAGCCGGCAGCGACCGGTGAGGTTGCAGGCATTGCCCGTGCCAAGGCATTCGACCAGATAGAAATCCGTCTCGATGGCCCGCACCAGCTCACCCAACATGATCTCGCTCGGCGCCAGGGCCAGGCGCATGCCGCCGCCCTTGCCGCGCACCGTGCTGATCCAACCACCGAGGCCAAGCTGATGGGTGATCTTGGTCAGATGCGCCTCCGAGATGTCATAGGCTTGCGCGACTTCTGCGGTGGTGCAAAGCCGTTCCGGGTGTTGGCCCAGATAGATCAGCATGCGCAGGGCGTAATCGGTCATGGTGGTCAGGCGCATCGGGTGTTCTCCTGGTGGGTCTGATCGGTGGAAAAGTTGGAGCGTCGCAGCCTAGACGCCAAAGCCTGCAGGCGTGACTTGCATCTTGGGCTTACATCTGCGCTCAGCCGGGCAGGCCGTCGATGCGCGGGCGCAGCAGCATGGGCCCATAACGCCACAAATACAGAGCGAATGCCGCGGCCCAGAGTGCGGCGGAAAGCCAGACCGCCTGCAGCAGGGCGGCCGGCATCAACAGCGGGAGAAAAACACGCAGCAGGGCCGCTCCCAACATGGCCAGGTAAGCGGCGGTCTCGATGGGCCCGGCCTTCAAGGGCCGGCCGGTGTGGCCCAGTGCGGTGCGGGTGATCATGCCCAGGGTGATCAGGCCAATCAGGCCGACCGTGAGGGCATGGGTGGCTAGCGAGGCCGGCAGCCATTGCAGCGCCGCCGCCGCGCGCAGGGCCAAATGCAGCAGCAGCCATGCGTAGGCCGCGTGCAGCACCCAGACCAGAGGGTTGCGCAGGGTCTTCCAGGGCTGCCACAGCGCAAAGCGCCAGCCATGGGCCACGAGGCCCGCAAGCAGGGGCAGCAGCATGGCCGGCCCACTCAGGCCCACAGCATCGCCAACTGCGAGCAGCAAGACGCTGCCCAGGGCGGCGCGCTCCACCCGGTCGTCGCGCCGGGCATTCATGCCGGGCACGCCGTTGTTCGAGAACATGGGTAACACGCGCCCGGCCATCACCGCGATGATGAAGAGCAGCAGATCCAAGGCCAAGGGCAGACCCAAACCGCGGGCCAGCGCCGCCGGCAGGGGCAACTGCGCCAAGAGGCCCAACTCACTCAGATGCAGGGCAGCGGTGGCCAGGCCGATGGCCAGCAGCAAGCCGACAAAGAAGTAGTTGCGCCTGTTGCCACCGGCGTGCAAAGCCCGCCAGAGCCCCCATGCTGCCAGCCACGGCACGGCCACATTGACCAGCAGCGAAGCCCAAACCCAAGGCGAGAGCACCAGCACGCGGGCCAGCACCCAAAGGGCTGCCAAGCCCATCAGGGGCCGGCCAGTCGGTGTGGGCTGGCCCGACCAGTTGCGACCGGCCGTAAACAGAAAGCCGATGATGATGGCCAGCGCGTAGCCGAACAGCATCTCATGAGCATGCCAGGCCGAGCCGCGCAGGCCGCCATGACCCAGCAGGCCACTGAATTGCAGCGCCCACAAAGGCACGGACAACAATGCGAGCGTGGCCGCCAGCAAATAGAAAGGGCGAAAGCCCAAGTCCCAAAGGGCCAGGCCTTCGCCTGGCCGGCGCCGCAGGGGCGGCTCTTGCAATTGCAGGAATACCTTACTCATGGCGACCTCTGTGCTCGGCAGGGATCAGTTCGCGGCGCCGCTGCAGCATCCGCAGCAACTCTTGCCGGCGGGGCGCCGGCCAATGCGCAGGCGCCATTGCTGCGGCCCGCCTTCCAGCACCTCCCAATCAAACTGGCCCGGCCAGATGGCTTGGAATTGCTGCTTCAGCGGCAGCGGCTCATGGTCGCTATGCAAGTCAAACCAGGCGCCAATAGGCAGGCTTTCAAAGTACTGAAAGATCAGGTCGTGGCGCTGAGATGGCGGGATCTGGCGTACATCGATGATGGCAGCGGCGGCAGTGGGGGTGGAGACGGAATTCATGCAGATCCCTATAAGTTGCATTTTGTATGCAACTATTGTCTCGGGAATTCCCGCTAAAAGCAATATCTAAAATGAAGCTTATGGAGAGGCGCGCAAGATCCGCCTGAGTTTCAGCGCTGGGACTTTTGCTTGAGATAGGCCAAAAGCTCTTTGTCCGAGCGCCGAATGTGCAGGGACAACCAATCGCGCAGCACCGCAGACAACTGGGCAGCCACTGCCAGGCTGCCGGCGTCGTAGCGCTGTTTGAGTGCATGCAACTGGGCGATGAATTTGGCGTGGCCTTGCTGGTGGCGTTCCAGGTTCGGGAAGCCTGCAGCCCGCATCAGCTGCTCTTCACGGGACAGATGATCGGCGGTGTAGGCCAGCAACTGATCCAGGATTTGGCCGACTACTTCTTTGCCTTGCCCCTCACTGGTGGCGCTGTGCAAATCGTTGACCAACTGCACCAGGTGCAGGTGATCCTGATCGATGGGGCCGTCGTCGATCACCATATCGCTGGCCCATTTGAAATAGCTCATCGCTGGCTCCTGCTGTGGGGGAGGGCAGTGCGGCTGCGCCTAGGGGCGGGCGCTTGGATCCAAGCGGAATACGCTGACCAGACGCACCAGCGCATGGGCCTGCGCGGCCAGCGATTCGGCAGCCGAAGCGGCTTCTTCCACCAGCGCGGCATTGCCTTGCGTCACCTGATCCATCTGCCCCATGGCCTGGTTGATCTGGGCAATGCCGCTGGTCTGCTCCTCACTGGCCTGCGTCACTTCGCGCATCAGATCGGCCACCCGGCGCACGCTGACCACAATCTCGTCCATGGTGCTGCCAGCCTGTTCGACCAGGCGACAGCCTTCATTGACATTGCCCACCGAGTCGGCGATCAAGCCCTTGATTTCACGGGCTGCGGTTGCCGAGCGCCCGGCCAGGCTGCGCACCTCGCTGGCCACCACGGCAAAGCCGCGCCCCTGCTCGCCGGCACGGGCCGCCTCGACCGCTGCGTTGAGCGCCAAGATATTGGTTTGAAAAGCAATGCCATCGATCACGCCGATGATGTCGCCGATGCGGCGCGAGGAGCCGGCAATCGCCTCCATGGTGTCCACCACCCGGCCGACCACAGCGCCGCCCTTGGCGGCCACGGCGGCGGCCGTTGAGGCCAGTTCGTTGGCATGACGGCCAGACTCAAAATTCTCTTTGACCGTGCCAGCGAGCTCCTGCAGCGAAGCCGCCGTCTGCTGCAATGCCGCCGCCTGCTCCTCGGTGCGCTGCGAAAGGTCGAGATTGCCGGCGGCGATTTCGCCGGTGGCCGTTGAGATGGCCTCGCTACCTTGGTGGACCTGGCCGACCATGCGCGTCAGGCTCGCGTTCATCAGTGACAAGGCTTGCAAAAGCTGCCCCGTCTCGTTATTCCCGCCGAGCTCGATATGACGGCTTAGATCGCCTGCCGCCACTGATTGAGCGAGTGAGACTGCATGGCGCATCGGCAAGGCAATGGCGCGGTACACCACCATGGCCACCACGACCGCGAACACTGCACCAACAAGACCAAGCAGGGCCAGAACTTTGACGGTAAAGCTGATGCTTGCCGCCATCTCATTGCCTTTGTCGGTGACGATCTGGCGCTGCAGGTCGGCCAAGGCATTGATGGGCTGCTGCAAGTCATCGATGGCGGGCAGGGTTTCTTGATTCATCACGTTGACCGCCTCGTCGCGCCGCCCCTCGGCCACCAAGCTGGCCACGCGAGTGAAGGCCTTCACAAATCGGCCCCGTCTCTCGACGATGGTGGCCAGGAGCGCCTTGCCGTCAGGGCGCTGCACCAGCTCATTCAATTGCGACAGGGCTTGGTCAATCTTCTTCTTGTTGGCAGCAATGTCCGCATTGATCCGATCCCGCTGTCCCGCATCGGTAGCGATCAAAAGCTCCATCGTTCGCCGCGCATTGGCACGGGTAGTTGCGTTGACGATGTTGGCGGCTTCAGCCTTGACCCAGTCTTGCTGAATCATGGTCCGGCTGACTTCGCCGAGAGCTTGCATCCGCGTCGAGGCCAATCCAATCGAGGCCACTAACAAGAGAATCAGGGTTCCGAAACCGGCACCGAGCAATACGCGCAGCGGCAAGTGGGCGGTCTTCATCAGCATCCCTCCGGGCTTGGGCCAAAAGCTAGGTGCGCTGCTCGCATGACATCTCTGAGAACGCCCGTGCGAAAGCGTGAGTTTTTGGATACTGCCCGTAGGCCGCGGCGATGGTCAATGTCATTAATACGGTTTCTTGAACTGCATCAAGAACATAGCTTGGCGCCGAGACCTCCTGCCCAGCGAGACATGAAATCTCGCCGCGTTCAAGCGACCATGCCGCGTTCACTACCCCAAACTGCTGCCTGCACTCGGGAGCTGACCCCCAGCTTGCGCAAGATGTGTTGAACGTGGATCTTGACCGTGGGCTCGGCGATGCTCAGTTGCCGTGCAATTTCCTTGTTACTTGAGCCCCGGGTGAGTTCGCGCAGGATCTCCAACTCGCGGGGCGACAAAGGCAAGGGCTCGACCCGCTCAGGGTCTGCGCATGCTGCGGGCGCAACTGCTGTGGCGCTGCTGCGGAAGGCATTGAGCAGCTTGTGCGACATCTCGGGGCTGACCACCGATTCACCGCGCATGGTCCGTATCAGGGCCGCAGCCAAGTCCTCGCCGTCCACCGTTTTCAGCAGATAACCTTGGGCACCGTTGCGTAGTGCTTCGCTGAGGTCTTGCTCATCTTCGCTAACGGTCAACATCAACACCCGGGCGCCGGGCACCTTGCGACGCAACTCGGGCAGCAGGACAACGCCGCGCATGCCGGGCATGTGGTTGTCCAGCAAGATCAAATCGGGCTGCAAAGTCAGGGCCGCGCTCAAGGCCTCACTGGCGTCGGCCGCTTCACCCAGTACCACCACGCCGTCTTCCTGCTTGAGCAAAGCGATCAGGCCACGGCGAAACAGGGTGTGGTCATCGACGACCAGGACGGAAGTGGGCTTCATGTCAGGGTAGGGGACTGTTGGTTTTGGTGGGTCGAGGCATCCAAGGACAGCTCAGCTTTGCTGCTGGTGAATGCGCTTTGCATGGGCAGTTGCAGGCGCACACGGGTGCCGCCTTCGGCTGGGCTGTCAATGCTGAGCTGAGCACCTATGCGTTGGGCGCGCTCGCGCATGATCTGTAGTCCCACATGGATATGACTATCGTCAGGAGGCAGGCGCTGGAATCCACTGCCGTTGTCTTGCACCTCAAAGGTCCAGCGCGGCAGCTGCTCAACCCGCAGCGAGACATGATCGGCCTGGGCATGCTTGAGCACATTGGACAAGGCTTCCTGGATGATGTGCAGAACTTGAATTTGGGCATCGGGGGGTAGGGGGAGGCCGTCGCCTTGCAGGCTCAGATGGGTGCTGAGCCCGCTTTGGCGCTCGAACTTGCTCAGGGTGTTGCGCAGGGCATGTTCAATGTCTTCGTGGCCGGGCCGGGTGCGGAAGTGCACCAGCAGCTCCCGCACATTGGCGTAACACTCCTTCACCCCGGCATCGATTTCGTCCACCGTGAGTTCGATTTGCTCGGGCCGGTTCTTGCTCATGGCACTTCGTAGCAGTTGCACTTGGATCTTCAAAAACGCCAAGACCTGGGCGATGGAGTCGTGCAATTCCTGAGCCAGCAGATTGCGCTCCTCCGATACCGCCATTTCGCGGTCGCGCGAAACCAAGCGAAGGTTGTCGACCTGCACCCCGAACTGGCCGACCAGGGCATCCAACAACACGCCTTCCGATTCACTCAGGCGGCGTTCGCTGCTGAAAAACAATTCCACCTCACCCACCAGGCGAGCGCCGGCCCGCATCGGAATGGACATCACGCTTTGAAAGCCCGCAGCTTCGCAATGCCCCAGCTTGGGGGTCGGCAAGGCCTGAATGGCAATCACCTTGGGGCCAGTGGGGGGCTGCGGCGAGGCTTGCAGCGTGGCGCCACAAGCACATTCGCCTTTGCGAAGACAGCGCTCCGCATCAATCATGGTTTGCGGCAAAGAGGCTTGGCCGAGTAGCAACAGGCGCTCGCCATCTTCAGCCGCCAAGCGCACCGCGCAGGCATCTGCACGTGCAATGCGAGCGAGTTTTTCAGCGAATGAGTGCGCCAGGGTCTCAAGGGTCTGATCGGTGAGGCCTGACATCTGGGCCACGTCATACAAGGCTTCCAGGCGTTCGTTCTGCTGGGCCAAGTGTGCAGTCTTTTCTTTGACTTTGCCTTCCAGCCCTGCATAGGCCTGCTGCAAAGCAATAGCCATGTGGTTGAAGCCCTTGGCCAAGCTAGTGAACTCTTCAACCGGCGATTGCTCGTCCACACGCGCCGCCAAATTGCCTGCGCCCATCTGCTGTAAGCCATCGCGAAGCCGCTGCAGAGGCTGGATGATCCAGACAAAAGCCCCTGAGACAAAAGCCACCGAGGCCGCCACGACCAGCACCACAAGGCCGAAGCAAAGCGCGCCCAATATGGCGGTGCGCGCCGCAATGGTGTGCTCAATCGCCCCCACCAGTTCGTCCACCTTCGCAACAAAGGCATCGGCTTGTTGGCGCAGTTCTCCCGCATCAGTTGGGCCCAAAAGACTGGCGCGGAAGATAGGCCATTGGTTTTCAACCAAGGCCAGGCGATCACTGCAGTCGGCAGTGTCTGGCACGAACAAAGGCCTTTGCGCATCACCCTTACGCAGGCCGCCCACCATCGCATCAAAGTTGCGCACGTCCTCTTGCAACTGTGTCTCTCGCTCCTCCGTATGCGACAGCGTCATCCGGTAGCTGAGCATGCGCATGCGACCAGCCTCATTGATGGCGCCGGCACCACCTTCTAACTGCCAAGACACCCATAAGGTAAAAGCGATCGAGGCGAGTGCCACCAGCAGAAAGCTGGTTTGAATAAGGGCCAGTTTTCCGACTAGGCTGCGAACTCGAGTAAACATTCAGCGACCATATGTGCCGGCGATGGCTATGGTCTTGACCTGAGTCAAGGTTGCGCTAGTGGACTTCAACCATTTCAATCGTCAACTAGCGGGGCGTAATCCCAGCGCGGCGCGATATCTTTGCTTCGGCAAATGCTTGGGGAGCATGGGGCCCGCTTAGTGCCCGGAGCGGCCGTTAATCTGAATGCAACTGACAAGTTGGATTTGACACGACCCAGCAGCCCAAACGATCAGGAGTAGAGCGTTCTATTGGCCTCCAGAACGGCCAATTCCCGCCGGTCGCCTTGAGAAGTTGCGCTATTGGGCGCTTAGACAGGCCGCGAACAAGAGGCTGACCTTCCAGCGCCGCGAGGCGATGTGGCTTAAAAATGCAAGATGGGAGGCCTGCCCCTCAGGCCGGGCCTAGCGCTGGAAGGTTTGAGCCACAGGCCTTGCGTCCGAAGTCACGGGCTCGACGCAGCCTTTTGTGGCAAGTCCGGCTGCCTGGTGGCCTGAACGGCATTGCCTTGCTCTCGTTGAATTGACTTGAATACTGATAGGTTCTTTGAGTGGGTAGCCGCTGCGTTTCCATCGCTATCCAGGTAGTAGGTGATGGTGTTTCCCCCGGCACGAGAAGAGCGGACAAGCGTGTCGTTTGCTTCAAAAACCTGCTTAACCCAGACGCCCGAAGCATATGACGACATGTACTCCAAACTCCCGTCTTGAGCGCGCCGCCAACTCTCTGTTTCAGAGACATGCCTGTTGCTGAAGCTCCATGGGGAGCCGGCAATTAGCGCAGCCGAAAGCTTGAGCCTTGTGTTTTCATCAGCCACAGCAAGCTGTGAGAACAACAAGAGGATGAGCAAACAGATGGATCTCATGCATTGAACTCCTGTCAATGAGGACAGAGGCCCCAGTCCATGATTGAGTTAGCTGGTATCGCTGCGCTGAAAAAAATCTAAGTTGTCCTGAGTTGCAGTCAAGCGTGCCATTGCCTGTGGGCGCAGTCCCACTAAGCGTTGTTGAAATTGGGGCCGCAGCGCACGTCGTGAGTAGCGCTGCAACGTCCATAGCCAAAGGACGGCAGCACTAATGTACCCGCCTGTGCACCCAAACAGGGCGCGAACTCAACCGCCCTGGATGCCGACACCTTTGTTAAACGCCGTTTGCCTCGGGGTGGATTTTAGAGTGAAAAATTACCTTTTCCCCGCCATCCGAAACTCACAATGAAGAAGGCTAGCGCAACTCTCCGCGCGAGTTAATTTTACCAAAATCATCGATTGCACACATTCAGCCAGTCCCGCCAGAATTGAGGAATTTATTTTCTAAAACTGCCGACGGAACAGCGGAGTAGCCAAAATAATAATAAGGGCTACACCAGCAAATTCGACACCCAACTCAGCCACCAACTTTATATGAAAAGACAAGTCATTAATGAGTCTTGGTGCATGCAGGACAAAAATATAGAGCGCCAAACAAGCGACAGGAATTTCAATTAAACAAACGACGAGGTTGCCCTAAATGAACATTCCGGAAAGAACGCTTCTTTTACTTGCCGTGATCGCCGCTTGCGCCAATAGTGCGAGCGCGTCAACATACGATGGCAATAACTTTTCGACTTGGATTAAGGTTTCCGGTGGCACTGGCTCCGCTAGTTTCACGCCCTTAGTCGACGGCTCGAGTAAAATAACAACCAACACTGGATCAAGTGATTTTGCATATGCGGGAGGTTACTCCCTGCAGAGAGCATTTATCAATGGAGGTTCTTTTCAAGTTAAATTGAGCGATCTTGCCGGCCTCGGAAGCTTCGGTGACGGCCAAGCAATCGGGTTTCTCATTGAGCAAAATGGAATTCTATATGGGCAACATCTCAAAAATACTGGGGTAAATTCGACTTTTACGAGTCAACTGTACGATGGAACTTTCCTGGCGAATAATTTTCAGAATTTTTCCGGGGCGGGTCCAGTCAACCCGGAATTCGATGGTATTACCGAGACACGTCTAGGGTTTTATGCTGCCAACTCAGGTAGCGGAACACTTACCCAATACTATAAGGACTTTAGTGTTTCTGGCGCCGGCCTCAATTTGGTGTCAAGTATTCCAGAGCCCTCTACGGTCATCATCTTATCTTTTGGCCTGACATTACTCGGGCTGACCCGGTATTTTACAAGGCGATAAGCCCACCTGTAAATGGAGTGCAATACCGGGCCTTGAAGGTTAGGTCTTGAGTCTAAAGGCCGCGTCTATTACTGCGAGGGGTCATTCCTAGCCAGCGAACTTCTGTCCCGGGTACATTGCTTACATCTAGCCTGATGGAGTCAGGGGTAGCAGTTGGTCGCACCAAAGCCAATTAACCGAATATAAAGCGATCCCAGAGCGTTATATCGCCAATCGGTTTCACACGGCATATAGAGTGATTGAGGCAACGGAGGTCGGCCAACAGTGAAAAAACAGCAGGAGTCAAGATTCGGTCCGCTCCCTCCAAGACGTAGCCCTAAAGTCTTGAATACTCACACTTAGATCCACCTTCAAAGGTCCGCCATGTCCAAGTGCCTGCTCACAATGTTGTTGTTCCTGCTCTCCGGCTATTCGGCCACAGCTCAGGAGGTACTGCCAAAACACATGGAGGGCTGGTGGAGTAACAGTGGCAGCGGTCACTCCAACAGAGTGGAAGTCCAATTGATCCGGATGGATTCTCCCGGACAGGCGATGCTGAAAGTTGTATGGTGGCCTTATTGCCAATTGGCCGAGACAAATGCTGAGTTTATTGACGGGGCCTGGGCTTTTAGTCCGAAAAACTGTTCAAACCGTTCCGGACCTATGACCATAATTGCACGCCTGAAACCCGTGGAGGGCAAAAAGCGAATGGAAGGGACCTACAACGACGATGATCGTAAAAAAATCTACCTGACTTGGGAATAGTGCTCATGAGCAGCCAAGGATGGGGAGCCCGAACATCTTCGATGTGTAGTTCCATGGAACTCACTGGCTTCCTAAAATGCGCAAAACCCCGGGTCACAGAAATTGACCTGCTCCCCGCCTGCCGTACCAAGCAAAAGTAGTAGGGGTCCGCTTTTCATGAGGAAGAGCAAATTCACTGAGGAACAAAACATTGGGTTCCTCAAGCAGGCTGAGGCTGGCATGGCCGCTTTGGGGTCTCAAACAGTTTGTGCAGGTCGGAAACGAATGTCGGTGATGGGCACTAAACTGCAAAGCCATCGAGAAGTGCGAACTGCCGCAATTGGCCTAGTGCTGAAGTTCGACGGACTACGGTTATGGGGACAGAGAGCAGCCTGTTACCTCTCAGTCGTGCGGCTTCGGACGCAGACCTCCATATGCTGGGCGACGAACCGGTCGCGGTTTCCTCCGCGTAGAGTGGGTTCGCCCAACGTAAAACATTGTTACGCTACCGAGATTACAGCGATGGCCCACGTACGGCTATCGCGACCAAGGGAGGCTTTCTACGTTTGCCTCCAGATTCCCCATTCCCTGGACTTTGCTGTTCCCGTGGCAATTGCCTTCTTGGCGTGGCATACGACCTTGAGGCTGTCTAGCTCACCCATGACCCACGCTATCGGGCACGGCCGACTGCATTCCATGCATGCGGAATTCGGCCCTGATGCCTATCGCGGCCGCCAGATGGCAGGTCTGTCTGCCGGCCAACTCGGGGGCACCATGGCGCCGGATTGGTTGACCCAGGAAGTCGACGCCCTGGAGGCGGCCATAGGAGTGACAGGGGCCGGACATCCGCCGCGCTTTCTTGCGAGCCAAGGCTGAAAGGGATCGGAGAAGGCGGCTGGAACTTGCCCTGGAGGCAATGAACGCCGCAGCATCCTTGGGTGGGCCTACTTTGGGTTCATCGCGATCGACTCAATTAACTCGCGCAATAGGTCAATTTTTGGCGCACGATAAGAAATTTGTCATTTAACAGGTCATTTGTAGCCGCCTATGTAAATTGATTGCCTGTTACTCATAACCGGCTTAAAATGACCCGTCGTTACAGATAATTCCGGTTAAACGGTCACTTTAGACTGCTTATGAGTCATGTTGTTTCCAATACTCTCGCATCGATGTCCGTCGCTGACTCCGAGGTCCGGCTTGGTGAAGACCTGAGGGCGCTACGCCTGAGCAAGAACCTTGGGCAACGGACCGTCGCTGAGCAGGCCGGCGTCAGCGAGAAGGCCGTGCGCCGACTCGAAGCCGGCCAGGGCTCGACCTTGTCCACATTGGTTGCTGTCCTGAGCGTCCTGGGTAGAGAAGCTTGGCTTCAAACCATCGCACCGGTGGCGTCCATCAACCCATTGAGCATGCCTACTCGCGGCTCGACCCGTGAGCGTGCGACACGGCGGCCTACTCTTCGCCGCAGTGCGGGCAACAAAGCCTGAGCAAACCAATGGCAACCCGTAAAGTTCCTTTCAAGCCCACACAGCGCGTGGATGTCCACGTTTGGGGCAAGCATGTGGGCGCGCTCGCTCTGGACCCGAAGCTCGGGTTCTACGCATTCGCCTACTCCCCTGAGTTCATCAAAACGGGTATTGAACTATCCCCGCGGCAGATGCCCCTCAGTGATGAGGTCTTCGTTTTCACCGAGTTGCCCGTTGCGACGTACAAGCGATTGCCCGCCTTGCTGGCCGATGCGCTACCGGACGACTTTGGCAATGCCCTGGTCAACCGCTTCATGGCTGACAAGGGTTATTCGGCTGAACAAGTAACTCCCCTCGACCGGTTGGCCTACATGGGCTCCAGGGCCATGGGCGCGATGCAATTCATGCCCAGCAAAGGGCCGGTTCGGCATAAGCCAACTGCCCTGGATCTGAACGCACTTGTGTCGGTGGCTCGGGATGCCGTGGAAGGCCATGTGGACGATGAGGATCACACAAATGCGGCGCTACGCACCATCATCGACGTTGGCACATCCGCCGGCGGCGCCAGGGCCAAGGCTGTGGTCGCCATCAACAGCGAGACGCAAGAACTCCGTTCTGGCCAGCTCGATGCTCCCCCTGGCTTTGAGCACTGGCTGCTCAAATTCGATGGGATGGGCCAGGACAAAGAACTTGGGGCTGGCCAGGACTTTGGGCGCATCGAATACGCCTACTTCTTGATGGCGCGCCAGGCCGGCATCGACATGATGGATTGCGACCTTTTGAAAGAAGGCGGGCGGGCACACTTCATCACGAAGCGCTTTGATCGAGAGGGTGCGCGCGGCCGGCACCACATGCAAACGCTGTGCGCCATGGAGCACCTCGACTTCAAGCTCAAGGGGACCAATTCTTACTCCCAGCTTCTGCTGAGCGTTGAGCGGCTAGGACTGCCCTATGAGGACAGGGAGGAGGCCTTCCGACGCATGGTCTTCAACGTGCTGGGGCGCAACTGCGACGACCACACCAAGAACTTCAGCTTCTTGCTGAGAGAAGGCGAAATGGCCTGGCGGCTCGCTCCCGCATACGACGTGACGTTCGCCCACAACCCGACAAGCGAGTGGACGCATCAGCACCTGATGTCCGTGAGCGGGAAGTTCAAGGGCTTCGTGATGAGCGACCTGATGGCGGAGGCCGAGAACTTCAAGATCGGAACAGCGCGCAAGGTTATTGCGGAGGTCCAGTCGGCCATACGTCAATGGCCGGCGTTTGCGCAGCAGGCGGGCCTGCCGGAAGCTGAACAGCAACGCATCTCAGATCTACACCTGCAACTGAAATAGCCGCGATCAAAATCACCAGCAGAGTTGGCCTCTGTTGCAAATTGCGCGAGTTCGCTCAGGCTGCCGCCATATCGGGTGTGCCGCGCGATCAGCTCGCGCAAGCCTTGCTGATACCTTGGACAACAAGAGCGCGCTCAAGGCTTGTATGACCGACCAACACCAAGCCTTGTCCAAGCCCGGGCCTGAGCCCAAGCTAAAACGGCCCCACCATGCTGCTATGGTGGGACCCGCGGACTCATGGGCCATCTCCCTGATCTGAGCAGTAGTGGTGCATGCTTGATAGCCCTTAACTCGATGGGAGAGCAGACGGCGTGTTTGCGGCCGCAGCGATTGCAGTCATCCGTTGCAGGGTGTCGGCTTCACGGTGCGAGACATAAAGCATGCATCGGCTAACCTAGCAACTCGGCGGATTCACAGTCCGGTGTCAGCCAGAGGCCACTGGCACGTGGCGCCCTAGGACTTTGATGCCGCTCGATTGGATGTTCTAGAGGCAGCAAGAGCCGCAAATCGCGGCCCCGCGCCCTGACGTGTTGCAAGTCGCTGGAAACATGGAGAACGGCAAATCAAGCCGTTGCGAACAATCTGTTTATGGTTGTAAACTACTATCGTTTACAGCCATAAACACAAGCCATGCGCATAAGCGACGCAGAACTCCCCATCATGGATGCGCTGTGGGAGCGATCCCCCGCTTCGTCTGAAGACCTTTTCTCTCTGATCGGCGAGACCCAGGGCTGGCAATATCCGACCTTGCGCACGCTGGTCAACCGGCTGCTCACCAAAGGGGCTATCGAGGCGATCAAGGAGGGCCGTCGCAACGTCTACAGGCCAGTGTGGACACGCGAAGACTGGGTAAGCCAGCAAAGCACCCACCTTTTGGACCGCATCTTTGGCGGTCGTCTTTCCGCATTGGTCAGTCATTTCGCACAACAGCAGCCATTGACCGACGACGACCGCAAAGCGCTGAAGAAACTGCTTGGCGAGAAGCGCGATGACTAGGTGGACCATCGCTGGCCTTCTGGTCTCCATGGGCTTGGCCCTTGCCTTGATGCTGATGCTTCGTCCGGTGATGCTTCGCGGTCTAGGGCCGCGAGCGCAATACCTCTCTTGGCTTCTGGTGCCTGCATTCACCCTCGCGACCATGCTGCCGGCGCCGCCGATTCCCCTGCCCCTCGTTTCACCCCAGGCAACCAGAGTGGTGTCGGAAACGCATCGCAAGGTATATCAATTGATTTGGCCTGCACAAGCACAAAACAGTGCTCAGCAAGAGAGGCCTTTGGCGAGCGTCTCCTGGGCGATCCTGACTTGGCTTGCCGGTATTGGTGTCTTGGTGGGCGCGGTGTTATTTCAGCACCGCCGCTGGAGTCGAAAGCTGAATTGGGACAGGCAGTTGCGCCGTTGGTCTTTGCCAGCGGGCAACAGTCCCAGCGTCGTTGGCCTCCTGCGGCCGCGATTGGCCTTGCCCATCGACTTCGAGCAGCGCTTCACTGAAGCGGAACGGGTCGGTGTATTGGCGCATGAAGCGGTCCATGTAAAAAGGCACGACAACTTATGGAACCTATTTGCCACGGCGTTCTGGGTCGTCAATTGGTTCAACCCGCTTGCATGGTGGGCCCTGCGAGCGTTTCAGCGAGACCAAGAGCTTGCTTGTGATGCCGCTGCATTAGCTCATGGAGATGAGGCTGCACGTGCAGCCTATCGGGACGCTTTGCTTAAAGCTTTTGAGCTCAGTCCCTCGTCGGCACTGTCGAAGGGCTGGCGTTCCGCACACCCTCTGATTGAGCGCCTGCAATGGGTTCAGTTTGGATTCACTGAGCGCACTTGGCGCAGTGTTAGCGCCGTATTGTTGACGCTGACCATGCTCAGTGCGCTGGCTTACACCGTTCACGGCGGTGGAATCTGGCAAATCTGGAGCGGCGGCGAACGACCCGTCCCTAAAAGTGGCCACGCCCAGGCGCGCGTCGAAATGCAGTCGCAGATCAACGGCGACCAGTGGATGTCTGACGATAGCTATTTGATTGTTGGGCGTGATCGCAACGAAGAGCAACTCATGTCCTGGACCGAGACCTTCCAGGGTCGGGAGGTCTTCACCGTATTGCTTAGGCTGGCTGGGGGCCTGGATCAAACAGCGATTGCCAGGATCCAGGTCAACGAGGTGTTGAGCCCCTCGTCCCCCGTAGGTGCAGTGCCCGAAGTGCGTTACGTGGATATGCCGCAAGAGCTGTGGCGAAGCATTGAATTCAAAACCCAGTCTGGCGATTTGGTTCGCCTGCGCTTGCGCTTCCAGGTTCTCGATGACCCCAGAAAAGGCATTTGAATTGCCGACCCTGGACAGGTCATCGCGGGATATCTTGTGACGGGAGGGGAGAGAAATGTCAGAAGGGGCTGAGGGAACCGCGCTGAACGCGGCAAATGCGGTCGAGACGACGGTCACGGAAGCGTCCAAGCATGGAACCCAATGGGTGTTTGCAAGGAGTGCTCGCACTCATTCGCCCCTGACCTGGAGACGGCGCCTGGCAAATTGCGTACCTAAGCAGTGGCTGCCGGCGCAAATTCGTCGTTGCATTAGTTCACTCGACGGACGTCTGACGGCTTGGCTCATTCAACGCGCTCTGCAAAGGCTGGATGCCATTGCAGACGGTCGACGGGAAGAGACTTTGACTCGCTGCGAGAAACTGCCCTTGTCGGCATTACTCGACCTCGGCCTGCGAACGGAAGACATTGGCGCCTCACCCAAGGGCAAGCTGGCCGATACCGTCGTCAAGCTTCAGGCGCGAAACAGGGAGCTACAGATGCTGGTTCAACTGGATGCGCTCACGGGCCTTCGCAGTCGCAGAGCTTTGGACCAAGTGCTGCACACGAGTTGCGGCGGGCCAGCGATTGGCGCGGAACACTGCGCCGTGATTTTTCTTGACATCGACCACTTCGGTCACTTCAACAAACACCATGGTGACGACGAGGGCGACCACGCCTTGCGCAAAGTAGCGCAGATCATCCAGGCCTCGACTCGGCGCGGCGATCATGTCTTCCGAAAAGGTGGCGAGGAATTTGTCGTTGTGCTGCCAGGCGCAAACGCGTTTGACGCGCGACAAGTCTCAGAGCGAATGCGGGCAGCAGTCGAGGCGGCTGCAATTCGACATGCTGGTTCACCTACTGCTGCAGTCATCACAGTCACCGCAGGTGTGGCTGTGTCCCACCTTTGTGAGACGGATACGGTGGCCCGACTGATGAATCGCGCAGCAGGGAGAACGATGCAGGCAAAGACTGCGTCGCAGAGGAACCAAGTTCATATGGCCTGATGTGCGCCGGGCGGGCCCTTGGCATGAATGCAAGTGGATTGCGCTTATCGCCGCGTTCTTTCGCCAGACCACCTGAAGAGCTGTGGTGTGTTTGGCTCCGATGCAAATGCAACACCCCGAGGCGTTAGCTCCAATGCTGAGATGATCTTCAGCATAAGCAAACGCAACAGCGCCGCCGAAGTACCGGGTCTCGAACAACCGCATTGAAAAGCTGAAAGCAACTCATCGTCTGGCCTGTGCCAGCTAATTGACCGTCTTTCCCACCTCTGCGGGGATCGGCCATTCACACCTTGGCGAGGAAGGCCGCCGCATCACCCGCTTCACACTTCCAGTCTGCGAAGACCCCGACCAGATTGCATTCCACGCAGCGGCAAGCGATGTAGTACCAGCGCACCTTATGTGTGCCCTCGACCACGGAGACGCCGGACATCAGCTCGAACACCTCGTTTTCGCACACGCACTCGTGCGTCTCGGGCACGGATCCTTCAAGGTGGTCCGCGCTGTCGCCCATCAGGTGCTCCTCCCCGCAGTCGGTGCAGGTGCGGATCGCCACGCCGGCTTCTTCATCGGTCTGCAGCGCGAAGGTCCGGCAGCCGCAGTCGCATTTGGACGCGGCAAACCGGACGGCCTCATGGCGATTCGCAAGGCTGTAGCTGCGCAGCTCGGCTTGGGTGTCGCCCGACGTCGTCCCGTACCAGAACTCGCCCTTCTTCGTCAGTGCCATTGATGCTGCTCCATTCTTCAAGGTGGGATTCCCGGCAGGCCCGTCGCCAAGTTCATCCAGATCATCTGGATTGTGCCTGGAGGCCCGGCGAATCGTCGTCAAGGGACCTGGTCGGGGTGCTCGCCTGAAGCCCAGACGCATTGGCGACCGGCAGATGTGCCGCGGTTGCAGTCATACGCAGCCGGTTGCTGCATTCACGGTGCGATGCCTCAATGCGCCGAACTCGCGCTATCGATCCAAAGCGGAAGTACAACTTGGCGAGGTGAGCTGCAGCAAACCTGAACGTCAACGCGGAATTAACCGGATGACGTCGCGTTGACGGCTTGCCGCGAGGCGCAGGAGGTTCGGGCGGCGCCTCTCCGGCACGGTGCCAAATGGATGGGGACCCGCTACGGACAGCCTTGAAAGATCCCACTTGCTTTTGTCGTTACCGGCTGCTGCCTCGCGTGGCATGCGTGTGACTCACTTGTCAACCAGCAAGACGCGCGTCGCCCTGCTGAGGGTGTCGGCGGCGTGGTGCTTGGTGCCGGGCGCTGGGCGCGAAGGGCGCTCAACTTCCCGGCTACTAGCACCGGTCGCCGCCGACTCCACGCCAACATTAGGGCATCGGCGTGTGGTCCATGCAGGGCGGCTTGGCAAAGGCGTCAATGACGCTGGCGATACCCGTCGGGTCGATCGCCGTGATGATGATCATGTCGAGGTCCTTGATCAGGTCGGCGATGTAGAACAGCAGTTGCCGTGCCGCCCATTCCCGCGCAATGTGCTTGTAGTCGGCTTTGCTGCCTTCTGCATTGGGTGGGTACCTGGCGGCGATCTGGGCCGCGATGTCGGCGCTGGAAATGGACGCCAGATCGTTCTCGGCCAGGTTCAGGAAGTTATTGATGTCATTTGAAAGCAGCAGCAGGGCCGTCGCCAGTTCATCGGCCGTCTTGGCTGCCTGGTAGATATCCTTGGCGGCCATCACCCCTTTCTTGGCCTCGTTGACGGCGCCCGCTGTGGCAAAGCTGCCTATCATCATGGCCGAGCTGACCACCATATTGCTGATGGTGTTGACGCACTGGTTGGCATTGCTGGCGCAGGCCGCCGCACCACAATCAGCAATGCCCGCGGCGCAGCGCTGGTTGCAGTTGGTGACGTTGCACTGGTAACCATCGCGCGGCTTGACGTAGCACAGGCCGGCCTGCAGCACGCGATTGGAATTGCAGGACTTCAGCAGGCTGCCGGCACCGTTCTGATAGGAGGCCTTGTTGAGCCAGCAGGTGGCGATGCGGTCGCTGGTGTAGCCGTCCTTGCAATCGTTCATCTTCCAGGCCCAGCAGGTTCCCAAGGCGTCACGTGCCGTGCAACGGTTGCCGGGCTGATAGGACAGGGCCTGGTTGCTCCAGCACACCGAGCCAACCGGGTGGTAGCCGCTGCGGCAGTTGCTGTAGCACAAGGCGCCGTCTTGGTACTGGCCGTCGGCGCAAGCGGGCAAGATGCCGGCACCACGGTCGTAGGCCGCAGTTTTGTAGCAAAACGGGGTGCTGCTGATCGAGGTTTCGCGCTGGATCCAGTTGACGATCGTATTGACCTGGCCATTGCTCAACTTCTGGCCCGGCACATAGGTGGTGGGCTTGTCGGGCACGCCCTGCGGCCAGGTGCTTGCCACGATGCTGCTGGTGCTCCAGTACTGGGACATATTGCCGGCATCGCAGGTCTGAAGGTCGACGCCGGCTCCTTTTTGACTCAGGCACAGGCCACTGGCTGACTTAATGCTCGAGTTGCTGCCACGCGTCCACTTTTGGTTGGCTGCGGGCGGCACACCCGTCTCGCCGCAGCTGCCTAAGCTGACCGGCGTGTCAGCACCTGCCGGTGCCGTCAGGCAATAGCCATTCAACACGATAGAGCCCTGGTTGGTGAAGCGGAAATACTCGCTCTTTGCCGTGCCCGCACATGCCGTCACTGTCAACTTGCTGGCCGACAGCGGGGATGTGAAATCAGTCTGCTGCAAGCAGCTTCGCGTGCTGCTCTTGACTTGCGTCTTGCTGGGGTCGGCCACGTCGACAGGCAGGGGGTTGGCCAAGGTCCACTTCTGGTTGGCCGCCGTGGCCGAGCACAGCGCGAGTTCGGCGCTCAACACGCCTGGCTTCACAGTGCCCACCAACTGCCAAGACAAGCACATGGCCGACATCGCCCGCGATTGGCTGAGTTGCAGTTGATTGCCGCCGGGGCGGCTCCAGTAGGTGCTGGCATTGCCGGTGGACAGCGCGGTGCTGAAGCTGACCGTCTTGCTCGCAAACAGATTGCCCTGCAAATAGCGCTTGCCGTCGCTGCCGGGCAGATAGACCGTGCCGTCAGCGCCGAAGACGAAGCGCTGCTCGGTCTTGCCGCATGGGCTGAGAACGCCGCTGCTGTCCAGGCATTGGCCGTTGCTGGCAACGACGTTGTAGGAGGTATCAGCGGCGTGCGCCGACGCGAAGGCGCCGGTCGCCAGCAGCATGATCAAGAAGCGAGAAAACCAATTCATGGTGATGACTCCGATGAGTGCAAGAGGGTGAGGATCAAGTGGGGCGCGCCACGCGGCGGCTATCAGCCACCGGCTTGTTCCCCGCCTTGGCTGACTTGGCCGACTGGGCTCGCCTCGCCGCGTCGATCGCTGCGGCGAGTTGCTCGGTGCCGACGGCCCCACGGAACATCACATCGCCGACGACGATGGCCGGCGTGCCCTGGATGCCCAGCCGCTCGGACAGCACGCGCACTTCACCGAGCTGGCGGTTCACTGCCACCACGTCCACCGGTTTGAGGCCGAACTGGCGGCCGATGGCCTGCAGGCTGGCGGCGTCAATGGCATCAGCGCTCAGCAAGGCCTTGTGCACCTGCTGGGCCGTGGCGCCCTGGCCTGCCGACAAGGCCAACTGCGCCGCCGCAATCGACTCAGGCCCGAGGATGGGCAGGTGCTTGACCAGCACGCGCAGCTGACTATCGCGCTGGATCAAGGCCTCGATGCTGGGGGCCAGCTTCTTGCAGTAGCCGCAGTGGTAATCGATGAACTCCACCAGCGTCACATCGCCGGCCGGGTTGCCTAAGACCGTCGCGTCGGAGGCGTCATCCATCGCTTTGGCAGACGCGGCGAGGGCCTTGCTTTCCTGCTGGGCATGGCCCGCCAGCTCGCGGCGCTGCAACTCGTCCAGCGCTTCGCGCACCAGCTCGGGCCGGCTCTTGAGCAGCTTGATGACGACTTGCTCGATGGCCTGAGTTGAAGGGGCTGACTTGGCTGGCGCGCCGGTCTGCGCGACGGCCGCGCCGCCCGGCAGCGCCAGGCAAAGTACCACCAGCAAGGGCGCGCTCAGCCTGCGCGCGGCAGGGCTTGTTGAAAGTGAAAGCATGGCAGCTCCTGGCTGGCAAGGGTTGTCTGGGATGGATGGGCCGGCTGCCGGCCCTGGAGGTCAACTGAGCATCAGCTCAGCTTGCGGCGGCGCCAAGCCAGCATGACCAGCCCAGCCAACATCAAGGCATAGCTCTCGGGCTCGGGCACCGCAGCGGCCACCACCTTGATTTCGCCGTTCGTGTAGAGCTGGCTGTAGTCCAAGGCCGTCCCCGCAGCGAGCTTGAAACCGCTGGCATCGATGTCGGCAAACGTGCCGGTCACCGTGCCCCAGTCCAGCAGGTCGAAGCTCTGGCCCTTTTGCGCCACAAATCCGTTCCAAGACGTCAGCTTGAGCGTGCCGTTCAAGCTCAGATTGCCGGCCACGATGTACTTGTCGAAGCTGCTGTTCTTGAACGCCTCATCGCTGCCGCAGCGCAAGGTGCAGGCGGTGATGCCGCCAATCTCGGCCAAGTAGGTGCTGCTGTCGCCGAACTCCACATCGCCCTCATCGCTGCCCAGGCCTGGCGATGCACCCACCGTCAGCGTGCCTTCGAAACGCTTGGCGCCCGCACCGCTGAACTTGGCGCCGGTGCGCTGTTGCACGGTGCCGAAGAAGGTCGCGACCGAGCCGGTCGACACGCGCAACTCGGCGCCGCTTTGCACATCCACATTGCCGTAGAAGGTGCTGTTGCTATTGCCAGAAAGAATGATCTGACTGGCAGCGGTACTGAGCACGTCAGCGTAGATCGTCGAGTTGCCGCCGCTCAGCAAAATCTTGCCGTTATTGCTGAGCAGGCCGCTGCGCACTTCACCGAAACCGCTGATCACGCCGGTGGCCTGATTGAGCAGGGACTTGCCGTTGTTGTCGAAGCTGCCGCCGGCGAGTTGGATCTTGCCCGTGTTCGGCTGCAGGCCCTGGGTCAGGAGCAGGGTCGCGTCGCGGCCCACAGTCAGCGTACCGCTATTGCTCACCGCAGCGGCGAGCGTCAAGGTGCCGCCCTTGGCGCTGACCAAGCCTTGGTTGTTGATGGCATTGCCGATCTGGCCCAGACCTTCGATGCGGCCCGTGTTGTCGATCGCCCCGCCACTCAGGCTGGCGATGGGCGAAGTCAAGAGGATCTGGCCGCCGTTGGCAAAGCTCTTGTCGATGGCGAGCTTGCCACCATCGACGATCAGGCTGCCCTGGTTGGCAAACTTGGCGCTGATGACGCCGTTGCCGCTGATCGTGCCGCTCGCGTCATTGCTCAAGACGCTGGTGGCATCAAAAGCGCCGATGCTGGCGCCGGCCAAGGTCAGCAAGCCCTGGTTGTTCAGGTTGCTTGATCTCAGTTGGAGGGCGCCGCCCCGGCTTAGCGCCCAAACGCCTGTATTGACATTGCTGCCTGAATTGGCCAGTTCAACATAGTCACCTTGGTCAAACCGGCCGCTGTTGGTGAAGCCTGCCTGAGCCGCGTTGGCGCGGATAGTGCCCGAGCCGGTCATGGTGCCGGCGTTGAGCAAGGCGCCGCTGACTGAGCCACCGTCCAGCTTCAGGCGGCCGTAGTTCTTGACGGTGTTGGCCGCCAGGCTGCTGGCGCGGCCCACGGTGGCGGAGGCATTCACATCCATTTGGAAATCAAGCGCCTGCAGCACCCCTCCCGCGAAGGTGAGGCTATCGCCCGAGCCCACGCGAATCTGAGCGTCACCCTTGAGGACCTGGCCGGCACTGAGCACCATGTCGTGGCCCAGAAAGTCGCCCGTGGCGTAGTTCGACTTGAAATTGAGCGTGCCAGACTCCCAGTTCAAGGTGCCGGTTATCTTGCCGGTCCCCATCTTGAGGAGGCCGCCCTGCAGATTGACAACGCCCAGATCACCGACCACCAGTTGCCCGACATCGACAACGCCGCCGCCCAGAACATCCAGCCGACCGGCGCCGACGGAGCCCACGGTGAGGGTGTTGGTAACGCTCAATAGCGCGCCGCTGCCGCCCACCGCGGCCACGAAGCTGGAGTCCCCAGCCTGCCCCATCGTCATCCAATCCGACACTTGAAACTTGGCCCCGTTGGAAACGTTCAAGAGGCCTGCATTGCCGCTGAAGCGCTGGGCTTTCAAGGTGGACCCAAGTCCTGTCGCTTCCAGCACGCCAAAGCCGCCAGTACCGTTTTCCCCTATGAAAAGATTGTTGATGTCGGCAGTCGCGCCCTTGCTAACCTGCATCAGCCCGTTGCCTTTGGTGCCCAGATAGAAGCCTATGCCTACCTTGAACAGCGTGCCTGTGTCCTTCACCGTGACGCTGGAGTTCACATTGGGCACGAAGCCGGGACCCATATTGCCGGTGGCAGTGAAGGTGCCACCGCCCGAAACGATCACATCGCTGTTGTTGTACAACACGCCGACAGTGCTGAAGCTCGATTTGGTGCCGTCCACCGTCAGCTTTGCAGTCCCGGTTCTTCCCATATTCACGGTCTGGCTGGAGGCGCTGGCGCCGGAGTCGATCAGCAAGGTGCCGGTGCCGACGTCGCCCAGGCTCAGATCTGTGCCGACGACCAAGCTGCTGTCCGAGCCGCGCACATTGATGGTGCCGCTGCTGGATGGGAAGCCGCCGCCGAGGGCGAGGGAGCCCCCGGTGCTGTAGCTGCTGGCGGAATTGATCGTCAGGCTGACGTTCGAATTGGGGTCGTCGCCGATCGAGGTGGAGTCGAGATTCTTGTAAACCACCTTATTGGACAGAGTCAGATCACGCTGCTGGTCCATGCCACCTGTGATGGTCATGCCGGCGGTGCCGCCGTCCCAGGTCTGGTTCGCGCTGATGACGAAGCCCGCCGAGTTGCCCCAATCGAACACCTGCTTATTGCTGCTTCTGTTGACGATGCCGTTGGTGAGCCCGATGTTGTTGCCCACGCCCTGCAGCGTGTAGGCACTCGCACCGGTCTCGAAGGAAATCTGGTTGTAGACGCGGTATCCCAGGTCATTGACGACGACCAACCAGTTCGTATTGCCAAAGTGGAGGATGTCCCCTTCCGCCGGCTGGACGTTCTGGCCCTGCCAATTGCTGTTGAAGCTCATGCGGCTAGACCCCGCAGGATCACCGGCTGCTTTGTTGCCGCCTGCCCAGACCAAGTCTCTGGCTTCGGCGAGGCCCGTGCTGCACAGGGCGGCGATGGCCAAGCACAGCGGCAATGGGCGCGGCAAGCCGGTGGCCCTGGTTGACTGACGAAGGTGCAATGTTGGCTTGTTCATGTCGACTCCCTGGATAGAAACTGCTTGATTGGTGGCACGCGTGCCTGTGCCAATACCTGTGCTCTTGCGCGTGGTGGAGTGGCTCGGGCGCTGCATTGAATGGGCAGGCTCTGCCTGCTTGGCTTCAACGAGCGCAAGTTTCAAATCTCGCAACTACTCGCACAATCGGACCTTGGACCCAAGACTTGGTCTCGGGACCTACTCAGCCACTGCGTCGGCTGCTAGAGTGAGCCGCATGAAACTCTTGCTCGTCGATGACCACCCCCTGGTGCGTGCCGGTGTCGTCGCCGCGTTGCAAAGCCTGGGAGCGCCCGAGCTGATCCTGGAAGCCAACGACGGAATCGCCGCCATGGACTGCCTGGCCCAGCACCCCGATGTGGACGCCGTGCTGCTGGATCTGCGTATGGCCGGCATGGCCGGCATGGCCTTGCTGGAGCAGCTCAAACGCCACCATCCGCTGCTGCCCAGCTTGGTGCTTTCATCGTCGGAAGATCCTGCCGATGTGCGCCGCGTGCTCAAAGCCGGCGCACGAGGCTATTGCCCCAAGTCCGCCAGCCCGGCCACCTTGCTGGCGGCGCTAACGCTGGTGCTGGGCGGTGAGATCTATGTGCCGCCACTGATGGCCATGGCGCCTGACGTCGGCCCGGCCGAGCCCAGCCTGGACGGCTTGACGCCACGCCAACGCGAAGTCTTGCAAGAGCTGTGCAATAGCAAATCCAACAAGGAAATTGCGCGCGAGTTGGGCATGGAGGAGAAGACCGTCAAGGGCCATGTATCGGCCATCTTCAAAGCCCTGGGTGTGGTGCACCGCCTGCAGGCCGTGGAGGCAGCCCGAGCGGCTGGCATGGTCAGTCAGACGATGTCGTACTGATCGCGATAGGCGTGTGAATAGGCCGCAAGGCCTGGGTAACTGCCGTGCGCAACTGCACTTGCGTGAGCGGCTTTTGCAGCAAGGTCAGCCCCTGGTCCAGCGCCTCCTCTGTGCGTGCGGTGCTGGTGTCACCGCTGAGCAGCACGGCCGGGATATCGCTGTTGAACAGTTCGCGGAGCCGGGCAATCGCGCCGCTGCCGGTGTCGCCGCCGCCCAAGCGGTAGTCGCACAGCAGCAAGCGTGGCACAGTGCTCACGTCCATCAGCTGAGGCATCAGCTCGTCCACATTGGAGGCGCTGATGACGCCCAGGCCCCAGGCTGAAAGCAGGGTGCTCATGGCCTGCCGAATCTCGGCGCTTTCATCTAGCACGATGACCAACTCCCCGCCTAGTTGGGGCTGCGCGAGCGGGCTTGGCGCTGCAGCCGCCCCCTCGTCGTGCGGCGCCAGCATGAGCGTGAACAAGCTTCCCCGGCCCGGCCGAGAGCGCAAGCGCAGCCTTAAGCCCAGCAGGCCGGACAAGCGATGAACAATCGCCAGCCCCAGGCCGAGGCCTTGACCCGACTCATGCAGTTGCACGAATTCATCAAACACCTCGGCGCGGCGCGCCCTGGCAATGCCCACCCCGCTGTCTGCCACTAGAAGTTCAATGCGGCCATGCCGCTGGCGGGCCCGCAGCAGCACGCCGCCCTGCGCGGTGTAACGCAGCGCATTGGAGAGCAGATTGCGCAGCACCCGTTCCAGCAAAGCTGGGTCGCTGCGCACCGTCAGCGCCGCCGGTGAGGCCTGTGCCCCTTCAGAAGGTGGAAGATCGCAAACAAAGCGCAGTCCCTTGGCCTGCGCTTGCAAGCTGTGGTCGGCCGACATGCGGGTCAGCAGCGCACGCAAATCCACCGTCTGCCACTGCGGTTGCAGCTGCTCGGCGTCCAGCTTGGAAATGTCCAACAAGGCGTTGAACATGGCCCCCATGGCATCAACGGCACTGCTCACATGCTGCAATATCTGCGCTGACTGCGCCGGATTAGAGTTTTGCTTCAGCGCGCCGACAAACAGCGAGAGCGCATGCACGGGCTGGCGCAGATCATGGCTGGCAGCGGCCAAGAAGCGACTGCGCGATTGGCTCAGTTTGACGGCCAGGTCCTTCTCCTGCTTCAAGCTTTCGCTCAGATGAGCGAGCTGATGGGCTTGGCGCAACGAGTCCCACAGCAAGCGCCGCAGGGAAACGGCAAAGTGAATGTAGAGCGTGGCGCCGAGTAGCAGCACGGCCAAGACGGCCCAGGTGTCAATCGCGCCGTGCACCAGCACGGCCAACAACAGCCCCAGCAAGACCGGCCCCACCATGGCGAAATAGGCCGGCAAGTAGGCATGCAGCGAATGCAGCGCAGCCGAACTGATGCCTATCATCCAAGCCCATAGCAACATGCGCTGTGCATCGCTGCCACCAAGCCAAAAGAGATGAATCGCCACCAGCCACAGCAAACCGTTGATCCCTGAGGTGCGCGTCACCCGGCGCAGCCAGAGCGGCGCATTGCTGATCGTCAGCGGGCTGCGCAACCAGCGCAGGCCCAGCCAGAGGTGAAAGGCCATGTTGACGAACTGCAAGCCCAGCCAGCAGGCCACCCAAGCCGGCGGCGCTGCCTTGTGCAGGCTGCCCGCAACCAGCAGCGCCAGTACGAAATTGCCCACGGTCAGGCTCAGATCATTGCTGCGCAGGCGCTGCGCCACGTCCAATCGAACGAAGGCTTGCAGGCGCGTCTCTTCATCGATCGATATGGCGGTGGGTGTGGGCATGGGCTCGGCGCGGATTGTGCACGCTGGGCCAAAAAAACGCGACAACTGTGAAGGAGCGGGTACCAAACCCTGGGACGGCAATGTCGGATTTGACAGACTCGCAGGCAATGGGATGAATGTCCCTTCCGCAACGAGCGCAACATGCCGGCGAGGAAATGTCGGGCAAGCACTTCAACTGAGATGTGCATCCGCAATGAATCTTGTGGCGCTTGAATGACTGCAGTTGAGCAGTACGCCGAGCGCAGCGAGTGACAGCTTTAGGGCCATCAGCTGTTTGGTGAATGCTGGGCGCGAATGTGTGTGGTGGACACGAAGCTGCCCCTCTATCGTCGAGTGTGAAAGGCAAATCGCTCGGATGGCTAGCCGTAGGCTCCGCTCTGCATCCGAGCAACAACGACGGAGACCAGAGCTTGGCCATCAAAGGTGTCCATCAGTTCCATGGGGCGGAGCCAACCTAGCGCCGGAACTGGGCGATTGAGCCAAGCGGCAGTCCACTCCGCCGCGTTGAATCCTGCAGCGTTCCCAGATTCCTCGACCATCACTTGCACTTGGCCGATCAGGCTACCAATTCCAAGCACTCGGGAGCTTTCTTCAATGGACAAGGGCTTGTTTTGGCGCACTTTGCGATTGACGGCGGCGCGTGACAGCCCAAGCATCCTTACGAGGTGCGCCTCGGGAACTGCCATGCGCTTTGCAATGACGCGAACTGTCTTGGCGGACATGCCTTTCTTGACTAGCAAGACGCGATCAGCTGGCGCGGTCCGGAACATGTGCGCAAAGTTCATAGTTAGCACCCAAACGCCCACGGGTGAGGGCAGCAAGAAAGTGCAGGCGTAACGAGCAGCCAGCGCTGCTTGGATCAATCAATATACGCGACGGGGCCAGAACCTGCCAAGAATTCAAGCGGATGCCTTCAATCAGGCCGTTCAGCAGCGCCCCTGGTCGGACCAGGCTAAATTTTCCGGGGGCGGCCGTCATTGTCGGTGTGGACGCAAGGCCAGGTTCGTAGAGCCATGAGCAAAGGTAGAGGCTCTATGCCCAGTTGGCTGGTTCGATCGTTTGACTACGAGGGCAAAGACCTGAAACAGGCGATCACACCTTGCTGGCAAATTGAGCGTGCGCCGCAGAGCACTGAAGTGAGATTTTTGATGAAGGCCAGTTTGCTGGGAATTGCAAATGAGGGAGCATTGAGGTTACACAATCTCAAACCAAATAGGCCCCAATAGGGACTCGACATGGCCAAGATCACGTCAAGACTCGGCATGGTCGACATAAGCTGGGAGGCTTAAAAGTGACCTTGCCACATGAACGTATGCGTGCCTTGCGCTGGGGTGCCGAATTGCTGCCTATGATCGAAAACGATGGCTCTGTGCCCACTCAGTTTGGGGAACGGGCTGCGTTGCTCCGGCGCAAATACCCGGAGCCTTTGCGGTTGCTTGAACTCGTGCAAGGGGACGCGCCGGCTATGCCTTTGGCTTGGGCCGAAGCCATCGACGACGCGCGTCAGTTGTTCTTGGATTTGGCGCGAACCGGTATGGGTAGCGAAGACCTTCGTAGCCACCTTTATTACACTCGGCGGCATTTTGCGGAGCCAGCCTTGCTGCGTTTGTGGACCCAAGCCAGGCATGGCATCACGGTACAGCACTGGTTGAGGCCCGAACTGTGAGTCGCAACTGGCCATGGCGGCCAACCTAGAGACAGGCGGATTTGACCGGCAGTTGCGCCAGATGCGTCTGCGCCTGCAGGACAACGCCAGTAAGGCTATGCAATGCACTTCCCGCTACTTTCCAAAAGGCAGCAAAGTCCCACGACCGCCAAGGCGGCTGTTTTTTATGGGTGGCGCTACCACCTGACTTCGATGCACTGGCTTTGCATCGATGGGCGGCAGACGCAGGGATTGGCGTGGCGCCTGGTCAGTTGATTTCTGCTGACCAACGCTTTCATCATGACCGGCGATTGAACTTCGGGTGCTACAACGGTGGTGAATTGGCGAATGCACTTCAACAGCTTGGTGCTTTGCTTATGTCGCCTTAAGACGCACGAGCGCTAAACATCGCGCAGGTCAGCCCTTTGCAACGATGCACAAAAGTCGCGACTCAGGTTCTCTGCACCGCAATGACGTGGCGCACCCGAGGGCCAAGCGCAAGTGCAAGCCCTTAGCTTGGCGTCATCCCCAAGGTGTTTAGGGCTTTGGCTTGATGCCGCAATCGCGGTGCTTCGCCATGGCTCAGTTGATGGCCGAGCGCTTTTTCAGGGTGTCGAAGCTCAGGCCGCTGTTGGATTCACCCGTGCCGGTGGTCTTGGCGCGGCCAATCCAGAGGTGCGCGCGGCCATCCCAGGTGCGTGCGTACTGAAAGCTCCGGGTTACGATAACGCCCGCGCGTGGCACTTCTTCTTCCTTCACATCCAGGCTGTCGGCGCCCAGCGCTAGACCCTTTGCCTCGGGGTTGACCTTGAGCAGGCGCCCGCGCGGGTGCATCACGAACATCTGGATGCCGTTTTCCTGCGAGCCTTCTTCAATGAAGTCCTTTTGTTTGCCCAGCAGTTCGATGAAGGCCTGATAGTTCTTGTCGGCGAGCAGTTCGGGCGCCAGGGAGTAGAAGCGCGCCATGCCGCCACGCTGCAGCGTCACACTGAAGTTGTTGGCGCCGCCATGGCCTTTTGGCACCAGGGGAATCCAGTTGGCAGGCACATGGGTGGCCAGGCGGTAGACGAGTTGCGGGTCGTTGGGCGCCTCGGGCAGGCGTTGCCTGAAGGCTAAGTGGTCGGCTTCGAGCTTGCGGTCGAGTGGCTCGCCGCTGCTGCCTTGCACCCGCCGCTCAATCCCCCAGGCGAGGTTGGCCATTTCGTCGCGCACCAGCAGCAGCTCTTCGAGCGGCGCGCCTTCGAGCGTGCCGGTCAGGGTGTCGGTCAGGCAGAGCGTGTCGCTGACCTCAGCCGCGACCTTGCCGCGCGTGGCCAGTTCGAACATGCGCCACGGCGAGGCGGGCGGTGGCAGGCGTGCGTGGTCAGAAGGCTGGATGCTCGCCGACACGCCAAAGGTGTCGCGCACCACGAAGCCGCTGAGGTCGTAGAGCGCGCCCACAGGCAGGTCAATGGGCAGCATGAACCAGTCGTTGCCATAGGCGAGGCCAAACTCGGTCATCACCATGCGCACAATGCTCGATGGCGAAGCCTCGATGCCCGCAAAGTTGACGCGCGCGTCTTCAAACTCCCAATAGCGGTCGGCCGGCATGCCGGGGTAGCGCACGGGCACAGGCAAGGTCTGGCGGATTTGAATCAGCGGTTCAGGCGCAGGATCGGCACGTGGCGGGCCTTCGCCTTCGGCCACGAAGCTGTGCCAATCGACGCGGCCATCGGTGTACTCGTCGGCGCGCAGGGCCACGTCTTGCGCACGGCCCTTGGCGTAAAGTGAGAATGCGTACTCAAAGCGCTGCGCGCGCCAGCTGGGGTTGTTGGCGGCGCCTTCCACCACTAAGGTATCCAGCCAGGCCAACCAGACGCCCAGCACTTTCAGTGCGGCAGCCTCTTCGCCCGCTGGCGACAGCGCAGGCGGCAAGGCCACGAGCTGGCCATCGACATCGCGCCCGGGCGCCAAGGCGGCGGCTACCTTGTGCGCGCTGATGCTGCGCCCAGCCAACAAGAGGTGCCACTGCTGCCCATGCACATCGCTTTGCGGGTCTTCGGGCGGTGGCAGTTCCAATTCAAAGGCGGGCGCGCGCAAGGCGGCCACCAGGCCGGGCAGGGCGCTTGCGCGGGCACGGCGCAGCAGGTTCAAGCCCGCTTCGCCGTCCAGCCTTGGGTGCACGGCCAGGGCGGGTTCGGCCTCAACGCGCACTTCCACGGGCAGGCCACCCTCAATCAAGGCCTCGGCATCGGCCAGTGTCGCGTCTGGGCCTGCCGCGAAGCGGTCAATCGGTGAAGCGTTGACGTCGAGGTCGGCGCTGACCGGCGTGCCGGCGTCTTCGCCGCGCAGTTCGTTGAACTGCCACTGGCGGCCCATCAGCCAGAGTGGGTCGGCCAGCGGGGCGGACAGCCCGTCGTCGAGCTGGGGTGAGATGGGCGAGGCTTCAATCCGCGAAAAGCCGGTGATGCTCGGCTTGACTGGCGCGATGACGGCCTGCAGGTTCAGCGCGAAAGAATCTTTGGGCAGGTAGTAAAGCATGTGTAGGCTTCCTTCAGATCTTGCCCAGCGCCACCACGGCACCGCTTTGGCGTGCGAACTTGCTGGCCATCTGCCACAGCTCGACGCTGGGAATCTCGGCGCCAAAGTGCTGCGGCAGAAAGTTGCCGGGTAGCACGGCGCCGAGCCCATTGACGAGGTCTTTGGGCCGCACGCAGCGCAGTTGCGCGAGGTCGAAGGCCTCGTGCACGGTGGCCAGCACGTCGTCGAAGGTCCAGTGCGTCTGGCCCAGGCGCGGGGGGACAGCCAGCAGCACCGATTGCGGCGGACGGGCGCCCGGCGCGTCGTAGTGAAATGCCACAGCGGTGGTCTGGATGCGGTCGGGGATGACCTCCTGCCACTCATCGATCTGCAAGCCGGCCAGCGGGGTGTCGGCGCTCAGGCCCAGCAGCGCATCGGCGCCAGCAGCAACCACGGCCAACTGTGGCACGAGGTTTCGGATGCTCGGAGCTCTGCCATCGGGGCCAGGCGGCGGCACCCAGGCCTCAGGCCGCGCGGCCCAGGCCTTGCCACTCACATGGGGCAACTGCCACACGGCCAGGGTGTCGGCCAGGCTGTCTTCATGCAGGGCTTCGTGGGCGGTGAGGGCGGCATCTAGGCGGTCAGCCCCTTCGCGCACCCGCGCCAGCTTGGGCAGCCAGCCCGCCACCATGAAGGGATCACTGCCGATCAAGGCTGAACGGTCCGCAAGTGAAGCTGCCACTGAGTTGGAATATGGGCCGAGCGTGAAGGTGGTGAGCACCGGGAAGTGCTTGCCAAACACGAGCTTGATGCGGTCGATAGCAATGCCGATTGATTCAGGCAACGTGGGCGCGCGCAACACAGGCGGTGGCGGTGGATCGGGCAAGGGCTCGGCTGCCGCCAGGGTTGGCAGCAGGCGCAAGGCGGCGGTCTGGCGTTCGGCGATTTCAAGCAACACGCGCTCTCGGCGTTGGAGGTGATCCTTGTGCCAGATGGCCAGGTGCTCGGTGTTGGCCCCTAAGGGCACAGGCTCGGGCTCGGCTTCGCGCAAACCGAAAGGCCAGCAGGCGCGCAAGGCGATGGTGATGGCCTCGTCGTCGGGCGCGGCTTGCAGCGCCACGCGGGCGTTTTCAAGCAGGCCCAATGCGGCTTCACCACGCGCCACGATCTCGGGGGCATCCACGCCGGCATATTCACCCGCACTGATCGCTTGCGCTTCTTCAATCTCGTCCTGGGGCACCACCAAGTCATGGCGGGTGAGTGAACGCACGCCCGCGATCAGTTCTCGCAAGGTGGTGGCCAGGGCTTCGAACTCGGCCAAACCGGGTGGCTCGCCCTCGCCATTGCGCTGCAGGATGTCTAGCCTCAAGCCTGGCTCAGCAGGTAGCGCACGTTCGAAGGCCTCGACCAGCCAGCGGCGCAACGGTGTGGTCATGGGGCCGCCATCGTCGGCTTGGGCGGCCACACCCAGCACCAATGAGAGCGCGCCGCGTTGCAGGTCGGTGGGCCTGAGCAGAACCTCGCCGTCCAGCGCATCATTGCGCACCTTCAGGGCCTTGAAGGCAAAACGGGAGGGGTCGCCCAGCTGTTGCGCGAGCCAGGCGTCCAGGCGCGGCTCGATCTGGCTGCGCGGGTCTTGGGCGGCGGCGGCCTGCCATGCTTCGAAGGCGTAGCCGCCCTGGCAAAGCAGCACCAATCGCTGGGCATAGGACACGCCCGAGCGAGCCGTTTTCGTCACCTGCGGCGAGATCGGGGTCGCGTGGGCATCGAGCATGGCAGCGGCGGCAGCCGAGCGCTCCAGATTGTTTTGCGCGAGTTGGTAGACGCTCTCGGCCACCATCACGTCGCTCACCGCGTCCCAGGTCTGGGCCAACTCATTCAGCAGGGCCGTGACCATGGGCCCGTCGGGCGCTGCGACCGAGGCGAGCACCGTGGCCGCCGGGCCCACGCGCCAGGCATCAAGGAGGGCCAGGCCATCGACCACATCGCGCGCTGAAATGCTTTGCTTGGGCTCGGGGCCGAGGTCCTTGCTGTCCGGGCGCATGGGATAGCGCAGGCGGAAGTCGAGAATGTACTTGGCGCCGGCGAAGTCCTTGGTGTCGCGCAGCGCGCGCTCGAAGCGGTAGCCCAGCAAGGCGGCGGGGCTTTGGCCCCGCCCCACGCCTTCGATCAGGCCGCGCGCCTGTTGCACGCGGGCCGAGCTGAGGTCGATGTTGAAGGCCTCGCCGCCGCGCTCCACATTGGCCAAAAAGCCGCTGCGCAGCATGGCCGCCGCCGCAGCCTGTGTGAGCGAAGGCGCGTGGGTGTAGCCCAGGCTGTCGCCTTGCGTGTCGCGGTGCAGGTCTTCCACAAAGCCATAGGCGCCAATGTGCAGGCCAGCCGCCTGCCCGGCTTTGGCTCGGCGCTCGCGCACGGCTTCAAGCCGCTTGCTGGCCAGGCCGGTGATCCAAGCGTCAAGCCGGTACGAGAAGGTGTCGAGCGTGAGGCGAAAGGCGGTGTCGAGTTGGCCCACATTGAGTGGCGCCAAATAGAGAAGGCTGGCCTTGATGCTGCCGAGGTCGCGCCAGGTGAAGGGCAGCAACTCGCCGTATTGGCTGAACACCGACGCGACCGAGTAGGCCGCCACAGCCTGATCGAATGCTGGCGCGGCCGCCACCGAGGCCGACAGGTGGGCCTCGACTGTAAGACTGCCGGTGACCGCTGGGATCTTTATGCTGGCCAACGCCCTTGAATTGGCTACTTCAAGGAAGGCGCTGGGCGCGCTGCTCGGCGCGATATTGACAAAGGCCGGCGTGGCGCGTGAGAGCGCCAGGCTGGTGTAGGACGCGGCATGGGTGCTGTTACGCAAGACCTGGTCGACGAGGCGAAAGCCGCTCTTGTCGAGCTCTTCTTCGGCAGAGAAGGCCAGCATGGCTTCGAGCAGCGAGTCACCATTCTGATGCGTGGACAGCTGCGCCTTGGCTTGGTTGCCCTGGTCGAGTGCGCCGAGAATCTGCGCGATATAGGGTGGGTCGAGGGGTTCGGAGGGCGCGCGTGGATTCTTCTTATCCGCGGGGGCGGCCTGCACCCAGGGCACATAGCCCAGGTCGTGCGCCTGCACATCATGCACCACCGTTTCAATCTGCAGCTGAACGGTTTGTTGAATGCCAAAGGCTTTGAGAAGGTTGAACACGATGGGCGACTTGGCGCTCGTTTGTACCTGGCCGTATTGGTCGGAGATGCCGCTGAGCTTGACCGCCATGTTCGGGTTCTCCATATTGCGGAACTGGCTCGTCACCGACCAGGGCCCGCTCTGGATGAGTTCGCGCACGTCGGCCAACTGGCCGCCATCCACCCGCGGCACGGTGCCCAGGGCCTGGCGCCATGAGGGCCGCAAATGGCTCAGCACTTTGGCAACGCCGATTTCGGCTTCGCCCTCAGGCACAAAGTTCGCAGTCACCGGCAGCACCCCGTAAGGTTGCTTGCCAATGCGCAACAGCGGCAGCGGTCCGCCCGGGCGCACCCAAGCCACGGCGAACTGCCGCGCCACGTTGATGGCGCGGTCGGTCACATACTCGGTGTTCACAATGGGCACGTTCCACAATTCGTCGAGGTAGCGCCCGAAGGTGCCGCGCCACAGCGCATTGATCATGTGCATTTGCGTGCGCTGCTCGGCCAGTTCGGCGCCGGGCACCATGGTGGGCAGCAAGGCCTGGCCCTTGAGGCCCAGGGCGTGCTGCAGCAAGTCGTAGGCGTCTGTCGAGCCCGAGGCGGGCACGGGCTGCTCATCGGTGGGCAAGGGCGGCACCACGCCGCTATTGAGTGCCGAGGCGCCACGGCCCGTGTTATTGGTGGCCGTGCCCAGTGGCAAGAAGGCCATGCCGTTGCTTTGGGCATGGGCTTCAAGCAGGTCTTCAAGCGCATCGGCGCCGGAAGATGCGTCCAGCGTCCAGTCCACACCGAGCACCACGAGGCGCTCCAAGGGTGAGCCGAAGGCAAAGGGCTGCGGGTCATGGCGCTCGGCGAGCCGCTTGCGCACATGGTCGTGCGTGACCTGAATGGCCATGCCAGCCTCGATGGCGGCGTTGAAGTCGAACATCCAGGCGCGCTCCTTCCCGAACAGGGCGCCCTGCGCTTCGTCTTTCTTGGCGAGCGCGGGGTCCAGCTCAGGGCTCATCGGCAAGATGTCGGGCACATTGCGGTCGGCCCAGACGCGAAACACCTCACGCCGCCCGGCCGCATAGCCCACGGCGCAGAAGCGGTCGGGCAGCAGCATCGCGTAGGTCTGGCGCGACAGCGCGCTGACGGCCTGCACCTCGTCGGGGTTGGCGGGGTCGGTGGCCCGCACCACGAACTGTGCACGCGCAGCGCGGTAGGCGGCCACCATGCGTCGCCACACGGCCTCTTCGCCGCCTTCGCCTTGCGCTACCGCAGCCCAATATTCCAGGCCTGCACGGCGCTCGGGTTCGGTGAGGCCGCGCACATGGCGCATCACATGAATGGTGTCAGGATAGATGCGGATCGCCAGGCGCTGGCCGGCGTCGAGGTAGCGGGTTTCGATTCGCAAGGGCAGCAGGGCAATGGGCACCTCGCCTTCGAGCGCTTGCACCATGTCGGCCAGATCGCCGTTGCCCAGCAGGCGGTCTGATTGGGTGCGGATGGCGTCGATGAGCTGCTGGCGCCCGCCATGGGCCACTTTGAGTGCGGCATCACTGGCGACGGCCGCTGCTTTCAGCGCGTCAACGCGGTGTGCGGCATCCCCCTGCGCCAGGGCCTGTGCCAGTTGGGCACGGTGGAGCGCCGCCTCAACCCGCGCGGCTTCGATCTGACTTTGGGTGCCGGCCAGGGCCTTGCGCAATTCAGTAATGGGGCCACGGTCGATGGGCAGCAAGGGCATGGGGATCTCCGATTTCTGGGGCTGGTGAGGCTGCGTTCAGGGCATCAGGTCCGTGCCGATGAAATACGCGCGGAAGGGCCGCTGCAACAGCGCCTGCGCCACTTGCGCGGCGTGTGCTGCCGGCGGCAGCGCGCTCAACCAGTGAGGCTTGGGCGGCACGGGCGTGACCAGATGGCTCAGGCGCAAGAAGGGCCGCGCCAAGTCAGGCGGCATCACCTGATCCCAGTTGACGTCCTTCCAGCCCTTGGGGCCATCAGAAGGCGTGGCACGCGTGCGTTCAGGCGCATCAAAGCCAAAGCGTGGCTCGGTCATTTGCTCTTCGAGCACAAAGCACCACTTGGCCACTTCTGCCTTGGCCGCCGCGGGATCATCGATAGGGATGTCAAAGCCCACGTAAACCAGATCTGGCGAGAGCGGGCCTGCAAACACGGGCCGCTTGATGATCATGGCCAACTCGGCGGGCAGGCTGATGCCGGGCTCGGCCACCGTGAAGTCACTGGGGGCCGCCAGCTTGTTGGTGTCGGGCTTGCGACGCTGCGCGTAAATGGTGAGGTTGGGGTAGCGTTTGATCAGGCTGGCGCGGATCACGAGCACCAGCTTGTCGCCGGCCGGCCCGCCGCTGGGCGGGGGCTGCTTGCCCAGGGCCTTAAGCGGGTTCCACAGATGCAGCTCGTTGATGTCGGGCTGGTCATCGAGGCGATCCCAGAAGTGGCGCATGGGCGTGCCGCGCTGGTCGGTCGGAAAGCCTCGCCACAACAACTCTCGCGCCATTTCCTGGTTGACGCCCACCATGAACGATTCAACGAAACGGTTGTTGGTGCGGGCCAGCACCAGGAAGTCGTTGGGGATGGCGTTGGCGCCCGGCATCATCGACTCTGTATCCATGCGTGCCAGCCGGATGCTCATGGGCTCTTCGAGCTTGGGGTAGGCCATCACGCGGTCGAACAGGCGCGAGACGATGAAGCGCACATCGGTGAACAAGGCGGCGCTTGGCAGGGAGAAAGACAGGAAGGGGCTGCTCAAGGTGCGCGTGACGGCATCAAAAGCCAGGGCGCTACCGCCAATCGACAAGGTGGCGGCCAGCCGTGCGGGCACTGTCAGTTCGGGGTCGGTGCGACGGCGCATATTGGCGGCCACGGCCGCGATCGGGAAGTCCACCGGCTTAACGCTCACACCTGCCACATCGAGTGGCGAAAACCACAAAACGTTGTAGGCCTTGAGCGCCTCGCCAAAGCGCGACAAGGTCGTTTTATCGCGCAGCGGCGCTGGCAGGGTGATGGTGGTCACATCGGGCACGCCGGCAGCACCCTGGCCGCTGAAGAGGCCCGCCAATGAGGAGCCCACTTTCGATGAAATGGCCACTGGCCCGACATCAGCCAGTTGCCGCGCCGGCAACGTATTCACAGGCAGCGAGGCAAACACCGCGCTGTTGCCGAATTGGCCCACTTGCTGCCGCACCACTTTGGCGAAGGTAGTGCGCGGCAGCTCATCGCCACGCTGGGCCAGGGTCTGCATGGCGCCGGTGCGGCCGTCAATGCGCAGTGGCGTGATGGCGGCTTCGGCCAAGCCTTCGTTTCGATCTTGCTGCGTGTTCAAGGCCATCAAGAGGCCTTCGCTAGTTCTAACGCCAGGCGTGCGTTGCACCTGACGTGCGAGGCCGGAGATCGACAACGGTGTGCCCGCATTGGTCGCCACAGCGAGTTGTGAGAAGCGAATGAAATGTTGCTCGGTCAGCAGCCCTTGCTCCCGCTGTGGCTTGAGCTTGGGCCGCCACGCCTTGCCTTCGCCGGCAGACTTGGTGTACCAGGCCCGCGCTGCGGCGCCCTGGTTCTGCAAGGCTTGCAAGGCATCGGCTCGGATCTCGCCGCTCAAGCCCATGGGCGAAAGGTCGACCATGGCGGCAGGGTTCCCGGGAACGACCAGCTTGTCGAAGCTCTTGCTGCCGAGAATGCCGTCGGGAACGTAGCGATTGGGGTCGATGGCATGCGGGTTCAGGCTGGCCTTGGCCAAGCTATTGACCATGCCCGCCACCTGTGTGGCGACGGACACGCCGGCCCCGCCCGCCACGCGCCGCACCGCTGCCTTGAGCAGGGGGCGTTGCGCGCTGGTGAGCCGGCGCAGGGCCGGATCGGCAATCGCATTGGGCACGCTGGTGTTCCGGATGCGCGCCAGCACCGTTTCATCAGCACCCAGGCGGATGCGCGAAGCAGCCGGGCCTGCAATGGCCAAAAAGCGGTCATCGGGCAGTCGCTTGAGCTTGTCGTGCAGCACGCGCTGCACTTGCTTGGCCAGGGCCGCGCGAGCCAGGGCGCGTTCGGTGCGCAGCACCTCACCGACCTGGCCCCAGCTTGCGTCCATGAATGCCTCTTGGTTGGCTCGTACAAGCTCGGTGCCTTTGCCCGCTGCGGCACGAAAGCGGGGGTCGCGGTTCAAGTCATTGAGCCAGCGGCCCTTGGTGGCGTCGATCACATGCTGGCGCGCATGCCAAGCGCCGTAAATGGGCGGCGCCACCGTGGGCGCGCGCTCGGCAGCGGCTGCATTGACAAGCTGGGTCTGCGGCGCGTTCACGATGGTCTGCAAGCGGCTAGCCACGTCGTTGCCGGCACTTGCTGCGCTTGAGAAGGTCACCGAGGTGAGGGCGCCTTCATACAGCTGAGTCACCGGCTGTGCATCCACCGTCAGCAGGCGGTCGCCATCAATCGACATGGGCACCGTGCCCAGGGTTTGCAGCCTGGCCTTGATCTCGTCGCGTTGTTCGGGGCTGAAGGCGCTGTCTGGTCCATCCAGGTCTCTGGGGGTGTTGATGCGCCGTGCCAGTGCCTCGAAGTCGCCTTCAGGGCCGGTAGAAAATTCCCAATGAAAGTACACCGGCAGCACCACGTCGCCCGCAAAGGGCGCCGTCCATGCAGGATGCAGTTGCAAGGGCGCATCGGGGGCATCAGTGAGAGGGAGATCCAGGCCACGCCTGCGGCCCACTTCGAAGGCAGGCACGAGGCAGGCAAAGTAGTTGCGCGAGGGCTTGAGGCGGCGCGGGCTCAACAACCGCGACACATTGCGCTCGGGCTTTTGCATCAGCTCGGCTTCCAGTTGCGCCTCCGTGGCTACGGTGGATGCCGTCTGCGCATGCGCCCACATCCATGATTCATCGAGATCAGGCAACTCCTCGCTGGCCACGGCCATGGGCACTGTCACGCGCGGCAGCGGTGCGCCGGGCGTCATACTGGGCAGCCGCACATGGGCGAGGTCGAATACCACGAGCACTAGCCACGGCCGCAAGCGTTGTGCCTGGGCTTGGGCTGGCGTGAACATCCATGGGAAGTCGGGCGGGTCGAAATCAATCAGCGCCAGGTAGTTGGGCTCGAAAGCCGTGACATGGGGCTTGGGGTCAGTGCGCAGGATCAGACGGGTATCGATGCCCACCACATCGCAGGGGCCAAACAGGCGCAGGCCGACCTGGCCAGTCACGGGCGCAGTGGCCTGGCCATCCTGATCGGCGGCAATGGTGAGCCCAAGATTGATGGCTGGGCGCGCCGCAATGCCCAGCGCATCGGGCGTGGTGATGGCGCGCACGAGGCCACGGCGTGCCCAGGGAACGAAGCGGTAGTCAATGGACATGGTGTGGCTTCCTCAGATCAACGCTTCGAACATTTCAGCCACCTGGAAGTCGGTCCCGTCCAATATGGCGGCCTGGGCTTTGGCATTGAAATAGGTGCTGCTGGCCGCGCCGGCCACGGGCTTTGCACTGTTGCGCCCAGTCACATGAAAGCCCGGGTTCGCCACCTCAGCCTTGGCCAACACCCTGGGTTGCAGGCGCTGGCGCAGATCGCTGCGTGCCGCGGCACCAAAGGCAACCACCCAGCGCGTGTCGTCCAGCAAGCCCAGGTGAGAGACGCTGACGATGCCCGGCTCAGGGGTTGACAGGTTGACCTCTTCGAAGTCAAAAGTCTCGCTCACCATTTCGCCGGTGTCGAAGCTGTCTACCGCCAGGGTGACGCCGGCGTCGTATTGCTCAAACGAGGGGCCTTGCAGGCGATCGCCTTCACTCACATCAAAGAACTGCGCGGCCGCGAAGTGATCCTTGACGCTGCTGGCCGGGAAACCGCCCGTGCCATCGGGCAGCACGAGCGCAGGCACGCCAAAGCGGTTCGCGTTGAGTGGCCGCTTGGTGCCCAAGCGCTTGAGCGGCGCGCCCAGCGGGATGTACTTTTGGCGGAAGGTCAGCGGGCTGCGCGGGTGCGCCAGCAGGCCGGTGTTGCCCTCCACTTTGGCCAGCGTCACCAAGGCATCTTCTGCGCGAGGCAACTGCGCCGACCAGTTCTCGACCTTGGCAATCGTGTTTTTCAGCTCGGCCGCCACATCTTCGGTCGGACGGGGCGTGTCGGGAACGCTGCCCCAGCGTTCGTCGAAATCAACGCTGTGCTCGCCGAAGAAGCCGAGGTCCACCGTGGCCAGACCGGCTGCTCGCCAACTGCCCGGCCCACTCAGCAGGCCTTCGATGCGAGCACCAAGGGTGAAGCCCAGTATGTTGAGCTTGGCCCAGATGCGCATATCCGCTTCAAAGTAAAAGCGCGGCTCCAGGTAGACGATGACGTCGTAGCCAAAGCCACCTTCGAAGCTGGCTATGCCCACATCGGCCCACACACGCAACTCTGAGCCCGCCTGCACGGTGGCCGAGGTGATGGCGAAATAGCCCTCAAACTTGACCCCCACAATGCCAATTGAAAAGCCCGCGCCAATGCGGTCCATGGCGGGCACGTCTTCGGGGATGTCCTTGAAGCGTGGGTGAAACCCGCCGGCGCTGAGCAAAAAGCTTGGCTTTGCGCCAAAGCTTGCGCGAAAAGCAAAGCTGCCGGTGAGGGTGATGAAAAGCACACGGGAGTCGCGCAGCTTGCCGTCCAGGCCCAGCTTGAAGGGATCGAAATAGATGTAACCCACCACATCGATCTGCAAGCGCAGGATCGCAAGCTCCTTACTCACCAATGGCGGCAGCTGAACGATGGCCTGCCCGACGATGCTGAGCTTAGAGGTCTCGATCAAGACGCCGATACGGACGGTGACCAGGCTGGGCGTGCCCCAGCCCACTTCGAGCATGGGCCCGATGATGAAGCCACCGGGTTTGGTGGCGAACAGGGTGCGCAGGGTGTTGATGATCTGCGGCGCATCGCCCACCGGGTTGGCCGGAAACAGTATGGCGTCGAGCGCGCCGCTCGCCATGCCTTTGGCGAGCGCATCGGTGCTGGTGGTGTGCTGCAGGCCAATCAGGCCGCCCAAGCCGGTCAGCGTGAAGCCAAACGAGAGCTGGATCGCGGGGAAGTTGCCAAAGATCAGCAGCAAGAGCGACCAGCCCGCATCGGGCATCTTGGTGTTGAGGATGGCAATGGCCTTGATGCCAATGGCCATCATCTTGAGCTCCAGCACCCCGGCGTACTCGCCTTTGGCCGCGTCGAGGTAGATGTAGCCGCCCCCCTTGACCACGCCTGCATCCAGCGACAGGCCCATGCCATTGGGTGGCTTGATGCCAAACTCTACGGCGGGGTTGCCATCGAACAGGTCGCGTAGCTTGAGCGACACGCCCAGCCGGTCGACCGAGCCCTTGAACGGCCCCAGTTCGATGGCAAACGAGGCCGATAGCTCCGCGTCGATGTTGGCAAACTGCCCATTGAGAGGCTCAATGCCCAAGTGAATGAGCTGCAGATTGAGTGGCCCGCTCGGGATCTTGGGCACCGGCAGCGAGACCCGCAGCCCCGTGCCGTCCTGCAGATGCAGCTTGCCCTTGGCGTCGATCTGCGCGGCGAGGCCAAAGTCAACCGTCACATCACCGGACAAGACTTCCTTGAGGAGCCCGTCCTGGATGCTGAGCTTGATCGCGCCTTCACGCAAGAACACATCGAAGCGCGGCTCAATGGACTTACCTGCGGACTTGACGGCCAACTGAATGGCCGCGCCGATCTCCTTGAGTGTGAGCTCGGCAGAGCCGAAGCTGCCCAGCGCTAAAGGCCCCAATTTGAGCGCGAAGCCTTCGGTCTGTTTTTTGGACAGCTCCAGGCTGATAGATGGATCTGTGCCCTCAACTTTGGCAGCTCCCGGCGGTAGCAAAGGCTGATAGACCTTGAGTGCAGCACTGCCCTTAAGCTTGATCTTGGCCGGCCCGGCGCTGGCCGTGGCGTTGAGGTTGAGCGCGGCATCGAACTGTGCGCCGGCGTTCACGGGCGGATCGGCCACCAGCAACATGGTCAGCCTGGCCGGGCCTGCCGCGTCGCCAAAGGCCACGCTCACAGGCCCCAGGGCGCCGGCCGGTACGGCGGCCGCCATGCTCTGCGCGGTCCAGCCGAAGCCTGGTGCGTCCAGCGCCTTGGCAAAGCTCTTGTCGATCAAGGCCCCCATGAGCGCTGTGAACAAGCCCAGCGCCGAGGCGGCATCATCAATCTGGGCTTGCGTGGGCGCGCCGCCAGCGGGCACCTTGGTGCTGCGCGCGACGAAATCTGCAAGTTGCTGGGCGTGCGACTGTCCGGCGGCGATGTTGGCGCGTGCATCACCCGACATCGTGAGGAGCAATTTGGCCAAGCCAAAGGCACTGGGGTAACGCGCCGCAGCATCCACGCCTTGGACGATGCTGCTGAGCTGCTTGACCACCTTGCCGACCACGACAAAGACCTGCTGCCTGGCGGCCGTGCTCATGACGCCGTCGGCGACTGCTTTGACGGCATCAACCGCCGCCTTGATGGTGTCGAGCGCCACCAGAAACTCAGAGGCGATCAGCGCCGCAAGCGCGATGCCCTCAGCCGCCGCGCCGCCGCCTTGAAAATCTTCCAAAGTGATGGCGCTGCCGGCAGGTGGGGGGCTGTTGGCATTGATGCGGCCTAACAACTGCCACAGCAGGGCCTCGGCACGGGCCTTGTCAGCTGCAATCGGCCAGGGCGTGGCGTTCAGCGCGTGAGAAACGGCCTCACGAAACCACTCATAGCTCTGCACAAATACCGGATCGGGCTGAGTCGCCATGGGCGTGCCTTTGCGTAGCTACCGCTCTGGCGCCGGTCTCCATGCAAGTCGAGACGGGTCAGCGCATTCCCGAAGAGAAGCAGGTTCGCGGTAGACCTGCTCCAGCGCATGCTAGGTGCCGGGTGGGGGTGGACCTATCCCTAACTTCTTGTGAAAGTGCCATCGTGCTTTCCTTGATGGCGCAAGCTAAGTGCGCCCCGTCTGCTCGGCCTGAGGGGAGTTGCCAAAGCTCAAGATGGCGGTACAACCCCGTGCCATGCCTTCCGACCCATCGCGCCGTGCTTGCAAGATCAGGCTGCCTTGATGAGCCTCGGCAATCTGGCGCGACAGCAGCAGGCCGATGCCGGTGCCATCCGGCTTGGTGCTGTAGAAGGGCACAAACAAGTTGTCCGGGTTGGCCAGACCCGTGCCCTGGTCCAGCACCGTCAGGCGCAGCGGTTGCAAATGGCAGCGCAGTTCCAGTGGCGCGCCGTCGGCCTCAATACCGTTCTTCAGCAGATTGATCAGCAACTGCTCGATCTGTACCGGGTCACCAAAAAACGGGATCTCAAGTTCGGGCGGCAGCGAGGCGGCCTGCGGGGCTTCGTCTGCGGGAGAGTTGTTGGCTTCCAGGCTGAGCTGTAGGCGAGCCTGAGGCAGCATGGTGGGCAAGCGGCGCAGCAAGCCCGACAGGTCGAAGACGCGCTTGTGTGGTTCGGGCAAACGGGCCAACTGCGCATAGCGGCGCACAAACTCGGCCAAATGGATGGCCCGCTCATGGATCAGGCTCAGGCCTTCGTCCAGGTCCGCCAGCTCTTCCTCATGGCGGGCATCCACCTGCTTGCTGTGCATCGAGGCCAGGCTTTTGCGCAAGGTGTCGCTGAGGCTGGAGATGGGCACTAGCGAGTTATTGACCTCGTGGCTGAGCACCCGCAACAAGCGGCGCCAGGCTTGCATTTCCTCACCGCGCAGCACCTGCTTCAGATCGGTGACGAAGAGCAGCGTGTGTTCGCGGCCCCCTATGGCACCTTCTGCGGCACCTTCCACGGCATAGTGCTGCCGGCGCAGCTGCCACAGGCCGGCTGCACCCGGAAACACATGTTGGCTGAGCTGCCCGGTGTCGGCGCTCAGCAGTTCGGCCAAACCGAGGTCTGCGGCCGAACGGCCGATGACGGCGGAGCCGGGCTGGCCCAGCAGGCTGAGTGCGCAAGGGTTGGCCAGTTGCAAGTGGCCCTGCGCATCAAAGGCGAAGATTGCGACATCAATGCCTTGCATCACGCTGTCCGCCAGACTCATCGCTTCTTTGGCCTGCAGGCGCTGGCGATGCAGGCCGTCGACCAGCTGATTGATTTGCAGACCCAATAGATCATCAGGCCCGGCCCGTCGCAAGCGGTGGCTGTAGTCGCCGCCAGCAATGCCCTCGACCAGGTTGCCGATGGTCTGCAGGTGAAATTCGGCCCGCTTATAGATCGCTCGCGCGGCGCCTAGCCAGGCCAGGCTCAAGAGCAAGCAGAGCAGCAGCTTGGGGTAGATCAGCCAGTTCTGTTGCCAGACCCAGAAATTGGCGGCAAGCATGGCGGGCGCGCCACCGGCCAAGGCCAGCAAGCCCATTTGCCCGGCAAAACCGAAATGATGCGGGCGTGGGGCCGGCGCGTGATTCGGTCGAGATGAGCGGTGCTTCACAGCTGGTGCTTTTCCAGCCGGCGGTAAAAGGCCGAGCGGCTCAGGCCTAACGCTTGGGCGGCCAATTGTGCGTTGCCGCCGTTGCGGCGCAGGGCGGTGCGGATCAAGAGCTTTTCGGCCTCGTCCAGCGTCAGCTCGGCGGGAAGCAAGGCCGGTCCGGCGGTCGCGGGCGCGGCGGCGGGCTTCAAGGCCAAGTCGCCCGGGTTGATCTGCTCGGCCGGTGCCAGCAGGCAAACCCGCTCCATGCAATGCGCCAGTTCGCGCACATTGCCCGGCCAGTCATGCGCCAGCAAGGCCGCGCGGGCTGCGTCCGTCAGCGGTTTGAGCGGCCGTTTGTAGCGCTGCGCAAACTCGGCCAGGTAATGCTGGGCCAGGGCCAGGATGTCTTCGCCGCGCTCGCGCAGCGGCGGCAGTTGCAGCTGCACACTGTTGAGCCGGTACAGCAGGTCGCGACGAAACAGCCCTTGTTCGACCATGGCGTTCAGGTCTGCATTGCTGGCCGCGATCAGCCGCACCTGCGCGCGCCGTGGTCGGGCCGACCCAAGACGCTCGAACTGACCGCCTTCCAGCACCTGCAGCAATTTGGCCTGCTGGGCCAGCGGGATATTGCCGATTTCATCCAGAAATAAGGTGCCGCCATCGGCCAGCTCAAAGCGGCCGATGCGGGCCTGGCGGGCATCGGTGAAGGCGCCTTTTTCGTGGCCGAACATTTCGCTTTCGAACAGGGTCTCCGGAATGGCTCCCATGTTCACGCTGATGAAAGGCCCCTCGGCACGCGCCGACTGACGATGAATGGCCTGGGCCAGCTGGCTTTTGCCGCTGCCGTTCTCGCCGGTGATGAGCAGATTGACGTCGGCCGGCGCCACCGCCGCCACCTGCGCCATCAAGGCCTGCATGGCAGGCGACTGGCCAATCCAGGCGCGTTCAGCGCTGCCGGCCAGCAGCAAGGCGTTTTGCGCCGCCAGCTTTTGCGCGCGGCGTTGACTCTCGCCCAGCGCCAGTTGGGTGCGGATCAGACCCGCGAGGCGGGTGTTGTCCCAGGGTTTCTCGATGAAGTCGCTGGCCCCGCCCTTGAGTGCCTGCACCACCAGCGGCACGCTGCCCCAGGCCGTCATGGCGATGATGGGCAGATGCGGGTCGAGAGCGCGGGCGCTCTGGATCAAGTCCAGGCCTTCCTGGCCCGAGGTGGTGTCACGGCTGTAGTTGAGGTCGGCCAGCAGCAGACCGAACTCACCTTGGGCGAGCGCCGTTAGCGCCTTCTCTGGTGAGTCTGTCAGCTCACAAGCCCAGCCCTCGCTCTTGAGGAACAGGCGCAGGGCGCTGCGCACCGCCGCGTCATCGTCGGCCACCAGAATGCGCAGGCTTGCGCTTGGGGTGGAGTGCGCATTGAGGGGCAAGGGATTCATCGACGCTGGCTAGTCATGGCCCGGCCATTCTCGCCCAGGCTCATGGGCTGTTCAGCGCAGCGGTGGGCGACTGACGCAGCGCTCGGCGCGCCGGCAGCCAGGTCGACAGCAGCACCAGCGCCGAGATCAGCGCCGCCACCGTCGTGACGCCCAAACCCAGCGGCAGACCCGGTCCAACGTCATCACTGAGCACCAGCGCGCCGGCGATTAAACCCAGCGGCAGCGTGAGGGCCAAGAGGCGCAAGGCCTGGGCCAGCAGCAGACGCATCAGCTGCGCATCGCTGGCGCCGACGGCTCGGCGCACGCCGATTTCCTGGTTGCGCAATTGCACCGCCCGGCTGGTCACACCGTAGATGCCACTGGCGGCCAGACCCAAGGTCAGTAATCCGAGCACCAGGCTCATGGCCGCCATCACCTCTTCGCCACCATGCGCGATGCGCTGGCGCTCTTCGGCGTTGAAGACCTGCTCCAGCGCTAGGCCAGGGTCGGCCTGCGCCACGGCCCGGCTCAGCAGCTCGCGGCTGGCGGTGTTGTCGGGCACGCCAACCAGGGCGATGCCCATGTCGGCAGGGGCGGTCTGGCTGATCGGCAGGTAGAAGTTGGCGGCGCGCAGGCCGCGTTCTCGGCCTATGCCTTGCAAGACATGGGGCGTGACGCCGACCACGGTGATCCAGGTGCCGACGCTTTTCTTGGCGCTGTCTTCGACGATGGCGAAACGCTTGCCCAGCGGGTCTTGGCCCGGCCAATGTTGTTGGGCGAAATTTTGGTTGATCACCGCCACCTTGAGGCTGTCGGCGCGGTCCTGCTGGCCAAACTCTCGCCCGGCCAGCAGCTTCACTTCCATGGCCTGAAAGAAACCTGCGTTGACGCGGTAATTGCCACCCATGGGATAGCGATCGTCTTGCACCGCCATGCCTTCGGGCAGGATTTCGTCGGTTTCAATCATGCCGCCGCCGGGCAGGCTGGTGGACATGGCCACGCGCGCGCCGGTGCTGTCGGCGACCTGGCTCAGGCGGGCCTCCAGGCGTGTCCACAGGGCGGCGCGGGCGGAGTGCGCCACTTCGCCGTCGCCCAGATATTCGGCTTGGCGCGGCGCTAAGCGGGCAGTTAACACGCCAACCATGCGGGCACCGGTGCCGGCCGTCAGGCGCTGATGCACGGTGTAGGTCTGTAGGCCCGAGGCCAGCAACAAGAGGCTGGCCAGCGCAATCTGCACCCACACCAGCGCCTGGGCAAAGCGGCCACTGGCCCGGCCCTGGCTGCCTCGGCCATCGCGCAGTACGGCGTTGAGGTCGACGGCAGACGCCCGCCAGGCCGGCAGCAAGCCCGTGGCCAAAGCGGTGAGCACGGTCAGGCCCAGGCCCACGAGCAGGGCCTGCGGACGCATGGTGAACTGGATCCAGAAAGGCAGGCGGCCGTCCGCCGTGGCTTGCACCGCCAGCTGGGTGGCGTCGAGCGCCCAGGCGCTGAAGAACACGCCGAGCGCGGCCGCCGCCAGACACAGCAGCAGGGTTTCGCTGAGCATTTGTAGGATCAAGCGGCCGCGCGGTGCACCCAGCGCAGCGCGAACCGCCAGCTCTTGCCGACGCTCATTGGCGCGCACCAGCAGCAAATTGCTGGTGTTGATGCAGACCAAGGCCAGCAGCAGGGTGGCCGCGCCGGCCAGGCCCAGATAGATCATCTCCACATCCGGCATGCCCCAGGCCGCGTAGGGCAGAACAAGGGCGCCGACATGGGTGTTGTTGGCCGGAAAGGCCTGCGCCAGTTGTTGGGCGACCAGCTTCAGTTCGTTCGCGGCTTGAACACTGCTTGCCCCTGCTTTTAGTTTCCCCAAGGCCAGCACATGTTGCGGCGTACCCATCGATTGCCCATGGCCGCGTGTCAGCGGGCCCGCAGGCGGCTGAAAAGGCAGCCAGAGTTCTTGCGTCATGGGGAAGCGCAACTCGCCAGGCAGTACGCCGACGATCTCGGTCTCGACGCCGTTGATCTTGACCCGGCTGCCGATGATGGCCGGATCGGCCGCCAGAAAACGGCGCCAGATCTGGGCCCCGATGACGGCCACCGGCGCTGCGCCGGGTAGGCTGTCGCTGGCCTGCAGAGCCCGGCCCAGCTCGGGCTTGGCCGCTTGGCCCAACCAGGGCCAGATCTCGGCCGGCACATAGGCGGCTTGGAAGTTGGCCGGGTATTGCTGATGGCCGCCCAGGGTCACGGTCGCAGCTTGAATCGGCTGCAGGCTCTCAAAGCTGGGCGTCTGGCTTCGGTATTCGAGCAGATCGAGGTAGTGCACACTTTTCGCCTGGGTGCGCTCGCCATCACGGCTGGCCTCCACTGCGAGCAAGCGGTCGGGATCGGGAAAGGGAATGTCACCAGCGCTGAAGCTGAAGTAAACGCCCGCGGCGTAAATTGCAAATCCCAGCCCGCAGCTCAGGGTCAGCAGGCTCAGCAAGGCGTGGCCAGGGCGGCGCAGCAGGGCCTGGACGGAGTGGCGCAAATCGTCCCACATCACAGGGTCTCCGCCAGTGTGGCCGCTGCTACTGCAGCTTGCGAGGCGCTGGGGCGGGGGTGGATGGCCGAAGTCGGCAGGTCAGCGACCACGCGGCCGTCGAACAAGGCCACAGTGCGCTGGGCCAGCGCGGCATAGCGCGGGTCGTGGGTGACCATGCACAAGGTGGCACCCTTGGCATGCACGCTTTGCAGCAGCTCCATCACCAGCTCGGCATTGCGGGAATCGAGGTTGCCGGTCGGCTCATCGGCCAGGATCAAGCTGGGTTGGCCGACTAGTGCGCGAGCGATGGCCACGCGCTGCTGTTGGCCGCCCGAGAGCTGCGCCGGGTAGTGGCGCGCACGGTGCGCCATGTCCACATGGTCCAAGACTTCGGCGACGCGCTCGCGGCGCTCGGCACGGCTCATTTCTGAGCGGTAGCTCAGCGGCAGGGCGACGTTGTCTTCGACCGTCAGGTCGCCGATCAGATTAAAAGCTTGAAAGACGAAACCGATCTGGCGGTTGCGTAGCAGGGCGCGGGCGCGGCTGTCGAGTTGTTCGACGCGCTGGCCGTTCAGCAAATAGTGGCCTGCGCTGGGGCTGTCCAGCAGGCCGAGGATGGCCAGCAGGCTGGACTTGCCGCAGCCCGAGGGGCCGCTGACGGCGAGGAACTCGCCGCTGCGAATCTCCAGGCTGACCTCGTCCAGCGCGCGAGTTTCCAGCTCGTCGCTCAGAAAGCTTTTTTTGATGCCTTGCAGGCGAATCAAGGGCTGCTCCGGCGTCGGGATAGGGCTCATCGTTGTCATGGCGGGGCTCTTTTCTCGTGGCGATAAATGTAGGGCTGAAACTTGAGGCGCTGGGGTAGGGGAGACGGCCTCAACGCAGGCGCACGCGCTCGGCCAAGCGCCAGCTGCTGGTGTCCGAGACGACGATGCGGTCCCCCGGTTGCAGGCCGCTCTGGATGGCGATACGGCTGACCGAAGCGGGGCCAAACTGCACCGAGACCCGTTCGGCCAATTCATCGCTGACCATGCGATAGACACTGCTTTGGCTCATGGCCTGGCTGAAGACGGGACGCTGGACCTGGATGGCGTCGCTGATGCGGTTCAAGGCGATGCTGCCGTCAATGCTGAGGTCGGGCCTTGCGCTCTGCGGCAGCGGGTCAAGAATGCGCAGGTCAACTTTGAGCAGGCTGTTGCTGACCCTGGGGGCGACCCGGCTGACCACGGCGCGCAATTGGCCCTCGCGGCCGCCGGTGCGCAGATCGACCTGGGCTTCTTGGCCGAGGGCGATGTCACGCGCTTGCGCCTCCTGCACCTGGATTTCGGCATAGAGCGCCCCGGCGCGTGCCAGCTTGGCCAGCGGCGCGCCGGCCGCCACGCTTTGGCCGGGCTGCAGGGTCAACTCTTGCACCACGCCCTCTTCGGGGGCGCGCACTTGCAAGGCCTCTACCAACTCAAGATCGCGCTGCCAGGCCTTTTGCAGACGGGCCAGGGCGGCACGTTTGGCATCCAGCTGAGCCTGCATGGCGGCGCGGTGCTGCTGAAGCAATTCGCGCTCGAGTTGCAGGGCTTGGCCGGCCTGCTCAACGCTGAAGCGGCTGCGCTGGAAGGCGAGTTTGGAGATCATGCCGTCCTTCAGCAATTCCTGGTCGGCCTGCCATTGCAGCTCGGCGCTGCGGGCACTGAAGTCGGCGCGTTGGACAGCGGCTTGGGCGCTCATGACCTGGCTGTCCAAGCTGGCTTGCAAGGCCTTGAGTTCGGCTTGCGCTTGCTCCAGCTGCCAGCGGCTTTCCTGGGCCCGTTGGAGCAACTGAGGGTTGTTGAGCACCATCAGCAACTCGCCTTGCTTCAACTGGCTACCCGCCTGCGCCAGCAGGCGTTCGACCCGGGCCTCGCTCTGCGCTGCGACCCAACGCAGTTCGCTGGAGACCAGCACGCCGCTGCCGCGCACGTCGAGCGCCAGGGGGCCTTGCTCGACCTTGGCGTAATTCAGGCCGCGGGCGGAGACCGTGAGTTCGGCCGGCTCGGCTTTCAGGCGCAGCGCCAGCAGGCCTCCGACCAAGAGCAAGGTCAGCAAAACAAATAGCGCCGGGCGGGCCGCGCGACGGCGCCAGCGTTGCCCAGGGGTGAGGGATCTTTGTATGTCCATGCTGGGAATGAACGCAGGATGCGTGCCAGTCCCTTCCAAGCATGGCATCGGCCTAAGTGCTTGATTTGATGGCCGCCGGAGCCCGGCATCGGCCTTGGTCCCGATGCAAGGATTTCGAAATCGGGACGAAGCCGTATTGACTCATCCCAGTTATGGGACGGCGCTGGACTGTCGCAACACTGTCAGAGTAGTGGGCCTCACGGGAATGACTCGGTCCAGATGCCGTCCCGCCCAACGTCCCTAGTCACCTGCCGTTCTTCCCGGTTCTCCTTCCTCAGCTCTGACATCATGAAGCGAAACAACTACGCGGGCCCCGGCATGCACCGTGTGTTGTGAAATTCTCCGGGGATATAAGCCTGAACTTGGCCAGGCCGTACGCGCGTTGAGCCCCTCTTCACGAACTGTACGGTCCCGTCGGGCGTAGGTGCCCAGCTCGATTTCTCCTTGCTGGAACCGCGTAGAAGACCCATTCCATGCCGTGGTCAAGAGGCGGTGTATCGAGGCCTGTAACTGGACATGATCACGGTCATGCCGATCAAGCAATGACCATCCTTTCTTCTTCATGCGATAGAGGTCTTGGTCTGCCAGTTCGAATAGCCTTGCTGGCCATGAAGTCGAACTTGCAAGAGACAGGCTGACCTTGCACACCCACAATGACGCATATGAGTCAACTTCACATCTCCTCCTCTTTCGATGGCGGTGCCATCGAGGTCATCAGCGTGGCTGATCCGCATGACCTCCAGGTCGCCATACGAAAGGACAACGCGGCCGAGTTTGCCCAGTGGTTTTATTTCGCCCTACACGGCGCAGCCAAGCTGGCGGTTACCGTCCGGTTCATGAATGCGGGCGCCAGCGCTTACCCGGATGGCTGGGCCGGATACCGCGTGGTGGTCAGCTATGACCGCCGGCACTGGCATCGCATCGATACCGCCTTCGACGGCGCGGTGATGACCGCGCGGCTGACTCCCGAGGCGGGCTGCGTCTACTTCGCCTACTTCGAGCCGTACTCCTTTGAGCGTCACCTCGATCTGCTGGCTTCGGTGTGCACATCGCCGCTCGTCCAGCAGGAGCGCCTGGGCGCCACGGTAGACGGCCGGGACATGACGCTGCTGCGTATCACCGGAAGTGGCGACAACGTCGCAGAGCGAAAGAAGATCTGGTTGATCGCCCGCCAGCACCCCGGCGAAACCATGGCTGAATGGTTTGTGGAGGGGTTTCTGAAGCGCATGCTCGACCCCGATGATCCCGTGAGCCTTGCGCTGCTGCAGCAATGCGTGTTCTATGTCGTGCCCCATATGAACCCCGATGGCGCGGTGCGGGGCAACCTGCGGACCAATGCCGTGGGTGCCAATCTGAACCGCGAATGGGCTGCGCCCACGATGGTGCGCTCTCCGGAGGTGTTCCTCGTACGGCAGAAGATGCTGGACGTGGGCGTCGACCTCTGCCTTGATGCCCATGGCGACGAAGGGCTGCCTTACAACTTTGTGGCCGGATCGGAAGGCAATCTCGGCAATACAGAGCGCCAAGCTAAGCTTGAGCTTGATTTCAAGACGGCGTGGCTGGCGAGTTGTCCGGATTTTCAGGACACCCACAACTATGGCCGCAGCGAACCCGGCACTGCCAACCCGACCATCGCCACCAACTGGATCGCGCAGCAGTTTGGCTGCATGGCACTGACGATCGAGATGCCATTCAAGGACAACGCCGACCATCCAGATGTCGTGACAGGCTGGAACGGCGAGCGCTCCATGAAGCTAGGGGCCAGCGTGCTGCAGCCGCTGCTGGTCGTGGCCTCAGGGTCTGGGCGTCTTGAGTAGTGAACGGGTTGCGCTTCAGCGCAACGGACGACAGCTCCGGGCACGGAGCTGCCCATCGGCCAGCTGCCTCGGAATAGCGCGGCTTAGTGCTATCGGGCAGGTCGTAGGCGCTCCTCAAAGCCGCAACTCAATGGGGAATAGTTGCTAGCCGAGGTCAATCCGCAAGCGATCTACACGGGCGGCCAAGTCGATGGCAAGAAAGAGGGTCAAGACTTTGACGCAAGGCCAATCGGCAGACGCAACACTGCAATTACCACCTGAAGCATCGACAAAGTTGATTATGTCTAATGACGTATTTCAATTTTGCACAAACCGCCGGTTTGACTTCTTAATCTGAGCAATCGGATATCCCTAGTCCCGCGCACATGCCCATCAAGGCCATCGTGTCCGTCCAAACTTCCGACTGATCGCGCTGACCTTGGTCTGTTCAGAGGAATCAGGGTGCCATCAACTCGCCGGCAGTTTTGGCGAGCGCGCCAGAAACTCCGCCCGCTGCGTTTTCAGCAGCGGTCCATCGATGTATTGAGCCAATAGTTGTAGATCCTTGTCGGCAACACCATGAGCTTGAAAGAAATCCTTCCAGCGGTCGACCGCACTGGCGATCCGTTTAACCGACTCAACCGCAGCGTCTTTCTTGAGTCCAAAAGCTTGTGCTTCAGACAACGCGTTCTCAATGGAGGATTCGGCCTCACCCTTACCGACCCGGAGTTGTTGCTGACCGAGTCCCTGAACGGATGGCACGACGTCATAAGCGGGGGACAAATCGTAGAACCCATCCGCTGCGCGAATGAAAGCATGGTTCTTCTCATGGTCGTCCGTGTTGTCCATCAGGATGTTGAACACCATCCGTTCGAACAACTCTTTCTGATGTCCCCGAATGGCCTGTGGCCGGCCGATCCGGCGCAGGCTTTGCGCCAATTCGGGATAGCCCATAGGCAGCCCGTTGGCGCGCAGCACGGAATTCGCAGAGATGACATGTGATCGTTGTTGACCCTCACGGTCGAAGCGCTTGACCGCGACGGCATGGCCTCGCGCAAGTTGCAGCGCACGGGTTTCGGCCACATCCAAGCCACACTCCGCCGCCAGGCGCATGGTGGCATGTTCAACCAATTGGGTATCGAATTCCTCTCCTTCAGAGAACTTCACCACCCACTGAGACCCGTCCATTTCGATCAAGGACTTTGGACGAGCCCCGCCAAAGGATGGGCCGGGCTTGACCAGCCGAACCAGTCTCTCATCGAGTTTCTCATCGGCCATGACCGCCGCAATAGCCTGCTCCATCTCAGGAAGGTTGGCTAGCTTGGCCATAGCCCCTCCTCCGCTCGGTCGGTAGTCGCCGGCAGCCCGCGAAACACCCAAGGCACCGAAGCGGTCGTCGCCCGCGAAGTACAGATACTCCAGCACCGACAACCTGGGCGGCCGGTACAGGTTGCGAATCACACGCTCGCCCCAACGGTCTGGTCGCGCGTCGTCTACCGCGCCGACCGCCATGTCTCTTTCCTTGGGCAAGAAGACACCGCGGGCCAAGGGCAAGTCCTCGCTCAACGCGAAGCCCTGCTGAAGCCACGTAGGCGAATACTCCAGCCCGACCTTGCGGTTGCCTTCAGCCAGAAAGACTTGCCCGATCAGCGTGGGTGACTTGATCCCCTGCCCAAGCCACCAAAGGCTCAAAGCGTCCTGCGGCTTGTAGGTGTCATCCATGGCGACGCTTCCCCGCGTTCTGAATCACCAGCATCTCTTGCGCCAAGGCCTGTGCATCGTGTTCCGGGGCCGCCAGTTCCCGCAACGCGTCGTCTCGTCCCATCAGCCAAAGTGCTGTGGCGTACACGCCCATGCTGACGCGGGGATCGCCCTTCTCCATCGCCGACAAGGTCGGCACGGAAACGTCCATGCGCAGCGCCCACGAGCGCAGAGACTCCTTGCGGCGCTTGCGGCCCAAGCGTAGGTTATTGCCCAGCACTTCCAAGGAAATTTGGACTGAACTGGGCAAGCTGGTGACAGAGTTAGCTGCTTTTGGCATCTATCAAGATTACACAAAATAGAGATTTTGTGCAATTTTGATTGCACAAATGAACACTTAATAGATCTGGGTCGAAAGAATTCGAGTCAGCGACTACCGGGGGCAACCGGATCGACCGCTCTGACGAAGTGGTTGGCAGTTGACCGCCGTGATAAAGCGCGCTGATAAGGCGAGGTGTCTGGGATCGTTCTATGGAACTAGCTGTTGTTCACTCGTCAGAGACTCACAAAACTCCTTCTCACCAGTTATAGCGCTCAGAAGCGACGGGCGAGAGTCCAGCAGTGTGTCACCGGGGCAAGGCGAACCCCAACCCTGATCGACGCCCATCGAATGCCATATGGACCGTCCGGCCTCCCAGTTGCTCGGCGACCTGAGCAACAATGGATAGGCCAAGCCCGCAATGACTCTGTCCGCGGTGCGGCGGTCCCAATTGCACGAACGGCTTGAACGCATTCTGGAGGTCGCACTCTGCGATGACCGATCGCATCTAGGTCTGTGCGGATCGCGTTGTCGGACTTCACGCGAATGGCGATCTGCCGCTGCGCAAGATTGAACTTGGGCATCTGTGCCGAGTAGTCACCGTTCGTCGCGACCCGCAGCACGTTGGCGATGGCGTCCGTCGTCACGCCCTGCTCGGCCATGCGCACCGGGTCGGGCTTGACCTGGATCTCTGGGCGTTGCAGGGCCGAACTGTCCGACACGTTGCCGATACCTGGGATGCCGCGCAAGTCCTTCAGAACCGCCTGGGTCGTCTTCGTCAACTCGGCCGCATCATCGCTGGCGAGTGTGACGTCCAGCGTTTGGCCATTGCCTTGTCCAATGACCGAGGTGCGTGTAGCAGGAAGTTGTCGAAGTAGCGAGCGGATCTGCTCCTCGATGTCGGACTGACTCTTGGACCGCTCACCTCGCGGGCTCAGGATCACCGACAGCGTGGCCTTGTTGACCTCACTGCTGCCGGAGTTGGCGCCTGAGTCGCCGATGGTCATGAAGACACTTTGCACCTCGGGCAGACCGTGCACAAGCCGGCTCGCCTGTTCGGCGATGCTGCGGGTGGCTTCCAGCCGCGTGCCGGGTTCGAGCGTGAGGGAGATGGTTGTCTGGCTGCGGTCAGAGCCTGGAACGAAGGAGGACGGCAGCAGCGCGAGCAGGCCCAAGGTGGAGAAGAAGAAAGCCGCAGACAGCGTCAAGGTCGTGCGTCGGTGCATTTGGCACCAGCGGGCCGCGCTCAGATAGGCTCGCATGAGGCGGCCATCGGCTTCGGCGCGTGCCGCATGCGGCTTCAAGAGGTAGGCGGCCATCATGGGCGTCAGCAATCGGGCCACCAGCAGCGACACCAAAACAGCAGCCGATGCAGTAACGCCGAATGGCGCGAAGAACTTCCCGGGAACGCCGCCCATGAATGCTGTCGGCAGGAACACCGCAACAAGGGTGAATGTCGTTGCCATGACGGCCAAGCCGATCTCGTCAGCAGCCTCCATTGCGGCCTGCCTCGGCGTCTTGCCCATGCGCAGGTGCCGCACGATGTTCTCGACCTCGACGATGGCGTCATCCACCAGAATACCCACCACCAGTGACAGGGCGAGCAAGGTGATCAGATTGAGTGAGTAACCCAAAGCGCTCATCAACGCGAAGGTCGGAATGATGGACAACGGCAGCGCGATTGCCGACACGAACGTTGCGCGCCAGTCGCGCAGAAACGCCCATACGACGATGATCGCAAGGAGCGCGCCCTCATAGAGCAGGCGCATCGAGCCGTCGTAGTTGTCCTGAGTTGGCTGCACCGTGTTGTAGGCCTCTTCGATGGTGACCTGCGGGTGCGAGGCTGCGAAGGTGGCGACCGCCGCACGCACCGCAGCAAGCACGGTGATCTCGCTGGTGCCTCGCAGGCGCTCGACGCTGAAGGCCAGCACGGGCTTGCCATCCAACGCCGCGTAAGTAGAGCGTTCCTCAGTGGTGTCGCTGACCCGTGCGATCTGGTCCAGCCGTACCGCAGACTTAAGCCCGCTGGCCGACGTCACCGGAATAGTGAGCGCCCCAAGATCCGCCGGCGTCTCAAGGCGTCCGAGCGTACGCACCGCCTGGTTGGCCGCACCGATCTCGCCACGGCCGCCGGATGCATTGGTCTGCACTGCGGCGATTTGTGCTGACACGCTGGCCGGCGTCAGCCCCAGGCCGGCCAGCGCTGCAGCGTCGAGCTTGACCTGGACTTCGCGCTCGACACCGCCCAGGCGATTGAATGCGCCCACGCCTTTGACACCGCGCAAGGACTTGGCCACGTCGTTGTCGATGAACCAGGATAGGTCGGCCTCGCTCAGGTTCGGCGCCTGCACGGTGTAGGTCACAAGCGCTTCGCCGGTGCGGGTGACCTTGGCAACAACCGGTGCCGCCATAGTGGCAGGCAGGTCAGCACGCACCCCGTCGACGGCATTTCGCACCGCGCTCAGCGCTTCTTCGGGGTCGGTGTCGACCTCGAAACTGACACTGATGGCGACGACGCCATCGGTGATGGTGCTCGTGATGTGCTCGACGTGCCCAAGTGTGGCAACTTTGTCCTCGATCTTGCGGGCGACCTCGGTCTCGAGTTGGCTAGGCGCGGCGCCCTCAAGCGTGGCGGTGATCGAGATGGTCGGCGTGTCGAAGTCGGGGAAGTTCTGAATTGGCAACTTGTGCAGGCCGATCAGGCCCATGAGCGTGAGCACCATGAAGACAAGTAGCGCGGGGACCGGGTTACGGATTGACCAAGCGGAAACGTTCATGATTTCTTACCGGTGGCGGCGACTTCGGCCGGTTTGGAGTGGTCGCGCAGCTCGACAAGGTCGCCATCCTTCAAAAAGCTGCCGCCTCCGTTAACGAACCGGCTGCCAGCAGGCAGCTTGTCCAGCACTTCGACCTGCTCTCCTAGGCGGCGACCGGTCTGCACTTGCCTTTGCGCGACGTGCGCGCCGGCGTCAATCTCGAAGACATAGCTATTGCCATCGCGCAGCGTGATGGCCGTCGATGGCAGCACGGTCGCGCTAGCAGCGCCCGTACCGACCTCGCCGCGCACGTAAACGCCTGGGCGCGCTCCCGTTGCCAATGCGCTGGCAGGCAGATCGAAATAGGCGGTTCCGAGTCGCGTATTGGCATCTAGCGTCGGCGCCACCAGGCGCAGGCGTGCGTCGATCAACTTGCCATTGGGCAGGGTGACGCGGGCTTGCTGACGGTTTGCTGGTACTCGGCCAGCGCGATGGCATAACTCGCCTCGGCTGAGCGCACAGAGGCCTTTGCAGCCCCGCCATCGAACAGCGGCAACGACAAGCTGGGGCCGAAAGACCACGGCGAGCTCAACACCTGGCCATTGCCCGGAGCCAAGACACTGCGCGAAATCGACCCGCTCAGCGAGAGGCGCGGATAGCGCGCGGCCTCGGCCACGCCGATGCTGGCACTTG
>NZ_CAMFJS010000018.1 GCF_945956965.1 uncultured Roseateles sp.
CCTAGCGGGTCTTACTGGCTGATGGCTTGCGCCGCCTCCACCTGGGTTTCGAAATAGCGCTGGGCGCTGAAGGCGATGGTGCTCATCAGGCAGGTGCCGCCGATCAGCAGGCACAGCACCACGCCGATGATGGCGGCCCAGCCGCTGGCGGGGGAAGCCTTGCCGGCGTTGTGTTGGCTGTCCCATTTCTCGTCGGGGGTGAGGCCGTAGATGATGCCGCTGATCATGGCAATCACCAGCATCACGCCCAGCACAGGCATCAAGAACCAGGACAAGCGATCGTCCTGGCCCAGCTCGCCCATGCGGCGCACGCCGTACAGGCCGATCAGCGTAGGCAGGGGGAATGCCCAAGCCAGCTTGTCGCCAAGGCCGTAGAGGTAGAGGCGGTGCAGACCCAGGCTGCCTAGCAGCAGGGAGAGCCAGGTGGCGACGGTCTTGGACTTGGCGCCGTTCATGCTCGCTCCTCCGGCTCGCTTTGATCGCCCAGACCCAGTTGGCGCTGCATCATCACCACATCCAGCCAGCGGCCGAACTTCCAGCCCGCGCTTTCCAGCACGCCTTTGGGGCTGAAGCCCAGTGCTTTGTGCAGGCCGACCGATCCGGCATTGGCAGAGTCGCCAATCACCGCCAGCATCTGCCTGGCCCCGGCTTGTTCGCAGCGCGCGATCAGCTCGGCCAGCAGAAGCCGGCCCAGGCCTTTGCCTTGTGCGGAAGGTGCCAGATAGATGGAATCCTCCACGCAAAAGCGATAGGCCAGGCGAGGGCGGAAGTAGTTGGCATAGGCATAGCCTTGCACCTCGCCGCCCACCTCGGCCACCAGCCAGGGCAGCTGGCGCGACAGCACTTCGGCGCGGCGGCGCTGCATTTCGGTCAGGTCGGGCACTTCGGTCTCAAAAGTGCCGGTGCCGTGGAGCACGGCAGTGGCGTAAATGGCCTGGATGGCGGCGAGATCGGCCTCGGTGCTGGGCCGGATCGTGATGTTGCTGAGGATAATTGGGTTTTCTGTGCTCATATTCTTTGTCTGCCGCTCAGTCGAGTTTATAATGCTGGGTTTTGGCGCTGGTCGGATTGACTTCGAGATTTTCGAGTTTGTTCGGCGTATCTACAGGGCCAACAACGGTGTTTCGGAAGGAAAAGCTTGCCGCCAGATGCGGCCGCTGAGTGAGAAGTTCGATTCAAGTCGAGCGCCGCTCAGAGGCATTGTCAGGCACAAGACTCGTCCGAAACGCTACCCCGATCTGCTCGCCCTGAGTGTCTCCTGGTGCGGTGGACAACAAAATTCATCATTAAGGAAACATCATGGTTGTTATTCGTCTGGCTCGTGGCGGTTCTAAAAAGCGTCCTTTCTACAACATCGTCGTTGCAAACAGCCAGCAGCGTCGTGACGGCCGCTTCATCGAGAAGGTTGGCTTCTACAACCCCGTGGCTTCCGGCGCTGCCGAGCCGCTGCGCGTTGCCGTTGACCGCGTGAACTACTGGGTTGGCGTTGGCGCCCAGCTGTCGCCTACCGTCGAGCGTCTGGTGACCCAGGCCAAGAAGGCCGTTGTTGCTGCCTGATTGACTGAGAAATGACAAGATCACCCGCCGCTACCCGCTCGCCTTCGCCCGCTGCCGATGAGGTGGCTTGGCCCGAGGATGCGATTGAGGTCGGGTGTATTCTTGATGCCTGGGGCGTCAAGGGCTGGTTCAAGGTGCAAGCCTATTCCAGCGACGCCCAGGCACTTTTTTCCTCGCGCCGCTGGTTTCTCAAGCGGCCCGAGGTCGCTGGCCAAGCTGGCCCGGCGATAGCAGCTGTGGCGGGCGCGAAAGCGCTGCCGCGACTGCTGAAAATTCTTTCGATCCGCGAGCATGGCGAGGGCCTGGTGGCCAACGCCCAAGAGTGCGCGGATCGCAACGCGGCGGAGAGCTTGCGCGGCGCGCGCATCTTCATCTCGCGTTCGGCTTTTCCGGCTGCAGACCCGGATGAGTATTACTGGGTCGATCTGATTGGTTTGGCCGTGGTCAACCGCCAGGGTGAAACCTTGGGTCAGGTCGAAGGCCTCATTGATGCCGGCCCGCACAGCGTTCTGCGCATCATCCCGCCGGGATTGGTGGCGCCGGTCAAGCCTGACCAAGAACGACTGGTGCCTTTTGTGGCCAAGTTTGTCGACGATGTCGACCTTGAACAGCGCGTGATCACCGTGGATTGGGGTCTGGACTTCTAAGTTCAGGGCCGGCGCTCAGCCATGCGCTTCGACATCATCACTTTGTTCCCCGAATTGTTCGGGCCGCATCTCAGCCAGGGCGTGACTCGCCGTGCCTTCGAGAGTGGTCAAGTCGACGCACGCCTGTGGCAGTTGCGCGACTTCGCTGATGACAACTACCGCCGTGTCGATGATCGCCCCTACGGCGGCGGCCCTGGCATGGTGATGTTGGTGGAGCCGCTGGAGCGCGCCATTGCTGCCGTCAAGGCCCAGCGCCTGGAGGCGGGTGCGGATGTTGGCCAACCGCCCGCGGTGATTCATTTCAGCCCCACCGGCCGGCGCATCGATCAGGCCTTGGTGCAGGAATTGGCGCAAGGGCAGGGCGGCGTGCTGCTGTGCGGGCGCTACGAAGGCATGGATCAGCGCTTTCTGGATCGCCATGTCACCCTGGAGCTGAGTCTGGGTGACTTTGTGCTGTCGGGCGGCGAGTTGCCGGCCTTGGCCTTGCTGGATGCCATTGCCCGCCTGCAAGACGGTGTACTCAATGATGCACAAAGCCATCAGCAAGACAGCTTTTCTGATGGCCTGCTGGATTGCCCGCATTACAGCCGGCCGGAGGTATTGACTGGCTTGCCGGGACAAGACGAGGCCTTGCCGGTGCCGGCAGTCTTGATGTCGGGTCATCACGCGCATATCGCCCGCTGGCGGCGCGAGCGCTCGCTGGAAATCACCTGGCGCCGGCGCCCCGATTTGATTCTGGCGGCCCGTGCGGCAGGCCGTTTGAGCAAGCTCGACGAGCGATTTCTCGCCCAACTTGCCTAGATCCCCTAAGGCGCGCTATACTAGTAGGCTGTTCGATCCTCTGGTGGGCCGAATCGGTTGAGGTTTTAAGCGGGGTTGTTTACCCAGCCGCGCGGGCCGCAGCCAAATTTTTTAGTCACTTTGGCCGTCTTCTGATGAGTTCAAAGGTCGGCGCCGCCATGATCACTAGGAGAACTCCATGGACTTGATCCAAACCCTTGAGCAAGAAGAAATTGCTCGTCTGAACAAGACCTTCCCGGTCTACTGCCCTGGCGACACGGTCATCGTGAGCGTCAACGTCGTTGAAGGCACACGCAAGCGCGTGCAGGCTTTCGAAGGCGTGGTCATTGCCAAGCGCAATCGCGGTCTGAATTCGAGCTTCATCGTTCGTAAGATTTCGAACGGCGAAGGCGTTGAGCGTACGTTCCAGCTGTACAGCCCTTTGATCGCTTCGATCGAAGTCAAGCGCCGCGGTGATGTCCGTCGCGCCAAGCTGTACTACCTGCGCGACCGTTCGGGCAAGTCGGCTCGTATCAAGGAAAAATTGGGCTGAATCGCGGATCTTTGATCCCGAGTCAAACCAGGGGAAAACCGCCCGAAGCTTGCTTCCGGCGGTTTTTTCTTTGCCTGAGGTTCTTGCATGTCCCGACCCCCTTTGCTGAATCCGCAAGCCGTGCCTGCGCTGGGCTTTGACAGCCATTTGCCGGCCGTTGAAGCGGCTCGCCTGCGCCCCGAAGCCTTGCGCGCGCGGCTGGCTGCGCCGCCGCTCTGGCAGCCTGAATTCAAGGGCGATGGTGGCAGCTTTGACGCTCGTCCTCCGGCCAATGCCGCAGTCTTGATTCCCTTGGTGATGCGAGAGCAGGGCGTCCAGGTGTTGCTGACGCGCCGCACTGAGCATCTGCGTTCGCATGCCGGTCAGATCAGCTTTCCGGGTGGGCGCATGGAAGCCACAGATGCCTCGCCCGAGGCCGCGGCCTTGCGCGAAACCAAGGAAGAAATTGGCTTGGATGCTGAGTACATCGAAGTCATCGGCCAGTTGCCCATCTACGCCACGGTGACCTCCTTCCAGGTTCATCCCGTTGTGGCCCTGGTGCGGCCGGGTTTCGAGCTGCATTTGGATGCTTATGAAGTCGCCGAGGCCTTCGAGGTGCCTCTGAGCTTTTTGATGACGCCCGCCCAGCATCAGCGCCACCGCTTTGTGTATGACGGCGGCGAGCGCCACTTCTACTCGATGCCTTGGTCACCTGCCGGCAGTCAAATCCAGCCCTCGCCTTACTTTATTTGGGGCGCCACCGCGGCGATCTTGCGCAACTTCTACCGCTTGCTTTCGGCATGAAGCGAAGCGCCCGCTATCATCTCCGGCCATGAACTTCTTCGCGGTCCTTTTGGCTTTGCTGTGTGAACAGCTCAAACCCCTTCGCCATGGCAATGGCATTCACCGCGCCGTGATTGGCTGGGTCCGCTGGACCGGTCGGAACTTCGATGCCGGGCGCGAACATCACTCCACCATCGTCTGGGCCATCACGGTGCTGGGCCCGGCTTTGGCCGTGGCCATCGCGTACCTGGCCGTACGCCATTTCAGCCTGCTACTGGCTTTGGCTTTGGATGTGGCGGTCTTGTATCTGACCCTGGGCTTTCGCCAGTTCAGCCACTACTTCACCGATATCCGCGATGCGCTGGAGCGCGCTGACGACAACGAGGCGCGCCGCCTGTTGTCGGAATGGCGCCACCTTGATGCCAGCGAGCTGCCCCGGACCGAGCTCGTTCGCCATGCCATTGAGCATTCGCTGCTGGCCGCGCACCGCCATGTGTTCGGCGTGTTCTTCTGCTTCATCTTGTTCTCGACCCTGGGGCTCGGACCGGCCGGGGCGGTGCTGTACCGCATGGCCGAGTTTGCCGGCCGTTACTGGGCATTTAAGAGTCGCACGCTGGATGCGCCCACCAATGAACGCTTGATGCTGCTCTCGCGCCGTTTGTTTGGTTTGATCGACTATATGCCGGCCCGTTTTACCGCCGCGGGCTTCACCATTGTGGGCAATTTCGAAGAAGCGGTGAACGGCTGGCGGCGGGATGCCCGGCTGTGGCTGCACCCGAACGAGGGCATCATCTTGGCCTCGGCCGCCGGTGCGCTGGGCTTGCAGCTCGGCGGCGTAGCCGCCCCAGGCGTGACGCCAGACCGCAGCAAGACCTTCAGCTCCGGCGTGGATGCTGATGCCACCGGAGCTGACGGCTCCACCCCTGGCCAGATTCCGCAGCTGGGGCATTTGCAGAGCGTGGTCGGCCTGATCTGGCGCTCTGTCGTGCTGTGGATGCTTTTGCTGGCCTTGCTGACGCTGGCGAATTTGTTGGGTTGAGGTCGCCGTCAAGTCCCAAAACGGCCTTGATGTTTGGGATTGACGGGCAAGCGAGGCACAATGGCGAGGTCGGCTGACTCAGTGCGACTAAAGTTTTCTGTGGTCCGGCCGAAAACTGAGCGAGAACCATCTTTTTTCGATCGCTTCTCTTGTCTAGAGCGCTCAATTCTGGGTGGCTTCGTCAAGTCTTCCTCGCGGAGGTTTGCCATGATTGCATCAATATCGAATTCATCCGATCCCGTCGGATTGGCCCTGAGGCCAACACTTGAAGATCTCAGCAAGCGGCGAGAGCTGCAGTCGTCCCTGCCTGCCCAGCCTACAAACGCCGCTAGCGCCACTGACACCGGATCTGCCGTGGTGGCTATTTCCAGCGAAGGCGCGCGCCGCGCTGCCCAGGCCGACGCTCAGCCTGCTGCGAAGCCGAGCAAGCCGCCACCAGAGCCAGCATTCAGCGAGACCCCTGTGTCAACCGCCGTCGCCAATGCCATCAATGCAGCTCCTGCCCCCGCACCCAGCACCGTCGACAGCACCAACACCACCGGCTCGGTAAAGCGTTTCAAGGATGCCGACTCCAACCAAGATGGCCGCGTCAGCGTTCTGGAGGCCCGGGCTTACGATTTCAAGCATCCCAGCATTCCAGCCCCGCAACTTGATGGCGATGTGGCCGTGAACCGTTCGGCCAGCGCCGACGTCAAGGCCTACGAGGCGGTAGCCCGCTCGGGCAAGAGCAACGCCTGATCTGCAGTTGCATGCCTCTGCGGCCCTTGCAGTCGCTGCAGCCAATAAAAAAGCCCGCGACTGCGGGCTTTTTGTTGTCCGTGTTGAACGGTGGCAGCCGATCAGGCGCGGGCTTGAATCCCGGCGATGGCCCATTCACGGCTTTCGTCTAGTGGGCGAACCAGGTGCCAGACTTCGTCGAAGTTTTCGGCGGCGGCCTCGCTTTGTTCGCGGATCAGGCCCCAGAAGCGCACGCTGACGATTTGCTGGCCATCCTCTTGGGCGCGCTCGACCACTTGGGCGTCGAGTTGCAGCACATCGGTGCGTTGGGCGGCACCCTTGCGGTCCAGCAAGTCCTGTTGCACCACACCGAACATCTCGGGTGTGGTGAAGCGGCGCAGATCGGCTTGATCGCCGCTGTCATTGGCGGCCTGCAGGCGGATGAAAACGCGTTTGGCCAATTGCTCGAAACCGGCGGTGTCAAACCCGTCATTCAGCGCAGCTGCAGGTGCCACGGCCGCCGCGGCCGGGGCATTGGCAGCCCCTGTAAAGGCGGCTGGGCTGGGCTGTACCGGGGCAGCAGGCACCGGCATTGGCTGCGAGGCAGCTGGCTGCATGGGGTTTGCTGGCGAAGGCTGGAAAGGCGCGCCGGCACCCGCGAACTGCATGCCCTGGGCGTCAGGCTTCGGCGTTGCGAATTTGCGCATCAGGAAGCGGATCAGGAAGAAGGCCGCGCCGGCCAGCAGCAACATGGTCATCATATTGGCGAGCGCACCGCCCATGCCGAAGTGGCTGGCCAAAGCGGCAATACCCAGGCCCGCGGCCAGGCCGGCGAGCGGACCCATCCAGCTGCTCTTGGGCTTGGCAGCAGCCGCTGCCGGGGCTGCGGGCGCAGCCGGCGCGGCTTGCTGTGGGGCCGGTGAGGCTTGTTGGGCCGGAGCGCCCTTGCTGGCGTCGTGAGGCTGGGTCGGGGTCGCGCGTTTCATGCCCGAAGAGCCGCCGCCGCCCAGGCGCTTGGCATGGGCGTCAAACGAGGCCACGCCCAGGGCGCAAACCGCAATCAGTGCAGACAGAACAACACGTTTCACAAAATCTCCTCAAAGCCTTCTGGGGCTGAATATGGGCTGAAGTGGGCTGGATGCCGGCTGGCGAAGGCCGCGCCGGCTCAGGTCAAAAACGCCCGCTGACACAAGGTGGGGCCGAGGGTAGCGTTCTTCAAGCCAGCTTTGTTCGATGCGCGCCCTTTGTGTAAAAAAATGCAAAGCGCTTCACGCTTCTCGCACATCCGCCAATACCTGGCTGCCGAAATCGTCGCGTTGCAGCATGGTTAGCACTTTGCTCGCGGCCTGCTCGGGGCTCATCAATTGACCGCTGGCCTTGAAGTTGGCGAACACCGCAACGTCGGGGAACTTGGCCGGGTCGCCACTGCGCAAGGCCACTTGCATATCGGTGTCGATGATGCCCGGCGCCAGCGAGACGATGCGGGCGCCATCCGGCTTGGCGGCTTCATCCAGGGCCATGGCGCGCGACAAATTGTCCATGCCAGCCTTGGCGGCGCAGTACGCGGCCGAGCCGGCCATGGCTCGCCGCCCGAGACCCGAGGAAATATTGAGAATGCGCCGCGCCGAGCCCAGGCTGGCGGTGGCGCGCAGAAAGGCGCTGCTCAGCAGCAGGCAAGCTTCCAGGCCCACGCGCAAGGCGTTTGAAAGCTCCTCCAAGCTGGCCTCGTCCACCGGGCCCGGCGTGGCCACCACACCGGCGTTATTGATCAGGGTGGCTTCGGAGAAGCGGCCCGGCTCTTGCGCTTGCAGCCAGGCTTGCAAATGCTGGGCGGCGGCCAGGGGCTGATTCAGGTCAAGCTCCCATTGCTCCAGCGCCAGACCTTGCGCCTGGGCGTGGGCATGCAGGGCCGCGCTGCGTTTGCGGGCAATGCCGATCACCAGATGGCCGGGAGCCAGTAGTTGGCGGGCAATGGCTTCACCCATGCCGCGAGAACTGCCGGTGACGATGTAGAGCGCGGTTTTTTGCTGGGTACTCATGCTTGGGCTTTCTTGGGGGTGGTGGGCTGATGGGCAAACACCAGCAGCAGATTATTGGCCGGCATGGCCTGGATCTCGCGCAACTTAAGCCTGGCTGCCAGCGCTTCGGCCTTGACCGCATCGAGTTGTCGCAGGCCCCAGCGAGCATCGCGTGCACGCAGATCGGCGTCGAAGGCCAGATTGCTGGGCGCGGTGTCTTGATCACTGCGGATGAAGGGGCCGTAGATCACCAGCAAGCCGCCCGGTTTCAAGTGGCGGCCAGCGCCTTGCATCAAGCCTTGGCAACTGGCCCAAGGCGAGATGTGCAGCATATTGGCGCAGTACAGCAAGTCCAGGCTTTGGTGGCTGGCGGGCAGCGCCCAATCGGGCTGGCAGACATCCAGCTGCAGCGGCGGTAAAGCAGTGGGATTCCAGGCGGCGATGGAGGCCAAGGCTTGGGCGTCGGGGTCGGAAGCCTGCCAGTGCCAGCCCGGCAGCAAGGCACTGAAGTGGGCCGCATGTTGGCCGCTGCCGCTGGCGATTTCCAGCGCCAGACCGGTGGGCGGCAGCAGGCGCAGCAGCGCTTGGCCAATCGGCATTTGATTGCGCTCGGCGGCCGGGGAATGGCGGGCCGCGGGGTGCGCAGGGATGGGCAGGGTCATGATTCAGAACTCCGGTGGGCAGTCAAAGTGCAGGCCCAGTTCGGGCAGGCTCAGTGAGCAGGCATGTAAACACATCGCGCCGCCTGTGGCTTGGCCATACAGGCTGTCGCCGAGGATGGGGTGGCCCAGGGCCAGCATATGTACTCGTAACTGATGGGTGCGACCGGTGACGGGCTCGAGCTCGACCCGGCTGTGCGTGTCGCTGGCACTCAGCACCCGGTAGCGGGTCAGCGATGGCTTGCCGATCTCGAAATCGATCTTCTGGCGCGGGCGGTTGGGCCAGTCGGTCAGCAAGGGCAGATTGACCTCCCGCCAGTCGGGCGCAGGGTCCAGGCGGCCCGTGACCAGGGCGATGTAGCGTTTGTGCACCTTGCGGGCGGCGAAGTCCATGCTCAGGCGGCGCTGCATCTCGGTGCCGCGTGCCATCAGCAAGAGGCCTGAAGTGGCCATGTCCAGCCGGTGCACGATCAAGGCATCGGCGAACTGTGCCTGTGCGCGGTGGATGGCGCAGTCCTGCTTGTCCTCACCCCGGCCGGGCACCGACAGCAGGCCGCTGGGTTTGTTGACCAGCAGCAGTTGTTCGTTGACGAAAAGAATCTGCAATTGAGAGCTGCTCAGAACCGCTTAGAGCTGTTTAGAACCGGTCTATCCAACCGGACTGCAGCGCCGACTGCGGGTTGGAACCCGCCGCGCGAACCGCTGCCAGCGCCTGATCCGTACTGAGGCCCAGATGCTTGAGCGTGCACGCGGCCACCGTGCCGGTGCGGCCCATGCCGGCCGCGCAATGCAGCAAGACCTGCTCGCCCAGGCGCAGGCTGTGGGCGATTTGCTCCACACCTTGGGTGAATGCGGCCGGGTCGGCGCCCAGGCCGAAATCGCGCATCGGCAGGTGTTGCCAGCGAAAGGGCAGGCGGCCCTCAGCAATGGCCTTGTGATAGCTGGGCGAAAGCTGCGCCACTTCTTCCAAGGGATTCAGGCAGACCACCAGATTGAGCTGGCGCAGCCGGGCCTCATCCAGAAAAGCCCCCCAGGACTCCAGCCGACCGGGCATGGACTGCAACCAGAGTTGTCCGCTCACGGTCAGGGCGGGGGCAAGGGCGACGCTGCGAAATGGCATGGCAATGAATCTGAGGCGAGGCGGGTCAAAGGGTGGATCAGAGAATCAAGCGCCGCATTGTGCCTGCGGCTCATGCCTTGCTTAACGCGGCTCTTGGCTTTGGCGCTTCATCCAGCGCCGCACCAGCGTCATGGCCCCGCCCAGCAGCAACAAGGCCCCGGCCAGCAAGGCCCAGGTCAGCGGGCCAGGGTGTTGGATGGCCTGCAGAATGGTGTCCAGAAAGAAGGCCATCACCAGGGTAGAAGGCAGGATGCCGATCAAGGTGCCTAGCAGCATGTCGCTCAGGCGGATATGGGTGGCGCCGGCCACCATATTCACCACCGCGAAGGGCGCCACGGGCAGCAAGCGCAAGGTGATGACGGCCAGCAAGCCGCGCTCGCCCAGGCTTTGGCTGAGTTGCTGCACGCGTGGCCCGGCCAAGCGGCACAGCGCCTCATGGCCCAGCAGGCTGCCGGCGCCGTGGCTCAGCGCCGCCCCGATCAAGGCGCCGGCCACACTGGCCAGAGCGCCTTGCAGCGGTCCCAGCGCGGCAATCATCAGCAAGGTCAGCAAGCTCAGCGGCACGGCCAAGCTCACGGCCAGCGAAAAGAAGGCAATCGTCAGCAGCGGGCCCATGGATTGACCGCGTGCTTGCAACTGAGCCAGCAGCTTGGCCGGATCGAGGGCTTCGCGTAGCGGCGTGCTGCTCCAGGCCAGTGCCAGGCCCAGCAAGGCCAGCAGGCACAGGCCGAGCAGAATCAGCCGGCGCTGCAAGCGCCGTTTGTGCATCAAGGGGCTCATGCGGGCAGGCCTGAGGGGAGGGTGGGGTTGCTGGCATCGTTCATCAGACCCACATTGTTGGCCTCGTCGGCTTTGTCGTCGCTGCCCTCCAGCGCTTCGCAGGCCTGCAGAAAGTCTCGCAACTCATGCGCCAGTTGGTCCACATGCTGGGGCTCGAAAATGGAGCCGTGCAAGCCGCTGACTTCACGCGTCACCATGCTCTTGGGCATGAGGCGTTGCCAAGGCTTGAAGAGCAGGCGGTTCCAGCTGGCGAGGCCGGTGGACTTGATCAGCAACACGGGCCCGTCGAAGGCGGCGCAGCGGTAGCCGCGCAGGGCCAGCACCTGGCTGATCAGGCCGGGGTCGCTGAACATGGCGCCCAAGCGGCGGCCGTTCATGCTGAGATCCTGGACATGCAGTTTTTGCACCAGCCAGCCCAGCGTGCGCCAGGAGCCGGCGCCGCCAAACATGGCGTCGGGGTGGATGGAGTCGAGCAGGATCAGGCCACGCACCGCATGGCCGCGCCGAGCCAGCTCATTGGCGGTTTCGATGGCGGTGATGCCGCCCACCGAGAAGCCGGCCAACCAGCCGGGCGGGTTGTTCTGGGCCAGGATGCTGTCGGCATAGAGGCTGGCGAACTCCGCCATGGTGGCCGGCGCCGGGTCCAGCGGCGCTTGCAGCATGAAGAGATTGACCTCGCCCTTGAGGGCCGTGGCCAGGTTTTGCAAACGCATCACATCACCGTGGCCGGAGGAGGCTAGATAGAGCGGGGCGGCACCGGGGCTGTAGTTCATGGCGCGCAGGATACCGGGCCGAGCTTGCGGTTTTGTGAGCGTTTGGGCCAGTTGGGCGATGGTGGGGTTGTCGGTGATCAACTGCAGCGGCAATCGGCGGCCTAAGTACTGCTCCATCGCATCCAGAATGCTCAGGGCGGCGAGGGAGTCGCCGCCCAGGTCGAAGAAGTTGTCATGCAGGCCGACCAGCGGCAGGACGCCTTCGGCTGCCTCTGCGGCGGAGGCCAGGGGCTTGGTAGACGGCGTGCGCAGGGCCATCGTCCATTGCTTTTGCAGCTCACGCTCCAGCTCGCTATTGGCTTCGCGATGTTCGGGTTTGCCGCCGGCCAGCTGTGGCGAGGGCAAGGCTTTGTGATCGATCTTGCCATTGCTGCTCAGCGGCAACTCCGCCATCAAGGTGAAGCTGCTCGGGCGCATGTAGTCGGGCAGTCGGGCGCGCAGGCCGGCTTGGACTTCTGGCAGGCTCAGCGGCAATTCCAGGGCCAGCCAGGCGTGTAGCAAGGCCTTGCCTTCATGGTCAATTTTCTGCACCACTGCTTGCTTGACGCCGGGCACGGCGCAGCAGGCGGCCTCCACATCACCGAGTTCAATGCGGTAGCCGCGCAGCTTGATCTGGCGGTCATTGCGGCCGCTGAAGTGCAGATTGCCCAGGGTGTCCAGCCAGCCGCGGTCGCCGCTGCGGTACATGCGTGGCGCTGGCTCGCTGGCTTCCACAAAAGGGTCGGGCAAAAAAGCTTGTGCGTTCAGGTCGGGGCGGCCCAGGTAGCCGCGCGCCACCGCTTTGCCGCCAATGAAAATATCGCCCGGCACGCCGAAGGGCTGGGGCGCCAGATTGGCGTCGAGCACGTAGATGCGGGTGTCGTCGATGGGGCGGCCGATCGGGATATCGCTGCTGGGCGCCAGTGTTGGCGCGCCAGGCGGGGTGTTGAGATCGGCATTCGCCTCCTGGCTGCCCTGACACAGCCAGGCGGTGGCGAAGATGGCGGTTTCGGTGGGGCCGTAGACGTTGTAGAGCTGCACACCGGTTTCATCGACAAAGCGCTGCGCCAACTCGGGCGCCAGCACCTCGCCGCCGCTGCAGGCCACGCGCAGCTTGAGCGGCTTGCTCTTGCTGCGCCAGCCGGCCAGCAGGCCATTCAGCGTGGTCGGTACAAAGGCACTGAAAGTGGCCTCATGCTTGAGGATAAAGGCCGCCAGCTTTTGCGGGTGCAGCCGGCCCGGGGGCGGCAGGGCAATGCTGGCACCCTGGGTCAGCGGCAGCAGGAGTTCGATCAGCGCCGGGTCAAAGCCCAGCTGCGTGCCCTGAGCCGAGCGGTCGCTGGCATTGATGGCCCAGGCGCGCGACAACCAAGCCAAGCGGCGCGACAAGGTGTCGTGCTCAATCATCACTCCCTTGGGCCTGCCGGTGGAGCCGGAGGTGAAGAGCACATAGGCCAGATCCTCCGGCCTGGCCTTGGCCCAGGTCCACAAAGATTCGGCGTGCACGGCCTCGGCTGGCTCGGGCGCGGGGATGGGCTCGCTCAGCTTGGGGATGCGCAGGCAGCGTGAATGCAGGGGCGGCAACTCGGCCGATAAGTGGCTGTCCACCAACAAGGCCACGGCCTCGCTGTCGAGCAAGATGCTGGCCAAGCGGGCGTGCGGCAACTGTGGGTCTAGCGGCAAAAAGGCCGCGCCGGCCCGGCCTATGGCCAGCAAGGCCACCACCATTTCGGGGGAGCGCTCGGCCGCCAGGGCCACCACCTTGTTGCGGGTGGCGCCGAGCTGGCGCAGTTGCCCGGCCAAGGACTCGACCCGGCGCGCCAGCGCGGAATAGCTCAGCTGGCAGGTAGTTCCTTCCTGGCCCTCGCTTTGCTCCCAGATCAGCGCGCAGGCCTCGGGGCGCAGGGCGGCCTGGTGCTCGAACAGGTCGATATAGGGCTGCGGCGCATCGAGCTGGGCCAGGTCCTTGTGCAAGCCTTCCAGCAGCGCCCAGCGCTCTTCGGCCGGCACGATCTCAAACTGGCTCAGGCGGTCGCGCGGCTCTTGCACCAAGGCTTGCGCCAAGTGCCAGATGCGCCGGCCCAGCATGGCGGTCTCGGCGGCACTGAAGGCCAGGCTGCTGCTCTCCAACACCATCTCGGTGTCGGCCGTGCCGGCGAATTCACACACCGTCACGGCCAGCGGGTAACGCGCCAGGCCGGCGAAGAGTTGGCGCGAGTCCTGCAGCTCCGCCGCGCCGAACTCAAGGGCATAGTCTTGCCGCTCGAAGGACAAGAGCACGTCCAGCAAGCTGTCGCGTCCCTCCCGCATCAGCTGCAGTTGGTGGCTTAAATCACTCAGCGGATAGCGCGGATGGCGCAGCGCGCCTTGCACTTGCTGGGCCACATGGGCGAGCAACTCGGCGGCGCTGCTGTGTGGATCAAGCTGGATCTTGATGGCCAGAATGCCCACAAACATGCCCGGCGTCTGGCGAAAGCGCCGGCCCGAGCGGTTCAGGCTGGGCACACCGATGAGCACCGACTGACGCTCCTGAATGCGCGCGAAGTACAGCGCCAGGGCGGCCAGAAAACAGGTGAAGGGTGTCGCCCCCAGGGCCAGCGCGGCATTGTTCAGCGCCGCATAGTCGGCCTGCTCCAACTGCTGGGTCACGATATGGGCGGGAGGGAGTGACTTTGCTGTGCTGATGGGCGCGGGCCCGCCATCAGGCTCGGCGGCCAGGCGCCGGCGTGGCTCGATCAGCGGCTTGGGTAACTCCTGCAGTTGCTGGCGCCAGTAGTTGGCGTCACGCTCGAAGAGGGCGGAGGCTTGGTATTGGGTGGACTCTTCGATGAAGTCGAGGTAGCTGGCCTTGCTTGCAGGTGATGCCGATGGGGCGGCTGGGCCGGCGGTTTGGGCTTGGGCTTGAATTTGGCCCTGGTCGGCGGCCTCGTGCTGCTGCAGCAGTTGATGCAGCTCGGTGAAGGAATCGCCGGGCCCGGGGTTCTGGCCCAAGGCCTGGTAGATCTCGGCCCACTCGCGCATCACTTGCGTGGTGCCCCAGCCGTCCATCACCAGATGGTGGAATTGAATTGTCAGGCCGTGCAACTCATCACCGGCGCGCAGCAGGGCAAAGCGCCAGGGTGGCTGGCCGCCCAGCACAAAGGGCTCGCGGATGCGGGCATGCCACCAATCGCGCATGGCATTCTTGGCGGCGCCTGAGTCCATCGTCTGGCCGTGGGTGATGTCCACCACTTCCAGCCGGGGCTCGAAAAAGGGCAGCAACTGCTGCGATCCGTCGGCCAGTGGGGCCAGGCGCAGGGCATCGCAGCGGTTCACCAGCAGGCGCAGGGCCTGCTCAAAGCGCGGCAGATCCAAGTGGCCGACCAGGAATGCGCCCCCGCCGATATTGAGGTGGGCGCTGCCCGGCCAGGCCCGTTGATCCAGCCAGACCTCGCGCTGGCTCAGCGAGAGCGGCAGGGTCAGGGGCTGGGGGGCGTTCAGTGGCCGGTCTGGTGATGATCCCATTGACTGATTTTTTCCATGGCGTAGCGATAGCCAACTTCGGCAATATCGGCTCCCTTGGCATAGGCCATGAGGGAAAAATCGGCCACCGGTGGTTCCAGATAGTGGTCGGCCTGGGCGATGGTGCGAAAGCGCTGATTCAGGCCGCCGACATGGCCGGCGCTGTAGAGGATGTCGGCAATGCTGGGTGACAACGGCGCCTTGGCGGAGAGCATGCGCTTGAGGGTGCTTCTCACCGTCAGGCGCTGCAAGCCGGGGTCGGCGCTGAGGTTCTCGCGCACATCCACATCGATGGCGATGATGCGGCCATTGCCACGCCGCCGCTCCAGCGGCGTGCCCAGGCGCATGCGCATGGCTTGCACCGGCACATTTTCCAGAATCGCACCGTCCACCAGCAGCTGACCGTCCAGCAGCACCGGCGGGAACAGGCCGGCGGGCGAATTGCTGGCCAGCACCGCGCGCCACAGCGGGCCCTGGTCTTGCACGGTGGTATTGCCCAGGGTGAGGTTGCAGGCGGCGGCGAAGTAGGGCCGCCACAGGCCTTCGATCAAGCGCTCGCCAAACATGCGCTTGAGGTCGCGCTCGACCCGGCGGCCGCCGACGATGGAGATCAAGGGCAGGGTGGGGCGCTCACCGCCGGCCGCGAATTTTTGGGTGTTGCGCAGGATCTCGGGGAGGCTCAAGTCGCAAGCCACCTGGGCCCCGATCAGTGCACCCATGCTGTTGCCACCAATCAGGTCGACCGGAATATGGCATTCCTGCAAGGCCCGCAGCACGCCCAGGTGGGCAAAGCCCCGCGCGCCGCCGCCGCCCAGCACCAGGCCGACGGCGCGGCCGGTGAGAAAACGGGCCAGGCGTTCGGAGTCATCGCGCCGATCACGCCGCAGCGGGTAGATGCGCTCCAGGTCGCGGCCCTGGTGCCAAGGGGCGGGCGGCACCGGTTCTGCCTGATCGGCGGGGTGCAGCAGCACCAGATGGTGGCGTTTGAAGGCGTAGCCGGTCTCGCCCATCAGGCTTTGTTCCACCGCGGTCAGGGCGGGGGATTGATGGGCGGCGGAAACGTAGATCAGCTGGTCGGCCTGGCGCAGGGCGAAGCGGCTCCAGTCGCAATCGCGATCCGGGGTTTCGTAGACGATGAACTCATGCTCATCTTCGAGCCGCGCCCAATCCTGGCCGGTGAACAGCTCGCCGTTGAGCAGCAGCTGCTGGCCATCCGAGCTTTGGCAGAGATGGGCGGTGCGGCCGAGCTTAGAAAGCGCCAGGCTCAGCTCCTGCGCCAGCGGCCCCACGCCGGGGTCGGCATGCAAGGGCACCAGGGCGAAGGTTTGCGCCAAGCCTTGAACGGCGACCGTGTCCGTGGCATTGCGCATGCGGTCGTAGACGGCCTTGAGGAAGACCTGGCTGAGTTCGAGCGGAAAACGCTGCAAGAGCTGCTCGTAAGCCTGCCGACTCAGCAGCGCCAGACGCGAGTCGCGTAGCGCCGTCACATGCTGGGCGCGTGGCTGCTGGAGAATCATGCCCAGCTCGCCCACGCTCTGGCCGGGTTGAACCTGGTTGTAGAGCAGCACGCGACCGTCCCGGTCGCGGCGCCAAACCCGCAGGCCGCCACTGATGACGAAGAGAATGCTGTCGGATTCGGCGCCTTCGCGGATCAGCTCTTCACCGCCATGCACCCGCAACTCGTCCATCACGCCCACCAGGGCTTGCAGCACGATTTCGCTCAGCGAGCCAAAGACGGCGCTGGCACGCAGCACCTCAGCGACCCGAACGCGAAAACTCAGCGGATGCTCCATGCGCTGAGTCTAGGTCGGCAGCCTAGGCGGCGGCCAAATTAAATGGCGCCGAAAAGCAAGCCATTCAAGGCTTGCGAGTTCGGCGCCGTGCTCATGGGTGCTTTCAGTCGTGCAGCAAGGCGGTGCGCACCGCGTCCATGCTGTCGCTCAGCTTGGCTTTGGCCAGGGCCTTGCACTGCTCCAGCGTGGCATTGGCCTGCATGCCAAAGGTGGTGGCCGACTTGGCGGGCTTCAGCACCAAGCTATCGCCCTTGACGCCGCGGGGCAGCATGGTGGTGCGGGCGGTGACGATGCAGTTCTTGTCGGCATCAAAGCCGCCTTCCACGTCCGTGGCAAAAGCCCACTTCTTGACCGGGTAGAACTTGTAGAACTTGGCCGGGCCCTTGCTGGCCCAGATTTCTTGGGCGGCGGCCTTGTCCATCAAGATCGCGTTGGAGTTATCGACCAGCAGATAGCTTGGGTCTGCAGCAAAGGCTTGGGTGGCGCTCGTCAACAGCAGGGCGGCGAGCAGTCGAGAAACTTGCATGGTGGTCTTTCCAAGAAACACGAAACGGGTTGATCGGGTCAAGATTTAGCTGGGCATTGTATGGACAGCTGTGCGCCGCTCAAGCCCTTGCTTGAGGCCTGTGGCCTCAGCGTATACACCTAGTTCCGCGCCCGGCGTCAGCCCAGCAATAGGTTGCTGAGCCGGAAGGTGATGAAGGCCGCGGCATAGGCCAGACCGAAGAGATAAGCCGCCATCACCAGCGGCCATTTCAGGCTGCCGGTCTCGCGCCGCGTGGCGGCCAGCGTCGCCATGCACTGCGGGGCAAACACAAACCAGGCCAGTAGGGACAAGGCCGTGGGCAAAGACCAGCTCTTGCCGATCAGCGGTGCCAGGGCTTGTGCCGCATCGCTGCCGCTGGCCGACAGGGCGTAGACCGTGCCTAGCGCGCTGATCACCACCTCGCGGGCGGCAAGACCTGGCACCAGGGCCAGGCTGATCTGCCAGTTGAAGCCCAGGGGCTCGAACAGCACGGCCAAGCCGCGGCCCAGATAGCCGGCGAAGCTGTACTCGATGGCACTACCGGTGGCGCCGGGTGGTGGCGCGGGGAAGCTGGCCAGGGCCCAGAGAATGATGGTCAGGCTTAGGATGATGCCGCCCACTCGTTTGATGAAGATTTGCGCGCGCTGCCGCAGGCCGATCAGCACATTGCGCGGGCTGGGCCAGTGATAGCTGGGCAGCTCCATCATCAAAGGCCGCACCTGGGCGCGGCTGGTGAATTGCTTGAGCACCCAGGCCACTGCCATGGCGCCGACGATGCCCGCCAGGTAGAGGCCGAACAGCACCAGGCCCTGCAATTCCAGCCCGCCCCAGATCTGCTCTTGCGGAATGAAGGCACCGATCAGCAAGGCATAAACCGGCAGCCGGGCCGAGCAGGTCATCAGCGGCGCAATCATGATGGTGACCAGGCGGTCGCGCGGATTGGCGATGCTGCGCGTGGCCATGATGCCGGGAATGGCGCAGGCAAAGCTCGACAACAGCGGAATGAAACTGCGGCCCGACAGGCCAACGCTGCCCATCAAACGGTCCAGCAAAAAGGCGGCGCGCGGCAGATAGCCCGATTCTTCGAGCACCAGAATGAAGAAGAACAGGATCAGGATCTGCGGCAAAAAGGCCAGCACACTGCCTGCGCCTGCCAGCACGCCGTCCACCAGCAGGCTTTGCAAATAGCCGGCCGGCATGGCTTGCGTCAGCTGCGCTCCGAGCCAGGCGATGCTGCCTTCGATCCAATCCTTGGGCGCCTCGGCCCAGGAGAACACTGCCTGGAACAGCAGGAAGAGCACGGCGCCCAGAATCAGCAGGCCCGCCACCGGGTGCAGCAAGACCCGGTCGGCCTTGTCGCTGAGCAGGTCGGGCAGTTGCACGTCCAGGCCCAGGTCCTGCAGGATTTGGCGCACCACCGCATGGTCGGCTTCGGCGCTGAGCTCGGCTTGGGCGCCGGGCGGCGGGCCTTGCCAGACCTGGGTTTGATCGAGCAGGGCCTTGAGTTCCTCAATGCCTTCGCCATGGGTGGCCACGGTACTGATCACCGGCACGCCCAGGGCTTGGGACAAAGCCTTGGCATCGATGTGCAAGCCGCGCTTGGCGGCCAGATCGCTCATATTCAGCACTGCCACGCAGGGCAGGCCCAGGCGCTTGACGGCCAGCAGCAGGCGCAGATTGCGGCGCAGATTGGTCGCGTCGAGCACGCAGATGACCAGGTCGGGGCGCTTTTCACCTTGGGCTCGGCCGCTCAGCACATCGCAGGTGACGCGTTCATCGGGCGAGCGTGCATGCAAGCTGTAGGTGCCCGGCAGGTCCAGCAGGCGCAGGCTGCGGCCGGCGGCGCTGAGCAGGCGGCCTTCCTTGCGCTCCACCGTCACGCCGGCGTAGTTGGCCACTTTTTGGTGGCTGCCGGTCAGGCGGTTGAAGAGGGCGGTTTTGCCGCAATTCGGATTGCCCACCAGAGCCAGCAAGGGGCCGCCGCGATGGACGTGGATGACGGATTCAAGGGACATGGGTGGCGACTTTGGCGGAATTCGTGGGGCGGCTGACCAGCACGCATTCGGCTTCGGCGCGGCGCAGGGCAAAGGTGGAAGTGCCGATGCGCACCACCAGCGGGTCGGCGCCGGGCAGGCCGCGTGCCATCACCCGGACCGCCTCACCCGGCAGAAAGCCGATTTCTTCCAACCATTGCGCCCACTCGGGGGCGTGGGTGGGTGCGCTGACATGCTGAACCAGCAAAGGCTCACCAATGGAAGCCAGCGCAAGGTTGGCAGGCGGTGCTTGAGTCATGGGACATCCTGGCTGTGCGGTGCCGACGCAACAGCGTGAGTGCTGCGAAAATACATCGAATCGCGAATGATTCTTATTGTAGGCGGTTGCGAGCGGCTGGCGTTTTGATCCTGCTCAAGCCCTAAGGCCTGATGGCAAGGGCCTGGCACGGGCTTCGCTGCTCAAATCACGGCCAATTTGGCGCCCCAAAACGGCTGCCATGCAATCCGCGACAAGCCTTTGTTGATGCGGGCGCAAACGTTTTAGTGTTTCTACTCCGCTGTCGATACACTGGCGCTTCTTACAATGTGCCGCGCGTGAAAGTGAGGCGGGTGTTTTTGCCTGCCTGACAACCACGCTTCTTGCCCTTTACTTCATCTCAGCCAGCTCTTGCCACCGCCATGATTGCACCCCATCCGCTTTTTCGCGCCGCTGTGACTCTCACGCTGATGGCTGCGGCCGGCCTCTGCCAGGCCCAAGCCCAGACCCAACCCGCCGTCATCTTTGATATGGGCGGCAAGTTCGACAAGAGTTTCAACGAGTCGGCCTACCGGGGCATCGAGCGTTGGAAGAAGGAAACCGGCAAGACATACCTCGAATTCGAGATCAGCAACGACACCCAGCGTGCCCAGGCCATCCGCCGCATGGCCGAGCGCGGCGCCAGCCCCATCATCAGCGTGGGCTTTGCCCAGGCCTCGGCCCTGGAGCAGGTGGCCAAGGATTTCCCCAAGACCCAGTTCGCCATCATCGATGCGCGGGTCAATCGCCCCAATGTGCAGTCCCTGCTCTTCAAGGAGCATGAAGGCAGCTATCTGGTTGGCGCCATGGCCGTGCTGGCCAGCAAGACCGGCAAGGTCGGCTTTGTTGGCGGCATGGACATCCCCCTGATCCGCAAATTCCAGTGCGGCTACGAGCAGGGCGCCAAAGCCACCAACCCCAAGGCCGAGGTGTTCTCCAATATGACCGGCACCACCTCCACCGCCTGGAATGACCCCACGCGGGGTGGTGAATTGGCCAAGGCCCAATTCGCCAAGGGTTCGGACGTGGTGTTCGCCGCGGCTGGCGGCACCGGCACCGGTGTCTACCAGGCCGCCAAGGACGCCGGCAAGCTGGCCATCGGCGTGGACAGCAATCAGAACCATCTGCAGCCCGGCACCATGCTGACTTCCATGGTCAAGCGGGTGGATGTGGCGGTTTACAACGTGCTTAAGGGCTGGCAGCCCGGCGTCAGCGATCTGGGCCTGAAGGAAGGCGGCGTGGACTACGCGCTGGACGAGCACAACGCCAAGCTGATCACGCCCGCGCTGAAGACCCGTGTGGAAGCCATCAAGGCCGACATCATTGCCGGCAAGATCCAGGTCGTTGACTTCATGGCCACCGGCGGCTGCAAATACTGATGACTTCCTTGGAGCGGGGCGTGGCCCCTGGGGCTGCGATGCCCGCCGTGCCTGCACAGGCTGCCGTGCGTTTGCATCAAATCAGCAAACGCTTTGGCGCGGTGCAGGCCAATCGAGCCGTCAGCTTGGACATTGCCCCGGCCAGCGTGCATGGTTTGGTGGGCGAGAACGGCGCCGGCAAAAGCACTTTGATGGCGATTCTGTACGGCTACTACCAGGCCGACTCGGGTCATATCGAGGTCAACGGTCAGGCGGTGCAGATCGCCAACTCGCATCAGGCGATCGAGTTGGGCTTAGGCATGGTGCATCAGCATTTCATGCTGGTGGACACGCTGACTTGCCTGGACAACATCATGCTGGGCGCCGAGCCCGGCTTCTTCCTGCAGCGCGGTAAGCGCAGCGTGCGCCAGCGCCTGGAAGCCCTGATGGCCGAGACCGGCCTGCATGTGCATCTGGACGCCCTGGTGGGCGACTTGCCGGTGGGCGAGTTGCAGCGCCTGGAGATCCTGAAAGCCCTGTACCGTGGCGCCAAGGTTTTGATCCTGGACGAGCCCACCGCGGTGCTGACCCCGCAAGAAACGACGCAGCTGTTTGAGACGCTGCGCCGGCTGCGGGACAAGAGCGGCACCACCATCATCTTGATCACCCACAAGCTCAAGGAAGTGATGGCCTTGTGCGACACGGTCACCGTGATGCGTGCCGGCCAGGTGATTCAGACCCGCGCCATTGCCGACACCTCCGAGGCCGATCTGGCCGAGGCCATGGTCGGGCGCAAGGTCAATCTGGGCCGGGTGGCCGGCCTCAAGCCCAGTGGCGAGGCCCTGCGCTTGCAGGCCCAAGGCTTGAGCGTGCGTGCCGCCAACGGCGTGCATGCGCTCAGCGAGGTCAGCCTCAGCCTGCATGCGGGTGAAATCGTTGGCGTGGCCGGCGTGTCGGGCAATGGCCAGAGTGAGTTGCTGGAAGTGCTGTCCGGCATGCTGGCGCCGCAAGCCGGCCGCATCCAAGTGGGCGAGCGTGCCTTTGACGCTGCGACTGGCGAGTGGCTCACCCCTGGCCTGGCGCGCGAACTCAAGCTGGCCCATGTGCCGGAAGACCGCCTGGCCTGCGCCATGGTGCTGAACTTCCCGGCCTGGGAAACGGCGGCACTGGGTTATCAGCATCGCCCCGAGTATCAGCAAGGCTTGGGCTTGAACCACGGCGCCATGCGCGCCGCCACGCAAGCCATGCAGGAGCGCTTTGATGTGCGGCCGCGCGATGTGAACCTGGGTTCCTCCAAGTTCTCCGGCGGCAATCAGCAAAAGCTGGTGCTGGCGCGCGAGATCGGCCAGGCGCCCACGGTCTTGCTGGTGGGTCAGCCCACTCGCGGGGTTGATATCGGCGCCATCGAGTTCATCCACAAGCAGCTGCGTGCTCTGCGTGACGCGGGCTGCGCGGTGCTGCTGGTCAGCAGCGAGTTGGACGAAATCCTGGCCCTGGCGGATCGGGTGCTGGTGATGAACAGTGGTCGCATCACCGGTGAGTTGGCGATTGAAGACTGTGATGAAAAACGATTGGGCTTGCTGATGGCGGCACAACACCAGGAGGTGGCCGCGTGAGCCAGTCCCTCAAACCTTTGCCGCGCTGGATCGATGTCGGTCTGCTGCCGCTGTGGAATTTGGCCGTGGCCTTGGGCGTTGCCGGCCTGGTGCTGCTGCTGATCGGCCAAAGCCCTGCGCAAGCGCTCGGTGTCTTGCTCAACGGTGCCTTGGGCAGTGCTCGCGGCATTGGCTACACCCTGTACTACACCACCACCTTCATCTTCACCGGACTGGCCGTGGCGGTGGCTTTTCACGCCGGCTTGTTCAATATCGGCGGTGAGGGCCAAGCGACTTTTGGTGGCCTGGGGTTGGCGCTGCTGGCCTTGCTGCTGGGGCCGCATTTGCCGGCGCTGGTGCTGCTGCCACTGCTGGTGCTGGCGGCCGCGCTGTTCGGCATGGCTTGGGCGGCGGTGCCGGGCTATTTGCAGGCCTGGCGCGGCAGCCACATCGTCATCACCACCATCATGTTCAACTTTCTGGCCAGCAGCCTGAATGTCTATTTGCTGGTCAACTGGCTGCGGCCCAGCGACAGCATGGCGGTGGAAAGCCAGGCTTTTGCCGACAGCGCGCGCATGCCCAGCTTGCACAGCTTGGCGGAAATGGTGGGTTGGGAGCTGCCGTCCTCGCCACTGAATCTGAGCCTGCTGCTGGCGCTGCTGGCCTGCGTGTTCGTGCAATGGTTTTTGTGGAAGAGCGGCCCGGGCTACGCCTTGCGCGCGGTCGGCTCCTCGCCGCGCGCCGCGCATTACGCCGGCATTGCGCCTAAGCGCCAAGTCTTGTTGGCCATGGGCTTGTCGGGCGCTTTGGCGGGCCTGGTGGCGGTGAATGAAATCTCCGGCGTGCAGGGCAAGCTGACGCTGGACTTTGTGGCCGGCGCCGGCTTCACCGGCATCGCGGTGGCGCTGATGGGGCGTAACCACCCGGTGGGCATCGTGCTGGCCTCTTTGCTGTTTGGCATGCTTTATCAAGGCGGGGTGGAGTTGAGCTTCGAGATTCCCGGTTTCAGCCGCGATATGGTGGTGACGGCCCAAGGCCTGATCGTGCTGTTCGCCGGCGCCATGGCCACCGTGAGCGTGCCGCTGTTTGGCCGCGTGTTGGCCGCATTCGAGAAGAAAGAGAAGGAGCCGGCTCATGGATGAGTTGATGCTGGGCTCGCTGCTGGCCTCGACCTTGCGGCTGTCGGTACCGCTGCTGTTGTGCGCCTTGGCCGGTTTGATCTGTGAGCGCTCCGGCGTGGTGGACATCGGCCTGGAAGGCAAGATGTTGTTCGCCGCCTTTGCCGCCGCGGCCGTGGGCACGGTGACGCATTCGACGGGGCTGGCGCTGCTGGCCGCCATCGCCGTGGCCAGCGTCATGTCCATGATTCATGGCTTTGCCTGTGTCAGCCATAGGGGCGACCAAGTGGTGTCGGGCGTGGCGCTGAATATGGTGGCGGCGGGCTTGACGGCAGTGCTGGGCATTGCCTGGTTCGCCCAAGGCGGCCAGACCCCGCCCATCGACCCCAGCGTGCGCTTGACCGGCTTGGTGCCGGCCTGGAGCGAGCCCAGCGGTGCGCAAGCCGACTTGGGCAACTGGTTGGGCGCTATCGTCGGCCACGGCTTGCTGAGCCATAACGTGCTGGTCTATCTGGCTTTTGCCCTGGTTGCTGGCGTGTGGTTCTTCATGGAACGCACCCGGCCGGGCCTGCGCTTGCGTGCGGTGGGTGAGAACCCCGCCATGGTTGATGCGGCCGGGGTGTCCGTGGCCAAACTGCGTTATGCCGCGCTGCTGATCAACGGCGTTCTGTGCGGCCTGGCAGGCAGCTATCTGACGCTGGCGCAGAATGCTTCCTTCTCGCCCAATATGACGGCCGGGCGCGGTTTCATCGCCCTGGCGGCGCTGATTTTCGGCAAATGGAAGCCGGTGCCTACGCTCTTCGCCTGCCTGCTGTTCGGCTTTCTGGACGCCTTGGCGATCCGCATGCAGGGCGTGGCCATTCCCGGCGTGGGTGAGGTGCCGGTGCAGCTGATTCAAGCGCTGCCGTATTTGTTGACCGTCATTTTGCTGGCCGGCTTCATTGGCCAGGCCCTGGCGCCCAAGGCCCTGGGCACACCGTATGTGAAGGAGCGTTGAGCATGGTTGAACTCACGCCCGAATTGAAAGAGCGCCTGTTGGCTGCCTCCCTGGCCGCACGCGCGCATTCGCATTCGCCTTATTCGCGCTACCAGGTGGGGGCGGCGATTCTGGACGAGCAAGGCCGCATCCATGTGGGCGCGAATATTGAAAACGCCGCCTACCCGCAGGGCTGGTGCGCCGAAGCCACGGCACTCGGCGCGATGGTGATGGCGGGTGGCCGCGAAGCCAAGGCGGTCTTGGTCAGTGGCCCCGGGCCAAACGTGATCACACCCTGCGGTGGCTGCCGGCAAAAGCTGCGCGAGTTCGCGGCAGCAGAACTGCTCATCCTCGCGGCCGACCCCGGCGGCATCCGCCAGCAATGGACTCTGGACGAACTGCTGCCGCACAGCTTCGGCCCCGACCATCTCAAATTTTGAAAGCAGTAGACCATCATGATTGATAACAAAACACTGGACCTCCAGATCGCCGACTCCGTCGCCAAGCTCAACAGCCTGTTCGGCGCAGCCCCGGCCGTGGCCGTGGTGCTGGGCTCGGGCTGGTCGGGGGCCGTGAGCCTGGTGGAAGACGCCAAGCATTTGAGCTATGCCGAGCTGGCCGCCTTCCCGCAGCCCAAGGTGGAAGGCCATGTCAACGAAATCGTGGTTGGCCGCATCGGCGCACAACGTGTGGTGATGCTGCGCGGCCGCGCCCACACTTATGAGAGCGGCAACTGCACCGGCATGGCCGGCGCGCTGCGCACGCTCAAGCGCTGGGGCGTCAAGGCGGTCTTGCAGACCAATGCCTCGGGCTCGCTGCGCAGCGATCTGCCGCCCGACAGCCTGATGCTGATCACCGACCACATCAACGCCCCGCAGCGCTCCCCCTTGGTGGGCGAGCCCGGCAGCGAGCGCTTTGTCGACATGAGCACCGCCTACGACGCCGAGCTGCGCGCCAATGCCCTGGCCGTGGCCAAGGCACAAGGCCAGGCCTTGGGTGAGGGCGTTTACATCTGGGCCCTGGGCCCACAGTTTGAAACCCCGGCCGAGATCCGCATGTTTGCCGCCTGGGGCGCTTCGGCCGTTGGCATGAGCACCGTGCCCGAGACCATTCTGGCCCGCCATTGCGGCCTGCGTGTGATGGGCCTGGCCTTGATGACGAATATGGCCGCCGGCCTGTCCGACGAGGCGCTGACGCATGCGCTGACCCTGCAGCAAGCGCAGTCTTCCGCCGAAGTGGCCGCCAAGTATCTGGCCGCCGTGGTGGCCAGCTTGGCCGAACTGCCCTCGATGCAATGAGCACGTTCGCGGCTGCTGATGCCGCCCGCCTGGCTCTGCAATGCCTGGACCTGACCAGCCTGAACGAGGCCGATAGCGCCGCCGACATCGCGGCCTTGTGCCAACGCGCCCAAACGCCTTTCGGCCCCGTGGCTGCCGTGTGCGTGTGGCCGCGCTTTGTCGCCCAGGCCCGCGCGGCCTTGCCTGCGGCGATAAAGGTGGCGGCGGTGGCCAACTTCCCCGCCGGTGACTTGAACCTTCCCCTGGCCTTGGCTGATGTGGCCGCCATTCGCGCGGCTGGTGGCGATGAGGTGGATGTGGTCTTGCCTTATCGCCAACTGGATCAGGCGCCTGAGTTTCTGGCAGCCGTGCGCGCGGCCTGCGGTCCGCTGACCTTGAAGGTCATCATCGAAAGCGGAGAGTTGCAAACGCCCGAGCTGATCGCACGCGCGACCCAGCTGGCGATTGCCGCCGGCGCTGACTTCGTCAAGACCAGCACCGGCAAGACGCCGGTGTCGGCCACGCCGCAGGCCGCCCAGGTGATGTTGGCTGAGATTGCGGCCCATCCCGGTGTGGGCTTCAAGGCCTCCGGCGGCATTCGCACGGTGGCGGAGGCGCAAGGCTATCTCGCGCTGGCGCAGGCCGCCCTGGGCGAGCAGGCGCTGAACGCCCGGCGCTTGCGCTTCGGTGCCAGCGGCTTGCTGAACGACATCCTGGCGGTCCTGGGCGGCCAAGGCGCTGCAGCAGCAGGTGCACCGGCTGGCTACTGAGGCCCTAAACTTCAGCCCCATTCCTTCGCGTTCCTTCGCATCTCTTCGCATCTCTTCGCATCTAGCGCGAAGCCCGCCTCATTTTTCGAGCAGTAGCATGTCCGTCACCCCAGAATTGCCCGAGCAGCCCCAGTCCCCCGACGTCGCGGCTGCCGCCACTGATGCCAAGGCCGAGCATCGCCCCATCAAGAGCTTTGTGGTGCGTGCCGGCCGCATGGGTTCGGGCCAGGTCAAGGCTTTGGCCGAGTTGGGGCCGCGCTTTGTGCTGCCCTTCACACCGGGCCAGACCTTCAACCCTGCGGCCGTGTTTGGCCGCGAGGCGCCGGTGGTGTTCGAGATCGGCTTTGGCATGGGTGACGCCACCGCCAAGATCGCCCAGACCTTGGCCGACCATGACTTCATCGGCTGCGAAGTGCATGAGCCCGGCGTGGGCGCCTTGCTCAAGCACATCGATGAGCGCCAGCTCAGCAATATCCGCATCTTCCAGCACGACGCGGTGGAAGTGCTGGAGCAGATGATTGCCCCCGCCTCGCTGGCCGGCGTGCACATCTTCTTCCCCGACCCCTGGCACAAAAAGCGCCACAACAAGCGCCGCCTGATCCAGCCCGAGTTCGTGGCCAAGTTGGTCAAGCACATTCGCCCCGGCGGCTATCTGCACTGCGCCACCGACTGGGAGCCCTATGCCCAGCAGATGCTGGAAGTGCTCAGCGCCGAGCCAACGCTGGAGAACACGGCCGAGGCCTATGCGCCCACGCCGGCCTACCGCCCCCTGACCAAGTTCGAGAACCGGGGCATCAAGCTGGGCCACGGCGTTTGGGATTTGGTGTTCCGTCGCAAAGCCTAACTGTCGGCGCCGTCTGACTGCCAACCGCGCAGCAAGCTGGCCAAGGCCAGCACCAGCAGCGCGGCGGCCAAGGGCAGGGTGGCGATGAAGCCGGCGTGCTTGAAGCCCAAGGCGCCGGACAGGCCGCCCACAAAAAAGGCCAGCACCAGCGTGGCGTGAATGCGCAGGCGGCGCCGGTCAGCGCGCACCTGTTCCAACTGCGGCCCGAGGTTCCAGTACAGCAAACGCCCCAGCTCCAGGCCCAGATCGGTCAGCAAGCCGGTGACGTGGGTGGTGCGAATCTCGGCCTTGGAGATCTTGGTGATGAGGGCGTTTTGCAAGCCCATCACAAAGCACAGCAGCAAGGTGGTCAGCGAGACCCGCTCGATCTGCTGCGGCAGCATCGCGCTGCCGATCAGGCCAAATGCCAGCAGCAGCGCGGCCTCCAGCAAAAGCGTGGGCACATAGGTCCAGGCCGGGAAGTTGCGGCGGCTGAAGTTCACCATCATGGCCGTGCTGACCGCCCCCATCACAAAAGCCGCCACCGCCACCAGCGCGCTGATCGCCAGGCCAATATGGCCGAGCGCGAATTCATCTGCAGCGCCCGACACCAGGCCGGTCATGTGTGAGGTGTATTGGCCCACCGCCAGAAAGCCGCCCGCGTTCAGCGCCCCGGCCACAAAGGCCAGGCCGGCGCCCAGATGCAAATTGGCGCGCGGGCTGCGCACCGGGGCGGTGAGCTCAGCAAGATAGTTGACGGGCATGGCCTGAGCATACGGGATGAGCCATGCGCCAACTGTCACTTGCTGTCTGCTGCCAGCCGCACCGCATGCCCGCTGCGGCGCGGTCAGCCTGCTAGAGTGCTGCCCATGTCTGAAACCTCTTCTCTTCAACTGGCTGGCAAACATGTCTTGCTGGGCCTCTCGGGCGGCATTGCCTGCTACAAAACTGCCGAGCTGATCCGGCTGCTGACGAAAGCCGGCGCATCGGTGCAGGTCATGATGACCGAGGCGGCCGAGCAGTTCATCACCGCCGTGACCCTGCAAGCCCTGTCGGGCCGGCCTGTGCTCAGCAGCCAATGGGACGCGCGCGAGCCCAACAATATGGCCCACATCAATCTGAGCCGCGAGGCCGATCTGATGCTGATCGCCCCGGCCAGCGCGGACTTCATCGCCAAGCTGGCGCAAGGCCGTGCCGATGAGTTGCTGAGCTTGACGGCGCTGGCCAGGCCCATGGGCACCTGCCCCCTGGCCGTGGCGCCGGCCATGAACCGCGAGATGTGGGCGCACCCGGCCACGCAGCGCAATGTGGCGCAGTTGATCGCCGACGGCACACAAATCCTCGGCCCCGGCGCCGGTGAGCAAGCCTGCGGCGAAGTTGGCGACGGCCGCATGCTCGAAGCCGCCGAGTTGTTCGAGGACATCTGCGCCTTGTTGGCGCCCAAGCGCTTGGCCGGCAAAAAGCTGTTGATCACCGCCGGCCCCACCTTCGAGCCCATCGACCCGGTGCGCGGCATTACTAATCATTCGAGCGGCAAGATGGGTTTCGCCATCGCCCGCGCGGCCCGTGAAGCCGGTGCCGAGGTGACCCTGGTGGCCGGCCCGGTGCACCTGGCCACGCCGCGTGGCGTGCGCCGCATCGATGTGCAAAGCGCGCAGCAGATGTTTGACGCGGTGCTGCCGCTGGCCCCGCAGAACGAGGTGTTCATCGCCACCGCCGCGGTGGCCGACTGGCGGCCCGCCAGCCATGCCCAGCAAAAAATTAAGAAAGACGGCAGCGGCGCCTCGCCCATGATTGCCATGTGCGAAAACCCCGACATCCTGGCCAGCGTCGCGGCGCTGAACCCGCCGCCTTTCTGCGTCGGCTTTGCGGCTGAGAGCGAAAAGCTGCTGGAACACGCCCGCGCCAAGCGCTTGCGCAAGAATGTGCCCTTGCTGGTCGGCAATATTGGCCCGGCCACTTTTGGCCAAGACCACAACGCTTTGCTGCTGGTTGATGCCAGCGGCGAGCGCGAAATTCCTCACAACGACAAAGCGAGCCTGGCTCGTCAGCTGGTGCAAGACATTGCCCAGCGTCTGCATCAAACCGACCCAAAAGCATGACCCAAACCACGGTAGACCTCAAAGTGCTCGACGCCCGCATGGCCGAGCAAATCCCCAGTTATGCCACCCCCGGCAGCGCCGGCCTGGACCTGCGCGCCTGCCTGGATGCGCCCGTCACGCTGGAGCCCGGCCAAACTTTTTTGGTACCCACCGGGCTGGCCATTCATATCAATGATCCGGGCCTCGCGGCCATCATCCTGCCGCGGTCCGGCCTGGGCCATAAGCATGGCATCGTGCTCGGCAATCTGGTCGGCTTGATCGATTCCGACTACCAAGGCCAGTTGATGGTCAGCTGCTGGAACCGTGGCCAAACGGCTTTTGTGATCCAGCCCATGGAGCGCATTGCCCAGTTGGTGTTGGTGCCCGTGGTGCAAGCCGCGTTCCGCCGCGTTGATGATTTCGCCGATGCCTCGCAGCGGGGTGAGGGCGGTTTCGGCTCGACCGGAAAAAGCTAAAGCGGCGCATGCCAAGCAGCGCCCTGCGGCAGCTTTAGCCGAAGGCGCTGCGACGTGCTGGCGTTCCTCGAATTCTCTGCAGCGCGCTTGTCGCCGGTTTTTTGCGCTTGTTGCTAGACAGGCTGTGAAGCCTGCGGCTATTCTCTAACTGCCCAGTGGTGACGGCGCCTTGAGCGTCCACCATCTGCTCGAAGCGCAGTTTTTTTGAGGCCCGGTCTTCAACGCTTTTTGAAGGCTTTTATGCGACTCACAGCGCTTTGCTGTCTGGCCTAGGGGGCTGCGCATCACTCTCTTTCAATCAGGAGTATTCGATGAATCAGCGTTTGCGTTTGGCTGGCATGGCCGCCCTGATGTGCGTGGCATGCGTCGCGTCCCCTTTGGCCGTGGCCGCGCCTTCGGCCGCACCCGCAGATGCGGAGGAGCAAATTGACGAGGGGCTCAAGGGCTTTGGTTATGTGGCAGGCCTTGCCTTGGGCTGCGTTGCGAAAGAGCAGCGCAAGGCCATGGAGCGGGAGGTGATGGATCTGAATGCGGAGATCAGTCGCCTGCTTGGTATTGACCGGGCCTTCCTCTTTACTGCCGGCTTCGGGCATGGCACCAGTGTCGAACTGACGATCGAGGACTGCAAGACCGTGCTGGGCCGCTACGAAGGCCGAGTCATGAAGTTCCGCCAAGGCAAGGGAGGCAAGTGATGAAGGCGCTCATCCTGGCTGCGGTGGCAGCGCTTGGCCTGAGCGGTCTGCTGCATTCGACACAAGCCTTGGCACAAAGTTGGGAGGTCAGACGCGAGATGCGTGAGGGCGCCCGCGAAGTCGCACGCGAGAAGCGTGAAGCCGCCCGCGAACTCAGCCGATGCACCACCAAAGAATGTGCACGCCGTGAGATTCGCGAGGGCTATCGCGAGGTCAACCGGGAGCGGCGGGAGGCTCGGCGGGAAATTCGGCGCGAAGTCCGTGAGGATGTCCGCGACCAGTACTGGCGCGATGGGCGCTACTACCGCGATGGCCGCTACTGGAATCGCGACGACTACATGCGGCGCTATTACGGCAATCAAGACGATGGCGGTAATTTGGTTAAAGGCCTCATCGTTGGTGCTGCGGTGGTGGGCGTGACGGCGGCCATCATCAATGCGCAAGACGATTGAGTAGCAAGCCAGACCAGCGAATGGCCTGACACATGGGACGGGTAGACTCGATGTCAGTGGCTTCGCCGTGGCGGGTCCAGCTTGCTGGCGTGCCGCTGACACGCTGTATTTCTTAAGATCTTTGCTTGCGAACAGAGTCTAAGACTCAGGAAGGTTCACATGAAAATCAAGTTGGCATTGCTGGGCTGTGCCCTGTTGTTTGGCTGCAGCAGCAGCCAGGTGCTGCATGCGCCAGTAGAGGTGACGGTCGGTCAACAATTGCTCGACTTGAAGTCAGCTCAGCAAAAGGGCGTCCTTACCGAAGGCGAATATCAGCAACAAAAACGCAAGTTGATCGAGGCTGTGAAATGAGACATATCCATCGAGCCCAAGCCCTGACCCTTTTGCTGGCCGCAGGGCTTCTTGCGGCCGGGCTTACCGGCTGCGGCACCAGCCAATCGACTGTCACTGTTCAGGACTCAACCAAAATCACAAAGGGTCAAGAACTGGTGGATCTGCAGCGTGCGCTCGATCAGGGCGCGGTCACGCAACGTGAATTCGAGGAACTGCGGCAGATCATTCTGCGGCGGCCTTGATGAGCTTGTGCCCGGCAAACCTTGCTCGGGAATCCCGCCTCGGTGATGTCGGGCGACGTCACCTTCTCCATTTCTCTGCACATTTGCATGAACAAAAATCAATTCAAGCGTTCCTTCCGGGCTAAGCCTGCGGGTTTGCATCTTCAGCCTTGGCATGTCTTGTCGGTTGCGGCCTTGGCCTTTGGCTCCCATGCCCAGGCACAGCAATCTCGGGGCGTTAATCCGGCGGAAATCGATAGCCGCTTCGATCTGATCGCCAAACAAGTCAATCTTGAACCCAGCGGCAATGTGCGCAGTGCCACCCTCAAGTACGACTACAAACTCAATGAACGTTGGGGGCTGAATTTCGAGTTACCGGTCTATACCAAGCTGTCCCAGCCTGGATTTGAGAGCAGAGGCAATGGCGACCTGTTTGCTCGTGCGCGGTGGATCGTTCCGGCTGGCGCCTGGACCTACGGCGCATCAATGGAGACCGTGTTGCCGGTGGCCAGCAAGGATGCGCTCGGCACCGGCCGATATCAGCTCAATGTGGGTGCATTGGCGGTGCGCGCCTTTTCGGCCAGCTTTCTGGCTGCTGGCGTGCTGAAGCAGATCACTTCGGTCGGTGGTGACGGCGCCCGCGAATCGATGCGCAATACAGAGATTCGTGTCGTTCCCGTTTTCATCTTGCCCGACGGTTGGGCGGTGACCGGCGAGTTGCGACAGACCTGGGAGCATGTCAGTGACTTCAGCTGGCAACGCGCCGAGGCCACGCTGAACAAGCAGTTTGACCTCCATTGGGCAGGTTCGGTTTCGCTTGGGCGGGACTTTGGCGACCGCAAGGACCGGGGCGCTTTGTCGCTGGCCGTGAAATACTTTTTCTGATTGATCAGAGGCGGGTCGCGGCGCAACGCCGCGATGCGTTGGCTCATGCGCCTGAACGGATGGCGCCTTGATGTCAATGCGGAGGCTGCCGAGACGCCTCGTGGCGTTTGCCTTGAGAGCGTCAGGGGGACAGCGCTGGCAATTGCGCCGGCTTGGCCGTTCGCCTATGTTCGCGGCGCAGCTTGCTCAGGGCTCGCCAAAGCCTGTCACCCTGCCAGCGGGCACCGCCGCTTTCAGCTGGCGCGCTGGCGCCAAAGCGGCGCTGGGCCAATTCATTCATGGCCGCTTGCAACTCGCGGTCCCTGAGCCAATGCTGACGAAGCCCGGTGTCCTGCGTGGCCATCACGATCGCCAGCGCTTGGTCCGCTGCCCCGGCATCACCGCGACTGCAGGCGCGCCGCAGGCGGCGCCAAGCTTGCCCTTGGGCCTGCTGCTCTGATGGACGGGAACGCCTTTGCCGACGCAGCGCCACAGCCGCGCCAAGGCCGCCTGCGGCGAGCAAGGCAATGATCAGCAGCTTTGACCTCCAACTGGCTTGCCAAATGCCGCTGTCCTTGGGCTTGGCAGGTAAGGCTTCGGCAGGCGTTTCGATGGCGAAAGGGTCTCGCGCCTGGGCTGCGGCCTGCACCTGCAGCGTCAATCCCTCGAGGCGGCTGACGCGCCGACGGCGCGCCCGCAAATCCCACCAGACCAGCTCCAAGGCGGGGAACTCCACCACGCCGGCTTGGCGCAAGGTGTAGGTCGCTTGCTGGCGGCGGGTTTGCACCGGCGTGGTGGCGGCGTTGATGCGCCGCTCTTCAAGCTCGGGGGCGTGGAGATGGACGCCGACCTCGCTCGCCTCGCCCGACAAGCCGAGATCGGGCAAGGGCAGCAAGGGTGAACTGCTGTCGGTGATCAAGACGATCTCGCGGCGGATCAAATCTCCGACGCGGGGCACGGCGGCATTGCCTGCTGCATCGCTTGCCGAATTGGCGGGGGCCTCAGGCCACCAGCGCTGGCTCAACTCGAGCCTGCGTGCCGCAACAAAGGGCTGAATGTCTTCTGCCCCCTTGGGCAGCTTCACATTCATGCGCAGCGCTGGCGGAGGCTTGAGTTGCATGGGATTGCCAGCGCCGGGGTGCACGGCCAGTGCGCTGCTCAGAGCAATCACCACCTCACCCGGTTGCACCGGCGCGACCCGGTACTGGCGAATCAGACCGGTCCAGCGCTGCCCGGCAATTTCTTCAAAGCTCGACTCGGGTGAGCCGCCTACCATCTCGACCAGCGCGCCTTCGGCCGACAGGGTGGCGGGGAAGTCCACGGCGCTTTGGAACCAGGTGCTGACCCAGACTTCCAGGCGCACGGTGATCACATCCCCGACTTCAAGCCCGCGCGGGCCCGGCAGGGCCCGCAGGCGCAGGCGCGCAGCGGGAGAGGCAGCGGTCTGGGCGGACAGCGGGCGCAAGGCCAGCGGCAAGGTAAGCGTCAAGGCCAGGCCCGACGCCATGCGCAGAGTTCGGCGTCGTTGGTCTCGCAAATTGCTGCGTGCTCCTGTCATGGCTCAGTCACCCCTTGGCTGGTGGGGTTTGCGGCCTTGGGCGGTGAGCTCGTCTGCAGCTGGAGTTCGAATTTGCGGGCCAAAAAACCTGCCGGGCTCGTGTCAAGCCGCTTCAGCCACAAGCTGTTGACTTCGGCTTCGGTGAGGCGCCGAGGCGGCCCTGGCTTGCGCTTTTGTTTTTGCCCGGGTTCGCTGCCTTCGCGCTCACCAGGCTGGGCCTCGCTACCGTCCTCGTCTTCCTTCGCTGCGTCGGGTGGGATCAAGCCTTTCACCCGCTCACGATCGGCCAGAGCCTGGGGCCAGCCGGGCTGCCGGATCAGGGCTTGATCGTAGGCAGCCAGGGCGTCCGGGTATCTGCCCAGCCGGGCCAGCATCTGGGCCTGATTGAACCAGGCAGCGGCTGAATCCACACGCGCGAAAGCATCCGCGGCTTCTTGCCATGCTCCGGCGCGGGCGTGGGCCAAACCGCGCCAGAACGGGTCCTTGAAGTGCTGGGCGGCGCGGGCGGGCTGACCATGCTCCAACCACCAACGGCCTTGTTGATCCGGCGTCAGCCACCAATCCACAAAGCCTTGGGGCAGGGCGGCCATGCTGCGGGTTTGGAACTGCAGCTGTTGGGCTAGTTTTTCTGTCTGTTGTGCAGCTGCCGGGCTTGGCGTGGCCATCATCGGCAGCCCCGCTGCCAACACCGTCAACACCGCCCATACGAATGACGCTGCCTGCCCATGCAGCACCCAGCCGCGCCTGAAGGATGCCAGCAAGGCCAACAAGCCGGCCCAGATGAATATCGGGCCCTGGTCTCGCCAGCGCCGTGTGGGGTCTTGCTCCGCAGCGGCGGCATGCTGGCTTTTGATCAAGGCTTGCACGCGGGCGATGTCTTGGTCGTCGGCCGTCACAACAAGCACCGCCGCACCTGTGCGATCCCGCAGGGTTTGAAGGCCGGCCACATCCAGGTGGGCGCTGCGGGCGCGGCCCTGGGCATCGGTGCGCAAGCGGCCTGCGCCGTCGCGCAGCGGGCCACCTTCGGCGGTGCCCAAGGCCCAAACGATCAGTTTGTGCGGGCTGTCCTTCAAAAGGGATTCCGTGCGGGCCAACTCGGCCGCCGGCCAGTCAGCGGTCAAGGCCAGCACCGTGCCTGCGCTGGGTGAGCGCGCCGCCCAGTCCAGTGCCACCGCCAAGGCCTCGGCCGATGCATTCCCCGGGGTGGGCATCAGGGGCGTTGAGAGGGCATCGAGATAGGTGTTCAGCACCGCGCGATCTTGGGTCGGTGGCAAGACCAAATGAGCGCTGCCGGCATAAACGATGAGCCCGGTGGGCGCATCGCCTCTTTGCTCGATCAAGCGGCGCAATTTGTCGCGCGCGCGGTCGAGCCGGCTGGGCGGCAGATCAGTGGCATCCATCGCATCCGACAAGTCCAGCGCGATCATCAGCGGAGCCTCTTCGATGGCAAAAGGCGCCGCCTCCCGCTGCCAGGCCGGGCCAGCCAGAGCCAGGCTGAAGCAGGCCAGGGCAAGGCTCAAGGTGTCGGCCGGGCGCAGCCAGCCGGGGCGGCCACTGCGCACCAGCAGATGGGGCAGCAGATGGGCGTCGATCACCCCTGCGGGCACGGCGCGCCCCTGCGGGCGGCGCCCCCAGATCAACAGGACAGGCGCGGCCAGCAAGAGCCAGAGCGCCCAGGGGCGCAGCCAATGCAGGGGCAGCAGGGCGTGCAAGGCCTCAAACATGGCTTGCCTCCCGTGCGCTTCGGCGTGAATGCCATGCAGCGAGAAGGGCCGCCCAGAGCAGATAAAGCCCCAGAAACGCCAGCGCGGCGCCAATGGGCCAGTGGAAGAGCGGCAGGCGCTGCTGGGCTGACAGGGATTCGTGCGATTGCGTCTCTATCGCGTCCAACTCTTGGTAGATCGCCTGCAAGCCCACTCGGTCGGTGGCCAGGAAGGCGCGGCCTCCGGTGGCCTGGGCCCAGCTGCGCAGGCCGCCTAAGTCTGCCTCTTCACCGGCGCGCGCGTTCTTGGCGCCAATGGCGACCGTGTGCATGCGCACGCCATGCTGCGCGGCGATCTCGGCGGCTTTGGCCGGTGGCACGCGGCTACCGGTATCGCGGCCATCGGTCAGCAAGACCAGGGTGCGCTGAGGAGCTTTGGACTCGTCGAACACGCGCACGGCCAGGCCGATCGCGTCGCCGATCATGGTGCGTGTGCCGGCCATGCCGATGCGGGCCTCAGCCAAGAGCGTGCGCACGGCCGCATGGTCAAGAGTGAACGGCACTTGCACAAAAGGCTGTTGGCCGAAGACCAGCAGGCCAATGCGGTCGGCTTTGCGGCGCTCGAAAAACTCTTCGGTGACCTCGCGCACCACGCTCAGGCGGTCTTGGGGGCGGCCGTCTTGGTCTCGGAAATCGCTTGTCTTCATCGAGGGCGAGAGATCGACGGCGAGCAGCCAGTCGCGGCTGGGCTTGACCCGTGTGATGGGTGGCTCAAGCCACTGCGGTTGCATGGCGGCCAGCACCGCCGCCGTCCAAGCCAGGCCCAGCAATAGCCAGGCAAGCACACCGTGCGGCAGCACGACAGCGCCTGGCCGCGGCCGCTCGCCACTGCCCTGCACGGCCAGTGCGAAAAAGGGCACGCGCAAGGCCGTCAGATGGCTGCGGTACGGAGGCAGCAAGGGCACCAGCAAGAGCAAGGGCCACAGCCATGCCGCCCAGGGCAGGGCCCATTCGACCTGGGCCAACAAACCCACCAGTTCAGACCAAGATGGCAGCTGCTGAAGGTCTAGCTTCACGGCTCAGCCTTTGGCACCCGGTGCTGCCGAATCCAGCGCTCGAGCAAGCTCAGCAAGGCCTCAAGCTCTTGCCAGTGCAGATCGGTGGCGGGCCGATAGGCCCAGTCCACCAGGCTGCGCCCGGCCCCTAGGCTGAAGGCCCGGGCTTCGCTGGGCAGGCTGCGGTCAAGCCAGTTCGCCCATGCCTCCCCCTGCAAAGACGCCACCGTCTCGCGCGGCGCATGCGCCAGGGCCAAGCGGCGCACCAACTCAGGCAGGCGCGCGGCGGCGGCGATTTGGGCGGCACTGGGGGCGGCACCGGGGGCGGCGCCTGTGCTCAGCAAGCCGCGCTTCAGTTCAGCCAATTCCGCCAATGCCAGGCGGCGATAGCGTCCGGCCCACCAGCGCTGCCCCGCGCGCCAGGCCAGCCACAGCAGCAGGGCGGCGAAAAGCGCAGCCACAACGGCCCAGCCCGGGGTTTGTGGCGACCAGGCCGGCGCAGTGGGTTCCAGCAAAGGGTGCAACTGGTCCAGCACGGCTTGTGCTTGGGCATCGGGCTGGCTGGCTGGGGACATGGGCGCTGCGGCGGGCATGGGCGAGCAAGACCTTCAGCGACGGCGCCGCGTGCGCGGCGCACTGTCGAGCCCACGCGCCAGTTGCAGCAGCGCTGCTTGGCTAGAGAACAGGGGCAGTACCGCGCAACCCAACTCGGCGCGCAGTGCCATCAGGCTTTGCATGCGCGCGGCCGCAATGCTTGACAAGCGAGCCACCACATCCCGATCGGCATGGTCAATCGGCAACTGCCACCGGCCATCGCTGATAACGATGCGCGCGCCGGGCGTGGTGCTGTCAGGTTCATCCCAGATGGGCAGCAAGACCAAATCGTTATGCCGAGACAAGGCCAGCAAGCGCTTGCGCGTGGCCTCGCCCAGGCCGTCGAAGTCCGAGAACACGGCCACAACAGCCTCGCGCGGGGCGTAATGGGCCAGGCGCTCCAGCGCCGCATCCAACTGCTCGGGTTTGGCGGGCTCCGCCTTATCGGCTCGCAGGGCGCGGTTGCGCGCCGTCAGGCGCTCAAGCAGATGCAGCATGGCGCGGCGCCCACGCGCCGGTGGCATTTCGTCAAAGCCATCGTCCCCGATCAGCAGGCCGCCCACGCGGTCACCACCTGAGAGAGAGCGCCAACCCCAAATCGCCGCGGCCTCTGCCGCCAGCACCGAGTGCATGGCGCCACGGCGGGCAAAAAACATGGAGATGCGCTGGTCCACCACCAACCAGGTGGGGCGGTCGCGCTCTTCGGCGTAGACCCGCACCTGCGGGCGGCCCGTGCGGGCGCTGGCCCGCCAATCGATGGAGCGGGTGTCGTCACCGGGCTGATAGTTGCGCAACTCGATGAAGTCCAGCCCGCGCCCGCGCACCCGCGAACGGTGGCGCCCGGCCAGCAAGCTACGCGCAGAGGCCGTTTGCGGCGGCCAGCGCAGGCTGCGCGCCGCAAACTCCAGGCCGAGCAGTTGGCGCCACTCGACGTAAACGCCGGCTTCCGGTTCAGCAGGCTGAGCGGCCGCCGCGGCCTTGCTTGACCAGGGCCAAGACCAGGCTGCGGCAGTCATGGCGCGGCGACAAGGGCTTCAATGCGGTCGATCACCTGATCGGCGCTGATGCCTGCGGCAAGGGCCTCATGGCTGAGCATCAGGCGATGGCGCAAGCAGGCGTGCAGCACGGCCCGCACATTGTCCGGCCCGACAAAATCACGCCCTTGCAACCAGGCATGGGCGCGTGCGCAGCGGTCCAGGGCGATGCTGCCGCGGGGGCTGGCGCCGACCTCAATCCAGCGGGCCAAGTCTTCACCGGCGGCCTCAGGTTCGCGAGTGGCTTGCACCAAATCGACGATGTACTGCTCCACCGCAGGCGCGATGTGCATGGCGTGCACGGCGCGGCGCGCATCGCCCAAGCCGAGAAGCACCTCGCTGGGCGCGGCGGTATCGGTGGGGCTCGCTTCCTTGGGCTTCGATGCTTGGCTTGGGCTTTCGAGCGCTGCGCCTTCTTCGCGCCGCACCAGCCGCAGAATGTCCAGTTCGGCCTCGCGCCCCGCATAGCCGATCACCACCTTCATCAGGAAGCGGTCGGTTTGCGCCTCGGGCAGCGGGTAGGTGCCTTCCTGCTCGATCGGGTTTTGCGTGGCCATGACCAGGAAGGGCTTGGGCAAGGCTCGGGTTTGGCCGGCGACGGTCACCTGCCTTTCCTCCATCGCCTCCAGTAGCGCCGACTGCACCTTGGCTGGCGCGCGGTTGATTTCATCGGCCAGCACCAGGGGCGCGAAGATCGGCCCGGGCTGGAAGACGAAACGCCCGCCCTCGGGCCCGTCTTGGTGGTAGATCTCCGCACCGATCAAATCGGACGGCAGCAGGTCGGGCGTGAACTGGACGCGCGCCAGGCGCGCATTGAGTTCGCGCCCGAGCGCCTTGATCGCTCGCGTCTTAGCCAGGCCCGGCAAACCTTCGAGCAGCACATGCCCATCGGCCAGTAGCGCGATGAGCAAGGCCTCGATGACGGCCGGCTGACCGATGACAGCTTCGCCCAGTCGCTCGCGCAGCTGGGCGAAGGCCGCCTTGGCGTCCTGGCTCAATCCAGACCTCGCACATCACCCATGCGCAGCGAACCGCTCTTCTGGCGCGGCTTGCATTCCTGGAAGGTCGCCATATGCGCGTTCACCACGTCCTGGATCTGGCCGCCCAGCGCCACGCCCATCTTGTTGGCCAGGTCATTGCTCTTCTGGCCGCCATGGCGCTCGAAGGGGTCCATGCGCAGATTGAAGACCAGGGAGCTGGGCTTGTGGTAGTCGAAGAAGCCCTCGCGGGTCTGGAAGTGCGACTTCCAGGGGCCCACGCGCACCGCGGTCATATTGGCTTCGTCGTAGTAGATGACGGAGTTGCGGGCCGAGGGGGCCTCCGAGGTCCAGTGGGCGAGGTTGTCCACGCCGTCGATGCAGACCTTGTCGCGGGCCTTGAGCTTGCCGCGCACATCGCCGTAGCCGGCCGCGGCGGCCAGGGTGGTGAACATGTCCTCATGGGTCTGGATGCCGTTGGACACCTTGCCCTTGGGAATCTTGGCCGGCCAGCGCACCAGCATGGGCACGCGCACGCCGCCCTCCCAGGTGCTGGCCTTCTCGCCGCGGAAAGGCGTGGAGCCCGCATCCGGCCACCAGGACACCATGGCGCCGTTGTCGGTGGTGTAGACCACGATGGTGTTCTCGGCGATCTTCAGATCGTCCAGATGCTTGAGCAACTGGCCGACATGACCGTCATGCTCCATCAGGCCGTTGCCGTAGATGTCGAATTCGCTGGAGATATCGCTGGCCAGATTGCGCGAACCGGGCTTCAGATGGGTGTAGAGGTGCATGCGGCTGGGGTTGAACCAAGCCAGGAAGGGCTGCTTGGCCTGGTTCGCATTGCTGATGAACTTCTTGGTGCGATCCAGGAACTCCTCGTCCACCGTCTCCATGCGCTGCGTGGTCAGCGGGCCGGTGTCCTTGACCTTTTGCTTGCCGACCTTGCCGAAGCGTGGATCGACGGTGGCATCGTCTTCCTGTGTGGCCACGGAATCGAGCACGCCGCGCGGACGATAGCGTTGGTTGAAACCGGGGTCCTTGCTCCACATGCGCAGCTCGGGCTCTTCCTCGGCATTCAGGTGGTAGAGGTTGCCGTAGAACTCATCGAAACCATTGACGGTGGGCAGGTGATTGTTGCGGTCGCCCAGGTGGTTCTTGCCGAACTGACCAGTGCGATAGCCCAGTTCCTTCAGCACCTTGCCCAGGGTGGGGTCACGCTGGTCAATGCCCACGGGCGAGCCCGGCAGGCCCACCGTGGTCAAGCCGGTGCGAATCGGCATTTGGCCGGTGATGAAGGCCGCGCGGCCGGCGGTGGAACTCGGGTGGGCATAGTGGTCGGTGAAGAGGATGCCCTCGCGCGCGATGCGGTCGATATTGGGTGTGGGGACCATCATGCCGTGGCTGTAGGCGCCCACGTTCCAGTAGCCCACGTCGTCGGCCATGATGACCAGAATATTCGGACGTTGCGCAGTCTGTGCCTGGGCAGGCAGGGCGGCAATGCCAACCATGGCGGCGGCGACGGACGCGGTCAGCGTCGTGCGGCGCCATTGGAAACGATTCGAGTTCATGCCGAAATCTCCTTAGTGTGGTTGAGTGAGTGGTGAGGGGCTAAACGCCTCAGCGACCGAGGCGCTGGCGGATGAGGGGCATGTCTTGCTGAACCTGCGCATAAAAGCGCTGCAAGCCTTCGCAAAGATAGTTCAGCCCAGCGTCGCCCGCGGGCGTGCGGAGCAATCGGTTCTTGGGGCATTCACCCCAGCACAAGGGCAGTTGTGGGCAGCTGCGGCAGTGGGCCGGCAGGCTGTCGCGTTTGGCCAGCCCGAAAGCAATCTGCTGCTTTGAAAACGCCAGATCACCTTCGTGCGTGTCGCGGATATTGCCGAGCTTGTATTCGGGGTAGACAAAGTGGTCGCAGCTGTAGAGGCTGCCGTCATGCTCCAAGGCCATGGCCTTGCCGCAGATGGGCCCGGAGGTGCACATTTGCGCGGGATAGCCGAGCGACTGCGCCACCGCGCTTTCGAACACATTGACATGCACCCGTCCGAAATCGTGGGCCAACCAGTGGGCCCAAAGCGTGCACAAGAATTCGCCGTAATCGCGTGCATCAACTGACCAGTCCGTGACGATGGACAGCGGGTGATCCGGCCGGCTGCGCGGGTGGCCGAGCACCGGTGCCGTGGCTGCATCTAAGTCGGGCCCTTGCTGCTTGAAGGTGCGCGGCTCCACGCAAGGGGTGAACTGCACGCGGTAGCTGCCCTTCACGCTGGTCAACACACGCCAGACTTCCAGCGGCTGCTTCGCCACCTCACGGTTGACCACGCACAGCAGCGCAAAAGGCACCTCATGCTGCGCCAGCAAGGCCGCGGCTTGAATCACTTTGTCAAAGGTGGGGGTGCCGCCCTTGGTGGGGCGGAATTTGTCGTGCAAGTCACGCGGCCCGTCCAGGCTCAGGCCAACATGGAAGCCATGCTGTTTCAGGAAGCGCGCCCACTCCTCATTCAGCAGCACGCCATTGGTCTGCAAGTCGTTTTCGATGCGCTGACCGGGTTTGCGATGCTTGGCTTGCAGCGACACGATTTTCTCGAAGAATGCCAGGCCCACGACTGTGGGCTCGCCACCCTGCCACGAAAAAACAACCTCATCCCCCGTCTGCGCTTCGATGTACTGCTGAATATGCAGTTCAAGCAAATCCGCCGCCATGCGCGCATTGGCCTCATGGCCCAGCAACTCCGTCTTGTGCAGGTAGAAGCAGTAGGGGCAGTCCAGATTGCACAGCGCACCGGCCGGCTTGATCATCGTATGGAAGCGGTAGGCCCGACCGGCAGGCAGGGGCGGGAGCTGGCACTGCGGGCCTGCCTTCATGGTGGAATGCTCGAGATCAGCCACGGGCCCACACCTGCACATTGGCGCGTTCGCGAGCGCCGATCGGCGTCTTGTGCCAGAACACGATGCGGTCGATGAAACGCTTTTCACCGGGCAGGTCAATGATGCGGGTTGCGCCGCCGCGTTCGATGTACTGCCTCACCTCGATGTCGCGCCATTGGCCGTTGCGGAACTGGATGCGCAGGCGCAGCATCTCCACCCGCGCATTGAACACGCGCAGGCGAATCGCCGAGAAAGCGCGATCGGCACGGACGCGAATTTCATCCCGGTCCACCGAGCGCCTGGCCTGCACTTGGCCAATCATGCGCCAGCCGCGGCCGGGCTTGCCGCCGATGCGGAAACCATCCTCGTCCGGGTCGGCGTGCGAGGTGATTGGGGCCGCGCCAAGCACTGTGCCCATCGCGCCCGCGATCAGCCATGCCCCCATACGGCGGCGCGTTTCATCAGCGCTAGCGACCGCTGCAGCGGCGCCAATCTGGCCAATGGCGACTGGCCCGGTCACTCGCTGCGTGGATGCCAAGGTGGGCGAGGCACTTCTGATTGGGGTCATGGTGTTTGGGTCCTTTGCTAAGTTGGCTCAATCAACTCAGCAAGTGCAGGCAAGGCCGACTTTTGCAATCAATGTTATGTGTTTGATCTGTTGCAGCATGAACCGATGGCTCAGCAAGACTTGGGCCGTGTAAATATCAAGTGAGCTGAGTCTTGGGGCGCTGCAACCGTGACCATGAACCTGGATCAGAAGTTGGCCGTGAGACCGACGCCGAAGGTGGTCCACGCCTGCGTGCCCTGCGGTGCCGTTGCTTTGAGGCCGGCGCCGGGCGTGTTGCGGGCGAGGAATGTGCTTGCAATCAATTTCGGGTTGAACACGTGGACATACTGCAGATACAGCTCAGTCGAGAGCTTGGCCTCGGGGACGCCGACAAGCAGGCCGTTCTCGCTGAAGCGCACGCCTTGGCCGAACTGAACCGGGCTGTTGAGTTGATCAACGGATGCGCTGACGCGCTGGAATTGAATGATGTCGCTGGGCGAGAGGTAGGCGTCGATGATGAAGCGCTGCGCTCGCAGATTGGCGTTCAGCCAAGAGTAGGCACCGTTAGCGCCGAACCACCAGTTCTCCAGCCCGTTGCCCCAGAACATGGGGTCGAAACGCTCGTAGGTCGAGGTGCCCGGCTTGTCGCCAGAAAAACGCGCCACGTGGTAGCTGAACTTGGGTGCAAAGGGCAAGGTCTGTCCCCACCAACTCGCGCCTACCAGCCAGGCATTGGCTTTCATCGGGTCGCGCTGACCGTTGGCCCGCGTGATGTCATTGCGCTGCTGCGCAAACTCCCCGCGCACGCCAAAAGTTGGCAGCCCGGGCACGAAGCCGGTGAAATCGGCCCAGCCGTGCCAGGTGGCAAGGCCCTCGCGGCCTTTCTCAATGAAAACCAGCGGCGCCAAGTTGCCTGGGTAGATGGCTTGCGAGCGCGGCACATTGAACCAAGACAGGCCCGCTTTACCGACTTGTGGGCGTGCCCATTCCAGTGCGAGGCCTCGTACTCGGGTGTCCGTCCGGGCCTCGGGGACTTCATCGGGTTCCAGCAAGAAAGCCGTGCCGGTGAATTCGCTCGCACTGGCACGTGCAATCACGCTGCGCGCCCAAGTCTTGCGTTGGGTTGAAGCACCGCCGCCCCATGAGTAGCCGTTGCCGGAGCCGGCGGTCAGCAGCATGCCGGTGCCCAGCGTGAAGGGTTGGCGGCCTAGCGACAGGTCATAGCCCCAATCGCCAGACTTGCCCCGCAGACCGATCATGGTCGCGTCGAAGCGAACCGTGCCCTGATTTTTGTAGTCAAAGGCATCCGCGCCCAGGGTTTTCGTGCCACCCACCGACACTGTGCCGTAGGCCTCAACACCCCCGCCGAGCTTGAATGCGCCATTGAGCTTGGGACGGACCCAGAGCTCGGCAAAACTGCGGTCCTTGTCGAATGTGGGCGCAGAAGTGCTGGAAAGATTCCACCAAGTGCCTTGCATCGAGTAGTAGGCGCTGTAGGTGTCCATGCCTGCGTCCAGGGAAAGGTCGCCGGATTGCCAGGACCATGCGGCTTGCGGCTTGTCCTGCGCGCACACAGTTCCAAAGGCGACCGTAGTTGCGATCATGCACAGAGTTTTGGCAAGGGGGCTGGGTGAGGGCAAGGTCTGCATGGTGTGGCGGTAAAAAGTTGTCGAGAGATTCTCGAAAGTTGCTGCCGCCTCGCTTTGTTGACAGCGCTGCAGCGCCTACCAGTCTACCCATGAAAAATGGCAGTGCCGACCTTGTTTGTCCGTCGTGCGCAACTGGCCTGAAGCGTTGAGCGCAGCCAATTTTTTATGCTTGGATTTGGCTAGCGCGCTGCGCTTGTGGTGCGTGGCAAACGCCGCATGGCCCCAGTTCATCGCAACGCGCTGTGCCTCATGGCCGCTGCGGCGGCAGTTCCTCGAGGGCGGGGTGCTGACCGTTTTGACGCTGTACTTGGCAAGCGTGTTTGCCAGAGTGAGGATGAATTTGTCCCCTGAATAGGTGACAAAACTTGTGAGATTTTTGCGCCTCTTTGGTGCGCCAACTCGAATGGTGCTAATCGCAAGTTGGTGGCAAATCGTGGGTGGCTCAGACCACTTGCATCGCTCTAGGCGCCACGCGTATGGCGATCGTGGACTGGTCAAGACCCAGTAAGGGTCGCGTGTGGGGCCAGTAAGGCCTGGCTTACTCGCCCTCGCATCGGTGACGGGACCGGAAGTCAAAACCCGAGTGGTAGGCCGAGTAAAGCGGCCCCTCGCGCAGCGTTTGTGGCGCGCTCACTTTGCGGCCGGAGCAAGGGGCCGTCTCGTGCAATCAGCGGCAAAAGAGCGAAAAGGCTCAGTGCAAAGGCTGATCCGCCGGTGCGCCGCCAATCACGCTGAACACGGCTTCGCCCAGGGTGCCGGCTTCGATCTCGGCTTCCGTGGCATCACGCACATCCAGCACCTTCATATGCATGCGCAGGCCGAGGCCGGCCAGCGGGTGGTTGCCGTCCAGCACCACATGCTCGGGGTAGACATCGGTGATGGTGTAGAGCGCGTGCTGGGGCATATCGGGCGTGGCTGCGCCTTCGGGCAGGCCTTCAAGCTGCATGCCGGGCTCCACTTCGTCGGGGAAGAGGGTGCGTGACTCGAAGCACACCAGGCTGGAGTCGTAGTCACCAAAGGCTTCTTCGGGCTGCAGCGCCAGGCTCACTTCGTAGCCGGCGCCTTGGTCCAGCAAGGCTTCCTCGACCTTGGCAAAAAGGTCGCTGCCGCCGTAGAAAAACTCCAGCGGCTCGGCCAATTCGTCGATCAACTGCCCTTGGGCATCTTCAAGTCGCCAGCTCAAGGCGACAACACAGGGGGCGGAAATTTTCATGCCGCCATTGTTTCACATGCCTCGCCGGGCTGCATTCGGCGCGCGCGGCATCAAGCACAATGTCGGCCATGGATATCACCGCAAACTTGGCTCTTTTGGGTGGCCTCACGCCCGAACAATTCATGCGCCAGTACTGGCAGAAGAAGCCCTTGGTGGTGCGCCAGGCCATGCCCGGCGTCAAGCCGCCGGCCTCGCGCAGCGAGTTAGCCGCCCTGGCCGCCAGCGAAGACACCGAGTCGCGCTTGGTGAGTGCTTTTGATGGCCGCTGGGCCATGCGCAAGGGCCCGATTGCCAAGCTGCCGCCGTATTCGAAATCCGGTTGGACCTTGCTGGTGCAAGGCCTGGAGCAGCACTTGGATACGGCCTACAACATGCTGGAGCAGTTCCGCTTTGTGCCCGAGGCGCGGCTGGATGATTTGATGATCTCCTACGCCACCGATGGCGGCGGCGTGGGCCCGCATTTTGATTCCTACGACGTCTTCCTGATTCAGGTGCATGGCCAGCGCCGCTGGCGCATCGGGCAGCAAAAGAATGCTCAGCTGCGCGACGATGTGCCGCTGAAGATCATTGCCAACTTCGAGCCCGAGCAAGAGTATTTGATGGAGCCGGGCGACATGCTGTACCTGCCGCCTGGCTGGGCGCATGACGGCGTGGCCGTCGGTGAGTGCATGACCTGCTCGGTGGGCTTTCGCACGCCGTGGCGTGCCGAGCTGGCCAAGGATTTGCTGAGTCGCTTGATGGACGACGAAGATCAGCATTACGCCAACAAGATGTATGCCGACCCCAAGCAGCCGGCCACTGCCACGCCAGGCCTGGTGCCGCAGCAATTGCTGGACTTTGCCCGCGACGCGGCCGAGCGCGCGCTGCGCGAGCCCTTGGCGCTGGAGCGGGCGTTGGGTGAGGCCTTGACCGAGCCCAAGCCTAAGGTCTGGTTCGAGGCTGGTGAGCCCTTGCCGGAAGGTGCGGACGCCGTGCTGGACCGTTGCAGCCGCATGCTGTACGACGCCGCCCATGTGTTCATCAATGGCGAGTCTTTCCGTGCGGCCGGCCGAGATGCGCGCTTGATGCGCGTCTTTGCCGATGAGCGCCGCCTGACGGCCAAGCAGTTGGCGCAGTTGTCTGAAGGCGCGCGCGAGTTGCTGGACCAGTGGGCGGAGGATGGCTGGGTCAGGGCTGCATAAGGTCTTGATGCGTCCTAACTGAACCTCGCCTGAGCGACCGGAGACCCAAATGAACGTGCCCGCGAAGGAGCAATCCACACTCGTCCAAAGCGGCAACTTCGAGGGGCGTGTCGCCTTTTCAGCTGCGATTGCCAACGCCATTGCATGGGCGGCCGAGCAGGGCTGTAAAGAGATGTTCTGGCTGGACCGCAACTTCGCGGATTGGCCCTTGTCGGATTCAGCCGTGCTGGGGCATTTGCGGCGCTGGGCCCAGCCGGGGAGGCGCTTGCATTTGCTGGCCGAGCAGTACGATGACGTGGCGCGCCGGCATCCGCGCTTTGTGCAGTGGCGGGGGCGTTACGGTCACTGCGTTCATGCCCGCGCATGGGATGAGCCGGGGCTGCCGCCCGGCAGTCGCCATCAAGCCTTGTTGATCGTCAAAGGCACGGCCGGGCACGTGGGGCTGCGCTTATTCGACCACGGCCATTGGCGCGGTCATATTTCCCTGGACAAGGCTGAGGTGCAGGCATTAAGCGAAGAGTTTGATGCAAGCTTGCAACGGTCTTACGAATCATTTGCTGCCACAACCCTGGGCCTCTGAGGCGTGACAAAAGTACCGGCTATACTTGTAGGCTAGGCGATGGAAGCGCTCGAGGTTTCCTCGTCTTGTGACGTCGAGGCACGCAATGGCTTGATTCTCTAGGGAATTGATGCAATCGCGATGCTTCAAAAAATTACCGGTAATTGAATCGTCGTTTAACGAATTTTGAGGACAAGTATGAACAAGTCGATCCTGTTGGCTACCCTGTTGGCTGCTGTTGCTCTGACCGCTTGCGGCAAGAAGGAAGAAGCCGCTGTTGTGGCTCCCGTCGCTGAAGCCGCTTCGGCTGCCGCCAGCGCTGTTGACACTGCTGCTTCCGCTGTTGCTGCTCCGGTTGCTGACGCTGCTTCGGCTGTTGCTGACGCTGCTTCGGCTGTTGGCGCCGCTGCTGCCAGCGCTGTTGACGCTGCCAAGAAGTAATCGACTCCTGTCGGTTCTCTGAAAAAACCGCCCGGCGCGAGCCCGGCGGTTTTTTTGCGTCTGGGCTTTTCAAGCGATGGTGAACCAGTCGCTGCCCAGCTTTTGATCGGCCACCGGGATTTCGTCTGCACTGCAACCCAGCACGGCAGCGAGCGCGGCGGCGGCCAATTCGGGGCGGTTGTTGCGCTCGCTCAAATGGGCGGCCAGCACGGTTTGCAGGCCTTGGTGCAGGCACTGTTGCAGAAGCGTGGCCGATTGCGCGTTCGACAGATGGCCGTGGCTGCCCAAGATGCGGCGCTTCAGGCTGGCGGGGTAGCTGGAGTTCTTCAGTAGCTCTTCGTCGTGATTGCACTCCAGCAGCAAGGCGTCCAGCCCTTGCAGGGCGGCGAGCACCGAGCTGCTGGGGCAGCCCAAGTCGGTCAGCAGGCCCAGGTGTTTGGCGCCGTCGTTGCAGCGCAGGTGCAAGGGCTCGTTGGCGTCGTGCGGCACGGCCAGCGGCTGCAGTTGCAGATCGCCCAGCTCGATCAACTCGCCATCACGGGCAAAGTGCAGCAGGCTGGGCTCAAAGTCCGGGTTGCCGACGGCGCGCCAGGTGCCACGGCTGGTCCACAGGGGGATTCGGTATTGCTGGCAGAGCTTGAGCGCGCAGCCGATGTGGTCGCCATGCTCGTGGGTGATGAAGACGGCGGTCAGTGCCTCGGGCGCACTGCCGGCGCGCTGCAGGCGGCGGGTCAATTCGCGCAGGCTGAAGCCGCAATCCACCAGCAGCTGGGTGCTGGTGATGCCTTGGCTGGCTTCGATCAGGGTGGCGTTGCCGCCGCTGCCACTGCCTAGGCTGCAAAAACGCATGCGAGGCCTCGTTGGAATGATGAGCTGATGGGTGGGGAATGAAAAACGCCACCAGCCCGAGGGTGGTGGCGTTGGCTGGCTCGCGCGGCGCTGCGGCTTAGCGCAGATCGTCCATCAGCAAATTGAGAATGCGTTTGGAGATCTCGCTGCTCTGCTTTTGGCCCTTGTCGTCCAGCACGGTGACGACGCTGCGCTCGCCCTCGGACTTGACCGAGACCCGGTAACGAACCTTGGCCGGGCCGTCGTCCTTGCTGAACAGGCGCTGGAAGAAGTTGGGCTCTTCCTTGCCGGCTTGGCTGGGGTCGGCGTAGCGCAGATAGAACAGGCCTTGCTTGCGGTCGCGGTCTTCGATGGTGAAGCCATGGCGATCCAGCGATTGACCAACGCGGCGCCAGGCGCGCTCGAAGCCGTCATTGACTTGCAACTCGTCCGGCACATCGGCCAGGCTGCGGTTTTGTGCGGTGACGGCGGCTGCGGTGGCCGTGCCCGCCACAGCGGCGGTGGCCGCAGGGGCTGGGGTGGCTGCGGCAGCGACGGCCGCCTTGGCGGCTTCGTCCTTGGCGCCCAGCTTGACCATCAGGCGGGACAGCATCTCGGCTTCCAGCTGCGGGTCATTCGGGCGGGGTTGCCAGGCTGTGGCTTCCTTTTGCTGATTGGTGTAGACCTCTTGCATGCCCTTATGGCTGATGAAGATGTCGGTGCCGCCCTTGGGCGAGCGCTCAACCCGGGTGCGGAACATATCGCGCTCACCTGTCGAGTAGAAGCTGTCGAACACCTTGCCGATGGTAGAACGGATCACGTCTTGCGGCAGCTTGGCGCGGTTCTCGTTCCAGTTGGTTTCCAGCAGGCCAATGTCGGCTTGATCCTTGGCCAGCTCAAAGCCGCGCTCAACCCAGAAGTCCTTCAGGGGTTGCCACAGTTGCTCGGGCGTTTGGTCCACATGCAGCCAGCGCTCGTTGCCAACGCGCTCCATCTGCACCTTGCCGGCGGCGTTCAGGGCCACAGTGTTGGCGGCGGCAGTGGCAGGTGCTGCCTTGGCGGCTGCATTGCCTTGCTGGAAGCTGGCGGCGCTGACGGCGGCGCCAGGCGCGCGCGTGTCGCGGGCCAGCTGGGTCAAGTCGGGCGGGATGTCCAGACCGGTGGTCTGCTTGGCGCCGCTGCGATAGTCCACTTTGTCGGTGGAAATCACGTTGTCAATCGACGAGCAGCCGGCGGCCAGCGAGCCCACCAGCATCAGCGTGGCCATGCGCAGCGGGGTGCTTTGGGCGGTAAGGGGTGCAGAACGAGTCACGCTAGACATCTCCGGGAGTCAGGGTTGCAACTGCTGGGCCAGGCCAACAGCGGCGTCGAATTCAGTGGGGCGATTAGAGCAGAAGATGCTGCGGGGCCGCCTGAGTTGCCGCCCCGCATGCCCTGCCTTTACAGCAGGCCGCCCTCTTTCATGGCTTGCTCAACCAGGGCTTGGCCGGCTGGCGTCAGGCCGGTGATGGGCAAACGCAGATGCGGTTGAATGCGGCCCAGCTTGGCCAGCGCCCACTTGGTGGGGGCCGGGCTGGGTTCGCAGAACAGGTTCTTGTGCAGGCTCAAGAGCTGGAAGTGGATGCGGCGGGCGGTGGCGATGTCGCCGGCCAGCGCTGCCTTGCACAGCTCGTGCATGGCTCGCGGTGCAACGTTGGCCGTCACGCTGACATTGCCGTGGCCGCCCAGCAGCATCAGGGCGATGGCGGTGCCGTCGTCGCCGGAATAGATCGAGAAGCCCTTGGGGGCGTTCTTGATCAGCCAGGCGGCGCGTTCGATATTGCCGGTGGCTTCCTTGACGCCGAACACGCCGGGCAAGCTGGCGCAGCGCAAGGTGGTCTCGGGCTGCATATCGGCCACGGTGCGGCCGGGCACGTTGTAGAGCATCATGGGGATGTCTACGGCCTCGGCGATGGCCTTGTAATGCTGGTAGATGCCTTCTTGCGAGGGCTTGTTGTAGTAGGGCACGACGGACAAGGTGCAGTCGGCGCCGACTTCCTTGGCGTAGCGGCTCAGCTCAATGGCTTCCGAGGTGGAATTGGCACCGGTGCCGGCCATGATGGGCACGCGGCCCTTGGCATGCTCAACGGCGGCGCGAATGACTTCGCGGTTTTCTTCCATGCTGACGGTGGGCGACTCACCGGTGGTGCCGACCACGCAGATGCAGTCGGTGCCTTCGGCGATATGCCAGTCAATCAGCTTGCGCAGGCTGGGGTAATCAACACTGCCATCTTCAAGCATCGGCGTGATGAGTGCGACGATGCTGCCAACTAGTCCGTTCATTGAGCAATCCTTGTAATCAGTCGATTCTACTCAGCCGCAAACCCTTTTACGGGCGGGGCAGGGCATATCGCTGGAAAACCCCCTCGTCTTCAGACGCGGCGCGAACAGCCGCAACGCGCTGGACGAAGCGGCCGTTGACCGCCGCCGGGCCAATTTCATCGGGAGCAGACTCAAAACCATCTTCATAACCGACCACGCGCAAGTTCGCGCAGGCGCGCAGCAACTCGCCCGGCTGCAGCAGGAAGTCGGGCCGCGCCGGGCGGCCAATGCTTTGCTGGCCATGGGCGAAAGTTTCGTAAATCAGCCAACCGCCGGGCGCGACCGAGGCCATGATTTGCGGCAGCAGTGGGCGCCAGAGGTAGTTCGTCACCAGCACCAGATCGAATTGGCGCCCGGCCAGTGGCCAGGGGCCGGCTTCGATGTCGGCGGTGATGATTTCGGCCAGGGCTTGCAGCGGCGCGGTGGCCGCGCTATCGCGGTCGATGCCGGTGACGCGCAAGCCCTTTTCAGCCAGGTAGCGCAGATGGCGGCCGCTGCCGCAAGCCAGATCCAGCGCGGTGGCGCCGGCAGGGGCTGCTTCGGGCCAGCGCAGCAGCCAGGGGGAAACGTCAGAGGTCAAAAGCAAGCCCAAATTTGTTCGGAAAGATTGATCATCAATGCGGGCTGAATATAGGCCAGGAACACCAGGGCCAGCAGCACGGCGGCCAGCAGGCGCCACCACCAGGCTCGCAATCCTGGCTTCATACTCATGCCGTCGCCATCCGCCGCTCAATCGCGGTTTCGCGCACCGGCAGATTCACCAAGGCCGCCATCACGCCCAGGCCCACCGCCAAGTACCAGACCACGTCATAGCTGCCGCTCAGGTCATAGAGGCGCCCACCCAGCCACACGCCCAGGAAGCTGCCGATCTGGTGGCTCAGGAACACAAAGCCGCTGAGCATGGACATGTGTTGAATGCCGAAGATTTGTGCCAACACCGCATTGGTCGGCGGCACGGTGGACAGCCACAAAAAGCCCATCACGCCCGAGAACAGATAGACCGAGCTGGGCGTCAGCGGCGCGCTCAAAAAGCAGACGATGGCGACGGCGCGCAAGGCGTAAATGGCCGAGAGGATGTAGCGCTTGGGGAAGCGCTGGCCCAGCGCGCCGGCCGCGTAAGTGCCAAACACATTGAAGAGGCCAATCAAGGCCAGCGAGAAGGTGGCCACCTGCGGGCTCAGGCCATGGTCTTTCAGGTAGCTGGGCATGTGCACGCCGATGAACACCACTTGAAAGCCGCAGACGAAATAGCCCAGCATCAGCAACTGGAAGCTGCGATAGCCAAAGGCCTCGCGCAAGGCCTGGGCGATGCTTTGTTGGTGACCTGGGGCGGCAACGGCGCCCTTGGGTTCACGCAGGCCCAGGGCCAGAGGAATGATGATCAGGGCCGCGCAGCCCAGCACAAACAAAGCGTTCTGCCAGCCGGTATAGCCGATCAGCCAGTTCTCCACCGGCACCATCAGGAACTGCCCGAAACTTCCCGCCGCTGCGGCCACACCCATGGCCCAGGAGCGCTTTTCTGGCGCCACATTGCGGCCGATAACGCCGTAGATCACGGCATAAGTTGTGCCTGACTGCGCAATGCCCAGCAAAAGCCCGGCGCTGCCGGTGAAAGCCAGACCCGAGGTGGACAGCGCCATCAGCACCAAGCCCAGGGCGTAAAGCAAGCCGCCAACCATCAGCACCCTGAAGGGGCCAAAGCGATCCGCCAGCATGCCGGTGAAGGGCCCCGCCAGGCCCCAGGAGAGGTTTTGAATCGCCAGCGCGAAGGAGAAGGTCTCGCGTGTCCAGCCGCGATCCATGGTGATGGGTTGCAGCCACAGGCCAAAGCCGTGGCGTATGCCCATGGACAGGGTGACGATCATGGCGCCGCACAGCAGCACCTGAAACATCGAGAGCTTCGGGGGGCTTGGGTTTGCCGAGGGCAAGGGGGTGGCGTGTGCGGCTGTCATCCCAGCACTCTAGCCATAAATTGAAGTCCCGCTTGTCCCGCAGGTGAAGTCGTCTGCGGTGCGACCGAGCTTACTGGCTCAACAAACGACCCTGTTTGACCCGCAGCAGGATGCGGCCCAGGCTGTCCAGGTCGTTCAAAGGGTTGTTCTTCAGCAGCAAAAAGCTGGCCTCGCAGCCCTCGTCAAAACAGGCGATGCGGCGCTTGGGGAACAAGGCTCGCGGCGTGTCGATGGTGGCGATGCGCAAGAGCGTGGCACGATCCATTACGCCGAGGCTGTCGAGCTGGCGCAATTCAGCAAAGGCCGTGCCGTTGTAGAGGTCCGATCCCAGCAGCAGGCTGACTTTGGCGTCCAGCAAGCGGCGCAGGTTTTCGGCTTGCAGTTGGCGCAGGGCGGCCAGGCCGGTATCGCTGGGCTCGAAGAACCGGCTGCCCGAAATGGCGGTGATCACCGCCACATGGCGCTTGGCGGCTTCGCTGGCGGCCTCGGCGCTGATGCGGTAGCGCTCCGGCGTTGTGCCTTCAAAGAAATACAGGCCCGGTAGGCGCGCCACCAGATCCACCCCGCTTTGCACCGCCACCGTGAAGTCGGCCGCTGTGTCGGCCTGGGCGACCACTTTGAGGCCATCTTGCTTGGCGCGCTTGACGATAGGGCCCACCAGCTCGGGCTTCAGCCCTAAGCGGCCGAACTGCTTGGCATCGGTGCGCAGCTCAGGGCTTTCGCTGCGGCTGAGCATGAGCTTGACCCAGTCGGTCTTGCGCGGCGCCACCAGCGGCCACTTGGCGCTGAGCTCGGCACTGCTGTCCATCACCAATACGGCTTTGTCGATGAAATCTTCGGCCTTGAGCTTGGGGTCGTCGCCGATCAGCTGGGCTAATGGCTGACCGTCCGGGGAGGTGATGCAGACGGAGGTGAACAAGACCTCGGGCGAAGCCGGCTGCGCCGCGATGGGCCGCATTTCCGCCACGGCCTTGGGCTCGCCGCATTGCATGGCGGCGTAAAACACACCGTCGCGCAGATAGCTGCTGGCATAGCGGGCAAAGCCCCACAGGGTCTGCAGATTGTGGTTGTGCGCCTCGGCCAGCGGCGGCAGCAGAAACTGGCCCTTCAGGTCCATCTGGCGCTGCGGCTTACCTTTGGGCTTTTTGCGGGTGAAGCGGCCTTCGCTCACGTACAAAGTGCCTTGCTGCACAAAACCCTTGCCGTCGAACCATTGGGCGTTCTTCAGCTCCATGCTCATTGGGGCGCTGGCCTTGAAATAGGGTGTTTCAGGCTCGGGCAGCGGGGCCGGGGCGCTATGTGCCTGTTGGCTGAGGCCCAAGCTGAGCGCGGCAAGAATGAGAGCGAGAGCACTTTTCGTCATAGGGGCGCCATGCTAGCCCGGATATTTCACAAGGTCGGCCCCGGCAGACTTGAAACAGCGATGTCCAGCACGTTTTCTCAGCTCAACACCCGATCCAATTTGGATGCAGGGGCCTACGCGGGCTTGCGCGGCGCAGGGCTTGCTGGCTGGCCCTCAACTCCTCGTCAATGCCGATGGGCATTGCCTGCGGCCGTCTCGAGCCATCCCGCTGCGCCCTGCACCGCGCAATTCCCGCGTCCCTTGTGAAACATCCGGGCTAGTGCAAACTGCGGGCATACCCATTTCAAAGGCGCTTGAGCTTGCGCCGAGATTTGCTTGCAGTTACCCGAGGACCCGTCTTGAAAACCATTTACAACGACAAGCATCCGGCGCACGCCGCCACGCATGAGTTCTACCGTGGCCGCCTGGTGCCGGCATTTGAGACGCCGGCGCGGGCTGATTTCATTCTGCAGGCGGTGCAGGGCGCCGATCTGGGGCCTGTTCTGGCGCCGGTTAATCACGGCTTGCAGGCCTTGGCGCGGGTTCACAGTTCGCGTTACTTGAACTTTCTGGCTGGCGCTTGGGAGGAGTGGCAGGCCTTGGGCGGCGAGGGCGATGCATTCCCCGCCGTCTGGCCGGTGCGCAGCTTGCGTGACGACATCGAGCCGCAGAGCTTTGCCGCTCGCATGGGGCTTTATTCCATGGACAGCGGCACGCCGCTGACCGCCGGTGCCTGGGACGCGGCCTATTGGGGCGCCCAAGCCGCACTGACCGGCCTGGACCTGCTGCTGGCCGGCGAACGCAGCGCCTATGTGCTGACCCGCCCGCCCGGCCATCACGCCGGCAGCGACTTCTTCGGTGGCTATTGCTTCGTCAATAACGCGGCCGTGGCGGCGCAGGCTGCGCTGGACCACGGCCTGAAGAAGATCGCCATCCTGGATGTGGACTACCACCACGGCAACGGCACCCAAGCGATCTTCTACGAGCGCGCCGATGTTTTTTTCGCCAGCATTCATGGCGACCCGCAGACTGAATACCCCTTCTTCCTGGGCCATGCAGACGAAGCCGGCGCCGGCGCGGGCCTGGGCTTCAATGCCAATTTTCCGCTGCCGGCTGGCGCCACGAATGAGCAATGGTTTGAGCGCCTGGAGGCCGCGCTGGCCCGGCTGCAGGCCTATGCGCCCGATTTGCTGATCGTGTCCCTGGGCGTGGACACCTTTGCCGGTGACCCGATTTCGCATTTCCAGTTGGATCAGCCGGAATTTGCCCGCCTGGGCGAGCGCCTGGCTCGTTTTGGCTTGCCCACGCTGTTTTTGCAAGAGGGCGGCTATGCCACTGAGGCGATCGGGCTCAATGTGCTGGCGGTCTTGCAGGGCTTTGAACAGGGGGCTTAGGCCTTCTTGGATCCGAAGGGGCCCTTTTTCGGGGCGAGGGGGGAATCCTGCTCTCTACAATCGCCGCCATGGCGACGACTAAAGGCACTACCAATTCCTCCCCCGCTTCCTATGGCGAAGCGTCCATTCGCGTGCTCAAGGGGCTTGAACCCGTCAAGCAACGCCCGGGCATGTACACCCGCACGGACAATCCGCTGCACACCATTCAGGAAGTGATCGACAACGCGGCCGACGAGGCTCTGGCCGGTTTCGGCAAGCGCATTGATCTGACCCAGCACCTGGACGGCTCGGTGACCATCGCCGACGACGGCCGTGGCATCCCCTTCGGCCTGCACCCCGAAGAGGGCGTGCCGGTGGTGGAGATTGTGTTCACCCGGCTGCATGCCGGCGGCAAGTTCGACAAGGGCTCGGGCGGGGCTTACAGCTTCTCCGGCGGCCTGCACGGCGTGGGCGTCAGCGTGACCAATGCGCTGGCCAAGCGCCTGGAAGTGACGGTCTGGCGTGAGGGCCAGGTGGCCACGCTGGCCTTCGAGAATGGCGATGTGGTGGAGCCTGTGGTGGCCCGCCCCGCTGTGCGCGGCGACCGCAAGCAGGGCACCACCGTGCGCGTCTGGCCCGATGCCAAGTATTTCGAAAGCGCCGAGCTGCCCAAGCATGAGCTGGTGCACCTCTTGCGCAGCAAGGCCGTCTTGATGCCCGGCGTCATCGTCACGCTGACGAACGAGAAGACGGGTGATGTGCAGACCTGGACCTACCAGGGCGGCCTCCGCGACTACCTGCTGCAGACCCTGACGGCCGAGCCGCTGATCCCGCTCTACGAGGGCGAGCAATACGCCAGCAAGGCCGAAACCGAAAATTTCGCCGAAGGCGAGGGCGCGGGCTGGTGCGTGGCCTTCACCGAAGAAGGCGCGCCCATGCGCGAGAGCTATGTCAATCTGATCCCCACAGTGGCCGGTGGCACCCACGAGTCGGGCCTGAAGGACGGCTTGTTCGGCGCCATCAAGGGCTTTATCGAGCTGCACAGCCTTTTGCCCAAGGGCGTCAAGCTGATGCCGGATGATGTGTTCTCACGCGCCTCTTTCGTGCTCTCGGCCAAGGTCTTGGATCCGCAGTTCCAGGGCCAGACCAAAGAACGGCTGAACAGCCGCGACGCCCTGCGCCTGGTGTCCACCTACGTCAAGCCCGGCCTGGAGCTGTGGCTGAACCAGCATGTGGAGCATGGCAAAAAGCTGGCCGAGCTGGTGATCAAGCAGGCGCAAACCCGCCAGCGCGCCAGCCAAAAAGTTGAAAAGCGCAAGGGCTCGGGCGTGGCCGTCTTGCCGGGCAAGCTGACCGACTGCGAAAGCCGCGATCTGCTGCACAACGAGGTCTTCCTGGTCGAGGGTGACTCGGCCGGTGGTAGCGCCAAGATGGGCCGTAACAAGGAAACGCAAGCCATCCTGCCCCTGCGCGGCAAGGTCTTGAACACCTGGGAGGTGGAGCGCGACCGCCTCTTCGCCAATAACGAAATCCACGACATCGCCGTGGCCCTGGGCGTGGACCCGCATGGCAAGAACGATTCGCCCGACCTCAGCGGCCTGCGCTACGGCAAGGTCTGCATCCTCTCAGACGCTGACGTGGACGGCTCCCACATCCAGGTGCTGTTGCTGACGCTGTTTTTCCGCCACTTCCCCAAGCTGGTCGAGGCGGGTCATGTCTATGTGGCGCGCCCGCCCTTGTACCGGGTGGATGCGCCGGCGCGCGGCAAGAAGCCGGCCGCCAAGATTTACGCGCTGGACGAGGGTGAACTCACCGCCACCCTGGACAAGCTGCGCAAGGAAGGCGCCCGCGAAGGCAGCTGGAGCATTAGCCGCTTCAAAGGCCTGGGCGAGATGAGTGCGACGCAGCTGTGGGACACCACCCTGAACCCCGAGACCCGCCGACTCTCGCCGATCAGCTATGGGCACTTGAGCCTGGGCGAGACCGAAGTTGCCATCAACAAGCTGATGGGCAAGGGCGAAGCGGCCTCGCGCCGTGAGCTGATGGAAATCAACGGCGACGCGATTGAAATCGACGTCTGATTGAGCCATGAGCGCGCCCACGCCCCGCATCCATCTGCGCCCCACCATGCTGTCCGATCTGGACTTCGTGGTGTCGGTGGAGCAGGACGCGGCCAATGTGCCCTTCATCACGCCTTGGGAGCGCACCCAGCATGAGGGCGCGCTGCGCTTCCCGGATTCGCGCCATTTCATCGTCGAGATGGGGCCTGAGGCCAAGCGCGCAGGCTTCGTGATTTTTCAGGGCTGCCGCAATCCGCATCGCTCGGTGGAGCTCAAACGCATCGTCTTGCTGCCCAAAGGCCAGGGCCAAGGCCTGGGCCGGGCAGCGATGCGCTTGCTCAAGAAAATGGCGTTCACGCAGCTGCATGCGCACCGCTTCTGGCTGGATGTGAAGGCGCTAAATCAGCGCGCGCTGCGCCTGTATGCCAGCGAGGGCTTTGTCGAGGAGGGGCGTTTGCGCGAGAGCGTCAAGCTCAGCGGCCAGGGCGCCGACGGCTATGACAGCCTGATCGTCATGTCCATGCTGGACCGTGAATACCAAGCGCGCGTGGCGCTGGGGCAGGAGGCGGGGTGAAAGCGCGTTCGCTGCTTTGCTCAGGCCTCTTGCTGCTGCTCGGCGCTGCTGCGCCCGTGCGGGCCGAGCTGTGGGGCTTTGTCGACGGCAAGGGCGTGGCCCATCTGGCCAGCAAGCCCTTGAACGGCAGCTATTCCCTGGTGTTGGCCGGGGCCGGCAAGCCCGCAGGGGCGGAGTCGGGCAATGGCCGCGTGCCGGGCAAAAGCGACGGCAGCCTGGGTCTGCTGACCTGGCTGGAAATTGCGCCGGAGGTGAAGTCGGTGCAGCCCTTTTTGCGGGAGGCCGCGGCGGCCCATGGCGTGGACATGGAACTGCTCAAGGCCATCATCGCGGTGGAGTCGGGCTATAAGCGCGACGCGCTGTCGCCCCGCGGCGCTGTGGGCCTGATGCAGATCACCAGCATCGCCGCCAGTCGTTACACCGGCAACGGGGCTTCGGCCGCTGCCTCAGTCCCACCCAATTTGCAGCAACTGCTGTTTGACCCGCGCACCAATGTCATGACCGGTGCGCGCATGTTGGCGGATTTGATCAAACGTTTTGGCCGCATCGATGCGGCCTTGGCGGCCTGGAATGCGGGCGAGGGCGCGGTGCGCCGCGCCGGCGGGCGCGTGCCGCCCATCGCTGAAACCCAGGCCCATGTCCATTTGGTGCTGGAGCTTTACTGGGCCCTGCTGCAAAGCCGGCTGCCGGCCCAGGCTCAGCACTTGAAGATTCACTCATCCTGACCATGAACCAGACCCCTATTGATTTCGATTCGCCGGAACAAGTGCCGGATAACAAGCTCGAAAGCGCGCTTGAGCAGACGCCCGAGCAAATGCTGAATGATGCGATTGCTCAATCGCCGGACTCGCACGCCGCCGCGCCTGCTGCGCCACCCGCACCCCCGGTGCCCCCGGATGCCGGCAGCGGCTCAGGCTCGGGCGATGAGCCCGGCGACGCCTTGACCTTGGGCCGCTACGCCGAGCGTGCCTATTTGGAATATGCGCTGAGCGTGGTCAAGGGCCGCGCCTTGCCCGATGTTTGCGATGGCCAAAAACCGGTGCAACGCCGCATCCTCTATTCCATGGACCGCATGGGCCTGAGCTTCAGCGGCACCACTGGCGCCAAGCCCGTCAAGGGCGCGCGCGTGGTGGGTGATGTGCTGGGCCGCTTTCACCCGCACGGCGACCAGTCGGTGTACGACGCCCTGGTGCGCATGGCGCAGGACTTCTCGCAACGCTACCCGCTGATCGACGGGCAAGGCAATTTCGGTAGCCGCGACGGCGATGGCGCTGCGGCCATGCGTTACACCGAAGCCCGTTTGGCACCCATCAGCCGCTTGTTGCTGGACGAGATCGACGAAGGCACGGTGGACTTCGTGCCCAATTACGACGGCTCCACCCAAGAGCCCAGCCAGCTGCCGGCGCGCCTGCCATTTGTGCTGCTCAATGGCGCCAGCGGCATTGCAGTGGGCATGGCGACCGAGGTGCCCAGCCACAATCTGCGCGAGGTGGCTTCGGCCGCCGTGGCCTTGCTGAAGAACGACAAGCTCTCGGATGATGAGCTCTACACCTTGCTGCCCGGGCCGGATTACCCGGGCGGCGGCCAGCTGATCAGCTCGGCCGACGATATCCGCTCGGCCTACCAGAGCGGCCGCGGCAGCATGAAGCTGCGCGCGCGCTGGAAGATCGAAGACCTGGCGCGTGGCCAATGGCAGCTGGTGGTGACCGAGCTGCCGCATGGCACCAGCTCGCAAAAAGTGCTGGAGGAGGTGGAAGAACTCTCCAACCCCAAGGTCAAGGCCGGCAAGAAGACGCTGAGCCAGGAGCAGTTGCAGCTCAAGGCCAGCTTGCTGGCCGTGCTGGACTGCGTGCGCGACGAGTCCAGCAAGGAATCCGCCGTGCGCCTGGTGTTCGAGCCCAAGAGCCGCACGGTGGAGCAGCAAGACCTGATCACCACGCTGCTGGCCCACACCAGCCTGGAGACCTCGGCCTCGATCAATCTGACCATGATTGGCGCCGATGGCCGTCCCACGCTGAAGAGCTTGCGCCAGATCCTGAGCGAATGGCTGGGCTACCGCCAGGTGACCGTGCAGCGCCGCACCCAGCATCGCCTGAACAAGGTGCTGGACCGCATCCATGTGCTGGAAGGCCGGCAACTGGTGCTGCTCAATATCGACGAGGTGATTCGCATCATCCGCAATGCCGATGAGCCCAAGCCGGCGCTGATCGAGCGCTTCCTCTTGAGTGAACGCCAGGCCGAGGACATTCTTGAAATCCGCCTGCGCCAGTTGGCGCGCCTGGAGGCGATCAAGATCGAGCAGGAATTGAGTGCGCTGCGCCTGGAGCAAGGCAAGCTGGAAGACATTCTGGGTAACCCCGGCAGCTTGAAGCGCACCGTGATCAAGGAGATCGAGGCCGATGCCAAACAGTACGGCGATGAGCGCCGCACTCTGATTCAGGAAGAAAAGCGCGCCACGGCCGAGGTGCGCATCGTGGATGAGCCGGTGACGGTGGTGGTCAGCCAAAAGGGTTGGGTGCGTGCGCTCAAGGGCCACGACGTGTCGCCAGCCGCCCTGGCCTTCAAGTCGGGCGACCAGCTCTACGGCACCTTCCCGTGCCGCAGCGTGGACCCCCTGATCGTATTCGGCAGCAATGGCCGGGTCTATTCGGTGCCGGTCTCGGTGTTGCCGGGCGGGCGCGGGGATGGCCAGCCCATCACCACATTGATCGAACTGGAATCTGGCACGCAGATTGCGCATTACCTGGCCGGCGCTGGCAGCCAGCGCCTGGTGCTGGCCGGCAGCGGCGGCTTTGGTTTGGTGGCTCAGCTGAGTGATCTGGTCGGCCGCCAAAAAGCCGGCAAGACCTTCCTCAGCCTGGAGGGCAATGAGAAGCCGCTGCCGCCGGCCTTGTTGCCCGCGGGCGAGGTGCTGGGCCTGCAGCTGGCGTGCTTGTCCGAGCAAGGCCGCTTGCTGACCTACGCCCTGGATGAATTGAAGCATCAGCCCAAGGGCGGCCGTGGCCTGACCTTGATGGACCTGGAAGCCAAGGATCAACTCTTGGGCGTGGCGGCATTCAGCCAAAGCCTGCTGGTGCAAGGCCTGGGCCGCGGCGCCAAGCCCAAGGAAGAGATTCTGAAGGGCGTGGGTTTGGCGAGTTATGCCGGCAAGCGGGCGCGCAAGGGCAAGGCCGTGGAAGCCTTCCAAAAAGTCTTGCGAGTGCTGGCGCCTTGAAGGGCTCTTTGAGCGGCTCTTTGAGCGGCGCAGATCTTGCGCGGCGCGCTTTGCTGATCTCCGGCTTCGGGCTGGCCTCGGGCGTTCGGGCGGCCAATGCCGATGGCGAGTTGCAGGCCCGCATCGAAGCGCTGCAGCAGCGCAGCGGTGGCCGCATCGGCTTGTTTGCGCTGAACAGCGGCAGCCGGGCGCAGATTGCGTTTCAGGCCGATCAGCGTTTTGCGTTTTGCTCCACCTTCAAGCTGCTCTTGGCCGCAGCCGTGTTGGCGCGGGTGGATGCGGGACAGCTGAATCTGGACAAGCCCATCCGCTATGGCAGCCATGACATGCTGGACCATGCGCCCATCACCTCGGCGCGCTTGCTCAATGGCCGTGGCGTGATGAGCGTGGGCGAGTTGTGCGAGGCCGTCGTGACGGTCAGCGACAACCCGGCCGCCAATCTGCTCTTTCCCTTGGTGGGCGGCCCGCCAGGGCTGACGCGCTTCCTGCGCGAACTGGGTGACCCGCACACCCGCTCGGACCGCATCGAGCCGTCGCTCAACAGCAATCAAGCGGGCGACGAGCGCGACACCACGACGCCGGCCGCTTTTGTGAGCAGCATGGAGGCCTTGCTGCTGGGTAATCGCCTGAGCGAGGACGCCCTTCAGTTGCTGCTGAGTTGGATGGTGGGCAGCAGGACCGGTTTGCAGCGCCTGCGCGCCGGTTTGCCCGAAGGCTGGCGCGCCGGCGACAAGACCGGCACCGGGGCGGGCGGCGCCGTCAACGATGTGGCCATTGCCTGGAAGCCTGAACAGGCGCCGCTGCTGATGGCCGTTTTCATGAGCGGTTCATCGCAAAGCGTGGAGCAACTCAACGCCATTCATGCGGAATTGGCCGCCTTGGTGGTCAAGGCCATCGGCTAGCGCCTCGCCGAGCCTGCGCCGGCCATCGCCCTGCGCGCAAAGCGGGCTAACCATGTTTAGCCCGCTTTCACACCATCTGGCCTCACCGCGCCGCCAGATGGCGCCCCAAAAAGCGCTCCACCCGGCCCCAGAAGTCCTTGTTGGTCTCAGGGCCACGCCAGCCGTGCCCTTCCTCGGGATAGAGCACCCATTCCACTTGTTGGTTGCCGCTGGCTTGCAAGGCATCGCGCATCTTCACGCCATGCGCCATGGGCACGCGGCGGTCTATGGCGCCATAGGCCATCAGCAGAGGTTGTTTGAGTCGTGAGACTTGTTGCAAGGGCGAGTACTGCGTCAGCATCTCGGCATCTGCCTTGGGGTCGCCCACCATGATGGGCAGGTCGTAGCTCAGACCGAGAGCGCTTTGATCGCTATTGAGCGAGGTGTAAAGCAGCGAGAGGTCGGAAACGCCGACCCAGTTGATGCCGCACTTGAAGGTCTCGGGATAGCGGATCAAGGCCATCATGCTGGCGTAGCCGCCATAGCTGGCGCCGGCAATGCAGATGCGCGAGGCATCGGCATAGCCTTTGGCCACGGCCCAGCGGGTGGCGTCCACGATATCGTCCACCATGCCCGTGCCCCATTGCTTCCAGCCCGCGCGCTCGAACTTATCGCCATAGCCTTCGCTGCCGCGGAAGTCGGTTTCGATCACCAGATAGCCGCGTGAGGCCAGGTACTGCGGGATGGCGCTCCATTCCCAGTGATTGCCACGCGCAAAGGGGCCGCCATGCACCAGAACGACGGTGGGCAAGGGCTGGCTGGAATTGGGGCGAGTCAAAAGAGTGGGCAGCATCAGGCCGTCGCGGGCCGGAATGCGCACGCTCTCGCGCGCCGCCATGGCGCCGGGCTTGATCCAGGGACGAGACAGCAGAATCGGTTTGAGGCTCTTGCTTTGCCGGTCGTAAATGCTGAAGGCCAGGGGCTGGCGGTCGGAGTGGGACTTCACCACCACCAGATCTGCGTTCAAGCAGTCACGGCAGAGAATCTGGTTGACCGTGCTGCGCATGGCCTGGTCGACCTCGGCCTGCAGGGCTTTCATCGCGGGATCCAGCCAGACGCTGTCCTGGGTTTCGGCCTCGAAATGCGCGCCCAGCAGTCGGCCGGATTTTTCGTCCAGCACCAGCTCGCCCCGGAAGTCGTAGTCTTTGATGCGCAAGAGCTCTTGCAGTTCTTGCTGGGGCTTCTTGGGGTCCAGGAGCAGCAGGGCTTCCCCGGCGCCCGGTGATTTGCCGGCACCCACCATATAGATCTCGCCGGTGCTGGCAATGTCCAGCCAGCGGGGAATGCCTTCCTCCAGGCGAGGGGCGCGGCGCCACAGCTGCCAGCCAGTGCCTTCTTTGCGCGCCAGGTAGAGCGCGATCTTGTCTTTTTCGAGGGTGATGGCGCCAACGGCCTTGCCCGAGGTGTCTGTCAACCAGTGATGCACGTGAGCCGGTGCATCTTCCACCAGCTGCTGCTTTTGCCCGCTATAGGTGTTGATGCGGGCCAGGCTTGCCGAGCTGAATTCGCCATTCCCGTCATAGTTGTTCTGGCGCAGGATGACGTCGGCGCTGCCGTCGCGCACCACGTCTTGTAGCCGCCAGGTCCAGGGCAGCAGGGTTTCGCTGCGCTCTTTGAGGCGGGAATTGGCCAGGCGGGAGCCGCCTTCCATATTGGTGCTTGGCACGCTAGAGCGGGCATTGATCAACTGCCTGAAATCACCGCCGTCCCGGTCCACGGCCCACAGGCCGCGCGCATTGGGTTTGTCGGTCGCTTCTTGTAACTGGGCGATGTCAAAGACCAGCCGCTTGTTGTTCACCCAGTGGACATCGTGGATGTCGCTATCGTCCATGCTGACCAAGGCACGGGCGTTTTTCAGATCGCGCAGATTGATCACCACCAACTGGGTGCGGCGGCCTTCTGGTGAAGCGATCACGGCCAGCCATTGGCCATCAGGAGACAGCTCGCCACCAAAGTACTGAGGCAGGCGGAAGAAGTCTTCAATGGGTGGCGCTGAGGACGGCGTTCCCGATGCCGGACTTTGTGCCCATGAGGTCTGGCCCGCCAGTGGGGCCAATGCCAGGGCTGCCAAGCTGATCAGGCCGGTTCGCCATTGCGAGCCACGCAGGTCCCAAGTCTTTCGCTTCAGTATCCTCATTGACCCATCCCTCGTGGATTGTTTTTTCAATGAGGCTCACTGTGACAGCGCTTGCGAGCCTGGCTGCTGGGGAATAGCCCTTGCTTTGTCGGCTCCCTTACTCACCCCAAAGGGTGAAGGGCTTGTGGGCCAGTTGTGAGTTGAAGTAGCGCGCGTCCTCGGTCACTTCAGCGCCGAGCCAGGGCGGCGCTTCAAAGGCCTGGTCGGCCGCGCTGAGTTCAATCTCCGCCACCACCAGGCCGGCGTTCTGCCCCAAAAACTCGTCCACTTCCCAATTCATGCCTGCATAGGGGACCAAGCGGCGGATCTTGTCGATCAGCGGCCCTTCGCACAGACCCAGCAGTTGTTGGCCATCCACCAAGGGGATTTCGTACTCAAACTCGGCACGCACGGCGCCCTGGTTTTGGCCCTTGATGGTTAGCCAGGCTTGATCACCGACCACCCGCACCCGCACGGTGCGGGCGGGGTCGCGGTTCAGATAGCCTTGGCTGTAGCGTTGGCCTGGCAGCTGCTTCCAAGCCTCGCCGATGACCAGAAACTTGCGCTCGATTTCAATGCCCATGGGCTGCTTCTTCTTTGGGTTGGGTTCGCGGCAGCCCATGCGGGCGCGCAAAGACTGTCAAAAGGCGGTATCCATTCAAGCGTAGGCTCCGTCCCGGCGCTTTACACGGCGGGCGATCGATCAGAGCTTGCTTTGGACAAGCGCCGGCCCTTGCTTTGTAGGCATACCTTATTTGTGACGGGGCTCTACTTTGGTCCTATTTCCTCACCCCCTTTCCTAGGGGGTGGCGTTGAGGACGAGCTCAGCTACATTTTCCACTGTTCGCCTGCAGGCGTGGTGCTTGCGGGTTGTGGGCATCAAGGTAGAGGAACCCTTCATGAAGTTTAAGAAGATTTCTAGTGTGCTGGCCCTGGCGGCCGCATTTGCGTCTACCGGCGCGATGGCCGATGACCAGAATGTGACCTTTGTCAGTGCCTCCGGTGGTGCAGCCCAAGCTGGCAACACGGTTTGGACTGCCGCTTTCCAGAGCGTGGGCACTGCTCTGGCCGGTGGTGACGATGTCATCAGCTTCCTTGGCCTGAACAGCGGGAAATACAACTTCCAACTGAACTTGTCGGGTCAGAACTTCATTCTGGGTGATCTGACCCTGAACGGCACCAAAGCCAATTTCGGTCAGTACGGCAATTTCAGCTTTGGCTTCCTGGAAGGCACAGACAATGCGCCTTTCGTGCTGAAAATCGTTGGCAACAACCCGATCTCTACGATTCAAGCCGCATATTCGGGCAACTTGACGGTGACGAAAGTCCCTGGCGCCGCACCACCAGTTCCAGAGCCGGAAACCTATGCCATGCTGCTGGCAGGTTTGGCAGGCATCGCTTTCGTGGCCAAGCGTCGTCGCGTGGTCTGAGAAAGCAGCGAGGGGTGGAGTTGGGCTTGAACGCCCAATCCAAAAAACGAAGAGCGCCGATTGGCGCTCTTTTTTTGTCCGGCAGGCGGAAGAGTGGCGCCCGGCTTTAGCGGCGCAGCCAGAGGCTCAGACCCGCGCCAAGGCGCGCGCGCATTCGTTCACCAGGGCCGGGCCCTTGTAGATCAGGCCGGTGTAGATCTGTACCAGGTCGGCGCCGGCCTGCACCTTGGCGCGGGCGTCCTCGCCGCTCATCACACCGCCCACGCCGATGATGGGGTAGCCACTGCCGAGCGCTGCGCGCAGCAGGCGGATGACGCGATTGCTGGCCTCAAACACCGGCTTGCCCGACAAGCCGCCGGTTTCATCGGCATGGGGCAGGCCTTTGACCGCCTCGCGGGCAATGGTGGTGTTGGTGGCGATGACGCCGTCAATGCCATTGGACTTGAGCGTCTGGGCGATCACGCCGACCTGTTCTTCATCCAGATCGGGGGCGATCTTGACGAACATGGGCACGTGGCGGCCGGAGGCTGTTTGCAACTGGAGCTTGCGGGCCTGCAGCGCGCCCAGCAGGGCGTCCAGGGCCGCGTCGCTTTGCAGCGCGCGCAGATTCTTGGTGTTGGGGCTGGAGATATTGACCGTGATGTAGTCGGCATGCGGGAACACGCCTTCCAGGCCGATCAGGTAGTCATCCACCGCGTTCTCGATCGGCGTGGCCGCGTTCTTGCCGATGTTCAGGCCCACCAAACCGCCACAGGCGCGGAAGGAGCGGGCGCGCTGCACATTGCCCAGGAAGCTGGCCAGGCCTTCGTTATTGAAGCCCAGGCGGTTGATCAAGGCTTGCGCCTCGGGCAGGCGGAACATGCGCGGCTTGTCATTGCCCGGCTGGCCCTTGGGCGTGACCGTGCCGACTTCGATGAAGCCAAAGCCCATGGCACCCAGCCCATCGATGCAGCGGCCGTTCTTGTCCAGGCCAGCGGCCAAACCGATGCGGTTGGGGAACTTCAGGCCGGCCAGTTCCAGCGGATCCTGAACGCGCGGCTGCGACCACAGGCATTGCGCCGGGGTGTTCTGCAGCTTGGCGATAGAGCCCAAGGTGAGCTCGTGGGCATGCTCGGGATCAAGGCCGAACAAAAAAGGGCGGGTGAGGGCGTAGGGAATCAAAGACATGGCTGAATTGTCGCATTCGGCGCCGCACCCCAGGACTTGGGCGCTTGCTTCATGCGTGTTGGCGCATCAGGCTTTAATACTTGGCGGGGCTTCGCCGCTTCGCAGCAATGCCGTCGGACCTGCTGATTAGCAAGTCGGCGTGGCAGATGCTGCACCGGAGCAGGCGTTGATAATGGGGCCAACCAAGAAGATGTAGGAGCCCCGCATGAAGCCTTTGGACGATCCCCGCCACGACCGCGAAGTCGGTTCGCGCGATGAGACCCGCGACACCACCCGCACCGACGACACCCGCATCGGCGCCGTGCGCCCCTTGATCTCCCCCGCCTTGCTGCTTGATGAGCTGCCGCCGCCGGATGCGGCGCTGGAGTTGGTGGAGCGCGCCCGCCGCGACATCAGCGCGGTGCTGCATGGCCGGGACGACCGCTTGCTGGTGGTGGTGGGGCCTTGCTCCATCCACGACCACGAGCAGGCGATGGACTATGCCCGCTTACTCAAAGGCCTCAACGATGAGTTGAAGGGCGATCTGTTGCTGGTGATGCGCGTCTACTTCGAGAAGCCACGCACCACTGTGGGCTGGAAGGGCTATATCAACGACCCGCGCCTGGACGGCAGCTTCCACATGAACGAAGGCCTGCGCCTGGCGCGCAAGCTTTTGCTGGACGTGACCAGCCTGGGCCTGCCGGCCGGCACCGAGTTCCTCGACCTGCTGTCGCCCCAATACATCTCTGACCTGATCGCCTGGGGCGCGATTGGTGCGCGTACCACCGAGAGCCAAAGCCATCGTCAGCTCGCCTCGGGCATGAGCTGCCCGGTGGGCTTTAAGAATGGCACCGACGGCGGCATCAAGGTCGCCAGCGACGCGGTGCTAGCCGCGAGCGCCAGCCACGCCTTCATGGGCATGACCAAGATGGGCGCAGCGGCCATCTTTGAGACCCGCGGCAATGATGACTGCCACATCATTCTGCGCGGCGGCAAGAGCCCCAATTACGATGCCGCTTCGGTGGAAGCGGCCTGCGCGGCCATGCGTTCGGCGGGCTTGCGCGAGCAAGTGATGGTGGACTTCTCGCATGCCAATTCGAGCAAGAAGTTTGAGCGCCAGATCGATGTGGGCCGCGATGTGGCGGCGCAGATCGCGAGCGGCGACGCACGCATCACCGGCGTGATGATCGAATCGCATCTGCAACCCGGCCGCCAAGACCTGGCCGAGGGCCAGACCAAGGCCGATCTGCTGCCCGGCGTGTCCATCACCGATGCCTGCCTGGGCTGGAGTCAGACCGAGCCCCTGCTGCGCGAACTGGCAGCTGCGGTGCGCAACCGGCGCCAAGCCCGACGCAGCTGACGCCGTAAATCGCCGTCTTCACGCCCGCGGCTAGCGTTTGGTCGCAAGCCCGTCGTGTCGGCGGCCTCGCTTGCCTAGAGTTCGGTCATCCCAACCCGAGTTCTAGAGGCAAGCGATGAAACCCAAGTCTTTCACTGTGATGATCACCCTGGCAGCCGCGGCGCTGGGCTTGAGTCCTTCGGCCCGAGCGGCAGACCTGGAGCTGGTGGTGAGCGGTATCACCCAAAGCCAGGGCCAGATCATGGTGGCGGTGTATGCCGATGCCGCCAGCTGGCTGGCGAAGCCGGTAGCCTTGGCCCGCGCACAAGCGGTCGAGCAAAAAGACGGGCGCCTGATCATCAGCCTGAACAAGGTGCCAGTCGCAGACGCGAGCAGCGTGGCTCTGAGCATCTTTCACGATGTCAACGGGAACGGCCGCCTGGACACGAACGCCATGGGCATGCCCACCGAGCCGTACGCCTTCTCCAACAATGCCAGCGGCATGTTCGGCCCGCCCAGCTTTGAGAAGGCGCAAGTCAGCGTCAAGCCTGGCGCCCGTATCAGCGTGCAGTTCAACTGAGCCAGGGGGACGCGATGAGCATGCAAAGACGCGATCTCTTCAAGGCCGGCTTGGCCGGTGCTGCCAGCTTGGCTGGCTTGGACCCGGTACTGGCGGCGTTGGCCCCCTCGGCCACTCAGCCTTTCAGCCGCGCGCCCGAACTGGCGCCGCTGCTTGGTTTGCCCGGCCAAGACCTGCAGGCCTCAAACCTCAAGGTGGAAGGTAAGTTGCCCGCCGGCCTGCGCGGCGTGTATTACAAGAACGGCCCGGCCTTGATGGCGCGAGGCGATGAGCGTTATCGCCATTGGTTTGACGGCGATGGCCTGCTGCAAGCCTGGACCTTTGGCGATGCTGGCGTGAGCCATCAGGCGCGCTTTGTGCAAACGGCCAAATTCAAGGCCGAGACAGCGGCGGGGCGCTTTCTGGTGCCGGGCTTCGGCACGCCGATTCCGCCTCGCAAGCCGGTGCGCGGCGCCGACGATATGAACACGGCCAATACCAGCGTGCTGCGCCAGGGCGACAAGCTTTACGCCCTCTGGGAGGGCGGCAGTGCCTATGAGCTGGACCCCGCCACCCTGCAGACGCGCGGCCCGAAGAGCTGGTCGCCCGAACTCGCCGGCATGCCTTTTTCTGCCCACCCCAAGGTGGTGGTGGACGGCACGGTGTGGAACTTCGGCGCCTTCGGCACCCGCATGGCGCTGTACTAGATTTCGCCCCAGGGTCAGGTCTTGCGCAGCACGGTGTTTGAAGCACCGGGTGCCATCGGCATGGTGCATGACTTCGCGGTGTCGCAGCGCTATCTGGTGTTTTTGCTGGCGCCGATTCACATCGACCAGCAGGCCTTGCGCGCGGGAGAGAGCCTGTCTGGTGCGATGCGCTGGCAGGGCCAGGAGGCCACCCGCGTCTTGGTGGTGGACAAGGCCGACTTCGAGCGCCGCCGGGTGCTGGAGATACCGGCCGCCATGGTCTTTCACTTCGGCAATGCCTGGGACGATGGTCAGACCCTGCAGCTGGACTATGTGCAAAACCGGGAGCTGCCGCAGGCCCAGCTGGCACTCACGCAAATCATGCGCGGCGAGCGCCCGTCCGCCGCGCAGCGCAACACCACCCCGCGCTTCATGCGCATCGACCTGGCCAGCGGCCGCATTGAGCTGCGCAGCCGCGATGAGGTGGTGGAGTTCCCGGTGGTCGATCCGCGCGTGGTGGCGCAGCGCTACCGCCATGTTTACTACCCCACAGCCATCGACATTGGCGAGCGCTGGGGCTTTAACGGCCTGCTGCATCTGGATCTGGAGAGCGGAAAGCGCCAACGCTTTTGCTTTGGCGAAGAGGTGGTGGTGGAGGAGCATGTGCTGGTGCCCAAGCCCGGCAGCCGGGTGGAAGGCGAGGGCTGGTTGCTGGGCCTGTGCTTTGATAGCCGGCGCCAGCTCAGCTTCGCCAGCGTCTTTGATGCCCAGGCCATCAGCGCCGGCCCCATCGCCAAGGTGTGGCTGCCCTACTTGGCCACCTACGGCTTTCACGGCAAGTTTTACGCCGCTTGATGGGGCAGGCTGGCGTGGCTTGGGATAATGCTGCCCATCCTCCTCACTTTTTCGAAGCACAGCCATGACCCAAGACGAACTCAAGACCCTGGTGGGCCAAGCCGCCCTGCAATACGTGGCCGCCGGCAGCATCATCGGCGTTGGCACCGGATCCACCGTGGACAAGTTCATTGACGCGCTGGCCGCCAGCGGTATCCAGATCAAGGGCGCGGTCAGCAGCTCGGTGCGCTCCACCGAGCGCATGAAGGCTTTGGGCATCACCGTGTTTGAAGCGGCCGAGGTCGAGTCCCTGGGCGTTTACATCGACGGCGCGGATGAGATCGACCATGGCGGCCACATGATCAAGGGCGGCGGCGCGGCGCTGACGCGCGAGAAGATCGTGGCCGACCTGGCCGAGCAATTCATTTGCATCGCCGACGCCTCCAAGCTCGTCGACGTGCTGGGGCAGTTCCCCTTGCCGGTGGAAGTGATTCCCATGGCCGCAGCCCAGATCGCGCGCCGCTTTGCCGCCCTGGGTGCCAGCGCCACCCTGCGCGCCGGCGTGGTGACGGATAACAGCTGCCACATCCTCGATGTGCGCGGCCTGCAGATCAAGGATGCCAAGGCCTTCGAGTCCGATGTGAATCAATGGCCCGGTGTGGTGACCGTCGGCGTGTTTGCCCGCAACCGTGCATCCGTGTGCTTGCTGGGTACGGCCGAAGGCGTCAAGACGCTGAAGTTCGACTGAGCAAGGCGCTGTGGCGGCATGACCGTCGGAAAAAAGAAAAAGCCCCGTGAGGGGCTTTTTTCTTGTCTGTGCTTGCGCCGTTTGGCGAGGCTTTAAAGGCGGAACACCGAGATGGCCGCGGCCAGGCGGGCAGATTGATCGCGCAGGCTCTCGGCGGCGGCGGCTGACTCTTCGACCAGCGCGGCGTTCTGCTGCGTCATCTGGTCCAGCTGGTTCATCGCCGCGTTGATTTGATGAATGCCATCGCTCTGCTCGCGGGACGCGGCGCTGATTTCACCAATCACATCGGACACGCGTTGAACGCTGGCCACGATGTCGTTCATGGTGCTGCCGGCGTCTTGCACCAGGCGGGTACCGGACTCGACCCGATCCGCGCTGGCGCCGATCAGCACCTTGATCTCTTTGGCGGCTTCGGCCGAGCGTTGGGCCAGCGAGCGCACTTCGCTGGCCACCACCGCAAAGCCGCGACCTTGTTCGCCGGCGCGGGCGGCCTCAACCGCCGCATTCAGCGCCAGGATATTGGTCTGGAAGGCGATGCCGTCGATGGTGCCGATGATGTCGTTGATGCGGCGTGAGCTCGTGTTGATCTCTTCCATGGTGCTGACCACCTGGGCCACCACCACGCCGCCGCGCCGGGCCACTTCCCCGGCGGAGCTGGCCAGCTGATTGGCCGTCACGGCCGATTCGGCCGTCTGGCGCACGGTGCCGGTGAGTTGGGTCATGGAGGCGGCCGCTTCTTGCAGATTCGAGGCAGTCTGCTCGGTGCGTGCCGAGAGGTCGTGATTGCCAGTCGCAATCTCGGCGCTGGCCGTGCTGATGCTGTCGGTGGAGCTGCGCACCTCGCCAATCAGGCGGATCAGTGCTTGCTGCATGGTCTGTTGCGACTGCAGCAACTGCCCGGTCTCATCCTGGCTGCTGACGTGGATGGTCTGGCTCAGGTCGAAGTTGGCAATTGCATTGGACACCTCCGCCGCCTTGCGCAGTGGCCCGGTGATGGAGCGGGTCAACCAAAACGCCAAGCTGGCGCCCACAGCCAGAGCGCAGAGCGAAAACACCAGCAAGCCAGTACGGGCTTTTTGGATGGCCTCTTCATTGCGGGTGGCGCTTTGGTCCAGCTGCCGGCGTTGCATGTCCACCAACTCGCGCAAAGCTTCTTGATAAGTCTTGGCCATGGGCACGAATTCGGCGTCGAAGATCTCGCGGGCCTTGGCGTCGTCACCGGCCTTCTTGGCGGCCGTCATCGCATCGCGGGCGCTGATATAGGCCTTGCGGGTTTTGCCGATCTCCTCGAAATGCGCCTTCTCCTCGGGCGTGCTCAACATGGCCTCGACCTTCTTCTGCAACTCGCTGGTCTGGGCGGCCGAGGCCGCGGCGATGCTGGCGAAGTACTTGGCCAGTTTGTCGTCGCTGGCCACGGCCACGGCCGTGTTGCGGATGATGCCGGTGGAGACATTGCGGTGCCAGTCGCTGGACAGGCGCTCCGAAACCAGATTGACTTGGTACATCTCATTCGCCTCGGCCGCAACGCGCTTGAGCGTCCAGTAGCCGAGTGCCGAGCCTGCCAAAGAGATGAGCAAAACGGCGGAAAGCACAAGGCCGAGACGTTGGCCGATGCTGCGGCCGCTCAGGGAGATGAATGACATAGATGGACTGCTTCCAAGACAAAGTCACCGGCTGCGCAGGGGCGCGCGAGCCGGTACATCAATCGATAGGGGGGATGACTGGTATGTTATCGGTATCGTCTTCCCGGGCTTGAGCAAGGCCGGCGCTGGCGCGTCTTTGTGCACGCTTTGCGCGAGCAGTCGCTCGCTGTGAGGCCGGCGGCTGTTGGTTTGCCGCGAATGCTGAGCCAGCTTGCCGGGTCGATGCTGGACTTGGACTTGGGCTTGGCTTGGCTTGGCTTGAGTTGGCTTGAGTTGGCTTGAGTTGGCTGTGGCTCGGCCTGTGCGGCCCGCCGAGAAAACAAAAAAGCCCCGTCAGGGGCTTTGCGCTTGGTGGGTTTGCGTGGCTGCGGGCCAGCTTCAGAGGCGGAACACCGAGATGGCCGAGGCGAGCCGTGCGGATTGGTCGCGCAGGCTTTCCGCAGCGGCGGCGGACTCTTCCACCAGGGCCGCGTTCTGCTGCGTCATCTGGTCCAGTTGGCCAACGGCGCTATTGACTTGATCAATGCCATCACTCTGCTCGCGCGAGGCGGTGCTGATCTCGGCAATGATGTCCGACACCCGCTGCACGCTGGCAACGATATCGCTCATGGTGGTGCCGGCGTTTTGCACCAGCTGCGTGCCGGACTCCACCCGTTCGGCGCTGGCGCCGATCAGGGTCTTGATTTCCTTGGCCGCTTCGGCCGAACGCTGGGCTAGGCTGCGCACCTCGGAGGCCACGACCGCAAAGCCGCGACCCTGCTCGCCGGCACGCGCGGCTTCCACCGCGGCATTCAGCGCCAGGATATTGGTCTGGAAGGCGATGCCATCGATGGTGCCGATGATGTCGGTGATGCGGCGCGAGCTGGCGCTGATGTCCTCCATGGTGCTGACCACCTGGGCCACCACCGTGCCGCCGCGGCGTGCCACCTCGGCGGCCGAGTTGGCGAGCTGATTGGCGGTGACGGCCGACTCCGCGGTCTGGCGCACGGTGCCGGTCAGCTGGGCCATGGAGGCCGCAGCTTCTTGCAGGCTGGAGGCGGTTTGTTCGGTGCGGGCCGACAGGTCGTGATTGCCGGTGGCAATCTCCGCGCTGGCGGTGCTGATGCTGTCGGTGGAGCTGCGCACCTCGCCGATCAGGCGAATCAGCGATTCCTGCATGGTCTTCTGGGCTTGCTGCAGCCGGCCGGTTTCATCGTCTGACTCCACCTCGATCTTGCGGCTGAGGTCAAAGTGCGCAATCGCGTCGGCAGACGCGGCCGCGTGGCCCAATGGTTTGGCGATGGAGTGTGTCAGGCGCAGGGCCAGGGTCGCGCCAACCAGCAGGGCGCAGGCCGAGAAGATCAGCAGGGCAATCCGCGCTTCGCGATTGGTTTGCGCCACCCGTTTGGCCGCGGCGTCCAGCTGATTGCGCTCTTCTTGCACGATCTGTTTGATGCTGTCCTGGAACTGCGCTGCCGCAGGCAAAAACTGCTGCTTGAAGATGTCCTCGGCGCGCTCTGCGTCGCCGGCCTTTTTGGCTTGCGTCAAGGCGTCGCGGGAGGCCAGATAGGGCTTGCGGTTCTGGCTCAGCTGTTCGAACAGCTTGCGCTCTTCCGGGCTGGTGAGCAGGGCGTCCAGCTGCTTTTGCAGCTCGCTGGACTGGCGGGTGGATTCGGCCGCGGCCGTGCTGAAGTACTCGGCCAAGCTATTGTCTTTGCTGACAGCGATGGCGGTGGAGCGGTTGATGCCGCTGACGATATTGCGCTGCCAGTCGCCGGCCAGGCGCTCGGAGAGCAGGGTCTCTTCATACATGGTGGCGGTTTCACCCGCCACTTTATGCAGCGACCAATAGCCCATGGCAGAACCCGCCAGGGCAATCAGCAAGACGATGGAGAAAGCGATATTCAAACGGCGCCCAATCGAGCGGCCGGACAACAAGGTGACGGACATGCAAACTCTTTTCAGGAAAGGTCGAGTCGCGAACCGATGCGACTGAGGGGGAGGTCCCTGGCAGATCGACAAACCCTGATGGAAATGAAGGTCATGTGTTCACTGATCGCACGCGCCTATGTCGGCCGCGGCCGCCGGGCGCGCGTCACGCGCGCTTCTCAAGGCGAAGCGGACCGGGTCCAGCGCGTCCAGCAAGCTGGCTTCGATGGGGATAGGTGCACCTGTGACTTGTGCAGCCATTACCTGGGCGCACAGGGCGGACCAGGCAATGCCGCGTGAACCCATGGCGGTGCAAAGTGCCAAGCCTGGCCAGCGCGGGATGAAGCGGCCTTGGTCTTGGCGGCCGCTGTAGTCAGGCAGGGGCAGGCCGCCGACCAGGGGCAGGCGGTCCGGCGTGGCCAGGCGCCAGCCGACACGGCCGCCTTGCAGCTGCGCTTCCATTCCCGTGGCCGCGCTGGCCTGGCCGCTGAGTTCGGCCCATTGGGCCAGATTGCGCTGCTGGTCGGCCAGGCGAAGCTGCGTCTCGGCATCACCGGGCTGGCTGGTGGCGCCACACCACAGGCCTTGCGCTGTGTCGGCAATGGCGTAGCCCAGGCCCGCCACCGGCAGGCGCGGGCGAATGTTGGCGGGGCTGAGATGGCTCAGCTGCCCGCGCATCACCGAGAGCTGGGCCGCCAGCTCGGGCGCCAGTTGCGCCAGCAAGACCTGACCCTCATGGCCGCCGGCCAGCACCAGCAACTCGGTTTCGCCGATCAATTGATCCTGGGCGTCCCACAGGCGCCAGCGGGGGCCGAGGGATTCGATGCGTGCGACCCGGCAGTTGTAGCGGCTGTTGACGGCCGGCCCGGCAGTGGCCAGCAGGGCTTGGGCGTAAGCGGGCGGCGGCAGCGCGCCGCCGGCCGGGTAGAACCAGGCCGGGCCGGGCAGATCCAGCCCGCTCAGCGCGGCGGCTTCCGCTTGGCTCAGTGCCTGGACATAGTCGGGCGGCAAGCCTAAGCGTGCCAGCAAGGCCTGCATTTGTGCGGGCTCGCGGGCCTGCTCCAGGCGCAGCAGGCCAAGTTGGTGCCAGGGCAGGGCGGGCAAGCGGCGCAGGGCGTGGGCTGTTGCCAATGCCGCCGCGCGATTGAAGCGCGCATGCAAGCCGTCGTCCGGATTGAGCGTGCCGTGATAGAGGCCGCCGGGGTTGCCTGAGGCGGCTTGCGCCGGGCCGGGGCGGGCATCGATCAAGGTGCTGGCAATGCCTTGGCCGGCCAGGGCCCAGGCGCAGGCTGCGCCGGCTAGGCCGGCGCCGAGGATGAAGGCGTGCTTGGCCTGGGGCGCCAGTGGCTCGCGCCCCGCCGGCTTCTGGGCTTGATGGCGTGGCTGGTAGCGGGCCACGCACATGCCGCCCTTGTTGGCATAGCCGCGCTGGCGTTCTTGGCTGAATCCGGCGGCCATCAAGCCCTCGCGCACCTGTGGGGCCACACTCCAGCTGGCGGCGGTGGCGCCGGGGGCTGCGCGCCGGCCCAAGGCCTTGAGCACATGGCCGTCCCACATCTCGGCATTGCTGGAGGGGTTGAAGCCGTCCAGGTAGAAGGCATCCACCTCGGCCACCAGCTCGCGCATCCAGCGGTGTACATCGCCCAGGCACAGCAGCAATTGCACCGCCCCGCCTTCGAATTCCAGCCGGTGCAAATTGGGTGTCAGCGGTGGCCAGGCCTCAAGGAGCTGCGCGCTCAATTCGGGCAACTCTGAGCTTTGGTGGGCCTGTGCCAAGTCGGCTTGGCGTAGCGGGTGCTTTTCAATGCTGATGAAGACCAGCTGCTGGCAGCGTGCCGGGTCTTGCAGCCAGGCTTCCCAGGTGGCCAGAAAGTTGTGGCCCAGGCCGAAGCCGGTTTCCAGAATCACAAAACGCGGCCGGCCCGACCAGCGTGCGGGCAATTGGTTGCCGCCCAGAAAAACGTGGCGGGACTGCGCCAGGGCGCCGGCGCGGCTGTGATAAACATCGTCAAACGCTGGCGCGCGCGGGGCGGCTGGGTCCGCGAAGTCCACTTCGGCGGGAATGATGGCTTGGGTTTTCACAAAGACGGCACAGCGAGGATCAGCAGCAAGGCCAGGCCGGTCAGGCCCAGGCAGGCCAGCAGCACAAGAGAAATCAAGGCGCCGTAACGGCGCCCGCCAGCCAGCGTGGCGGTGATGGCGCGGGTGACGCTATTGCAGGCAATGGCCAGCATCACGCCTTGCGAGAGTTGGGCATTGCTGATCTGCCCGGCATTGTTCAGGCCCGCCAGCGAGGCCACCGGCGCATGCGCATCGGCAATCGCGGCCAGGGCCACGGCGCTGAACAAGCCGGCGCTGCCGAATTGGCGCTCCGCCCAGCTGACCATCAAGGCCACGGCACTGAGGGTCAGGGCGATCAGGGCGGCTTCCTTCAAACGCAATGGGCCTTTGTCATCGGCCGCTGGCGCATTCGCTGGATCGGGCGTGGGCATTGGCCCCTCGGCAGCCTGGGCGGTTTTGGCCCGGCGCGCCAGCAGCAGGCCGGCCGCACCGGCGGCCAGCATGCCCACCCCGCTGACGGGCATGAATTGCTGCGCGGCCTGCGGCGCCAGGGCCAGCAGCATCAGGCTGACCTGCAGCCAGGTGGCGGCGGTGGACATGACGGCGCCGGCGCAGCAGGCCCAGAACAGGGGCGGCTCGGCGCGTGTGCGGTGGCCCATGGCGGCGATGGTGGCGGTGCTGGAGATCAGGCCCGACATCAGGCCCGACAAGGCCAGACCGGTCTGCGCACCCAGCACCCGCAGGGCCAGGTAGCCAAAAGCCTGCAAGCCCAGCAGCAAGAGCAGCAAGCCCATCAGGCTGGAGGCGCGCAGGCCGGCCAGCCAGGGCAGGGGCTCGGTGGGCATCAAAGGCAACACGATCAGGGCCAGGGCGGCCAGCAGCAGGCCGTCGCGCAACTCGGCCTCACGCAACCAGTGGCGGGCAAAACGATGCAGGCGCTCGCGGGCGCTGAGCAGGGCCGCCAGAAGTACGGCCGCGGGCGCACCCAGGGCAGGCGATTGCACGCACAACACACCGATCAAATAGGCCGCTAGCAAGGCCGCCTCGGTGCTCAGGCTGATGTCTTTTTCACTGCTGCGGAAATAGGCGATGGCCACCAGGGCCGCCACCGCCAAGGCCCCCACTGCCACCAAGCCGGGCACGTTCAAGCCCTGCGCCAAGGCGCCGCTGAGGGTGATGATGGTGAAGGTGCGCAGGCCGGCAGCCTGCAGCACCGGCGCGGCGCCGCGCGCCCGGTGGTGTTCGCGTTCCAGCCCCAGCAGCAGGCCGCCGCCCAGGGCCACCAGCAATCCGAGCACCAGCGGGCCTTCGGCGCCCAGCAACTCACTGAAGCGGTTCAGCATGCTTGAGTGTCGGCCAGCGTTTGCAATTGATCGGACTCCAAAATGCGCAGACGCGGCCCCTTGTCATTGGCCAGGCCCAGCCACAGCGCCCGCGCCACCGTGCTGGCCGCGATGGGCCGCCAGCGCGCGGGAATCAGCCAGCGCAAGGGCCGGCTCAGGCGTTCGGCCCATTGCTCGCCGGCCCGGGCGGGTTGGCCGAGCCGGGCTCTATCGCCCACCAGCAGGGAGGGGCGGGCAATCAGCAGTTGAGGGAAGTTCAATGCGGTCAGGGCCTGCTCCATCTCGCCCTTGACGCGGTTGTAGAACACGCCAGACGTTGGATCGGCGCCGAGTGCGGAGACCACGGCGCAGCGGCGCACGCCAGCGTCCCTCGCCAGCGTAGCCACCGCCAGCACCGCGCCGAAGTCCAGGGCGCGGAAGGCCTCTTGCGAGCCGGCCACCTTGATGGTGGTGCCCAAGCAGATGATCAAGGCATCTGCCGCCGGCAGTGGCGTCTTGAGCCCCAAGGCCGGGGCGGCAAAGTCGATCTGCTGGCAGTGCAGGCGCGGGCTGTTCGGCAACTCGGGCGCGGCGCGGCGCAGCAGGGCATGGACCTCGCAGGGAGATTGCAGGGCGAGATCCAGCACTTCACGGCCGATCAGGCCGGTGGCACCGGCCAGCCAGAGGCTTTGTGGCACAGGGTTTGTCATGCCGGGATCCTAAAACACAAAAGCCCAGGCTTTGGGGCCTGGGCTTTCGTTGCGCGATCTGACCTTGGTCAGTCGGTCTTTAGCGTTATTGAGCGCTGCTCAGCGCTTTTTAGCGTTTGGGGCTGGTCAGACGTGCGCCGCCGCCACCACCGCCACTGCGACCACCAGCACCGCCGCCATTGCCTCGCGGAGCGCCGGAGCGAGCGCCACCGCCGCCACCGTTGCCGCCACCATTACCACCACCGGCATTGCGCTGGCCTTGCGGCGCTGCTTGACGCGGCGCGCGCTGCTCACCTTGCGGCGAGCTCGGGCGGCCGCCACCGGCCGGGCCACGGCCCGCTGCCGGGCGACCACCGCCGCGCGAATTGCCGCGGCCACCGCCACCACCGGCGCTGGAGCGGCTGCCATTGCCGTTCAAAATCATGCGGCCCAGCACGATGGGCTCGGCGCGCTCGTTGGGGTCGGGCGCGAAGCCGGGCACGATTTCCTTGGGGATCTCGCGCTTGATCAGCTTTTCGATTTCACGCAGGAAACCGTTCTCGTCCACGCAAACCAGCGAGACCGCCTCGCCCTGCGCGCCGGCACGGCCGGTACGGCCGATGCGGTGCACATAGTCTTCCGAGACATTGGGCAGCTCGAAGTTCACCACGTGCGGCAGTTGGTCGATGTCGATGCCGCGCGCTGCGATATCGGTGGCCACCAGCACTTGCAGATCGCCGCTCTTGAACTCGGCCAGGGCCTTGGTACGGGCACCTTGGCTCTTGTTGCCGTGGATGGCCATGGCGCTGATGCCTTGGTCATTCAGATAGTCGGTCAGGCGGTTGGCGCCGTGCTTCATGCGGGTGAAGACCAACACTTGGTGCCAGTCGCCGGTCTTGATCAGGTGGACCAGCAATTCCTTCTTGCGCTCGCGGCCCACGGGGTGGACTTTTTGCGCGATCGACTCATTGGTCTGGTTGCGGCGGGCCACTTCGATCAGGGCGGGCTGGTTCAGCAGGCGGTCGGCCAGGTTCTTGATGTCATCGCTGAAGGTGGCGCTGAACAGCAGCGACTGCTTCTTGGCCGGCAGCAGGGCCAGCACCTTCTTGATGTCGTGCACAAAGCCCATGTCCAACATGCGGTCGGCTTCATCCAGCACCAGCATCTGCACCTGGCTCAGGTCCAGCGTGCCTTGTTGGGCGTGGTCCAGCAGACGGCCGGGCGTGGCCACCAGAATGTCCACGCCATCGCGCAGGCGGTTGATTTGCGGCTGCATGCCCACGCCGCCGAACATCACCATGCTCTTCAGGGGCAGGTACTTGCCGTAGGTCTTGACGCATTCTTCGACCTGGGCGGCCAGTTCGCGAGTCGGGGTCAGCACCAGGGCGCGGATGGCGGGCTTGCCGCGCTTATTGGTGACCGGGGCGCCGGTGCTCAGCAGATGCAGCATGGGCAGGGTGAAGCCGGCAGTCTTGCCGGTGCCGGTTTGGGCGCCGGCCATCAGGTCGCCGCCCTTCAGGACGGCAGGAATAGCTTGGGCTTGAACGGGGGTCGGCGTGGTGTAGCCGGCGTCTGCGATCGCTTTGAGCAGGGGAAGGGCGAGGCCCAGGGATTCAAAAGTCATTGATTACTTTTAGACGTTGCACGGCCCATGCCTGTGGATGACAGGCAGGACAGCTGACAACTGTTTGGGGGGCACGAGTCCCTGATGCCGGGCCGCGCTGCGTGGAGCAGCGCCAGTCTTCGAGCCTGCGTGGGATGCGTACTGGAGCTTTGGAAAAGCAAACGCCGCGCAAGACTGAGAAGCGTGGCGAAGCTGCCATTATAGGGTTGGCCCGTAGCGCGCCCCCGGAACTAGTTGGCAAGCCCTGGGGCGAGGGCGCTGTCACCTTGGGGCTAGTCAGTCCCGCGCCGGCTTGTTCACAATGCCCGGGCTTCACCACAGCTTGTGGTCAAACCCGAACAAAGGCATCTCGATGATCGTCGTACACCACCTGAATGAATCGCGCTCGCAGCGCGTGTTGTGGCTGCTGGAAGAACTGGAGCTGCCCTATGAGATCCGCCATTACGCCCGTGACGCGAAAACACGCCTGGCGCCCCCGGAATTGACGGCGGTACACCCCCTGGGCAAGTCGCCGGTGATCGAGGACGGTGGGCAAACCTTGATCGAGTCAGGCGCCATCGTGGACTACTTGATCCGTCGTTACGGTGGCGGCCGCCTGCAACCGCCGCTGTCCACGCCGGCCTACGAGGTCTACAACCAGTGGCTGCATTACGCCGAAGGTTCGGCCATGTTGCCGCTGCTGCTCAAGCTGTATGTGTCGCGCCTGGGTGAGGCCGGCGCGCCGCTGGGGCCGCGCATCGACAGCGAGCTGAAGAACCATCTGGGCTATGTGGACCGTGCGCTGCAAGACCGTGAATGGCTGCTTGGCGACAGCTTGAGCGGCGCCGATATCCAAATGAGTTTTGTCGGCGAGGCCGCACGCGGCTTGCGCGCCAGCTATCCGAATCTGGATGCCTGGGTACGCCGCTTTCAGCAGCGCCCGGCCTACCGGCGTGCGCTGGAGCGGGGCGGCCCGTACTCGATGGCGGACTGATCTGGTCGCAGGCAAGCGGGCTAAGCAGCCCCGCTTGCTGCGGAGCTTGGACCCACTGGCGCGGCGTTCTTGCGCCGGGCTGAATGTCTTCAGGCGGGCTTAGGGCAGCTTGAATACATTCACCGCGCTGGCCAGTTGCTCGGCCTGCTGGCGCATGCCGCTGGAGGCGGCGGCGGTTTCCTCGACCAAGGCAGCGTTTTGCTGGGTCATTTGGTCAAGCTCATGGATGGCTTTGCCCACTTGATCGATGCCCAGGGCTTGTTCGCGGGCGCCGCTGGAGATGCTTTGCAGCAGCTTGCCGACCTGGCCGGTGCTGTCGACGATGGCGCGCATGGTGCTGCCCGCTTCGCTGACGATGCGGTTGCCGACCTCGACCCGCTCGCCGCTGGCTACGATCAATTGCTTGATTTCGCGGGCCGCGGCCGCGCTGCGCTGCGCTAAGGCGCGCACCTCGCTGGCCACGACGGCGAAGCCGCGCCCTTGTTCGCCGGCGCGAGCCGCCTCCACCGCGGCATTCAAGGCCAGGATATTGGTCTGGAAGGCAATGCCGTCGATCACGCCGATGATCTCCCCGATGCGGCGGCTGGAGTCCTGAATTTCGGCCATGGTGCTGACCACTTGCGCAATCACCTGCCCGCCCTGGTCGGCCAGTTGCACATTGCTGCCGGCCACGTCGGCGGCCTGCGCCGCGCCGTCGGTCGTTTGTTTGACGGTGGAGCCGATTTGCTCCATGGCCGAGGCCGTTTGTTCCAGATTGGCCGCCGCTTGCTCGGTGCGTTGCGAGAGATCCATGCTGCCGCCGGCCACTTCGTCGGCCGAGATCGTGATGGCGTCCGCCGCTTCGCGGACCTGCTTGACGGTGCCGCGCAAGGCCTCCTGCATATCGGCCAGCGCACGCATCAAATGGGCGGTTTCGTCCTGACCCTTGGCTGTCAGGGTGGCCGTCAGGTCGCCGGTGGCGATGGCGTGCATGCGCTGCACCAGGGTGCCCATGCCCGAGCTCATGACCCGGTAAAAGCAGTAGAAGAAGTAAAGCCCGGCCAGCAGCAGGACAAGGTTGATGGACAAGCCGAGCACCATGCGCTGCATCAGGCGCTGTTGCCGTGCTTCGAGCAACTGCTCAAGCTGTCCGGCCATGCTGAGCTGGGCGTGCCCCAAATCGAGCAGGGCGCTATTGGCCTGCTGCACCACCTGTTCCGGCTTGACGCTGGGCGGCTCTTCTTGCCGCAGCAGGGCCTCGTTATTGCTGACAAACGCCTTGGTGCTCGCTAGGCGATCGTCAAGCTTGAGTTGGGCCAGTGCCGGATTGAAGTCGCTTGCATGGTTGAGGGTCAGCTGAAGGGTGTCGAGCAGTTCCCGGTCCACAGCCACGCGCCCGGCCGCTGCGGCCAGCAAGCTGCTCTTGGGCTGGGCCAGATAGGCACTGACGGCGCCGCGCGTTGAGCCCAAGCTGTCCAGCAACTTCGGCAAATTGACGGCGGCGCCCTGCACCAGGTAGTAGGTGTCGCCTTCCGGGTCCAGGGCCAGGCCGCTGGCGTCCACCACATCCTGGGTCAGCGCGTCGAGTTGTTCGGTCATGCTGGCATAGGGTTTGCGGATCTCTGCCGCGCTCAAGCCCTGAGTGCTGCTCTGGCGGCGTGCGTCCTCGAGTGCTGCCACCAGCGGCTGCCAATGCTTGATGGCCTTGCCGCCGAAGCTGTCCAGGCGAGGTTTGCCGTCCTTGTTCAAGCGCTCAAAGGCTTTGTTGAATTCTTCGCGCAGCGCGGGAATGTCGCTGCGCTCGATGCCATTGGCTTGCTCGACCAGAGCTCGGCGCAACTGCCGGGTCTTGTCTGCCGCCGGCAAGATGGTTTGAATCGCAGCCAGGCCGGTGCGTTCCGCCGCCGTGGCCTGCCAAGCTGCGTAGCGGTCGGCAATCAACACCCCCAACGCAAGAAACATGGGCAGTACCAGCAGCAGCAAAATCACGCCCGCCTTGGTTGGGAACATCACTTTGCGGAACCAATACACGCCGGGGCGAGCCCAGGCCGGGGTGCTGGCAATCGGTTCGGAAAGCGAGGATGGGCTCATGTCGAAGATTCAAAGTTGAAGAGGGGCTTGGGCGCCAATGCGGGTGCCAGGCCCGCCAAGCAAAGCGGGCGCAGCCATCTGCCAAGGGCTGCGAGGCCAAAGGCGCCGGGCATGCTGGCGCAGCCATGCCGCATCAGCTCGCGTTCGCTCGCCTTGATGTCGGGCCATGGTGACGCATTCTTGAGGCCAAGCTGGGCGGGGATTGCCCTGCCACCGAGGCATTTTTTAACGCCGCGGTCCTTGCCCGCCAGTGCAATGCCAGGGGGAGTGGCCGGCTTGGCTTCGGCGTGAGTCGACCTGCGCCAGCCCGGCTGGTGGAGGCCTGCGGGGGCGAATTGCAGGCTTTTCGTGGTTTGAATGCGCGGCCAGTCGGGGAGAAGCAAGAGCGCGGGCCTTGAAGCTGCGACAATAGCGGGTTGAATGATCGCCTCGCACCGCCTCAGGACGAGCGAGGCGCAGCGGGCGGCAGGGATGCAGGAAGAGGGGGATGTGTTTCTACCCCGGCCCTTAGCATCCGGCCCCAAGCGCCGCGAAACGACATATGGTCAATTCGGTGGACGCTTCAGCCCGCAGCCCTACACCTTCTCGAAACCCCAGGATCTTCGCCATGGCTCAATATGTCTTCTCGATGAACCGTCTGAACAAGACGGTTCCTCCCAAACGCCACATCCTTAAGGACATCTCGCTGTCCTTCTTCCCCGGCGCCAAGATCGGCGTGCTGGGCGTCAACGGTTCGGGTAAATCCACCGTGCTGAAGATCATGGCCGGCGTGGACAAGGAATACGAAGGCGAAGCCATCGCCATGCCCGGCATCAAGATCGGCTATCTGCCGCAAGAGCCGCAGCTCAACCCCGAGCAGACCGTGCGCGAAGCGGTGGAAGAGGGCATTGGCGGCGTCTTGGCTGCCAAGAAGCGCCTGGACGAGGTTTACGCCGCTTATGCCGAAGAGAACGCCGACTTTGACGCCCTGGCCGCCGAGCAAGGCGAGCTGGAAGCCATCATCGCCGCCGCCGGCTCTGAGAACACCGACCTGCAGCTGGAACTGGCCGCTGACGCGCTGAACCTGCCGCCATGGGACGCCGTCATTGGCGTGCTGTCCGGTGGTGAAAAGCGCCGCGTGGCCCTGTGCCGCCTGCTGCTGAGTAAGCCCGACATGCTGCTGCTGGACGAGCCCACCAACCACTTGGACGCCGAGTCGGTGGAATGGCTGGAGCAGTTCCTGCAACGCTTCCCCGGTACCGTGGTGGCCATCACCCACGATCGCTACTTCCTGGACAACGCCGCTGAGTGGATTCTGGAACTTGACCGCGGCCATGGCATCCCATGGAAGGGCAATTACTCCGAGTGGCTGGACCAAAAAGAGCGTCGCCTGGAGCAGGAACAGAAGTCCGAGGATGCCCGCACCAAGGCCATGAAGGAAGAGCTGAAGTGGGTGCGCTCCAACGCCAAGGGCCGTCAGTCCAAGAGCAAGGCGCGTCTGGCTCGCTTTGAAGAGCTGAGCGATGTGGAATACCAGCAGCGCAACGTCACCAACGAAATCTTCATCCCGGTGGCCGAGCGCCTGGGCAATGAAGTGATCGAGTTCGAAAACGTCAGCAAGAGCTTTGGCGACCGCGTGCTGATCGACAACCTCAGCTTCAAGGTGCCGGCCGGCGCCATCGTCGGCATCATCGGCCCCAACGGCGCCGGTAAGTCGACGCTGTTCCGCATGCTGCAAGGCGTGGAGCAGCCCGATAGCGGTACGGTCAAGATCGGCAAGACCGCCAAGATGGCCTTCGTGGATCAGAGCCGCGAGAACCTCGAAGCCGACAAGACCGTTTGGCAAGACGTGTCGGGTGGCCTGGACAACATCACCGTTGGCAAGTTCGTGATGCCCAGCCGCGCTTATCTGGGCCGCTTCAACTTCAAGGGCAATGACCAGCAAAAGCTGGTGGGCAGCCTGTCGGGTGGTGAGCGCGGCCGACTGCACTTGGCCAAGACCTTGGCGCAGGGCGGCAACGTCTTGATGCTTGACGAACCCTCGAACGACCTGGACGTCGAAACCCTGCGTGCGCTGGAAGAGGCGCTGCTGGAGTTCGCCGGCTCGGCCATGGTGATCTCCCACGATCGCTGGTTCCTGGACCGCATCTGCACCCACATCCTGGCTTGCGAAGGCAATTCGCAGTGGTTCTTCTTCGACGGCAACTTCCATGAGTACGAAGCCGACAAGAAGAAGCGCTTGGGCGAAGAAGGCGCGCGCCCCAAGCGCATGCGCTTCAAGCCCATCAAGTAAGCGCTGTCGCGCTGCACTGGGTGCTAAATCGAAGGGAGCCGCAAGGCTCCCTTTTTTCATGCCTGTTCACAGAACTTTACGGCCCATGCATGCCCGGCTTACCTGAGGCGCAGATGATTCACTCATGCCAGATCCTGGCTTGATTGATCGAAGGTTTCAAGGAGAACGCCATGTTGAAGACGCTGAATTCCAAACTGAAGACAGGCCTGCTGGCCTCGGTGCTGGCCATGAGCGCTGGCATGGTGATGGCCCAAGGCCACGGCATGCACGGTGGCCCAGGCGAGATGCGCGGCACGCCTGAGATGGGCGAGAAGGGGGACCGCGGCGGCCCCGGCATGATGATGGGCGGCCGCCACATGGCCCATATGCTGGACATGGTGGACGCCACCGAGGCCCAGCGCGCCCAGATCAAGCAAATCATGCAAGCCGCCCGCGATGATTTGAAAGCTCAGCATGCCAGCGGCCAGAAACTGCATGAGCAGACCATGGCCTTGTTGACCGCGCCCACCGTGGACGCCGCTGCCGTCGAAGCTTTGCGTCAGCAGGGTCAGGTCTTGCGTGAGCAAGCCAGCAAGCGCATGAGCCAGGCCATGGTGGACGCGGCCCGCGTGCTCAGCCCCGAGCAACGCGCCAAGCTTGGCGAGAAGATGAAGGCCATGCAGGCGCGCCGCGCTGAGCATCGCCATGAACCGGCCGGCTCCACAGGTGCCAAGCCCGCCAAGCCTGCCCCAGCGGTGAATTGATGGCAGCGCTGCGAGGCTCGCTTATGCTTAGCCCTTCACTCGAGGCACAAGCGGCCGCGCTGATTCAGTTGTCGCGCAAGCCGGCCTCCCTTTCTCACTGCAAAGCCAGCGCCACCATGCCTTCCAGACTGCTGCTCATCGACGACGACACCCGACTCACCGCCATGCTCAGCGACTACCTGAGCAATGCCGGTTTTGAGATCAGCGTGGCCGGGTCCTTGGCCATGGCGCGCACGGTGCTGGCTTCCGGTGCTTTTGATTTGCTGGTGCTGGACCTGATGCTGGGTGACGGCGATGGCCTGGACTTCTGCCGCGAACTGCGCGCCCATGGGCATACGCGGCGCTTGCCGATCTTGATGTTGTCGGCCCGCGGCGAGCCCATGGATCGCATTCTGGGTCTGGAGTTGGGCGCTGACGACTATCTGGCCAAGCCCTTCGAGCCGCGTGAATTGCAAGCCCGCATCAAGGCCTTGCTGCGCCGCGTTGAGCCACAAGCTGCCGAGGATGATGTGCTGCGCTTTGGCCGGCTGGAGATTGACCTGGCCGAACGTGTGGCGCGCATTGACGGCAAGTCCTGCGACTTCACCAGCCACCAGTTCGACCTGCTGGTGGTGCTGGCGCAAAGCCCGGGCCGGGTGATGTCACGCGACCAGATCATGGACGCCCTGAAGGGTCACCCGCTGGATGCTTTTGATCGCTCCATCGATGTGCATATCTCGCGCATCCGCGCTTTGATCGAGGACGATCCCAAGAACCCGCGCCGTGTTCTGACGGTGCGCGGTGCGGGCTATCTCTTTGCCCGCAAGCAAGATGCCGACACCGCGAGCTGAGCGCCTGTGATGTTGCGAATGAAGGCGCTTTATCTGCGCATTTATCTGACCCTGGTGGTCTTGTTGCTGGCGTTCGCATTTGGTTCGGCCTGGCTGTTCCAGCGCCATATCGAGCAGGAGCGCGGCAGCCAGGAAACCTCGGCCAGTGAGCGCATGGCGGCCTTGCTGGAACTCTTGGGCAATGCCTTGCCGGCGGCCGACGCGCCACAAGTTCAGCAAGCCCTGGCCTTGGAGGATTGGAGCCAGCGCCTGCATCTGGCCGTGGCGCTGGACGGCAAGCGGGGTGAGCGCCTGGCCAGCTCAGAGCTGTTCCTGCGCCGTGAAGCGGAATTGAGCCAGGCCGCGAGCGATGGCGCGCCTGTTGCGGCACCCGTGCAACTGGTGCTTGATGATGGGCGCAGCCTGCTGGTGCTGCGTCAACGCCGTCCTATGCCCGGTCTGCCCCTGCGTGCGGGTGGCGATCTGCGTGGCATGCGCGGCCAGCCTCCGCATATGGAGCCGGCCTGGTTCCAACCGATTTTTGGCCCGCGCCCGAATGGGCACGCCTTGCTGGCCCTGCTGGTGCTGCTGTTTTTCGGCGTGGCCATTGGCGCTTTTCCGGTGGTGCGGCGGCTGACGCGGCGGCTGGAATCGCTGAAGCAGGGTGTGGAGCGCTTCGGTGCAGGCAATCTGGCGCATCGGGTGGATGACCAGGGCAATGATGAAGTGGCTGCTTTGGCTGTGAGCTTCAATCGCGCGGCCAGCCAGTTGGAGACCTTGCTGCGTTCACAGCAGACCTTGCTGGCCAATGCCAGCCATGAGTTGCGCTCACCCCTGGCGCGTTTGAAGATGGCCTTCGCCATGTTGGACGATGCGGGCGAGGTGCAGCGCGCGCGCTTGACGGCCGAGATTCACACCAATATCCGCGAGCTGGATGCCTTGGTGGAAGAGGTCTTGCTGGCCAGCCGCTTGGACTCCGGGGTGTCCGGCGCCGTGGCTGAAAAAGTCGATCTGCTCGGCATGGCGGCGGAAGAGTCGGCCCGGGTTGGCGCGCAGTTTGAGTCTGAGCCAGGCCTGAGCCAGTTGACGCTGATGGGCGAGGATCGCTTGCTGCGCCGCGCCATGCGCAATCTGTTGGAAAACGCTCGCCGCTATGGCGGTGATGAAGTGCTGCTGCAACTGAGCCGCAGCGGCACGTCCGCCGTGGTGCGGGTGTGTGACCGCGGCCCGGGTGTGCCTGAGCCCATGCGTGAGCGAATCTTTGAGGCCTTTTTCCGCCTGCCCGGCCATGCCGAGCAAGCTGGGGGCGTGGGCCTGGGCCTGAGCTTGGTCAAGCAAATTGCCCAGCGGCACGGTGGCACGGTGCGCTGCGAGTCCCGGCCGGGCGGCGGAAGCTGCTTTGTGCTGACGCTGCCCTTGAATTAAGGGTCAAGCCTGCAAGTTTTCTCTCGCCTGCTCAGCGGCTTCGCGGCCATGCACCCAGGCCAGAAAGGCACTCAAGCCCAGCGCCGCTGACACCAGCCCGGCCGTGGCGGCGGACCAGAAGCCGCGTGCGCCGTGGAATTCCGCCGGCACCCAGGCGGTGTCGCCAAAGGCCAGCCAGTAGCCGCCACCCAGGCCCAGACCCCAGAGCGCCAAGGCGTAAACCACCATGGGCACGACGGCAATGCGGTGGGCGCGCAGCACAAAGGCCGCCACGGTTTGGCCGGCGTCGCCGATGTGGAAGACCCACACCCACAGCAGCAAGGGCATGGCGGCGGCGATGATGACCGGGTCTTGGGTGTAAAAGCCCAGCACCTGCTCTCGGGCAAAAAACACCAGCGCACCAATGGCAAAAGCCAGGGCCAGCGCAATCTCTAGGCTGTGCCAACCCAGGCGGCGTGCATCTGCGGCGTCATGGGCGCCGACCCGCTGGGCGACGAGCGTTTGGGCCGCATTGCCCAAAGCCAGCGGCGCCATGAACATCAGCGAGACCAGATTGACCGCCACCTGATGCCCCGCCACCGGCGTGGTCCCCAGGCGGGCGATGAAGATGGCCATGAAGGTGAAGCCGGTCACCTCGATCAAGATGCCCGCGCCCATCGGGATGCCCAGCTTCAGCAAGGCCTTGATGTCGGCCGCCCGCGGTGCGTGCAGGCCGCTGCCGTGCAAACCAAAGCTGGCGTAAAAGCCATCGCGGCGCAGCCAGAGCAGGGCGATCAGCGCTTGCGCCCACATCACCAGGGCCGTGGCAATGCCGCAGCCCACGGCGCCCAGGGCCGGCATTTGCAGGCCCCCAAGGTTGAAGCCGTAGATCAGCAAGGCGGTCAGTGGCACCTTCAGCGCCAGGCCCACGAGCTGCATGGCCATCACCGCCTTGGGCCGGGACACGGCCGTGTTGAAGCCACGAAACGCGGTGAAGAGCAGGGCTGCGGGCAGGCTCAGCGCCAGGGCCTGCAAATAGCCGCGCACCTTGGCGGCGACCTCAGGGCTGGCGTGCGAGCTGGCTAAAAATGGTTCGGGAAACAGCAGCACCAAGCAGCCCAGCACCGACAAACCCAAAGCCAGCCACACGGTTTGGTGCAGCTGCTCGCCGGCCTCCTTGAGCTTACGGGCGCCAAACAGCTGCCCGGCAATTGGCGAGATGGCCAGCACCACGCCCATCAAGCCCACGAATACGGTGATGTAGATGGCCGCGCCGACGGCCAGCGCCGCCAGATCGGTGGCGGAGTAACGCGCCACCAACACGGTGTCCACCGTGCTGAAGGCCAGCACCGCAACCTGGCCGATGAACACCGGCCAAGCCAAGGGCGCTAGGCGCCGCAGGGTATCCAGATGGCTGTGCGCGGCGGGCGTGGTCGCGCCCGTCAAGACTTGACCCCAGGCTGCGATGGCGATGGCGATGAGGCTTGCGGATGATCGACGCCGGTGAACTCGCGTGCGCGCTCCGCGTAGCGGTTGAAGCGCCAGGCGGTGGCCTCGATGGAAATGCGGCGCCAGGTGACGCGCTTTTCCGCTGGCGTCATGATCGGCCAGTTCTGCACTTCGTCAAAAGTGCGGCCGCAGCCCTTGCACAACTCGTCGCCTTGGCTGGTGGAGCAAATGGCGATGCAGGGGGCGTCGGGCGTGCTGTCGTACCACTGCATCCAGGCTTCCAGCGCGGCGGCAGGCATGCTGGCGTCGTCGCATTCGGTTTCGCGGTAATAGACCAGCTGGCCGTAGACCTCGGCCAGTGCGCAAACCTCAGCGCAGGCCTGCAGGCCGTCGGCGGAGGGCTGGCGCTCGCGCCACCAGTTGATGGCGGATTCGATGTCGGTGATGTGGATGCCGGCCATGCTTGCTTCGGGGGAGTTCTGCGGCCGCATTCAGTAGGCCAAGCCCATGGCCGTGCGCACCTCGCGCAGGGTTTTGCGGGCCACGGCGCGGGCGCGCTCGGTGCCCACTTCCACAATCCACTGCACTTGCTTGGGGTTGGCCAAAAAGGCCTCGGCGCGTTCGCGCCAGGGCTTTTGCTCAGCCTGAATCGCTTCGATCAAGGGCTTTTTGCAGTCCAGGCAACCGATGCTGGCCTTGCGGCAGCCTTCGCTGGCCCAGGCTTGCGTGCTGGCGTCGCTGTAGAGCTGATGCAAGGGCCAGACGGGGCAGCGGCTGGGCTCACCGGGGTCGCTGCGGCGCACGCGCTGCGGGTCGGTGGGCATGGTGCGCACTTTCTCGTCCACCACCTCGGGGCTGTCGCGCATGGCGATGGCGTTGCCGGCGCTCTTGCTCATCTTTTGGCCGTCCAGGCCGGGCAGGCGTGGCGTGGCCGTCAGCAGCTCTTGCGGCTCGGGCAAGATGGCGCGCTCGGGCGAATAAATGCGATTGAAGCGACGCGCCACTTCGCGGGTCACTTCCACATGGGCGGTCTGGTCTTCGCCCACCGGCACGCAGGCGGCCTTGTAGATCAAGATGTCCGCCGCTTGCAGCAGCGGGTAGCCGAGGAAGCCGTAGGTGGCGCCTTCGCCGTTGGGGCGATTTTTTTCGAGCTGGTCTTTGTAGCTGGGGATGCGCTCCAGCCAGGAGGCGGGCGTGCTCATCGCCAGCAGCGTGAACAGCTCGGCATGCTCGGGCATGCGGCTTTGAATGAAGAGGGTGGCTTGTTCGGGATCGATGCCGGCAGCCAGCCAGTCCACCACCATGTCGTAGACATTGCGCTCAATCGTGCTGCGGTCTTGGTAATGGGTGGTCAGCGCATGCCAGTCGGCCACGAAGAAAAAGCAGTCGTGGGTGGCCTGCAGGCTGACCCAATTCTTCAGGGCGCCGTGGTAGTGGCCAAGGTGCAGGGCGCCGGTGGGGCGCATGCCGGAGAGCACGCGCGGGCGGCTGCTCAAGGGTTCGGTGGGGGCTTCTGACATGGGTTGGCATTGTAGGGAGGTGTTGTGGGCGGGCGCCCTTGGCCTACACTTCGGCCCCATGAAAAACATCGTGATTCTGATCTCCGGCCGTGGCTCGAATATGGAGGCCATCGTGCGCGCTTGCGCGTCCGAGGCCTGGCCGGCGCGCATTGCCGCCGTGATCAGCAATCGGCCCGATGCGGCGGGCTTGGTCTTTGCGCAAGCGCATGGCATCGCCACGGCGGTGGTTGATCACAAAGCCTTCAGTGGCGCGCAAAAGCGCGAGGAATTTGATGCCGAGTTGCAGCGTGTGATCGACGGCTTCGCGCCCGATTTGGTGGTGCTGGCGGGCTTTATGCGCATCCTCACGCCCGGCTTCACAGCGCACTATGCCGAGCGCATGCTCAATATCCACCCGTCCTTGCTGCCGGCGTTCACGGGCTTGCACACCCATGCCCGCGCGCTGGAGATGGGCTGCAAATTCGTCGGTGCAACCGTGCACTTCGTCACCGCCGAGTTGGACCATGGTGCCATCGTGGCGCAGGCCGTGGTGCCGGTGCAGGCGGGGGATGACGAGGACAGCTTGTCAGCCCGGGTGCTCAAGCTGGAACACCGCATGTATCCGGCGGCGGTGCGCTGGTTTGTGCAGGGCCAGTTGGCGCTGGAAAACGGCCTGGTGCGCCAGTTGGCGGGCGAGGCTCAGGCCTTCAGCTGAGTTGCAGCTGAAATCCAACTGAATTTCAGTCAATAGGCTGGAAGCGCTGCAGGGTCTGACCGGCCACCTCCAGCGTGCCAAAAAACATGGCGTGCGGCCGCACCCACAGGCCGGTGGCGTTGTAGAGCGGCCGGTAAACCACCATGGGCTCCAGCGTTTCACTATGGCGGGCCACGCCGATCACCTCGTACTCACCGCCTTTGTAGTGGCGGTAGCGGCCCAGCTTTGTGGCGGGCAATGTGGGCAAGTCGTCATCATTCATTGGGCTTGTGCTCAGGTGCTGGGATAATCGGGGCATGCATCCTAATGCCCTCCTTGAAATGAGCAGCGAACTTCTGCGTGAAGTTCTCAAGCTCGACGCGCCTGCAGACACCGTGGTGTCCGCCTTTTTCCGTCAACACAAAGGTCTTGGCCAACGTGAGCGCCATGCTCTGGCTGAGACAACGTATGCCGTCTTGCGCCGCCGCCCGCTCTGGCAGCATCTGGCCCAGTCAGGCCGCGGCCCGACCGAGCGTCGCTTGGCGATTCTGGCCTGGCAGGGCAACGACACGTTTTTGCGCGGTGCCCTGACGCCACAAGAGCAGGAATGGCTGCAGCAGGTGCAGGCTATCGATCAAAGCAGCTTGCCGGCCAAGCTGCAGCACAACCTGCCCGAATGGTTGGCAGCACCCTTGCTGGAGCGCTTGGGTGAAGAGCAGTTCTGGGCCTTGGCCAATGCGATGAATGAGCCCGCGCCGCTGGACCTGCGCGTCAATACGCTCAAGAACAAGCGCGAAGAGGCGCAAGCCGTGCTGGCCGCCGCCAATATCCAGGTCGAGCCCACACCGTTCTCGCCACTGGGTTTGCGCATTCCCGGCAAGCCGGCCTTGAATAAGCTGGAGTTGTTCACCGGCGGCGGCGTCGAGGTGCAGGACGAGGGCAGCCAGTTGCTGGCCTTGATGCTGGACGCCAAGCGCAGCGAGATGGTGGTGGACTTCTGTGCCGGTGCTGGCGGCAAGACCTTGGCCCTGGGTGATGCCATGCGCAACACCGGCCGCTTGTATGCCTTTGATGTGTCGGGTCACCGTTTGGCTTCGCTGAAGCCGCGCCTGGCGCGCAGTGGCTTGTCCAATGTCTATCCGACTCAGATCGCGCATGAGCGTGACGAACGCATCAAGCGCCTGGCCGGCAAGATCGATCGGGTGCTGGTTGATGCGCCTTGCTCGGGTCTGGGCACGCTGCGCCGTAACCCCGACCTCAAGTGGCGCCAAACGCCGCAGGCGGTGGCCGAGTTGCAGGTCAAACAAGCCGCCATTCTGGCCAGCGCCGCGCGCCTGCTGAAGCCCGGCGGCCGCTTGGTCTATGCCACTTGTAGCTTGCTGGATGCCGAGAATGAGGTGATCGCGCAGCAGTTCGAAGCCGCCCATCCGCAATTCACCAAATTGCCGGCCGGTGAGGTCCTGGCCAAAGCGCATGTCAATCGCGCTGATGAATTGGTGGAAAACGGCTATTTGCGCCTGTGGCCCCATCGCCATCAGACCGACGGCTTCTTTGCTGCGGTTTGGCAGAAAAACTAAGTCCGCGCAAACGATAGGGCTTGATTTGGCTCAGCCCGCCGCCTGACTGGAGGGCTGGGCGTTTTGGGCCATGTCCCCTACAATCGTTGGACAAAATTTTCCAGGCAAGGCGTGCAAGGTCGTCCCATCAGTGCGATTCGGCCGCCCCGAGGGAGCATCCGGTGAATTCGATCTCAGAATGAAGCGCCGGCTACCAGTTTAAGGATCGAATGAACCTCTTGACGACGATACATGACGGCCTTGTGGCTTGGCTCAGCAACGGCTTGCTCGATGCCAGCGCTTGGCAGATGGTCATCTATACCCTGGTCGTGACCCATTTCACAATTCTGGGTGTGACCATTTTCCTGCACCGTGCGCAGGCGCACCGTGCTTTGGATTTGGGTCCCATTCCAGCCCACTTCTTCCGCTTCTGGCTGTGGCTGACCACCGGCATGGTGACCAAGGAATTCGTCGCCGTTCACCGCAAGCACCACGCCAAGTGCGAGACCGAAGAAGATCCGCACAGCCCGCAAACTCGCGGCCTGAAGGCTCTGCTTTTGACAGGCGTGGAGTTGTACCGCGCCGAAGCCAAGAATCCGGAGACCGTGGCCAAGTATGGCCTTGGCACGCCTAACGACTGGATCGAGCGCAATCTCTACACTCGCTATTCTTGGCAGGGCGTGGGCTTGATGCTGATCATCAATCTGACCTTGTTCGGTGCGATTGGCGCCACGATCTGGGCGATCCAGATGGCCTGGATTCCGGTTTGGGCGACGGGCGTGATCAACGGCATTGGCCACTTCTGGGGCTATCGCAATTTCGAAGCGCCTGATGCGTCAACCAATGTCTCGCCCTGGGGCATCTTGATCGGTGGTGAGGAGTTGCATAACAACCATCACACCTATCCGACCTCGGCCAAGTTCTCGGTCAAGCCGTTCGAATTTGACATTGGCTGGGGCTATATCCGTGCCTTTGAAATGCTGGGTTGGGCCAAGGTGCGCAAGACTGCGCCCAAGCTGTTGACGGGTGCCATCAAGCCGGCTGATAAGCAGACTTTGGAGGCCATCATTGCCAATCGCTACGAAGTCATGGCCAGTTATCGGCGTGGCCTGAAGGCGGCTTGCGCTGCTGAGCTGGCCAAGCTGAAGGCGCAAGGCGAGGAGCACAGCGCGCAATGGGCCCAATTCAAGGCTGCCAAGCGTTGGCTGCATCGTGATGAAGATCGCATTCCTGCTGATTTGCTGCCGCAACTGGCGGGTGCTCGCGCAGCGAGCCCGGCACTGGATAAGCTGATGACGATGCGTGAAGAGTTGCGTCAACTCTGGACGCGCACGAATGTCTCGGCTGAGCAATTGGTCAGTGATTTGCAGGCTTGGTGCCGGCGCGCGGAAGAGAGTGGCATTGCTGAGTTGCGCGCCTTCTCGATGAGTTTGCGCCAGGCTCGCATGGCGGCTTGAACGTTGGCCTGAGAGTGGCCTTAGCGGCGATTTGAGGCTGCTTTGGACTGAGATTGCTCGGTTTGATGAGCAAAGTAAGTTCACAAAGCCGGCACACAAAGGGCACCCAAGTGGGTGCCCTTTTTCATGGCTGGCGCCTAGACTGCAGGCTGACATGTTTCAAATGGAGATTGACTGATGAAGCTCGAAACTAAACAGGCAGTGCCTATGCTGGTGTTGAGTGCGCTGCTGTTTGCGGGTGCTGCGCAGGCACATGTGGAAGTGCGTTTCGTTGAGCCACAGAAATTTTCTGATGTGGGTCAGTCAACAATGGACCGTGAGCGCGTGTTGCAGGACGTGCAAGCGCATCTGCGATCGTTGGGTGATCGGCTTTTGCCGGGCCGCGATCTGGTGATCGAGGTGAGCGATGTGAATCTGGCGGGTGAGTTGGAGCCGCATGGCCGCTCGATGGACATGTTGCGCGTGATGCGCAATGTGACCATCCCGTCGATGGAGCTCCGCTACACCCTCAGCGAAGGCGGCAAGGAGTTGCGTTCAGCCAAGGCGCGTTTGCAAGATATGAGCTATCTGGATAGCTTCAATCGCGTGGATGCCAATGATTCGCTGCGTTACGAGAAGAAGATGATGGATGATTGGTTTGCCAAAGAATTCGCAGCCGAGATTGCTGCAGGCAAACAGCTGAAGTAATGCACCGCTAGAGCGCCGAGGCGCTTGCCCAATGAAAAAACCCCGCCAGCTGATGCTGCGGGGTTTTTTTGTGAGGCGGGCGGGGCCGCCTCGGGCGTCAAGGCTGAATTACTTCAGCTTGATTTCCTTGTACAGAACATGCTTACGAGCCTTGGGGTCGAATTTCATGAATTCGAGCTTGCCGGTCGTGGTCTTCTTGTTCTTGTCGGTCGTGTAGAAGTGACCCGTACCTGCGGTCGACTCCAACTTGATCTTTTCGCGTGCGCCTTTTGCCATGATTTTGTCCTTGCTATATCAGTTCTAGATCAGGGCTTGGCTTACAGCTCGCCCTTGGCGCGCAGATCGGCCACGACTTTTTCGATGCCGACCTTGTCGATCAAACGCAGGGCAGCATTGCTGATGCGCAGACGAACCCAGCGGTTCTCGGTCTCCAGGAAAAAGCGGCGGTACTGCAGGTTAGGCAGAAAGCGACGCTTGGTTTTGTTATTGGCGTGAGAAACATTGTTTCCCACCATGGGCTTCTTGCCCGTGACTTGACAGACGCGTGCCATGACGCTTCTCCTGTATCGAAATATTGACCAGCCAACCCAGCCTGCTGTGCAAACTGACATTGGCCACATGACCACCTATTACCTGCTAAACCCTTTGATTTGACGCATCGGGCGTGGTCCATCCAGCAAGCAAGCCTGCGAGTATAGCGTGAAAATGAAACTTGCGCCAGGGGTACTGGGTGGCGGCGAGTAAGCTCTGGCTTGCGGCGCCGACTTTTGGGTGCTGAAGGCTGGAGCTGATGATGCCGCCCTGCGGGCTGATCAGCAGGAGGGCGGCTGATTGCGCCGCGCGTGGTGCCAAGGTGGGCCGAGTGCTCTGGTCCTTGCTCAAGCGGGTTTGCGAACTGCGTCTTGCCAGGCGAATCGACTGTGCTCTGCGGTCCCGCCCGTCATTCAAGGAGAAATGAGGCTTTGGTGTGGCGGCCTGCTCAGCAAGCCGCCGCGGAACAAGCATCAATCAAGCTTGTTCTTGTTCCAGGAAGCGCTGGGCATCCAGGGCGGCCATGCAGCCGGTGCCGGCGCTGGTGATGGCTTGGCGGTAGACATGGTCCTGCACATCGCCGGCGGCAAACACGCCAGGCACGCTGGTCATGGTGGCCATGCCGCTCAGGCCGCTCTTGGTAACGATGTAGCCGTCCTTCATCTCCAACTGGCCCTTGAAGATGTCGGTGTTGGGCTGGTGGCCGATGGCGATGAAGCAGCCTTGCAGGGCCAGGTCTTGCGTGCTGCCGTCAGCGCTGCTCTTGATGCGCACGCCGGTGACGCCGCTCTGGTCGCCCAGCACTTCATCCAGGGTGTTCCAGAGGTGCAGCACCACATTGCCGGACTTGGCTTTCTCGGTCAGCTTGTCGATCAGGATGGGTTCAGCGCGGAACTTGTCGCGGCGGTGAATCACATGCACCTTGCTGGCGATATTGGACAGGTACAGGGCCTCTTCAACAGCCGTGTTGCCGCCGCCGACCACGCAGACTTCCTGGCCGCGGTAGAAGAATCCATCGCAGGTGGCGCAGCCGCTGACGCCGCGGCCCATGAAGGCTTCTTCCGAGGGCAGGCCCAAGTACTTGGCAGAAGCGCCGGTGGCGATGATCAAGGCGTCGCAGGTGTAGATGCCGCTATCGCCTTTGAGGGTGAAAGGGCGCTTGGAGAAATCGACCTCATTGATGTGGTCGAAGATGATTTGCGTTTGGAAGCGCTCGGCATGCTCTTGGAATCGCTGCATCAGCTCCGGGCCTTGCACGCCCATCACATCGGCAGGCCAGTTGTCCACTTCGGTGGTGGTCATCAATTGGCCGCCTTGGGCCATGCCGGTCAGCAATGTAGGCTTCAGATTGGCGCGGGCGGCATAGATCGCGGCGGTGTAGCCGGCGGGGCCGGAACCGAGAATCAGCAGCGAGTGGTGTTGGGTGGTTGAGCTCATGACATTACTATGGGGTTGTATCCCGCACACACAAGGCGCCTGGATCGGGTTTTTCCGTTGCAGATGGCATGTGATTGCAAGAAGGTATTGGCACAATCGCTGAGCGCATTTTAGGTACGCTTCATGCTTTGGGGTTTGTGCCGAATTCAAACCATTATTCAAAGGAGGCCGTTAATGGCAATGTTGTCCAATTTGGACCTGATCCGCAGGGTGCCTTTGTTTTCACTGCTGACGACCGATCAGGCGCAGTCAATTGCGGACAGTGTGGTCAAGCGGCGCTTCAAGCGCGGTGAGTTGATCGTTGAGCAGGGCACCAAATCGAATGCCTTGTTCATTCTGCTGAATGGCCGAGCCCGTGTGTTGACGGCCGACACCCGTGGCCGTGAGGTGATTCTGGCGGTGCTGCAGCCCGGCGACTATGTGGGCGAAATGAGTTTGATCGACCACGAGCCCCATTCCGCAACGGTGCGCGCCGAGGTGCAGACCGATATGTTGGTGCTGGGTCGCCTGGAGTTTGCGCGCTGCCTGCCGGATACCAGCAGCTTGTCCTACGCCATTTTGCGAGGCTTGGTGGCCCGCTTGCGCAATGCGGATCGCCAGATTGAATCCTTGGCCCTGCTCGATGTTTACGGCCGCGTGGCGCGCACGCTGCTGGATATGTCGGAAGAGGAGAAGGGCCTGAAGATCATCCGTGGCAAGGTGTCGCGCCAGGATATGGCCAAGGTCGTGGGCGCTTCGCGCGAGATGGTCAGCCGGGTGATGAAAGACCTGGAAGAGCGCGGCGTGATCGAGACTTTGGAAAACGGCTCGGTGGTTATCAAGGAACGCTTCCCTGATTGATATTTGAATGGCGGCGGGTCAGCAGGCGCGCGTGACCTAGGCGCTTTGACCCGTGCTGTGATTCGTTTGCGCGGGGTGCCTGAAACCTGCGCCACAATGGCAGCATGAGTTTTCCCCTGGGTTCCCTGCTGCGCGACGACGAGCTCGGCGCAAACGACAAAGTCTACAAACGGCAAGGCAAGAAGGGCGCCACTGCGCCGGCTCCTCGCCACAATCCGCTGCGCACGCCGGTCTGGTTGCTGCTGGGCGGTTTGCTGTGGTGTTTGGTCTTGTTGGCGATGCTGACCCACGACCCGGCCGATGCCGCTTTTTCGAGCTCCGGCACGCATTCGCTTTACGGCAATCGCGTGGGTGCCTTGGGCGCTTGGATTTCCGATCTGCTCTTGTTCAGCTTTGGCTATTCGGCCTGGTGGCTGCTGCTGGTGAGCTTGCGCCAGTGGCTCAGTGGCTTGGCGGGTTTGCTGCGGGCTGAAGCGCCTGCGCCGGGAGGCTCTGCCGGCCGCCATGCCGCACTCTGGGCTTTGGGCTTGTTGCTCTTGATGTGTGCCAGCTGCGCGCTCGAGTGGACCCGGCTTTATTCCTGGGAAGCACGCTTGCCCGGCCACGCCGGTGGCGTGCTGGGTTATGCGCTGGGGCCCTGGAGCATGCGCGCCCTGGGCTTCGCGGGCTCGGGTGTGGTGTGGATTGCCTTGCTCTTGTTGGGTGCAGGTCTTGCCCTGCGTTTCTCATGGTTGCGCCTGGCTGAGACTCTGGGCACCCGCCTTGACGAGTTGCGTGAGCGCCAGCAAGAACGCCGCGAACAGGCCGAAGACCAGCGCGTTGGTGAGCAAGCCGCACAAGAACGCGAACATGTGGTGGAGGTGGAGCGCCAGGTGGTGGAAGAACACCATGTGCCCATCGTGATCGAGGCGCCCGTGGTGGAAGTGCCCAAGTCCACCCGCGTGGCCAAAGAGCGTCAAAAGACCTTGTTCGTGGACGCGAGCGATACCAAGCTGCCGCAGGTCGATTTGTTGGACACCGCGCCGCTGCGGGTGGAGTCGGTCACGCCCGAATCGCTGGAGATGACCTCGCGCATGATCGAGAAGAAACTGCGCGACTTCGGCGTTGAGGTGCGCGTGGTGGCCGCCTCGCCCGGCCCGGTGATCACACGCTACGAGATCGAGCCCGCAACGGGTGTGAAGGGCTCGCAAATCGTGGGCTTGGCCAAGGATTTGTCGCGCAGCTTGAGTCTGGTGTCGATCCGGGTGGTGGAGACCATTCCCGGCAAGAACTTCATGGCTTTGGAGCTGCCCAATGCGCGGCGCCAAACCATCCGCCTATCGGAAATTCTCGGCTCGCAGGTTTATGCGGACGCGTCCTCGCAGCTGACCATGGGCCTGGGCAAGGACATTGTGGGCCTGCCCGTCGTGGCTGACCTGGCCAAGATGCCGCACTGCCTGGTGGCCGGTACCACCGGCTCGGGTAAATCGGTGGGTATCAACGCGATGATTTTGAGCCTGCTCTACAAGGCCGAAGCCCGCGATGTGCGCCTGATTTTGATCGACCCCAAGATGCTTGAAATGAGCGTCTACGAAGGCATCCCGCATTTGCTGGCCCCGGTCGTGACGGATATGAAGCAGGCCTCGAACGCGCTCAACTGGTGCGTGGGCGAGATGGAGCGGCGCTACAAGCTGATGAGCAAGCTGGGCGTGCGCAATCTGGCCGGCTACAACAAGAAAATCGATGAGGCCACCGAGCGCGGCGAACTCATCCCTAACCCCTTCAGCCTGACGCCGGAAATGCCCGAGCCGCTGGAGCGTCTGCCTTTCATCGTCGTTGTCATCGACGAGTTGGCCGACCTGATGATGGTGGTGGGTAAAAAGATTGAAGAGCTGATCGCGCGCTTGGCACAAAAAGCCCGTGCCGCCGGTATTCACCTGATTCTGGCCACTCAACGCCCGTCGGTGGACGTGATCACCGGTCTGATCAAGGCCAATATTCCGACCCGACTGTCCTTCCAGGTCAGCAGCAAGATCGACAGCCGCACCATCCTCGACCAGATGGGCGCCGAGGCCTTGTTGGGCATGGGTGACATGCTTTACATGCCCTCAGGCACGGGCCTGCCGATTCGTGTGCACGGCGCTTTTGTCAGCGACGATGAAGTTCACCGCGTGGTGGAATATCTGAAGTCGCAGGGCGAGCCCAATTACATCGAAGGCATTCTGGAAGGCGGCGTTCTCGAAGGTGAGGGCGGTGAAGCCGGCGGCGGTGGCGCGGGCGGGGAAGGCGAGGCCGACCCCATGTACGACCAGGCGGTGGCCATTGTTCTGCAGCATCGCCGGGCCTCTATCTCGCTGGTGCAGCGCCATTTGCGCATTGGCTATAACCGCGCGGCGCGCTTGCTGGAGCAGATGGAGAAATCGGGCCTGGTGTCCAGCATGGGTACCAATGGCAACCGTGATCTGATCATCCCTAAGCGCGACGAGTAAAGCAGGCCAATCCATGATGATGAAGTTGTTGAATCGATTTAAGTTGTTGGGCTTGGCCGGGCTGCTGATGCTGGCTGGCGCGGCTCAGGCTGACGGCGTTTCTGCCCTGAAAGACTTTGTGCGCGAGGTAAAAAGCGGGCGGGCCGAGTTCACGCAAACCGTCAGCTCGCCGGATGGCGTGCGCAAGAAGTCATCCTCCGGCACGTTTGAGTTCCAGCGCCCCAATCAGTTCCGTTTCGCCTACACCAAGCCCTTTGAGCAGTTGATCGTGGCGGATGGTCAGAAGGTCTGGATCTTTGACCCCGATCTCAAGCAAGCCAGCTCGCGCCGCATGAATCAGGCCTTGGGCGCTACGCCCGCGGCCCTGCTGGCCGGCGGCAATCTGGAGCGCGATTTCAAACTCAAAGCCTTGGCCTCCGAAGGTGGCTTGGACTGGGTGCAGGCCGAGCCCAAGCTGGCGGATGGTGGTTTTCAGTCTTTGAAGATCGGCTTCAAAGGCCCAGTGCTGGCGGCGCTGGAAATCGTTGACGGTTTCGGCCAGCGCTCGCGCCTGGACTTCTCCGCCGTCAATGCCAATGCCAACGTGGCGGCCGAGCGCTTTCGCTTTGTTCTCCCCGCCGGGGCGGATCTGATCGAGCAGTGAGTTAGCAGCTCAGCCCGCATGGATCTTTTCGCAGCTCAACCCACGCCGCCTCTGGCCGAGGCCTTGCGCCCGCGCACGCTGGACGAAGTCGTCGGCCAGTCCCATTTGCTGGGGCCCGGCAAGCCGCTGCGCCTGGCTTTTGAGTCGGGCACACCGCACTCAATGATTCTGTGGGGCCCGCCAGGGGTGGGTAAAACTACGCTGGCGCGGCTGACGGCCACGGCCTTCAAGTGTGAGTTCATTGCCTTGTCCGCCGTGTTCTCCGGCGTGAAAGACATCCGCGCCGCGATGGAGCAGGCCCAGCAGCATCTGGCCCTGGGCAAGCGCACGATTTTGTTTGTTGACGAGATTCACCGCTTCAACAAGTCGCAGCAAGACGCCTTGCTGCCTTATGCCGAATCGGGCTTGGTCACCTTCATCGGGGCCACCACCGAGAACCCCAGCTTTGAGGTCAACTCGGCCTTGTTGTCGCGCGCCCAGGTTTATGTGCTGAAGTCGCTCAGCGACGATGAGCTCAAGCAATTGGTGGCGCTGGCGCAGAGCAAGCAACTCGCTCATCTGCAGTTTGACCCGGTGGCGCTGGACACCTTGGTGGCTTATGCCGACGGCGACGCGCGCCGCCTGCTCAATCTGCTGGAGCAGACCAGCACGGCCGCCGGGGCTGCGGGCACGCAGACGATTGATGCCGAGCTCATCCAGAACGCCCTGACCCTGAACTCGCGCCGCTTTGATAAAGGTGGCGACAATTTTTACGACCAGATCTCGGCCCTGCATAAATCGGTTCGCGGCTCCAACCCCGATGCCGCGCTGTACTGGCTGTGCCGCATGTTGGATGGGGGCGTAGATGCCCGTTATCTGTCGCGCCGCATCGTGCGCATGGCCTGGGAAGACATCGGCCTGGCCGACCCGCGCGCCATGCAAATCGCCAATGATGCGGCCACCACCTTTGAGCGCTTGGGCGCGCCCGAGGGCGAGTTGGCCCTGGGGCAGGCGGTGATCTATCTGGCCATCGCCGCCAAAAGCAATGCGGGCTACAAAGCCTATAACGCGGCGCGCGCCTTTGTGAAGCAAGACAAGTCGCGCGAAGTGCCCGTGCATTTGCGCAATGCACCCACCAAGCTGATGAAAGAGCTGGGTCACGGCCACGCTTATCGCTATGCTCATGACGAGCCGCATGCCTATGCAGCCGGCGAAAGCTATCTGCCCGAGGGCATGGCGGTGCCGCAGTGGTACGAGCCCGTGCCGCGCGGCTTAGAGGCCAAGATTGCTCAAAAAATGGCCTTTTTGCGTGAGTTGGATGCTGGCGCGGAATAGCGTTTCCTGGCCGGCGCGGAGGCGACTTGAATGGCAGGTTTTGGCAGGCGCAGCGGGTCCGAAATTCAGCTCCTGAACGCTGGGTTTGCATGGGCGTCGATACGGGTATTTACTATCGAAGGCCTGCCATGGCTGACTCCTACAATCTGCAGCGAGCCTGCAGGATTTGATGGCCAACAAGGCCCGCCGACTTTGCGGCGGGTTTTTTTTTGCTCATCGAACAATGAATGGGCAAGGGGCCAACCGGCACCCATGCCAAACCGGAGATGCATATGGAAACATTTTTCCAGCAATTGATTAACGGGCTGGTGCTGGGCAGCATGTATGCCCTGGTGGCCCTGGGGTACACGATGGTGTACG
>NZ_CAMFJS010000019.1 GCF_945956965.1 uncultured Roseateles sp.
AACAGGCCCTGGGTGATGGCGCCGGCCAGGCCCAGCAAGGCGCCCGCCAACCAGGCGCCGAGCGAGCGCGGCAAGCGGATCTGCCAGAGGATTTGCTGCGCCATGGTGTCGTCATGCAGCCAGGTGAAGGCGAAGCCGGTGCTGCCCACCGCCATGCCGAGCAGCAGCATCAAGGCGCCGGCCAGCAGCAGCCCGGCCAGCAGCGGCCAAGGGGCAATGCGTTGTGCGGTGGGGCTCATGTTCAGGGCTTGGCGTTGGCCGCGGCTTTGGCTTGCGGGGCGAACTCACGCAGGCAGCGCGCCATGATCTGGGCCGCCTCGCCCATGCGGGGGCCAGGTCTTGCCATCACATCGCTTTGCTCGGCATCGAAGACGCAGACGCGTTTGTTGGCGATGGCGCCAATTCGGTCCCAGCCGGGGCGCTGATACAGGCCATCCAGATTGCGCCGGCCGATCATGATGAGCTGCGGGTTGGCTCGCACCACATACTCGGGGCTGATCTTGGGGAAGGGGCCCATCTCCGGCGTGATGATGTTGCGCCCGCCCAGGCGGGCCAGGGTCTCGCCCATGAAGGAGCTGGGGCCGGCGGCATAGGGCGAGCGGTCCACCTCGTAGTACACCAAGGTGCCGCGTGCCTGCGGCGGAATGCTTTGGGCGGCGGCGCCAACGCTGGCGTCAATGCGGCGCCAGATCGCTTGCGCATCCGCCACTTGCAGCAATTGGCCCAGCTTGGCGAGCACGCGCTGCACATCGGCGTAGGACTTGGTTTCCAGCGTCACCACGGTCAGGCCCAGGCCGCGCAGGCGATCGCTGACGCGCGAGGAAGGGGCCACGAGCACCAGATCGGGCCGCAGCGCCACGATGGTCTCGACTTGGGTATCGTCCAAGCCGCCCAGCTTGGGCAGCTTGTTCACTTGGGCGGGGTAGTTCGAGTAGCGGTCCACGCCCACCAGGCGATCGCAGGCGCCCAGCTCGCAAACCGTTTCGGTCAGCGAGGGCAGCAGGGTGACGATGCGCTGTGGCGCTTTGCTCCACTGCGTGGTCTGGCCCTGGTCGTCTTTGATGGCGACGGTGGGCTGGGCGTGCGCGCCTGTACTCAGCAGGCTGAATACGAGTAAAGGCAGGGCGATTGAAAACAGGCGGCGCAAATTCATGGCTTTGATTCCTTGGCTCATTGGCCGCGCTGGGCCGCCACCGGCCGGGTCCAGGGCTGGCCCGCCACCATCAGGGTCAGCTGCGCGCAGCGCGCGGCCACGTCCTGATTGAGGCGCCCCAACTCATCGACATAAAAACGTGCCTCACTCGACATCGGCGAGACACCCCAGCCGACCTCGTTGGAGACAAAAATAATGCGGCCTGGCAGCTGGGGCAGGGCCTCCAGCAAGGCCTGCCGTTCCTGCTGCCAGCCGAGCAAGTCCGCCTGGCCCTGCATGGGCATCAACCAGTTGGTCAGCCACAGGGTCAGGCAGTCCACCAGAATGAGCCGCTCGGGCGCGGCGTTAGCTTGCAAAGCCGCGGTCAAGGCCAGGGGCTCCTCCCGCGTGCTAAAGCCGGCCGGGCGGTCTTGCTGGTGACGCTGGATGCGGGCTTGCATCTCCGCATCAAAAGCCAGCGCCGTGGCCAGTACGATGACGCGGTGCTCGGGTGCAGCGGCCAGCCAGTCTTGCGCCAGCGCTTCCGCATGGCGCGACTTGCCGCTGCGTTGGCCGCCGACGATCAGCTGATGTTGGTCGCTGCTAGTGTGGTGTTTCATGCTGTGTGGCGCTTAAGAAAACCGATGGATTCGCTCTTGTGGCAAGGCGCAAACCGCAGCCATAGCTGTAGCTATGGCGAGGATTTGCAACGCCGCCACGGGAGTGAAGGCGCGGTTTTATGACCCACTCAGTGTGAAACACCACACTAGCCATGGCTTAGAGCGCCGGGCTGTAACGCAGGCCCAGGAACACGGTGCGCGGCGCTTGGGCATAGTCCAGCGCGGTCTGGTAGTCCTTGTTGAAGGCATTGTCCAGATTGAGCTGCACTTTCAACTCACGCGTCAGCGCGTAGGCGGCGTTGAGGTTGAGCAAGGCATAGCCGCCCAGCGCGCGCTTGTTTGCGGCGTCGTCAAAGCGTTGGCCGGAGGCAAATACGGCCGCGCCGAAGTCGAAACCAGCCAGCTGGGTTTGCGCCGAGATCGTGCCGAACTTGCTGGCACGGCGGGCCAGCATATTGCCGGTGGCCAAGTCCTTGGGTGCTTGCAGGTCCAGGCTGGCGCGCCATTGGATGCCGGCCAGCTGGGTGCTGGCGGCCAGGCTCAGACCTTGGAGCTGGGCGCGGGTGACGTTTTGATAGCAACCAAAGCTGCTATTGCAAGTGCCCGCACCACCGAAGACGATCAGGTTATTGATGTGGTTGCGGTAGACGGTGGCGCTGAGGTCGCTGTCACCTTCGGCGAACTTGATGCCCACTTCCACATTTCGGCCCTTCTCGGGCTCCAGCGCCTTGGCACCGGGGATGCTCAGCTTGGGGCCGTAGTCGCTGAAGCTTTGGTAGAGGGTCGGCGCGCGGAAGGCGTTGCCGACCGAGCCGACCAAGCGCCAGGCCGGGCTGAGCTTGACGCCCAGGGCCAGGGTGCCGGTGTTGACGCCGCCGAACTCGCTGTCTTCGTCGTGGCGCGCATTGACTTGGGCGTCGAAGGCCGCGCCGGTCCACAAATAGCCTAGGGCCAGGCCGGTCTGCGAGCGATCGGCGCTGCCAACGGTGGCAGCTTGGGTAAGGCCGCTGTTATCCAGTTGATCTTGCTTGTGCTCGGCCAGAAAGTTGATTTGCTGGTGCGCGTCGAGCTGATAGCTGCCGTCCAGGGTGGCGGTGCGCACTCGCGTGTCGGTCTTGTAGGGCGAGGGGCGGGTTTCGTAGCCCGCCTTGGCCTGGGCCAGGCTGAGGCGGGTTTGCAAGGCCTGGCTCCATTGCGAGAGCCAGCTCAGGCGGGCCGCGCTGGTGTCTTGCAGGCTATGGTCATCCGACGTGGACTTGAAGGCGTCGTACTGGCCGTCGGTATGGCTTTGCAAGGCCATCAGTTCCAGGCGCTGCTCGGCGTTGAGCTGCGCGCCCAGGCGCAGGCTGGCGTTGTGCTTGCTCCAGCCGTCGATGTCGGGGTTGAAGTTGCTGTTCTTGGGGTTGGCGATGGTGTTGAAACCGTCGCTGCGCTCGCCGCCCACATTGAGGGCGTAGTCGAACACGCCGGCCGTGCCGCTCACCGAGGCGCCCAGGCGGGCCGTACCCAGATTGCCAAAGCCGCCGTTCAACTCCACGGCCAGCTTCTTCGCGCCCTTGCGGGTGAAGATCTGCACCACACCGCCGATGGCGTCGGAGCCGTAGAGCGCGCTGGCCGGGCCCTTCAACACTTCAATGCGCTCGACTTGCGAGAGCGGGATGGCTTCCCAGGGCGCGCCGCCGGTGCTTTGGCTGTCCATGCGCACACCGTCGATCAGCACCAGGGTGTGGCGCGAATCCGCGCCGCGCAGAAACACGGAAGTGGCCGAGGCCGGGTTGCCGTTGCGGGTGAACTCGACGCAGCCCGCATTGCGCAACAGGTCGGCCAGGTCGCCGAAACCTTGGCGGTCGATGTCGGCGCGGGTGATGACGGTAAGGTCGGCGCTGACGTCGCCCAAGCGCAGCGGTGTGCGCGAGGCGGTCACGACCACGGAGTCAAGTTTGTTGGGGCCAGGGCCTGTGGGGCCAGCTTGTTGAGCCAGGGCCTGGCCGGACAGGCCAGAGATTGCCGCAGCAGTGGCCAGAGACAGGGGCGCGAAACGGCGCAGGCAGGCAGGGGCGAACGCCAAGCGGGCCGAGGGCCGGAAAGAAGTGGTTTGCATGAAAAAAAGGGAACACGGCAAGGGCCAGACGCGCAACTCACCCGCTACGCGTACTGAAATCGATGCATCGATGCAGACATGGCTGCGGCGATCCATCACCTTGTTGGCCGGTATCCGGGCTGGTGAACATACCGCTGAGTCCTTCCCAGCGCTTCTTCTTTGCAGAATCGGCGCCAGTGGATTGAGTCCAGGGCTTGAGGCATCTCTTGAAGCACGCCTCGTTCACTTACCGTTGCGGGGACAGCTCAGGTTGGTCTTGCCGCGTGGCGGCTTAACTTCCTGATTCCCGTTTAACTGCACCGCCATGAAGGGCGGTGCGAGCACCAACAGCCTTTGATTCTACTTGCTGCCGGGAGGTGTTTTCGCGGGTTTGGCGGGCTTGCTAGCTTTTGGCGCCTTGCGCTTGTCTGGATGCTTGTGCGCAATGGATTTCGGGGCGCTGGCAGCTGGCTCGGCTTGGGCAATGCCCTTGAGCCCGTCAATGCCTGCTGGCTTGGCATTGCGCTGTAGATCAATGGCTTCCTGGCGCAGCCTGGCCTGCTCCATTTGATCGGCCTGGCGGGCTTGCTGCTGCGCCTGCGCTTTGGCGGCTTGCGCCTGCGCGGCCTGGGGCTGGTCGTAGCTCAGGGGTGAAGGCGCGATGTTGGGCTTGCCGGGGCAAGGGGAATCGCGCAGTTCGCGGCCATCCGGCCCGCAGCGGTAGAGGCCTGTGGTCTTGTTTTGGGTTTGCGCCTGCGCTGCTTGCTGCAAGCACAGCGCTGACCCGAGCAGGGCCAGCAGTGGGCAGAGCAAGAAGCGGGCGATGCGGTTCACGGGCTGGGCTTGTGATCCTGGGCAGGCCTTGATTCTGCGCTTGCGCGGGGGCTTGTTTCAAGCGCGCCATCCGCAGCTTTGGGGGTGCTTCCAGGATCAGCCGCCTCAGCAGGTTTGGGCGGCTTGGGTGGCTTTGGCCGAGGCGGCTTGGCGTGGATCTTGGTCAGCGCCTTGTCCATCTCGCCCTTGAGCAGCAAGTCCACCGCATCAAGCGATTTGGCGATGCAGTCTTCCACCGCCTGGCGCTCACCCAGCGGAGGTTTACGCAGCACATAGTTGGCGACCTCAGCCTTGTGGCCGGGGTGGCCAATGCCCAGGCGTAGGCGCCAGAAATTGGCGCTGCCCAGCTGGGCCTGCATGTCTTTCAATCCGTTGTGGCCGCCGTTGCCACCGCCTTGCTTGAACTTCATCTCGCCGGGCAAGAGGTCCAGCTCATCGTGGATGGCCAGAATCTCTTCCGGTGCGATCTTGAAAAAGCGCGCCAGCGCGGCCACCGACTTGCCGGACAAGTTCATATAGGTCATGGGCTGCAGCAACCAGATCGGCCCCGCAGCGCCAGGCGCATTGTTCACCCGCGCGACCAGACCGTAGTAGTTGCGCTCTAGCTGCAGCGAGGTGCCGAGCTTGCGCGCCAGGGTGTCAATCCACCAGAAACCCGCGTTATGGCGGGTGTCTTCATATTCAGTGCCTGGATTGCCGAGGCCAACAAAGAGTCGAATCATGGGCTGGGATTATCCTTGTGGACTTGTGCCTGCCGAAAAATTCGGCGCTGCTTGAGACCTAGAGGAAAGAAGGACCTTTGCATGATTGCTAATTTGCTACTCGGACTGGTGGCCTTGATCCACGTCTACATCGTGGTGCTGGAGATGTTTTTGTGGGAGAAGCCGCTGGGGCGCAAGGTCTTCCGCACCACGCCGGAATTTGCGGCGGCCTCCAAAGTCTTGGCCGCCAACCAGGGGCTGTACAACGGCTTTCTCGTTGCTGGGTTGCTCTGGGGTTTGAGCCTGGGCTCGGCGGCAGGTCAGCCGGTGCAGTTGTTCTTCTTGGCTTGCGTGCTGGTGGCGGGTCTCTATGGCGCGCTGACCGTGGGCAAGAAGATTCTGTTTGTGCAAGCCGTGCCGGCTGCACTGGCTATCGCTGCGGTGCTGCTGAAGTTGTGAGCCAGTGGGCGTGAGCCTTTGATTGCTGGGCTTGGGCTGTTCCATCGGCATAGCCTGGGTGCCGACGCGATGGCGTCGAGCCCGTCATTCATTTCCTATGTCGTGGCGGTGAACGAGTCGATGGGATTTGAATTGCGGGCATAAAAAAAGGCTCTGCATTGCAGAGCCTTTCATTTGCCTGGGCTAAAAAGCCAAAGCAGGACTTACTTACTTCTTGCCCTTCTTCTTGCCCTTGCCGTCATCGGCAGGAGCAGCAACGGCCACGATCAGCTCTTCAGTGACGGGCTCGACCGGGGTGGCAACCACGGGGTTGGGCTTGCCGTGAGTCACGACCTTGACGCCGGCAGGCAGAGTCAGGTCATTGACGTGCACCGAGTGACCCTTGGTCAGGCCGCTCAGGTTCACTTCGATGAACTCGGGCAGTTGCTGGGCCAGGCAGGTGATCAGCAGTTCGTTGATCACGTGGTTGACGGTGCAGCTGTCGGTCTTGACGGCAGGCGAAGTCTCTTCACCGATGAAGTGCAGAGGCACCTTCTTGGTGATCTTGGTGGTGCCGTCCACGCGCTGGAAGTCAGCGTGCAGAACTTGCGGCTTGTAGGGGTGCAGTTGGAAGTCGCGCAACAGAACTTGCGTGACGGCGCCGTTCAGTTCCATCTCGAGGATGGTGCTGTGGAAGGCTTCCTTCTTCAGCGCATGGAACAGGGCGTTGTGATCCAGTTCGATGTTGGCAGGCTCGCCGGCACCGAAGACAACGGCTGGCACGCGGCCAGAAATGCGCAGGCGGCGGCTCGCTCCGGTCCCCTGCAAATTGCGCTCAAAAGCGACGAATTTCATATGGTTCTCCAAAAAGGATGAATGGAACGCCCGCGACCAGGCTGTTCCGGTAAGGGTGGCCCTGAATGAACCGGGCCACAAGGAAAACAAGCCTCGGTGTTGCCACCCAGGCTCGTTGATCAGAAATTGTTGTTTTGTTCGCTGAACAGCGAGGTCACCGACTCACCGTCCGAGATGCGGCGGATGGTTTCCGCGAATAAGAAGGCCACCGACAGCTGGCGAATCTTGCCGCAAGCCTTGGCTGCGTCGTTCAGGGGAATGGTGTTGGTGATCACGACCTCGTCCAGCATGGACTTGGAGATGCGCTCGATGGCCGGGCCCGACAGAATCGGGTGGGTGCAATAAGCGAACACGCTCTTGGCGCCACGATCCTTCAGCACTTCGGCAGCCTTCACCAGGGTGCCGGCGGTGTCGATCATGTCGTCCATGATGACGCAGTTGCGGCCATCGATTTCACCGATGACGTGCATCACTTCGGACACATTGGCGGCTGGGCGACGCTTGTCGATGATGGCCAGATCGCAGCCGAGCTGCTTGGCCAGGGCGCGTGCACGCACCACACCGCCAACGTCGGGGCTGACCACCACCAGATTGGAATAGTTGCGTGCCTTCAGGTCCGACAACAGCACCGGCGAGGCGTAGATATTGTCGACCGGGATGTCGAAGAAGCCTTGGATCTGGTCAGCGTGCAGATCCATGGTCAGAACGCGCTCGACGCCGACCTTTTGCAGCAAGTCGGCCACCACCTTGGCCGAGATTGGCACGCGGGTTGAACGGGGGCGACGATCTTGACGGGCGTAACCGTAGTAGGGGATCACGGCGGTGATGCGGCGAGCGCTGGCGCGCTTCAGGGCATCCACCATGATCAACAGTTCCATCAGGTTTTCGTTGGTCGGCGCGCAGGTGGGCTGGACCACGAAGACATCACGTGCACGCACGTTCTGTTGAATCTCAACGGTGACTTCACCATCGGAGAAACGACCAACAGTCGCCTTGCCGAGCTCGAGGCCCAGATGGGTGGCGATTTCTTGGGAGAGGACCGGATTGGCATTACCGGTGAAGAGCACGGTATTGAGCAGCACGAGCCATCCTTTACGGAAAAGGACCCGTGGTCAGCCGCGTGTCCGGGTAGAAAAAACAAAAGCCCGTAACGTTAAATTAGCGGGCTACGGATTCACTTGCGAATGCTGTGACTTCCTGAAGAAATTTGGCAGGGGAAGAAGGATTCGAACCTTCGCATGTCGGAATCAAAATCCGATGCCTTAACCAACTTGGCGACTCCCCTACACAGGACACTGCAGAGCTGCAGCACCCTATAACTTTCAGCGTCTTAACTTGCTTAGGCCCAACCGTGAAGTGGGTGCCGATCTAAGCAGCGGCAAATTCTAGCATGAAAATCAGAGGGTAAACCATCTAACCATGAATTTTTATCCGAAGATAAAGTGCCGCTTTTTCCTGTCTGCTTTGCGGGCAAAGCGCCGGACTTAAATCCGTCGTTAAGCCTTGCAAATACTGCGCTTCCCGATCCGGTCATTCGGCTATTGCCAAACTCGGCTTCAAGAATCTGCAGTGCCTGAACAACTTCGGGGCAGTGAGCTTCGGCCGGCTTCTGTAGGTCATTACGACCAAAGCCATTCAAAAAGCTCGCTATCCCTTGCTCGTTCAACTCAACTGGCTTGGCATTCTGACTTGATGAGCTGCTGCTCTTCTCGTTTTCGTGCTGCGCTTCGTTGTGTGCAGGAAAGCCCGCTACTATAGCCACAGAATTCGACCTTGCCAAGAGGGGGCTCGAAAAAATTTGCTGTGTGGAGATGCTTTGAGCCGGTTTGAGGACCGCAAATGACATCTCTGGCAAATCGATGGGATGCAGGATTTCCCCGATGCCTTCAACGAACGCGTGCCTTCCGCCCAGAAAAAATGGCACGTCGGCGCCCAGGCTCAAACCCAGTGAAAAAAGTTTTTCCAAGGGCCAGTTGAGGTCCCATAAACGGTTCAGAGCCAGCAAAGTGGAGGCCGCGTCGGACGATCCCCCGCCCATGCCGGCTCCCGCCGGGATACGTTTTTCAAGATGGATGTCGGCGCCATAGTTGCACCCGCTTTGCGCTTGCAGCGCGCGTGCCGCGCGCAGGCACAGGTCGTCGGCGGGCAAGACCGCACTGGCGTCGGCCCCGTCGTGCCGGGTCAGCTGCCCATCGCTGCGGCGCTCGAAGTGCAGGGTGTCGGCCCAATCAATCAGGGCGAAGATCGATTGCAGCAGGTGGTAGCCGTCGGGCCGCTTGCCAACAACGTGCAAAAAGAGATTGAGCTTGGCGGGGGCGGGGACGTCGTAGATCGCGTGCATGGGAAACAGGTGAAGGAAAGAGGTGGCGCGGTGCTCAGTGCTCAGGGCTCAACGCGGGCGCGCAGCGTGACGATGGGATCACCGGTGTTCGCATTCCGGCTGGCGCTGATCACGCCTTGCTTGCCTGCGGCATCAAAGCCGCTGAGGTCGATGCGCCAGCCCAGCTGTTCAAAGCCGGCTTGCTCGTGATGCAAGGGCCGGCTGCTCATTTGCGGCCAGGGGCGACCTTGCAGCCAGTCAAACAAGGCGGCAACGGGAATCACTTCACCCAGCAACTCGCGACTTAATTCATCCAGATCGGCGAAGCTGCGTTCGCCCTCGGGAGTTTGCAGCTTGACCTCACCGGCGCTCCAGCTGGCGCGTGCCACCAGGCTGCCCAGCGGTGTGCTCAGCGCCAACTGCCCGGCGGCGGGGTTGCCGCTGAGTTCAAAGCCCACATTGCCGCCGGTGGGGCGGGCCGTGCTGCTGCTGACCTGAATGCTGAGCCGGCCAGTCAAGTGCACATCGCCTTCGGCCATGACGAGCACAGGCTTGGCGGGCAAACCGGCGCAGCCGAGCAGTCCGCCGGTCAAACTTGCCGCGATCAGGGCTGCGAGTGCGGCGCGCGAAAGCTGCTTGACTGGATTCACAGCGAAACCTTCAGGCGCTTGAGTGTTTCCAGCAGGGCTTCGTTTTTGGGGTCACGCTTGAGGCCCTCTTGCCAGATCTGGCGGGCTTCCTCGGGCTGCTCATTGGCCCACAGCACCTCGCCCAGATGGGCGGCGATTTCGGCGTCGGGCCGAGCGGCATAGGACTGGCGCAGCAGGCGCAAGGCCTCGGCCTTGCGGCCCAGGCGGAATTCGACCCAACCCATGCTGTCGAGGATGAAGGGCTCGGTGGGGACAAAGCTGAGCGCCTTGGCGATCAACTCGCGCGCTTCTTCTAGGCGGATATTGCGTTCGGCCAACGAGTAACCCAGCGCGTTGTAAGCGTGGAAGTGATCAGCCTTGGTGGCGATGACCTTGCGCAGCAGTTGCTCCATCTCCTCAAAGCGGCCCAGCTTCTCGGCCATCATGGACTGCTCGTAAAGCATATCGGCGTCGTCCGGGATGCGCTCATTGGCCTTGGCCAGCACCTCGTAGGCGGTCTTCCAGTCGTGGGCCTCCCGCAGCAATTGAGATTCGGCCAGCAGCTTGCTGCGCAGCTTCTCGGGGCTGTCTTCAGGCAGAGTCTGGATGATGGCGCGGGCCTGGCTCATCTTGCCCTGGCGGGCCAGCAAGGAGGCGCGGCGGAACTGCGCTTCCATCATGCGATCGGGACTGTCGACCTTGAGTAGCCAGGCCTCCGCGGACTGCAGGTCGCCGCGCATCTCGGCGGCCTGGGCCAGCATCAGCCAGGCTTGCTGGCGGGCTTCGCGCTCGGCCGCTTCTTGGGCTTGCGCCTGGGTTTCATTGGCGGGCGTGGGGTTCTTGTCCAGCAGGGCCAGATATTCGCCCAAGGCGTTCTCGGCTTCTTGGGGGTGGCGCAGGTCCAGCTCAAGCGCGCCGAGCCCAAACCAGGCGGTGGAGATCTGCGGGGCGGCCTGGGTCACGGCGCGGAACTCTTTGGCCGCATCGGCCGCGCGTTGGGCACGCACCAGGGCCTGGCCGTAAGCCAGGCGCAGGGCGTGGTTACTCGGCTGGGCCGTCAAGCGGGCCTTGATCAGGCTTTCCGCCTCGGGGCGTGTTGTCATCAGCTCCAGCGCCAGTTGCATGGCGTCGTCGGCATCGGGGTACTCGGCGGCCAAACTCTTGCACAAGCTGAAGGCGCGGGCCGTGTCGCCGGCTGCAATGCTCAGCCGGGCCTGAGTCAGCAGCGCGGCAAGCCGGGTTTCCTTTTGCGCGGCCGCTGATTCCAACACCGGGTCCAGGGCGGCCAAAACGCGTTTGGGCTCGGCCGCGCGCTGGAATAGGCGGGGCATGGACATCAGCACACCGCTGCGCTGCTCAGCCGGGCTGAGCGCCAGCAGCGCCCGCAGGGGCTCGGGCGCTTCATTCGGGCGATTCAATGCGGCCAGCAATTGCAGCGTCATTTGCTGGGCGGCGGTGGACTTGGGCAGGGTGTCGCGCCAGGCCTTGGCGGCTTGCAGGGCCTGATCACCGGCGCGGGCTTGCAGGGCGATGCTGACCACGCGGCTGAACAACTCCTCGTCGCTGGTGCGCCGGGCGGCGTCCAGCAGCACCTGGTAGGCCACGCCGGGCTGGCCGCTGCGCAACTCAAGCTCGCCCACCAAGAGCTGGTAGAACAGTGGCGCGTCCAGTTCTGAATTGAGAGGGGCCGAGGCGGCTTCGCTTGCAGCAGCTGGCTTGGGGTCGGCCGGCTTGGCCTGTGCGGCCGGGGCTGCCCATGCAGCCAAGCTCGTCAAAGACATGAGGCCGGCGCTCAACAAAGCCAGGCTGGCTTTGCGGGGGAAGGAAGAAAGACCGCCTGGGCGGCAATACTCGGGCATGAAAGCTCCTGCGTGAACGATGCTGCGGGGCGATGACTGGGCAAGGACTCGCTTTGCCCCGCATTCTGCCCCGATATGATGGCCGCATGCCCGAGCTCCCCGAAGTCGAAGTCACCCGCCGCAGCTTTGCGCAAGCCATTGAAGGCGCCACGGTCACCCGCGTGGCTCTGGGTAAACCTCTGCGCTGGCCGCTGGGCTTGGAGGCCGACAGCCTGGTGGGCGGTCGCGTTGGCGCTGTGACCCGCCGAGGTAAATATTTGTGGCTGCCGATTTCCGCGCCGGTGGCGCAGGGCGGTTTGCTGCTGCATCTGGGCATGTCGGGTTCGCTGGCCTTCAGCGCCGCGCCGCAAAGTACGCCAAATGCGCCCGGCCCGCACGACCATTTCGACCTCTACACCGACCGCGGCCTGCTGCGTCTCAATGACCCGCGTCGCTTTGGCGCGGTGGTCTGGTCGCCTGCTTTTGATCAGCCGCCTGCCGCCAAGCTGCTGGCCGGCCTGGGGCTTGAGCCTTTTGATCCGCGCTTCACCGGTGAATACTTGCGTGCGGGCTTGAGCGGGCGCCGGGTGGCGGTGAAGTCGGCCCTGTTGGCGGGCGATATCGTTGTGGGCGCCGGCAATATCTACGCCTGTGAATCCCTGTTTCTGGCCGGCATTGACCCCCGCTTAGCCGCTTCCAAAGTCAGCCGCCCCCGGGCCGAGCGCCTGGCTCAGGCCGTGCGCGGCGTGCTGGCCCAGGCGCTGGAAGCCGGCGGCACCACCTTGCGTGATTTCAAAGATGCCCACGGCGTGGCTGGCAGTTTTCAGATGCAGGCCAGCGTCTATGGCCGCGAAGGCCTGCCCTGCTTGCGCTGCGACACCCCGGTGCGCCGCATCGTGCAGGGCCAGCGCTCCACCTTTTTCTGCCCCAAATGCCAAAAGAAGTAGTCGATTTTTTCGCGCCCCGCCTGGTGGCCTGGCAGCGCAGCCACGGCCGCAATAGCTTGCCTTGGCAGAACACGCGCGACCCTTACCGCGTCTGGCTGTCCGAGATCATGTTGCAGCAGACCCAGGTGACGACGGTGCTGGGCTACTACCAGCGCTTTCTGGCGCGTTTCCCTACGGTGCTCGATCTTGGCGCCGCCACGCTGGACGAGGTCTTGGCGCTGTGGGCGGGCCTGGGTTATTACAGCCGGGCGCGCAATCTGCACGCTTGCGCGCAAGCCGTGGCCAGCCAGCATGGCGGGGCTTTCCCGGGCTCGGCGGCGGCCCTGCAGGAATTGCCCGGCATTGGCCGTTCCACCGCAGCAGCCATTGCGGCCTTTTGCTTTGGCGAGCGGGTCGCGATTCTGGATGGCAATGTCAAACGCGTGCTGACGCGCCTGCTGGCTTTCGAGGGCGATATGGCCAGCGCGGCGGAAGAGAAAAAGCTCTGGCTGCTGGCCACCGAGCTGCTGCCTGCGCAGGCCGATCAGATGACGGCCTACACCCAGGGCTTGATGGATTTGGGCTCAGGTGTTTGCACGGCACGCGCGCCGCAATGCCTGCTGTGCCCGGTGCATGAACTGTGTGCTGGCCGCGCACAAGGCGAGCCGACGCGCTTCCCAATCAAAACCAAGAAATTGAAGCGCAGCCGGCGCGAGAACTGGTGGCTGTGGCTGGAGCATGAGGGTCAGGTCTTGCTGAGCCAGCGCCCGGCCACTGGCGTGTGGGCAGGGCTGTGGAGCCTGCCCATGTTCGAGGACGAGGCGGCGCTGCGCCAAGCGGCCAGCGCGCTGGCCACGCCGCTGGAGCCCATGCCTGGCATCAAGCATGTGCTGACGCATTTCGATTGGACCTTGCATACCCAGCGGGCCGAATTGCGCAGCCGGCCGGATGCCAGTCAATTCGATGGAGAATGGGTGGCTCGTGAGCGCCTGGCCGACTACGCCTTGCCGGCGCCGCTGAAGAAATTAATCGGCTGAACCTTGCTCAGCACCGCGATGAACACATGGGGCTTTGATGAACAGCGCTGTTAAAACCACGATCGAATCGGCTTTGGTCGCCTTGTTTGCTGCTGGCTGCTGCCTGTGGTTTTTGGTCTCGGCCGCCAATATGGACGAGCCACCGGCGGCGCGCATCGTCTTGCTGGCTCTGGGTCTGGCGATTTGCTTGGCGGCGCATTGGGCCTTCATGGCCATGGTGCTCAAGCGCAGCGGCCGCTCGCTGCTTTTGTGGTTGCCTTTGGTGGTGATCTTTGTGCCTGTTGGCAGCGCGGTGCTGCTGGCAATGATGTCTGCCGAGGATAAGGCTCAGCAGGCATAACGCTTAAAGCCCTTGCGCGCTCGCGCTTGGGCAGTCAGTCACTGCGCTCAGCGCGCATCCAACTCCCGGTGGCGTTTGAGCACCTGGCCATGGCTGGCGAATTTGCGCGCCAGCGCTTCGACCAAAAACACTGAGCGATGCTGACCCCCGGTGCAGCCAATCGCCACCGTCAAATAACTGCGCTGATCAGCGGCATAGCTGGGCAGCCAGGTGGCCAGGAAGCCAGAGATCTGGCCCATCATCAAATCCACCTCGGGTTGGGCGGCTAGATAGTCAGCCACCGGCGCGTCGCGCCCGGTCAGCGGCCGTAACTCGCGGTCGTAATAAGGGTTGGGCAGCACGCGCACATCAAACACCAGGTCAGCGTCGCTGGGCACGCCATGCTTGAAGGCGAATGACTGGAACACCAGGGTCAGCGTGGTGCCGTCCACCACCACCAGATCGCGCACCCAGGCGCGCAGCTGGGCTGGGCGCAGCTGAGAGGTGTCCAGCACCGTGGATTCCACCCGCAGGGCGCTGAGCAATTCGCGCTCCAGCGTGATGGCGTCCAGCAGGGCGCGATGCTGATCCTCGCCCTCGATCTGTAGCTGCTGACTCAGTTCTTGGCCCAGGTCTTGGCGCAGTGGGTGCGGGCGGCGCGTCTCGGAGAAGCGCCGCATCAAGGCCTCGGTATTGGCATCCAAAAAGATCGAGCGCACCGGCACGCCCTCAGTGCGCAGCTTTTTGATCAGTGGCAGCAGCAGAGGCAGGGAGCCGACGCTGCGCACATCCACGGCAATCGCGACATGGCGTTTGCCGCGCAGCTTCTCCAGATTCAGGAACTCCAGCAGCAGCTCGGCCGGCAGGTTGTCGACACAGAAAAAGCCGGCGTCTTCCAGCGCATGCATCACCACCGACTTGCCGCCACCCGACATGCCGGTGACCAGCACCACATCGCTGTGTACCGGCGTGTCTGCGGTCGGTGATGGGGCCGGTGTCGTGGCCTCGTTCTCGGGGCTGCTCATGACTTGGCTTTCTTGGGTTTGGCGCCGGCCGTGGGCAGGCCGGAGAGGTCCAGCATTTCCTGGGCATGTGCCAGGCTGGTGGAAGACAGTCGCTCGCCACCGAGCATGCGGGCGATTTCGGCCGTGCGGGCTTCACCGCTGACCGGCCGCACCTCGCTGCAGGTCTGCCCGCCGTGCAGGCTCTTGGCTACCACCAGATGCTGGTCGGCACAGGCAGCCACTTGCGGCAAGTGAGTCACCGCCAAAACCTGGCGCTCGCGCCCCAGCTGTTTCATCAGGCGGCCCACGGTCTCTGCCACCGCGCCGCCGACACCGGCATCAATTTCGTCAAAAATCAGCGTGCCCACGCCGGCTTGGCTCTGCTGGCTGGCTGTTACGGCGATGGCCAGGGCGATGCGCGAGAGCTCGCCGCCCGAGGCCACTTTGGCCAGCGGCCGCGCCGCGCTGCCGGCGTGGCCGGCCACCAGAAATTCGGTCGACTCCAGGCCAAAGCTTTGCGGCTGATCCTGGCTCAGCAATTGAATCTCGAACACGCCGCCAGTCATGCCCAGCTGTTGCATGGCTTGGGTGACGGCGGCGGCCAGCTTGGGCGCGGCGGCGCGGCGCGCGGCCGACACTTTCTTGGCCTCAATGCTGAACTGCTGCTTCGCGGCGGCCAGCTGCTTTTCCAGGGATTCCAGATCGCTGGCGGCGTCCAGCGCTTGCAACTCGCCGCGCCACTGGGCGTGCAAGGCAGCCAGCTCTTGCGGCGGGCGGCGGTAGCGGCGTGCCAGAGTCAGCCAGGCGGAAACGCGTTCGTCCAGCTCCTGCATGCGGCCGGGCTCCAGCTCGGTACTGTGCAAATAGGCGCTGAGCGTATGGCTGGCGTCTTGCATCTGCGTTTGCGCGCCGCGCAGGGCTTCGACGGCAGGCAGCAGGCTGGCATCAAAGTCCAGCACTTTTTCCAGCTGATCGAGTGCGGTGCTGAGCATGCTCTCGGCGCTGGGTTCGGCTTCGCTGAGCTCGTTCAGCGCGCCGCGTGCGGCGTCCATCAAGGACTGTGCGTGTGAGAGCTTTTGATGCTCGGCGTTGAGCTCATCCCATTCGTCGGCGCCAGGCGCCAAGCGGTCAATCTCGCCGATCTGCCAGGCCAGGCGCTCGCGCTCGCGCAGCAAATCGGCTTGGTCGGACTGGGCGTGGGTCAGCGCATCGCTGGCTTGCTTGAAGGCGGCGAAGGCGGCCGTCAACGCTGCCAGGTCGAGGCCGGCGTAATCATCCAGCAGGGCGCGCACGGCGGCCGGGCGGGTCAGGCCTTGCCAGGCATGTTGGCCGTGAATGTCCAGCAGGCTGTCGGCCAGCTCGCGCAGCTGAGTGACGGTGGCGGGGCTGCCGTTGATCCAGGCGCGGCTCTTGCCTTGGGCGTCGATGACGCGGCGCAGCAGCAGCGTGCCGGATTCATGCTCGAAGCCGGCCTCATCCAGCCAGCTGCTGAGGTGGGCGGGGCGGTCGAATTCGGCCGTGATGTCGGCCCGGGCAGCGCCCTCGCGCACCACACCGGCGTCGCCGCGGCTGCCCAGGGCCAGTTGCAGGGCGTCGATCAGAATCGACTTGCCCGCGCCGGTTTCACCGGTCAGCACGGAAAAGCCGTTAGCGAAATCCAGCTCCAGTTCGGGAACGATGACGAAATCCCGCAGGCTCATGCGCCTCAACATAGTTGCATCCTCAGCAGCGGCAAAGAACAGGCTGCAGTCATTTCAACTCACTCCCTCATACCAGCGCAGCTTGCGGCGCAGCGTGGCGTAATAACTCCAGCCCTTGGGGTGCAAAAAACAAACCTGATGGGTCGAGCGGCGCACGGTGATGCGGTCGCCGTGCAGCAGGCTGGCCAGGCTTTGCATATCGAAATTCACGCTGGCGTCGCGGCCGGCCACGATTTCCATGCGCACCTCACCGGTGTCCGGCAAAACGATGGGCCGGTTCGACAAGGTGTGCGAGGCGATGGGCACCAGCAGCCAGCCCGCGATGGAGGGGTGCAGGATGGGCCCGCCGGCGGACAGTGCATAGGCGGTGCTGCCGGTGGGCGAGGCGACGATGATGCCGTCCGCCCGCATATTGGCCACGAACTCATCGCCCACATCAACGCGCAACTCCACCATGCTGGCGGTGGCGCCGCGGCTCACCACCACATCGTTGAGCGCAAAGCCTTCAAAAATGCTGCGCTCGTCGCGCCAGACGGCGCCTTCGAGCATGGGGCGCTTCTCGGTTTCGAAGTCACCCGCCAAGATGGGCGTTAGCGCCTCTTGGTAATGTTCGATGGAAATATCGGTGATGAAGCCCAGCCGGCCCTGGTTGATGCCCACCAGCGGCACGCCGTAGCGGGCCATCTCGCGGGCAAAGCCCAGCATGGTGCCGTCGCCGCCGACGACGATGGCCAGATCGCATTGCTGGCCCAGCTCCTCGTTCGACTTGGCGTCGAAGCTGGTGATGCCGGTGTTCAGGGCGGTGTCGCGTTCAAGCGAAACGTCCAGGCCTTGCCTCATCACAAAGTCGGCAATTTCCTCAAGAATTGGGCGGATACCCCGGGCTTGATGTTTGCCCACAATTGCCACATGTTGGAACGGTTTGGCCATGGCGAGAATTACACCACAGGCCCTTGTTGTTTCATGGAGAGTTCCGGCCTGCTCGCCATCGGCGTGCACGCCTTTCCTTACAATGCACTTATGCTCGACGAGCGATCCAAATCTCTGCTGAAAACCTTGGTTGAACGTTATATCGCTGACGGTCAGCCCGTGGGTTCGCGCACGCTGTCCAAAGCCTCCGGCCTGGAGTTGAGCCCGGCCACCATCCGCAATGTGATGGCCGACCTTGAAGACTTAGGCCTGATTGCCAGCCCGCACACCAGTGCCGGCCGCATCCCCACTTCGCGCGGCTATCGCCTGTTTGTCGACACCATGTTGACCACGCAGACCGCGCTGCTGGGGGCTGATGCCCGGCCGATTGAGCCGCATCTGGCACCCGATCAACCGCAGCGCGTCATCGCCAATGCGGCGACGCTGCTGTCCAATCTGTCGAATTTTGTTGGCGTGGTGACGGCACCGCGCAAGCCCAGCGTCTTCCACCACATCGAATTCCTGCGCCTGGGCGAGCGGCGGGTCTTGGTGATCATGGTTTCGCCGGACGGCGATGTGCAGAACCGGGTCATCTTCACCGCGCAAGACCTGAGCCAGTCCGAGTTGGCCGAGGCCAGCAACCGCCTGAACAGCGGTTATGCGGGTTTGAGCCTGGAAGGTGTGCGGGAGCGTTTGAAGTCTGAAGTGGACGCCCTGCGCGGTGAAATCGCCGCCTTGATGAGCGCAGCCGTGCAAGCCGGCACCGACGCCATGGCCGAGGAACAAGAGCGCGTGGTCATTGCCGGCGAGCGCAATTTGCTCACCGTGCAAGACTTCGGCAACGATATGGGCAGCTTGCGGCGCCTGTTCGATATGTTCGAGCAAAAGACGCAGCTGATGCGCTTGCTCGATGTGTCCAGCCGCGCCGAGGGCGTGCGCATCTACATCGGTGGCGAGAGCCAGGTCGTGCCATTTGAAGAGTTGTCCATCGTCTCGGCGCCGTATGAGATTGACGGCCACATCGTGGGCACCCTGGGCGTGATTGGCCCGACCCGGATGGCGTATGACCGCATGATCCAGATTGTCGACATCACCTCGCGCATGATGAGCCAGGCGCTGTCACAGAAATAGCCCGGCGCCGGGCCTATACAATCCGCGCCTTCCGGTGCAATGCCGGAGTGCATTTCCCTCTCGGGGGCCGCTAGCTCATGATGGTTAGAGCAGCAGACTCATAATCTGTTGGTGCCGTGTTCGACTCACGGGCGGCCTACCAAATTCCTTTTCAGCATGGTCATCGACTGCCTGCCGCATGCCGCACGCAGGGCCGGGACGAATGCGACGGCTAAGCTTGGCGATGGAAGACATGCCCTTGTGCCGGTGGATGGAGCGAGTTCAATTGCCAAAAGGACGGTTCAGCCATGAGCGCCTCTGACTTCATTCAACTCGACGATGGCTCCCCCTGCGGCGGCTGTGGCGACGCCGACAAGCTGAGCTTTCGTTTCGACTTTGCCTATCAAGCCATTGTTGATCTGGCCTCGCAAAGCATTTGGGCGCACGAGGCCCTGGTTCGCGGCCCTGAAGGTCAGGGCGCCGGCTCGGTGCTGAGCCAGGTCAACGAAGGCAACCGTTACCGCTTTGACCAGGCTTGCCGGGTCAAATCCATCAAGACGGCGGCCTCGCTGGGTTTGGAGACCCGCCTGTCCATCAACTTCTTGCCCAATGCGGTCTACAAGCCCGAGGTCTGCATCCGCACCACGCTGGAGGCGGCGCGCGTCAACGGCTTCCCCTTGGATCGCATCATCTTCGAGGTGACCGAGGGCGAGCGGGTGGAAGACGGGCCGTGGCTGGCTTCCATCCTGCGCGAATACCAGCGCTGCGGCTTTTTGACCGCCATCGACGATTTCGGCGCGGGCTATGCCGGCCTGACCTTGCTGGCGGACTTCCAGCCCGAGCTGATCAAGCTTGATATGGCCTTGGTGCGCGGTATTGATGGCAGTCGATCTCGGCAGGCGATTGCGCGCGGCATTTTGCGCATCTGCCAGGATTTGGGGATTGCCGTCATCGCCGAGGGCATCGAGACCGTGGGTGAGCGCGACTTCTTCAGCCATGAGGGTGTGAGCCTGATGCAGGGTTATCTGTTTGGCCGCCCGGGCTTTCGCGCGCTGACGCTGCCGGGTGCGGTGGCCTGGCCTGTGGCGCGCTAGACGCAGCTGCCTTCTTGGGCGCCCCTGATTCGCGGGGGGTATGCCGAGAGAAGGCGGCCTGTGGGGCGGGCTCTGCGGTGGCCGAGCAACGAGGCCGTCATTTGATATGGTCAACTGATGGCCTTGACTCAGCTGCCTGATGATGACGAACACCACTCTGCGGAAAAATCTCAAACTTTCTACCTTGCTGGCCGGTTTGTCGGTGCTGGTCTTGGCGGCAGCGCTGCCGCTCAAAGCCGCAGCGGCGACGAATGCCTTGACGCTTCAGGCCCAGCAGCTGGCCGGGCAGACGCCGGTCACTGACCCCGAACTGTCGGCCTTGTTCGCACAGACCAACGCCACCTGGGACGCGCTGAAGAAGGGCCAGCTGGCCGAAATGCGCAAGTTCTCGCAAGCCAATCTGGCGGCCGAACAGGCTGCCTGCAAGACCTTGTTCTACCCCTTCGGCGGGCCGGATGTGCTCAATGCCCTGACCCTGTTCCCCAGCTGCCAGCACTACATCTTGTTCGGGCTGGAGCCCGTGGGCACTTTGCCGGACCTGACCAACAAGCCGGCCGCCGAGGTGAAGCAGTTCGTCAAGGCGATGAATCAGTCGCAGGAGTATTTGCTCCGTCGCAACTTCTTTGTCACTCAGTACATGAGCAAGGACTTCCGCTCCAAGAAGCTGGATGGTGTGATCCCACTGATCAGCGTGACGCTGGCTCGCCTGGGTTACGAGCTGAAAGGCATCGAGTACAAATCGCTCGATGGCACTCCCTTTTTCGAGTACAGAACGCGCGATGCGGCGATTGATCCCAAGGCCGACCCCAACGCTGCCCCTGCTTCAGCGGCGGAAGCCAAGCCGCGCAAACGCGTGCCGCGCGCGGTGCTGTTCAGCTTCAGCCAGCCTGGCAGCAACAAGGTGCAGACCTTGTTCTATGCCAACTTTGATGCCTCGGATGAAGGCCTCAAGCGCCGCCCCTATTTCCCGCGCTATATGGAAAAGCAGGCGCCCACCGCAACGCTGCTGAAGGCGGCGTCTTATCTGATGCACGGCCCTGAGTTCTCCGTCATGACGGCCTTGGTGCTGAACAAAAGCCCGGTGATCGTGCAAGACGACACCGGCCTGCCTTACCGCACGCTCTTGGACGCCGGCTACCGCGTGGAGCTGTTCGGCAACTACAGCAAACCCATCGGCCTGTTCAACTACCGCGCCCAGCCCGAGTTGGCCAAGGCCTACGCAGCCCTGCCGTCGCGCAGCACCTTGCCTTTCATGTGGAGCTATAACGTGGCGCGCGAGGATATGGGGCTTCAACTGGCGCGTAAGCCTGCGAAATGAATGAAAGCAGCTTGTTCATTCGACATCAGATTGAGTAGAAAAAGGATCGCAGCATGAATTCAGCCGCTTCGCCACTGCAGGTCTTGGGCAAAGCCAGTTCCATCAATGTGCGCAAGGTTTTGTGGCTGTGCGCGGAGCTGGACTTGCCCATCAATCACGAGCCCTGGGGTTCAGGCGAACGCGATACCCAGGTGCCTGAGTTCCTGGCGCTCAACCCCAATGCCATGGTGCCGGTGATTCGTGATGGCGACTTTGTGCTGTGGGAGTCCAACACCATTTGCCGCTACCTGGCCTTGCGCCAGGGACGCTTCGACCTGCTGCCCGCCGACCCGCAAGGCCGCGCGCGGGTGGAGCAGTGGATGGACTGGCAGGCGACCGAGCTGAACAATTCCTGGCGCTATGCCTTCATGGGCTTGGTGCGGCAAAGCCCTGCGCATGCGGACCCGCAGCAACTGGCCGCGAGCATTGCCAACTGGCATCGGCATATGCAGATGCTGGACGCGCAGCTGCAGCGCAGCGGCGGGCCTTTTGTGCTGGGTGACAGCTTCAGCTTGGCCGACATCGTGCTGGGTTTGTCCACCCACCGCTGGATGATGGCGCCGCTGCCGGCCGAGCAAAGACCCGCGCTGCCGGCGGTGCAGGCTTTTTACGACACGCTGAGCCAGCGCCCCGGCTTTCTGGCCCATGGGCGCAATGGCATGCCTTGAGTCGCTCTAAAGCAGCGAGCCCTGCTGCGGTTCAGACGGCCCTTTCGGCCCTTTCGGCCCGGCGCGCAGGCGTGCCAGCAAGGCATCGGTTTCCTGTGTGACCGAGGACTCGAATAGCTCGGCCGCAGGCAGCTTGAGCACCTCACGGCAGGCTTCTTCCTGCGGGCCGTGCAGCCACAAGTCCCACAACTCAGGCTGGATGGGAATGGCGCTGCGCTTGTCTTGCGCATCGTCCGGCAGCTTGGGGTCGGGCTTGTGCAGGCGAGCCAGCAGCGGGTGGCCGTCGCAATTCATCGTTAGCATGCTGAAGTTGGGTACCAGCTCGCCCGACTCCGGGTTGACCCACTCACTCCAGATGCCGGCCAGCGCCCAGGGCGCGCCATCGGCGCGGCGCAGCGTCCACCAGATATTGCGGCCGGTTTCCCAGTTGGGCTCTTGGTAGCTGGCGGCGGCAATCAGGCAGCGCCGGCCGCTGGCCCAGGCATCGCGGTAGGTGGGACGTTGGGCGACTGATTCGATGCGGGCGTTATTGGTCAGGATGGCGCGCGAAGCCGGCCTGGCGCTGGACGCGCGTGGCGCGATCATGCCCCACTGGCCCTTCACCGCCAGGCGTGTGACGCCCCCGCTCGAATTTGGCTGCCCGGCGCGTATGAATACGCCACTGCCAAACGGGCCCACGGCCACGCTGGGGTAGGCCTCGCCTTGCAAGCTGCTGTGCAGGCTGGCGCGGAAGTAGCGTTCGATTTCTTCCTTGGGCGAAACATGGTGGAGGTTGCACATGATGGCTGGAGAATGTAGCGCTAAGCAGGGCCTGGCGGAGTTTTGGTGCCGCGCCCATGTCCGCCGTTTGAAAGGTCTTCGATGTCTGACTTGGTTTACCTGGCCGCACCTAGCCTGGCCGATGTGGATGAAATGCTAGCCTTTGAGCAGGCGAACCGGGCCTTTTTCGAGTCCCGCATCAACGCCCGGCCGGCCAGTTATTACAGCCGCGAGGGCGTGGTCGCCGCCGTGATGACGGCGCAGCGTGAGGCGCTGGAGGATCAGGCCTATCAGTTCCTCTTGCGTGAGCAGGGCAGCGGCGCCCTGGTCGGGCGGGTCAACTTGAGCCAGATTCGGCGTGCCCACTTTCACGCTGCCAGCCTGGGCTACCGGGTGGGTGAGGGCTATCAGGGCCGCGGCTTCGCCAAGGCTGCGGTGCGCCTGATCTTGGCCGAGGCCTTCGGCAAGCTAGGCTTGGCTCGCGTGGAAGCCAGCGCCCGGCCGGACAACACCGGCTCATTGCGGGTGCTGCTGGGCCATGGCTTTGTGCAGTACGGCCACTCCCGCCGCAGCTTTGAGCTGGGCGGGGTCTGGCATGACTTGCTGCACTTCGAGCGGCATGCGGTGGCAGACGATCTGCCCGACCGGGTTTAGAGCCGTAAGAAGTCGCTCAGCTCGGGCAGCAGGCCCTCAAAGTCCGCCGTCAGGCCGTGGTCCGAGCCGGGCAGCAGGTGGATGCGGCAGTTGGCGTAGCGGGCCAGCATTTCGCGCCAGTCCAGCACCTCGTCGCCCTTGGCGATGACGGCCAGAAAGCGTGCCGGCGCGCGTAACTCGCCCGCGTTCAGGGCCAGCAATTCGCCCATGAATTCGGGTCGCACGAAGAAGCGTTGCTCCGGGTCTTGCCAGCAGGTTTGTTCGCCGATGTAGCCGGCCAAATCTCGGGCCGGGTCCACCGCGGGGTTGAGCAGCACGGTGGGCACCGCCTCCCAGCCCGGCTGCTGCGCCATGGCCGTGGCATAGAAGCCGCCCAGCGAGCTGCCCATCAGGGCGCTGCTGTGCAGGGGCCAGCCCCGGGTCAGTTCCTGCATCAAGGCCATGGCCTCGGCGGGTGAGGGCGGCAGTTGCGGGCAGGCGAAGTGCAGGTCTGGGCGATGCTGCGCCACCCATTGCGCCATGCGCACGGCCTTGGCCGAGCGGGGTGAGGAGCGAAAGCCGTGCAGATAGAGCAGATGGCTGCAGCGGGTGGCGGGCGCCGGCGGGGCCTCTGTAGCGGCCGCTTCGTGCTGGGGTGTTCCCTGATAAACATCGTTCATGCCCCGCAGTGTAGGCAGGGCGCGCGCCGCGCTTGCGACAAAACGTGGAATGGCCTGTGTGAACGGCGGTATTCGCGATTGACGCCAGCCGGGTGAGCGGGGACAGTTGCTGGCTTCATGCCCGGGCGCCGAGCCTTGCGAGGAATTGGCTGCCGGGTGTGCATGCGATGATTGATTTGTCGGCCTGCGCAGCGTTTTGCTGGCGCGGGCCTTGTTTCAAAAAACGGTCCAAGGATGGTCTGAATGAGTTCTTTTGTTGATGCCAAAGACGCGCTGTTGCAGGCACCGGCTTTGCGCCGCGTTGCAGGTTTGAGCGCCGTCGCCGCTGCCGTGGCTTTGCTGAGCGCTTGCGCGGGCACGCCCTCGGCGACCGCACCGGCCGCTGCCGCTGCGAATGCCGCACCGGCTGCGCCAGCCGCACCTGCTGCCGCCAATGGCACGCCGTCCGCCAAGGCCGCTGCCGCACCCGGTGCAGCTGCATCAGCCGCCGGCCAGCCGCCACGCCCGCCCGCTGACCCGAGCGCGCCCAAGCCTTTCGCCGATGTGATCAAGGAAGCCAAGTCGCAAGACGGCCTGTTCCCGATCTGGCGCAAGGATGAAAAAGTCTGGCTGGAAATCCCCAAGGACAAGATCGGCAAGCCCTTCATGTTCACTGCCAACGTGGCCAATGCCGTGGGTGAGCGCGGCCTCTACGCCAGCCAGATGGGCATGGACCAGCTGGTGGAATGGCGCCGCATCGGCAACCAGATTCAGCTGGTGGCCTTGAACACCGCTTTCCGCGCCGAAGGCGGCGGCAAGCTGGCCGTGCAGCAAGCCTTCTCGCCCAGCTTGCTGGCGGCAGGCACGGTGGCCAGCGCCGAGCACCCCGAGCGTAAGTCGGTGCTGATCGACGCGGGCATGTTCCTGAACGATATTCCTGGCCTGTCGACCCGCCTGGAGATGGCCTACCGCCTGCCTTACGCGGCTGACCGCAGCAACTCCTACTTCGAAGCCACCCGCGCCGATGCCAAGCTCAGCACCCTGACGGCGCGCATGCACTTCTTCACTCCGCGCATCCCTGCGCCGCCGCTGGTGGCCCCGCCGGTGCCGGTGCCGACCCCGCCGCAGGCAACACCTGACCCCCGCAGCATGTTCGTCAGCTTCGTCTACAGCTTCACGGCCCTGCCGGAAACTGCCATGGCGCCACGCCTGACCGACCCGCGCCTGGGTCACTTCATGGAAAGCTTCACCGACCTGGGCAAGGACAGCAAGCCCAACCCGCGCGTGCACTACGTCAAGCGCTGGCGCCTGGAGAAGGCTGACCCGGCAGCTGCGCTGTCTGAGCCGGTCAAGCCCATCACCTACTGGATGGACAAGAACATTCCGCCCAAGTACCGCCCCGCTGTTGAGGCCGGCATCGTGGAGTGGAACAAGGCCTTCGAGAAGATCGGCTTCAAGAACGCCGTGGTGGCCAAGCAGCAGCCCGACGATGCCGATTGGGACAATATGGACGCCGACCACGCCTCGGTGCGCTGGTTTGTGGGCGCCGATGTGGGCTTTGCCATTGGCCCCAGCCATGCGGACCCACGCAGCGGCGAAATCATCGATGCCGACATCGGTATGAGCGACATCTTTGTGCGCGGCGGCCGTGCCTTCATCAGCGAAGACCTGGGCCCCGGCATGTCGGCCGGTTTGAGCCAGACCCCGCTGAGCCTGGCCGCCAAGGCCGGCGGCGCGGACCATGCTTATTGCAATTACGCCCACGAAGCCGCTGCCGAGCTGGACTTCGCCCTGGATGTGCTGGAAGCGCGCGGCGAGATCGCGCCCGACAGCCCCGAGGCCGATGCCTTCATCTTCGCCCGCATCAAGGATGTGATCATGCATGAGGTGGGCCACACCCTGGGCCTGAAGCACAACTTCAAAGCCTCGACCACCATCACGCAGGCGCAGCTCAAGGACAAGGCCTTCACCGAAGCCAACGGTATTTCCGGCTCGGTGATGGACTACAACGCTTACAACATCCCGCTGCAAGGCGAGGCGCCCACCACGATCAACAACACCCAACTGGGCCCGTATGACTACTGGGCCATCGAGTACGCCTACAAGCCCATCGCGGTGGAGAACGAGGCGGCCGAGTTGGCCAAGATCGCGGGGCGCAGCACCGAGCCGGCGCTGGCTTATGCCGACGATGGCGATGCCGGCGGCTTCGGCCCCTACGATGGCATGGACCCCATGGCCAACCGTTTCGACCTTGGCGATGACCCGCTGGCTTACTACAAGAAGCGCCTGAAACTGTCCAAGGAATTGTGGGCCCGCGTGCAGGACCGCAAGCCCGAAGCCGGCGAGGACCCGATGCGTCAGCGACGTGCCTTGGTCAGCGGCTTCAATCAGCTGTTCCGCTCCTCCGAGCTGGTGGGTAAGTATGTGGGCGGCATGTATGCCAACCGCGATCTGCCCGGCAGCACCGGCCGCGCCAGCTTCAAGCCGGTGGAGCCCGCCAAGCAGCGTGAAGCCTTGCAGTTCCTGGCTTCGGGTCTGTTCAGCGTGGACAGCTTCAAGTTCCGCCCTGAGTTCCTCAGCACCCTGACCATCGACTACAACGAGTGGGACCGTGGCGGCCCGCTGAATGTGCCGGCCGCCGTGGCCCGCGTGCAGCTGGTGGCGCTGGACCGCTTGCTCAGCGGCAACACCGCGATGCGCTTGCTGGATCTGCCGTCCTATGTGCCTGAGAACCAGCGCAAGGGCTTGATCTCGCTCAGCGAGGTCTATGCCACGCTCAACAGCACGATCTGGAGCGAGCTCAAGAGCGGCACCGAGATCGACCGCCTGCGTCGCAATCTGCAACGCGAGCATCTCAAGCGCCTGCAAGCCGTGCTGACCAAGGGCGGTGGCCCTGGCGTGTTGGCGGATGCCTATTCGCTGGCGCGTCTGCATGCGGTTCAGCTGCAAGCCGACCTGAAGAACGCGCTGGCCAAGGGCGGCCATTCGGTTGAAACCCGCGCCCATCTGGCCGAAAGCCTGGACACCTTGTCCACCGTGCTGCGCGCCAATATGCAGCGGGTTTAATGCGCCCAGCTCGCGGCTGATGAAGGTCAGCTGCGGGACTGAAGCATGAAGCAAAGGCTGGTGCGCAAGCGCCGGCCTTTTTTATTGCCGGCAAGGCGGTCGTGTGGCAGCGCGGCAAGTCTTTGACTTAATTCGCTGGAACAATCCAGGTGCGGATGTGATTTGAGTGAGGTTTGATGACGATGGCGTACACCTTTGCGGCCGAAGACCGGGCGCTGATTTGCGGCTTCTTGTTCACGCACCAGGGCCAGGGGCGGGCCATTGAGCTGGGCGAGGCTTTGCAATGGGTGGCCAAGAGTCCTTCCGAGACGCCGGGTGAGTTCATCTGGCTGCACTTCAACCTGACCGACACCGCCTCCGCCAAATGGATGCAGTCTCATCTGGACCTGCCGCCGGAGTTCTTCGACGCCCTGCGCGAAGGCTCGCGCTCCACGCGCATTGAAGACGCGGCTGACAACCTGATCGCTGTCGTCAACGATGTGGCTTTCGAGTTTTCCTTTGACCCCTCCGAGATCGCCAGTCTGTGGGTCAACGTCAACCCCCGCGTGGCCGTCAGCGCCCGCGTGCATCCGCTGCGCTCTATCGACCGGCTGCGCCAGGCGGTGCGTGATGGGGCGCGTTTCGGCTCCTCGGTCGCGCTGCTGAACCATTTGATGCAGGACCAGGGCGATGTGCTGGTACGCATCGTGCGCGATGCCACCTTGCAAGTGGACCGGGTGGAAGACGCGCTGCTGCAAGGCCATCTGCAACAAAAGCGCGCCGATATGGGCAAGCTGCGCCGGGTGCTGGTGCGCTTGCAAAGGCTGTTAGCACCCGAGCCCGGCGCCCTGTTCCGCCTGTTGCGCCAGCCGCCGCCCTGGGTCACGCCGCATGATCTGGACGAGCTGCGCCAAAGCACCGAGGAGTTCAGCATCGTCATCCGCGATTTGGCTGCGCTGCAGGAGCGCATCAAACTCTTGCAAGAAGAAATGGCCGCTCAGGTGGGTGAGCAAACCAACCGCAGCGTCTTCACCCTGACCGTGGTGACGGTGCTGGCTTTACCGATCAACATCATCGCCGGCATGCTGGGCATGAATGTGGGCGGCATCCCGCTGGCCGATCACCCTCACGGCTTTGCCATCATCGCCCTGATCATCCTGACCTTCACGGTGGTGGCGGGCTGGCTGGCGTTCAGGAATCGCGAGTAAGGCGGCCTGCATGCAATACTTGCAGCGCCAACTGTTGCCCCTCAAACAAAGGAAGTGAAGCCATGCACAACAGCAGCCTGCTCCCTCACGCCCTCAGCGTCGAGTTTCCTGAATTGGCCGAGCGCATCAAGCAGCTCAAACACGAGAACGCGCACTTTGCCAAGCAGCTTGAAGCGCACGACGCACTGGACAAGCAAATCAGCCAGGACGAACTCGGCATCAAGGCGATTGAGGACAACGCTTTGCATGCGATGAAGCAGCAGCGGGCGCGGTTGAAGGATGAGCTGTATCAGTTGGCGAAGGGTTAAGTCGGGAGCCCGACTCAAGTTCTCTGACGGGCTGCTGAGCCTGAGGCGCCAGTTGCTCCAGCGGCTTTCGCTATTCCTCGGCTTCGAATGATCTACGGCCCAGCCGGGAATTCGCCCCGGCAGGCGACCTACTTTCTTGGGCGCCCAAGAAAGTAGGCAAAGAAACCGCCCCGAATGCCTGGCCCCTGGCGGGGTTCGCTGTGGTGCTCGTCTTCAACGGGCCGCGCCCAACTCACTGCGCTACGCTCCGTTCAAACAAGGGGCGCGAAGTCAGCTCTTGAAGGCGCTGCGCGCTGCCCGTTGAATCCTGCGCTCCTCGCCCAGGCAAAACGGGGAATGCGAAGCCCACTCGGCTCGCTGCGCGTCGCCTCGGTCAAAACCAAAACCAAAACCAAAACCAAAACCAAAACCAAAACCAAAACCAAAACCACCAACGCGGCGCGCTGGCGCGCCGCCCCTCAAGCCGAGCACCGCAACGAACTCCGCAGGGGCCAGGCGTCGGGTCGCCTTCTTTTGCTTACTTTTCTTGGTGAAGCAAGAAAAGTGAGTCGCCCGCGGGGGCGAAATCCCCGCTGGGCCAAGGCAGAGGGGCAGGTCTTGCAATTGGAGCTTGAAGCGGTGGGAGGTCTTTAGGGACGAGTTAAAGAGCACCGATAGGCGTGCGGTTGGCGCTGACCAACCGTAGGTCGATCAAGCGCCGAACTTCGCTTTCAAGCCCGCCAGCAACTTCTCATGAATGCCGCCAAAGCCGCCATTGCTCATGCACAGCAAATGGTCGCCCGGTTTGGCGGCTTGCAGCACGGCGCTGAGCAGGGCATCGACGTCGGCCCCAACTTGAGCTTGGGCGCCCATCGGCGCCAGCGCCTCCTTGGCTTCCCAGGCCAGGCCTTGCTGGTTGCAAAAGCTCAGGTCGGCTTCTTCCAGCGCCCAGGGCAGTTGGGCCTTCATGGTGCCCAGCTTCATGGTGTTGGAGCGGGGCTCAAAAATGGCCAGGATGCGCTCGTCCGGCTTGATGCGGCGGCGCAGGCCGCCCACTGTCGTGCGCATGGCCGTGGGGTGGTGGGCGAAGTCGTCGTAGACCTTGACGCCGCCCACTTCGCCGCGCAGTTCCATGCGGCGGCGCACATTCTGGAATTCCGCCAGGGCGGCGGCGGATTGCTCAGGCGCCACGCCCACATGCTCGGCGGCGGCAATGGCTGCCAGGCCATTGAGCTGGTTGTGCTCACCGAACAGCGACCACTCCACCCGCGCCACCTTGAGGCTGCCACGCAGCACATCAAAGCTCTGCGGTTCACCGCGCGCGCGCAGCACGCCGGTCTCTTCCTTGCGGCCGCCGAAGCGCACCACCTCGCTCCAGCAACCGCGCCCGAGCACGCGCTGCAGCGCTTCCTCACGCGCATTGACCACCAGGCGGCCATTGGCTGGCACGGTGCGCACCAGATGATGGAACTGGGTTTCGATGGCGCCGAGGTCGGCAAAGATGTCGGCGTGGTCGAACTCGAGGTTGTTCAGGACGGCCGTGCGCGGGCGGTAGTGCACAAACTTGCTGCGCTTGTCGAAGAAGGCGGTGTCGTATTCATCCGCCTCGATCACAAAGGCTTTGCCACTGCCCAGCTTGGCGCTGACGCCGAAATTCTGCGGCACGCCGCCCACCAGAAAACCCGGTTGCTGCCCGGCATGCTCAAGAATCCAGGCCAGCATGGAGGTGGTGGTGGTCTTGCCATGCGTGCCGGCCACGGCCAAGACATGGCGGCCTTGCAGCACATGCTGGGCCAGCCATTGCGGGCCGCTGGTGTAGGGCAGGCCGGCGTCCAGAATCGCTTCCATCAACGGAAATTTCTCGCCGCGCGTGACCACATTGCCGATCACGAACATATCGGGCGCCAGGGCCAGTTGTTCGGCGCCAAAGCCGCTGGTCAGCTCAATGCCCAGGGCTTGCAGCTGATCGCTCATGGGCGGGTAGACATTGGCATCGCAGCCGGTGACGCGGTGGCCCGCCTCGCGCGCCAGTGCGGCCAGGCCGCCCATGAAAGTGCCGCAAATGCCGAGGATGTGGATATGCATGGTCGTCGTCAATCTTCAGAAACGAGAGGGGGCTGGCTCAGGCGGCGAACCACAACCCGGCCAGGGGCAAGGCGGCTTCGAGCGAGTTCAGCACCAGACAGCGCGGCGCGGTCGCCGGGTCTGGGGATTTGAGGTCAGGCACCAGCACCACGCCGGCCCCGGCCGCCAGCGCGCCTTGGGCGCCGTAGCTGGAGTCTTCGAACACCAGGGTCTGCTCGGGCGCATGGCCCAGGCTGCTGGCTGCCAGTTCGAAGAGATCCGGGTGGGGCTTGCCGCGCGCAACTTGGTCGCCACCGTGGATGGGGCCGAAAAAGCTCAGCAAGCCAGCCAGACCCAGGCGGCGCAGCACCTCGGTATGGCGCGTGGAAGAAGCCACCGCGCAGGGCACGCCTTTCGATTGCAAGCTTTGCAGCAAGGCCAGTGCGCCGGGGCGCAAGGCAAAGCCTTGGCCTTGGAACTGTGCGTGGACCTCGCGGTCCACCGCCTCGTACATGGCTTCGGCCCGCGCATGCGAGCCCAGCTTGTCGGCCAGCAAGGCCAGGCAGTCGCGGCGGTTGATGCCCACCGTCAGCAGATAGTCGGCCTCGCTCAGCGGTGTGCCCGCCGCCGTACTCTGGCGCAGCCAGGCGTCACGGATGGGCCGCTCGGAGTCAAGCAGCAGGCCATCCATATCGAAGATGGCCGCGGTGAAGCGGCGGCCGGTGTGCGGCATGGCAGGTGGCTGGCGCGGTGATCAGCGCAGGGCGTGGCGGGCGGCGTCCAGCGTGGCTTGGATGTCGGCCTCGCTGTGAGCGGCCGAAACAAAGCCAGCCTCGTAAAGCGCCGGGGCCAGGTAGATGCCGGCGTCCAGCATGGCGTGGAAGAAACGGTTGAAGCGCTCCTTGTCGGTCGTCATCACGGTCTGGTATTCCTGCGGCAGCTGGTCCATCAGGAAGAAGCCGAACATGCCGCCTTGGCAGTCCACGCTGAAGGGCACGCCGTTTTCTTTGGCGACCGCGGCCAGGCCATCGACCAGACGGCGTGTCTTGGCCGACAGCTCTTCGAAGAAGCCGGGCTTTTGAATTTCGCGCAGCGTGGCCAGGCCGCAGGCGGTGGCCACCGGGTTGCCGCTCAAGGTGCCGGCTTGGTAGACGCCGCCCAGCGGCGCCAGGTGCTTCATGATGTCGCGGCTGGCGCCGAAGGCGGCCAGGGGCATGCCACCGCCGATCACCTTGCCAAAGACGCTGATGTCGGGCTTGAAACCGGGGATCAGGCTGGCGTAATGGCCTTGGGCGCTGTGCAGACCGACGCGAAAGCCGGTCATCACCTCGTCCAGCACCAGCAGTGCGCCGTGCTCGGTGCAGAGCTCGCGCAGGCGCTTCATGTACGCCGTTTGCGTGCGCACGAAGTTCATATTGCCGGCAATCGGCTCGATGATCACGCAGGCCAGCTCCTTGCCGTGCAGGGCAAAGGCTTCTTCCAGCTGGGCCAGGTGGTTGAACTCCAGCACCAGGGTGTGCTGGGCCACCTCGGTCGGCACGCCGGCGCTGGTCGGGTGGCCGAAGGTGGCAAGACCTGACCCCGCCTTGACCAGCAGCGCATCGGTGTGGCCGTGGTAGCAGCCTTCGAACTTGATGAACTTGCTGCGGCCGGTGGCGCCGCGCGCCAGGCGGATGGCGCTCATGGTCGCTTCGGTGCCCGAGGACACCAGACGCACCTGCTCCATGCTGGGCACCAGCTTCAGGATCTCTTCGGCCAGCTCGATCTCACGCTCGGTCGGTGCGCCGAAGGAGAAGCCTTCTTGCGCGGCCTTGGTCACGGCCTCCAGCACGGCCGGGTGGCCGTGGCCCAGAATCATCGGGCCCCAGGAGCCGATGTAGTCGACATAACGCTTGCCATCAGCGTCAATGATGTAAGCGCCTTCGCCACGGGTGATGAAGCGCGGGGTGCCGCCAACGGCGCGGAAGGCGCGCACGGGCGAGTTGACGCCGCCAGGGATGACACGCTGGGCGCGTTCGAACAGGACTTGGTTTTTCGACATGGCAAGAAAATCGCAGAAGGGGAGGAGTGCGGGCCCGGGTTCAAACTTGGGCCAGCGGTCAATCAGTTAACTTGGTATTCAATCAGTGCATGCGCTTGGGCGGGCGGCTGCTCGGCAGGGCATCGTCCAGGCTGAGGCTGCCGGGCTCGTCCAGTGCGGCGGCGGCTTCAGCGGCGGCCGCGGCTTCCTCTTCTTCATTGGGCGGCAGGGCCCAGAAGAAGCGGTCAGGGATTGCATTGCCCATGCCGGGGCGGAAACCGCCGTCCAGCGCTTGGTCAAGAAAGGACAGGGCCTCGCCCACTGCGGCGTGAATATCAGCGCCCACTGCCAACAAGGCAGCCAGCGCGGCCGAGAGGGTGTCGCCGGCGCCGACGAAATTGATGTCGAAGCGTTCGAACTTCTCGCCCGTGATCGGGCCTTGCGAGGTGGCCAGCACGTTGTCAACGAATTGATTGGGCAGATTGATGCCACTGACTAGCACATGGGCGGCGCCATGCTGTGCGGCGGCCACGGCCAGCTCGCGCGGTGAGGCGGGGCGGTCGTTGTCCCAGTCGGGCAGCAGGAAGTCGGTAAGAGTCTTGTGATTACCCACCAGCACATGGGTCTGCGGCAGGATCAGCTCGCGGAAGGAGTCCAGATAACTCTGCTGCTGCTCTTCATCCAGCCAGGCCACATTGGGCAGATATGCGACGAGCGGCACATCCGGGTAGTCGGACAGCACCTCGGCCACCGCACTCACGCCCTCGGCGCTGCCCAGGAAGCCGACCTTCCAGGCGGTGATGGGGATGTCTTCCAGAATCAGGCGGGCCTGCTCGGAGATGGTGTCGGTGTCCAGGGTCTGGTGCTCGAATACCTCGGCGGTGTCGCGCAAGACGATGGCGGTGACGATGGGCAGGCAGTGCGCGCCCATGGCGGCGATGGTGGCGATGTCGCCGCCCAGGCCGCTGGCACCGCTGGCCTCGCTGGCGTTGAAGCACATCACACAGGCGGGGGCTTGGGCAGCTTGCTCGTCTTCGCTGAGTAGCCCATCAACGGCACCCGCCGGTGGGACTTTGGAATCGATTTTGCTCATAGTTTGCGGCGCAAGGTCAGGGTCGGGCAAAGCGGCTGGCCGCAGGCGATATAGAACACGCGGGTTCAGCGAACGTGGGCGTTATTACAAGCCGTTGCAATTCGGCCTTGTTTTGGGGCAATTCCGGAGAATTGCCTCTGCTTCAATGCCTATTTCGTCACGGAGTTGCTGGGGCGTGCGTGGCTACAATCTTTACATTGTAGTGAGCAAAAAGATATACACCGTGAGCGAAGCAAGTACCTGGATGTGCCTGATCTGCGGCTGGATTTACGACGAGGCCGCGGGCGATCCTGAACATGGCATCGCGCCGGGAACGCTGTGGGCCGATGTGGATATGAATTGGACCTGCCCTGAGTGCGGCGCACGCAAGGATGACTTTGAAATGGTGCGTATCTAAGTCGAGCCGCTAAGGGTTGACTAGCTGCCGGTCAGCAACTTTGCTGGCTATGCTGCCGGGCTTTCGCCCAGAATCGTTTTGCATTGAAGAGTGAGGCTTGGCGTGCAAGTACCTGATGGTCCTACCGGTCTAGAGAGCGGCGCTCCCGCTTCAGTGGCACGAGTGCTGGTCATTGATGACAGCAACACAATTCGGCGCAGTGCCGAGATTTTCCTGAAACAAGCCGGCCACGACATCGTGTTGGCCGAAGATGGCTTTGATGCGCTGGCCAAGCTCAGCGACTTCCGGCCCGATCTGGTGTTCTGCGACATTCTGATGCCGCGGCTCGATGGCTATCAAACCTGCGCCATCATCAAGCGCAATCCGCAGTTCGCGGCCGTGCCGGTGATCATGTTGTCCTCCAAGGATGGCTTGTTCGACAAGGCGCGCGGCCGCATGGTGGGCTCGCAAGACTACCTCACCAAACCCTTCACCAAAGACCAGTTGCTCAAGGCCGTGCAGCAGCACCGCCGTGGCGCTTGATTCATGCATCAAGCGCGGCTCCCATTTGATATTGACACCTTGCTCGGCAGAGCGGCCTGAGGAGGAACCATGACCATTATGAAAATCTTGTTGGTTGACGATTCGAAAACCGAATTGCATGTGCTGAGCGAGTTGCTCGGCAAGCGTGGCTACCAGGTCCGTACGGCCGAGAACGGCGAAGAAGCACTCAAGCGCCTGGGCGAAGAAAAGCCCGATCTGATCCTGATGGATGTGGTGATGCCCGGCCAGAACGGCTTCCAGCTGACCCGTGCCATCACCCGCGATGAGCGCTATGCCGGCATCCCGGTGATCATGTGCACCAGCAAGAACCAGGAAACCGACAAGGTCTGGGGCATGCGTCAGGGGGCGAGCGACTATGTTGTCAAACCCGTCAAGGCCGATGAGTTGTTGGCCAAGATTCGTGCTCTCGGTGGTGCATGAGTAATAAAGAAGCGCTGCGCGAACTGCAGCACCGCCTGGCTCAGCGCATGCAGCAGGCGCGTGAGCAGACCGGCACCGGCGCCAGCTGGCTGGCGGTGGAATGTGCGGGCTATGGCCTGCTGTTCTCGCTCAAGCATGCGGCGGAAATCTTCGCGCCCGTGCCGCTCAAGCCCCTGCCCTATGCCAAGCCCTGGATGGCGGGTTTGGCCAATTTGCGCGGCGGCTTGTTCACGGTGGTGGACCTCGCGGTGTTCCTGGGCTTGCGTGATGCGCAAACGCCTTTGGCCGAGCAGCGCGGCGAAGCGCGGGCGGAAGCCAGCCAGGCTCGCCTGGTGTCGCTGAATCCGGAGTTGAATTGCAACTGCGCTTTGTTGGTGGATCGCCTGGCCGGCCTGCGGGGTGATGATCAGCTGCGGCTGGATACCTCCGATCTGGCGAGCCAGGCGGGTGCTGACGGGGTGCGCCGGCCGCGCTTTGCCGGCCCACGGATGCTGGATGCGGCAGGGCGATCGTGGCAACAAGTGCATTTGGATGCCCTTTCAAAACATGAACAGTTTTTGCAAGTCGTGGTCTGATTTCAGACTGCGAGATCAGGCCTTTGCGAAGGCCTGAACGCATTTGTGGCGACCCGTGCGTGGCTAAGTAGCCATTGAGTTGCCAAGAGATTTGACGGCCAGTTGGCCGATAGACAACAGTTTTTAGTCCGATGCCAGTCAAGATCGGCGAAATTTTCGAGAGTAAGAGGGTGAGATGAGCTTCCTGGACAAGATCAAAAAGCTGGGCAAGAACGAATCCGACCAGGCGGCCGCTGGGGCCGCTGATGTGGCGGGTATGGCGGGCTCAAGCGCCTTGGCCACCGCCCAGGGCGCTTCGGCTCGCCTGGGTCTGGACGGCGACGCTGATCGCCAAGGCGCGGATACCGCGGCCTCTGCGCCCATCTCATCGATCATTTCCGAGGCCACGCCCACCGAGTTCAGCAGCGCTGAGTTCCCGGCCACGACCAATTTCTCCAGCACCACGACGGCCGCCATGGAGCAAGCCGACGGCGCGCTCGCAGGCAAGGCCGCCAGCGGCCGCAAGCAAGCCCTGTTCACCGCGATGGTGGCGGTTGGCTTGCTGGGTACGGCGGCCACGGTGGGTCTGACCATTTTGCAAAGCTCGCGCAGCGCCGCACAGGTGCGCGCCACCGGCCAGGCTTTGATGCAGTCGCAGCGTATGGCCAAGTCGGTCACTTCCGCCTTGGTGGGTAAGCCTGAGGCCTTTGTTGAATTGCGTGAGAGCGTGGGCAGCATGGCCAGTGTGGTGAAAGATCTGCGCTCGGGCGATGGCAGCTTGGCTGCCGCGCCGGCCAGCGTGACTGCCAGCCTGGACGCCATCTTGCCGCTGGTGCAACGTGCCGAACAAAGCGGCCAGATGGTGCAGTCGCAGGAGAAGGCGCTGATTGAAGTGGGCCAAGCCCTGCGCCAAATCAATAAGCAAAGCGGTGACCTGCTGGAAAGCGCGGAAACCGTGGCGGCAGACGCTTTGCAGCAAGGTGCTTCGACGGCCGAAATCGCCGCCGCCGGTCAGTTGGTGATGTTGACCCAGCGCATCGGCAAGAGTGCCAATGAATTCCAGACGCAAGAAGGCGTGAGCCCGGAAGCGGTGTTCTTGCTGGGCAAGGACTTGAACTCCTTCAAGCTGATCACCGAAGCGCTGATCAATGGCAACCCCGAGCTGCACCTCAACAGCGTCAAAGATGCGGCGCTGAAAGCCCGTCTGGTGACCTTGCTGAAGCAGTACGAGCTGACGCGTAGCCAAGCCCAGGTGATTCTGAGCAGCTTGCAGGGCCTGGTGGCTGCGCGTGAAGCGCAGACCAGCATCCTGGCCGACGCCGAGCCGCTGCGCAAAGGTCTGGAACAAGTGGCGCAGGAGCTGGAATCGGCCGGTGGCGCCAATCTGGCCCTGATCGTTTTGATGGTGACCGCCTTGGCGGCGCTGGTGGTGGGTGCCTTGGGCTTTCTGCGCCTGTATGTGGCCGGCCAGACTCAACGTGCCGCCATGGCCGAGTCGCAAAAGCAAGAAGCTGAAACGCAAGAGCGTGAAGCCAAGCGCGTCAATGACGCCAACCAGGCCGCGATTTTGCGTTTGATGAACGAGTTGCAGACGGTGGCTGAGGGTGACTTGACCCAACAAGCGACGGTGACGGAAGACATCACCGGCGCCATCGCCGACTCGGTGAACTACACGGTGGAAGAGCTGCGCAATCTGGTGAGTCAGGTGCAGGCCACGGCCGCCCGGGTGACCGACACCACCGGCCAAGTTGACCAAACTTCTACCGACCTGCTGGCCGCTTCGAAAGAGCAGCTGCATGAGATCCGCTCCACCGGTGAAGCGGTGCTGCAGATGGCCGGCCGAATCAACGAGGTGTCCACCCAAGCGCAGGCCACTGCCACGGTGGCGCGCCAGTCGCGTGAAGCCGCTGAGTCGGGTCTGCAGGCGATGCAGAACAATATCAGCGGTATGAATTCCATCCGCGACCACATTCAGGAAACCTCCAAGCGCATCAAGCGTCTGGGTGAGTCCTCGCAGGAAATTGGTGAGATCACCGAGCTGATTTCTGACATTACCGAACAGACCAACGTGCTGGCGCTAAATGCGGCCATCCAGGCCGCCTCGGCCGGTGAAGCTGGCCGCGGCTTCTCGGTGGTGGCGGAAGAAGTGCAACGCCTGGCGGAACGCTCGGGCGACGCGACTCGCCGAATCGCCGCCCTGGTCAAGACCATTCAGACCGACACGCATGACGCCGTGGCCGCTATGGAACGTTCCACACTGGGCGTGGTGCAAGGTACGCGTTTGTCTGATGCGGCCGGTAAAGCGCTGGAAGAGATCGATGCGGTGTCGCGTCGTCTGGACGGCCTGATCGCCGAGATTTCGACCCAAGCTTTGCGCGAAGCCGCTTCCGCCAACGAGGTGGCCGAGAACATTCAGCACATTTTTGCGGTTACCGAGCAGACCAGTGAGGGCACACGTTCCACCGCCCTGATGGTGCATGAGTTGTCGCGTTCCGCCGAAGCCTTGAAGGCCTCGGTCGCCCGATTCAAGGTTGCCTGAGGCAAGGGGCTAGGATGGATCTCATGTCCAATACGAGCCAGTCCCGGCCCCAGCCGGAGCCGCGCGATATGCGGGACGCGCAGGATTCCGAATTTCCTGCCGACCTGAGTCCGCTGGCCTGGGTGCAGGAGGAACTGCGCCGCTCGCTGGAGTCGGTGCATAAATCCCTGCGCCGCCTCTTGCGCGATGGCGATGCGCGCATGACGGGCTACGCCACCCTGGGTGCTGACAGCCAGCCTGTCCCCTCGCTGCAAGCCGCTGCGGCCCAGTTGCACCAAGTCGCGGGTGTGCTGGACTTGGTCGGCCTGCCGGCCGGCGGCATCGTCTTGCGTGCCGCCGAACAAGCGGTAGCCGAGTTGGCGCAACATCCCGCCAATGTTGATCTGGCGCGGGTCGAAGTCATCGAGCGGGCCGATTTCGCGCTACTTTCGCTGGTGTCACGCATGCTGGCCGGTGGTGCGCCGGCCTCGGCGATCTCCAGTTTGAGCCTGTTCCCGAGCTATCGGGACCTGCAAGCCTTGAATGGCGCAGAGCGTGTTCACCCGGCCGATTTGTGGCAGTTTGAATGGCAATGGCGCGAACTGGCGCTGGACGGCAAAGCCCCGACGCAAGCGCTGGACACGGTGCGTCCGGCCTTTGAATCGACCTTGCTCAAGCAGATGCGCGAGCCGCATGCTGTCGCCGCGCGCGCTTATGCCGCCAAGCTGAGCGATCTGTGCGCCGCCTTGGTGGGCGGCTTGCAGCATGCACCCAAGACCAAAACGCTGTGGCAACTGGCCGCGGCCATGTTCGAGGCGCAGTCACAAGGCTTGCTGCCACTGGACACCTTCGTCAAACGCCTGGGCTCGCGCTTGCTTTCGCAGCTGCGCGTGGTCGGTTTGGGCGATGCCGGTGATCTGGACGCCAAGCAACGCCTGGCCCATGACTTGCTGTTCTTCTGCGCCCAGAGCGGCACCCTGGCCAGCGCGGCCGACGCGCCGCGCCTGGCGGCGGTGCGTGCCGGCTATGGCCTGGCCAATCAGCCCTTGGGCGACTATGAAGACGAAAGCCTGGGTCGCATCGACCCGGCCTGGGTGAGCCAGGCCAAGCGCCGCGTCAGTGCCGCCAAGGAATCCTGGGGCACGGTGGCCGAGGGCGAAACCCATCGCATGCCGGTGCTGGACGAGCAGTTCGCCAGCCTGGCCGAATCCCTGCAGCGCCTCTTCCCGAGCGGCGCGGTGCTGGGCGAAATGATGCAGCGTGCCGTGGTCAGCACGGTGCGTTCGGCCAAGGCGCCGCCGCCGGCCTTGGCGATGGAACTGGCCACCAGTTTGTTGTACGTCGAAGCGGCGCTGGACGAGGCCGCTTTTGACCAGCCCGAGCAGGCTGACCGCGTCAAACGTCTGGCTGCCCGCATTGCGGCAGTGGGTCGTGGCGAAGCGCCCGAGCCGCTCGAAGGCTGGATGGAAGATTTGTACCGCCGTGTCTCTGACCGTCAAACCCTGGGCAGCGTGGTGCATGAATTGCGCAGCAGCCTGGCCGAGGTGGAGCGCCAGGCGGATGAGTATTTCCGCGACCCGACACAGCGTGAACGCCTGATCCCGGTGCCGGGGCAGCTGTCCTCGATGCGCGGCGTTTTGACCGTGCTGGGCTTGGATCAAGCCGCTTTGGCCTGCGTGCGCATGCGCGACGAAGTGGATCGCCTGGCCAATACCGAGGTGGATGTCGAACGCGCGGCGCCGCGTGAGTTGTTCGATCGCCTGGCCAATAATTTGGGCGCGCTCGGTTTCATGATCGACATGCTGGGCGTGCAGCCGGCCTTGGCCAAGCGCATGTTTGTGTTCGATGAAAGCACGGGCCGCCTGAGTTCGCTGATGGGCCGCAGTGGCGATGCGCATGCCGCGCCGCCAGCGCCCATCATGCCCAATCTGCCGCCCCTGCCACCTGCTTTGGTGGAGGCCGCGCAGCGCCCTGCGGAAGACACCCGTTTGCAGCCGGCCCACGACCCGGAAATGCGCGAGATCTTCCTGGAAGAAGCCGCCGAAGTGCTGGGCAATGCCCGGGAGGCCTTGGCGGGCTTGCGTGCGGATTCGGAAAGCACGCCGCAGCTGACGGTGATGCGCCGTGCCTTCCACACCCTCAAGGGCAGCTCGCGCATGGTCGGGCTGGAGCAATTCGGCGAAGGCGCCTGGAGTTGCGAGCAGTTGTTCAACGCCCGCTTGGCCGAGGCCACGCCCAAGGCGGATGCCGCCTTGCTGGACTTCAGCGAAGAGGCTTTGGATTACCTCGGCCGTTGGTGCGAACAAATTGCCGCCGGCCAGACGCCGACCCTGACGCCCGAGCCGCTGCGCGAAAAGGCGGATGCCTTGCGCCTGCGCCCACCGGTGGTGAGTGCCCCGGCCCCTGTGCCAGCACCTGCCGTGGCCCCAGTGCCTGTACCGGAGCCTGAGCCAGAAGTTCATGCGATGGCGGCGCAAGAAGCCCCTGCCGCCGCAGAGCAAATCGCGTCGGCCGAGCTGGAGCAAGTGGCAGAGCAAGCCGCCGAGCCCACGACAGTGCTGGCGGATCAGCCTGAGCCCATGCCAGAGCTGAGCTTTGTCACCTTGCCAGAACTTGAAGCCCTGCCGGTGACTGGCTCGCAGGCGCCCGCAGCCGGTGCCTCGACAGAGCTCGCCACGCCTGAAATGGCCGGCTTCGAGCCCACCAGCTTCAGTGAATTCGCGCCCACCGAAGTGTCGGAGTTGTTGGACCTGCCTGCTCAGCCCGAGACGGTGGCGGAGCAAGCGCCCGCGGCGCCGTTCTTGCTCCCGGAAATCGAGACCATTGAGTCTCTGGATGCGGGCGATCTGCCCGAAGTTGAGGCGGCCAGAGAACCTGCACAGAGCCCCATCGAACTTGGCAGCCAGGAGTTTGGCGAGGCTTTGGGCGAGAGCGATTTGCCCGCGATCCCTGCGGATGTTGCCGCCGAGAGCGATGCGCAAACAGCAGCGCCGGAGCAGCCTTTTGTGCTGGAGTTCAACAGCTTGCGCGCTGATTTGCCAGCCGCCAGCAGCGAAGAATTTGAGCTGCCCGAGTTTGAGCTCAAGCTCGACCTGGGCGAGGAAGCGACCCTGCCGGTGGCAGAGGCCGGTGCATTGAACGACGATGAATTGATCGCCGCGCTGGCGCAGATTCACCGTGAGGCTGCGCCGGAATACACATCCTCGATGGCGGACACCGAGCTGGCTTTGCCGACCGAGTTTGCGGAAGTTGCGCCGGCCGAGCAGCCCTTGGAAGTGCCCGAGCCGCTTGGTGAGACGGTGGAGATCGTTGATGCCATCGCGGCCATTGAAGCCCTGGAAGCTGTCGAGCCCATCGAACAGATCGAGCAGATCGAGCCTCAGCCGCAGGCTCACGCGGCGCCGGTCTTGGAACTGGTGCGCAGCCCCGCGCCCGAAGTGCAGGCCGAAGACGCCGAGCATGCCCTGGCTGAACCTGCGGATGACGACAGCGTCAAGGTCATTGGCCCGATCCGGGTCAGCATCACGCTGTTCAACATCTTCCTCAATGAGGCCGATGAGTTGTCGCGCCGCCTGGGCACCAGCCTAGCCGAGTGGGCGCTGGAGCTGAATGGCCCGGTGCCTGCCAATTGCGAACCCTTGGCACATGCCTTGGCCGGTAATGCGGCGGCGGTGCAGTTTGAAGACTTGTCGATTCTGGCCCGCGCGCTGGAGCATGCCCTGGGCCGCGCTCAGCGCACGCGCCGTTACAGCGAAGCCGAAGCGCAGATGTTTGTGCAGGCGGCCGACGAGATCCGCCATCTGCTGCATCAGTTCGCCGCAGGTTTCCTCAAGGCGCTGGATCCCGCCACCTTGGCGGCTTTGCAGGCCTATCAGCCGGAGCATGATGCGGACTTCGAGTCAGAGCTGGACTCGCTGTCCATGGGCTTGGATGCCTTGATCAAGGAGAAGGGCGATCAGGCGGCTGAGCCGGAGGTGGCCGCTGCTGCTCCTGATGATGCGGCCATTGAGGCTGCTGAGGTCGAGGAACAAGTTTCGCCTTCGCTGGCAAATGCTGCAGCAGCCATCGATCCGCTGCTGCTGACGCCTGCCGCGCATGAGGACGAAGTCGAGCCCGGCTTGCCTGATGCCATCGAGCCCGAGCTGTTCGACATCTTCGACGAAGAAGCGCAGGAATTACTGGGCCAGTTGCACGGCGCTTTGCGCGCCTGGCTGCAAGCGCCGCAAGACCGCAGCCAAGGGGCGGCTTGCATGCGCGCCCTGCACACCTTCAAGGGCGGTGCCCGCCTGAGTGGCGCCATGCGCCTGGGTGAGCAAGCCCACCGCTTGGAAACCGAGGTCGAGCGTGTGCTGCATCAGCATGCAGACGGCGGCGCACCCAGCCAGGCCGAGTTGCTGAACTTGCAAGCCGGCGGCGATGCCCTGGCCGCCAGCATGGATGCCTTGCGTGCCGGCCATATGGCGGCGCCAGCGGAAGCTGCGCCCACGACTTTTGCATCCACCACGGTGCAAGCGCTGGCGCCTGAGCAGCTGGCTGCTGTTCCAGAGACGGTTGAGCCGCAGGCAGTGGCTGAGCCCGAATCGCTTGAGCCGACCGCCCTGCCTGCCGAGGCCGCCGCGCCGCTTGAACGCATCGACTGGTCGCGCTTTGTCGAGAACCCATTGGACGAGAACGCCGGCGAGTTGGGCCCCATCGGCCCGCAAGCCATGGTGCGTGTGCGCGGCAGCTTGCTGGAACGCATGGCGGCCCAGGCCGGTGAGGTGAGTATTCGCCGCACCCGCTTGGAGTCCGAGCTGGCGCAGATGAAGTCGGCCCTGCTGGATCTGGACGACAACTTGGAGCGCTTGCGCGCCCAAATGCGCGAACTGGAATTGCAGGCCGAAGCCCAGATGGGTTCGCAGCAAGATCAGCTCAGCCGCGCTTCCGAGCATTTCGACCCGCTGGAATTCGACCGCTACACCCGCTTCCAGGAACTGACCAAGATGCTCACCGAATCGGTGGGTGACGTGGCCACGGTGCAGCGCTCTTTGCAGCGCAATGTGCAGCTGGGTGAAGACGAGTTGGCGGCGCAGTCGCGTTTGACGCGTGAGTTGCAAGACGATTTGCTGCGCACCCGCATGGTGGAGTTCGACAGCTTGTCCGAGCGTATGCACCGGGTGGTGCGCCAAGCGGCGCGCGACACCGGCAAGCAAGCGCAGCTGCAGATCATCGGCGGCCAGACCGAGTTGGACCGCAGCGTGCTGGAGCGCATGGCCGGTGCTTTCGAGCATTTGCTGCGCAATAGCGTGGGCCACGGCATTGAAGCCAGCGACGCCCGTGTGGCCGCAGGCAAGGATGCCACCGGCCAGCTGACCCTGACGCTGCAACAAGAAGGCAATGAAGTCCTGCTGAGCTTCAGCGACGATGGCGCCGGCCTGGATCTGCCCCGCATCCGCCAGCGTGGCGAGCAACTGGGCCTGATCAAGCCTGACGCGCCAGAGCTGAGCGACGCTGAGCTGATGCAGCTGATCTTCACGCCGGGCTTCTCCACCGCCAGCCAAATCACCGAGACCTCGGGTCGCGGTGTGGGCATGGACGTGGTGCGTGCCGAAGTGGCCACCTTGGGCGGCAGCATCGACACTGAAACCGAGCCCGGCAAGGGCAGCCGTTTCACGCTGCGCCTGCCGCTGACCACGGCCTTGACCCAGGTGGTCTTGCTGCGCTGTGGTGATCAAACGGTGGCAGTGCCGGCGGCCCTGATGGATTCGGTGCAGCGCCTGCCGCTGGATCAGCTGGAAGGCGCTTACGCGAGTGGCAAGCTGAACTTGGCGGGTCACACGCAGCCCTTCTTCTGGCTGGGCAGCTTGCTTGGCCAGGCAGGGCATGGCCAGGCTCACGGCAAGACGGCTGCTATCGTGCTGCTGCGCAATTCCCAGCAGCGCCTGGCCCTGCATGTGGACGAGGTGATGGGCAACCAGGAAGTGGTGGTCAAGAACCTCGGCCCGCAACTCAACCGCGTGCCTGGCTTGGCGGGCATCAGCTTGCTGGCCTCGGGTGATGTGGCGCTGATCTACAACCCGCATGCCCTGGCCACTTGCTATGGTGAGCAGGCGCAGCAGCGCTTGCGCGAACAGCAGGCGCAATTGGCCAGCGGCGCGCCGGTGGAGTTGGTCGAGGAGCCGCAAGAAGCGCTGGCGCCGCTGGTGCTGGTGGTGGACGACTCGCTGACCGTGCGTCGGGTCACCCAACGTTTGTTGGAGCGCGAGGGCTACCGTGTGCAACTGGCTAAGGACGGTCTGGATGCGATGGAGTGCCTGGCCGCCGAGGAATTGCCAGCCTTGGTGCTCAGCGACATCGAGATGCCGCGCATGGACGGTTTCGACTTGGTGCGCAATATGCGTGCCGATAGCCGCCTGAGCAGCCTGCCGGTGATCATGATCACTTCCCGTATCGCGCAGAAGCACAAGGACTACGCAGCAGAGTTGGGTGTTAGCCACTACCTCGGCAAACCCTATGACGAAGAACTTTTGTTACAACTGATCGCTGGTTACACTTCCGCTTCTGCGCTAGGAGAGCCGGCGCCGCTGCAGCACTGAGATCGTGCTGGCCGGCGGCCCGCACCGGCCAGCACCGTTTGCCCTCGGGCAGTCGGCTTGGGGGTGCCAGGGGTCTAAAGAACACCGACGCACAGAGGGAAACGCTGCTGAAGCCTCGACCACGAGGCAGGGAACACCATGTCCGAAGTCGTAGATCATCTGGCGGAAATGACGGGGTTTCGCGATCGCGATGTGATGGACGTCACCTTGGTCACGGCGCTGCGCGAGCTGTTGGAGCCGCTGTCGGTTGCCATCTACCGCTGCGTGGGCGAGCCCGGTGAAGAGCGTTGGCTGACTCGAGCCCGTTTGGCGCAAGGTGACGCGGTGCCCACGGCGGATCCGCTGTGGTCCGATAGCGCCGTTCTGCCCTTGGCGACCGACTTCCCCGCCCGGCTGGAATGCCTGCACAACCGCAAGATGTTGCAGCTGCCTGCGGGCCCGCATTGGGTGGCGCTGTTCCCCATTGCCACTGACCGCGAAGTGGTGGGCGTGGTGGAAATTGAGACCAGCGAGGCTTTGGCGCCGAATTTGCAGCGCATCGTCGGCGGTGTGCTGCGGATTTATCACAACTTCCAGGGCTTGCTGGACTACAGCGAGCGCGACACCTTGACCGGCTTGCTCAACCGCAAGACCTTCGAAGACAGCTTTCTCAAGGCCGTCAGCGAGGCGCCTTCGCTTAAGCACAGCATGCCGCCGGATGACGGGCGCCGCCAAGACGGGCCGCACCCCCAGCATTACCTGGGTGTGATCGACATCGACCATTTCAAGCGCGTCAACGACAGCTTCGGCCACCTGATCGGCGATGAGGTCTTGCTGCTCTTGTCGCGCCTGATGCGCAGCAGCTTCCGCTTCCATGACCTGCTCTACCGCTTTGGTGGCGAGGAGTTTGTGGCCTTGATGCGCTGCGATGATCCTCAAGATGCAGCCCAGGCCTTTGAGCGCCTGCGCCAGAACACCGAAAACTATGTCTTCCCGCAGGTCGGCCACATCACGGTCAGCGTGGGCTTCACCCTGGTCAAGCCTGGGGATTCGCCCAGTTCGGCCTTTGACCGCGCGGACAAAGCGGTTTACTTCTCCAAGCAGGCCGGACGGAACCAGGTCAACAGCCATGCCGACTTGGTGCGGGCCGGTCATTTGAAAGAAGAATCCCGGGCCAGTGCCGTGGAGCTGTTCTGAGCGCCTGAGCTCGTCATTGTTCGTCATTCAGCCTGCCTTGCGGGCCACCGCTTTGTTGCGCCATGTTTCGCTGCCGCGTTTGGCGCTGTGCGCTCTTGAATATGGCTTAAGCTGACCCAAGCTGCATTTTTTCGAGCTTGCTGGGAAGGATCGGGACATGCTGAGATCTGGCTTGACATGCCTGTTGGCCGCGAGCCTGCTGCTAGCGGGCTGCAACACCACGCCGACCGCGCAGGGGTCCACTGACACGCTGAGCAGTTGGGCGCAGACGGCGGTGGCTGAAGGCGCCCAAGTGATCGATATGGATTGGCGCGATGACAGCCGCCAGCGCGATGTGCCGGTGCGCCTGTACTGGCCCGCCCAAGCCGTGGCCGGCCAGGTGGTGCCGCTGGTGGTGTATTCGCATGGCATTGGCGGCTCGCGCCGGGGATACAGCTATCTGGGGGCCTACTTTGCGCGCCAGGGCTATGCCAGCTTGCATGTCCAGCATGTCGGCAGTGACCGTCAGCAAGTCTGGATGGGCAATCCCTTTCAGCTGGTGTCGCGCCTGCAGGCGGCGGCGCAAGAGGGCGAGGCCATCAGCCGGGTGGCGGATGTGAAGTTCGCCTTGGACCAGCTGCTGCACAGCGAGCGCGCGGCGCTGATCGATGCTGAGCGCATCGTCGCCGCCGGCCACTCCTACGGCGCCAACACCACCTTGCTGCTGGCCGGCGCCCAGGTCACGCGCCAGGGCCACACGCTGGATCTACGCGATCCGCGCTTCAAGGCGGCGATTGTGATTTCGGCCCCACCTTTCTACGGCGATGGCGATGTGCGACCCATCACCGGGCCGATTGCCATCCCGACCCTGCACATCACCGCGACCGAGGATGTGATCCGCGTTCCCGGCTATTTCTCCGACGCCAGCGACCGCCTGGCCTTGTTTGACGCTACCGGGCGGGATGCACGCAAGGTGCTGGCCGTGTTTGAAGGCGGCTCGCACAGCATGTTCACCGACCGTGGCATCACCGGTGGCACCGCGCTCAACCCCCGCGCCAAGCAAGCCACTCAGGAGTTGGCCTTGGCCTTTCTGAACGACGTGCTGGACGGTAAGCCCGATGGTCTGCGGCACTGGAGTACGCAATACCAGGACATCCTGTCGCGCTGGCAATCGCCCTACGGCCAGTTCAGCGCCCCGGCCGTGGCCCTGAAGCCCGAGACGGCTAGCCTGACGGCAATGCCCGGCTCTTGACGACGGCGTAGCGCGCCAGGGTTTGTTCCCTGGCCTCGGCATGGTCGACGATTGGCGGCGGATAGTCGCGCCCCAACACTAAGTCGCAGGCTTGTAATTCCAGGGGCTTGGCGGTCCAGGGCGCATGCCGCAGCTTGGCCGGCAGCTTGCTTAATTGCGGCAGATAGCGGGTGATGAAGCGGCCTTCGGCGTCAAACTTTTCGCTTTGCGTCACCGGGTTGAAGATGCGAAACCAGGGCTGCGCATCGCAGCCGCTGGAGGCCGCCCATTGCCAGCCGCCGTTGTTGGCGGCCAGGTCAAAGTCCAGCAGCTGTTCGGCAAAGTAGGCCTCGCCGCGTTGCCAGCTGATGCCCAAATCCTTGATCAGAAAGCTCGCGGTCACCATGCGCAGGCGGTTGTGCATATAGCCGGTTTGATTGAGCTGCAGCATGGCTGCATCCACCAGCGGGTAGCCGGTGCGGCCCTCGCACCAGGCGGCGAAGCGGCGGTCGGCCTCGGGGCCAGTCTCCCAGGCAATCGCGTCGTATTCGGCGCGGAAAGCGGTGTGCATGGCATGCGGGTGGTGGTGCATCAGCTGGTGATAAAAATCGCGCCAGATCAGCTCGGTCAGCCAGATCTCTGCCCCTTTCTCCCCCGCTTGCATGCGCGCCCAGGCCGCGCGGGCCAATTGGCGGATTGAAATCGTGCCAAAGCGCAGATGCACGCTGAGGTAGCTGGGGCCTTTGATGGCCGGAAAGTCGCGGCTGCGGTCATAGCGTTCGATGCGCTCCAGAAACTCATCGAACAAATCGGCGGCGCCAAGGCTGCCACGCATCAGGATGGGGTTGAGCTCGGCAGGTTCAAAACCGATCTCGGCCAAGGTGGGCACACCTTTGGCCAGTGGCGTCGCAGCCAGTGCAGCGGCGTGGCGCGCCACGGGATAAGCGCGCAGATAGAAGTCATTGAGCTTGCGCAGCCAGGCGTTTTTGTAGGGCGTGAACACGCCGTAAGGCTTGCCCTGTGCGGTCAGCACCTCGCTGCGCTCGAAGATCACATGGTCTTTGAAGGTCTCCAAGGCGCAGGCAAAGCTGGCGAGGCGCTGGGCCACCAAGGTGTCGCGGGCCAGCGCGGCCGGCTCGTCATCGTGGTTGCAGAACACCGCCTGTGCGCCCAATTCAGCCGCCAGTTTGGGCACTTCTTCCGAGGCCGCGCCATGCCGCACGATCAGGCCGCCGCCCGGGCAGAGCTCGCGCAGCTGTGTATCCAGCACCCGCAAGGCCTCCAGGATGAAGACGACACGGCGGTCGCTGCGGGGCAGGGCGGCGAGGATGTCTTGGTCCAGCACGAAGACGCAGAATACCGCCTTGCCCGAGCGGCAAGCGTGATACAGGGCAGCTTGATCTCCAACACGCAAGTCACGCCGGAACCAGAGTAAAACGCGATCAAATCGATTCATCATGGCGCCAGTGTCGCCGACGAATAAAATAGCTGCATGAGCCAAGACCGGATAGACCTCGCAAACCAATTCCTGATTGCCATGCCCGGCATGGCAGACGACGCTTTTGCCGGCAGCGTCATCTATATGTGCGAGCACAACGAGAAGGGCGCGCTGGGTCTGGTGATCAACAAGCCCATCGCCCTGACGCTGGGCAGCTTGTTCGAAAAAGTGGAGCTGAGCCCACCGCAACAAGCCTTGGCCGATACCCCGGTTTTCTACGGTGGCCCGGTGCAGACCGAGCGCGGCTTTGTGCTGCACGAGCCGCTGGATGCCAAGGGTGGGCATTACAACGCCACCCTGGCCGTGCCCGGTGGCCTGGAGATGACCACCAGCCGCGATGTGCTGGAGGCCCTGTCCAACGGCGCTGGCCCCAAACGCATTCTGGTCACGCTGGGCTATAGCGGCTGGGCCGCCGGCCAGTTGGAAGAAGAAATCGGTCGCAATGGTTGGCTGACCGTGGATGCCTCGCCGGACATCATCTTCGACACCCCGGTAGAGCTGCGCTACGAGCGCGCCTTGGGGCTGCTGGGCGTGGATCCGCGCATGCTGAGCCAAGAGGCCGGCCACGCATGATGAGCGCTACCCCAGCGCCACAGCAGCAACAGACCTTTCTGGCCTTTGATTTCGGCACCAAACGCACCGGTGTTGCCACCGGCAGCCGCTTCACGCAGACCGCCGAGCCCTTGAAAAGCTTGGCGCTGGAGGGCGAGGCCCGCATGCTGGCGATCGACAAGCTGATCAAGGAATGGCAGCCCGATGCCTTGGTGATCGGCGTTCCGCGCCACCCCGATGGCGCCGAGCATGAGATGACCCTGCGCGCGCGCAAATTCGGCCGCCAGCTGAAAAGCCGCTTTCGCCTGGCCGTCCACGAGGTGGACGAGCGCTACACCTCTGTTGAAGCGGAAAGTTATGGCGTGCGCGATGTCGACGCCGCCGCCGCCGCTTTGATTCTTGAACAATTTTTCCGGGAGACCTCGTGACGACCTTACTTCTCGATGCCGAGGCGCTTTACGCCGACCTGTTGCGCGGCGTGCAAAAACTGCTGCTGAGCCAGCCCGACAGTGCCTTGGTGGGCATCTGGTCCGGTGGCGCTTGGTTGGCCGAGCGCTTGCAAAAAGATCTGGGCCTGGCGGGCGCCGCCGGCGTGATTTCCAGCAGCCTGCACCGCGATGATTTCGGCTCCAAAGGCATGGCGGCCAGTGCCGATCACACCAAGCTGCCTTTCGATGTGAACGGCCGCCCGCTGATCCTGGTGGACGATGTGCTGTTCACCGGCCGCACCACGCGGGCGGTGATCAACGAGCTGTTTGATTTCGGCCGCCCGGCCAGCGTCACACTGGCCGTGCTGGTGGACCGGGGCGGGCGCGAGCTGCCGATCGAGCCGGCCTTTTCCGCCGCCCGCATTCATCTGGACGCGGCCCAGCGCCTGCGCTTGGCCAAGGATGAGACCGGCCGCTTCAGTTTCGATATCAAATAAGGGGATTCATCGTGTTGTCCAAGCGAAATCCGCAACTCAACAAGCATGGCGAGCTGGTGCACCTGCTCTCCATTGAGGGCCTGCCCCAGGCCATCATTCACCAGATCCTCGACACCGCCGGCACCTTTTTGTCGGTGAATGACCGCGAGGTCAAGAAGGTGCCCTTGCTGCGCGGCAAGTCGGTATTCAATCTGTTTTTCGAGAACAGCACCCGCACGCGCACCACCTTCGAAATCGCGGCCAAGCGCCTGTCGGCCGACGTCTTGAATCTGGACATCGCCCGCTCCAGCACCGCCAAGGGCGAGACCTTGCTGGACACGGTGGCCAATCTCTCGGCCATGCATGCCGATATGTTTGTGGTGCGCCACAGCGAGTCGGGCGCGCCCTATCTGATCGCCCAGCATTGCGCGCCGCATGTGCATGTGGTCAACGCCGGTGACGGCCGCCACGCCCACCCGACGCAGGGCTTGCTGGACATGTACACGATCCGGCATTTCAAGAAGGACTTCAAAAACCTCACCGTGGCCATCGTCGGCGACATCGTGCATTCGCGCGTGGCCCGCTCCGACATTCACGCGCTGAATATTCTGGGCGTGCCCGAGATCCGCGCCGTCGGCCCCAAGACCTTGGTGCCAGGTGACTTGCGCGAGATGGGTGTGCGCGTTTGCCACGATATGGCCGAGGGCGTGCGCGGTGCCGACGTGATCATCATGCTGCGCCTGCAGAATGAGCGCATGAGCGGCGCCATGCTGCCCAGCGCCGGCGAGTTCTTCAAGAACTTTGGCCTCACGCCCGAGAAGCTGGCGCTGGCCAAGCCTGACGCCATCGTCATGCACCCGGGCCCCATCAATCGCGGCGTGGAGATCGCCTCCACCGTGGCCGATGGCTTGCAGAGCGTGATCTTGCCGCAGGTGACCTTCGGCATCGCCGTTCGCATGGCCGTGATGTCCATCCTCGCTGGAAACGAAGCATGACGATGGGCCCACCCCCGATGCGCTTCGCGCCTCCCCCTCAAGGGGGCGAGCCCAGTGGCCCGGCAAAGCCGGATCCACGGGCTCTGCGCGCCTGCAGCGCCAGCTGCAAGCTCGTGGTCCATGTTGATGCACAGGAGTTTTGCAAGTGAAGATACTGATTAAAAATGGGCGGCTTATCGACCCCGCCTCTGGCCTGGACCGCGTCGGTGATCTGGCCATCGCCAACGGCCGCATCGTCGCCTTGGGCGAGCCGACCGAGTTCGCGGCTGACCGCATCGTCGATGCCAGCGGGCTGATCGTCGCCCCCGGCTTGGTTGACTTGGCTGCGCGCCTGCGCGAGCCGGGTCATGAGCACGAAGGCATGTTGGAGAGCGAGTTGGCCGCAGCCGCGGCCGGCGGCGTCACCAGCTTGGTCTGCCCGCCTGACACCGACCCGGTGCTGGACGAGCCCGGCCTGGTGGAGATGCTCAAGTTCCGCGCCCGCAAGCTGAGCCGTTGCCGGCTGTTTCCCCTGGGTGCGCTAACCAAAGATTTGCACGGTGAGTCGCTGACCGAAATGGCCGAGCTGACCGAGGCCGGCTGCATCGGCTTCTCGCAGGCCGAGTCCCCGGTGCGCGACACCTTGGTGCTGAATCGCGCCCTGATGTATGCGGCCACCTACGGCTACACGGTCTGGCTGCGCCCGCATGACGCTTACCTCGGCAACGGCGTGGCGGCCAGTGGCGCGGTGGCGACTCGCTTGGGCTTGTCCGGCGTGCCGGTGATGGCCGAGACGGTGGCGTTGCACACCATTTTCGAGCTGATGCGCGCCACCGGCGCTCGCGTTCACCTCTGCCGCATTTCCAGCGCCGCCGGCGTGGCCCTGATCCGCGCGGCCAAGAAGGAAGGCCTGGCGGTGACGGCCGATGTGTCCATCAACTCCCTGCATCTCACCGATGTGGATATCGGTTACTTCAACCCCGCCATGCGCCTGACTCCGCCGCTGCGCCAGGGTCGCGACCGCGACGCGCTGCGCGCCGGCCTGGCTGATGGCACGCTGGACGCTTTGGTCAGCGACCATATGCCGGTGGCGGCGGATGAAAAGAATGTGCCTTTCGCCGAAGCCACGCCGGGCGCGACCGGGCTGGAGCTGCTCTTGAGCCTGGCTTTGCGCTGGGCCCAGGACGGTGGCCTGCCTTTGAGCCAGGCGCTGGGCGTCATCACCGCCAAGCCGGTCAGCGTGCTGGGCGACGCCTTGGGTTCGCTGGCGGCCAGTGCGGGTCGCTTGACGGTTGGCGGCGTGGCCGATGTCTGCGTGTTCGACGACAAGGCCAGTTGGGCGGTGACGCCTGATGCCTTGAGCAGCCAGGGCAAGCACACGCCGTTCGCATTCGAGACCAGCGGCTTTGAGTTGCCCGCTCAGGTGCGCATGACGGTGGTGGCGGGGCATATCGCCTTTGAGGCTGGTCTTGTGGCCAGTTCGGGCGCTGGCTCTTTGGCCGGCAAAGCCTGACGTTGATGCGCACCCTTGTCGCCCTGGGGCGCCTCATCCGCCTGTGCCTGCATTTGCTCTGGGGCGTGGTGCTGATCAGGTTGCGCTTTGCTCGTTTGAGCACGGCGAACCGTCATGTGGAGGTCAAGCGCTGGTCGGGCCAGATGCTGCGCATTCTGGGCGTCAGCCTGGAAACCAGCGGCACGCCCCGGCCCGGCGCCAAATTGATCGTCGCCAACCATGTGTCCTGGCTGGACATTGCGGCCGTGCACGCGGTGGTGCCGGAGGCGCGCTTCGTCTCCAAAGCCGATGTGCGTGATTGGCCCGTGGTCGGTTTGATGGTGGACGGCGTGGGCACCTTGTTCATCGAGCGGGCCAGCAAACGCGACGCTTTGCGGGTGGTGCATCAGATGGCTGAAGCGCTCAAGAACGGTGACACCGTGGCGGTGTTCCCCGAGGGCACAACCGGGCCGGGGCCCGAGCCGTTGGGCTTTCACGGCAATCTGCTGCAAGCCGCCATCTCGACCGATGTGCCCTTGCAGCCCTTGGCCTTGCGTTGGTCAGAGCCCGGCATGCGCTTCAGCACGGCGGCGCAATTCATCGGCGGCACTACCCTAGTTCAAAGCCTGTGGGCAGTGTTGAAGGCGCGAGGCTTGAGCGTGCGCGTCGATGTGCTGATGGCCATGAGTACCAGCCATGCCGACCGCCGCGCGCTGGCCGAGCATGTGCGCGATGAGATCGTGCTGGGCATGGCGCGGCATTGACGGGCTAAAGTCAGGCCATGAATCCACATGCAGTTTTGTTGGCTTTCGAAGAGGAAGCCATTCTTGCCGATGAACTGGCGCTGGCCCTGGGCCTGCCTTTGAAGTTCATCCGCCGCCACCGCTTTCCCGATGGCGAGTTGCGCCTGGTGCTGCCCACGCCCTTGCCGCCTAACGTGCTGCTGCTGCGCGGCCTGCAGCAGCCGAATGAAAAGCTGACCGAGTTGATGATCGCGGCGCCCACCGCCCGCGATCTAGGCGCGCAGTGTCTGCTGCTGATTGCGCCCTATCTGGCCTATATGCGCCAGGACATGGAATTCACGCCCGGCGAAGCGGTCAGCCAGCGCCATATCGCGCGCCTGCTGAGCCAGTTCTTCGACCATGTGCTGACGATTGACCCGCATCTGCACCGCATCAACCATCTGGACGAGGTGATGCCTGCCGGAGCAGGGCTGGCCCTCTCGGCTGCTGGCTTGCTGGGGCGCTGGGTGGCCGAGCAGGTGCCAGGTGCCTTGCTGTTAGGGCCGGATGAAGAATCGGGCCAATGGGTGCGCGAGGCGGCGCATGCCGCGGGTCTGGATCACGCCATCGGCAGCAAGGTGCGCCATGGCGACGCCCAAGTCAGCCTGGCCTTGCCGGATGTGCCGGTTGATGGCCGCGCTCTGGTTTTGCTGGACGATATGGCCAGCACCGGCCGCACCCTGATCGGCGCGGCGCAGGGCCTGCTGGCGCGTGGCGCCCGCACGGTGGATGTAGCGGTGACGCATGCGCTCTTCAACGGTGCAGCCGTGGACGATCTGCATGCCGCTGGCGTGCGCCATGTCTGGAGCAGCAATAGCGTGCCGCATGCCAGCAATGCGGTCAGCATCGTGCCGCTGCTGGCCGAGACCTTGCGTCGCTTTGTGTAAACCGCGGGCAGGGTAGGGCGGGTCCTGAGACCCGCCCTTTGGCCTGAATCAGGCCTGCACGAGGCCTGACTGCGGCTTGACTTAGGCCTTGCCCTGGCTTGCCACGGCCGCTGCCGCCTTGGCAGCCGCGTCGGCGTCACCCAGGTAGTAGCTGCGGATGGGCTTCAGGTCAGCATCCAACTCGTAAACCAGCGGAATGCCGTTGGGGATGTTGACGCCCACGATGGCGTCGTCCGCGATATTGTCCAAATACTTCACCAGCGCACGGATGCTATTGCCGTGCGCGGCAATGACGACGCGCTTGCCCAGCTTGATGGCCGGCGCCACGCTGTCGTTCCAGAAGGGCAGCACGCGCTCGACGGTGTCCTTCAGGCATTCGGTCAGCGGAATGTCTTGCGGGTTCATCTTGGCGTAGCGCAGATCGCCGCGCTCGCTGCGCGGGTCGGTGGCTTCCAGCGCCGGCGGCGGGGTGTCGTAGCTGCGGCGCCAGACCAGCACTTGGTCGTCGCCATACTGCTTGGCAGTTTCGGCCTTGTTGAGGCCTTGCAGGCCGCCGTAGTGGCGCTCGTTGAGGCGCCAGCTGTGCACCACCGGCAACCAGGTGCGGTCCATCTGGTCCAGGGTGTGCCACAGCGTCCAGATGGCGCGCTTGAGCACGGAGGTGTAGGTAATGTCGAAGTCGAAGCCGGCTTCCTTGAGCAAGCGGCCGGCTTGCTTGGCCTGTTCGACGCCAGTGGGGGTCAGATCGACATCGGTCCAGCCCGTAAAGCGGTTTTCGAGGTTCCAGGTGGATTCGCCATGGCGAATGAGCACGAGTTTGTACATGGACTAGTTAGGGTTCGAGGCCGCCCGGTTCGGGCTGCGCGGATTTTAGGGGCTATTGACTAATAGGCCGCAAATGAGCGCCGAACGCGCATAAATACGCGGGTTGACCCCAGGAAAACAGGGAATTGGGCGGGGAAAGTCGTCTAATCGAAGTTAAAGTTGCAGGTCCGTTAGTCGATAGAAAAAGGGCGACAGGCGAAATACTCCCCTCATGCCTGCCGCCATCTCTGATGTAAACCAGGAACCCTAAAAGATGTTGTCCACAACATATCGTTTCCGCCCCACGGCCTTGGCCCTGGGAATTCTCATGATCGGTGCGCAGGCGCAAGCCCAAGACAAGGCACCGGGTGAGTCCATCTTCAGCCTCTCAGGCTTCGGCACTTTGGGTGTGGTGAAAACCGACACCGATGAAGCCCGCTATCGCCTGACAGGTCAGCCGCGAGGTGCCACCACTGAGGTCAGCGCCGACGTGGATACCAAGATCGGCGTGCAAGTCGGCGCCAAGTTCAGCCCGATGTTCTCGGCCACCGTACAGGTGCTGAGCAAGCAAAACGGCTATGGCAGCTATCAGCCCGCCGTTGAATGGGCCTTCGCCAAGGCGCAGTTCTCGCCTTCCCTGAGCGTGCGGGTCGGCCGCATGGGCGCGCCCTTGTTTGCCGTGTCTGACTTCCGTGACGTGGGTTATGCCAACACCTGGCTGCGCCCCCCGCAAGACGTTTACGGCCAAGTGCCGCTGAGCCATTTCGACGGCGCCGACGCCAACTACCAAGTGGCGCTGGGCAGCTCCACGCTGACTTTCCAGCTCTATGGCGGCAAGTCTGATTCCGTCGTGACGGGCAACAAGGTCAAGCTCGACAGCATGGTGGGCTTGAACGCGACCGCCGAGCTGGATGGTGGTTTCAGCATTCGCCTGGGTCATGTGCAAGGCAAGCTCACTGTTGAGAATGCCGGCTTGGGGGCCTTGGTCGGCATCTTGTCCAAGACGCCGTTCGCCAGTGTGGGTCAGGAGATGGATGCCACTAAAAAGCACGCCACTTTCACCGGCCTGGGCCTGGGCTACGACCAGGGCAATGTGCTGGCGCTGCTGGAATACACCCGCCGCAAGACCGACTCTTACGTGCCCAGCACCACCGGCTGGTTTGCGACTGTGGGTTATCGCCTTGGCAAGTTCACGCCTTATGTGACCTTGTCGGAGTTGCATCAGGACAGCAGCAATGTGAACACCAGCGTGATCCCGGTCGGCGTGCCGATATCGCCCGCGATTCCAGACCTGCGTAGGTATATCGACGGCGTTGTTCTGCAAAGCCAGAGCACGCGCCAGAAGACCAAGGCCGCTGGTGTGCGTTGGGACTTCTATCGCAATACCGACCTGAAGTTCCAGTATGAGCGCATCACACCGAATGGCCCGGGCCTGTTTGGTAACGCCCCGCTGGAATTCAACAAGCCTGTCAATGTCTACAGCTTGGCTGTGGATATGGTTTTCTAAAAGGCGGGCAAAGACTATGAAAACAACTATGACAACGGGACTTCGCGTGTTCGTGCTGGCAATGGGCGTGTGCTGCGCTGGTGTGACGCAGGCGCAAGTGGCAGTGATCGTCAATGCCAAGAGCCCGACCGCCAGCATGACGGCGGATCAGGTCGCCAACATCTTTTTGGGTAAGTCCAATACGCTGCCCAGCGGTGCATCGGCCATGGCTCTGGATCAGCCGGAATCGGCTGCAGTGCGCGAGCAGTTCTACACCAAGGTCACCGGCAAGCAAGCCGCCCAGGTGAAGGCCGCTTGGTCTCGCCTGGTGTTCTCGGGCAAGGCCACGCCGCCCAAGGAAATGGCCAGCTCGGCCGAGGTGAAGAAGTTCGTCGCAGCCAACCCTGACGCGATCGGCTACATCGAAAAGTCGGCGGTAGACGGCACGGTCAAGGCAGTTTTGACGGTGGATTGATCCGCGGGGGTGTTTAAGGTTGCGCTGTCCAGGCAGCGCAACCGATATGGAGGCTTAAGAATGAATGTAAAGACCAGAATCTGGCTCTTGCCGGTATTCGCGGCCCTGATCTTCGCTGTCGGCATTGCCGTGGTGTGGGGCTTTTCGGCCCGCACCTCCTCGGCCATCACTGCGGTCGGCGAGGTGCACTATCCCTTGGTGGACGCCACCACACAACTCGCCTCGCAATTGGAAGCTCTGGGCGCCACGATTCAAAGCGCCGTGGCCGAGGGCGAGAAAAAGCGTCTTGATGAAGCCAAAGAGCGAGCCACAAGCATTCGCAAATTGTTGGATTCGATCGAGAAGATCGAAGGCCAGGCCGAGTCAGGCGCCAAGCTCAAGAAAGGCTTCGAGGCTTACTTCGCGGCCTCGGTGGACACGGCCGAATTGTTCCTGGGCATCAAGCAGGGCGATCAGGCCGGTGCCATTCCGAAGATGCAGGCCGCGCTGAAAGCGCTTGATGATGATGTGAAGAGCGCTCGCACCCGTGCGGTCGAAGGCTTTGACAGCGGCTTGGCCAAGGCGGATGCCGGTGTTTCCTCGAGCCTGATGGCTATCCTGATCGCTGGTTTGCTGGTGGTGGTGGCCTTGGGCGTGGGTTCATTCCTGGTGATTGGCAGCGTCTGGCGTCAGCTGGGCGGCGAGCCTGAGTACGCCCGCGATGTGATGCGTCAGATGGCTGACGGCGATTTGTCGCAAAACATCGTTGTGGCGCCCGGTGCCGATGCCAGCTTGCTGGCCGCGGTGCGGGCCATGTCGCAAGGCTTGGCGTCTATCGTGTCGGAAGTGCGTCAAGGCACTGACTCGATGTCGGTCGCCTCGCGTGAGATCGCTGTGGGCAACCATGACCTCTCGGTACGCACCGAGAAGCAAGCCACCTCGCTGGAACAAACCAGCGGCAATATGCAGACCCTGACCGACACCGTGCGCCACAGCGCCGATTCGGCCGCCCAGGCCAATCAGCTGGCGGGCTCGGCCGCGGCTGTGGCACGCCGCGGTGGTGAAGTGGTCAGCCAGGTGGTGGTGACGATGGAAGAGATCAACACCAGCTCCAAGAAGATCAGCGACATCATCGGCGTGATCGACGGCATTGCCTTCCAGACCAATATCCTGGCCTTGAACGCCGCGGTGGAAGCCGCGCGGGCGGGTGAGCAGGGGCGTGGTTTTGCGGTGGTGGCGGCGGAAGTGCGCTCGCTGGCGCAACGCTCGGCCGAGGCTGCGAAGGAAATCAAAACCTTGATCGGCGCCAGCGTCGAACGGGTCGAGTCGGGCAGCCGCTTGGTGCAGAACGCCGGCAGCACCATGGATGAGATCGTCGCGAGCGTGCAGCGGGTTTCCGACATCATCAGCGAGGTGACCGCCGCGTCGGGCGAGCAAAGCCAGGGCATCGGGCTGGTCAATCAGTCCATTGTTCAGCTGGATCAAATGACTCAGCAAAATGCCGCGCTGGTGGAGCAGGCCGCCGCTGCCGCCAGCAGCCTGGAACAGCAAGCCACCAGCTTGCAAGCCTCGGTAGCGACCTTCAAGCTCTAAAGCGCAGGGGCGTCAGCACGGCTTGCTGGCAGCTTTGGCCCGAAGCTGGTTCGCAGTGAAGCATCAAGCCCGTCGGTTCATCCGGCGGGCTTTTTCTTGCGCCCGCTGCTGAGGCGTCGCGGTTTTCTATAATCGAAGTCTTTTCTCAATCGGACGCACCCCTTGAACTTCTTGCTCGAAAACTGGATTTTGGTCTTGGCCGCTGTGACGTCTGGTGGCCTGCTGCTTTGGCCGGCGTTGGCCAAGGGTGGCCAAGGCGCTGCGCTTTCCACCCAAGAGGCCGTGCGCCTGGTCAATCGCGAAAAAGCGGTTTTGATCGATGTGTGTGAGCCCGAGGAATACGCCAAGTCGCATGTGGCTGGCGCTCGCAATATTCCGCTTAGCAGCTTGGAGGGCCACAAGTCTTTGCCCAGCAACAAGGCCCTCCCCTTGGTGTTGGTGTGCCAAAGCGGCGCCCGCGCGACTCGCGCTGCTGGCATGCTGCGCAAGCTGGGCTATGAAAACGCCCAGCCTTTGGCCGGCGGCCTGAACGCCTGGCGCGAAGCCAATTTGCCGGTCGAAAAGTCCGCGTAAACGGCTGAAGCTTGCTGCTCGCCAGAGGCCCCGTTGGGGTCAGGCGGTCTGAGCGCCCGGCGAGACCCCAATTTGCTGGCCGAGAAGTCGGCTTGAATGAACTTGTGAGCGAGGAATGATGACGATGGCTGCCGTGAAGATGTACACCACTCAGGTCTGCCCCTACTGCGTGCGGGCCAAGTCCTTGCTGAAGCAGCGCGGCGTTGCGCAGATTGAAGAGATCCGTATCGACCTGGACCCCAGCGCACGGGATGCCATGATGGCCTTGACCGGCCGTCGCACCGTGCCGCAGATCTTCATTGGCGAAACCCATGTCGGTGGCTGCGATGACTTGATCGCGCTGGATCAGAAGGGTGGCCTGCAGTCCTTGCTGCAAGCCGCTTGAGGCCGGCTGGGGCGCTTGGTCGAATTCTCAAGAGGGTGAAGACCCCCGCGTGCTCGTCATAAACCCTGGGCCATAATCAGCGCCGCTGCCCGCAGCAGGAGTTTGCGGGCCTTTTTATTTTTGGACAAACACCATGGCCGACGAGAACAACACCCCCGTATTCCAGATTCAGCGCATGTATCTGAAGGATCTGTCGCTGGAGCAGCCCAATGCGCCGCAAATCCTGCTGGAGCAATCGCAACCCCAGGTGGACATCAATCTGGCCTTGTCGGCCGAGCCTGTCGCTGATGGCGTGTTCGAGGTCTGCGTGACTGCCACCGTCACCACGAAGGTCGGCGAGAAGACCCTGTTCCTGATCGAAGCCAAGCAAGCCGGCATCTTCGAGATTCGCCATGTACCGCAAGAGCAGGTTGAGGGCATTCTGGGCATCGTCTGCCCACAGATGATTTACCCCTATCTGCGTGCCGTTGTGTCGGACGTCTGCACCCGCGCTGGTTTCCCGCCCGTGCTGCTGACGGAAGTCAACTTCCAGGCCATGTTCGAAGCTCAGCAAGCCCAGCGCGAAGCAGCGGCTGCCGCACCGACCATCAACTAAATCCACGCTCGCTTGCGTGTGTCACGCCCCATGTCGCTTTGTGCGCCTGGGGCGTTTTTACTCTTGAATCTCTCTGCATGAAGATCACAGTTCTTGGCGCCGGTGCATGGGGCACGGCCTTGGCGATTCAAGCGGCCGCCCGCCATGAGGTGGTGTTGTGGGCGCGCGATCCGGCTGCCGTGGCCGAGATGCGCAGCCAGCGCCGCAATGTGCATTACCTGCCCGAGGCTGCGCTGCCCGAGGCTCTGCAGATCGAGGCCGATCTGGGCGTGGCCGTGGCCCACGCCGTTCAGCAGCAAGGCTTGATCATCATTGCCACGCCCATGGCCGCGCTACGCGGCATGCTGGCAGGACTGCCCGATGGCGCGCAGGTGCTGTGGTTGTGCAAAGGCTTTGAGGCCGGCACCGGCCTGCTGGGTCATGAGATTGCCCGCGAGGTGCAGCCGCGCCTGCGGGTCGGCATTTTGTCGGGCCCCAGCTTTGCCCAGGAAGTGGCCGCGGGGCAGCCCACCGCGCTGGTGGCTGCCAGCGAAGACGAAGCGCTGGCGCAGGCGGCCGTGGCGGCATTTCATAGCGAGCGTTTGCGCGTCTACACCTCCAATGACCCGGTGGGTGTGGAGGTGGGTGGCGCGGTCAAAAACGTCATGGCCATCGCAGTCGGCACGGCCGATGGCTTGCGTCTGCTGGCCGAAGGTCGCGGCGATGTCAGTCATGCCCCTGGCCTGAATGCGCGCGCAGCCCTGATCACCCGTGGCTTGGCCGAGATGTTGCGTCTGGGCTTGGCCTTGGGCGCGCGGGCCGAGACCTTCATGGGTCTGTCGGGCATGGGCGACCTGGTGCTGACGGCCACCGGTGATTTGTCCCGCAACCGCCGCGTGGGTTTGCTGTTGGCCGAGGGCCTGCCCTTGGCGCAAATTCTGCGCGACTTGGGCCATGTGGCCGAAGGTGTTTACAGTGCCCCCACCGTGCTGGCGCGCGCCCAGGCCAAGGGGGTGGACATGCCCATCGCTGCGGCCGTGGTGGCTGTTTTGGAAGGGCGCTTGAGCCCGGCCGAGGCGGTGGATCAGTTGATGAGTCGGCAATCGCGCGCCGAGGTTTGAGCCCGAGCCATGCTGCGACGTGAACTCATGCTCGCCGGTTTCGGTGCCGCTGTCTCGCCGACACTGGCCTTGGCGGCTGGCGCGCCTTGGCTGAGCCGGCCGATCAAGCTGATCGTCCCATTCCCGGGTGGTAGCTCGCCCGACATCGTCGCGCGCGCCTTGGCAGATCCCCTGTCCAAGGCATTGAATCAGACGGTCATCATTGACAACCGGCCTGGCGCCGGCGGCAATATCGGCACCGCAGCGGCCGCTTTTGCGCCGCCCGATGGCAGCACGTTTTTGTTCACCATCCAAGGGCCGCTGGTCACCGCGCCTTTATTGAATTTGCGCCTGCCGTACGAGCCGCAGCGGGATTTGCTGCCCGTCAGCCTGGTGGCCTCATCGCCCAATGTGCTGGTGGTGGAGCCCAAGCTGGGCGCCAATGATCTGGCGGCTTTTGTGCGCGCGGCCAAGCAAGCCAAGGGTGGGCTCAACTACGGCAGCGTCGGCTTGGGCAGTGCGGCCCATCTGGCGATGGAGTCTTTCAAATCGCGCGCGGGCATTGCGCTAAGCCATGTGCCCTATGCCGGCTTCGCCCAAGTGGTGCAGGCGATTTTGAATGGCGAAGTGCAGGCGGCCTTTATGGTGCCAGGTCTTGCCATGCCGCAAGTGCGGGCAGGGCGCTGGAAGGCGCTGGGCGTCAGCAGCCTGGGCCGCGTGGCGGCCTTGGCCGAATTGCCGACGCTGGCCGAGCAGGGCTTTGCTGGCTTTGAGGCGATTTCCTGGCAAGCCGTGTTGGCGCCGGCCAAGACACCGGCGGCCATCGTCGAGAAGCTGGCCGCTGCCCTGCAAACCATCATCCGCAGCGACGAGTTTCGCAACCGCCTGCTGACGCATTACTTCAGCGCCATCGGCAGCTCGCCGGAGGGTTTGGCGCAGCAGATGCGCTCGGATCGCCAGCACTGGGGGCAGATCATCAAGGCCATTGGCCTCAAGCCCGAATGAAGCGGTGCGCCCTTCAGGCGCCGCCAGCGTAACCGTTCTGCCGCCAGGCCTCGAACACCGCCACCGCCACGCTATTGCTGAGGTTGAGGCTGCGCTGCTCGGGTCGCATGGGCAGGCGCACGCGTTGGCTCAGTGCAAATTGATCGCGCAGCTGAGGGGCTAAGCCGGCGGTTTCAGAGCCGAACACTAGAAAGTCGCCCGGCTGCCAGGTCACTTCCGCGAAGGGTCGGCTGCCCTTGGTGGTGAAGGCAAAGAGCCGTTCGGGACGTGGTTGGGCCTGGGCCAGAAAGGCCTCCCAGCTGGCATGGCGCAGCACGGCGGTGTACTCGTGATAGTCCAGCCCAGCGCGCTGCAGCAGCTTGTCTTCCATCGCAAAACCCAAGGGTTCGATCAGGTGCAGGGTACAGCCGGTATTGGCAGCCAGGCGAATGATGTTGCCGGTATTGGGAGGGATTTCCGGGTGGACCAGAACGATGTGGAACATGGCGGTGGGGCGGAAAAAAAGAGATTAGGGTTGATCGGGTTCGGGCGTTCGTGCCAGTACCCAGGCTTGTACTTGGGCGGCGCCGGCCTGGCGCAAAACGCGAGCGGTTTCAAACAGCGTCGCGCCGCTGGTCATCACGTCATCGAGCACGGCAATATGCTGGCCGTGTAACTCTTTGGCGCGCCTGGGTTCGATGGCAAAGGCGCGCCGCACATTGGCTGCACGTTCTTGCAAACTCAGGCGTGCTTGTTGTTCGGTGTGGCGCACTCGCAGCAGCAAGTCGGGCTCGCACTTTAGCTGGTGTCGCCGGGCCAGGCGGCGCGCCAATTCATAACTTTGGTTGTAGCCGCGTTCGCGCAGGCGCTCGGGCGTCAGCGGAATGGGCAGCACGTAGGTGGGGCGAGTGGCCTGCGCGGTGCACAAGGCCTGGTCCAATTGATCCACCAGGCAGGCGCCCAGTTCGAGTTGCACGTGAAACTTGAACTGCTGCAGCAGGCCGTCCCAGGGGAAGCCGTAATCCAGGGCCGCAATGCAGCGATCCAGCGGTGGCGCCTGCTGCAGGCAGCGGCCACAGCGCGGCTCAGCTGTGCTGCTGAGGCTGGGTGGCAGGCGCGTGGCGCAGGTCCAGCAGCGGATGCTTGGCTGTGCGTAATGTCGCAGGCAATCGGCGCAGATGGGCTGCCGGGTCCAATGTCTGCAGATCGCACATTGGCGGCCGCAAGGCGAGAGCAGCCGTGTGCGGCCAACGGGCTTGCTGGGGCGGCTCAGACGCGCATCCATGGGCTCAATATACTGCCGGGCATGTGCGCTGAGACTTTTCCATGATGACCGAACAAGAGCCCCAAGGGCAAAAATCCCAACGGGCCCAAGCGGTCGACAGCATCGCAGTGATGCGCCAAGTGCGGCGACTGGCCCAAGCCGAAGGGGCGCCCTGGCTGCATGAGGAGGTGGCCAAGCGCATGGCCGAGCGGCTGAGTTTCATCAAGATGCAGCCCAAGAGCGTCTTGCAATGGTCGGCCTTTTTGGGCGGCGGCGCGGCCGCTCTGGCGCAGATCTATCCCCAGGCCCAGCAGGTTTGCGTGGAGCCGCAAGCCGCTTTGCTGCAGCGCGGCTTGCAACAACACAAAAAGCCCTGGTGGCAGGTCTTGGCCCGTGGCAAGCCGGTGCAGGTCTTGGCACCCGAGGCGCTGGCGGTTGATCAGCAATTTGATCTGCTGTGGGCCAATATGGCTTTGCATGCCTATGCGGATCTGCCACAAATCCTGGCGCTTTGGCATAGGGGTTTAGCGACGGACGGCTTTGTGATGTTTTCTTGCCTCGGTCCGGACAGTTTTGTCGAGCTGCGTCGGCTCTATGCGGCGCGCTCTTGGCCGCGTCCGGGGCCTGAGTGGTGGGATATGCACGACATCGGCGATCTGATGGTGCAAGCCGGTTTCGCCGAGCCGGTGATGGATCAAGAGCGCCTGACGCTGACCTGGGCCGACCCACAGGCGCTGCTGAAAGATTTACGCGCTTTGGGCGGAAACATCGCGCCCATGCGGTTTGCGGGCTGCCGGGGGCGTGCTTGGCAGCGCGACTTGCTGCTGGCCTTGGAAGATTTGCGTGGCCCTGATGGCCGCCTGAAGCTGACCGTGGAGCTGGTCTACGGCCATGCCATCAAGCCCTTGCCGAAATTGCGCGTCACGCCCGAGGCGAGTTTGAGCCTCGATCAGATGCGGGCCATGATCCAAAAGACAAGGTGAGTCAGGGCAAGCACCGGCTCTGTCTGTGCGAGGGCTGAGCTAAACTGCCCGTTGATACAAATTGTGGCAGCTGAGTTTAGTGTCAGGTCATCACTTTGGCCTTGCGTTAACTCAAGAAATAGTCATTGGGCAAGAGCTGTTTTTCTGCATTTGCCCTTCCGAGGGATTGCTGGATCTCGGTTTGATGGCATGGATGCGGCCTTGCTTGAGGGTGGGGCGGCAGGACATCCAACGGATGAATTGGAGACAAGAGTGACGACCATGAAGACGATGAGCGCAGGACTGCATCAGGCCAAATATGGGGCCAGTCGGCTAGGGCGCTTGGCACAGTGGGCAACAGCCTCGGCGGCTGCTTTGGCCACTCAGGCGGCTTTTGCCGTGAATGATCTCCCTGGCGGCCCGGCGGTCAATCAGATCAATCTGCATCCGCCAGTGACTCGCATCGCTGCGGATCAGATGTGGTTGCACAACTTCATGATGGTCATCTGCTTGGTGATCTTCGTCGCCGTTTTCGGCGTGATGTTCTATTCCATCTTCAAGCACCGCAAGTCCAAGGGTGCGGTGTCGGCCAACTTCCACGAAAGCGTCAAGGTCGAGATCGCCTGGACCATCGTGCCCTTCATCATCGTGATCTTGATGGCCCTGCCGGCCACCAAGGTGGTGGTGGCAATGAAAGACACCACCAATGCCGACCTGACCATCAAGGCCACCGGCTACCAGTGGAAATGGGGTTACGACTACATCAAGGGCGAAGGCGAGGGCATCGGTTTCCTCGCCACGCTGGATACCGCCCAGCGCGAAATGTCGGACGCCGGCAAGCCGGCCGGTGACGACTACCTGCTCAAGGTGGACAACCCGCTGGTCGTGCCCGTGGGCAAGAAGGTGCGCATCATCACCACCGCCAACGACGTCATCCACGCCTGGATGGTGCCGGCCTTTGGCGTCAAGCAAGATGCCATTCCCGGCTTTGTGCGCGACACCTGGTTCAAGGCCGAGAAGATCGGTAACTACTACGGTCAGTGCGCCGAGTTGTGCGGCAAGGAACATGCCTATATGCCCATCCACGTGAAGGTGGTGTCGGCGGCTGACTACAGCGCCTGGGTGGACGGCAAGAAGAAGGAAATCGCAGCCAAGGCTGATGATCCAAGCAAGGTCTGGGATCAGGCGGCTCTGGTGGCTCGCGGTGAAAAGGTCTATGCCGCCAACTGCGCGGTCTGCCACCGTCCTGACGGCAAGGGCGCTGGCCCGATCAAGCCTTTGGATGGTTCGCCCGTGGTGCTGAATGAGGACAAACTCAAGCAAGTCGCGGTGCTGCTCAACGGCCAAAACAATGGCGCCATGCCGGCGTGGAAGCAGTTGTCTGATACCGAGATCGCTGCCGTGATCACGTACACCAAGAACAACTGGTCCAACAAGACTGGCCAGCTGGTGCAGCCTGCCGAAGTCGTGGCAGCGCGTAAACAATGATTCTGCGAGTTCGGGCTGGGCGGCAAGCGCTGGCACCGAACTCCAACTGACCAAGAATTTCTGCGCGACAGATCAGCCTTAGCTCTGTCCCCAACTGACTAGATGAACGTCTAGCAAAGGAAAAGTAAATGAGTGCAGTGCTCGACAACCACGGTCACGTCAGTCATGGCCACGACGACCACCACGACCACCATGCCCCCACCGGCTGGCGGCGCTGGGTGTTCGCCACCAATCACAAAGACATCGGAACGCTCTACCTGCTGTTCTCCTTCACCATGCTGATGGTGGGCGGCATCTTGGCGCTGTGCATCCGCGCCGAGTTGTTCCAGCCGGGCTTGCAGTTCTTCAACCCGGAACTGTTCAACCAGTTCACCACCATGCACGGCCTGATCATGGTGTTCGGCGCGATCATGCCGGCCTTTGTGGGCTTCGCGAACTGGATGATTCCGCTGCAGATCGGCGCCAGCGACATGGCTTTCGCGCGGATGAATAACTTCAGCTTCTGGCTGATGATCCCGGCCGCGATCATGCTGGTGTCCAGCTTCTTCATGCCCGGTGGTGCACCGGCTGCTGGCTGGACGCTTTACGCGCCGCTGACCCTGCAGATGGGCCCCTCCATGGATGCCGGCATCTTCGCGATGCACATCCTGGGTGCCTCGTCCATCATGGGTTCGATCAACATCATCGTCACCATCCTGAACATGCGCGCGCCTGGCATGACCTTGATGAAGATGCCGATGTTCGCCTGGACCTGGCTGATCACGGCTTATCTGCTGATCGCCGTCATGCCCGTGCTGGCGGGCGCCATCACCATGACGCTGACGGACCGCCATTTCGGCACCAGCTTCTTCAGCCCCGCCGGCGGTGGTGACCCGGTGATGTACCAGCACATCTTCTGGTTCTTCGGTCACCCCGAGGTCTACATCATGATCTTGCCGGCCTTCGGCATCATCAGCCAGATCGTGCCGGCCTTTGCCCGCAAGCGCCTGTTCGGCTACGCCTCCATGGTGTACGCCACGGCCTCGATCGCCATCCTGTCCTTCATCGTGTGGGCTCACCACATGTTCGCCACCGGTATGCCTGTGACGGGTCAGCTCTTCTTCATGTACGCCACCATGTTGATCGCGGTGCCCACGGGCGTGAAGATCTTCAACTGGCTGGCCACCATGTGGCGCGGTTCCATGACCTTTGAAGTGCCCATGCTGTGGGCGGTGGGCTTCATCTTCGTGTTCACCATGGGCGGCTTCACCGGCCTGATCTGCGCGATGGCGCCGATCGACATCCAGATCCAGGACACTTACTACGTCGTTGCCCACTTCCACTATGTGCTGGTGGCTGGCTCGCTGTATGCCCTGTTCGCTGGCTTCTACTACTGGGGCCCGAAGTGGACCGGTGTGATGTTCAATGAGACGCGCGGCAAGATCCACTTCTGGGGTTCGCTGATCGCCTTCAACGTCACCTTCTTCCCCATGCACTTCTTGGGCCTGGCCGGCATGCCGCGCCGCTATGCCGACTACCCGATCCAGTTCACCGACTTCAATATGATCGCCTCGGTGGGCGCCTTCTGGTTCGGTCTGATGCAGGTCTACTTCTTCCTCTTCGTGGTCATCCCCATGATGCGCGGCAAGGGTGCCAAGGCGCCTCAGCGTCCCTGGAATGACGCCGATGGCAAGGGCGCAGAAGGTCTGGAATGGGAAGTGCCTTCGCCGGCGCCTTTCCACACCTTTGAAGAGCCGCCCAAGCTCAATGCCGCCGCCAACAAGGTGATTGGCTAAGACCATGGCACAGAGCCCTGAACAGCGCAAAAGCAATAAGCGCCTGGCCCTGATCCTGGCCTCGGTGGCGCTGGTGTTCTTTGTCGGCTTCATGACCAAGATCGCCGTTTTCGGCTTTTGACCAAGCGCCATGGCAGACAAGACCTGGTCACTGGCAAGCGCGCTGCGCAGGGACAACCTGCACTTGGTCGCCAAATTGCTGGTGGTGACGGCACTGATGTTTGGCTTCGGCTATGCCTTGGTGCCGCTCTACAAGGCAGTGTGCACGGCCTTGGGCATCAATGTGCTGTCCTTGGCGGAGCGCCAGCATGCGGTGCGCGCCGAGGATGTGAAGAACACGCAGGTCGACCGCAGCCGCTCCATTTCGGTGGAGTTTGATGCCAATGCCCGCGGCCCCTGGGAGTTCAAGCCCGCGGTGTCCAATTTGACGGTGCATCCGGGCGAGTTGGTCACCGTGATGTATGAATTCCAGAATGTGCAGAACCGGGTCATGTCGGCCCAGGCCATTCCCAGTTATGCGCCTAAGCAAGCAACGGCGCATTTCAACAAGCTGGAGTGTTTTTGTTTCAACGAATACACCTTGCAGCCGGGTGAGAAGAAGCAATGGCCGGTGGTCTTTGTGATCGACCCCAAGCTGCCCAAGGATGTGAAGACCATCACCTTGTCCTACACCTTCTTCGAGGTGGCGGGCAAGGGACAGAAGAAATTGCCCGGCACACCGCCGGCGCCGGTCGCGGCAGTGCCGGCAACTCAGCTGCGGCTGTGAGCGCGGAACAAGGGTCTAGCCAAGTGCGTGAAGTGAAGGACGAGAAGGATGTGAATGAGGTGACCAAGCGCCCACTGTCTTTTCTGCGGACGATGCAGGCAGTGGCTTGGTCATTTTTCGGCGTGCGTCGTGGCGCCGAGTATGAGAAAGATGTGGCGCGGCTGAACCCCGTGCATGTGATCATCGCTGGGGTGATTGCTGCGCTGTTGTTCGTCTTGGCGCTGGTGCAGTTGGTTCAATGGGTCATTGGCAGCGGCGTGGCCAGCGGCCAATGAGCAGGTCGTGAAATTCAAGCTTGTGAATCTGGACTGAAATCTAGTTCGAGGAGAAGAAAAATGTCGGCAGCGACTTCCACGGGCAAAGCCCCTTATTACTTCGTGCCCGGGCCTTCGCGGCATCCGGTCTTGGCCGCCATCGGTCTGTTCTTCGTGATCCTGGGTGCAGGGCAGTGGATCAATGACCATGACTGGGGCAAGTACTCGCTGGCCTTCGGTCTGCTGTGGTTCGCGGTGGTGTTGAAGCAGTGGTTTGCCGACGCGATTGGCGAAAGCGAGCGCGGTCAGTACAGCGATCGCATCGACCTGTCCTTCCGCTGGAGCATGGGCTGGTTCATCTTCTCCGAAGTGATGTTCTTCGCAGCCTTCTTCGGCGCGCTGTACTGGGCCCGCGTGCACTCGGTGCCGGTGCTGGGCAGCCTGGAGAACAATCTGCTGTGGCCTGATTTCAAGGCCATCTGGCCCAGCACTGCGGCCGGCTTCACTGCCTCGCCGGCTGGCACGGTGGAACCCTTTGCCACCATGGGCCCCTGGCCGCTGCCCACCATCAACACGGCGCTGCTGCTGACCTCAGGCGTGACGCTGACCGTGGCTCACCATGCGCTGATCGCTGGCAACCGCGCCAAGACGATTGCCTTCATGTGGCTGACCGTGCTGCTGGGCATCACCTTCTTGTGCGTGCAAGGCTATGAATACCACCATGCCTATGCAGAGCTGAATCTCAAGCTCAGCTCCGGCATCTACGGCTCCACCTTCTTCATGCTGACCGGCTTCCATGGCTTCCACGTCTTCGTGGGCATGTTGATGCTGCTCTTCATCACCTTGCGCCTGCAAAAAGGCCACTTCACCAAGGACCGTCACTTCGGCTTCGAAGGCGCGGCCTGGTACTGGCACTTCGTGGACGTGGTGTGGTTGGGTCTGTACATGATCGTGTACTGGATGTAAGTCTTCATCCACCACGCACAAGCGCCGCGCTAGCGGCGCTTTTTACTTATTGAATGGCGATTGGCGATTGGCGGTAACGGGCTCAAGGCCCATCGTCCATCGCCCAAGCCTCACTGCTGCAAAGGCAGCCCCGTCGGCGCAATCCATCCCATCAGATAGCTCAGCAAGATGAACAGGAATAAGGCCACCGACAAACCCACCCGTAGGGCCAGGGCGCGTGCCATTCGGGCGCTGCGCTGGCTGCTGTCGCCGTCTTGCTGGTCAGCGGACTTGCCGTTCTTGAGCATGAACAGGCCGGCGGCAGCGAGTGCGCCGAGGATGCCGATGAAGGCGAGCAGGATGACGAATTTCATGGCTGGCGATTATGCGCCGGGCCTCGGGCCTGCAAGCGCGCAAGTCAATGCCAGGCGACATGCGCAAGGTGTTGCACGATGAAGTTGAACGCACGCCGCCTTTTGTTGGGCTTGCTGGCCGTGGCCGGTGTTGGTTTGACCGCCAGCCTGGGTTTTTGGCAGCTGGATCGTGCGGCCCAGAAGCAGGCGCTGCAGCAGTCCATCAACACCCGCGCGCTGCAAGCACCGCTGAGCGCACAGGGCTTGAGCCGCAAACCCGAGGATGCGGCCGCCCAAGTGCACTTGCCGGTGCGGCTGCGCGGCCATTGGCTGCACGCGCAAACGGTGTTTTTGGACAACCGCCCGATGGCAGGCCGCGTGGGTTTTTTCATCGTCACGCCGCTGCGCTTGCAAGGGCGTAGCGAGGCCATTCTGGTGCAGCGCGGCTGGTTGCCGCGCAATGCGCAGGAACGCAGCCAGCTGCCGCAATTGCCGTCCGCGGAGCTCAACGAGGGCGAGGTCGAAGTGCAGGGGCGATTGGCCCTGGCTCCGTCACGTGTGTATGAGTTCAGCCCGGCGCACAGCGGCGCGATCCGGCAAAATCTCGACGCGGCGGCTTATGCGCAAGAAACAAAGCAAGAGTTGCTGCCCCTGACCGTGCTGCAAACTGGCCCCAAGCTCGCGGATGAGATGCCGCGTGATTGGGCGGCACCCGATCTGGGGCTGCAAAAACATTACGGTTACGCCTTTCAATGGTTTGCGCTGTCGGCGCTGCTCCTGGGTCTTTATGTCTGGTTCCAATTCATCCGTCCCGCCCGCGCACAGCGCCCACCAAGCCATGAACAGTGAACCGCTCACGCTGAGCGTGCACAGCCTGCCCGATCCGGCCCAGATCAACGCGGCGCAGCAGCGCAGCGGCCGCCTGCGCATGCTGCTGGTTCTGGCGGCCTGCGCGGCGCCTGTGATCGCGTCTTACTTCACCTTCTACGTCATCAAGCCGCAAGGCCGCGCCTATGGTGAGCTGATCGTGCCGACGGTGGATTTGCCGGCCCAGCTGAGCCTGCGCGATTTGGCCGGCCAGCCGGTCAGCGTGGAAAGCCTGAAAGGCCAGTGGCTGCTGACCCTGGTGCAAAACGCCGATTGCAACAAGGCCTGCGAAGACCTGCTCTTCATGCAGCGCCAGTTGCGCGAAATGATGGGCAAGGAGCGCGACAAGGTCGACAAACTCTTGCTGATCGCCGATGACGCGCCTCTGCGCCCCGAACTGCAGCAGGCGCTCACCACCGGCATTCCGGTGACGATTCTGCGCGCCCCGCGGGCCCAGCTGGAGGCCTTCTTGAAAGCTGGCGCAGGCCAAGCCTTGAACGACCATCTGTTCATCATCGACCCCATGGGCCGCTGGATGTGGCGCTCTCCCGTGCAGCCGGACCCCAGCAAGGTGAAGAACGATATGAACCGCCTGCTCAAGGCCAATGCCGGCTGGGACAAGCCCGGCCGTTGATGCGCGTATGAATCACGACGACTGGATTGCCTTGGCCCAGCTGGCCGCCCTGGGCGCGGCCTTGGCGGCCGGCCCCCTGCTGTGGCTGCGGCTGCGCTCGAAGGCTTCGACGCCGACAGCGCGTTTGCGCGCCTTGACCGTGCTGACGCTGTTTCTGACCTTTGACCTGATCATCTTCGGCGCCTTCACCCGTCTGACCGACTCCGGCCTGGGCTGCCCCGATTGGCCGGGCTGTTATGGCCAAGGCAGCCCGATTGGCGCCCATGCCGACATCGCCGCCGCCCAGGCCGCCATGCCCACCGGCCCGGTCACCCACGGCAAAGCCTGGGTAGAGATGATTCACCGCTACCTGGCCAGCGCGGTGGGCGTGCTGATTCTGGTGCTGTGCGTGTCGAGCTGGCGGCTGGCGCGCCAAACGCAGGCAGCGGCCAAGCTGGTCTCGCCCTGGTGGGCCACGCTGACGCTGGCCTGGGTCTGCATGCAAGGCGCCTTCGGCGCGCTGACGGTGACCATGAAGCTGTTTCCCGCCATCGTCACGCTGCACTTGCTGGGCGGCATGGGCTTGTTGATGCTTCTGGCTTGGCAGGCGCAGGCCTATGAGCCCAAGCCCTTACCGCTGAGTTCCGGCCTGCGCCGCACAGCTTGGGGCCTGCTCGTCTTGTTGATTGGGCAAGTGGCGCTGGGCGCCTGGGTGAGCACCAATTACGCGGTGCTGGCTTGCTCGGAGTTCCCCAGCTGCCAAGCCGGCCAGTGGTGGCCAGCGATGGATTTCAAGCATGGCTTCACGATCTGGCGTGAGCTGGGCTTGGGGGCCGATGGCGGCTGGCTGCCTTTTGAGGCGCTGACGGCCATCCATATGACGCACCGCCTGGGCGCCTTGCTGGTTTTCACGCTGCTGTTACTGTTCGCCTGGGCCTTGTGGCGTGCGCCGCAGCCGAGCGGCCGCTTGTGGGCGCAGCGTTTGTTGTGGGCGGCGGCCTGGCAGTTCGTCAGCGGCTTGTCGAATGTGGTGCTGGACTGGCCCATCGTTGCCGCGCTTGCGCACACCGCGGGTGCTGCCATGCTGCTAATGATCATGAGTTTTTTATTGGCCCAAATTCGCCAAGGCCGGTCTGTGTTGCCGGCCGCTTGAAGTGCACTGTCGCTGTCCTTGTCGTTGTCGTTTTTAGAGTCCTATGTCATCCAATCCATCCGTCCCGGCCGCGTCCCCGGCTCCCAGCTCGCGCTGGCAGCAGTATTACCAGCTGACCAAGCCGCGCGTGGTGCAGCTGATCGTGTTCTGCGCGGTCATTGGCATGGCGCTGGCCATTCCGGGTCTGCCGGCGGGCGCGCAGTGGGGCGCCATCCTGGCTGCCACCGTGGGCATCTGGCTGGTGGCAGGCGCGGCGGCGGCCTTCAATTGCCTGATCGAGCAGCAAATCGACGCCAAGATGAAGCGCACCGCCTGGCGCGCCACGGCCAAGGGCCAACTCAGCCGCGCGCAAACGCTGAGCTTCTCGGCTGTGCTGTGTGGCCTGGGCATGGCGATTCTGTGGTTTTGGGTCAATCCGCTGACCATGTGGCTGACCTTCGCCACTTTCATCGGCTACGCCGTGATCTATACGGTGGTGCTCAAGCCCATGACACCGCAGAACATCGTCATCGGCGGCGCCTCCGGCGCCATGCCGCCGGTCTTGGGCTGGGCTGCGTTGCGGGGTGAGGTGGGGCCTGAGGCCATGCTGCTGTGCCTGATCATTTTTCTGTGGACGCCGCCGCATTTCTGGGCGCTGGCCCTTTACCGCACCGAGGAATACCGCAAGGCCGGGCTGCCCATGCTGCCGGTGACGCATGGCTCCGAGTACACGCGTTTGCAAATCTTTCTCTACACCTGGATCTTGCTGGCCGCCACCTTGCTGCCTTTCTTGACCGGCATGAGTGGCTGGATTTACTTAGTCAGCGCTGTGGGCCTGGGCTTGGGCTTTTGCACCTATGCCTGGCAACTCTGGCGCCAGTATTCCGATGAGTTGGCGCGCGCCACTTTCCGCTTCTCCATCCTGCACCTGTCCTTGCTGTTTGCGGCCCTGCTGGTGGACCATTACCTCTTGCCCTGGACGCGTTGAATGATGATGACGAAGAGACGATCGATTGGCTGGGCCGCGGCTCTGATGCTGGGCCTGAGTTTGGGCTTGAGCGGCTGTGATCAGCTGGGCCTCGGTGGCCCCGCCAAGCCGGCATTCAAGGGCGTGGACCTGACCGGCGCGGAGTATGCGCGCAGCATCAGCCTGAGTGACCAAGATGGTCGCAGCCGCTCGCTGGCCGAGTTCAAGGGCAAGGTGGTGGTGGTGTTCTTCGGCTATACCCAGTGCCCGGATGTCTGCCCAACCACGCTGGCCGAATTGGCGGAAGTCAAACGCATGCTGGGCCAGGATGGCGACAAGGTGCAAGGCATCTTCGTCACCGTCGATCCCGAGCGCGATACCGCGCCCCTGCTCAAGGCTTACCTCAACAGTTTTGACCCGACGTTTGTGGCCCTGCGCGGCAGCGAGGAGCAAACCAAGGCCGTGGCCAAGGAATTCAAGGTCTTCTATGCCAAGGTGCCCGGCAAGACGCCCGAGACCTACACCATGGACCACACGGCCGCCAGCTTCGTTTTTGACACGCAGGGCCGCGTGCGGGTGTTCTCCCGCTACGGTTCGGGCGCGCAAGCGTTGGCCGATGACATCAAGCTCTTGCTGGCCGAGCGAAGCTGACTTTGCGCTGTGTCGCCCCGAACAGGGCGATGCTCAGACGAAAAAAAGCCCCGGCGAATCCGCTGGGGCTTTTTTGTTGGGGCCTCGAAAGGCCTCGCCTAGCCTCGCTCGCCCACTCAGGCAGGCGTGAGGGCCTTGCGCATCTTCTTCATCGCGGCCACCTCGATCTGGCGAATCCGCTCGGCGCTGACGCCGTACTCGGCAGCCAGTTCATGCAAGGTCATGCCACCGGTGGAGTCGTCGTTGACCTTGAGCCAGCGCTCTTCCACGATACGGCGGCTGCGCTCATCCAGGGCCTCCAGGGCGCGGCTGATGCCATCGCTCGCCAGGGAGTCGCGCGCCTGCGCTTCGAGCACGCGGGTCGGTTCTTGCGTCTCGTCGGCCAGATAGGCGATGGGGGCGTAGGCCTCGCCGTCCTCGTCGGTCAGCGGCTCCAGGGCCACATCACCGCCGGACATGCGGGTTTCCATCTCCAGCACTTCCTCTCGCTTGACGTTCAGCTCCTTGGCCACGTGGTCAAGTTGCGCTTCGGTCAGGCTCATGCGGTGAGTCAGGTCATCGCTTTGCTCTTCTTTCATGCTGTGCTTCATCGAGCGCAGATTGAAGAACAGCTTGCGCTGTGCCTTGGTCGTGGCGACCTTGACCATGCGCCAGTTGCGCAGCACGTATTCGTGAATCTCAGCCTTGATCCAGTGCATGGCGTAGCTGACCAAGCGCACGCCCTGATCCGGGTCGTAGCGCTTGACGGCCTTCATCAGGCCGACATTGCCTTCCTGGATCAGATCGCCTTGCGGCAGGCCGTAGCCCATGTACTGGCGCGAAATGGACACCACCAAGCGCAGGTGCGAAAGCACCAAGCGGCCGGCTGCCTCAAGGTCGCCGCTATCGCGCAGGCGACGAGCGGCCGAGCTTTCCTCTTCCGGGGTCAGCAGGGGCAGGCGGTTCACGGCGGAAATGTAGGCGTCCAGATTGCCGAGCGACGGGACCAGTGACCAGGGGTCACGGACGGTCAGTGCGGCAGCAGGGGTCAACATTGTCATCATTACGTCCTTCGGATTACGAACTGAGGGGTTCGATGAATTCCATATTAGCACTCTACGAAAGAGAGTGCCAATGGTAAGGGCGTGGGCGATTTGTGTATGAATTGTGCGCAGGGCAGGGTGGCGTTCGGCCGGGCTCGGCCCGGCTTGCGCGAGCACCCTTGCCCGAGGGAAACGCTTGCCTTGGCTTCAGTCGATCAGGCCGAAATCAGGGCTGGCCACCATGGCATCAATGTCCAGCAGGATCAGCATGCGCTCGCCAATCTTGCCCAGGCCGGTGATGTAGCGGGCATCCAGCGCCGCAGCCACCTCGGGGCGGGGCTTGATTTGCTCGGTCGTCAGCTCCAGCACATCGGAGACGGAATCGACCACGATGCCGACGATGCGCTGGCAGACGTTGAGTACGATGGTGACGGTGAAGCTGGTGTACTCGGCGCTTTGCCCCAGGCGCATGCGCAGGTCGACGATAGGAACGATCACGCCGCGCAGATTGGTCACGCCCTTGATGAATTGGGGCGCATTGGCGACGCGGGTCGGTGCCTCGTAGGAGCGGATTTCCTGCACGCGCAGGATGTCCATGCCGTATTCCTCTTCGCCGACGCGGAAGGTCAGGAATTGCTTGCTATCGGCCCGGGCTTGCCCTGTGGTTTGCAGAGCTTGGGAGCCGGATTGGGGGACCAGATCGGTGGAGGCGCTCATGTAGGGTGTCGAGGTCTGAGTCAGGTCAATCGGACGGGGTGATTCGCCATGCGTGTCACCCCCTGCTATTTTCGCAAATCTTGTCCTTGCACATCCCGCGATCTAGGCCAGAAAAGTTCGGCGTTCGCGTGAGCAATCCTCAAGGGGATGGGCAAAGAACTCAGCTGGCATTTCTTTTCGCCTCCCAAAGGGCTGTTTTTTATAGGCCCTTAGCCAGTCCGCCCAGCAATGTTCGCACAGGATGCGTAGGCTGTACGGCCTGGCTTGATCATTAAGAAGTGCAGAGTTTCCCTTGATGCGCTTGTTTTGATCTTATGGCGTGCGGGGCGCTTGCCTCAGACTGAACCTGCAACCAAAAGCTGGTACGCAGTGGCCCGGCTGGCGCTACTGCCCCAAATTCATGAAGGATGTCCTCTTGCCTAACAACATCACTGAAACCACCGTGCGGCGCTTGCTGACGCCTTTTGGCGGGCGCGGTTTGCGCCGCGGCGCGCTCGTGCTGGCTCTTGCCGGACTGAGTGTCTTGGCGGGCTGCATGTCCACCAGTCCGCCGCCCGGCGTCACCGCAGTCCGGCCCTTTGACTTGGAGCGCTATCAGGGCCGCTGGTATGAGGTCGCCCGCCTGGATCACCGCTTTGAGCGTGGCATGACGGATGTCTCGGCCACCTACAGCCCTCAAGCCGACGGCAGTGTGCGGGTGCTGAACCGCGGCTTCGATGTCGCCTCAGGCCAATGGCGTGAGGCAGTGGGGCGGGCGCTGTTCATTGCTGAGCCCAGCACCGCTTCGCTCAAGGTTTCCTTCTTCGGGCCCTTCTACGGTGGCTATCACGTGGCGGCCTTGGACCCTGACTATCGCTGGGCCTTGGTGCTGGGCCCGGACTTCAGCTATTGCTGGATCCTGTCACGCGACAAAGTGTTGGCTCCGGCGCAGCGCGAGGCCATCACGGCGCGGGCCAAGGCGCTCGGCGTGCCGACGAATGAATTGATCTGGGTCTCGCAAACGCGCCAGGATCCCGCATCTTGATGCGCTTGGTGCTTGCACCTCGCCTGTTAAATTCGTCAAGCGCGGCTTAGACGCACAAAAAGGATATTCACCCATGCGCATTCTGTTAAGCGGTGGCACCGGCCTGATTGGTCGGGCCCTGTGCAGCCACTGGCGCTCGGCCGGGCACGAGGTGATCGTCTGGAGCCGCCAAGCCGAGCGCGTGCCTGCCTTGTGCAGCGGGGCTCGTGGCATTGCGCATTTGCATGAATTGGCGGACGCCGGAGCGCTGGACGCCGTGGTCAATCTGGCCGGCGCGCCGATTGCCGACCGACCCTGGACCGCCGCGCGGCGCCAAGTCCTGTGGCGCAGCCGGGTTGATTTGACCCAAGCCTTGGTGGCCTTTCTGGCCCAGCTGGCGCACAAGCCCGAGGTCTTGATCTCCGGCTCGGCCGTGGGTTGGTATGGCGATAGCGGCGAGCGCCAGCTCGACGAAAGCAGCCCGCCCGCTTCGGCCGACTTTGGCGCGCAGCTGTGCCAAGCCTGGGAGCAAGCGGCCCAGCAGGCCGAGCCGCTGGGCATTCGCGTGGTGCTGCTGCGCACGGCGCCGGTCTTGGCTGCGAGCGGCGGCATGCTGGCGCGTCTGCGCCTGCCCTTCAGCTTAGGCTTGGGTGGCCGCCTGGGCAGTGGCCGGCAGTGGATGCCTTGGATTCATCTCGAGGATGAGATCGCCCTGATTGACTTCTTGCTCAGCCACACCGATTGCCGTGGTGCCTTCAACGCCTGCGCGCCAGAGCCGGCGCGCAATGCGGAATTTACGCAGGCCTTGGCAGGGGCGCTCAAGCGGCCGGCGGTGCTGCCGGCCCCCGCCTGGGCGTTGCGGATGGCGCTGGGCGAAATGTCGGTCTTGCTGCTGGGCGGCCAGCGTGCCGTGCCGCAGCGGGCCTTGGCGCAGGGTTTCCGCTTTCGCCATCCCGCGCTGGGCCCGGCCTTGGCTCACCTTATGCAGCGGCAGGCGTAGGCAGGCGAAAAAAAGGGCTGAGCTTGAGGCTCAGCCCTTGGCGCTCAGCTGGCGCGGCGTATCAGACGTTGAACAGGAAGTTCAGCACGTCGCCGTCCTTGACGATGTATTCCTTGCCTTCGGCGCGCATCTTGCCGGCGTCTTTGGCGCCTTGCTCACCCTTGTAGGTGATGAAGTCTTCGTAGGCGATGGTCTGGGCGCGGATATAGCCGCGTTCAAAGTCGGTGTGGATCACGCCGGCGGCTTGCGGGCCGGTGTCACCCTTGTGGATGGTCCAGGCGCGCACTTCCTTCACGCCAGCGGTGAAGTAGGTCTGCAGTCCCAGCAGGCTAAAGGCGGCGCGGATCAGGCGGTTCAGGCCGGGTTCGTCCTGGCCCATTTCGGCCAGGAACATCTTGCGGTCCTCGTCTTCCATCTCGCTCAGTTCGGCTTCCGTCTTGGCGCAGATGGCCACCACGGGGCCGTTCTGGGCGGCGGCGTAGGCCTTCAGGCGGTCCAGGAAGGGGTTGTTCTCGAAGCCGTCTTCCGACACATTGGCCACGAACATGGCGGGCTTGGCGGTGATCAGGCACAGGGGCTTGAGCAGCACCAGCTCTTCTTTGCTGAACTCAATCGTGCGCACGGGCTTGGCTTCGTTCAGCGCGGCTTCGCACTTTTCCAGCACCTTGACCAGGGCGATCGCGTCCTTGTCGCCGGCGCGGGCCACCTTGTTGTAGCGGTGCAGGCTCTTTTCCACCGTGCCCATATCGGCCAGGCAGAGTTCGGTCTGGATCACCTCGATGTCGGAGATGGGGTCGACGCGGCCGTTGACGTGCACCACATTGCCGTCTTCAAAGCAGCGCACCACATTGACGATGGCGTCGGTTTCGCGGATGTGCGAGAGGAATTTATTGCCCAGGCCCTCGCCCTTGGAGGCACCGGCCACCAAGCCAGCGATGTCGACGAACTCGACCACGGCGGGCAGGATGCGCTCGGGTTTGACGATTTCGGCCAGCGCGTCCAGGCGCGGATCGGGCAGCTCAACCACGCCCACATTGGGCTCGATGGTGCAGAACGGGTAGTTCTCAGCGGCGATGCCGGCCTTGGTCAGCGCGTTGAAGAGGGTGGACTTGCCGACATTGGGCAGGCCAACGATGCCGCATTTGAGACTCATGGATGACTTTCTGGCTTGGGAGTGCTTGACGCAAAGATGGGATTTTAGTCGCCTGCAGCCGCGCAGCGCCCGCCGCTGTCAAACGATTCACACAAGCCTGCCTACAATGCCCGCATGCAAAACTGTGAGGTCTTGGTTCGTGGAAGCGGCTGCGTGGGTCGTAGCCTGGCTTTGGCGTTGAGCGCGCAAGGCCTGCGCGTGGCCCTGCTGGGCAGCGCCGAACCCAGCCAAGCCCAGCGCGAGGATGTGCGCAGCTACGCGCTCAATGCCGCCTCGGTGCGCTTGTTGCGTGAGCTCAAGGTCTGGGATGCCATGCCGGCCGACGCCGTCACCTCGGTCTTTGATATGAAGATCAAGGGCGATGCCGCAGGTGCCTTGTTGGAATTTTCCAGTTGGAGCCAGGGCGTGGCCGAGTTGGCCTTCATCGTCGACGCTGGTGTGCTGGAGCAGCAACTCGCCGCTGCCCTGAAGTTTGCTCCCCATGTGCAGATGGTCAATGCAGCCGTGCCGGCGCAGCTGACCGTGCTGTGCGAGGGGCGCGACTCTTCCGCCCGGGCCGATTTGGGCGTCAAGTTCGAGAAACATGCTTACGGCCACCGTGCCATTGCTGCGCGTCTGGTGGCGGACCAAGCCCACCAAGGCGTGGCGCGCCAATGGTTCCGCTCGCCCGACATCCTGGCCTTGCTGCCGATTGACAAGCCTGCGCCGGGCGCGTCTTACGGCTTGGTCTGGTCATTGCCCGAGGCCCGCGCTGCCGAGCTGCTGGCCGCCAGTGATGCGGAATTTGAAACCGCTTTGAATGAAGCCAGCCAGGGTGAGGCCGGCGCCTTGCGACTGGCCGGCGAGCGTTGCGCTTGGCCCCTGGCCTTGGCGCGGGCAGAACCCTTGATTGGCCCGGGCTGGGCCTTGGCCGGCGACGCGGCGCATCTGGTTCACCCCTTGGCAGGCCAGGGTTTGAATCTGGGCCTGGCCGATGTGGCAGCACTGGCCGAGGTGATTCGCCAGCGTGAAAGCTGGCGTGCGCTGGGTGACGAGAAACTGCTGCGCCGCTATGTGCGGGCACGCCAGGCCGACACCTTTGCCATGGGCGAATTGACCGATGGCCTGCTGCGTATTTTCGCCAGCGAGGCCGCGCCATTGCGCACATTGCGCAATACCGGCATGAACGTCCTGAACGCCTTGCCGCCCCTGAAACAATGGTTGATCGGCCGCGCGTTGGGCTGATTGACTCCCCGTTTGCATGACTCTTTTTTGCTCTTGCTGAAGGCTCTCCCATCATGTTCTTCTCGATCCGAAAATTGAGCCTCTTGCTCGCTGCTACGCTGCCTCTGGCGGCCAATGCCAATGAGGCCGTGATCCGTAAGGCCTTGGCCGAGCGCTTGGCGGGTTTGCCCAAGATTGAAGAAGTTCGCCAAAGCCCCATGGCCGGGCTGTGGGAAGTGCGCATCGGCAATGAGCTGCGCTATACCGACGCCAGCGGCAGCTTCTGGATCGAAGGCGAGCTGATCGATCTGAAAACCCGCAAGAACCTGACCGAAGAGCGTTTGGCCAAGATCAATGCCATCGACTTCGCCGCGCTGCCTTTGAAGGACGCCATCGTCTGGAAAAGCGGCAACGGCAAGCGCCGCATCGCCGTGTTTGCCGACCCCAATTGCGGCTACTGCAAGCGTTTTGAGCGCAGCCTGCAAGACGTCAAGGACGTCACCGTCTACACCTTCCTGATCCCGATTCTGGGCGGCGACTCGGCCGAAAAATCGCGCTCCATCTGGTGCGCCAAGGACTCCTCCAGCAGCTGGCAGTCCTGGATGCTGGATGGCAAGCCGCCGGTCAAGCCCATGGGCGCATGCGATGACGCCGCGATTGAGCGCAATCTGGCCCTGTCGCGCCGCCATCATGTCAACGGCACGCCGGCCATCATTTTTGAAGACGGCAGCCGCGCGCCGGGCGCTTTGAGCGCTGACCAGTTGGAGAAGCGCCTGCAAAACGTGGGCAAGTCTTCTTGATCCCACGCTTGAGCGCCTGCGCTGCCTAGCCGCCTTTCATCAATAGCCACCTTTCCCCGCAAACGGATTCCCTGACCATGCCTCCTGCCGAAGTTCAGCCCAACACGCTGAAGACCCTGGCCTTGCACCCTCTTGCCCACCGCCTTGGCCATCTGGGTTTATTGCCTTTTGTGGTCGGCGCCTTGCTGGTGTGGCTGTTCGGGGGGCGCAATCTGGATGCGCATTACTACGTGAGCGTCGGCCTGTCCACCTATGCCGGCCTGATCATCACTTTTTTGGGCGGCATTTACTGGGGCTTGGCTTTTGTGCAGCCGGTCGATATGCCGCGCGCTTTCGTTTGGGGCATCGCGCCCAGCGCGATTGCCTGGGTTGGCGTGATGATGCCGCCCTATGCCGGCCTGGCCTTGCATGGCGCGATGCTGATCGTCTGCTATTTGGTGGACCGCCGCCTGTATCCCTTGTTAGGCGCGGCGGGCTGGTTGACCCTGCGCTTTCGCCTCAGCGCCGTCGCGGCGCTGTGCTGCTTCCTGGCCGCGGCGGGAAGCTGAGCCATGGCCGATATCAGCTACCGCATCGAGCTGGCCCAGCCGCACACTCATTACTTCGACATCACACTGACTGTGCCCGCGCCCGCCGCGGTGCAGGAGTTGAGTCTGCCAAGCTGGATTCCGGGCAGCTATCTGCTGCGTGAGTTCGCCCGTCATCTCAGTGGCATGAAGGCCTCGCAAGGCAGCCGTGATGTGGCGGTGGAGCAGCTCGACAAGAGCCGCTGGCAGGTGCGCTGCAGCGGCCGCCAGGCGCTGGTTGTGCGTTACCGGGTCTACGCTTTTGACAGCTCGGTGCGTACCGCCTTCCTAGACGCCCAACGCGGCTTCTTCAACGGCACCAGCTTGTGCTTGCGGGTGCATGGCCGTGAGCAAGCCTCGCACGGCATCGAGTTTGGCGTCTTGCCCGCCGGCTGGCAGATCGCCAGCGCCATGGCCAATCCTGCGCCAGGCAGCTACCTGGCCGCCGATTACGACGAGTTGCTGGACCATCCCTTCGAGCTGGGCCAGTTCTGGCAGGGCAGTTTTGAGGCCGGTGGCGCCACGCACGCCGTGGTGGTCAGCGGTGCATGGCCGGGCTTTGACGGCGAGCGGCTCTTGCGTGATGCGCAAAAAATCTGCGCCACGCAAATTGAGTTCTGGCATGGCCCGGCGGCCAAGCGGGTGGAAGCCCTGCCGTTTGGGCGTTATGTGTTTTTGCTCAACTGTGTGGACGAAGGCTATGGCGGGCTGGAGCATCGCGCCAGCACGGCCCTGATCGCCCCGCGCCGCAATCTGCCGCGCCAGGGTCAGGCGGAAACCAGTGATGGCTATGTGCAGCTGCTGGGCCTGATCAGCCACGAGTATTTCCACACCTGGAACGTCAAGCGCATGAAGCCGGCCGAATTCATGCGCCTGGACTATGCGCAAGAGAACTACACCGAGCTGCTGTGGTTCTTCGAGGGCTTCACCTCCTATTACGACGACCTGATGCTGGTGCGCAGCGGCTTGATCGACGAGACCCGTTACCTCAAGCTGCTGGCCGCTACCGTCAGCGGCGTGCTGGCAACGCCGGGGCGCATGGTGCAAAGCCTGGCGCAAGCCAGCTTTGATGCCTGGACCAAGTATTACCGCCCCGATGAAAACACGCCCAATGCCACCATCAGCTATTACGGCAAGGGCGCCTTGCTGGCGCTGGCGCTGGATCTGAGCCTGCGCAGCGGCAGCGGCGGGGCAGGGCCGGTTTCCAGCCTGGATGCACTGATGCGCGGCCTGTGGCAGCAAAGCCAGGGCGGCGGCATCGACGAGGCGCAGATCATGGCGCTGCTGGCCGACTTGGGCGGCCCTGAGCTGAGCCGGGAAGCGGCCCATTGGGTGCATGGCACCGGTGATCTGCCCTTGCCCTTCTTGCTGGAGCGCTTCGGCGTGCAATGGAGCAGCGACAAGCCCACGCTGGCTCAGCGCCTGGGCTTGCGGGTCAATGAATCGGCCGTCACCGGGGTGCAGATCAAGCAGGTGCTGGCCAATTCACTGGCGCAGCAAGCGGGCTTGAGTCCGGGGGATGAATTGCTGGCCTGCAATGGCTGGCGTTTGCGCCGCCTGGAAGACGCCTTGCTCAGCCTGGCGCCGCAGCAAATGAAGCTGCGCTTTCTGATTGCCCGCGACCAGCGGGTGCTGGAGCTGAGCCTGGATCTGCCGGTCTTGTCGGCCGCCGGCAAGGTGGAGGGGGCGCCCGTGCTGCTGAGCCCCGCGGACAAGGCCGCCGTGCGGGTCACCGCCCTGCGCCGGGCATGGCTGGCGGCCTGAAGATCCGGCCAGTATTTTTTCGCCGCTGGGGCCTGGCCATCCTGGTCCTGCCGGTTGTGCTGATGCATCTCTGGCTGGGCCTGGAGTTGCGAACGCTGATCGACGTCTGGCAGCAAGGCAAGCCCATGCCGCCCCGTTTGCAGGCCAGTTTTGTGCGTGAATTGACGCCGCTTGAGCTGGTGCCAGCGCCGCGAAAACCTGTTGAAGCCAGCAGGCCAAACAGCCGCCACACGATGGCGCCCAAGGCTTGGCAGACTGAGCCTTTGGCTGCGAGCCCCGCGCTTGAGGCCTCCGCTGTGCCTGCGCAGGAGGCCTTGAGTCCCGAGCTTGCCGCGTCGGCGCCCCCCTTGCTGTTGGCTGAGGCGCAGTCCGATGAGCCCGGTCCGGAATGGCCGCCTTCAACCCGGCTCAGCCATGAGCTCACGGGCAATTACCGCGGTGCGATCTACGGCGATGCGCAGGTGGAATGGCTGCGCGAGGGGAGGCATTACCAAATGCATCTGGATGTCAGCATAGGCCCCAGCATCGCGCCCTTGATGGCCCGCCGCATGAGTAGCGATGGTGTTCTGAGCGATGCCGGCATTTCGCCCAAGCGCTACGACGAAGACACTCGCGTGGTGCTCAGCCAGCGCCGCCGCGCGACCGTGCAGTTTGATCTTGGCAAGGTGACCCTGGCTGATGGGCGCAGCGAAGTTGCGCCGGCGGGAACGCAAGACGCCGCCAGCCAGTTCGTGCAACTGACCTGGTTATTTTTGACGGGCCGGCAGGCCATGCGCCCCGGCCTGGTGGTGGAATTGCCACTGGCTTTGCCGCGGCGCCAGTATCTGTGGCGCTATGAGGTCATCGGGCAAGAAGACTTGCAGACCCCCATGGGCCCGCTGAACACCTGGCATCTGCGCCCCAGTGTTCTGGCCACCAGCGGGGATATGACGGCCGAAGTCTGGCTGGCGCCAAGCTTGCAATATCTGCCAGTGCGCATCCGAATTCGGCAAGATGCGCAGACCTTTGTTGACCTGATGTTGAAAAGCCCGGCGCTGCAGGCGGCGGCTGATCCTCCCACTCCCTGAACCTAACGACTCACCCATCGCAAAAGGAGTTTTTCATGAGCTACGAATGCATCATCACCAGCGTGCACGGCGAGGGCCCGCGCAAAACCGCATTGATCACCCTGAACCGACCCAAGCAACTCAACGCCCTGAGCGATCCGCTGTTTGACGAACTGGGCGATGCCCTGCTGGCCTTTGATGCAGATGACTGCATCGGCTGCATCGTGCTGACCGGCTCGGAGCGCGCCTTCGCGGCCGGGGCCGATATCCCCACCCTGATGCAGCACGACTTTCAAAGCGCTGTGCGCACCGACATGATCACGCGCAATTGGGAAACCATCTTGCATGTGAAGAAGCCGGTGATTGCGGCCGTGGCCGGCTTCGCCCTGGGTGGCGGCTGTGAGCTGGCCATGATGTGCGATTTCATCATCGCGGCCGACAACGCCAAATTCGGCCAACCTGAGATCAAGCTCGGCGTCATTCCCGGTGCCGGCGGCACCCAGCGCCTGCCGCGCGCAGTGGGCAAGAGCAAGGCCATGGACTTGCTGCTGACCTCCCGCATGATGGATGCCACCGAGGCCGAGCGCAGCGGCTTGGTGTCGCGCGTGGTGCCGGCTGACAAGCTCATCGAGGAAGCTCTGGCCGCCGCCGAAACCATCAACGGCTTCAGCGCGCCGGCGCTGCAACTGATCAAGGAACTGGTGAACCGCAGCTTTGAGAGCGGCCTGAAGGAAAGCGTCAGCTCCGAGCGCCGCGTCTTCCACGCCATGTTCGGCACCGACGATCAGCGCGAAGGCATGGACGCCTTCTTGAACAAGCGCGCGCCGGTGTTCAAGCACGGCAAACGCTAGCCCCTCGCCCGGTCTCGCCCAACTGAACGCTGGCGAGCCCGGTCGGTCCCCCAGGGGGACGAGGCCGTCTGCGGCATTGAGCCTCAGGCGACCTCAGGCGGGCCGGCTTGGGAGCGGCCCTGCGCTCGACCCGGATGCCCCGTTTATCGGGTTCGGGCTAGCGCTGGAAGTACTTAGGCCTCGCGGCGCAAAGCGGGGAACAGAATGATGTCGCGGATCGAAGGGCTGTCGGTGATCAACATCATCAGGCGGTCAATGCCGATGCCGCAGCCGCCGGTGGGGGGCATGCCGTATTCCAGGGCGCGGATGAAGTCGGCGTCATAGAACATGGCTTCTTCGTCGCCAGCGTCCTTATTGGCCACTTGCGATTGGAAGCGCGCGGCCTGGTCTTCGGCGTCGTTCAACTCCGAGAAGCCGTTGGCGTATTCGCGGCCGGTGATGAAGAGCTCGAAACGCTCGGTGATGGCGGGGTTGGTGTCGGAGGCGCGGGCCAGGGGCGAGACCTCGACGGGATAGTCGATGATGAAGGTCGGCTGCCAGAGCTTTTCTTCCACCACGGCCTCGAACATGCCGAATTGCAGCTCGGGCAGGGTCCAGTGCTTGGGCGGCTCTTCGCCCAGCTCTTTGAGCTTGCTGCGCAGCAACTCGGCGTTGTCGGCATCCTCACCGCTCAGGCCGGCGTGGGCAATCAGCGATTCACGCACCGACAAGCGGGCGAAGGGTTCGTCCAGACGCACTTCCTTGCCGGCGTAGCTGACGCGGGCGCTGCCGGTGGCGGCACGGGCGGCATGGCGCAGCACTTCTTCGGTGAAGTCCATCAAATCATGGTGCGTCCAGTAGGCCGCATAGAACTCCATCATCGTGAATTCGGGGTTATGCCGAACCGAGATGCCTTCGTTGCGGAAGTTGCGGTTGATCTCGAACACCCGCTCGAAACCGCCCACCACCAGGCGCTTCAGGTACAGCTCCGGCGCAATGCGCAGGAACATTTCCTGGTCCAGCGCGTTGTGGTGGGTGATGAAGGGCTTGGCATTCGCGCCACCCGGAATCGGGTGCAGCATGGGCGTTTCCACTTCCAGGAACTCGTGCTCCACCATAAAGCTACGGATCGAGGACACCGCCTTGGAGCGGGCCACAAAACGCGCGCGGGCATGCTCGTCGGTGATCAGGTCCACATAACGCTGGCGGTACTTTTGTTCCTGGTCGGCCATGCCGTGGAACTTGTCCGGCAGCGGGCGCAAGCTCTTGGTCAGCAGGCGCAGATTGGTCACGCGCACCGACAACTCGCCGGTCTTGGTCTTGAACAGCGTGCCCTCGGCGCCCACGATATCGCCCAAGTCCATGTGCTTGAAGGCGTCGTAGCTTTCCTCGCCCACGCCGTCTTTGGTGACAAAGAGCTGGATGCGGCTGGTGGCGTCTTGCAAAGTGCCAAACGAAGCCTTGCCCATCACCCGCTTGAGCATCAAGCGCCCGGCGATGCTGACCGCCACGGCCTGCGGCTCCAGCGTCTCATTGTCCAAATCGCCGTAGCGCTGCGCCAAGGGCAGGGCGCGGTGCTTGGGCTTGAAGTCGTTAGGGAAGGGGACGGCAGTCTTGGCCCGAATGGCGGCGAGCTTTTCCCGGCGCTCGGTGATGAGCTGGTTCTCGTCGACGGGGGCGGGCGCTTGGTGCGGAGTGGCGTGCAGGTGCTGGGTCATCGTAGGCTCGAAGAATTTGTTGCGATTTTATGTGCCCTTCGGCGCGAGGGTCGCGGCACCTTAGAATCTGTCGCTTTTCAACCCGACTGACGCAGGATGCGCATCAGCGCGAACCCTATGACCATGTTTACACCAATAGTTGATCGCCCTATTCGTTTTGCCTTAGTCGGCTGTGGACGTATCGCCAAAAATCATTTCGAAGCACTGGCCAAACATAAAGATCGCGCAGAGTTGGTGGCGGTCTGCGACATCGTCCCAGAATCCCTCGCGGCAGCCGTGGCACAAACAGGTGCTCGCGGCTTTACCAACATTGGTGACCTATTGGCGCAGAGCAATGCCGATATCGTTGTTCTCACGACGCCGAGCGGCCTGCATCCGCTGCAGGCGATTGAAGCTGCCCGGGCTGGCAAGCATGTGCTGAGCGAGAAGCCGATGGCGACAAAATTGGATCAGGGCATGGCCATGGTGCAAGCATGTCGTGACGCCGGCGTGAAGCTTTTCGTCGTCAAACAGAATCGTTTGAACACCACGGTTCAGCTGGTGCGTAAGGCGATCCAGCAGGGGCGCTTTGGTCGCATCTTCATGAGTACGGTCAATGTTTTTTGGACCCGTCCTCAAAGCTACTACGACGCGGCAAAGTGGCGTGGTCGTTGGGATATGGACGGCGGCGCCTTTATGAATCAGGCCAGCCACTATGTCGACTTGTTGGACTGGCTGGTCGGGCCGATCGACAGCGTTCATGCCTATACCGCCACGCTGGATCGCGACATTGAAGCTGAAGACACTGGCGTGCTGAGCGCTCGTCTGCGTCATGGTGGCCTGGCCTCCATCAATGTGACGATGCTGACATATCCTCAGAATTTGGAAGGCTCGATCACGATCCTGGGTGAAAAGGGAACGGTCAAGATTGGCGGTACGGCGGTCAATAAAATTGAACACTGGCAGTTCTCCGAGCCGCATCCTGACGACGAGAACATCAAGAACGCCAGCTATGACACCGGCAGCGTCTATGGCTTCGGGCACCCTTTGTATTACGACAATGTGATCAAGACTTTGCGGGGCGAGGCTCACGCTGAGGTGGACGGTTACGAGGGCTTGCGGTCTTTGGAAGTACTGATTGCAGCCTACCGTTCGGCCCGTGATGGTCAGCGGGTCGGTTTGCCCCTGGTGTTCTGAGTATGAGCTACTGGAAACACGAAAGTGCCATCGTCGATGACGGGGCGACTCTGGGTGAGGGGACAAGGGTCTGGCATTTCGCACATGTCAGCCCAGGCGCGAAGATCGGTTCGGGCTGTGCCTTGGGCCAGGGTGTCTACGTCGGGAATGACGTCCTGATTGGGAATAACGTCCGAATTCAGAACAATGTCTCGGTTTACGACGCGGTCACGCTTGAAGATGACGTGTTTTGTGGCCCCAGCATGGTCTTCACCAATGTGTATAACCCACGGGCGGCGGTGGCGCGAAAAAACGAATATCGACGCACCTTGATCAAAAAGGGTGCAACGCTCGGCGCCAATTGCACCATCGTTTGTGGGAACACCGTTGGACGGTTTGCTTTCATTGGCGCAGGCGCGGTCGTGCAACGCGACGTGGCTGATTTTGCATTGCTTGTTGGCGTGCCCGCACGGCAGATCGGCTGGATGAGTCGATTTGGCGAGCGTCTTGACTTGCCGCTCAAAGGTAATGCAACTGCGCTCTGCCCACACACCGGTGATCGTTATGAATTGCGTGATGGCGTTTGCGTGCTCGCGCAAGAAGGAAATATCTGATGAGTAATTTGCCGTTTATTGATCTCAAGGCGCAGTACCAAGCCTTGAAGCCGAGCATTGACGCTCGAATTCAAAAGGTATTGGACCATGGTCAGTACATCATGGGCCCCGAGGTCAAAGAGCTGGAAGATAAGCTGGCCGCATATGTGGGCGTAAAGCATTGCATTACCGTTTCTAGCGGGACCGAGGCCTTGCTGATTGCTTTGATGGCGCTGGACCTGCGGCCTGGTGATGAGGTCATCACAACGCCATTTACCTTTGCGGCAACCGCCGAGGTGATCGTTCTTCTCGGTGGCGTGCCTGTATTTGTCGACATTCAATCCGACACTTGCAATATCGATCCTCAGTTGATCGAGGCTGCGATTACGCCTAAGACGAAGGCCATCATGCCGGTGAGCCTTTACGGTCAGGTCTGCGATATGGATGAGATCAATGCTATCGCGACTCGGCATGGCAATATTCCTGTCATTGAGGATGCTGCGCAGAGCTTCGGTGCGACCTATAAGGGGCGCAAGAGTTGCGGTCTGTCTACTTTCGGCGCCACCAGCTTTTTCCCGAGCAAGCCATTGGGCTGTTACGGCGATGGTGGCGCTTTGTTTACCGATGACGATGTGCTGGCTCAAGCCGCCAGAGAAATTCGTGTTCACGGTCAAAGTGCCCGCTACACCCACACCCGTTTAGGCGTTGGTGGTCGCATGGATACGCTGCAATGTGCCGTGGTGCTGGGCAAGTTGGAGCGCTTTGACTGGGAAGTTGAGCAACGCCTGATCATCGGTCGGCGTTACCAAGAACTTCTGGCTAACTTGCCGGTACGTCGCTTGGCTGTTCGCGAGGACAGAGATTGCGTCTGGGCGCAGTTCACTTTGCACTTGGAGAACCGCACTGCTGTGCAGCAGCAATTGAATGCGGCCGGTATTCCTACGGCGATTCACTACCCCAAGCCCATGCACCAACAGCCCGCGTATGCCAAGTACGGCCAGGGACTTTCCTTCCCTAACTCGGAACGTGCGGCTCAGCAAGTGATGAGCCTGCCGATGAGTCCTGACCTGAGCGTTGATCAACAGGATCGCGTGATCGCTGAGTTGGCCAAGGCGCTGCAGGCATAAAGCGCGCATGCGCTCCGGCCTGCTGCGATCCACTCTGACTTTGTTGCTGGGCGGGGCGCTGGCCCAGTTGCTGCCGCTGTTGCTGGGGCCTTGGCTGACCCGCATCTACACGCCGGGGCAGTTTGGGCAATTCGCATTCATCTGGGCCTTGGCCAGCAATCTGGCCGTGGTGGCTTGCGCCCGCTACGAGTTTGCGCTGCCGCTGGAAACGCAAGAAGGCCGCGTCCGCGTGCTGATGGCCTTATGCCTGCGCGTTTTGCTGGCGGTGAGCGTGGCCAGTGTCTTGTTGGGACTCGCCCTGGCCTTGTGGCAGAAGCAGGGTTCGGCCTTGCTTTTGCCGCTTGCTGTATTGGCCGGTGGGGCCACGCAGTGGCTGACGATGTGGGCGACCCGGGCGCAGCGTTTCCAGTTGCTGGCCTTTGGGCGGGTGCTGCTTTACGGTGGCGGCGCCTTGATTCAGCTGGTGCTGGGCCTGCTGGGTTGCGGGGTTTGGGGTTTGCTGCTGGGGCCGATCTTGGCAGGCCTGCTGACCGCGGCTTTGTTGGCGCGGCCTGCGCCGGCCGCTGGCTGGCTGCAACTGTGGCAGGTGCCGCGTGATGACTTGACCGCCATGGCGCGCAAGCATCGCGACTTCCCTTTGCTCAACACCCCGCATGCCTTTGCCGGCGCGCTGCAAGACAGCTTGGCCATGCTGATTCTGGCGGCCTGGAGTGGCGATGCGGCAGCCGGCTACTGGGCCCTGGCTCTGCGTTATTTGAAGGCACCGGCCGGCTTGGTGGGCGGCGCCTTGTCCCAGGCGCTTTACCCGCGCCTGGTGGCGGCGCAAAGCGCGGCGGAGGCCGCAACCTTGGTGCGCAAGCTGACTTTTTTGCTCTGCCTCTTGGCCTTGCCGCTGATGCTGGGCCTGATGCTGTTTGGCCCGGCCTTGTTCACTAGGGTGTTTGGTGAGCGCTGGCATGATGCGGGCATGTTGGCGCGCGGCTTGGCGCCTTATATCGCCCTGCATTTCGTGGCCTCGCCCTTGTCGGTAGCGACCATGGCCTGGCAGCAACAGGCCTGGGCCTTGCGCCTGGCCTTGGTGGGCCAGTGCTTGTTTGTCTCGGGCTTAGCGCTGGGTTTGATTTGGGGCGGCTTGTGGGGCGCGGCCTGGGGTGTATCGGTGGCGATGACGCTTTATTTCAGCTGGTTTTTCTGGGCCCTGCCGCGCCGGGCCCAAGCGGGTTCAGGTTCGGGTGGAGGCTTGATGGCATGACGACAAAGATGAGTGCTGCAATCAAACTCAAAGCGCCTTGGTGGCGCCGCCGCTTTCAACAGCTCAAGATGTTGGCCTCGCGGGCCTGGGGCACGCGTATGGTGGGCGGCTTTGTGCGTGGGGACGGTGTCTTCTTGCCCCATACCCGCATCAGCAACACCAGCCATGTGTTCGCGAAGGACCGCCTGGACGTTGGCGACCATGTCTTCATCGGCCACTTCAGCGTGCTCGACGCCACGTACGGCTTGCGCATTGGCGAAGGCTGCCAGATCGGTTTCTTCACCGGCATCTTCACCCACTCCAGCCATGCGGCTATTCGGCTGTACGGCCGCGCCTATGTCAGCACGGCCGAGAAGAAGGCCTATTTCACCGCGCCCGTGGAGATTGGGGATTACTCTTTTGTCGGCGCCCATGCCACGCTCTTGCCCGGCACGGTGTTGGGGCGGGGCAGCATCGTCTCGGCCTACAGCATGGTCAGTGGCACGCACCCGGACTTTGCCATTCTGGCCGGCCAACCCGCCAAACAGGTGGGCGACACCCGCCGCATGGATGAGCGCCTGCTGCGCGAGCACCCCGAGTTGCAAGCGCATTACCAGGCTTGGGCAGGTGAGCTGCCGGTCCCGCCTCAGACGACTAAGGATGGGCAGGCATGAGGCTGGTGCTGATTGGTGATGGCGAGAGCCCGCATCTGCTGAAGTGGGCGCGTGCCCTGGCGGCCGCCCCTGGTGTTGACTTATGGGCTGCGTCCTCGCGTGGCTTTCTGCCTGAGTTTGAGGCTCTGGTGCCGGCGGCCAAGCGCCTGAGTTTGAGTACCTCGCCCGAGCATGGCGGCGGCAATATCGCTTTGCTCAAGCAAGTGCCCAAGCTGGGCGCCTGGCTGGCGAAGGTCAATGCCGATTGGCTGCATGCGCATTACCTGACTTCGCATGGCACCTTGGCCTGGATGGCCAAACGGGTCTGGCATCTGCGTGCCCGCATTGTGGGTTCGGCCTGGGGCAGCGACATCTTGGTCACGCCCGAGGTGAGCTGGGCCTACCGCTGGCTGACCCGCAACATCCTGCGCGCCTGCGATCTCTGCACCTCGGACTCGCAGCACATGACGGCGCGCATGCATGAGTTGGATGCACGCGAGGTGTTGACCTTTCCCTTTGGTCTGGAGGCCATGCCCAAGCTGGGTGCGCGTAAAGCGCCCTGGAGCTTTTTTGCCAATCGCGGCCTGGAGCCTATTTATCGGCCTGATTTGGTGATTCGCGCTTTTGCGGCCGTGGCCGCGCATGAGCCCGAGGCCAGCCTGGTTGTTGCTAACGACGGATCGCTACGGGCAGCGCTGGAGGCCCAGGTGGCAAGCTTGGGGCTCGGCGCCCAGGTCAGCTTTGTCGGCCGGCTGGACGCCAAGGCGCAAGCCAGCCAGTACGCCCGGGCGCGCTGGTATCTGAGCCTGCCGCAGAGTGACTCGGTGGCCGTCTCAGTCTTGGAGGCCATGGCGCATGCCTGCGTGCCTATCCTGTCGGACCTGCCGGCCAACCATGAGCTGCTGGAATCTGAGAAGGCGGCCCAGCCGCGCGGCCTGATCCTGGATGAGAACGATCTGTCGGGTCTGCATGCCCAGTTGCAGGCGCTGGCGCCGCAGGCGGAAGCCGTCGGCCTGGCCAATCGCGACTGGGTCAGCCGCCACGGCCTGTTTGCCCCCGCCGTACAAGGTTTTCTGGCCCGCCTGCGTGCCTTTGATGACGATTCAGCGAAATAGTTGCTTGTGAAGATACTGCTTATCAACCATTACGCCGGCTCGCCCCAGCACGGCATGGAATTCCGGCCCTTTTATCTGGCGCGGGAATGGCGGCGCATGGGCCATCAGGTGCTGATCCTGGCGTCGACGCAGTCGCATGTGCGTGCCAAGTCGCCAGAGCCCGGCGTGCAAGTCATCGACGGGGTGAACTACTGCTGGTACGACACACCCGTCTACCAGGGCAATGGCCTGGGCCGGGTGCGCAATATCTGGTCCTTCTGCAGTCAGGTCTGGCGTGATGCCGATGTGCTGGCGCGGGACTTCGCGCCCGATGTGGTGATTGCCTCCAGCACCTATCCCATGGATGTGTGGGTGGCGCGGCGCATCGCCAAGCTGAGTAAGGCCAAGCTGGTCTACGAGGTCCATGATTTGTGGCCGCTCTCGCCCATCGAACTCTCGGGCATGTCGCCTCGCCATCCTTTTGCCCTGCTGTGCCAGAAAGCCGAGAACGATGCCTACCGCGATGCGGATGTGGTGGTCTCCATGTTACCCAAGGTGCAAGGCCATATGGCGGCGCACGGCCTGGACCTGGCCAAGCTGACCATCGTGCCCAATGGCATCACGCTGGATGAATGGACGTCCGCCGCGGAACCTTTGGCTGCGGGGCCACTTTTGACGCATCTGCAAGAGCAAAAAGCCCTGGGCCGCCGGGTGCTGGGTTATGCCGGATCGCATGGCTTGCCCAATGCGCTGGATGTGCTGCTGGATGCCGCCAAGCGCCTGCAGACAAGTGCGCCCGAACTCGCCATCGTGCTGGTGGGCGGCGGGCATGAGAAGGCGCGTCTGGCCGAGCGGGTGAGGGCGGAAGGTTTGGGCAATGTGGCGCTGTTCGAGCCGATTCCCAAGACGCAAATCCCCGGCCTGCTGGCGCATTTCGACATCGCCTACATCGGCTGGCAGCGCACGCCCATCTACCGTTTTGGCATCGCGCCCAATAAGCTGATGGACTACATGATGGCGCGCCGGCCGGTGCTGCATTCGGTTGAAGCTGGCAACGACCCGGTGGCTGAAGCGGGCGCAGGCCTGACCGTGGCACCCGAGGATGCGGCGGCGGTGGAGGCCGGTGTGCTGCGTCTGGCCGCCTTGCCGGCCGAGGAGTTGAAGGCCATGGGTGAGCGCGGCCGGGCCTTTGTGCTGGCGCACCACACCTATCCCATCCTGGCCCAACGCTTTTTGAAAGCCGTGCAGCCGTGAGCCCAGAGGAGCATGGACAAGAACACGGCCAGGAGTTGGCGCAAGTCGCCAGTCGCTACGCCAAGCGCAGCCAAGCCCATCTGGCGGATCGCTACAGCCTGCTGCGACCCGAGGTCTGGCAGATGCTGCACGAGCGCCAGCGCGCCATGCTGCGGCTCTTGGCCCAGCGCCCGGGGCAGCCTGCTGATTGGCGCTTGACCGAAGTCGGCTGCGGGGCCGGAGGCAATTTGCTGGAGATGCTGCGCCTGGGTTTGCAGCCCGCACACCTGACCGGCATCGAGTTGCTGCCCGATCGCCTGAATCTGGCCCGACCGCTGCTGCCCGCCGATTTGCAGCTGCATCTGGGCGATGCCTCGGTGGCCCCTGTGCCCGAGGCAAGCCAGGACTTCGTGCTGCAGTCCACCGTCTTTTCCTCCCTGTTGAATGATGGCGTGCAGCAGGCGGTGGCTGCGGCCATGTGGCGCTGGCTGAAACCGGGCGGTGCGGTGCTTTGGTATGACTTCATCGTCGACAATCCACGTAATCCGGATGTGCGTGGGGTGCCTCTGCGCCGGGTGCGTGAGCTGTTCCCTGAAGGCCGCCTGCGCAGTCAACGCCTGACCCTGGCGCCGCCGCTGGCGCGTTGGGTGTGCAACAAGATTCATCCCGCTGCTTATTCCCTGTTCAACAGCCTGCCCCTGCTGCGCAGCCATGTGCTGTGCTTGATTGAAAAACCATGAGTGCTGATCTGCCCCCATCCGTCTTGCCCTTTTTGCCTTTTGCCTTGCCCGAGATCGGCGAGGACGAAATCAATGAGGTGGTGGACACCTTGCGCTCCGGCTGGGTGACCACCGGCCCCAAGGCCAAGCGCTTTGAGGCGGACTTCGCAGCCTTTTTGAATGAGCCGCAGTTGGAGTGCATTGCCGTCAATTCAGCCACGGCCGGCCTGCATTTGGCGCTGGAGGCCATGGGCATCGGCCCGGGTGACGAGGTCATTACCACCACCCACACCTTCACCGCCACCGCTGAGGTCGTGCGTTATCTGGGCGCCGATGTGGTGCTGGTGGACATTGACCCGCTCACGCTCAATATCGACCCCAAGCTGGTCGAGGCAGCCATCACCCCGAAAACACGCTGCATCATTCCGGTCCACTACGCCGGCTTAGCAGTGGACATGCTGGCGATCCTGGACATCGCCCGCCGCCACGGCCTGCGCGTGCTGGAAGATGCGGCGCATGCCCTGCCCACCACGCTGGAGAAAGAGCTGATTGGCACCATGGGCAGCGATGCCACTGTGTTCAGCTTCTACGCCAACAAGACCATGACCACGGGTGAGGGCGGCATGCTGGTGACCCGCAATGCCGAGTTGGCCAAGCGCGCCCGCGTGATGCGCTTGCACGGCATGAATCGCGATGCTTTTGACCGCTTTACCGCCAAGGTGCCGAGTTGGTATTACGAGATCGTGGCGCCGGGCTTCAAGTACAACATGACCGATATCGCTGCGGCGCTGGGCATTCACCAGCTCAAGCGCATCACGGCCTTTCAGGCGCGGCGAGAGCAGATCGCGGCGGCCTATAACGAAGCCTTTGCCGACCTGCCTTTGATCTTGCCGCCGCAGGCGCCGCATGGCGATGTGCACTCCTGGCACCTGTATGTGCTGCGCTTGAGTGACGAGGCCAGCATTGGCCGCGACGCTTTCATCGAGGCCATGTTCGCCGCCGGCATCGGCTGCAGCGTGCACTACATCCCCTTGCATCAGCAGCCCTACTGGCGTGATCGCTACGGTTTGAAGGCTGCGCAGTTCCCACATTCCCAAAAGGCTTACGAGCGCAGCTTCAGCATTCCGCTCTACACCGCCATGACGGACGCCGATGTGCAGCGGGTGATTGCTGCCGTGCGCCGCATTGCGCTCGGCTGAGCTGAGTGAACTTAGATCAAGCTGAGGCGAGCCGAGCTCCCATCATGGCCAAGCGGCTTTTCGATATTGTTTGCGCCGGCCTTGGCCTGCTGATTCTGCTGCCCTTGCTGATTGTCCTGGCCTTGTGGATCAAGTGGGACTCGCCCGGCCCGGTGCTGTTTCGGCAGGAGCGGGTGGGGCGCTTTGGCAAGCCTTTTTACATCCACAAATTCCGCAGCATGCGGGTGGATGCGCCGGCCCTTGGCCCGCAGATCACGGTGGGCGAAGATCCTCGCATCACCCGCAGTGGCCGCGTTCTGCGCGCCGCCAAGCTGGATGAGTTGCCACAACTCTGGGATGTGCTGCGCGGTGCCATGAGCTTGGTCGGCCCGCGGCCCGAGGTGCCGCGCTATGTGGCGCTGTACACGCCGGCACAGCGCGAGTTGGTGCTGTCAGTGCGGCCCGGCATCACCGATCCGGCTTCCTTGCAGTTCCGCAATGAGAGCGAGGTCCTGGCGCGTGCTGCCGACCCCGAGCGCGAATATGCGGAAGTCATCCTTCCGGCCAAACTCAAGCTCGCCGGTGAGTATGTGCGCCAGGCCAGCTTGTGGACCGACATCCGCCTCATTCTCGCCACGCTGCGGCGAATTCTTTGATGTGCTGATTCGGCTTGCCGCCGCTGGCCGCGTTCTATGCACCGACAATCCTGGCCTATGTTCTGGCAATCTCTCGACGCATTCCTGACCCGCATCCGCCCTCAGCGTGAGGCCTTGTCCTTGGCGCTGGACGGCCTGATGGTCTTTCTGGCCTGGCAGGCCACCTATTTGTTCCGCCTGGGCTTTGAGCGTTGGATCTCGGCGCGGCCCAGCTATGACGGCTGGGTCATCGCGGGCTTGGTTGCGCTCTATCTGCTGAGCCTGTGGCTGTTCAAGGTGCCCAAGGGCATGTGGCGTTTCAGCGGCTTTGGCGAGGTGCAAAGAGTGACCCTGGCCTGCGCGGCCGCCGGCATCGTCGGTGCCGTCATCGTCCTGATGGCGCAGTTGCAAGCCGTGCCTCGCGCGGTGTTGGCGCTGCACCCGGTCTTCAGCATCATCGGCCTGGCCATGATGCGCTTGGCATACCGCATGTTGTACGAGCACTTGCGCGCCCGCATCAACGGCCGCGCCACCGAAACGCACCGCGCGCTGATTCTGGGCGCCGGCCAGGCGGGTCGATTGTTGGTCGCTGGTATTCAGCACCAGGGTTGGACGGTGGTGGGCTGGTTGGATGACGACCAGACCAAGCAGGACTCTCGTGTGGCTGGCATTCCGGTGCTGGGTCCTTTGAGCGATGTGGCGCGATTCACTGAGTTGCAAGGCATCACCCACATCATCGTGGCCATGCCCTCGGCGGATGTGAGTAAACGCCGCCAAGTTCTGGATTTGGCCGGCAAGACCGGGCTGCCCGTGCTGACCGTGCCCAGCAGCGCTGAGTTGATGGCCGGCAGCAAGGTCGATCAATTGCGCGACATCCAGCCCGAAGACTTGCTGGGCCGCGAGCCGGTGCAACTCGACGAGGCCGGCATCAGTGAATGCTTGAACGATAAAGTCGTGCTGATCACCGGCGCCGGCGGCAGCATCGGCAGCGAGCTGTGCCGGCAAGTGGCTCGTTACGGGCCCTCGAAAATCGTGCTCTACGAGATGAGCGAGTTTGCGCTCTACACGATTGAGCAGGAGTTGAGCGAGAAGTTCCCTCACATTCCCTTGGTCCGCCTAGTCGGCGATGTGAAGGACCTGGCGCACCTGCGCTACACCTTCGGCAAGTACAAGCCGCAAATCGTTTTCCACGCTGCAGCCTACAAGCATGTGCCCCTGATGGAGGTGGAAAACGGCTGGGCTTGCTTGCGCAACAACACCCTGGGCACCTTGCATGCCTGCACGGCAGCAGCCGAACATGGGGTCGAGCGCTTCGTGCTCATCAGCACCGACAAGGCCGTCAATCCCACCAACATCATGGGCGCCACCAAGCGCGCGGCAGAGCTGGTCATCAGCCATATGGCCAGTCAGGGTCACTGCACCAAATTCATGGCCGTTCGCTTCGGCAACGTGCTGGGCTCCAGCGGCAGCGTGATCCCCAAGTTCAAAGAGCAAATCGCCAAGGGTGGGCCGGTGACGGTGACGCACCCTGACATTACGCGTTACTTTATGACCATCCCAGAGGCAGCGCGCTTGGTGGTGCAGGCGGCGGTGATTGGCGAGTCGGGTCAGGTCTTGATTTTGGACATGGGCGAGCCGGTTAAGATTCTCGACCTTGCACGCGACATGATTCGTCTGGCCGGGCGGCACTCAGCAAATATCCGAATCGAGTTTTCTGGGCTGAGGCCAGGCGAAAAGCTCTTTGAAGAACTGCTGGCCGATTCAGACAGCACAGTGCCGACAGGTATCTCTCGGTTGAGAATTGCCTGCTTGGTTCAGCAAAACGCTGAGATTGAGCGGTTAATGGCCCTGCTCAGGCGCGCCAATGATTCCATTGCGCCGCAAACTGATCATTTGCACGATGAACTGTCCCGGCTCGGCTTGGGTTACCTCAAATCAGCGAGGGCTGCCTGATGCAGGATAAGGAAGGGCTTGTAAGTGGCTCAAGCGGCCCAAAGCAAACATAAGAAAACCGATTTGTGAGTAATTCGAGTATGGAATCAAAAGTTGTTGCCGTCGTTGGTTTGGGTTATGTGGGCCTGCCGCTGGTTGTCGAATTCGGCAAGAAGCGCCGTTGCATCGGCTTCGATATCGCCACCGACAAGGTCGCCAAATGCCAGGCCGGCACCGACCCCTCGCGCGAACTCTCGGACGAAGAAATGGCGCAGTCGCCCTTCGCCGAATACAGCAGCGACCCCCAATGCCTGGCCGAGGCCGATGTCATCATCGTGGCCGTGC
>NZ_CAMFJS010000020.1 GCF_945956965.1 uncultured Roseateles sp.
GCCACCATCGCCTGCATTTCGCCGGTCATGCCGTCGAGGGTCAGGTCTTGCTAGACACCCTGCAAACGCTGAGCGGCCGGCGTCTGCAAGTGCGTGATCTGCCCTGGGGCTTGATGAAACTGGGCGGCTTGGTGATGCCGTCCTGGCGGGCCGTGGTCGAAATGCGCTATCTCTGGGATCGCCCGCATCAGCTGCTGGACAACGAACTACGCGCCCTGATCGGCACGCCGCCTCACACGCCCCTGGATCAAGCCTTACGCATGAGCATTCCAGCGCTGCAGCCTGCCGCCACCGCCTTGACCCTCAATGTCAAAGCCAAGCTCAGCCCATGATTCACCGCGAACGCCTGTGCGCCAGCCTGGAGGGTGACTTCGTCGTTTTCCTGATCGGCATGCGCATCAACAAACCCTGGCTGCTGCACAAATGGTGGCCCGTCGCCTCGGCCATGCCGCGCATGCTGCGGGAGTTGCATCAAAAGCCGGAGTTGGGCCTGATGCATTCGGAGATGTGGTTCTCCCGAACCACGCTGATGCTGCAGTACTGGCGCTCCATGGACCAGCTATTGGCCTATGCCAAACACCGCGACCAGCAACATTTGCCGGCCTGGGCCGCTTTCAACAAGGCGGTAGGCACGGACGGCACCGTGGGCATCTGGCATGAGACCTATGCCATCCAGCCCGGCAGCGCTGAAAGCGTCTACGTCAATATGCCAGCCTTCGGGCTGGGCTGCACCGGAAAGCTGATTCCGGCCAAGGGGCCATGGGCCTCAGCGAAACAACGCTTGGCTGCCGCTCAGGACAAGCTGCGGCCGGAACACCATGGGCGGTGACAAGCGCGCAGCTTCACAATTCCTTACCTTTGCAAAGTCATCCGGGTCGCTCTGCTCAACGTTGAACCTGCAACGCGACGCTGAGGATGCTCACAAGCGGGGCCACACACCCTCCTCACATCGCGCCCAGGCATTGTCGCCAGCACTCTGATAAGGATGAAAGTCTATGCACCCGATCGCTCGCAGCCTCACCGTCTTGACCATTGCCGCTCTCAGTAGCTGGGCCCAAGCCGGGACCAATACGCCCACTATTGACCAGCGCGAAGCCAAGCAACAAGCCCGCATTGCCGAAGGCGCCGGGTCAGGCGCACTGACCGCCCGGGAAACGCAACACCTGGAACGCGAACAAGCCCACATCAACGCCACCGAAGCGCAGGCTAAGGCTGATGGCAAGGTGACCCATAAAGAGCGCCAAAAGCTGCATGCCATGCAAGACAAAGCCAGCCATGACATCCAGCACGCCAAACACAATGGCAAGGTCGCCGGGCATTAAACCCCAGGCCTAGCACTTAAGCCAAGCGGCCCGCCTCGACCTCAGTCGGCGCGGGCTTTCTTTTGGGCCAGCGCCCATTCATACAAGGCATTGCGCGGCGCGCCGCTGATCTCAGCCGCCAGGCTAACGGCCTGTTTCAAGGGTAAGTCAGCCAGGAGTAGGCCCAAGATCCGCAAGGCTTCGGCCGGCAGTTCAGCCTCAGCAGCAGCCGCGGCCTTTTGCGCATGCAGCACCAGCACAAACTCGCCCCGCTCACGCTGGCTGTCGGCCTCCATCCAGGCCGGCAGATCGGCGGCGGGGGCGGTGTAAACGGTCTCGAACTGCTTGGTCAGCTCGCGGCACACAGTCACTTTTTGCTGCGGGCAGAGCTCGGCCAGCAAGGCGATCAAGGCCTTGATGCGATGCGGCGCTTCAAACAAGACCTGGCTGCGCGGGCTGGCGCACAGGGCTGAAAGCGCGGTGCGGCGCTCCGCCGTTTTTGTGGGCAAGAAGCCGGCAAACTCGAAACCCTGGGCCTGGGCATCGCCGGCCACGCTCAGCGCGGTCACCGTGCTGCTGACGCCGGGCACCGGGAAGACGCGCAAGCCAGCCGCAGCGACGGCTGCCACCAGCACCGCGCCGGGGTCAGAAATGGCGGGCGTGCCGGCATCGCTGATGTAGGCAATGCGCTCGCCTTGCTGCAGGCGCGCGACCAGGCTCGCCGCGCCTTCGTGCTCGTTGTGCTGATGCAGGGCGATCAAGGGCTTGTGCAGGCCCAGGTGGCGCAAGAGACCGCCGCTGACGCGCGTGTCTTCGCAAGCCACCGCATCCACCAGACTGAGGACATGGGCGGCGCGGAATGTCAGGTCGGCCAGATTGCCAATCGGGGTGGCCAACACATAGAGTGTGGAGGCGGGGTACTGTTGGCCGCCTGCGGCAGCAGCGGCCGCGGCCAGCATCGTCGATGACACGGAGGCATTGCCAGCAATGTTGTTCAAGTGGAGTGCTTCCAGTAGTTCGTCTGAGTTGTCCAAGCCGCGTGGCGAGGCGGCCGAGGACCGCGCTTTGCACCATCTGCTGCGCCAGGGTCTGCGCCTGGTGCAGCGCAATTATCGGGTCGCTGCCGGGCCGCGGGCGCGCGGCGGAGAAATCGATCTGATCATGCAAGACAGCGCGGGCACCCTGATCTTCATCGAAGTGCGCTCCCGCTGCGATGCCTCTCACGGCGGCGCGGCCGCCAGCGTCACCCCCGCCAAGCAGCGCCGGCTGATCTACGCCGCCCAGCATTTCTTGCTCAGCCAGGCCACGCCGCCGCCCTGCCGCTTCGACGTCGTAGCCATGGACGGCGAGCAGATTGAGTGGCTCAAGGCCGCGTTTGATGCGGCCTGAGTTCGCGCGCTTTTGAGCGCCGGGCGACGCAGCCCGGCAATAGTCCGTTACAGCCTCCTGCTGCGCAGGCATCGAGGGTTTGCAGGGAAGCCTTATGATCCCGCCCCATGCTAGAGCAACGCATCCAACAACAATTCTTCGAAAGCGCCGACCTGCTGTACCAAGCGGCCGAGAACCTTTCCCGCCCCTTGTCCACAGCCGCGCAAATGCTGATCGACGGCATCACCAGCGGTGGCCGGGTGCTGTGTTGCGGCCTGGGGCTGTCCAGCCTGGATGCGCAATACATGGCCGCCTTGTTGGTGGGCCGCTTCGAACAAGACCGCCCTGGCCTCGCCGCCTGGGCGCTGGACGCCCAAGCCCATGGCAGCAGCCCCGACGCGGCCCTGTGCCGCCAAGTGCAAAGCCTGGGCCACCCCGGCGACCTGCTGCTGGTGTTTGAATCAGCCGCCTCGCAGCTGGGCCATTGGGCGCCGGTGCTGGAAGCGGCGCATGCCCAGGACATGTGCGTGATCGCCATCACCGGCAGCACGACCGACGAACTGCGTGGCCTGCTGCAAGACACCGATGTGCAGATCCGCATCCCCCATTCCCGCCCGGCCCGCGTGGCCGAGTCGCACCGCCTGCTGGCGCATTGCCTGTGCGACGCAGTTGACCTGCAATTGCTGGGCGATGGCGAGTAATCAGCCAATCCCTTCCGTACACCCGACCGCTCACCCCACGACCCCGAAATCGCCCACCATGCCCAAACGCCTGCCCGCTTTGCTTCCCCGTTATGCCCTGGTTTTTGCTGCACTGGCCGCCGGCCTGGCCAGCACCGGCTGCGCGCCGCTGGTGATTGGCGGCGCCATGGTGGGCGGCGCCTTGGTGGCGACTGACCGCCGCACCTCCGGCGCCCAGGTGGAAGATCAAGGCATCGAGTACAAAGCCGCCAGCCAGGTGCGTGAGAACTTTGGCGGCAATGCCCACATCAGCATCAATAGCTATAACCGCCTGGTCTTGCTGACCGGCGAGATGGCCACGGAAGAAGACAAGGCCAAGCTGGAAAGCGTGGTCAGCAAGGTCGACAACGTGCGCACCGTGCTGAATGAAGTGGCGGTGGCGCCCATCAGCTCGCTGGGCAGCCGCTCCAACGATCTGGTGATCGCGGGCAAGGTCAAGGCCACGCTAGTGGACGCGCCCGATCTGCTGTCCAACGCTTTTTACGTGGTGGTGGAGCGGGAGGTGGTCTACCTGATGGGCCGTGTCACCGAGCGCGAATCCAAGCGCGCGGCGGAGCTGACGCGTGGCGTCAGCGGCGTGAAAAAAGTCGTGCGAGCCTTCGAGATCATCAGCGAAGACGAGTTGGCGCGCATCACGCCCAAAAAGTAGTCGCCCCTGGTCCGGGCAAAGCCCTCCGGACCATCCCCCGAGGGGATGCCGATGATCGCGGGGGTGGCCCCGCGATCACATCGGCTCAAGCCAACCTTGGGGCGGCCCGGCGGTCGGCTTGAGCTACAGACGGACGTAAGCCGCCCCCGCTCATTTGAGTCGGGTGATCAGGCTAGAGGTATCCCAGCGCTGCCCGCCTTGCACCTGCACATCGGCGTAAAACTGATCAACCAGGGCCGTCACCGGCAGGCGGGCGCCGTTGCGGCGGGCTTCGTCCAGCACCAGGCCGAGGTCTTTGCGCATCCAGTCAACGGCAAAGCCGAAGTTGAACTGCTTGTCCACCATGGTCTTGCCGCGGTTGTCCATCTGCCAGCTTTGCGCGGCGCCTTTGCCGATCACGTCCAGCACCTGCTTCATGTCCAGGCCGGCTTTTTCACCGAAGGCAATCGCCTCGGCCAAGCCCTGCACCAGGCCGGCAATGCAAATCTGATTGACCATCTTGGCCAATTGCCCGGCACCTGACTCGCCCACCCGAGTCACCGCCTTGGCCATGGCCAGGGTCACCGGCTGAATGCGCTCGAAAGGCGCGGCGTCACCACCGCACATCACCGTCAAAGCGCCATTGACCGCGCCCGCTTGGCCGCCGGACACCGGTGCGTCCAAAAAGTGCAGGCCCAGCGCCAGCGCCGCAGCGTGCAGCTCACGCGCCACTTCAGCGGAAGCGGTGGTGTGGTCGGCAAAAATGGCGCCGGCCTTCATGCCTTTGAAGGCGCCATGCTCGCCCAGCACCACGGCGCGCAGATCATCGTCATTGCCCACGCAGGCAAACACGATGTCGGCCCCAGCCGCCGCAAGCGCTGGGGTGGCAGCGGCGCGGCCACCGTACTCGGCCACCCAGGCCTGGGCCTTGGCGGCAGTGCGGTTGTAGACCGTCACGCTGTGGCCGGCGCGAGCCAAGTGGCCCGCCATCGGGTAGCCCATCACGCCCAAGCCCAAAAAGGCGACGTGGAGGCTGGGAATGGCGTCGTAACTGCGAATCGGAGCGGCTGCGTTCATGGTGTTTACAGAATGGTGAAGTGTTCGGTGCCGGAGGAGATATCGCCGGCGCGCGCGCGCTCGCTATTGAGCTTGATCTGCAGGCGCAGGTCGTTGACCGAATCGGCATTGCGCAGCGCGTCTTCGTAAGTGACCTTGCCCAGCTCGTAAAGATCGAACAGGGCCTGGTCAAAGGTCTGCATGCCTTGCTCGCGCGAGCGCTTCATGATTTCCTTGATCTCGCCCACCTCGCCCTTGAAGATCAGGTCCGAGATCAGCGGCGAATTCAGCATGATCTCCACCGCCGCCACCCGGCCCTTGCCCTCGCGGCGCGGCAGCAGGCGCTGCGACACCAGGGCGCGCAGATTCAGCGACAAGTCCATCAAGAGCTGCGCACGGCGCTCTTCAGGGAAGAAGTTGATGATGCGGTCCAGCGCCTGGTTGGCGCTATTGGCGTGCAGGGTGGCCATGCAGAGGTGACCGGTTTCGGCAAAGGCCACGGCGTGTTCCATGGTCTCGCGGTCGCGCAACTCGCCCATCAAGATCACATCAGGCGCCTGGCGCAGCGAGTTCTTCAGCGCCATCTCCCAGCTGTCGGTGTCGATGCCGACCTCGCGCTGGCTGACGATGCAGTTCTTGTGCGGATGCACAAACTCAACCGGGTCTTCGATGGTGATGATGTGGCCGAAGGTGGTGGCATTGCGCTCATCGATCATGGCGGCCAGCGTGGTGCTCTTGCCGGAGCCGGTGGCGCCAACCACGATCACCAAGCCGCGCTTGAACTGCACCACATCGCGCAGCACTGGCGGCAGCTCCAGCGAATTGATGCTGGGCAGGCTGGCCGGAATGGTCCGCAGCACGAGGCCCACGCAGCCCTGCTGCAAAAAGGCATTGACGCGGAAGCGCCCGATGCCCTGCGGCGAGATGGCGAAGTTGCATTCCTTGTTGCGCTCGAACTCGGCCGCCTGCTTGTCGTTCATGATGGCGCGGGCCAGCTGCAAAGTGTGCTGGCCGGTCAGCGGCTGGGGCGAGACCTTGGTGACCTTGCCGTCCACCTTGACAGCGGGCGGGAACTCGGCGGTCAGGAACAAGTCCGAGCCCTTGCGCGACAACATCAGGCGCAGCAAGTCGTTGATGAATTTGGTGGCCTGATCACGTTCCATGGAAATCCTCTGCGCCGGTGCAAGACTCAAACCGGCAAACTTTAAGCCCTGTCAAGCCGACTTATCGCCGGAAAAACGCCCGCCAGGGACACGGGGCGATTGAGCGGTGGGCTGCGCGCCCACCACGATAGAAACACCGGGGTGCCGACGCACCTCAGCCCGGGAAATTCTCCGGGAACTTGGCCTTGGCGCGAGCCTCGGCGGGAGAAATGATGTTGCGACGCACCAGATCGGTCAGGTTCTGGTCCAGGGTCTGCATGCCCTGGCTGTTGCCGGTCTGGATGGCCGAGTACATCTGCGCCACCTTGTTCTCGCGGATCAGGTTGCGGATGGCCGAGTTGCCCAACATGATTTCATGCGCCGCCACCCGGCCCGAGCCGTCCTTGAGCTTGCAAAGGGTCTGCGAGATCACAGCCACCAGCGACTCTGACACCATCGCCCGCACCATCTCTTTTTCAGCCGCCGGGAACACGTCCACGATACGGTCCACCGTCTTGGCGGCCGAGCTGGTGTGCAGGGTGCCGAAGACCAAGTGACCGGTTTCTGCCGCCGTCAGGGCCAGGCGAATGGTTTCCAGGTCACGCATTTCACCCACCAACACCGCGTCCGGGTCTTCACGCAAGGCGGACTTCAGCGCGTTGGCGAAGCTCATGGTGTGCGGGCCGACTTCGCGCTGGTTGATCAGGCTCTTCTTGGACTCGTGCACGAACTCGATCGGGTCCTCGATGGTCAGGATGTGCCCGTACTCGTTCTCGTTCAGGTGGTTGACCATGCCAGCCAGCGTGGTCGACTTGCCCGAACCCGTCGGGCCGGTCACCAGCACCAGGCCGCGCGGGCGCAGGGCCAGCTCGGCAAAAATCTTCGGCGCGTTGAGCTGCTCCAGCGAGAGGATCTTGCTCGGAATGGTCCGGAACACGGCGCCGGCACCGCGGTTCTGATTGAAGGCATTGACCCGGAAACGGGCCAGGCCTTGGATCTCGAAGGAGAAGTCCACTTCCAGCGATTCTTCGTAGATCTTGCGCTGGCTGTCATTCATGATGTCGTACACCATGTCATGCACCTGGCGGTGTTCCAGTGCCTCGACATTGATGCGGCGCACATCGCCATTAACGCGAATCATCGGCGGCAAACCGGCGGAGAGGTGCAAGTCCGAGGCCTTGTTCTTGACCGAGAATGCAAGCAGTTGGGTGATGTCCATGACAGGGCAGTCCGCAGTGGAAATTAGAGTGAAGCAGGGGCCGGGCCATTATGGCGACGATATCGAGCAGGATTCAAAAACAACATCAGCGCATTGCCCAAGCCTGCCATGCCGCCGCGCGGGATGTGCACAGTGTCACGCTGCTGGTGGTGAGCAAGACATTTCCCGCTGAAGCCGTGCGCGAGGCCTTCGCGGCCGGCGAGCGCCGCTTCGGCGAAAACTATGTCCAAGAAGGCCTGGACAAGATCGCCGCGCTGGCCGATTTGCGCGATCAGCTGGAGTGGCATTTGATCGGCCCGCTGCAAAGCAATAAGACCAAACCGGTGGCCGAGCACTTCGACTGGGTGCACAGCGTGGACCGGCTGAAGATCGCGCAGCGCCTGTCCGAGCAACGCCCGGCGCATCTGCCGCCGCTCAATATCTGCTTGCAGGTCAATATCAGTGGCGAGGCGAGCAAGAGCGGCGCCAGCCCCGCCGAGGTCCCCGCCCTGGCCCGCGCCGTGGCCGGCCTGCCGCGCCTGCGCTTGCGCGGCCTGATGGCGGTGCCGGAGCCGGCCGCTGAGTTTGAAGCGCAGCGCCAGCCGCACCGTGCCTTGGCCGCCCTGCAGGCCCAAGTGCAGGCCCACCTCAAGTCTGGGCAGCAAGACCTGACCCTCGACACCTTGTCCATGGGCATGAGCGCCGATCTGGAAGCCGCCGTCGCCGAAGGCGCCAGCATGGTGCGCATTGGCTCGGCCATTTTTGGCAGCCGGGCTGCAAAGCCCGCCCCTGAGGTCAATGCGGAACCTACTGCCGAACCTGACACCGGACATTGACCCGGCCGAGACAGCCAAACGCGGCGCTTCCGGCGCGCCTCTCCCCGACCGCTGGCGGCTGCTGATAATGCCCGCATGACTTCATCTCTGTTTTCGGGCTGGCTGGCCCGCGGCGCGCTGAGTGGCTTATTGGCCGGGCTGGGCTTGCTGCAAGCAAGTGCAGCCACGGCCGATGCCCCCGCCCAGCCCACCGCCACGCCCTTTGAAGACAGCATCGCCCAACGCGCGCAGGCCTGCACCCTGTGCCATGGCAAACAAGGCCGGGCCGCGGCCGATGGCTACTACCCGCGCATCGCCGGCAAGCCGCAGGGCTATCTCTACAAGCAGCTGCTCAATTTCCGCGATGGGCGCCGCCACTACGGCTTGATGAGCGATCTGGTCGCGCCGCTCAGCGATACCTATCTGCTGGAGCTGGCCGGCTATTTCGCGCAGCTGGACCTGCCCTACCCGCCGCCGCTGCCCGCCAGCTTGAGCGCGGCTGAGCTGGCGCGCGGCGAGCAACTGATATTCAAAGGCGACCCGGCGCGCAAGCTGCCGGCTTGTGGGCAATGCCACGGCGCCAAGCTCACCGGCGTGCAGCCCTTCATCCCCGGCTTGCTGGGCCTGCCGCGCGACTATCTGAATGGCCAGCTCGGCGCCTGGCGCAGCGGCCAGCGCCAGGCGGTGGCGCCCGACTGCATGGCCACCATCGCCAAGACCTTGCGGCTGGAAGACATCAACGCGGTCAGCCAATGGCTGGCCGCCCAAGCCCTGCCGGCCGGCGCCAAGCCCGCCCCGGCGCTGCCGGCGCCGCTACCCATGGATTGCGGAGGGCTGCAATGAGCCGCCAGGCCGTGAATTGGCGATGGGCACGAGGCCTCGGCTTGCTCCTGCTTGCCGCTGCAACGGTGGCTGCGTCCGCCATCTGGCTGCTGAACCGGCCCGACGCTGCCGAGCCCTCGCCAACGCCACTGGCAATCACGCCGGCCCTGATTGAGCGCGGCGCCTATCTGGCTCGGGCTGGCAATTGCATGGGCTGCCACACGCAGCGCGGCGGCACGGCCTATGCCGGTGGGCGGCCCATTCCCACGCCTTTTGGCAGCGTGTTCGCCCCCAATCTGACGCCGGACCCGCAGCATGGCCTGGGCCTTTGGTCAGCAGATGATTTCTGGAACGCGCTGCACAACGGCCGCAGCCGCGGCGGCCGCCTGCTCTCACCCGCCTTCCCCTACACGAACTACAGCCTGGTCAGCCGCGCGGATGCCGACGCGCTCTACGCCTATCTACGCAGCCTGCCCGCCGAGCCCCTAGCCAATCGCCCGCACGAGCTGCGCTTCCCTTACGGCAGCCAGCCGGCGCTGGCCGTGTGGCGGGCGCTCTACTTCCGTCCCGCCGTTTACCAGGCCGATGCAAAGCAAAGCGCCGAATGGAACCGTGGCGCCTATCTGGTCCAGGGCCTGGGCCACTGCAATACCTGCCACGCGCCGCGCAATGCCTTAGGCGCCACCGCCGGCCAGCAGGACTTCAGCGGCGGCATGTTGGCGGCTTTGGGCTGGTATGCCCCGTCTCTGCATGCCCGCAGCGAGGCCAGCGTGGCGGACTGGCGGCCGGACGAACTGCGCGCCTGGCTCAAGACCGGTAGCAGTAGCACGCAGGGCAGCGCCCTGGGGCCCATGAGCGAGGTGATTCTGGGCAGCACCCAATACCTCTCACCGGCCGATCTCAGTGCCATGGCCCGCTATCTGCAAAGCCTGCCTCAGCAAGAACTGCCCCACCCGCCAACGCGCAAGCCCGAGCCCTCGGCTGGCGCGGCGCGCGCGGCCGGGGAGCAGCTCTACGAGCAGCATTGCGCCAGTTGCCACGGCGCTCAGGGCCAGGGCGTGCCTGGCGCTTACCCGGCCTTGGCCGGCAGCCGCAGCGTCACCATGGCCAATCCCGCCAATCTCTTGCGCATCATCCAGCGCGGCGGCTTTGCACCGGCCACGGCGGGCAATCCGCGCCCCTACGGCATGCCGCCCTTTGCCAGCGTGCTCAGCGACACCGAACTCGCCGCCCTGGGCAGCTATCTGCGCAGCGCCTGGGGCAATGTGGCGCAAGGCGGCAGCGACATCCGCCCCATCGACGTCCTGAACCTCAAAAGCCAACGCATTGACTGAGTCCGCGCAGCCAACTCCGGAAGGAGTTGGGTGGCTGACGAATGCCCAGGCGCGATACCAGCGACTGGGCTGAGTCCGCGCACGCAACTCCGGAAGGAGTTGCGTGGCTGACAAAGGACCTGGCTCGACGAGCGACTGACCAAGGACAAAAAATCGAGGGTAAACCCTTCACTTGAATCGCCACTCAGCTTTGCACGCTTGGCTCTAGGTGTTTGCCCCCGCTGGTCTTCGCGTATTTCTTCACGTGCAGGAATTTTCGGCCCGCGCCAAGCGGATGCGAAGCTCCGACACTTAGTGCAGGCCAAACGTCTGGTTACAACTCGCCCAAAAAATGGCTGGTTGTGCGCCAGGTCAAAGCCAAAAAGCAAGGGCCGGCGCGGCCCGAGGCAAATGTCACAACAGCCGGTTTACTTTCCATCGTCTCCGACCTTTTGCTCAAGTCCGCGGCGCCCAAACCGAAATGGTGACAAGCCTCGCTGCAGGCCAGTCCCAGCCAAGATTCTCATGTTCGGGGGCCAACAAGCAGCCAGAACATGAACCATCGCGGATTACAAAGAACAGTTGTACGTTGAGGAGAAGCTTTCCCCATGAAGCTATTGACAGATTTGCGCATCAGCCACCGCCTCGCGGTTAGCTTCGGCCTGATGATGGTGCTGATGATCGGCATCGGCAGTTACGGCGCTAAAACGGCCAATCACCTGGCCCAAGACTTGGACCGCACCGCCAACTCCAGCCTGGTGAAGATTGCGGCGGCGAACTCGCTGGAAAGCAATGTCAATGTGATTGCCCGCGCCTCGCGCGATCTGCTGCTGCTGGATGAAGCACGCCAGATCAAAAAGCAAAAGGCCGCCATTGCCACCGCGCTGCAAGAAAGCGAAAAGCAGTTGGCCAGCCTCGAAGGCTCCCAGGATCAGGACAAGGAAGAAAAAGACCTGATCGCTCAAGTGCGTGAGCGCGAAACCAAGTTCTTTGCCGCCGTTGCCCGCTTCGAGAAAGTGCAGCAAGACGCCAGCCCCGACGAAGCCCGTGAAAGCCTGATCACCGACGTGCGCCCGGCCCAGCAGGCCTACCAAGACGGGCTCAAGGCCCTGGTGGACCTGCAGTTCAACCGCGCCCGTGACCTGGCCGTTTCTGGCGGCGAAACCGCTCGCACCTCGGTGCTGCTGACCGGCGGCATCGTGCTGGTGGCGGTGGTGCTGGGCATTGGCGGCGGCTTTGTGATCACCCGCTCCATCGTGGTGCCGGCCCAGCGCGCCCAGGCAGCCGCCGAAGCCATCAGCTCCGGCGACCTGAGCATGCAAATTCAGCCCGACGGCACATGCGAGCTGAACCAGATGTTGCACGCGATGAAGGAAATGCAAAGCGCGCTGTCCGGCGTGGTGTCCAGCGTCAGCAGCGCAGCGGGCGAAGTGGCCCAGAACTCCAGCGAAATCGCGCAGAGCAATGTCAATTTGTCGGACCGCACGGCTCGCTCGGCCGCCAGCCTGCAAGACACGGCCGCTTCGGTTGAAGAAATCGCCGCCAATCTGCATGGCGCCAGCGACCTGACCCGCCGCGCCGCCGGCATCGCCACCAAGGCACGTCAGTCGGCCTCGGCCGGTGGCGCCGTGGTGGCCAAGGTGGTGGACACGATGGAAGAGATCAGCGCCAGTTCGCGCAAGATCGGCGACATCATCGGCGTCATCGACGGCATCGCCTTCCAAACCAATATCCTGGCCCTGAACGCTGCTGTTGAAGCAGCCCGTGCCGGTGAGCATGGCCGCGGCTTCGCCGTGGTGGCCTCTGAAGTGCGTGCCCTGGCTTCACGCTCGGCCGCAGCCGCCAAAGAGATCAAGGTGCTGATCCAGGAGTCCTCGGTCAAGGTCGAAAACGGCACCGCGCTGGTCAATAACGCCGGCGTCACCATCCGCAGCGTGGTCGACGAGGTCAACAATATGGGCCAGCTGATCGAAGAGATCTCGCACTCAGCCCAAGAGCAGGCCGCCGGCGTGGGCGTGGTCAATAACGCCATGAATGAGCTGGATCGCACTACGCAGCAAAACACCAGTTTGGTGGATGAACTAGGCCGCTCGACCGATGCGCTGACCAACAGCTCCTCGCGCCTGCTGGAGGCCGTTGGCTTCTTCAGCCCGACCAAGGCCCACGCGCGCTACTGAAGCCGCGGCAGACATCCCACAGCATTTTCATTTCGAAGAATTCACGACTTCCTCACTCCCCAGAGGCTACATCATGACCCACGCAGTACCTTTCAAGACACGCTCCATCGCCCTGTTCTGCGGCGCCCTGGCTCTGGCCTTTGCCGCCCATGCAGCAACGCCCAAGGTCATCAAGAAGGTGCCGCCGGAGTTCCCGCGCGAAGCCGCCCAGCAGTCCATTTCCACCGGTGCCGTGAAGGCCAAGATGCTGATCGACGGCGACGGCAAGGTCACCGGCGTTGAGATCCTGGAAGCGGAACCGCGCCGCGTGTTTGACAAGGCCGTCACCCGCGCCCTGATGGACTGGCGTTTTGAGCCCTCGGGCGAAAAGCAGACCCACGAAGTCAAATTGGTCTTCAAGAACGAAGACTGATCTCGCCAAAGAGCCTGCTGATGCAGGCTCTTTACATTTGAATGGGGCGCCTGCCGCAGAGTGGGCGGCACCACCGGCGGGCTTGGCTGGCTTGGCCAGGCTTCAGACTACCGTGATGCGCCCCGCCCGCGCCGGCCGCTGAACTCAGATGACCCAGGCCGCCAGAAACATCACCACCACCACCGCCAACATGAGCTTGTGGCGCGGTTTCAGCAGCGAAAGTGTGGGCATGTGCAGCTCCTGCAAGGCGGCATCCAGGCCTGAACCTGGCGCCGCAACCGTTTTGGATGGGCCGATATTTGCCCAAGCCTGAACATGAATCAAGAGGATCTTCCCGCCCCTCGGCAGCGATTCCAGGCCATTTCGCGCACTTTCAGCCCCAGGCACCGGACGAGTATTCAAGTTTTCGCCAAGCGGGCCGAACTCATTGCACCGCCGCTGCGATGAAGTTCAAGATCATGGCCGACACCCCTGCTGCCGCATCCCTCGCCGAACTGGAGGCCGCACTCGATGCCATGGTGCAAGAGCGCTACAACCAGGCCGAAAGCGATGAAGAGGCCGATGCGCAAGCCCTGCAGGCGCAGGATGGCGAATACCTCAAGACCCGCATTCTTTGCCTGGAGGCCTTGCTCAACGCCGCCAATAACGAAGTGGCGTGGATTGGCCCGGCCGCGCGCAGCACACCCGCCCAAGCCCTGCGGCGCATCAAGGCCTTGTGCGGCCGCTTCCCCGATCTCTACAGCGCCATGGCGGTTGTGGCTTCGACCCACCCCAATGTGTCCCGCGAGATGCTGGCCATGGCCATCAAGCAGTTTCGCCGCGATACCGAGAACCTCAGCAAAGAAGATGTGATGGGCTTGCTGGTGAGCATCGTCAACGGTGGCAGTCAAGGCTTTGAAGCCGTGCTGAGGACCCGCAAGAACGCTGAGCGAAAAAGTGCCAGCCTGCCCTGGGGCAAAGACACCGACTGAAGCCCCGTTCGGCGCACCAGCAATCAGCGTACCTTGCTGACCTTGATCACCTTGGCGGCCTGCGCATAACTCGTGCTGCCGCCGGACTTGATGCCCGCCACCCACAGGCCCGCGCCCGCAGCGCTCAGGGTCACCACACCCGCCACCAGCAACCAGAACGACCAGCGCCGACCCGAGCCTTGGTTCAGCGCGCGCTGACGTTCGCGGCTGGCTGCGGGGGCAAGAAAGTCGCCCAGGGCCGGCGGTGCGGGCGGGCCATCGCTGCGCTGCACCCGCTGCACCTGCTTGCGCCCCTTTTGATCCACCGTGACCTCGAAGCTCAAGGCCTCGCCAATCTGGGGCGGCTCCGAACCCGCAGGGAAGGCCGAGGCGTGGACGAACAACTCCTGCCCGCCTTGTCGCGGCGCAATCGCCCCAAAGCCGCGGTCATAGTTCCAGTCCTTCAACGTACCTTCAAATCTCATCATTGCCTCGGCTCAAATGCCTTTGACGCGATCATGCGCCCAAGGCGGAAAAGGCCTGCAACAAGCTGTAAGCGCGGCGGCCGACAGTTCACAGCTATTTACAAAAACGCTTGTCGAGGACAATACGGCTCTTTCAAGCACTGACAGACTGACTGAGCACATGGCCATCCACTGGTTTCCCGGGCATATGAATTCGACCCGGAATGCGATCAACGAACGCATGAAGGCCGGCCTCGACGTGGTGATCGAAATGCTGGACGCCCGCTGCCCCGGCTCCAGCGCCAATCCCCTGCTGGCCAAGCTGACCGAGGGCAAGCCCACGCTCAAGCTGCTCAACAAGCAGGATCTGGCCGACCCCGAGCGCACAACGCGCTGGCTGGCGCATTACAACGCCCAGCCCGACACCCGCGCCATCGGCCTGGATGCCAGCAACAGGGCGCCCGCCCAAGCCCTCATCAAGGCTTGCCGTGAACTGGCCCCCTTGCGCGGCGGCATGGTCAAACCGGTGCGGGTGCTGATTTGCGGCATCCCCAATGTGGGCAAGTCCACCCTGATCAACACCTTGGCCTCCAAGCGCGCCGCCAAGACGGGCGACGAGCCCGGCATCACCAAGCTGGAACAAAAAATCGTTCTGGCCGAAGACTTCTATCTCTTCGACACCCCCGGCATGCTGTGGCCCCGCATCAGCGTGGAAGAAAGCGGCTACAACCTGGCCGCCAGTGGCGCCATCGGCCGCAATGCTTTTGACGAGGAAGAAGTTGCGCTGGAGTTGCTCAGCTATCTGCGCCGCGACTATGCGCAGGCCTTGATCGAGCGCTACAAGCTCGGCGACATCAGTGCCCTGAATGACGAGGACTTGCTGGGCGCCATCGGCAAGCGGCGCGGCGCAGTGCTCAGCGGCGGGCGCATCAATATGCAAAAGGCCGCCGAGGTCTTGATCTACGAGTTCCGCCAGAACATTCTGGGCCGCATCACCCTGGAGACGCCGGAAGAATTCATGCAATGGCAGGCCAAGGCCGAATTGGCCGAGGCCGAGCGCAAGCTCAAGGCCGAGAAGCGCAAGCAAAAGACCAAGACGCCGCAGCGGGGTGGCCCGACGGTTGCCGCCGTCGCTGACGAAGACCAGGAAAGCGACGGCAGCGATTCAGGCGACCAAGACGACCAAGACGACCAAGGCGATGAAGTGAGCACTGAAGCTGAAGGCGTCGATACGCCCCAAGTTTCAGACCTTGGCGCGGACACGCACGAGCAAGTCAGGCCCGCCTCAGCGCCGGATGGCGCGTAAAAAAGACTAGGCCGGCACGCGCCGGCCTTGATGAGTTGCGGCCTCAACCAGGCCACACGCCCCGCCAAAGCGCAGGCTGAGCCCGGCTGAGCCTCAGTTCACCTCCAGCACCACCTTCACGCTGCTGTCAACGGCGGACTTCTCGATATAGCCGATGGCGTCCACATTGGCCGCGACGAACTTCTTGACCTCGCTCGCATTGCTCAGCTCTTTGGGCGGCACCGCTTTGCCCGAGAAGGTCAGGCGCGACCACGCTGCTTTGACCTGGGCGGCCGTCTTACCGGCGGCCTTGCTGTAGAACTGCTCGCGCACCGAGCTGACGTCCGGCAGATCAGCCGGCACCGCCATGCTGCCGCCCGGCAAGGTCGAGGACTTGCCCAGGAACACACTCGCGGCTTGGTCTTGCGTCAGCGTGCTAAGCGGGCTCTTGGGGTTGACGATGACGACGACCTGAGCCGACGCCCCCGCCGCACAGAAACTCAGCAACAACAGCCCCCAGCGCAGTGGGTGATTCGACTTCATTGACTTGAACGCATGCATCTTGAACTCCTGAAAATTCTTCACGCCAAAGCGACGCGCAAAAACCGTCGCCCGGCTTAGAACACCATGTCGTAAGAGGCGCTGAGCACCCGCGCACTGCCTGCGCCCGGCGTAGCGGTCGAATCAGTCACCCGGTCGAACTGCAATTTCAAGGCGCCGCCCTTGTGCAACTCATAGCGCAGGGCCAGCAACTGGCTGCGCAACTTCACCGGGGTGTAGGAGTCGGCGTACGAGTCCTCCTGGTAGGAGCTGGCACCGCCGGTCAGCGTGAAATCACCGAGGCGGTAGCCCAGCGTTGCCAAGTAAAACTGCGCTTTGTAATTCAAAGACTTCCGGGTCGCCCGACCGAACTCGGTGCGCACAATCCAGCTGCCCACATCGGCATTGAGGGCCAGCCCGAGGAACTCTTGCGCGGGGCCATCCTCGGCCACATCGACCACACCGCTGTCTTTGTCGGTCTGCTTGAACTTGCTTCGCACATAGCTCAGGCGGCCGGTAAACCAATCGCGCGACACCTCCATGCTCGCGCCTGCAATATTCGACCACTCCACCGTCTTGGGCGCGTCGTTGTAGATCCGCGAGTAGGCGTTTTTGCTGCTTTTCTCACCGCCAAACAAGAGATCGGTTCGCAGCGACCAGGGGCCCAAGTCGGTGGCGTAGCTCAGGCTGGCGCCGTTGTAATTGACCACATCCCAGCCATAGACATCGGGGCTGGGCCGCACTGTGTTGTAGGCATAGCCCACGTCTTGGAAATCAGAGTAGTAGTAAAGCGGCAGGCGCTTGCGTCCGACTTGCACGCTCCATTCGGGCGCGATCTGATAGGCCAGATACAGCCACTCCAAATTGGCATGCTGATCCTGCAAGGCCCGGGCGGTCACCTGACCGGTCACGCTGAGGCTGGAATTGAATTTAACCGTGCCCTGCAGGCCAATACGCGATTCCGGGCCCGCGCTCAGCGAGTCGTCGTAAACACCCGCGTGCCCCCAGTCCGCGATGAAGCGGGTGCAGCCATTGCTGAAGGCCGGCGCCAAACCGCTGCTCACGCAGTCGCCCGTCGTCCGCCCCACGACCAGCGAGGCAAAGCCCGAGCCACTGAATTCCTGCGCACTGCTTTGCTGGCTGGCAAGCCCTAGCGCAAAACCAAGCCCCAGGCTCAGGGCCATGAAGAGCCGGCTATGGCTCGCCTCAGGTCGACCAAGGCGCGGTCGTGAGCCGCCACAAGTACCCATGAACATTTGGTGCTGCGCCATACGAACCTCCGGTCTGAACGGGGAATGAAGATACTGACAATCATTCCGGCAGCATCGCGCTGCGATGCACGCCGACCCTGGTGTTAACCATAACGCTCAGACCCCACGCGTGAACAGCCTTCAATCGGCCATTTGGGTCAAAAAACCACGTCAAACGGGCAGCAAGGACTTGCTCGCTCTTTTTGCGTGAAATAGTCGGCACGCTGCGCCTGCAGCGGGCCGGCGTGGCTTGAATCAGGCGGGCAAACCAAGCAGTTGCCGGGCTTGGGCCGGGCTGGCGATGGGGCGCCCGGCGCGGCTGGCGCAAGCGGCCAGCGCCTCGATCAACACGCCGTTGCCGCTCGCCCGCTCGCCACTGGGCAAGTAGAAGGTGTCCTCCAGACCGCTGCGCAACATGCCGCCTAACTCTGCCGTTCGTTGGTGCACCGGCCAGATCTCTTGCCGCCCGATCAGGGTGCTTTGCCACAGGGCCTGCTCAACCATATAGCCTGGCAGCAGCCCCAGCAAATCAGCATCCACCGGCATGCCCGAGGCCACCCCCATCACCAGGTTGTATTCGGGTCGGCCCATGAGCGAGGGCTTGAACAAGCCGCTCTTCACATACATGCCCACGGAGCGCACGATGCCCACATCGAAGCACTCAAACTCCGGGTGCACGCCGCACGCCTCCATCACCGCCAGAAAGGCCGAGACCTTGGCCACCGGGTTATCAAACACCATGGGCGGCCAGGCCCAGGAGCCATCATCCTTGAGCTTGAGATAGTTCAGCGTGCCGGCATTGCAGGCAGCGATCTCGGGGCGCACCCGGCGTATGCAGTCTGCCGGGCCGCTGATGTCGGCGCCAATCACCCCGGTGCTCAGATTGATGATGACACCCGGGCAGGCGGCGCGAATGGCCGACACCACCGCCTCGGCCACATCCGGATCCCAGCTGGGCAGATGGCCCATGCCATCTTCTTGCCGGCGCAGATGCACATGCATCACCGCGGCGCCGGCGTTGAAGGCATCACGCGCCTCGGCAGCCATTTGGGCCGGCGTCACCGGCACGGGATGCTGCAGGGGATTGGTCAGCACGCCGGTCAGGGCGCAGGTCAGAATGGTGGGCGTCGTCATGGCCGGGCTCCTTGTTCAGTCTTTGCGTCCTCATTGGCATGCGCCGCAGGTGGTGGGTCCGGCTCCAGCTCCAGCATCAAGGCGCCGGCCGCCACGGTCTGGCGCGGCTGCACATGAAGGACTTTGACGCGGCCCGCACACCCTGCGGTGAGCCACATCTCCATCTTCATGGCCTCCACACTCAACATGGCCTGGCCTTGCGCCACGGCATCCCCTGGGGCCACCAAGAGCTGAGCCACCACACCGGCCACCGGCGCCACGGCGCGCGCCGGATCGCTGCTGTCGCCAGCAGGCTCCGGGATTGCCGATGGCTCACTGAAATGCCATTGCGCAGCATCCAGGCTGAACCAAAGCTGTGCCGGCGTGCTGCCAGCGCCACCCGCCAGCACCGCGATCACGCTCATGCGCCGGCCATCCAATTGCAGGCAATGCCGGCCTTGGGCATCGACACCCAATGATTCAAATTGATGCGCCTGGCCGTCCAGCAGCAGCTGGGCCTGGCGCCCGCTCGCGGTGACACGCAAGCTGCGCCCTTCGCTGGCGCCATCAGCCTGCCATTGCAGCTGCAGCGCATAAGTCGCCACACTGGCCGGGCGCGCGCCCACCGGCCCGGCAGCCAGGGCCAACAGGCCCGCCGCCAGCAGCCAGTGTTCGGCTTGCGGGCGCGGCCGCTGCAGCTTGGCTGCAGCCGACCATTCGTCCAAGCTGCTGGTGCTATGGCGCGCCTCGACGAACTCGGGGTCGGCCAGCAAGTCGAGCAGGAAGCGGCCGTTGTTGATCACCCCCAGCAGCGGCACTTGGGCCAAGCCGGCGCGCAGGCGCTGCAAGGCTTCGGCACGGTCACGGCCATGCACGATCAGCTTGGCCACCATCGCGTCGTAATGCGGCAAGACCTGACCCTGCTCGGCAATGCCATGATCAACGCGCAAAGCCAAGCCCTGCTGCGCCGCCAGCTCCGGCCGCCACCAGCGTATGCGGCCGGTCTGCGGCGCAAAGCCCTGCGGCAAGGAGTACGGATCTTCGGCATACAGCCGCGCCTCGATCGCATGGCCTTCAAACCGAATCTGCGCTTGACTCAGTGGCAAGGGCTCGCCCCGCGCCACGCGCAACTGCCAGGCCACCAGATCCAGGCCGGTGATCATCTCGGTGACCGGGTGTTCAACCTGCAGCCGCGTGTTCATCTCCAGGAAGTAATGCGCGCCGCTGGCGTCCACGATGAACTCCACCGTGCCCGCGCCCACATAGCCCACCGCGCGCGCGGCCGCCACCGCATCAGCCCCCATGGCGGCACGCTGCGCCGCGCCCAGTGTGGGCGACGGCGCTTCCTCGATGACCTTCTGGCGCCGGCGCTGCGCCGTACAGTCACGCTCGCCCAGGTGCAGGGTCTGGCCCTGGCTGTCGGCAAAGACCTGGATCTCGATGTGGCGGCCGCCTTCGATCAGGCGCTCCAGCATCAACTCACCGTCGCCAAACGCGCTCAGCGCCTCGCGCCGCGCGCCCGCCAGGGCGGCGGACAAGTCTTCGGCTCTGTGTACCGTGCGCATGCCCCGCCCGCCGCCGCCCGCCAGTGCCTTGACCAGCAAGGGGAAGCCCAGGCGCAGGCCCTGGGCCTGCAAGCTCGCCTCGTCCTGCTGCTCGCCCAAATAGCCCGGCACGCAGGGCACGCCCGCGGCCAACATGCGCCGCTTGGCCGCGGCCTTATTGCCCATGGCGGCGATGCTCTCGGCGCTGGGGCCGATGAACACCAGACCGGCGGCCACGCAGGCCGCGGCGAAATCGGCGCGCTCCGACAAAAAGCCATAGCCCGGGTGAATCGCCTCGGCCCCGCTGCACTGCGCGGCTTGCAAGATGGCGGCACTGTTCAGATAAGATTCGGCCGCTGCCGCCGGGCCTATGCACAAGGCCTCATCGGCCAGGCGGACATGGGGCGCGTCGGCATCCGCCTCGCTGTAGACCGCCACCACGCGAAAGCCCATGGCCTGGGCCGTGCGGGTGATGCGGCAGGCGATCTCGCCGCGGTTGGCGATCAGAATTTTGTTAAACATGGCGCATCAACATCCTTGTCGGCTTGCGCGGCAGGGCGACGGGGGCAGGCCAGGCGGAGGCCTCAGGCCGGCGCATCAATGCGAGCCCTTGGGCAAGGTGCCCTCGAGCTTGCAGATAATGCCCAGCATCACCTCATCCGCCCCGCCACCGATGGAGACCAGTCGGCCATCGCGATAGGCCTGGCTGATGGGGTTGTCCCAGGTGAAGCCCATGCCGCCCCAGTACTGCAAGCAGGCGTCTGAGACCTCGCGGATCAAGCGCCCGCATTTGAGCTTGGCCATGGAGGCGAGCTTGAGCACATCTTTGCCGGCGATGTACTGCTCCACCGCCGCATAGGTCAGGGCGCGCAGAGCCTCCACCTCGCAGCGCAGCTCGGCCAGGCGGAAGTGCACCACCTGGTTGTCGAGAATCGGTTTGCCAAAGACCTGGCGTTCGCGGGTGTAGGCAATGGTCAGGTCGATCAGGCGATCCATGCTTTTCAGCGTGGAGGCCGCGCCCCACAAGCGCTCCTCTTGGAACTGCATCATCTGGAACATAAAACCCAGGCCTTCCTGGCCGATCAGGTTGCGCTTGGGCACGCGCACATTGTCGAAAAACAGCTGGGCGGTGTCGGAGGCATCCATGCCGATCTTGTGAATCTTCTGCCGGCTGATGCCCGGCGCATCCATGGGCACCACGATCAGGCTTTTGTTCTTGTGGGCCGGGCCGTCGCTGGTATTGGCCAGCAAGCAGCACCAGTCGGCCTGCATGCCATTGGTGATCCACATCTTGCTGCCGTTGATCAGATAGTCAGCGCCATCGCTGACCGCGCGGGTCTTGAGCGCCGCCACGTCCGAGCCACCGCCCGGCTCGCTCACCCCCAGGCAGCCCACCAGATCACCGCTGATCGAAGGCGCCAGGTAATCGCGCCGCAGCTCATCACTGCCAAAGCGCGCCAGGGCGGGCGTGCACATATCCGTCTGCACGCCGATGGCCATGGGCACGCCGGCGCAGGCGCACAAGCCCAGGGCCTCAGCCATCACCATGGAGTAGCTGAAGTCCAGGGCCGCGCCGCCGAACTCCTGCGGGTACTTGAGCCCCAGCAGGCCCAGCAGGCCCAGCTGTTTGAACACCTCGCGGGCGGGGAATTGCTCGGCCTTCTCCCAGGCCGGCACCTGGGGGTTGAGTTCCTTCTCAACGAACTTGGCAACCGTGTCGAAGAGCGCGTGATGTTCTGGGCTGAGAATCATGTGTTGTCCCTGAGCAGTGGTGTTCTAGCAATGCTTGGCGCCGGCCGGGCGCCACCGGAGGTTCAGCGTCGTCGGCGTCGCAAGCCGGTTCGGGCGCTGTGCCCGCTCATAGCCGCGCCACGCCAAAGCTATTGCCGCGCAGCTGCCGCGCAGCGGCTTCGGCCGCCAGCGCCAGGCCCAGGCCCAGCACCCGGCGGGTATCACGCGGGTCGATGATGCCGTCGTCCCACAAGCGGGCGCTGCCAAAGAGCACATGCGATTCGCGGTCGATGCGTTGGCGCAGCTGATCGCTCATGGCGGCCAAGGCTTCCGCATTGACCGGTGCGCCCATGCGCTCCAGCTTGGCGCGGTTGATGATGTCCATCACCTGCGCGGCCTGCGCGCCACCCATCACCGCGGTGCGCGCCGTGGGCCAGCTGAAGATCAGGCGCGGGTCGAAGCCGCGCCCGCACATGCCGTAATTGCCGGCGCCAAAAGAGCCGCCCACCACGATAGTGAACTTGGGCACCGTGGCATTGGCCACCGCCTGAATCATCTTCGATCCATGCTTGATGGCGCCGCCCTGCTCCGCCGCCTTGCCCACCATATAGCCGGTGGTGTTCTGCAAAAACACCAGGGCCACGCCGCTTTGCTCGCACAGCTGAATGAACTGCGCCGCCTTGGTGGAACCTTGCGGCTGAATTGGCCCGTTATTGCCGATGATGCCCACCGCATGGCCTTCGATGCGAGCGTGGCCACACACGGTGTCGCTGGCGTACAGGGCCTTGAATTCAAGAAAGTCCGAGCCATCCACCAGGCGGGCGATCAGCTCACGCACATCGTAGGGCTCGCGCTCATCTTGCGGCACCACGCCCAATAGCTCCTCGGCATCGAACAAGGGCGGCGCAAACTCAGGCGGCGCGGGCGGCAGATCCCAGGGCAGCTTGTCCACCAGTTCACGCGCCACCGCGATGGCATGGGCATCGTCTTCGACCAGGTATTCACCCAGGCCGGTGACGCTGGCGTGCAGCTCGGCGCCGCCCAATTCCTCATCGCTGGCCTCCTCACCGATGGCGGCTTTGACTAGCGGCGGGCCGGCCAGATAGATGCTGGAGCGATTGCGCACCAGCACCACATAGTCCGACAAGCCCGGCAGATAAGCCCCGCCCGCCGTGGACGAGCCATGCACCACCGCGATCTGCGGCAAGCCCAAGGCCGACAGCCGCGCCTGATTCGCAAAGCTGCGGCCGCCCTCCACAAACATCTCGCTTTGGTACATCAGATTGGCGCCGCCGCTCTCCACCAGATAGATCAGCGGCAGCTTGAATTCGCGCGCGATCTCCTGCGCGCGCAAGGCCTTCTTCAAACCCATGGGCGCCACGGTGCCGCCCTTGATCGCGCTGTCGCTGGCGGAGATCAGCACCCGCTTGCCCGCCACGCAGCCAATGCCCACGATGGCGCCACCGCCCAGCACGCTTTTCTTGCCATCGTCGTCATGCAGGCCCAGGCCTGCCAGGCTGGAAAGCTCCAGAAAGCCGGAATTGCGATCCAGCAGACGCGCCACCCGCTCACGCGGCAAGAGCTGCGAGCGCGCTGCGAACTTGTCCGCCTTGCTGGCGGACTCGGCCACCACCAGCGCCTCCAGCGCCCGCACCTCGTCCAGGCGTTGGCGCATGGCTTGCACATTGGCCGCGAACGCGGCCGAGGCCGGGTTCAGGCGCGAACGCAGCGCCGTCACTTCAGCACCTCCGGAACCGTGGCGCGGTGAAAGCCCTCAAAGCCGCGGGTACCACCGCCCTCCTGACCGGGGAAGATGGGGCTGGACAGTGAGGCGCCACCGTCAATCTGCAGCGTGATGCCGGTGATGAAGGCCGCGGCGGGCGAGAGCAGAAACACGATGGCGGCGCTGACCTCCGCCTCGAGAGCCAGGCGGCGCAAGGGCACATGGTTTTTGAGGCTACGGATCAAGGGTTTGATGGCCTCACCATAACTGTCCATCCCGCTGGACGCCACCCAGCCCGGCGCCACCGCATTGACGCGCACGCCGGCATGGGCCCATTCCACACTGGCGCTCATGGTCAGATTGCTCATGCCCGCGCGGGCCGCGCCGCTGTGCGCCATGCCGGGCATGCCGTTGCGGAAGTCGGCCGTCATATTGACGATGGCCCCGCCCTGCGCCTGCAGGCATTGATTGAACAACTCGCGCATCATCAAAAAGCCGCCGGTCAAATTATTGGCCAGCACGGCCTCAAAGCCGCGCTTGCTCAGCGCCAGCATGGGCGCGGGGAACTGCCCCCCAGCGTTATTGACCAGGCCATGCACCGGCCCGTGCTGGGCCAGGGCCTGGGCCACATGGCTTTGCACGGCCGCTTCATCGCGAATATCAAACGCCAGCCAATCGCAGCGCCCGCCGTCCTCGCGAATCTCCTGCGTCACCGCCTCCAGCTTGGCCACCTGGCGGCCAGATACCAAGACATGGGCGCCCAGCGCCGCCAACTCATGCGCCACACAACGGCCAATACCCGAGCCGCCGCCGGTGACCCAGATCCGCTGCCCGGCAAACAAACCGGGTCGAAACACGCTGCGGTAGCCCTGTGTGGGTGATGCCTGCAAATCGCTCATGCCGGGTTGGACTCCGTTGCAAGGGATACAAGGGATGCAAGGCCCGTAGCTTCCGTTAACGTGAGGTCGATTTCATATTGGTGAATACCATGTGGTTCACGGCAGGCGCATTGACTAAGCTGCCCGACACCCATCCAGGGCATGAACAACTAGCGAGGAACACCATGGACATGACAGCCATCACCGAAGCCCTGCGCGGCAAGCTCAGCGAAGACAGCGGCCTGAACGCGATTCTGAAATTCGACTGCGGCGACGACGGCGTGGCCGTGATTGACGGCAAGAGCGTGCCCAATACGGTCAGCAATGAGAACCGCGACGCCGACTGCACCGTCAGCATCAGCCTGGAAAACCTGGCCGCCCTGCTCAAGGGCGAACTCAACCCCATGAATGGCTTCATGATGGGCAAGTTCAAGGTCAGCGGCGATATGGCCGTGGCGATGAAGCTGCAACGCGTGGTGTGATCGCGCATGTCGGCAGTCGCAAACACCCGCCAGCAACAGCACCGCGCCGCTGCCCGTAATGTGGAAGACCTCAGCGCCCAGGCCCCGGCCGAGGCGCTGTACGGCATCACCGAGCTGTGCCGTGCCTTTGACCTGACGCCGCGCGCGATTCGGTTCTACGAAGACAAAGGACTGCTGGCACCGCGCCGCGTCAACGGCGCGCGTGTCTACACCCAGCGTGACCGGGCGCGGCTGAGCTTGATCCAACGCGCCAAGGGGCTGGGCTCCTCGCTGGCCGAGATCAAGCAGTTTCTGGACCTCTACGGCGCGCACGGCGAAGGCCGCACCAAGCAACTGGAGTTCACCCTGGAACGCACGAGCCAGGCCATCACCGAGCTGGAACAAAAGCGCAGCGCCATTGAGGCCACCCTGGCCGAATTGCGCATGATCAACACAATGGTTCGCCAGCAACTGGCCGACCAGGAGAAATAAAGCCATGAGCCTGCCCCTGTTCCCCTCCGCCTGGATGAGCGAAGAACACCAGATGCTGCAAGACAGCGTAGCGCGCTTCTTCAAAGAACGTTGGGTGCCGCGCTCGCCCGAATGGCGCGAGGCCGGCATGATGGGCCGCGACACCTGGCTGGAGGCCGGCGCCACCGGCCTGCTGTGCGCCTCCATGCCCGAGCAGTACGGCGGCGGCGGCGGCGACTTCGGCCATGACGCGGTGATCTTGCTGGAGCAGGCGCGCGCCAATCTCAGCGGCTTCGGCGGCGGCCTGCATTCGGCCATCGTCGGGCCCTACATCCTGCATTACGGCAGCGAGGAACAGAAGCAGCGCTGGCTGCCCAAGATGGCCCGCGGCGAATTGGTCGGTGCGATTGCCATGACCGAGCCGGGCACCGGCTCGGACCTGCAAAACGTGCGCACGGTGGCGCGGCGCGAGGGCGATCACTATGTGCTCTCGGGCCAGAAGGTTTTCATCACCAATGGCCAAAACGCCAATCTGATCGTGGTGGTCTGCAAGACCGACAAGTCGCAGGCCGCCAAAGGCATCTCGCTGCTGGTGGTGGAGGTGGAGAACGCCGATGGCAGCTTGGTGCCGGGCTTCCGCCGCGGCCGCAACCTCGACAAGATCGGCATGAAGGCGCAAGACACCTCGGAGCTGTTCTTCGACGAGGTGCGGGTGCCGGTGAGCAATTTGCTGGGCGGCGAAAGCGGCACCGAGGGCCAGGGCTTTGTGCAGCTGATGCAGGAGCTGCCGCAAGAGCGGCTGATAATTGCCGTCTCGGCCGTGGGCGGCATGGAGCGCGCCCTGGACGAAACCATCAAGTACACCAAGGAACGCAAGGCCTTCGGCAAAACCATCTGGGACTTCCAGAACACCCGTTTCAAGCTGGCCGAGGTGCAAAGCCAGGTGCTGGCCGCCCGCGCCTTGCTGGACGCCAGCATGAGCGCCCATCTGCGCGGTGAGCTGGACGCCGCCCGCGCCGCCCTGGTCAAGGCCTGGACCACCGATCTGGCCAGCAAGGTGATGGACGAATGCCTGCAGCTCTTCGGCGGCTACGGCTACATGATGGAGTACCCCATCGCCGAGCTCTACGCCGACGCCCGCGTCGCCCGCATCTACGGCGGCACCAACGAGATCATGAAAGAGCTGGCCTCGCGCTTCATGTGAGCCGGCTTGCGGGGCCGCCCCGGCCCTGTCCCGCCGAGGCCTGCCCCGCTGGCCCCATAACTAGGAATTTCCCATGACATTCGACGCCTATCTGTTCGACCATGTCCGCACCCCGCGCGGCAAGGGCAAGAAGGACGGCGGCCTGCACCAGGCCAGCCCGGTGTGGCTGCTGCGCGGCCTGCTGCAAGCCCTGCAAGCCCGCAACCAGCTCGACACCGCCCTGGTGGACGATGTGGTGCTGGGCTGCGTGACGCCGCTGGGCGAGCAAGGCGCTGACATCGCCCGCACCGCCGTGCTGGACGCTGGCTGGGCCGAGACGGTGGCTGGCCTGACGCAGTCGCGCTTTTGCGCCTCGGGGTTGGAGAGCATCAACCTCGCTGCCGCCAAGGTCGGCAGCGGCTTTGAGAACCTGGTGGTGGCCGGCGGGGTCGAATCGATGAGCCGCTGGCCCATGGGCAGCGACGGCGGCGCTTGGTTCATGGACCCGCGCATCAACCAAGCCCTGGGATTTGTGCCGCAAGGCGTCAGTGCCGATTTGATCGCCACCCTGGAAGGCTTCAGCCGCGCCGATGTAGACGCCTACGCCGTTGAATCCCATCGTCGCGCCGCCGCCGCCCAAGCGGCCGGTCACTTCCGCCGCGCCATCGTGCCGGTGCACGACATTGCCGGCCTGCCCCTGCTGGCCGAGGATGAAACCATTCGCCCCGGCACCACGCTGGAGACTCTGGCCAAGCTCAACCCCTCTTTCGCCGCCATGGGCCAGATGGGCTTCGACGCCACCGCCCTGCGCAAGTACACAACGCTGGAGCGCATCCAACATGTGCACCACGCCGGCAACTCCTCCGGCATCGTGGACGGTGCGGCGCTGATGCTGGTGGGCAACCAGGCTGCAGGCGCTGCCGCCGGCCTCAAGCCGCGCGCGCGCATCCGTGCGGCCGCAGTCATCGGCTCCGAGCCCACCATCATGCTGACCGGCCCGACCCCGGCTTGCCAAAAAGCCCTGCGCCAGGCCGGCATGAGGGCGGCGGACATTGACCTGTGGGAAATCAACGAAGCCTTTGCCACCGTGCCGATGAAGACAGCGCGTGACCTGGGCCTTAGCCTGGACCGCGTCAACGTCAACGGCGGCGCCATCGCCCTGGGCCACCCGCTGGGCGCCACCGGCTGCATCATCCTGGGCACGCTGCTGGAAGAGCTGGAACGTCGCAATTTGAGCACCGGCTGCGCCACGCTGTGCGTGGGCGGCGGCATGGGCATCGCCACCGTGATCGAAAGAGTCTGAGTTCATGAGCACCTCACACCCAACCTCCGAGGCACTCCACCTCGAACTCGGCGCCGACGCCATCCTCGTCGCCACCATGGACCTGCCCGGCCACTCGATGAACATCCTGACGGATGAGCTGGCCACGCCGCTGATCGCCTTGGCGGCCCGGCTGGAAAGCGATGCCGGCGTCAAAGGCCTGATCCTGCGCTCGGCCAAGAAAGACTTTCTGGCCGGTGCCGATGTGGACCGCCTGCGCGCCCTCAGCACCGCGCAAGAAGCCTTTGACGAGTCCATGCGCTTCAAGAGCTTCATCCGCCGGCTGGAACGCTGCGGCAAGCCGGTGGTCGCCATCCTGCACGGTCTGTGCCTGGGTGGCGGGCTGGAAATTGCGATGGGCTGCCACTGGCGCATCGTGGTTGATGATGGCCGCGCCCGCCTCGGCCTGCCCGAGGTCAAGCTGGGCCTGCTGCCCGGCGGCGGAGGCACCCAGCGCCTGCCGCGCCTGGTGGGCATGCAACAAGCCTTGCAGTGGATGGCTGAAGGCACGCATGTGCCGGCGGCGTTGGCGCTCAGCAGCGGCCTGGTAAACGCCTTGGCCGCTAACGCCGAGGACGCGCTGACACAGGCACGCGCCTGGATCGCCGCCACACTGAAGCCCGTCCAGCCCTGGGACGCGCCCAAGTTCCGCTACCCCGGCGGCGATTCGCGCTCGCCTGCGGCGGCGCAATTGCTGGCGATTGGCCCGTCAATGGCGGCGGCCAAAAGCTTTGGCAACTACCCGGCGCTGGGCCACATCATGTCCAGCGTGTTCGAGGGCGGCTTGACCGATATCGACCGCGGCCTGGAAATCGAATCCCGCTACTTCGCGGCCTGCGCCATCAGCCCCACCTCGCGCAATCTGATTGGCACGCTGTGGTATCAGCTCAATGCCATCAAGAAAGGCGCTTCGCGCCCGGCCGATGTGCCGGCCAGCCGCGTCCAGCGCTTGGGCATTCTGGGCGCCGGCATGATGGGCGCAGGCATTGCCTATGCCGCAGCCAAAGCCGGCATTCCCGTGGTCTTGCTGGACCAGAGCCAGGCCGCGGCCGACAAGGGCAAGCAGTATTCGCAAGACCTGCTCGACAAGGCGGTGAAGAAGGGCCGCTCGACGGCGGAGAAGCGTGAGCGCCTGCTCGGCCTCATCACGCCCACCACCGACTACACCGCCTTGCAGGGCTGCGACCTGGTGATCGAAGCCGTGTTCGAGGACCGCGCCATCAAGGCCGAAGTCACCGCGCTGGCCGAGGCCCAGCTGGCCAGCACGGCGGTCTTTGCCTCCAACACCTCCACCTTGCCGATCACCGGCCTGGCGCGGGCCAGCCAGCGCCCGGCGAACTTCCTGGGCCTGCACTTCTTCTCGCCGGTGGACAAGATGCCGCTGGTGGAAATCATTGTGGGCAAAGAAACTTCGGCCGAGACCCTGGCGCGCGGCTTTGATTTCTGCCTGCAGATCGGCAAGACGCCCATCGTCGTCAACGACTCGCGCGGCTTCTACACCAGCCGGGTCTTCGCCACCTATGTGATGGAAGGGCTGGCGATGTTGCGCGAAGGCGTGCACCCGCGCGCCATCGAGATGGCCGGCCTGCAAGCCGGCATGCCCATGCCGCCCCTGGCCCTGCAAGACGAGGTCAGCCTCAGCCTGGGCCTGCATGTGGCAACGCAGACCCGCAAGGACGTGGAGGCCGAGGGTCAGGTCTACACCGAACACCCCGGCGAGGCGGTGCTGCGGCAGCTGTGCGAGCTGGGCCGCGTCGGCAAAAAAGTGGGCCAGGGCTTTTACGACTGGCAGGCCGGCGACAAGAGCTTGTGGCCAGGCTTGGCCACGCTTTACCCGCTGGCCGCCGAACAGCCAAAGCAATCAGTGCTGATCGACCGGCTGATGTTTGTGCAAGCCAACGAGGCCGCGCGCTGCTTGCAAGAAGGCGTGCTGCGCTCGGTGGCGGATGGCAATATCGGCAGCATTCTGGGCTGGGGCTTTGCGCCCTTCCAGGGCGGCGCGCTGCAGTTCATCAACAGCCTGGGCCTGAACGCATTCGTGGCACGCGCCACTGAGCTGGCTCGTTTGCATGGCCCGCGCTTCGCACCCGCCCAACTGCTGCAGGAGATGGCGGCCAAGGCCGAGCGATTCGAAGAAGGTGGGCCGGCGGCTTAGCCAGGCCCGGTGCGACCAACGGAGGGCTGAAGGCGTTTACTCAGCCTTCTCGGCCTTCTCGGCCGCTTACTTGCTGCCCTGCGGCCGCGCCTTGCCGCGGCCCATGGCCAGCCCGTCGGACAGCAAGCGCTGCCCGGCCTTGAGTTCATAGTCCAGCACTTCTTGCAGGCTCAGCTTGTCGTCATGGTTGACATCGGCCGCATCAAAGCCGGCCATGCGGGCGCCAATCACCTCTTTGAAGCTCAGGCGCTGATCGGCGTCCTTGTCAAAGTGATGCAAAGCGCGCAGCACCCGCTCGGCATGCCGGGGGCCGCCGGCTGCCATCAATTCATCGCGGGAGATAAAGCCGTCTTGGTCCAGGTCCAGGGCATGCCAGCTCTGCACCATGTCTTTGTGGAATTCTTCCAGGCTGATGAAACCGTCATGGTCGAGATCACCGCGCTCAAACGCGCGCCGAATCGCGCTGGGGGACGGCAGGCGAGCGCCGGGATCCGCCGGCTTGGCCTGAGCCGCAGGCTTAGCGGCCTTGGCCGCTGGCGCGGAAGGCGCCGATTCAGCAGCCTGGGCCAGGCCGGGCGCGCTCAAGCAGGCCAGCGTGGCGCTGCAGGCAAGGAGACAAGCCTTGATTCGGGCAGAGTGGAGCGTCTTCATGAGCAAGCATCTTTCCAAAGCAATTGATCGACAGACCGACAGACCGATGAAGCAGGCTTACCAGGACCAGCGCTGCGAGCTGCTGCCATTGCAGCGATAGAGTTGCACCGGCTGGCCTTGCTGGAAGCGGCCGTCGCGCACGTCCATGCACTTGCCATTGATCTGGCTGCGGATCTGGTTGCCGTAGAAATTCCAGCGCTGATTGCGCTGACCGTTGCAGCTCCAGGCGATCAGGCGCGTGCCGTCATCGCCATTGCCGCCCTGCACATCTAGGCAGAGATTGCCGCCCACGCGCAGCTCACCACCGCGGCCGTAACTAAAGCGCTGGTTGCCACCACCATGGCAGCGGAACAAGATGGCGCCGGCGCCCTGGCGGGCATTGCCTTCGATGTCCAGGCACATGCCGCCCGGGCCGCGGATCACACGGTCACGCCCGCCGGGATAGCTGGGGCCGTTATCGTCCGGGTAATTGTTATTGTTATTGTTGTTATCGCGGTCGCGCGTGGCCAGCACCGCCACTCCGGCAATCGCCGCCAGCGCAGCCAGGGCCACGGCGGGGTTCACACCGCTGCTGTCCTTGGCCTCTTCGTTATTGCCATCGTTGCCATTGTTCAGATTGTTGCCAACGATCTTGAAGCGCGCCGCGCAACCGTTGTTGACCCACAGCTCCTTATTGCTGAGATCAAAGCCCCAGCTGCGGTTGAAGCGGCAGCTGCCGCCCAGTTGTTCCAGCAACTCCACATCGCGTGTGCCGGCGGACAGAGGCATGGATTCGTAGCCGCCGCGCGAACGCAGTTCCACGGTTTGTTCGGCGGCGCGGGCCGCGCCGGCCGGCATCAGCAAGGCGCTGATCGTCAGGCTGCAAACAAGACGGCTGAATTTTTGAGACTTCACATGACCTCCGCTGACTGACAAGAATGCACTGGGCATGGGCGCAGTTTAAAAGCAGAGCTACCTGCCCACGGTGTCAACAGGCTCTTTTTGCAAGTGGGAAAACTAACGAGCGCGGCTCACCTCTTCAAGCTGATTCTGCGGCGCTCGCTGCTCCCGCTGCTCCAGCCGAATCAAGCGCCACAAGCCCGCCATGCCCAGCAAGAGCACCAGCGCCGTCAGCAGCAGCGCAGCGCGGTAATTGCCGCTGGCCTGGGCCATCGCCCCACTCAGCGCCGGCGCGCAGACTTGCGCCAAGCCATAGCTGAGCGTCAGCCGCGCCATCGCCTTGCCCGGATTGGCAGGCGAACGCCGCCCCACCAGTGCCAGCGTCATGCTGACGATGCCGATGAAAGTGGCGCCGTAGAGCAGCGCACCGCAAAGTGCGGCGGCCAGACTGTCGGATGCCGCAGGCACTAGAACCGACACACATTGCAAGGCAAAAGCCATCAGCAAGGCCTGCAACTCACCCACCCGACGCGCCACCCGGTCCCACAGAAACACCGCCGGCATCGCCGCCAAGCCCACCAACAACCAGGCCCAAGGCCCCTGCCCGGCCAGCAAGGGTTGGCGCTCGACGATGGTGACGGTGAAGGTGGCACTGATCACAAAGCCCCAGCCGGCGCAGAAATAAATCGCCGTCATCCAGGCCGTCCAGGCCCGCGAGGGCTTGCGTAAGTCGGCAGCGGCATGGACCGCAGTTGCCGCCGTCGTTGGCGCCGGGACCGGGGTGGCCGGCACTGGCGGCCGCCAGGCCCAGGCCGGGATCAAAAAGAGCAGACCGAACACAGCAAAGCCCCACCACTGCTGCGCCCAGGGCAGGGACAAGCGCGCCATCAGCAGCGCCCCCAGGGCCGAGACGATGATGCCCAGCCCAATGCCCATGAAATGCAGGCCCAGCTCCGGCCGATGGCCGCTGCGCATCAGCCAGTTCAGCACCAGGCCCGAGCCCAGCAACATGCCGGCAGCCCCACACAAGCCACCGAGATAGCGCGACAAGGCCCAGACCCAGAAGTTGTCGCTCAAACCCATCAAGGCCGTGATCACAAGGCTCAAGCACAGGCCAAGGCTGTAGAGCCGATGCCGCCAGCGCGGCGACTCCAGCCAAGAGGCCAGCAAGGCCCCACTCATATAGCCCATGTAATTGATGGCGGCCAGCCAGCCCCCAGCGGCGTCCGACAAACCGGCTTGCGCCTGCATCAGCGCCAGCAAAGGCGTGAAGGCAAAACGCGCCAAGCCCAAGGTCAACACGAGGGAGCTGATGCCACCAAGGATGACCTGCCAGGCTTGCAAGGAAGGGGGGCTGGCAGCTTGGGGTGTGTGCATGCCTGCAGCTTAGCCCATGCCTGCGGTGGCAAAGAATTCGCGCGCGCCCACTTGCATTTGGCCCATGGCGCACCCAAGTGCACTGCACATGGACAGCGCCAGCCTCATCCCATTTTTGATCGTCGTCGCCCTGAGCCTGGCCCTGATCGTCTGGCTGGCGGGTGGCCCCATTTTCAAAGAGCGGCGCCGCCGCCGGCTGCGTGAACAGCCCTTCCCGGCGGCTTGGCGGCGCATCTTGCGCAAGCATGTGCCGGCGGTGCAGCGCCTGCCGGCCGATCTGCAATTGCGGCTCAAGGCCGATATGCAGGTGCTGCTGGCCGAGAAGCCCATCATCGGCTGCGCCGGCCTGAAAGTCAGGGATGACATGCGCGTGGTGATCGCCGCGCTGGCCTGCTTTCCGCTACTGGGCGCGCGGCGCGGCTACTACCCCAAGCTGCAGCAAATCCTGCTCTACCCCGGCGCTTTTGCGGTGGAGCGTGTTCAGGCCGGGCCGGCGGGCTTGCAGATGGCGCCGCAGCGCCAGGCGCTGACGGGCGAGAGCTGGGTCCAGGGTCAGGTCGTGCTGTCCTGGCGGGATGTGCTGGCCGGCGCGGCCGACCCGCAAGACGGGCACAACGTAGTAATTCACGAGTTCGCTCACCAGCTCGATCAGCTCAAGGGCTTTGCCAACGGCGCGCCGCCGCTGCACAGCACGCCGGCCTACCGGCGCTGGTCCGCCGTGATGCGGGCCGAATTCAATGCACTGCGTCACCGACTGGCGAGCGGCCAGCCGCTGGGTTTGATGGACGCTTACGCGGCCACCGATGCGGCCGAGTTCTTCGCCTGCAGCAGCGAACTCTTCTTCGAACGTGGCCCCGAACTCGCCCAGCAGCACCCGGCGCTGTACAAGCAATTAAGCCGTTACTACCGGGTCGACCCCATAAGCTGGTCTTGAGCCTCAGGACCACAGCTCCAGCGGCGGCTCACGCGTCAGCGCCCGCAGGATGTCGCTGCGCGACAAAAAGCCGATCAGCGCGCTTTGCTCATCCAGCACCGGCATGCCGGGCAGGCGGAAGTCCAGCAGGGCTTGCGCCACTTCCCGCAAGGGCGTGTCGGGGTGGGCGCTGGGCACCGGCGTCCACATCGCCGCCGACACCGGGCGCTTGAACCAGGCGGCCCAGGCCGCGCTGTCCTCCAGGTCCAAAGGCGTGGGCAGCAAATCGCCACGCAATAGCAAGCCCACCAAATGCCCGGCGGCATTGACCACTGGCGCCTGCCCGACTTTGGCCTCGCTCAGTCGCGCCAGGCCTTCGGCCAGGCTGGCGTCTTGCTGCACCGTGACCAGTTGGCGGCTCATCAGCTCTTCCACCAAGCGCAAAGGCTGGCGCGGCGCATCTGCAGGTACCCGGGCCTGGGCTTTGGCATAAAGCGCCAGGGCATCGCGCGGCAAGGGCTCCTCCGCCATCATGGGGGCATCGGGCTGGGGCTCGGCGCGCACCACGCCGCTGGGCAGGCCCGGCCAGTCCGGCGTGGAGCCAGCATCGCTGCCGCGGGCCCGCACCGGCGCCACCGCCCGCGCACGCGCCACCGCTTGCACCGGGCCCAACGAACGCAGGCCTTCGAGGGGGCCGCTGTAGATGCGGCCGTTGATGCCGTAGACAGTAAACATGCGAGTCAGCCCTGTGGGTCGGTTAGCGTGTTGGCGTGATGGCGCGCTGGATCAGCGCAGTGCCGTGCCGCTCAGTTCAAGCGGCGCGCCGCCGCAGTCTCGCACGGCTGCCGCACCGGCTCAATCAATGCGCAACCTGATTGCGGCCGCCGACTTTGGCGCGATACATGGCGGTATCGGCCGCGCCCACCACGGTATCGGCCGTATCGGTGGGCGAGATCAGCCCGCCCCAGACCCCGATGCTGATGGTCACGCTGATGGTCTGATGCTCCCAGCTCGTCTTGCTGCCCGCCACTGCTGCGCGCAGGGCTTCGGCCAGCACCAGGGCGCCCTCCAGGCTGGTGTCGGGCAGGATGAGCAGGAATTCCTCGCCGCCAAAACGGCCGATCTGATCCTGCTCACGCAGGCGCGACTGCAGGGTTTGGGCGACAGACTGCAAGACCTTGTCGCCGGCCAGATGACCGTAGTTGTCATTGACGTGCTTGAAATGGTCGATGTCCATCATCAATACACTCAAGACCTGACCCTGGCGTCGGGCACGGGCCACGGCCATGGACAGTTGATCAGCGATGGCGCGGCGGTTCTGCAAGCCGGTCAACATGTCTTGCATGGCCAGCTCGAAATTACGCCGCTCGGCCCGATCCATGATCATGTAGATGAAGCCCAGGGAATTGCTCAAGACGCCCAACAAGGCCGCCACGATCAAGAGCGCCACGGCACGCTCGCTGCCCAGCGCCGCATGGGCGATGGGCACCTCGCCGGCCACCAGCACCAGTCGCGCCAGCAGAGTCAGCAACACAAAGGCGAAGGCGGCCACCAGCATGAAGCGCCCGCGCCCTTGATGCTGCGGCCGAGGGGCGAGCAAGACCCGCAGAATCAAAGCAATCTGCAACATGAAGACAAGGCTGACGCAAAACACCCGCAATCGCAGTTGCTCAAACAGCACAAACGCCGATAGCGGCGCCAGCAAGGCCGGCAACCACAGCCAGTAGTTGCGCTGCATCACACCGTAAAAGCGCCGCAGCGCCAGCAACATCAAGACCAAGGTGCTGGCATAAGCCGCCGAATTGGCGGTGACGGCCCAGCGCGCCGACATCAGATTGCCCGCACCGAACAGCAGTTGCGCGACGGTGAATGCCCCCAAAGACCAGGCCCAGGCCCAACGCGGATCCTCAGGTGGCTGGCCCCAGGCCATGACGCAAATCCATAGCCCCATCAACAGCGACATGAGGCTGACCACGACAAACAGTGTCGGCACATCCAGGTTCATGATTCATTCTAGGGGCCGGCCCCCAGGGTCGCAGTGATTCGGCCGCCAAGATTGGCGCCTGAATTCAGGCGACAACAACAGCCTGGGTGGCCAAGCGGCCAAAGCCACGGCAAGTCAGGCCAGCAAGCGCTCGCGCAAGCCCTGCAGCGCAGCCGCATCCAGTCGCCCGCTTTGGGCGGCCAGGTCCAGCTGACGCAGGGCCAGTTGGCGGTAAAAGGCCGCATGCTCGCCGCCCAAGTCGCTCATGGCCTGCAGGTGCGCGGTGACCACCCCGCCATCACCCCGTGAGATCGGCCCCGACAGCGCGCCGGCCAAGCCCCGGGCTTCGGCTGCTTGCAGCGTGCCCCGGGCCAGCGGCAACAAAGCCTGCAAGGCCTGCTCCGGCGGCAGGCCGATGCGGGCCCAGATTTGCTGCGCCTCGTCCAGCAGCGAGAGCATGAAGCTGGCGGCATAGCCAGCCGCCGCGTGATACGCCACCCGGCTGCCAGGCGGCAAGCGCAGGGGCTGCATGGCCAGGCGCTGGGCGAAGCCTTGCAGGCGATCAAGCAGAGGCGGCTCGGCCTCGATCGCCACCACGCTGCCGGCCAGCAAGTGCAAGGCGCGCTCGGGGTCGGAAAAAATCTGCAAGGGGTGGAAGCCACCGACCTGCGCACCCGCCGCGCTGGCCGCGCGGAGCACGCTGAGTTCGCTGGCGCCGCTGCAATGCACGACGGCTTGGTCGGCACGCCAGGGCAGGCTTTGCGCCACCGTGGCCAGGGCGTCATCGGGCACGGTCAGAAACACCAAGTCCGCCTCGGCCACGGCGGCCTCAGCCGATAGGGCCTGGCAGCCGGGGATGCGCGCGGCCAGAGCCTGCGCGCTGGCCGCTTGGCGCGAGGCCACGGCCACCACGGCTAAGCCAGCGCCAGCCAGCGCCCGGGCCAAGGTCTGGCCGAGGCGCCCGGCGCCGATGAAGGCGATGCGCGGCGAGGGTGCAACGTCGCTCGCCAACGGTCCTTGCGGATCCATCAAGGCTTGACGAATTTGAGCGTCATGCGATCGCTCTCACCGATGGCCTCGTACTTGGCGCGGTCCTTGTCCTTATTGCCATAGGTCGGCGGCAGGGCCCAAACGCCACCTTCGTGATCGGCCTTGTCCTTGGGGTTGGCGTTCACCTCCGAGCTGCCCGCCAGCTTGAAGCCCACGCTCTCGGCCATGCGCACCACATAGCTCTGGTGGACATAGCCGCTGCTGGCTTTTTCATCCTGCACCCGGTCGGCGGGCAGGCGGTGCTCCACCACACCGAAGACACCGCCGGGCTTGAGCGCGTCGAAAGCGCTCTTGAAGGCGGCTTGGGTCGTGGCCTCGCCTTGCGAGACCCAGTTGTGCACATTGCGGAAGGTCAGCACCAAATCGGCCGAAGCCGGTGCGATATAGCTCAGCTTGCCGGCGGCGGGGCTGAACACACCCACTTGCACGCGGTCGTAAAGCGCCGGGTTGGCGGCCAGCTTTTCCTGCATGCGCGCGGCGCTGCGCTGGTAATAGGCTTGGGTCGAGGCCGGGTCATCACCGCCCAGCACCAAGCGGCCCTTGTCGCGCAGATAGGGCGCCAGGATTTCGGTGTACCAGCCGCCGCCGGGCGCCAACTCCACCACCGTCATAGTCGGCTTGATGCCAAAAAAGCTCAGCGTCTCGTAGGGATGACGTGCCGCGTCGCGGGCGGCAAAAGCCGGCGTACGATGGCCGGCGGCGATGGCGGCCTTCAGGCCTTGATCCTCCACCTGCGCGTGTGCCATGGGCGCCACGACAGGCATGCCGAGCAGCACGGTCAGGCTGGCCAGCAGGGCGGTTCGACGAGATTTGTGCAGCAATTTCATGGTCAAGATGTCTCCGCGCGATGGAACTGAAGATGAAAGAGCCGCGAGTATGGCTTGCCTGAGAAGACCCTGCCAAAAGCCATGAGCGAAAATGGCGCCATCCACTGTTCAGCGCGGCAGGCCCTGCAATCAGTCATGCAGTCCGCCGCGCCAGCAACACCCCATCCACTGGCGCAGCAATGCGCCGCACCGGCTCCGCCCTGATCACCATGTCGAACCCATCCGCCTGCCCCGTCTGCACGCTCGAGAACACTTATCGCGACGGCGCGATGAATATCTGCCCCGATTGCGGCCATGAGTGGAGCGATGAAGCCGCGCAAGACGGCGCGACGGAAGACGGCGCCAAGGTGGTGCGCGATGCCAATGGCCAGGTCTTAGTCGACGGCGATTCCGTCATCCTGATCAAAGACCTCAAGGTCAAGGGCTCGTCCATCGTGCTGAAAAAAGGCAGCAAGGCCAAGGGCATTCGCCTGGTCGACGGCGACCACGATGTGGACTGCAAGATCGACGGCGTCAGCCTCAGCCTCAAGTCGGAGTTCTTGAAGAAGGCCTGAAACATTGGGGTCAGAGTCAATTTATCTGGGCACACCATCGTCGCGCCGCCAGCGAAACAATTCGACTCTGACCCCAGTTTTTAGTCCACGGGCAGTGCCGTTTCGTACTTCACTTCGCGCAGCACCACATTGCTGCGCACGCTGGCCACGCCGGGCACTTTGAAGACCTGGCTTTGCAGAAACATGTCGTAGGCCTTCATGTCCGGCACCACGACCTTGATGACGTAGTCGGCCTCGCCGGTGATGCCGTGGCATTCGATGATTTCGCGGCTGGCCAGCACCAGGCGCTCGAACTGATCCACCGCACCCTCGCTGTGGCGCACTAGGCTGACATTGGCCAGCACGCAAATATTCAGGCCCAGCTTCTCGCGGTCCACCAGCGCCACATGGCGGCGGATCACGCCCGAGTCTTCCAGCTCCTTGATGCGCCGCCACACCGGCGTGGCGGACAAGCCCACTTTGTCGGCCAGGGCCTGGGTGCTTTGCCGACTGTCGGCCTGCAAGGCCTCCAGAATCTGCCGGGTCGCTCGATCGAAACGCTCACCATCCATATCGCCACCTTTTGAGATAAATTCTCTCATCAAACCCTTCTCCACGGATCAGAAGAGAAACATCAACTGGTTGATGTAAAGAAAAATCTCCGCTTATTCTAAGAATTCGGAGACCGCCATGACAGGCAGCGCAACCCCTTCTGCAGACGCCGTCCCGGGCACGACTACCGCCCCCGGCCACAGCACCAGCCCCACGCCGGCCCTGCGCCCCTACAAGCTCTCCGACAACCTGGCCGCCACCAGCGGCGCCGTCTTCATGACCGGCACCCAGGCCATCGTGCGCTTGTTGCTGGCGCAAAAAGCCTCGGATGAGCGCGCCGGCCTGAACACCGCCGGCTTTGTGTCGGGCTACCGCGGCAGCCCGCTGGGCATGGTGGATCAGCAGCTGTGGAAGGCCAAGAAGTTCCTCGATGCAGCCAAGGTGAACTTCCTGCCCGCCATCAACGAAGACTTGGCCGCCACGGCCTGCCTGGGCGTGCAGCGCGTGGCGCTCGACCCCAAGCGCACGGCCGATGGCGTGTTCGCGATGTGGTACGGCAAGGGCCCCGGCGTGGACCGCTCGGGCGACGCCTTGAAGCATGGCAATGTCTACGGCACTTCGGCCCAGGGCGGCGTGCTGGTGGTGTGCGGCGATGACCATGGCTGCGTCTCGTCCAGCACCCCGCACCAAAGTGATCTGGCCCTGCAGGCCTGGCATATGCCCATCGTCCACCCGGGCAATGTGGCGGAGTACTTGGAGTTTGGCCTGTACGGCTGGGCGCTGAGCCGCTTCTCCTCCACCTGGGTCGGTTTCAAAGCCATCTCGGAAGTGGTGGAGTCGGGCATGACGGTGGATCTGGACGCGATCCAGACCGACTTCCAGCGCCCCGACCATGTGCCGCCGGTGGATCTGCACATCCGCTCGGTGGACCTGCCCTCGCTGGAGCTGGAAACCCGGCTTGAGCACAAGATGAACGCCGTCAAGGCCTTCGCCAAGCTCAATGCCAGCATCGACAAACACATCGTCGTCAGCCCGCAGGCCACGCTGGGCATCGTCACCGTTGGCAAGGCGCATTACGACTTCATGGAAGTGCTGCGCCGCCTGCAACTCAGCACCGAGGCGCTGGCCGCCGCCGGCGTGCGGGTCTACAAGGTGGGCCTGGTGTTCCCGCTGGAAAGCAGCCGCATGCGCGCATTTGCGCATGGCCTGAGCGAGCTGTTGGTGATCGAGGAAAAAGCGCCGGTGGTGGAGCGCCAGATCAAAGAGCTGCTCTACCACCTGCCCGATGCCCAGCGCCCCCGCGTGACCGGCAAGAACGACGCCGACGGCGCCCCGGTACTGAGCGCCCTGGGTGAGCTGCGCCCCTCGCGCATCATGAGCACGGTGGCCCAGTGGCTGGCACGCCTAGGCCCCAGCCTGGACCGACGCGAGCTGGTGCAGGACTTCCTCACGCCCTGCCTGCTAAGCAATGCCGCCGACGGCGTGCGCCGCCAGCCCTATTTCTGCTCGGGCTGCCCGCACAACACCTCCACCAAGCTGCCCGAGGGCTCGCGCGCCCTGGCCGGCATCGGCTGCCACTTCATGGCCAGCTGGATGGAGCGCGGCACCTCCGGCCTGATCCAGATGGGCGCCGAGGGCGTGGACTGGGCGGCGCACAGCCGCTTCACCACCGAGAAGCATGTGTTCCAGAACCTCGGTGACGGCACCTACTACCACTCGGGCTATCTGGCGATCCGCCAGGCCATCGCCGCCAAGACCAATATCACCTACAAGATTCTCTACAACGACGCCGTCGCCATGACCGGCGGCCAGCCAGTGGACGGCAGCACCAGCGTGCCGCAGATCGCGCGCCAGGTGGAGGCCGAAGGCGTCAAGAAGCTGGTGATCGTGTCTGACGAGATCGAGAAGTACGACGCGCACCGCGGCCTCTTCCCCGCCGGCACCACCTTCCACGACCGCAGCGAGCTCGACGCCGTGCAGCGCGAGCTGCGCGAGATCCCCGGCGTGACCGTGCTGATCTATGACCAGACCTGCGCCGCCGAGAAGCGCCGCCGCCGCAAAAAGGGCGAGTTCGCCGATCCACCCAAGCGCATCTTCATCAACCAGGCGGTGTGCGAGGGCTGCGGCGACTGCGGCCAAGCCTCCAACTGCCTCTCCGTCGTGCCGGTGGAAACCGACTTCGGCCGCAAGCGCAGCATCGAGCAATCCAGCTGCAACAAGGACTTCTCCTGCGTGAACGGCTTTTGCCCCAGCTTTGTCTCGGTGCATGGCGCCGAGCTGAAGAAGCGTCAAGGCGCAGGCTTCACTGCGCAAGACCTGGCACGCGAACTGGCCGCGCTGGCCGCGCCGCCCAACTGGCAATGGAGCGGCCCGTTCGACTTGTTGGTGACCGGCGTGGGCGGCACCGGCGTGGTTACCGTGGGTGCGCTGGTGTCCATGGCCGCGCACTTGGAGGGCAAGCAGGCCTCGGTGCTGGACTTCATGGGATTCGCACAAAAAGGCGGCTCGGTCCTGAGCTTTGTGCGCCTGGCGCCAACTAAGGAGTTGCTGAACCAGGTGCGCATTGACACCCAGCAGGCCGATGTGCTTTTGGCCTGCGACAAGGTGGTGGGCGCCTCGCCCGACGCGCTGGGCACCATCAAGCCCGGCCGCACCATCATCGTGGCCAATACGCATGAGCTGCCCACGGCCGCCTTTGTGCGCAACCCGGACGCGAATCTGCAAGGCGAATCCCTGCTGGCCAAGATGCTGCATGCGGTGGGCGGCGATGCCTCGCTGCTGTCCACCATCGATGCGCAGGCGATTGCCCTGAGCCTGATGGGCGACACCATGCCCAGCAACATCATCATGCTGGGCGCTTGCTACCAGCGCGGCCTGATCCCCTTGAGCGAAGCGGCGCTGATGCGCGCCATCGAACTCAACGGCGTGGCCGTTGAAGGCAATAAGACCGCATTCGCGCTAGGCCGCCTGGCGATAGCCGCGCCGCAGGCCCTGGCGCGCCTGGGCGGCCAGCCCGAGCAAAAAGTGCAGCTGCTGCTGGGCCAGGACAAGCTGGACGGTGCGGATGGCCTGATCGCCCGCCGCATCGCGCACCTGACGGCTTATCAAGATGCCGCCTACGCAGCGCGTTATGAAGCCCTGGTCAAACGCGTGCGCGCCGCCGAATCCCAGCTGGGCGAGGCAGGCAAAAGCGAGCGCTTGAGCAAGGCCGTGGCCCGCTACTACGCCAAGCTCTTGAGCTACAAAGACGAATGGGAAGTGGCCCGCCTCTACACCGACGGCAGCTTTGAGGCCAGCCTGAAGGCGCAGTTCGCCAACTGGCAGTCCTTGAGCTTCCACATGGCCCCGCCGCTGCTGGCCAAGCCGGGTGCGGACGGCCGCGTCAAGAAAGTGGAGCTGGGCTCCTGGACCTTCCGCGCCCTCAAGCTGATGGCCAAGTTCAAAGGCTTGCGCGGCGGCCCGCTGGACCTGTTTGGCAAGACCGAGGAGCGCCGCATGGAGCGCGCCCTGATCAGCGAGTACGAAGCCCTGGTGAACGAACTCTTGCAGCACCTCTCGGCCGACAAGCTGGACCTGGCCGTCAAGCTGGCCCGCCTGCCCGAAAGCATTCGTGGCTACGGCCATGTCAAGCTGGCCAATGTCAGCACGGTGAAGGCGCAGTGGCGGGATCTGCTCGATCGCTTCCACGGCCGCGTGGCCGAGCCGCTGGCGCAAACCGTGGCCATGCCGCAGCGCGTCAAGAGTGTGAGCGAGCTGTAAGGCGAGCTTCTGAGGGGTATGCCTTGGTCGCAACCGCGGCCAAGGCCGCTAACTCTTCACTTAAGCGCCACGCAGGCGCAGCCAGTCTTCCAGCGGCCCGGGGCGACCCAACAAATAGCCCTGCAGGCAATCGCAACCGGTGCTCATCAAGAACTCGGCTTGCGCCGGAGTCTCCACCCCTTCGGCCACCACGCGCAGATACAAGTGCTTGGCCATGGACACAATGGCCTCGACGATGGCCGTGTCGTTGGGGTCGTCGGGCGTGTCCTGCACAAAGCTCTTGTCGATCTTGAGCTCGTAAAGCGGCAGCTTCTTCAAATAGGCCAGGCTGGAATAGCCGGTGCCGAAGTCGTCAATGGAAAAGCGCAGGCCCAGGGCGCGCAGCTCGGACATGCGCGCGCTTGTGTCTTGCCAGTTGTCAATCAGCAGGTTCTCGGTCACTTCCAGAATCAGGTAGTCGGCCGGGGCACCGGTGTCCTGAATGATCTGGCGCAAGCCCGCCACGAAGTCGTCTTTGCGGAACTGCCGCGGGCTCACATTGACCGACAGGCATTGCAAGCGCCCTGCCTTGTGCAGCCGGGCCAAGGCCAAGCAGGCCTGGCGCAGCACCCGGTCGCCCAGCTCGATGATCAGGCCTGACTCCTCGGCCACCGGAATGAAGTCCAGCGGGGACACCCGGCCACGTTTGTGGTGTGTCCAGCGCAGCAGCAGCTCGCCGCCGATTTCCTGCCCCTGCGCGTCGAACTGCGGCTGCAGATGCAGTTCGAACTGCTCCAGCTGCAAAGCCTCTTTCAGGTCTTGCTCCAGCGCCAGGCGACTTTGCACCTCGGCATGCATAGCGGTTTCGAAGAAGGCCACCCGGTTACGCCCCGAGGCCTTGGCGCGGTACATGGCCGTGTCGGCTTCGCGCAGCAAATCATCCACCGCCTCCGCGCCCTTGGGGAACAAGGTGATGCCGATGCTGCCGGAGATGTTGTAACTGTGATCAAAGATGTGGTGATCCATCACCAGCACCTCGCGCAGCTTCTCGGCCACGGCCATGGCATGGCGGGTGGCATGCGCAACGTCCAGGCCCAAGTTGCTGACCAAGACCACGAATTCATCGCCCCCCAGACGCGCCACCGTGTCATCTTCGCGCGCCACCTCGCGCAGGCGTTCGGCCACCTGCTTGAGCAACTCGTCACCCACCGAATGCCCCAAGGCATCGTTGATGTGCTTGAAGTGATCGAGGTCGATGAACAAGAGCGCGCCCAGCTGCCGTGAGCGCCGCGCCACCGCCAGATCATGCCCGATGCGATCCATCAGCATGCGGCGATTGGGCAAGCCGGTCAGCACGTCGTAATGCGCCAGCCAGTGGGTGTGTTGCTCGGAATGTTTGCGCTCGGTGATGTCGCTGACGAAACCATGCCAGAGCACACTGCCATCGGGCCGCCGCTCGGGCTGGCCGCTACCCAAACGCCAGCGCAGGCCCTGACGCGGCAGCACCACCCGGAACTCATGCAGCCAAGGCTGCAAGGTCTGAGCCGAACGCCGAATCGACTCCACCAGGGCACGCTGATCGTCCGGATGCACCAGCTTGCGCACCAAGGCATCGTCTTCCCGCACATCCAAGGGGCTGACCTCGAACATATTGAAGATGCCTTCGCTGGCGAAGGGGTAGCAGGTGCGGCCATCAGGGTCGAGGCGGTACTGCACCAGCGCGCCCGGCACTCGCCGCGCCAGATTGCCCAGCAGCTCCAGGCTTTGCTCCAGCTTGCGGGCCCACAGGCGCCGCTCGGTGATGTCGCGGAAGGCCACGCTGGCGAAATGCTCGCCGGCTTCGTCCTGGTAAGTCACCGTCGACACCTCGGCCTCAAAGCGCTCGCCATTGCCGCGAATCATAGTGATTTCACCGCGAGCCTTGCCGTCGCGATCGCGCTCGTCAAACAGGCGCAGCAAGCGCGGGTCGCGCAGGTCCAGCACCTGCGAGCGCTGCACGCGGCGCAGTTGCGCCTCGCTTTGGCCAAGAATCTCGCAGGCCATGGGGTTGGCCGTGAGAATGGCGCCGCCGGGTCGGGTCTGCATCACCCCGTCCAGGCTGTTGGCAAACAAGAGGCCGTAAATGGATTCGCTCTCGCGCCGGCGTTGATCGACCCGGCCGTATTCACGCAAGGCGGTCGCCAGTTCCTTGTTCTTGCGGCGCAGCAGCAGCTGCGTCATCACCTGTCGCGCCAGTCGCTCCAGATCTTGACACTGCTGTGGGGTGAAGGCGCGCGGCGCACGATCCACCACGCACAGGCTGCCCAGGGCATGACCCTCGGGCGTGATCAGCGGCGCGCCGGCGTAAAAGCGCACCGCCAGCGGGCCAGTCACCAAAGGATTGCCACTGGAACGGGGGTCGCGCTCGGCATCCTCGATCACCACAACCGCGCTGCCACGGATGGTGATATCGCAAAAAGCGATGTCGCGCGGCGTCTCGCTGACGTCCAAGCCTTGTCGGGATTTGAACCACTGGCGCTCGCTGTCAAGCAAAGTCACCAGCGAAATCGGCACACCGAACAAGCGCACGGCCAACTCGGTCAGGTCGTCAAAGGCCTGCTCGGGCATCGTGTCCATGACCTCAAACGACTGCAAGGCCTGCAGGCGCAGCTGCTCTTGTTCTTGCTCTTGCGGACTTGGTTCGACGGCAGCCGCCATCACTGCCTCCCGGTTTGCAGATAGGACATGAGGCGCCATCATGGCACGCCCGACTTCAGTCAAGCCGTGAAAATGGGCCAGAAACCGGCAGTTGCCGCGCCCTCGGCCTCATTCGCTCTGGCGCAGCTTGACCAATTGCCCCGTCACCATGGCCGCCATGGTGCGGGCAACGGCGCGTGGCTCCAGGCTGGGCTGATCGAACAGCAGCTCCTGCGCGGCATAGAGCGCGTCAATGCCCAGGCGCAGGGTCAGGCGCACCTCGGCGTGGTCAGCCTGGGGATAGGCCTCCATGAAGGGGCGCACCAACAATTCGGTGACCAGATCATGGGAGTCATGCCGCACCTCCTGCAGGGTCGGCACGGCGCGCAAGGCGCGGGTGATCCAGATGCCAGCAGGCATCTGCTCGGTCAGCTGCAGGGTACGCATGAACAAGTCGGCAATGCTGGCGGCCAAGTCGGCCTCGGGCAGACGCCAGGTTTCGGCCGTGGCCCAAGGTGTCAGCAGCTCATTCTGGCTACGCATCAAGCGCTCGGCCAGCTCGCAAAGAATCGCGTATTTATTCGGGAAATATTGGTAGAGGGCCGGCGGGGAAATGCCGGCGCGCTGACAGACCAGATTGGTGGACAAGCGCTCAATGCCCACCTCACCCAGCAAGTCGCCACAGGCGGCCAGAATGCGCTCAAAGGTTTCCACCGCCCGCTGCTGCGAGGGCACCTTTTTCTGCTTGAGATCAGGCACGTTGCGCGACACCAGCTTGTCTTGACTGGCGGAGTTTGCGGCGGTGTCGGCCACGCTGTTGGGCTCGTTCATCGGCCCAGTCTAGCCCAGCGTTTCAGCGCATTCTGTTCGGGTCAGCCCTGATCAGAATCATCAAAAAACAACGGCCCCCAAACGCCTGAGAACCGCCCCAGCAAGGGCTCATCCCAGGCGTTCAAGGCCGCGGCACGGCACTCACTTGATCACGAAAACCGGCACCTCCGCCAGGGTCAGCACCTTTTGCGCCACGCTGCCCAGCAGCACGGCGTCCAGGCCGCGGCGGCCATGGGAGCCGATCACGATCATGTCGCAGGCGGTCTGCTTGGCATGCGCCACGATGGCCGGCGCCGGGCCATGTTCGCGCAGCACCTGGCTGGTGAAGTCCACACCACAGCTTTTGGCGGCATCTTCGGCATGCTCGATGCCCTGACGGGCCGCAGACTCCGAGGCCTCCAGGTAGTAGTTCATGGCCTCGCCGCCGCTGTCCGGGAAGTAGAGAAAGGGCGAGGGGTCGATCACGCTGATGATCTCCAGCACCGCGCCATAACGCTTAGCCATATCAGCAGCCACCAAGGCGGCGCGTTGCGCGGTGGCAGAGCCATCGGTGGGCAGGAGGATGCGATGAAAAAACATGATGTGTCCCTAGCTATTGCCAACGGATGCGGCATGCGTATCTTCGGCCGGCGGCTTGGCGCAAGGCTTGCCTTGGATCAAGATTGCTTGCGCTCAGACCACTCGCCGGGCGCGCCGCGCCCATGGGCATGGCCATTTGCTTTGCCATTGCCATTGCCATGCCCCTCGGCCAGCTCGGCGCCAACGGCTGCGGGCTCGCCCGCGCCGCCCAAGTTCTGCCGCAGCTTTTGCAGGGTCAGCTGCAAGATCCGCGCGTCACTACTGGCGCGATGGCGCTGCAGCGCCTGCTCCAAGCGCACCTGGCTCAGCACCGCATGCCAATGCCTGGCCTCGGCCTCGCTGAGCAGGCAGCGCAAATCGGCCAGCTTGAATTGCGGCACCAGGTCCACCACGTCGAAGAGGCGGGCCAGCCAAGGATAGTCATGCGCCCAGGCGTCGCAATACACGACCTGGCCGCGCAGATGGCTGTTGATTTGCTGCGCCACCCACAAAGGCGGCTTGCCATAGCGGCACAAGGTGGCGCGGCTGATGCCGTGAATCGCCTCCGCGGAGGCGTCCCAATGCTGCCATTCGGGCTCGGGCTGGATCAGCGAGCAAAACATGGCGCCGGCCGAGTCCACAATGCCGACCTCGATCGGATAACTGCCGCGGCCAAAGCCCGAAGCTTCGATGTCCAGAATGGCGGGAACCTCGCCCATCTTCAGACCCCTTGTGTCGATTCGCTGCGGCGCCAGACAGTTTTGGCTGACTGTAGCCCAAGCCTTGGCTCAGGGCTTGAGTTCGATGATCTGTTCGCCCTCGAACAACTCAATCGCGGTGCGCGCCACCCGCTGGGTGTCGTAAAACGCATAGGCGCTCACAGCCGCCGCACCGGCCAGCGGCACCCAGCGTGAGATCGATTTGCGCACCAGGCTTTCACTCAGCTTGACGCCCACCACGCGGCTGATCTGCTGCATCACCTTGGCGGCCACCGGCTGCACCACCATGCGCTCGCCCACCCGCACGGCGAGGTCGCGCACGGCCTGGGCCGCCGTGTGGCGGAACATGCAGTAAAGCATCTGCTCGCGGCCCAGCTCAGTTGTGCGGCCGTAAATGGCGGCGATGTCGGCCACCGCCTGGCGCTGAATGCGCCAGACCGTTAACAGCTCGGGCAGGATGGTCAACCAGCCCAGCGGGCCCGGCGGCAGCGCGAGCGACCCTGCTGCCAACGCCGCCTTCTGGGCCGCTTGCTGAGCCACACTCTGCGCGGCGCGGGCGGCCTCGCTGGGCAAAGCGCTGGCCTGGCGTGCGGACTCGGGCCGGCTGGACACCAGGTCCAGCACCGCCTCGGACACCTTGGCGGCAAAGCCGCCATCAGCCTGCCCGGCCAAGGCGGGCAAATTGTCTGGATTGCGACTGGTTTTGCTCATGCCTGCGCCCTTTTGCTCAGCGGCCACAAAATCATGGCGCCCAGCGCCAACACCGCCACACCCACCATGGCCCCGGCGCGCACATAGACCACGCTGGACCACAAGACATACAAGCAGCACAGCGCAAAAGCCAGCGGCAGCCAGGGGTAGAAAGGCACTTGGTAGGGGCGCGGCACCTCCGGCTCGCTGCGGCGCAGGCGGATCACGGCCAAGGCGCTCAGCGTCATGAAGAACCAATACACCGGCGACAGATAGTCCACCATGGTGGAAAAACCACCGCGGGTGATGGCGCCAAAAGCCACCAAGGCCAGAGCCACGCCGCTGGTGGCCAGCACGGCCGCGGTGGGCGTGCCGCGCTTGGCATTCCAGCGCGCCAGATGCAGGCTGCCGGCCACATCGCGAGCGGCGGCGTAAGTGGTGCGCGGCCCGGCGATCAGAATCGCGTTCATCACCGACAGCGCCGTCAGCGACACGATGGCCACCATTAGCAGCTCACCCGGCCGCCCGAACACCGCCAACATCAAAGACGCCGCCGGCGCTTCGCTGCGTGCCAGGCCGTCCAGGCCCAGCACCTGCAGGTACGCCCAGTTGGCCAGCAGATAGAGGCCCGAGACCAGCAGCAAGCCCCACCACAGGGCACGCTTGATGCCATTGCGCTGGTCACGCATCTCGGCCGACAAGGTGGCCGCATCGCTCCAGCCACCGTAGGCCAGAAAGACAAACACCATGGCCTGACCCCAGTTATGCCGCGCAGGATCGGCCACGGTCAGCGGCGTTTGCGGCGCCTGCCCGGCCCAGACCTGCACGCCCGCGCCCAGGCCCAAGAGCAAAAGCCCGCCCAGCACCACCGTGGTCAGCCCCAGCTGGGTGCCCAGGCCGACGCGCACGCCCAGCAGGTTCAGGCCGGTCAGCAGCACGATCAGGCTGGCGCCCAGCACCGCGCTGGTGTAAGGCCCCAACCAGGGCCGCAGGTCCAGCACCTGGCTCAGATAGTCGCCGAACACAAAGGCCAGCAAGGCCATTGAGCCGGTGTGGATCACCGCAAAGCGCGACCAGGCGAACAAAAAGCCCAGGCGCTGACCGTAGGCGCGGCGGAGGAAGAAATAGTCGCCGCCGGTATCGGGGAAGCTTGAGGCCATCTCGGCAAAACACAGCGCGCCGATGAAAGACAGCAGGCCGCCGAAGGCCCAGGCCAGATAGAGCTCGTAAGAGCCCCCCAAGGCCGCCGCCACCAGGGGCGAGGTCTTGAAGATGCCAGCCCCCACCACCATGCCCACACACAGGGCCACGGCGTGTTTGACGTCGAGCTGGCGCTGCGGCAGGACGAGCACAGTGGGCGGGGTCAAGTCTTGCTGAGGCTGGCTGGGCATAGGGAAGTCGAGGCGGGCAGAGAGAAAAAGTGGCAAATCTGGCAAACGCGGCAGGCGCATGCTAACTGCTGTGTCCTGGCTGCCACGTTTGCATGAGCTTATTGCCGAACAGTCTTTGAGCACCCTATCGCTTTGCCTTAGCCTAGGCGGCTTTGTCATCGCCCCTTCACGCCTACGTCATCCAGCCGCCATGTTGCACACGCCCATCCGAATTGCCTGCGCCGCCCTTCTTGCCAATATCGCGGGCCTCTTGCCCATGCATGCCCTGGCCCAAGCGGCTGAACAGACCGGCGCCACGGCACAGTTAGATCAGGTGCTGGTGACCGGCACCCGCGCCAAAGACCGCACGCTGCTGAACTCCGCCGTGCCGGTGGATGTCTTGAGCCAGGAAGATTTGCAGCGCGCCGTGGCCGGCGACGGCAATTTGGCCGCCGCCCTGCAGACCCTGCTGCCCTCCTTCAACTTCCCACGCCAAAGCAATTCCGGCGGCGGCGACCATGTGCGCGCGGCCCAGCTGCGCGGCCTCTCGCCGGACCAGGTGCTGGTTTTGGTGAACGGCAAGCGCCGCCATAACTCGGCCATCGTCAATCTGGAATCCAAGACCGGCAAGGGCACCAACCCGGTGGACTTCAACGCGATTCCGGTCTCTGCCATCAAGCGCATCGAAGTCTTGCGCGATGGCGCCGGCGCCCAGTACGGCAGCGACGCGATTGCCGGCGTGATCAATATCATCCTCGACGATGCCAACAGTGGCGGCCAGGTGGCCGGCGGTGTGGGCGGCTTCCACACCCGCTTCGAGCCCAGCAATGAGACCTTGAACGACGGCCGCTCGCGCGAGCTGCAAGGCAAGCTGGGCCTCAAGCTGGGCGACAGCGGCTTTGTGCGCTTCGGCGCGGAAGCCGCACACCGCGACCACACCAATCGCGCCGGCCCCGACCAGATCCCGCCCTGGGAAGACCAATCGCCCGCCAATCTGGCCTTCCAAGGCAAGCGCAATTACGCGCCGGGCGAGCCGGAGTCGGATCAGCTGGCCCTGTGGTTCAACAGCGGCTTTGCTTTTGGCGCGTTGGGCAGCGATGCCCGTGGCTACGCCTTCGGCACCTGGCAGCAGCGCAAGAGCGAGGGCGCGGCCTACTTCCGCTACCCCGACAGCTTTGCCAACGTCAAAGCCATCTACCCGAAGGGCTATCGCCCCGCCACCACCGGTAAAAGCCAGGATCTGCAACTGGCCAGCGGCGTGCGCGGGAGCCTGGGGGCAGACAAAAGCTGGGACTACGACGTCGCGCTCAACCTCGGCCGCAATGAATTCAACTACGGCCTGCGCAACTCGCTCAATGTCTCGCTGGGCGCGGCCAGCCCGACGCAATTCCATCTGGGCGACTTCCAGACTCAGCAGCTGGGCATCAGCGCCGACTTCAGCCGCGAACTGGCGCTGCCCGGCCTGAGCAAACCCGCCACCCTGGCACTTGGCGTGGAAGCACGGCGCGAGTCTTTCCGCACCAAGTCGGGCGACGAGGCCTCATACGCCGTCGGCAGCTTCGACGGCACGCCGGGCGCCCAAGCGGGCCCGGGCTTGCAGGCGGCCGATGCGGTGGATTTGTCGCGCAATTTGGTTGGCGCCTACGTCGACCTCAGTGCCGACCTCACGCCCAGCCTGTTTGCCGGCCTGGCCCTGCGTGCCGACCATTACTCCGACTTCGGCAGCGCGCTGACGGCCAAGCTGTCCGGCCGCTATGTGTTGACGCAAGACCTGGCCCTGCGCGGCGCGCTGTCCAACAACTTCCGCGCGCCCTCGCTGGCGCAAACCGGCTTTTCCTTCACCGTCACCGACCGCGGCGACGGCGGCACGCTCAGCCAGGTGCGCACCTTGCCCGTGCAAAGCGAGATCGCCCGCGCCTTGGGTGCCGAGCCGCTCAAGGCCGAGAGCGCCCGCAATGCCAGCCTGGGCCTGACCTGGCAGCCCAGCCGCCGCGCCTCGCTGTCCATCGACGCTTTTGATGTCAAGGTCAAGGACCGCATCACCCTGTCCGAGCGCCTGTCCAGCGACGCGCTGACGGCGCTGATCCAAAGCCAGTTCGGCGTGGCCGGGGTGAACGGCGTCAACTTCTTCACCAATGCGGTGGACACCCACACCCGCGGCGTCGATCTGGTCGGCCAATTCAGCCACGCGCTGGCGGGCGGCGAGTTGCGCTGGACGCTCGCGTCGAGCTTCAACAAAACCACGCTGAGCAATATCCAGCACAGCAGCGCAGCGCTCAAGGCGCTGGGCATCGACAAGCCCCTGGTCGGCCTGGAGGAAAGCAATACCCTCACCGACGCGGCGCCACGCGACCGCCATGTCATCAGCGCGCAGTGGAACAACAGCGGCTGGAACCTGCTGGCCCGCGCCACACGTCATGGCTCCGCCACCCGGGTGTTCGACTTCGGCGGCGGTTTCACGCCGACGCAGACTTATGCCGCCGTCTGGCAGCTCGACCTGGAGGCCGAGGTGAAGCTAACGCGCCACTTCAGCGTCTCGGTCGGCGGTGTCAACGTGACCGACCGCTACCCCACCCGCTCCATCGACGACATCAGCTACTTCGGCAACTTCCCCTACGACGTGCTCTCGCCCGTGGGCTTCAACGGCGCTTATTACTACGCCCGGGCTCGCTACAACTTCTGAGTTTGAAATGCCGCTGCTTGCGGCAATAGAAAAGGGCGACTTGCTGATGCAAGCCGCCCTTTGTTTTGGCGCTGTTTTGGCGCTTGGGCCGCAGCACCCGGAACTCGGGCACTGCGGGGCTGAGCAAGCTCAGCGGTTGTCGACGAAGACCAAGGTCGTGCCCAGGCTGACCGGCGTGGCGTTCGTGGTGTCAGCGAACTGCACCTGGCCGAGGTAGCGGTTACCCACCGGCACCGACCAGCCCAGACCGATCGAAGCCGTGCCGCCGGCGTAGACCGAGGTCGGTCCGGCTGCGCGCAGGCTTTGCGTGCCGACGATGGGGCCCAGGGTCCAGTTGGACAAGGTGTAGGTGGCCTTGCCATCAGGGCCCTTGCTGGTGTCGTAGCCGCTCACGCAGGCGGAGTAGGTCCCCGCCGCCGGTGCTTTGAGGCTGACCAACTCGTCCGCGGTGGCGCCGCCGCTGTTGCCAAGATTGGCACCGGTGCCGCCAGGGCCGGCATAAACATCCAGATCCAGGTCGACCGGCGCATTGGTATCGGTGTCAAAGAGCTGGAAGCGCGCCAGCAAGGCACCCGCAGGCACGACGACGTCAAAGCACTGCTTCTCGCCCGTGGCGATGGTGGCGGTGTTGCGCGTTGCCGGAACCAAGCCCACAGGCGTCACACCCAGCTTGCCGGTGTAGCCCGAAGTGACCGAGAACACCTTGCTGCCATTGCCGGTTTTGCGCACATCGCTGACCGAGGCCGGGATGGAGAAGCCGCCGGCACTGCCATTGGCGCTCAGCGGGCTGGTGACCGAAGCCACGCCGTCGCTCCAAGTCAGGCTACCGAAGGACCAGGCGCTGGCGGAAACCGCCGCACCCGGGGTGACCTTGACCGTGAAGCTGCCGCTGGCGCCGGGCGCCAGCGTCAAGGAGGCCGGTGTCACCACCACGTCCCAAGAGGGCAGCGTGGCGGAGGCCACAAAGGTCTTGGTCGCGGTGCTGACGTTCTTGATCGTGCGGTTGAAGGTCTTGGAAATCACGACGCCCTTGGCAGTCAGAGACGGCAGGTTCAGGTCGGTCGCGGCGATCGAACCCAAGCTGGCGCAGCTGCCGATGCCTGCGGGTGGATTCAGGCCCAGGCCGCAGAGGAAGCGACCATGGTCGGCGGCGGTGAGGTCGTAGACCAGGGGCGTGGCCGTCGCAGCATTGGGATTCAGGTGACCAGCACCATAGCCCCAACGGTCGAGGTCGAGCGCGCCACTGGCCAGCTTGACCGGGCTGGCCGAGGTCATCATGGCCGACTTGATGGCCGCAGGCGACCAGTCGGGATGCTGCTGCTTGAACAAAGCGGCAATGCCGGCCACATGCGGGCTGGACATCGAGGTGCCTTGCAAGGAGCTGGCATTGGCCGACGGCGTGTAGGTGCCAGCGATGGTGGCATCGTGCTGCGCCTGGGTCTGGCTCTCGTCGATATAGGCCGCCAGGATGTCCACGCCTGGGCCGGTGATATCGGGCTTGAGGATATTGCCATTGGCCTTGTTGGGGCCACGCGAGGAGAAGTCAGCCATCACCGGCGCCACGATGGCGGGCGGGTTGGCCGGTGGCTTGATCGTGCCGGTGGCCGAGCCCGCGGTGACATAGTTGCGGATGCTGGCGCGCGTGGCCAGCGGCAGATGGATGGAAGGCACCGAGTGGAAGTCCGCCACCAAGCCATCGGCCGCAGCACTGGCGTTGACCAGCACCATGCCGATGCCGCCAGCGCGCTTGACCTCGGCGCTCTTGTCGACCCGCGCGCTCACACCGCGATCGCAGACAACGATCTTGCCGCTCACCTTGGTCGAGTCCAGCGTGCCGGCAAAGCAGCGCTGCGCATCGGCCACGGTTTGCCCGGCAGCCACGGCAGAGTCCGCCAGAATCATCGAGCCGGTCAAGGTACCGCCAAAGACCGAGACCCCGTTGCTGTACACCGATGCATCACCCAGCACCAGATCGGCCACGGACTGGCGGTCATGGGTGGAGGCGGCCACGGTCATCAGCCAGGGGCTGATGTGCGCGACCTGATTGGCCGGACCGCTATTGCCGGCCGAGGCGGCCACGAACACGCCGGCGGCCGTCGCGTTCAGGTAAGCAATTTCGATCGGATCGTTGAAATTGGTCTGGGTGCCGCTGACCGAATAGTTGATCACGTCCACACCGTCGGCCACCGCGTCATTGATGGCGGCCAGAATGTCGGCAGTTTGCCCGCCGTCGTTGGTGGGGGTGGTGGTCGCCGTCCAGAGTGCCTTGTAAACAGCGATGCGGGCGCGTGGCGCCATGCCGGAGATGCCGCCGATGGCGGTGCCGTTGATGGTCGCGTTGACATTGGCGTTACCGCCAGCGGTCGATGCGGTGTGGCTGCCGTGGCCGGCGCCGTCACGCGGAGATTTGTACTCCAGGCGCGGATGCGCAGCGTACGCACCGCCGCTGTTGGCAGCGCCGGCGTACCAGGCGTCGCCGTAAAAGCGCGCGCCGATCAGCTTGTTATTGCACATGGCGGCGGTGAAGCCTTCACCGGCCACGCAAGTGCCCTTCCATTTGGCCGGCGGCGGGCCATAGACCGAGGTGCCGGACTGGTAGTAGGGCACCGGATTGCCCTGGGCATCGACCTTGTCGCCGAAGGAGGCCGTCTCGGGCCAGACGCCGGTGTCGATCACGCCGATGATGACGTCTTCACCCTTGACCTTGCGCGCGGCCGCATCCAGTTGCGACCACAGGCCGCCCGGTGCCGTCAGGCCCAGGAAGCCGGGCGTGCGAGTGGTGTCGGCAGGAATCAGCCGGGACTCGGTCACCGACACGACCTTGGTGGACGTCTGCAAGGCCTTGGCCTGCTCGGGCGTCAGCGCGGCCGAGAAGCCGTTGAACACCACCGTGTAATTGTGCAAGGCGGCGGGCGCGCCGACGCGGCTCAGCACCGCACTGTGCTGCGAGGTCAGGTAGTTGCGATAGCTCTTCACATTGGCGCCGGCGGCATTGAAGCGCGCGCCAGCGGGCGCCTTGGTGGCCGCCAGGCCGGCGAGCTTGCCGTCATAAGTGGCAGCCGGTGCGTCGGCCAGCTGAACGATGTAGATCTTCTTGCCACTGCTCTGGGCGACAGCGCCCATGCTGAGCGTGGCCAAACCCAGCATCAGCGCGATATGCAATTTCTTGTGGTTCATCGAAAACTCCTAGCGAGTTGCGGTAACAACAACAAAGCGGTCCAGTACCGGCGGGTAGCCGATCAGACCTTGGCTTGGCGGCGGCGCAGCCAGCCCATGCCGGCCAGGCCCATGCCCAGCAGCAAGGCGGCCGAAGGCTCGGGCACGGCGGCAGTGACATTGATGTTGTCGAGCGCAAACTGCCCGTTGTTCTGCAGCGGCGAGGTGCACACATTGGCGCCGTCAAAGCTGCAAGCAAAGAAGTCCACCGACTTGAGATTGGTGTAGACCGAAAAGTCAGCACCGCTGTATTGGGCGAATTGATACGAGCCGCCAGCGGCTGGCGCGAACAAGAAAGCCCAGCCCACTTGCGTGCCATCGGCTTGGGTACCAACCGCTGCAATGGTGGTTTGGCCGGCGGCTGCGGGCACCAGCGGCACAAAGGCAGCGTCGAAGGAATTCAGGTTGAACAGGCCGCCATCGGCCCGTGTCAAGGTCAGGAAGCCTTCGTTGAGCTGGGTGTAGAACTGCGTGTTGTTGCCCGATGGGGGCGCGTCCAAGTCGGAGGCCTTGCCCACGGTGCCGGCGTCGTAATTCACCGCCATATTGAAGCCGGACTGTTGAAAGCTATCTCCCTTGTAGTACAAGCCCGTCAGCGTGGGCTCATCAAAGTCGATAACGGCGGCCGAAGCCTGCAGCGGCGCGGCGGCAATGGCCCCGGCAATGAGGGTGCTGGCGAACAGCGACCGTGTCAGAACTCGCATAAAAACTCCTTGGTGTACTGAGGAGAAATTGAGGACAAGCGGCTATTGGCCGCTCATTCAATGCCGAAGGGCAGGCGCCGACCATAGCTTTTGAGGAAATATGTCACACGCGTAAAAACCCTGCGAGTTGGAGCACCCGATTTTTGTGTTTAGGCCTTTTTCATAGGAGAAGGCCAGCTGCACTCGCTTTTGTGCCCCCCTTCTTCTGGGGGGGCATGCGGCAAGCGCAGCACCCGCCCGCGCAGACGAAAAAGCACAAAACAAGGAAACAAGGACAGGGCTTGAGGCGAGCAAAGAGCGGCGCGCGTACCTTCGCCGAACGCTTGCCTCAGCCTCGCGCACGCGATGCTGTTGCTTGTCGGCCAAAGCCTGCCCAAGCGGGTGCCCGGATTACGGCCTTGTAATGCTGGGGTCAGCGGCCCCTCCCTAGACTGGTGCCAACACCCGATATCGCCAACAGGGTGTGACCGGAGACTGTCATGCTTGCCGCTTACATCACCCATGCCGACTGCGCCCGCCACGAAATGGGCGCGCAACACCCCGAATGCCCGGAGCGCTTGGGCGCCATCAATGATCAGCTGCTGATCAAGGGGCTGCTGGACTATATGCAGCCGCACGATGCGCCGCTGGCCACCGAGGATCAGCTCTCCCATGCGCACTCCTCGCTCTATGTGCGCGAGCTGATGGATGCCTCGCCCAGCGAGGGCCACCGCCAGGTTGATCCCGACACCAGCATGAACCCCTTCACCCTGACCGCCGCCCGGCGCGCGGCCGGCGCGGCCGTGCTGGCGACCGATCTGGTGGTCTCGGGCGAAGCGCCCAGCGCCTTTTGCTGCGTGCGCCCGCCCGGCCACCATGCCGAGCGCGCCGCCGCCATGGGTTTTTGCTTTTTCAACAATATTGCCGTGGGCATACGCCATGCGCTGGATGTGCACGGCCTGGAGCGCGTGGCCCTGATCGACTTCGATGTGCACCACGGCAATGGCAGCGAGGACATCTTGCGCGGCGACGCCCGCGTGCTGATGTGCTCCATCTTCGAGCAAGGCCTCTACCCCTTTACCGGCGAGGTGGACCACGCCGCCAATATGGTCAATGTGCCCCTGCCCACCCGCTCGGGCAGCAAGCAGTTCCGCGAAGCCGTGACCGAGCACTGGCTGCCCGCGCTGGAAGCCTTCCGGCCGCAGCTGATCTATATCTCGGCCGGCTTTGATGCGCACCGCGAGGACGACGGGGGCAATCTCGGCCTGGTCGAGGCCGACTTCGAATGGGTCACCCAAAAGCTGATGGACGTGGCGCGGCGCCACTGCCAGGGCCGCGTCATCTCTTGCCTGGAGGGCGGCTATGTACTGAGCCCGCTGGGCCGCAGCGCCGCCGCCCATGTGAAGGTGCTGATCGGCGCCGATTGATCCAGCACAATCGGCCAAGCCGCCACAGCGATCACACTGAAGCCCATGGACAAGCACTATCTGAGTCAGTTGTTCCACCCGCAATCCGTGGTGGTGTTCGCCGGCCAAGCCGACGATGCGCAGGGCCTGACGCCCCACGCCAAGGCTTTGCGCTCGGCGCTGCGGGCGCAGCGCTATACCGGCACCTTGCAGTTTCTCGACATCCACACCACCGGCACCCTGGCCGAGCTGGCACAGGCACAGGCCGATCTGGCCATCATCGCCCTGCCACCCGAGGATGTGCCGGCCGCACTGGAAATTGCCGGCCGCATGACTTGCCGCGCTGCCCTGGTGGTCTCCAGCGGCATCAATGCCGAACAGGCGGCGGAGCTGAAAAAGATCGCCCGCCGCGAGGGCATGTTCCTACTCGGCCCCAACTGCCTGGGCCTGCAGCGCCCGCGCTTGCAGCTCAATGCCAGTGCCGCCGGGCCGCTGGCGACTGACGGGCCGCTGGCCCTGGTGTCGCAGTCCGGCTCGCTGACCACCTCCATGCTGGACTGGGCCAGCAATAACGCCGTGGGCTTTTCCTCGGTGGTGTCGCTGGGGCCCAATACCTCAGTGGACATCGCCCAGGTGCTGGACTTCCTGGCCAATGACTCGCAGACGCACAGCATCATCGTCTACCTCGAAGGCATCCCGAACGCGCGCCGCTTCATGAGTGCGCTGCGCATGGCCGCCAATGCCAAGCCAGTGGTGGTGCTCAAGGCCGGGCGCCGGCCGGCAGGCAATGAGGCGGCACAAACCCATTGCGGCACGATTGTGGGCAGCGACGATGTGTTTGACGCCGCACTGCGCCGCGCCGGCGCGGTGCGGGTGCGCTCCTTTGTTGAACTGTTCTCCGCCGCCAAATGCCTGGCCTCACGCTACCGGCCGGTGGGCAAGCGCCTGGCCGTGGTCACCAACGGCGGCGGGCCCGGCGTGCTGGCGGCGGACTGGATTAACGAGATCTCGCTCAGCCTGGGCCGCCTGTCGGCCGAGTCGGTCGCCGCCTTGCAGCCGCGCCTGCCCGAGCAGGCCTCGCTGACGGATCTGATCGATCTCTCCGAAGAAGCCGGCGCCGAGCATTACAAGGCCGCCATCGAAATCGCCTGCCGCGACCGCCAGATCGACGGCGTGCTGGCCATCTACTCCCCCAAGGTCGGCGGCGATGCCTCGGCCGTGGCGAGCGCCCTGGCCGACATCAAGCGCAGCATCGGCAAGCCCCTGCTGTGCTGCTGGATGGGCGACACCTCGGTGATCGCCGCGCGCGGCCTGCTCAACGAAGCCGCCATTCCCAGCTTCCGCACGCCAGAAGCCGCGGTGGGTGCCTTCGGCAATATCGCCTCCTTTTACCAAAACCAGCTGCTGCTGCAGCAAACGCCGCCGCCGCTCTCCACCCTGGCCAAGCCCGATATCGAGGGCGCACGCCTGGTGATTGAAAGCGTGCTGGCGGAACGCCGCAAGGTGCTGACCGAGATGGAGTCCAAGACCCTGCTCTCGGCCTTCCACATCCCGGTCACCAACACCATCCTGGCGCGCAGCGCCAACGAGGCCATGATGATCGCCACCCAGCTGGGCTTCCCGGTGGCGATCAAGATTGCCTCGCCCGACATCAGCCACAAATCCGATGTGCAGGGCGTGGTGCTGAATCTGGCCAGCGGCGCGGCGGTGCGCGATGCTTACAACGATATGGTGGAACGCGTGGCCCGCCTGCAGCCGCAAGCGCGCATCAACGGCATCACGGTGCAAAAAATGGCGGGCGCCAAGCGCGGCCGTGAGTTGTACATCGGCCTGGTCACCGACGAGCCCTTCGGCCCGGTGATTGTGTTCGGCGCCGGCGGCACCATGATCGAGCTGATCAATGACCGTGCCATGGAGCTGCCGCCGCTGAATCAGTTCCTGGCCCGCCGCTTGATCGAACGCTCGCGCGTGGCCGAGACCCTGGGTGAGTGGCGCGGCGCGGCCGCCGTGAATATGGAAGCGCTGGAGCAGTTGCTGCTGCGAGTATCGGAAATGGTGTGCGAGCTGCCCCAGCTGCGCGAGATGGACATCAACCCCATCATCATCGACGAGCATGGCGCGGTGGCGGTGGATGCGCGCATCGTCATCGACAGCGCGCCGCAAACCGTCAGCGGGCGCAGCAGCAATAACAGCTACAGCCATCTGGCCATCCTGCCCTACCCGGCGCGCTACGAGCAGATCTGGCCGCTGCGCGGTGGCGGTGAATATCTGGTGCGCCCCATCCACCCCGACGACGCGCATATGCTGCAAGACCTGGTGCAGCACCTCAGCCCGGAAAGCCGCTACTTCCGCTTTGTTTCCTCGATGGTGGAGTTGCCGCCGTCCATGCTGGCCCGCTTCACCCTGATCGACTACGACCGCGAAATGGCCCTGGTGGCCGTGGCCAAGGAACGCGTGGCCGGGGCGGACGGCGAGATCAGCGAAACCGAGCGCATCGTCGGCGTCTCGCGCTACATCACCAACCCTGATCAATCGAGTTGCGAGTTCTCGCTGCTGGTGGCTGACGACTTCAAGGGCCTGGGCCTGGGCTCGCGGCTGATGGAAAGCATCATGGATGTGGCGCGGGAAAAAGGCCTGGCCGAGATCCAGGGCCTGGTGCTAGCCAACAACCCCAGCATGCTCAAGCTGATGAAGAGCCTGGGCTTTGCCATCAAGCCCTTCGAGGAAGACCGGGACTTCAAGCTGGTGACGCACGGGCTTTGAGCCCCTTGCGCCGCCAGGCGCAGAAGCAACGTTACTTTCGGCACCCAAGCGGCGCGCACTGTCAATAGCTTTAACCCGCAGTGTCGGCGCAGTTCGTCGTCGATTGCGCTGCTCCATCCCTTCATTCCTGCACCTGGTCGTTCACGCCTTGGGCGGCTGCCTAGCCGCCACTAATCTGAGTTCAAGCCAGCACCTTGAACAAGGCGTCAACTGGAGTCATCCAGCGCTGGCTACCCCCAAGCACAGCAAGGAAACTCTCATGAACACCAGCAAGAAATTTGTGGCCGCCATCCTCTTCACCATGATCGGCAGCGCCGCCATGGCCGCAACGCCCGGCAGCCGGGTGGTGATCCAGGAAGACGGGGCCCTCATTCGCATGCCCGCCAATGTGCGCACCGATGTCGACAAGGCCTGCCCCGGCTTCGCCCAGACCTTGCAAAGCGAACTCAAGCGCACCTGGGAGCATTCCGGCGAAACCGGCAGCCTGCTGGTGCGCTTTGATGTGGAAGGCGGCGTGGTCAACTCGGTCCAGCAGTACGGCGGCTTGCGCGAGAGTTTCGGCAAACCGGTTCGCCGCGCCATGGCCAAGCTGCAGTGCGAGGGCGGCAGCGAGAAGCAGAGCTTCACCTTTGTGCTGGACTTCGGCGGCAAGGATGCGCCTGAAGTCGGCAAGAACTTTGTGCTGACCGCGCCTGCCGAGATGGTGGCCCGCCGTTGATCGGCGCGGCCTTTTGTCCTTCCTGATGGCGCGGGCCAGCCCCGCGCCATCCGTCGGCAAAGCCTCCAGGGCCGCCAATTGGGCGGCGCGCCCGCCCAACTTCTGCCCCTGAAGCGCTGGAATTGCGCCGCCCGAGCCGCCATTGCTGAAATTTCTATTTGCTTATTCCAGATAAGCAAATTCCAAAACAGTTGTTCCTCGAATAAGGAACACAGGGCATCCTGCAAACCTTCGCAAAATTCTGCCCAAGGTCACTGCCATGTCCGTTCCGTCCAGTCCTCGTCGTTCCGCAGTCGCTGCACTGTTCACGCTGGCCTCGCTCGGCTGCCTCGCCGTGGCCTTGCCGGCCCGCGCGCAAAGCGCAGCTAGCGACACCCTGCTCAACGTCTCCTACGACGTCAGCCGCGAACTCTACAAAGACATCAACCCCGCCTTTGCGGCCGCCTGGAAGGCCAAAACCGGCAAGACGGTGACGCTGAACCAGTCGCATGGCGGCTCCAGCAAGCAGATCGGCTCGGTCATCGGCGGCTTGGAAGCCGATGTGGTGACCATGAACCAAGCCACCGATGTGGATGTGCTGGCCGAAAAAGGCCTGACCCCCGCCGACTGGCGCAAGCGCTTCCCCAACAACGCCGCGCCCTATAGCTCGACGATTCTGTTCCTGGTGCGCAAGGGCAATCCCAAACAAATCAAGGACTGGGCCGACCTGACCCGCGCCGGCGTGCAAGTCATCATCCCCAACCCCAAGGTGACGGGCAATGGCCGCTACAGCTATCTGGCCGCCTGGGGCAGCGTGATCGCCAAGGGCGGCAACGAGGCGCAAGCCAAGGAGCTGGTCAGCAAGATCTTCGCCAATGTGCCGGTGCTGGACGGCGGTGGCCGCGGCGCCACCACCACCTTCACCCAGCGCGGCATTGGCGATGTGCTGCTGACTTTTGAGTCTGAGGCCGAGTTGATCGAAAACGAATTCGGCAAGGGCCAGTTCGAGGTGGTGAGCCCCAGCGTGTCCATCGAGGCCGAGGCGCCGGTGGCCATTGTTGACAAGGTCGCGGCCAAGAAGGGCACGGCCGAGTTGTCCAAGGCTTATCTGGACTTTTTGTTCACGCCTGCGGCCCAGGAAATCATCGCCCGCCACAACTTCCGCCCGCGTGATGCGGCGGTCTTCAAGGCCAACGAGAAGCGCTTCAACAATATCAAGCTGTTCTCGGTGGATCAGATCCTGGGCGGCTGGCCCAAGGTCAGCAAGACCCACTTTGCCGACGGCGGCCAATACGACCAGATCATTGCCGCGCAAAAGCGCTGAGCGATTGACTTGGCGCGCGCCGCGCGCCTTTCCTGACACCTTGCACCGATGAACACCGCAGTTATGACCAACCGACCGGCCGAGGCGGCCACGCCGCCGCAAGCCAAAAAGCGCAAGCCCCGCCGCGTGCTGCCGGGCTTCGCGCCCACCATGGGCTTCACGCTGTTCTACCTCTCGCTGATCATTTTGATTCCGCTCTCGGCGGTGTTCATCAAATCAGCCGGCCATGGCTTCGAAGCCTTCTGGGCTGCAGCCACCGCGCCGCGGGTGCTGGCCTCTTACAAGCTGAGCTTTGGCGCTTCCCTGCTGGCGGCCGCCATCAATCTGGTCTTCGGCCTGATTCTGGCTTGGAGCTTGGTGCGCTATGAATTCCCCGGCAAGAAGCTGGTGGACGCCCTGATCGACCTGCCCTTCGCCCTGCCCACCGCCGTGGCCGGCATCGCCCTGACGGCCCTCTACGCGCCCAATGGCTGGCTGGGCCAGCTGCTGGCGCCTCATGGCATTCAGGTGGCCTTCAAGCCCCTGGGCGTGCTGGTGGCGCTGATCTTCATCGGCCTGCCCTTCATCGTGCGCACGGTGCAGCCGGTGCTTGAAGACATGGAAACCGAGCTGGAAGAAGCGGCCGCCTCGCTGGGCGCGCACCGCTGGCAGACCTTCCGCCTGGTGGTTCTGCCCACGCTGACCCCGGCCCTGCTGACCGGCTTCGCCCTGGCCTTTGCCCGCGCTGTGGGTGAGTACGGTTCGGTGATCTTCATTGCCGGCAATCTGCCCATGGTCAGCGAGATCACGCCGCTGATGATCATCTCCAAGCTGGAGCAATACGACTATGTGGGCGCCACGGCGATTGCCACCGTGATGCTGATCTTCTCCTTCGTGCTGCTGCTGGCCATCAACGGCTTGCAGGCCTGGAGTTCCAAACGCAATGGCCAGGAAGGTCGCAAATAATGGCCGCCGCTATTTCTTCACTGAGCGCCACTCAGAGCGCCAACAAGGCCCTGGGCCGCTACCAAAGCAACCCCGCCACGCGCGAGGCGCCCTGGGTGCGCTACACCTTGCTGGGCTTGGGCCTGGGCTTCTTCGCCCTGTTCCTGGTGCTGCCTTTGGTGGCGGTGTTCACCGAGGCCTTGCGCAAGGGCTTTGATGTTTACCTGGCGGCCATCGTCGAAGCGGATGCCGTGTCGGCCATCAAGCTCACCTTGATCGCCGCGCTGATCTCGGTGCCGCTGAATCTGGTCTTTGGCGTCAGCGCGGCCTGGGCGATTGCCAAGCATGAGTTCCGCGGCAAGCAACTCTTGATCACGTTGATCGACCTGCCCTTCTCGGTCTCACCGGTGGTCGCAGGTCTGATCTATGTGCTGCTCTTCGGCGCGCAAGGCTGGTTCGGCCCCTGGCTGCAAGAGCACGATGTGAAGATCATCTTCGCCGTGCCCGGCATCGTGCTGGCCACCATCTTCGTGACCTTCCCCTTTGTGGCGCGCGAGCTGATCCCGCTGATGCAGGCCCAGGGCCGCGACGAGGAAGAAGCCGCCACCGTGCTGGGCGCCTCGGGTTGGAAGACCTTCTGGCTGGTGACCCTGCCCAATGTGAAGTGGGGCCTGCTCTACGGTGTGATTCTGTGTAACGCCCGCGCCATGGGTGAGTTCGGCGCGGTGTCGGTGGTGTCCGGCCATATCCGCGGCATGACCAACACCCTGCCCCTGCATGTGGAAATTTTGTACAACGAGTACCAGTTCGCCGCGGCCTTTGCCGTCGCCTCCATCCTGGCCCTGCTGGCCCTGGTTACCCTGGTTCTCAAACAGTTTGTCGAGTGGCGTGCCCACGCCACCCTGAAGGAGGCCCCATGAGCATTCAAGTTCGCAATATCAACAAGAGCTTCGGCGCTTTCACCGCCCTGGGTGACGTCAGCCTGGACTTCCCCACCGGCGAGCTGGTCGCGCTGCTGGGCCCCTCGGGCTGCGGCAAGACCACACTGCTGCGCATCATCGCCGGCCTGGAAACGGCCGACCGGGGTCAGGTCTTGCTGGACGGCGAAGACGCTTCCGACACCCATGTGCGCGAGCGCCAAGTCGGCTTTGTGTTCCAGCATTACGCCCTGTTCCGCCATATGACGGTGTTCGACAACGTGGCCTTCGGCCTGCGCGTCAAGCCGCGCAAGGAGCGCCCGAGCGAATCCGTCATCAAGAAGAAAGTGCATGAGCTGCTGAACCTGGTGCAGCTGGACTGGCTCTCTGACCGCTTCCCGCCCCAGCTCAGCGGCGGCCAGCGCCAGCGCATCGCCTTGGCCCGCGCCCTGGCCGTGGAACCGCGCGTGCTGCTGCTGGACGAGCCTTTCGGCGCCCTGGACGCCAAGGTGCGCAAAGAATTGCGCCGCTGGTTACGCCGCCTGCATGATGATCTGCACATCACCAGCGTCTTCGTCACCCACGATCAGGAAGAAGCCCTGGAAGTGGCCGACCGCGTGGTGCTGATGGACCACGGCCGCGTCGAGCAAGTGGGCACGCCGCAAGAGGTCTACGAGCGCCCGGCCACGCCTTTTGTCTACGGCTTCCTCGGCGCGGTGAACCGCTTCGAAGGCCAGGCCGCCGGCGGTGCTGTGCATATCGGCGAGCACCAACTGAGCCATGGCGACAGCCTGATCCAAACCGGCCATGTGCAAGCCTATGCCCGCCCGCATGAACTCAAGATCCTGACCGCGGCCGATGCCACGGGCCTGCCCGCCACCGTGGACCGCGTGCTGAGCTTTGGCGCCGCCGCCCGGGTCGAACTGCTGGGCCCGAACGGCCAGCATCTGGAAGCCGAGCTGAGCCGCGAACAGGCCTTGGCCTTGAATCTGCAAGGCGGCCAGAAAGTGCGCTTGAATGCCACGCGTTTGAGTTTGTTTGAGGCGGGTAAGGCGGCTTGATTAGGCATGGCCCTGCGGGTCGGGCGAGTGACTCCGCTCATGTCCTCCGCCACGGGCTGCGCCCGCGCCTCCCCCTTGACTTCGCTGCGTCACTCACCCGACCCGCACGAAACTAGTCCACCAGTGCATCGCCCTCCTCGACCAACACGCACGCAGCAGCGGGGCGTTTGGGTGCTCTGCGTAGCGAAGTCAAGAAGGAGAAAGTGGCCGCAGGCCGCTTTCGGGTGACATGAGCGCAGCAGAGCGCCCAAGCGCCCCGCTGCGCCGCAAGCAGCTCGCGCTATGCCAATCACCTACGCATTTTTTCCAGACCGCACATGAACTTCCAGCAACTGCGCATCATCCGCGAAGCGGTGCAACAGAACTTCAACCTCACCGAGGTGGCGGCGGCGCTGTTCACCTCGCAGTCGGGGGTCAGCAAGCACATCAAAGATCTTGAGGATGAGCTGGGCGTGGAGCTGTTCGTGCGCCGCGGCAAGCGCTTGCTGGGCCTGACTGCGCCGGGCAAGGAGTTGGCGGTGATCGTCGAGCGCATGTTGCTCGACGCCAAGAACATCAAACGCTTGGCCGACCAGTTCTCTGACGCCGAGGTCGGCCAGCTGACCATCGCCACCACCCACACCCAGGCCCGCTACGCGCTGCCGCGGGTGGTGGCGCGCTTCAAGGCCGCGTTTCCGCGTGTGCACCTGGTGCTGCATCAGGCCAATCCGGCGGAGATCGTCACGCTCTTGCAGTCGGGCGAGGCAGACATCGGCATCGCCACCGAGGCGGTTGATCAAGACCCCGCCTTTGTCACTTTCCCTTACTACGACTGGCATCACGCCGTGGTCGTGCCGCAAGGCCACGCCTTGGCCAAGCTCGACACACTGACGCTGGAAGCCCTGGCCGAACACCCGCTGATCACCTATCACCAGGGCTACACCGGCCGTGCCCGCCTGGACGCCACGTTTGCGGCGGCCGGCCTGGCGCCGGACTTTGTGATGTCGGCGCTGGATGCCGATGTGATCAAGACCTATGTGCAGGTTGGCCTGGGCGTGGGCATCGTTGCCAGCATGGCCTTCGAGCCCAAGCGTGACGGTGGCGAACAAGGCCTGCAATTGCTGAACGCCGCGCACCTGTTCAAGGCCAACACCACCCGCATCGCCCTCAAGCGCGGCCACTATCTGCGCGGCTTCGCTTATCGCTTCTTGCAGGAATGTGTGTCGGGGTTGAATGAAGACACGGTCAGGGCGGCGCTCGGCGGCGAGTGAGTGAGTGAGTGAGTGAGTGAGCCCGCCCCTGACACGGCGGGGTCATACAAGCGGACTAGATTGGGCGGCTTGTCCGACCCTTCTGAGTTCGCCCTGCCGTGTGCCTCCGCCGAAAGCTCCGCTGCCTTGCCCTGAGCGCCAGCGCACTGCTGCTCCTCAGCGCCTGCAGCCCGCGCCAGTATTTGCTGCGCCAGGCCTCGGGCGAGATTGCCAGCCAAGCCCATGCGACAGAGGAAGACCTGGGCCTGGCCAAGGATGCCGGCGCCTTCTACCTCAAGCTCTCCGAAGCCCTGCTGCGCCAAGACCCCGGCAACGCCAAACTCGCTGAAAGCGTGGCCGCCGGCTTTACCCAATACGCCTACGCCTTTCTGGCCTGCGAGGCCGATCGCATCGAGGCCCGCAGCCCGACTGAGGCCCAAGCCCTGCGCGAACGTGCCGCACGCATGTACGCGCGCGCCAAGCGACACGCCATGGCCATGCTGGAGCAGCAAACGCCCGGCCTGAGCGCCGCGCTTGATTCCGCTGGCAGCGCCAGCAAGAGCAACACAGCACTGCGCGTGAAGCCCGATCAGGTCGGCCTGGCCTACTGGGCCGCAGCCGCCTGGGGCGGGCAAATCAGCCTGTCCAAAGACTCGCCCGAGATCGTGGCCCAGCTGCCCGCCGCCATGCGCTTGGCGCAGCTGGCCTATGACGCAGAGGCCAGCTATGGCGCCGGCGCACTGGCCAGCTTGACGGGCCTGTTTGAAGCCAGCCGCCCCGGCGGCTCCGCCACCAGCGCCCTGCCCTACTTCGACCAGGCCATTGCCTTCGCCGGCCAGCAAGCCGGGCCCGCCCTTTTAGCCAAGGCCGAAGGCCATGCCCTGCCGGCCCAGGACCGCGCGGGCTTTGAAGCCCTGCTGCGCCAAGCCATCGCTGCCACCCAAGGCCGCCTGGATTTGCCCAGCCAGGTGGCACGCGAGCGCGCGCAGTGGTTGCTGAGCCAAGCGGCCGACCTGTTTTGATTTGTTTGACTTGATTGCTAACTTCAAGAGGCCTGTGATGCCGACCCACTTTTGCCGCCGCGCGCTGCTCGCCACCCTGGCGCTGACCATCGGCCTTTGCAGCCCGGTGGCCCAGGCCCAAGCCGGCAAACAGCTGCGCATCGCCAGCCTGGTGCCCAAGAACTCGCTCTACCACCGTCAGCTGATCGAGATTGGCGAGGCCTGGCGCGCCGCGCAGGCGGCCGAAGGGGGCAGCGCGAAGTACCTGATCTTCCCCGACGGCAGCCAAGGCGGCGAGGCCGAGATTGCCCGGCGCATGCGCATCGGCCAGTTGCAGGGCGGGCTGCTGTCCGTCGTGGGCCTGCGCGAGATCGAGCCCAGCGTGGCGGCGCTGCAAAACCTGCCGCTGCTGTTCCGCAGCTGGGAGGAGCTGGACTATGTGCGCGAAAAAATGCGCCCGGCCATGGAGAAGAAGTTTCTCGACAAAGGCTTTGTGGTGCTGGCCTGGGGTGATGCGGGCTGGGTGCGCTTCTTTTCCAAGACCGCCGCAACCCGCCCCGAAGACTTCAAAAAGATGAAGTTTTTCGCCTGGGGCGCTGAGGCAGAGCAGCAAGACATCATGAAAAGCCTGGGCTACACGCCCGTGCCGCTGGAGACGGCCGACATTCTGCCCGCTATCCAGACCGGCATGATCAATGTCGTGCCCGCCACGCCCTACTTCGCCCTGGCCAGCCAGGTCTACACCTCGGCGCCGAATATGCTGGACATCAACTGGGCACCCATCGTCGGCGCCCTGGTGATCACCAAAAAAGCCTGGGACGAGATGAGCCCCGCCGTGCAGCGCCAGGTGCGCGCCAGCAGCGACAAGGTGGCCGTGCAAATACGCGCCCAGGCGCGGCGCGAAGTGGACGAGGCGGTGGAGGCCATGCAAAAGCGCGGCCTCAAGGTCAACAAGCCCTCAGCCGGCGAACTCAAGGAATGGACCGAGCTGGCGGAGAAGCTCTACCCGCGCATCCGCGGCGCCATGGTGCCGGCCGACACATTCGATGAAGTGTTCACGCATGTGAAGGCCTTCCGCTCGGGCAAGCCCTAAGAGAAACAAGAAGAAGAAACCTTGCGCGTGCATTTTTTCAAAACGCTTTTCTCCCGCTTCGACGAAGGCCTGGCCTCATTGGCCTTGGCCTTGATGTGCTTGATCCCGCTGGCGGAAATCATGGCGCGCCCCTTGCTGGGCAGCGGCATCGAGAACGCCTCGGTGCTGGTGCAGCATCTGGGCCTGGTGATGACGCTGTTCGGTGCCGTGGCGGCGGAGCGTTATGGCCACCTGACTACGCTGGCCGGTGGCGTGGCCGCTTTCACTGACGCAACAGGTAGTCGCGGCGCTCAGCTGGGCCGCAGCGCACGGCGTGTCTTTGCCGAAGGCAGCGCGGCCCTCGTCTGCGGGCTGCTTTGCTATGCCAGCTGGCGCTTTGTGGCGAGCGAGCGCGAGGTGGCCCACGCCCTGGCTTATGGCGTGCCGGGCTGGTGGATTCAGCTGGTGATGCCGCTGGGCTTCGGCCTCTTGGGTTTGAAGCTGGGTGCGCGCTGCTTTGCGGCCGGGCCTGCCAAAGTGCTGGCCGCCTTGGGCTTCCCGCTGCTGGGTTTTGTGCTGGGCCAACACTTCGACGGCCAGGCCTTGCCCCTGCTGCCCCTGGCGCTATGGGTGATCGCCATGCTGGTGTGCGGCGCGCCCATCTTTGCCGGCTTGGGCGGCCTGGCCCTGGCGCTGTTCTGGCAAGACGGGCTGCCGCTGGCCACCGTGCCGCTGTCGCACTACCAAATCACGGTCAACCCCTCGCTGCCGGCGCTGCCGCTGTTCACGCTGGCCGGGCTGATATTTGCCCGCACCGGTGCAGCGCAGCGCCTGGGCCATTTGTTCCTGGCGCTGTTCGGCGGCAGCCCTAGCGGCACGGCGGTGGCCGCGGCCCTGCTGTGCTCGGTGTTCACCGCCTTCACCGGCGGCAGCGGCGTGACCATCTTGGCCCTGGGCGGTTTGCTCCTGCCCTTGCTGCGTGAGGCGGGCTACCCCGAGCGGCGCGGCATCAGCCTGGTCACCAGCGCCAGCGCGCTGGGTGTCTTGCTGGCGCCCTCGGTGCCGCTGATCATGTACGCCATCATGGCCCGCGTGCCTATCAACACCATGTTTCTGGCCGGCCTGGTACCGGCGCTGGTCATGGTCGCTTGCTTGCTGGTGTTTGGCGGTTATCTGCGCCGGGGTGGCTTGGGCGAGCCTGTTGCGGCCAATACAGCCAATGCGGCGAACGGGCTGACGCCCCGGCACGTTGGCTCGGTCTTCTCTGCTTTTTGGGCAGCGAAATGGGAAGTCTTGGCGCCCGTGGTTGCTATCGGCGCCCTGGCCAGCGGCCTGGCCACGCCGACCGAAAGCGCGGCGCTGACTGCGCTCTACGCCCTCCTCACCCAAGCGCTTGCGCACCGCGACCTGAGCTTGGCGCGACTGGCTCAAGTCTTGTCGGACTGCGCGCAAATCATCGGCGGGGTGATGCTGATTTTGGGCATGGCCCTGGGCCTGACCAATTTCCTGGTCGATGCCGGCATTCCGGACGCCGCCATCGAATGGGCCCAGGGCAGCCTGCCCAATAAGTTCGTGTTCCTGCTGGCGCTCAATGTCTTTTTGTTTGCGGCCGGTGCGCTGATGGAAATCTACGCCGCTCTGGTGGTGCTGGTACCACTGCTGCTGCCGGTGGCGATGAGCTATGGCATCGACCCGGTGCACTTCGGCATCATCTTTCTGGCGGCGATGGAGATGGGCTTTTTGTGCCCGCCGGCCGGCATGAATGTCTATTTCGCCTCGGCCATGTTCGGCAAACCGATTCGTTATGTGGCGGTTTCGGTGCTGCCCGCGCTGTTGGCTATCTTCATCGGCACCGTGCTGATTTCCTGGCTGCCGGTGCTGGCAACGGGCCTGCCGGGCCTGCTGACACACTGAGTGCGAAAGATCAACGACCGGGCGATGTGACGATGTGGCGATAGGGCAAGGTGGCCACTCACGCCAGCGGCCCTGAGTGGACCGGCCGCCACGCGCTCCGCTAAGGGGCTACAAACGCTTCAATCGCAGTGTCAAACTGCCGGCGCTGGCGCCCTTATTGCTCCACATCCAGCAATGGTCCTGCGGTGAGCTAATCGTCAACTCACCCTGAGCCTGCTGCACTTGCTGCTGCCGCTCGGGGTAGCTGACTTGCTTGCCCAGGTGGAAATGGATGTTGAAGTCCAGCGCCTGGTCGGACTCAAACTGCCACGCAATGCGCTGCCCTTGGGCCACGGGCCCGCAGACCTCGGCGAATTTGCCGGCCGCCACGGGCAGGCTGACTTCAAACACGCCGGCATCACTCCAGACCAAGGGGGTGATCTCGGCACGGGCTTGGCCCGCGCCCAGCGCCAGCGATAAGGCCGCCGAGGCAGCAAAGCCTGGCAAGAATGAACGGGCCTGCCATGAACGGACTGGCAAGGCGCGGCACTGTAGATTTGGCATAAGCATGCTCGGCGAGCAACTATCAAAAGCTGGCAGTATGGCGCCTAGCCACACCGCCCCGCTTTCACAACCAGCGCCACACCCGCAACAGCCACAGGGGCACATGCTTGATCGGCGCGGGAGTGTAGGTCTGGCGGTAGAGAGATTGCATGATTCAAAGGCCTTTGCTAGAGCTTGTATGCTGGGGCAGTGATTCAGTGAAATACTGTATGAACATACAGCATATCGACAGATCGCGGGCTTGCCAAGCCCTGGCGGTGAGAAGTTTGGAGAATTTTTTGATGCGATCTTTTGTGACGATTCAGGGCCGGTCCGCCGCCACGCGAGCACTGCGGGTAGCCGCCGTTGCCTTGGCAGTGGCGTCAGCCGCCGCCCTCCCCACCCAGGCGCAAACCCTGCGCTGGGCGGCGGCGGGCGACCCGCTCACCCTGGACCCCTACGCACAAAACGAAACGCTGACCAATGTGGTGAACGCCCAGGTCTACGAGTTCCTGGTGGCGCGCGACAAACAGCTCAATCTGGTGCCTCTGCTGGCCACCGAGTGGAAGCAGACCGGGCCGCTGAAGTGGGTGTTCAAGCTGCGCCCCGGCGTGAAGTTCCACGACGGCCGGCCCTTCACGGCGGAAGACGTGGTGTTCTCGCTGCAACGCGCCCAGCAGCCCAGTTCGCAAATCGCCATGTACGCCAACGCGCTGGGGGATGCGCGCGCCGTTGACAAGCTGACGGTCGAGTTCACCCTGCGCCAGGTCAACCCGATTTTTCTGCAGCACCTCAACACGCTCTACATCATGAGCAAGGGCTGGGCCGAGGCCCATAAGGCGACGAAAACGCAAGACTTCTCCGCCAAGGAAGAAAGTTATGCCGCCTTCAACGCCAACGGCACCGGCCCTTTCCAACTGGTCAGCCGCGCGCCCGACAGCAAGACCGTCTTCAAACGCAACCCCGCCTACTGGGGCAAGATCGAAGGCAATGTGCAGGAGGTGGTCTACACCCCGATCAAGAGCGACGCGACCCGCATCGCCGCCCTGGTGTCGGGTGAGGTGGACTTCGTGCTGGACCCTTCGCCGCGCGATCTTGAAAAGCTCAGCGCCACGCCCGGCGTGAAGGTCATCAACGGGCCCGAGAACCGCATCATCTTCATCGGCCTGGATCAAGGCCGCGAGACCTTGCTGGGTGGCAGCGGCAAGAACCCCTTCAAAGATGTGCGGGTCCGGCGCGCGCTCTACCAGGCCATCGACATCGAGGCCATCAAGACCAAGCTGATGAACGGCCAATCCGCCCCCACCGGCGCGGTAGTGCCTTCACCTTTGGGTGCCTTCAATGACCCGGCGATCGAGGCGCGCCTGCCCTTTGATGTGGCGGCGGCCAAAAAGCTGCTGGCCGAGGCCGGCTTCGCCAATGGCTTTGAGTTCACGCTGGACTGCCCCAATAACCGCTACGTCAACGACGAGCGCATCTGCATGGCCCTGGCCTCGCAATGGGCCAAGATAGGCGTCAAGGCCCGCGTCAATGCGCAGCCCAAGGCCATCATCTTCAACAAGCTGGAACAGCTGGACACCAATGCCTATTTGTTCGGCTGGGGCGGCTCCATCACCGACCCGGAAAGCATCTTCACCTCGCATTACCGCAACCGGGGTGAGCATGGCGTGGGCGAATACAACCGCGGCAACTTCAAGGATGATGAGCTGGATGCCATCGTCGCCGCCAGCTCCAAAGAGGCTGACCCGGCCAAGCGGGAAGTGCTGATTCGTCAGGCCTTCAAGCGCCAGGCCGAGCAAGTGCACTACATCCCGCTGCATCGCCAGTTCATCCCCTGGGCCGCGCGCAGCAACGTCTCGGTGGTGCACCGCCCGGACAATTGGCTGGAGTGGCGCTGGGTCAACGTGGCCGAGAAGAAATAGCCCCCCGCTTCACAAGCCAGCAAACTGGCGGGGCTATGCTGGCCCCATGACGAGCTCAAAAACCACCACCACCACGACCCCGCCTGCGCATTACGACAGCCGCAGCATCCGCTACCACTGGCTCAGCGCCGCGCTGGTCTTGGGGCTGTGGATCATGGGCCAGTGCATCGACTTCTTCCCCAAGGGCGACGCGCGCATCACCGCGCGCAGCCTGCACATCAGCTTCGGCATCGTGCTGGGCCTTGTGCTGGTGCTGCGCCTGGCGTGGCGCCGCAATGCCGCTGCTGCCAAGCTACCGCCGGCGCAAGCAGGCTTGCCGGGGAGGCTGGCCATAGGCGCGCATCACCTGCTCTACCTGCTGCTGGCGGCCACGGTGCTGATCGGCATGGCCTGCGTCTGGATTCGCGGTGACAACTTGTTCAATCTGTTCACCGTGCCGGCGTTTGCCCCCGGCAACAAGGCCTTGCGCCATGAGGCGGTGGAACTGCACGAGTTGGCCGCCAATTCCCTGCTGATGCTGGCCGGCCTGCATGGCGCCGCGGCCTTGGCGCACTACGGCTGGCTGAAAGACAAGGTGCTGCAGCGCATGTGGCCCAGCTTGCGCGCTCGCGCAGGCCGATGAGTTGAAGCCGAACTGACGAGTAGACAGGCTGGCAGACAAGGCCGGGCGCATACTGCGCCCATCCGCTGGCAATTTCAGCGCTTTGTTTGCGCTTGACCGCCAGGCCCGCCATGTCACAACTCCCCCCCTTCTTCCATGCCGATTCCGGCACCGTGCGTTTTTGGACGCTGATCGGCGATGACTGGGTTGGCGCCAGCATCAGTAAAGAGACGCTGCACTACGTCTTCAATCGCGACAAAAGCGATGACCAGCCGCTGCCGACCTATCTGGCCCATGCGGCCGCGATTGAAGCCGCCGTGCGCCGCCGCATCGCCGGGGGCTCGTACCAGCCCGTGATCCTGCGCGAGCCGGATCTGCGCCTGCCGGCCTAGAGCCGCGCGGCGCCACCGCGCCCATCAGGCCGGGTCGAGCAAGCCCTGCCAGTACAGATCACAGGCCAGCAGCACCATGTGGGTCTGCGTGTCGTGCGCCAGTTGGAAGGCATCGCCGTAAACCGTCTCGTCCGGATACTCGCTGATGAGGGTAAAGGGCGCGCTGTCAGTGCGGCTGTCCACCGCCACCATGCAGCCGATGCCGTTGATGATGCGCATCGGCATCTCGCCCCAATGCGCCTCCCACAGCCGGTACTGGCGGGAATTGAATGCCAGCAAACGTTCATCCTGCGCCAGCCCGGCGGTCAGCGCCTGCAGATAGGGCCAGGGGTCCAAGCCAGCGTGGTGACGCATGATCAAAAAGAAGCCGCGCGGTATGGCCCAGCTGGCATAGCCCGGCGGCAGATAGCCCGACAAGGGCCGCGTCCACTCATGCGCCGGATAGCCGTGCAGGCTCAGATGCAGGCGCGCGCCCGTGCGCAGCAGCGCCTCCAGCCGGGCGGCTTTCTCGCCCAGCGGGGCGGGCGCGGTGCGCCATTCCAGATCGTCACCCAGGGCGGTGAAGCGCGCGGCGTGGTGCATATGGCGGGGCTGCTGCAGGCACAGCTCTTGATGCAGGGCCGCACCGTCGGGGTTCTCCAACGCGACCAAGGCATAGGCAGCGTCCGCTTGCTGCTGCAGGGTCGCCACGGCACGCAAGGCGCCGACCACGCCCGAGCACTCATTGGCATGCTGCCCCGCCGTGATCACCACCGCCGGCCGTGTGCCCGCGCGATGCAGGCCGGGCACGGCGCGGCCCTGGGTCGACACGGCAGCAAAACGCTCGCCGGCCAGGGCAGCCACACAAGCCGCCACTTGCGCCGGGCTCAGCGGCGCGGCGCAGGTGGCCAGCGTATTCAGGTCAAATCCCTCGGTTTGGGATTTGCCTTGTGCTTCGGCCAGCGGCGGATGATCGAGCAAGCGCAGGCGCACGCGGGTCTCGCGCTGCGCTACCGCCGCCGGTAAAACCATGGGCACGATTTGGCCCGGCCGCAAGCTGCGGTCACCCGCACCGCGGCCGGCGCGCTGCTGGAAGAACTCCAGCAGGCCGAAGTAAAAGTCCTCATGCAAGGCCTCGCGGGTGCTCATGACTTCATCGCCAAAAGGCAAAGCCGCTTCGATGCCGCCGATCTCCACCTCGATCATGAGGCGCTGGAAATAAGGCTCGCTCCAGCCCCAGTCATGCGCGGCCACCGCCGCCAGCACGGCATCGAACGCGCCTTGGTAGTCATCGCCCACCAGCGGGCCGTCGCTCAGCAACTCATCCCCGGCCCAAGCACGCAGCCAGGCGGCGGCCGACTGGTCGGCCCGCAGCGGCATGAACACAGTCAGCGGCGCTTGCTCGCCGCGTTGCAGCAGCACCGTGTCGGCGCCTTGCTGCTCGCTCAGTTCAAACTGCAACCCGCCCTCAGCCAGCAGGCCGGCCAGTGGGTAGCACTCCATGCGGTAGCGCTGCGCCATGGCTTGCGGCAGCCGCACACGCAAGACCTGACCCTCGGGGGCATGGCCGTCTGGCCCAGGGCTGGCCTGAGCGTCGGACGCCAGGCCAAAGTCCTCCAGCACCGCATGCAGCAAAGGCTTGTAGGCACTGCGCAGCCGCGCCTGAATGCCTAGCCGCGCCAGGCGCAGCTCGGCGGCGGCGCGGGTGGCGTGGTCTTCGAACACCCAGGCCTCCAGGCGGCTCGCGCCTTCGCGCAAGGCCCAGGCCTCGATCTGATCCAGGCTGCGCGGCAGGCGCAAATCCAGCAGGCACTGCTCGGGCATGGGCACCAAACGCTTAAAAACTGAAGCGACCTTCGGCCACGATCTCGCTCAAGGGTTTGCGCGGGCTGGGTGCTTCACGGGCTTGCAGCGCTTCGGGCAGCATGGCTTTATCGCCCTGTTTACCGATGGCCACCACGCAGTTGATGTGAAAGCCTGCCGGCACGGCAAGCTCCTGGCGCAGCGCGGCCGCGTCAAAGCCACCCATGGCATGGCTGACCCAGCCGGCCTGATGGGCTTGCAAGGCCAGGCTGGCCCAGGCCGCGCCGGTGTCGAAGGCATGGGTGGCGAACGCCAGTGGTTCGGTCGTGCCATGCGGCAGCCAGGTTTCGGCCGAGATCACCGCAACCAGAGCCGAGGCGTTCTTGGCCCAGCCCTTGTTGAAGTCCACCAGGCTGGCGAAGATGGCCTCAAAACCCGGCGTGCCCTTGAGGCCATAAACAAAGCGCCAGGGCTGCACATTGCTGGCCGAGGGCGCCCAACGTGCGGCCTCAAAAAAACTCAGCAGCGTCGGCAGCTCAATCGCCTCGCCAGTCAGCGCGCGCGGGCTCCAGCGCCCTGTGAATTGGGGGTGAATGGGGAATTCGGTTTCGCGGCTCATCACAACATCCTCATGCGGCGCGCCGGAATCGACGCTGCCTGCATTGTGACAAGACTGCCGCCCCGCTCACCACCTGCCTTCTTGCAAAGCAACGCAGTTTTTCTTAGTTCACAGCACTACGGGCTAACCCTAGAGTTGCAGGCAAGACAGCAGCGCCGTATCGAGGGCGCATCGCTGCTGCGGCCGATGCCGGCTACCCGCTGGCACCGGCCGCCTTCTTTTTTGTTCCGAGGGAAACCCATATGCAACACCTGCCCCTGTGCAGGCCGGCGCCACTCGCGCTGGCCCTGCTGCTCGCCTACGCCCTGCCACAACACAGCGCCCAGGCCCAGCAACAACAAGCCACCGGCACTGCATCCAATGCAGCGGCCGCCAGCAGCAATCAAGTGATCTCGCCGGTGCTGGTCACCGGCTCGCGCATCTCACGCGTGCAGGCCGAAGGCCCCAGCTCGGTCACCGTACTCAAAGCGGCAGACATCGACCGACTCGGCTACAAGAACGTGGCCGATGCGCTGAGCAGCCTGACCGAGAACACTGGCTTCACCCAGGGCGCCGACTACGGTAATACCTTCACCCCAGCCGCCACCGCCCTGAGCCTGCGCGGCTTGGGCCCTAACCACACACTCACGCTGATCAACGGCCGCCGCATCGCCGACTACCCAACGGCCTACGAGGGCTCGGTCAACTTCACCGACATCTCCAACATCCCATCGGCCCTGGTGGAGCGCATCGAGATCCTCAACGGTGGCGCCTCGGCGGTGTATGGCTCTGACGCGATTGCCGGCGTGGTCAACATCATCCTGAAAAAGCATCAGGACGGCATCACCCTCAACCTCAAGGCCGGCGGCACACAGCTGGGCGGCGGCGAGAACGCGCGCGCCCAACTCACCGGCGGCATTGAAGCCGGCCATCTCAGCGGCGTCTGGGGCATTGAGCTGAGCGGCCGCCAACCGATCTGGAGCCGCCAGCGCGACTTCATGGCCGACACCACGCTCACCGGTGCTGCGCCCGCCGTGGTGTTTGGGCGCAAAGACGCCAAGAGCAATAAGTACATCACCCCGGACGCCGGCGCCTGCGAGGCGGCGGCCGGCTTGTTCGAAGGCTCGGTGAAAGCCTTCACCGCCAAGAGCGGCACTTTCTGCGGCAGCGGTCGTGCTTCGCCCACTTACTGGACGACACAGACCGGCAACCGCAGCGCCAATCTGGCCACGGTTTTGAACTATGCCCTGAACCCCAGCACCGAGCTGTTTGCCGAGGCCCTGTTCGGTTTCAACAAGACCGACAACAACACCCGCGGCCCGAGCTGGACATCGGCCGCCGCCAACGGCAGCTTCTTCGTCAACCAACAAAGCGGCAAGCTGGAAACCTGGAGTCGCCGCATTGCGCCGGAGGAAACCGGCGGCCCGACGCGCTTCAACCGCGAGTGGCAGGACAAGACCTACAACCTGGTGCTGGGCGCACGAGGGGATGTGGCGGGCACGGGCTGGAGCTATGACCTGGCCTTCAACACCTCTGCCGGCGTGATTGATTCCACCCGGCCGCGCCTGCGCGCCACGGTGGACGAGTTCTTCCTCGGCCCCAAGCTGGGCACGAATGCCAATGGCGTGGACATCTACGCACCCGACACCAAGCGCTTGTTCAAGCCGCTCACCGCCGCCGAGGTCGATAGCTTCAGCGATGCCAGCGTCAGCAATGACAAGTCCTGGACCCACAACCTCAGCGCCACCGCCAGCGGCGAGCTGACCCACTTGCCAGGCGGCCCGCTGCGCGCGGCGGTGCTGGCCGAAGCCGGTCAGCAAGGCTTCCGCAACCAGGCCGATGCGCGCCTGGGCCAGGGCTATTTCTACAACACCAGTGAAGTGGCAACGGTGGAAGGCGAGCGCAGCCGCTGGGCCGTGGGCGGGGAGCTGAATGCCCCCATCCACAAGCTGCTGACGGCCAGCCTGGCCGGGCGCTATGACCAGTACCGCTTTGCAGGCCGCAGCGACGGCAGCTTCACCTACAACGCCGGCCTGGAATTCCGCCCCGCGCCCGAGCTGCTGCTGCGCGGCCACCATGCCACCAGCTTCCGCGCACCGGACATGAGCTATGTGTTCACGGCCAAGAGCCTGGGCTACTACTCCTCATCGACCGACTACTACCGCTGCGCGCAAAGCGGCCAGGCCCTGGACAAGTGCGACTTCGCCGATGTGTCGCCGGGCTTCAACTATGTGAAGACCGGCTCCAAGGATTTGAAGTCCGAGAAAGGCAAGAGCTGGGGCTTGGGCCTGGTGTGGCAGCCCACTGCGCAGTTCGATGCCTCGATCGATCTGTGGAAGATTGCCATCTCCGACCTCGTCACTGACTTGAGCGCCGACAAGCTCTTGCGCGACGAAGCCGACTGCCGCGGCGGCGTGCAAAACATCCAGTCGCCCAGCTGCGTGGACGCGATTGCCCGCGTGCGGCGCAATCCGGCCGACGCGGTGCTCAAGCCGGGTGAGGTCAAGGAAATCTGGGTCAACCCGATCAACGCGGCCTCGCAAAGCACTTATGGCTTCGACATTTCGGCCAAATACGCCTTCAAGACCAGCGAGCTGGGCAACTTCGCCCTGAGTGCCAAGTACACCCAGGTGCAAAGCTATGTCTACCAACAGTTTGACGGGGATGAGGCCAGCAACCAGGTCGGCAAGCTGGGCAGCAATTTCAGCGACTGGCCCAACAAGCTGATCACCACGGTGAGCTGGCAGATCGGTGACTGGAGCCACACCTTGACCGGCTCGCGCAACGGCCGCATCAATAGCGGCGATCAAAAGTCCTGGATCAATCCCTACTGGAGCTTCAACCTCAGCAGCCATTACGCGCTGAACAAGAACAGCAGCGTGAGCCTGATCATCAACAACTTGACCGGCGATATCCGCAAGGACGCCACATCCGGTTGGCCCTACTACCCCGTGGGCTACTACCTGCCGCATGGCCGCCAAGCCTGGCTGGAGTTCAACCACCGCTTCGGTGCCTAAAGCCACGGCGAAGTGAAACCCAAGAAGTTCTGCAAAGCTTTGCTGAACTTCTTGGTTCACGCCAGCTGTTGCATTTCCTACAGTGGGTGGGCCTGTTGATGATTCAAGCCCAACAAGCGCCCCACCCCCATTTCCACTGACCGAACTCTTGCCATGACAACTCTCTCGCGCCGCCGCCTTGTCAACTTTGCAGCCACCGGTCTGCTGGCTTGCGCCGGCTTGACCCAAGCCCAAGCTCAAACGCAACTGCTGAATGTCTCCTACGACCCGACGCGCGAGTTCTATCAAGAATTCAACACCGCCTTCGCCAAGCAATGGCAAGCCAAGACGGGCGAGGCGCTGTCCATCAAGCAGTCGCACGGCGGCTCGGGAAAACAAGCCCGCTCGGTGATTGACGGCCTGCAAGCCGATGTCGTCACCCTGGCCCTGGCCTATGACATCGACGCCTTGCACGACCAGGGCAAGCTGATACCGGCCGACTGGCAAAAACGCCTGCCCCATAACGCCAGCCCCTACACCTCCACCATCGTCTTCCTGGTGCGCAAGGGCAACCCCAAAAAGATCAATAACTGGCCCGACCTGGCACGCTCGGGCATTGACATCATCACGCCCAACCCCAAGACCTCGGGCGGCGCACGCTGGAACTATCTGGCTGCCTGGGGCTATGCCCTGAAGCAGCCGGGCGGCAATGCCGACTCGGCCCGCGCCTTTGTCAGACGCATCTATGCGAACGCCAAGGTGCTGGACTCCGGTGCCCGCGGCTCCACCACCACTTTTGTGGAGCGCGGCATCGGCGATGTGCTGATCGCCTGGGAGAACGAGGCCTATCTGGCCGTGAAGGAGTTGGGCCCGAACAAGTTTGAAATCGTCACGCCCGAGCTGAGCATCCTGGCCGAGCCACCGGTGGCCGTGGTTGACAAGGTGGTCGACAAGCGCGGCACCCGCAAACAGGCCGAGGCCTATCTGAACTATCTCTACACCCCCGAAGCCCAGGAAATTGCGGCCAAGAACTACTACCGGCCGCGCGACGCTCGCGTGGCGGCCAAATACGCCAAGCAATTCGCGCCGGTGAAGCTGTTCACCATCGACGAGTTGTTCGGCGGCTGGCGCACGGCGCAGAAAACGCACTTCGACGATGGCGGCCAGTTCGACCAGATCTACACGCCGGGTGGGCGCTGAGCCGAGGCTGTCGACCTGAACGACTGGGTCAAGAAGTCAGGCCGTCGCGGCCAATGAAAAGCGCCTCGCAAGCGAACTTGCGAGGCGTTTTTTTTACGCGAGAAGACCCCGCGGTTTACTGCGTCTTGAACAAGGCGACGGAGTCCACCATGCCCTGAGCCTGCAGCTCCAGGCTGCAGGCTGCCGCGGCCATTTCTTCCACCAAGGCGGCGTTTTGCTGCGTTGATTGATCCATCTGGCTGACGGCCTGATCGACATGGCGAACGCCCGTGGCCTGCTCGCTGCTGGCGCTGCGGATGTCGTTCATGATGCGCGTCACATGGCCGATGCTGGCCACCACCTCGTTCATGGTGCTGCCGGCCTGGTCGACCAAGGCGCTGCCGCGCTCCACACGGCTAGCGCTATCGGTGATCAAGCCCTTGATCTCCTTGGCCGCCTCGGCGCAACGGCCTGCCAGGCTGCGCACCTCGGTCGCCACCACGCTGAAGCCACGCCCGGCCTCACCGGCCCGCGCCGCTTCCACGGCAGCGTTCAGGGCGAGGATATTGGTCTGGAAGGCGATGCCGTCGATCACCGAGGTAATGTCTTCAATCCGCTGGCTGGACTTGGCGATGTCACGCATGGTGTCCACCACCTGCGCCACCACTTCGCCGCCCTTGCTGGCCACGGCGCTGGCGCCCTCGGCCAACTCGTTCGCCTTGTGCGCATAGGCCACGTTTTGCTCCACGGTGCCGCTGAGCTGGCGCATGGACGCCGAGGTTTGCTCCAGCGCGCTGGCCTGGCTTTCGGTGCGGGCCGAGAGGTCTTGATTGCCGCTGGCAATCTGGGCGCAGGCCGTCGCCACGCTATTGGCGTTCTCGCGCGCCGAATCCACCACCGTGCTCAGATTCTCACCAATGCGATTCATGGCCGTGACCAGGGCGCCGATTTCATCGCCGCGCTGCACGTCCAGGCGCACGGTGAGATCACCAGTAGCCAGATGCTCGGCCATGTCTTGCACTTGCGCCAAAGGCTGGCTAACCATGCGGCGCAGCATGAAGTAGGAGATCAGGCCCATAGCGAAGACCAAGAGCAGCGCCACGGCCGCGTAGTCATTGCGCTGAGCGCGAATTTCGGCGGTGTATTCGTCCACATAAGTGCCGCCGGCAATGACCCAATTCCAGGCCTTGAAATGGGTGAAAGCCACTTCCTTCTCACGTGGCGTGGTCTCGCCCCGCTCCTTGTTCAGATAGCCATAGCTGATCGAGCCGGACTTCTTTTCCAGGATTTCCCTGATGAACTCACGACCCTTGGCATCCTTCAAATCCAGCTGGTTCTTACCTTCGACCGTCGGGTGCACCACCATATTGCCGTAGGACTTGCCGGGGCGCGCATCGAGCACGAAGAAGTAGCCGGTCTCGCCGATCTTCATCTCGCGAATGGTGGCCTTCAAGGTGTTCACATAGGCGGTGAAGTCCAGGCCGACGAAGCTCAGGCCAATGGTTTGGCCGGCCTCGTTGCGGATGGGGTCGTAGCGTGTCATGTACTGGCGGCCAAACAAAGTGGCAACACCCACAAAGCTCTCGCCCGCGGTGACGGCCTTGTAGCCCGGGTGCTCGCGGTCCAGCAAGGTGCCCACGGCACGCTCCGCCTTTTCATTCTTCAAGGACGTCGCGATGCGAACAAAGTCCTCTCCCGTCTTGGCAAACACGGTGGCCACCGCGCCGGTGGTCTCGGTAAACGGGTCCACAAAGCTGAAGTCAAGATTGATGGTCTTGCCGTTCAAGGCCAGCACCGGCGTGGCGCGGCCCTTGATCTCAACCATGCTGTCGCGCAACTCCATCGAGCCCTTCAGGGTGGCCTGGAAGGCCTTGCTCAGGGAGTTGGTGCGCTCGCGGATGTCTTGGTCGGAAGCTTCCATCAGCTTGACCAACAACTGCGTCTTTTGTTCCACCTCGGCGAATGCGTGCGTTTCAATGATGCGGCCGCTGGAGTAGCTGGCTGCCATCACAAACAGCGCCAGCACGGTGGCGATCAAAACAAAATTTGCCAGGGACAGCTTGGTGCCCAAGCTGGATCGGGCAAGCCAATTCATCTTCATTCGAATTACTTTCAAGGTGTTCAAAACATTGAATTGCCCCGAAAGCCTGCCCGCTGGCCCTTCTGACAATTCCGCACTCAGGCACGACGAAGCAGTCCGCCCCGGCGCAAGACCAGGCAGTGGGGGACCAACTCGAGGAGAGTGAGCGCGCGTCGACGCACCCGTTCGGACTGAACCGAGCCGATGCGCCATGAATGTCGATACGCGACTTAAAAGGCGGAGCGCTGCGAGTGAAGAACAACTCAGCAAGCGCCAAGCGGCTGGGCAGCCGCCATGACCCGGTCCTAAGGAGAGTGGACCGAGGCAGCCCCGCTATCGTTTCCTGCTAAGGACGTAGACCGGAGGCTTTGTGACCCCGCCTTTCGAACGGGTGTACCGATAGCGACTATTATCAAAGCGAGACTTGCTTTTAATCAAGTCATCCGAGCAGATTCACTGGCATGACGTGCATTTATCCACGCGCCAGAAGCGAGGCCCCTGCGCCATCGAGCAAGCGCGGGGCCATTCAGGCCGGCACTTGCCCTGCCAGCCTCAATGCCCCAGCTGATCGGCGACTAACGCCTCACCCGCACTGCCCCACATAGCCACAGGCGGTGCAGAAATCGCAACCGTCTTTGTGGATCATGGTGGCGTTGCCGCACTCCGGGCAAGGCTTTCCAGCCATGGCGGGTACGGTGTTGCCACTAGCCACCTTGGCCTGCGGCGCTTGCAGCAAGCCCATCTCCACCTGCGGCATGCCCTGCTCGTCCAGCACGCCCAACATGGCGTAGCGGTGGATGATCAGGCGCGCCACATAGGCCACGGTGGACGGCCAGATCTGCTGGCGGCGTTCACCCGAGAGCGATGGCACCGGCGCCATGAAGTGGCCCAGCGGCTCGCCCACATTGAGCAGCTTGCGCAGCTTCATGCCAATCCAGGCCGGATCCATCACCCGCATGTCCAAGCTCAGCAGGCGGGCCATGCCATCCAAAGCTTTCGGGTAATTGCCCGAGAAGCCCATGGCGCAGGGGCGCGTCACCACACCGCCATCGGGCGTGGGCAGGCTGACCTCTTTCAGGGTCAAGGTGAACTGTTCGTTAGTGGCCGGGTTATCAACGTCCACCGCCCAAGCCAGGGTGCCCATGGTGCTGGTGCGCGGCTCTTCGCGGCTGAACATGGCATCCAGCACCGGGGTGGCGCCGCCTTCGGCCAGGGCACCCAGCTGCTCGCAGCGCCAGCGGATCACAGCGGCTGTAGCGGCCACCACGCCGGGGAAGAGGCGCGGCTCGCCGCCCGGGGGCATGGGCATTTCAAACGCACGCTCTTCGGCCACGGTGGCCAGGGCATCAAGCTTGAGGCGCAGCCAAGCGGCGTCATTGGTGCGCAGATCCATCGACAAGGTCTTGGCCACAGCGGCCAGGCCGCGCGGCTGCTCCGCGCCATTGACCCAGACTTCGAAAGGCAGGTTCTTGCCGAACAGGCCGGCATCAGGGCCGACCGCCGGCAGCTCGCCCACGAACAGCGCGAAGTCGCCATGCGGGTGGCGGATCATGTAGCTCCAGGCCGGATTACCGCCGGGCAGCTCAGGCCGGCTGGGCCAGCGCAGCGAGGCCAGCACGGCATTGGGCAAGCGCGTGACCAACATGCGCTGGTTGCTGCCATCAGCACTGCTCACCGGCTTGAGCGGCTCGGGTTCGGTCACCGCCGGGGCAGCATCGACGCTCAGCACCGAGCCGAGCACGCTATTGGGCCGGTAGGTGGCCAAGCCCTTGAGCCCGGCCTTCCAGGCCTGGTGATAGAGATTCTGGAACTCGGTGTAGGGGTAATCCGCCGGCACATTGACGGTTTTGGAAATGGCCGTGTCGACGTACGGGGCCACAGCCGCCACCATCAGCGCGTGGTCCGAGGCGCTCAATTCCAGCGCCGTGACGAAGGCGGATGTGAGCGGCGCGGCGGTGCCGAACATATGGCGATACAGGCGCCAGGCGTGGTCTTCCACGGCATACTCTTTGTAGCCGCCATCGGGCATGCGCTTCTTGCGGGTATAGCTCCAGCTGAAAGCGGGCTCAATGCCGTTCGAGGCATTGTCGGCAAAAGCCAGGCTGATGGTGCCGGTGGGCGCAATCGACAGCAGGTGCGAGTTACGCAAACCCTGGGCGCGGATCTTGTCCTTCAGGCCCTGCGGCAAGCGCGAAGCGAAGTTGCCGCCAGACAAGTACAGATCGGCATTGAAGAGCGGGAAGGCGCCGCGCTCCACGGCCAAGTCGGCCGAAGCGCCGTAAGCCGCATCGCGCATCACCTCGCTGATACGGCGGGCGGCGTCACGCGCGGCTTCGCTGTCGTAACGCAGGCCCAGCATCACCAGGGCGTCACCTAAGCCGGTAAAGCCCAGGCCGACGCGGCGCTTGTTGCGCGCTTCTTGCTGCTGGGCTGGCAAGGGCCAGGGGGTGACGTCCAGCACGTTGTCCAGCATGCGGGTGGCGGTGCGGCAAACGTCGGCGAAGCCAGCTTCGTCGAATGCGGCATCCGGGCCGAAGGGGTCGCGCACAAAACTGGTCAGATTGACCGAGCCCAGGCAGCAGCAGCCATAAGCCGGCAAAGGCTGCTCGGCGCAGGGATTGGTGGCGGAGATGGACTCGCAGTAGTGCAGATTGTTGTCGAGGTTGATGCGGTCCAGGAACAGCACGCCGGGCTCGGCATGGTCGTAGGTGGAGCGCATCACCTGATCCCACAGCTCGCGGGCTTTGAGCTTGCGGTAAACCCACAGCCCATCGGCGCGCTGGTAGGCGCCGGCGGCGCGCTGCTTGGGGCCGGGCTCGGCCTTGTGGGTCAGCTCGAATTCGGCGTCAGCATCCACCGCCTGCATGAACACATCGGTCACGCCGACCGAGATATTGAAGTTCTTCAGATCGCCCTGGTCCTTGGCGTGGATGAATTCCTCCACATCCGGGTGGTCGCAACGCAGCACACCCATTTGCGCGCCGCGCCGGCTGCCGGCGCTTTCCACCGTTTCGCAGGAACGATCGAACACCCGCATATAGCTGACCGGGCCGGAGGCATTGCTCTGCGTCGAGCCCACCCAAGCGCCGCGCGGGCGGATGCGGGAAAAGTCGTACCCCACCCCGCCGCCGCGCCGCATGGTTTCAGCGGCTTCGGTCAAGGCGGTGTAGATGCCGGGATGGCCATCCTCGACGGAGGCGATGGAATCGCCCACCGGCTGCACAAAGCAATTGATCAAGGTGGCGCTGAGTTCGGTACCCGCCGCGGAATTGATGCGCCCGGCCGGCACAAAGCCGCGCCGCTGGGCGTCCAGAAACTTCAGCTCCCACTCGGCCCGCGCCTCGGGCGCCTCGGCCTCGGCCAAGGCGCGTGCCACCCGCTGGCGCAATTGGTCCAGGGTTTGCTCATCGCCCTTGGCGTATTTCTCCAGCAAGACCTCGGCACTGATCTCTTGCGCTGACAAGGCAGCGGCCGGCGCAATGGCCGTCAGGGGGGCCTTCGCGGCCACGGCTGGCGCCAGGGCCTCGTCATCAAAACTTTGTTGGGTGGGGATTGGCGGGGTCATGCTGAGGATCTTTCAATTGGGGCGAGGCAAGGTCGCCATGATGGACCCATCTTAGCGATCGGAACTTGACCCCGCGCAGGGCTTGTCCCGCTTGCGCCAGCGAAAAAACCGCCTCTCAGCCCCGCAGCAATCCAGCTTGTTAGCGCCTACTTTCCCGCCAACTTCCGCGCTTTCAATGTCACACGGCAAGACTAAGATGGTCGGCCGCCTGCCGCACAGGGCGGGAAATTTTTTTGATCTGGACGCATGACACCCTGGCCGGTCGGGCGAGCAAATGAAGCGCTTGCGGCGGCCATAGGGATGGATAGCAACGGGCGCAGTTGAGCCGACTCTTGAGATGAATCACAGCAGCAAAAAACTTAGCCCCAACCAGGATGACCTGCCCAAATTGGCCGTGGCCCTGGAATATGCCGACCTGAGCGCCGCGCTTTACCTGGCCGGCGGCAGCGACCACGCGGCCCGCCTGCTGGCCGCCGCCGCCGAAGAAGTCTTGGGCGAGTTGGCCAAGCTGCTGGGCGGCCACGCCCGCAATAACGACGCCGTACAAACCTTGCTAGCCCGCATCGCCTTGCGCTATCAGGCGCCGCTGATCGACACCCGGGGGCAGGCGGCCAACCGCCAACTTCAGTCCGCGGGACCCAACGGTGAGCGCGACGAGATCCGCGCCGCCACCGCCACCTATCTGCGCGCAGCCTGGTACATCTTGGAATCCATGGGCCTGGAGGCGGTGATTCCGCAGCGCCTGCAAAAGGCGGTGGACCAGAGCACGATTTGTCGTTGATTCGACTCTGAGCGGCCGCAGACAGGGCGGCAACACCAGCCGCGGCAGGCCGCGCCCCAAATGCCCGCGAAATTGCTGTCAAATCAGTGCGCAGGCCCCGGCATGGTCTGCTAGCATCATTTCAGCTTTGGGGAGCTTGCCATCAATACCGAACGCCGCCATTTCACCCGCGTCGCCTTCGACGTCGAGGCCGAGTTGATCACCACTCATGAGCAGATTCAGGCGCATGTGCTTGACCTCTCACTGAAGGGCGCGCTGCTCAAGCTCCCGCACGCCAAGTTCGTGACCCTGGGCCAGCCCTGCCTGCTCAAGATCACCCTGGCCGACAAGACCACCACCATCGCCATGGCGGGTGAGCTGGCCCATGTCGAAGGCGATTCCGCGGGACTGCTCTGCCGCAGCATCGACATCGAGAGCATCACCCACTTGCGCCGCCTGATCGAAATGAATCTGGGCGACGCCAGCTTGGTGGAGCGCGAATTGATCGCGCTGATTGGTCACTGACTTGGCCATCAAGCCAGGACAAATTTCCTCAAGACCGCAAACGCGGCGGCCGGGTCATCGCGCCAGGCGCCATGCCCCACGCCCGGGAAGGTCACCAGCTGAGAGAACTCAGCGGGCAAAGCGGCAGCAATCTCGCGCGCATCCTCGGCCGGGCAGACCGGATCTTCCTCGCCCGCCATCACCAGCACCGGGCATTGCGCACCGGCCAAGCCCGGCAGCAAATTGAGATGCTGCTTTTCGCCGGCGACAAAGTGCAGCAGGATGTCTTCACGCACCAGCGTTCGCTGCGCCGCCAGCGGATCGGCCGGCGCTGTCGTGTTGTAGAGATGGCGGCAGCCGGCCCAGTAAGCGGCCCAGGTGGCCGGGTCGGGCCGGGTCCAGAAGGCTTCGGCCAAGGCGCGGGCCTGCGGGCCGCCACGCTTCTCGAAACCATCGAGCTTGCGCGTTAGCCCCATATGGTGCGAGGTGCTGGACAAAATCACCTTGGCCGCATGGCCAGGATGGCGGGCGATGTAGTGCTGCGCCACAAAGCCGCCGAATGACTGGCCCAGCACGATGGGTTTCTCGATGCCCAGCGCATCGCACAAGCGCACCACATCGTCGGCCCAGGTATCCAGCGTCCACTCAGTCGGCGGTCGCTCATCGCTGCGGCCGTGGCCGCGATGGTCGTAGTAAATGATTTGCGCAATATCGGCCAGCTGCGAAAAGCCCGGCTTGAAGGCCGCATGGTCGAAGCCCGGCCCGCCGTGCATGCAGATCAGCGTCGGCTTTTCGCGCATCTGCGCGCCATCGGGCACCAGGCCCGGCCCTTGCACATCCACGAACAGGCGCACACCCTGACCGATATCGATTCGCATACCCACTCCTGCATCCAAAACCGGCAGTATGCCGCTGTCGCCTTGTTGACCACGCGACGCCGCCGGACGGCCCACAATCCGGCCCGAACCGTCATCCGCCGATCATTCTTTCTCAGCCATTTGGAGCCCGCCATGTCCGAGCAAGTTCACTACCGCATCTGCCCGCTGTGCGAGGCCTGCTGCGGGCTCGAAATCCGCAGCGACGGTCAGCAAGTCATCAGCATCCGTGGCGCCGAGCAAGATGTGCTGAGCGCCGGCTTCCTTTGCCCCAAGGGCGTCAGCCTGAAAGACTTGCACGAGGACCCTGACCGCCTGCGCCAGCCGCTGATCAAGCGCAATGGCCAGTTCGAGCCCGCCAGCTGGGATGAAGCGCTGGCCGAAGTCGAGCGCCGCCTGCTGCCTATCGTGCAAGCCCACGGGCCGGACGCGGTGGCCGCCAGCATCGGCAACCCCGCCGCACACAAGATCGGCCTGTTGGCCTATTTCCCCCGCCTGGCCCGCGCGCTGGGCAGCCGCAACATCTTCTCGGCCTCCACGCTGGATCAAATGCCCAAGCAGCTCAGCGCCGGCCTGATGTTCGGCCATTGGTTGAGCATCCCGGTGCCCGACCTGCCGCGCAGCGATTTGATGGTGATCCTGGGCGCCAACCCCATGGTCAGCAATGGCAGCTTGTGGACCGTGCCGGACTACCGCGGCAAGGCCAAGGCCATGCGCGCACGCGGCGGCCGCATCGTGGTGATCGACCCGCGCCGCAGCGAAACCGCCCATGCCGCCGACGAGTACCTGCCCATCCTGCCAGGCGGCGATGTATTTTTGCTGCTGGGCATGGTGCACACCTTGTTCGACGAGGGCCTGATGAAGCTGCGCCACTTGGCCGAGCATGTGGCCGGGCTGGACGAGCTGCGCGCGGCCGTCAGCCCCTACCCGCCCGAGCGCATGGCCGCCGGCTGCGGCATCGCAGCCGCCACCCAACGCCGCCTGGCACGCGAATTGGCGGCCGCACCGCGCGCCGTGCTGTATGGCCGTATCGGCACCTGCACCCAGCGCTTTGGCACCCTCAATAGCTGGTTGATCGACGTCGTCAATATCCTGATCGGTCAGCTCGACTCGGCAGGTGGCGCCATGTTCCCCAAGGCCGCGGCCTTTGCCGCCAACAGCCAGGGCAAGCCCGGCAGCGGCCGCGGCATCACCACCGGGCGCCGCCACAGCCGCGTCAGCCAGGCGCCCGAGGTCTATGGCGAGCTGCCGATCAATTGCCTGGCCGAAGAAATCGAAACGCCCGGCGCGGGCCAAGTGCGCGCCCTGATCAGCGTGGCCTGCAACCCAGTGCTGTCGGCCCCCGACGGGCCGCGCCTGTCCCGCGCGCTGGACAGCCTGGACTTCATGCTCAGCCTGGACATCTATCTGAACGAGACCACCCGACATGCGGATGTGATCTTGCCGGGCTTGTCGCCGCTGGAGGATCTGCATTTCGACGTCGCCTTCCCCCAGCTGTCCTGGCGCAACCATGCGCGCTTCTCGGCGCCGGTGTTTGCCAAGCCCGCCGGGCGGCCGGATGAATGGCAGATCCTGCTCCGGCTCGCGGCCATGCTGGAGGGCAAAGACTGGCGGCAGGACATCGAGGCCATCGAAGACGCTGCCTTCCCGCCCGACCCGGCGGCCCCCGAGCTGCGCGGGCCGGAGCGCCTGATCGATCAAGCCCTGCGCCATGGTCCTTACCGGCTCAGCCTGGCCGAGGTGCGCGCCACGCCGGGAGGCATTGACCTGGGCGAATTGCAGCCCCGCATTCCCGAGCTGCTGCGCACGCCCTCGGGCAAGATCGAACTGGCGCCGCCCAGCTTGCTGGCGGCCCTGCCCGAGGTCGATGCCGACCTGTCCCGGCCTGCGGACGGTTTGCGCCTGATTGGCCGGCGCGATATGCGCTCGGGCAATAGCTGGATGCACAACCTGCCGGTACTGGCCAAGGGACCCATGCGCTGCACCCTTCTGATCAACCCGGCCGACGCGCAGCGCTTAGGGCTGCAAGAAGGCGGACAAGCCACCGTCAGCAATGCCAGCGCCAGCTTGCAAGTCCAGGTCAGCCTAAGCGAAGACATGATGGCCGGGGTGGTCAGCCTGCCGCATGGCTGGGGCCATGACCTGCCCGGCATGAAGCTCACCGTGGCGGGCGAGCGGCCGGGCATCAATATGAATGCCCTGATCGACGCCGGGACGCGCGACCTGCTGTCGGGCAATGCGGTCTTGTCGGGGATTGCTGTTCAGGTGCAGGCGGCTTGATTTCAGTGCGCAGGGATCTTGACCCATCGCAAAGAATCATTTAGGAGAATCAGCCTCGCTGTGATAGACTCCACCGCATAGATACGCACAAGACCGTTTCTTCAAGGTCTTCAATCTGCAGCCACCGCAGTACGTTCGCGACCCGGCTCGCTTCAGTTTCAACTCCCCGTTTGACTGTTCTTGAGTGTTTCTGTCCTTGCAGGCTGTGTAGCCGCGAGGTGGTTTTTATTTAGTTTCAAAAGGAACAATCATGACGACAATGCAAACTGGTACCGTGAAGTGGTTCGACGACGGCAAGGGCTTCGGCTTCATCACGCCTGAAGACGGCTCCAAGGATCTGTTCGCCCACCACAGCGAAATCCGCAACAACGGCGGCTTCCGCACGCTGGCTGAGAACCAAAAGGTTGAATTCGAAGTCAAGCAAGGCCCCAAGGGTCTGCAAGCTTCGAACATCCGCGCTCTGTAATTAGCGCCGGGCGGCGCGCTCGCAAGACGTGCTGCCCACACCCGACGCGTGAGCGTTGGGCTTAAAAAGGCACCCTCCGGGGTGCTTTGTTTTACTTCATTGATTTGCCCAGACCACAAAGAACAAAGGCAAGCAGTGAAGCTTTGAAAGTACTGGCCCCCCAAGCCATGTCCTGTCCGTTCGAGGCCTCGAAGACTCACGGACCGTTGCACCCGCCATGCTGCAACTTCCCTTCGCCATACCGCATCTGAAGATTGCTTCGGGTGCACACCTCTATGAAAAATGCATAAGAAAACAAGCATTGAGGTGGGCAAATATCTTGTCTCACCCATTATCAAAACCCAAGACGACGGCAGCTTCGCAGCGGCAGTCTCGATTCGTTCCGGCTCCGGCATGGCCAGCCATGACCGTGTGATGCGCTTCACGCGCCGCTTCCTGAGCCAGCGCGCCGCAGTGCGCTACGCCACGGCCGAAGGCCTGGCATGGATCAAAGCGGTGCATTGATCGCGGCCTGAGCCGCAGCCGCCCGCTTGCCGGGTGCTCAACAAAAAAGGGCTCCCGAGGGAGCCCTTTGTCGTTTCATGTCAGGCCGAGTCTTCGGCCTGCACAGCACCTCAACTCTTGTCTGCCGCCGGCGCGGCAACGCCGCCGCCCAGCGCCTTGTAGAGATTGACGCCGTTGAGCAGCGTCGCCAGACGCACCTGCACCAAAGCCTGCTCAGACGCGAAGCTGGCGCGCTGCGCATCCAGCCACTCCAGGCTGTTGGACGCGCCGTTGGCGTAGCGCAGATTCACCAGACGCAGGCGCTCAGCCTCGGCCTTGGCTTGCGCGCTTTGCGCCTGCAATTGCTCGCCATAGGTGGCGCGGCCAGCCAGGCCATCGGCCACTTCGCGGAAGGCGGTTTGCACCGCTTTCTCGTACTGCGCCACGGCAATGCCCTGGGCGGCCTTGGCTGAATCCAGATTAGCTTGGTTGCGGCCGGCATCGAAGATGGGCATCAAGGCTTGGCCGGTGATGGTCCAGACCGAGTTCTTGAACAACTCCGACAAGGCCGAGCTGGCCGTGCCGTAATTGGTCGTCAACAAAATGCTCGGGAAGAAGGCCGCGCGTGCCGCACCGATATTGGCATTGGCCGCCATCAGCTGAGCCTCAGCCTGACGCACATCGGGCCGCGCCACCAAGACCTCAGACGGCAAGCCCGCCGGCACATCGGCCAGGGACTGCGCCGCCAGGCTCAAGCCGGCCGGCAGGTTCGTGGGCAAGGGCTGGCCCAGCAGCAAAGTCAGCGCATTTTCATCTTGCGCCAGATTGCGCTTGGCTTGCGCCAAGTTCGCCAGGGCGGATGAATGCGCCGACTGCTCGCTGCTGTACTCCAGCGCCGAGGCGGCGCCACCGTCGAACTTCAGGCGCATCAGGCGCAGAGACTCACCACGTGTGGCCACGGTCTCTTGCGCGAGCTTGAGCAGTTCGCCGTCAGCCACCCAGGCCAGGTAGGACGAGGCAACGCCAGCAACCAGCGAAATCTGCGCGGCGCGGCTGCCCTCGGCACTGGCCAAGTAGCGTGCTGCAGCGGCATCGCTGAGGTTCTTAACGCGACCCCACAGATCCAGCTCATAGGAGGTGATCTGCAAGCCAGCCTGATAGTTGTTGACGTTATTGCCCTTGCTATCAGGCGCACGTGAGCCCTGCACGCCAAGGCCCACGGTAGGCCAACGGTTCGCATCGGCCACGCCCGCCAAGGCACGGGCTTGCTCCACATTGAGCAGGGCCACACGCAGATCGCGATTGTTCTCCAGCGCCAGCCGGATCAGCTCACGCAAGCGCGCATCGTTGCCGTAGAAGTTCTGCCAGGGCAGCTCGGCGGCGGCCGAGCCGCTGCCGTTGACGACGGCAGGTGCAGCCGACCAAGCTTGCGCCACCGGTGCGGCCGGCCGCTCATTCTTGGGCGCCAGCGAACCGCAGGCACTCAAGGCCAGGGCGGCAGCGGCCACGGCGATGACGTTCAGAGGTGATGAATTCAATCGGCTCATTTCAATGCTCCTCCGTGCGGGGGAGGCTCGGTTTGTCGCTACTGATCTTGTGCACATTGGCGGCACCCGGCGGAGCCTTGAAGATGCGGCGCACCACGTAGAAGAAGATCGGCACAAACAACACGGCCAAGAAGGTGGCCGTCAACATGCCGCCCATCACGCCGGTGCCGATGGCACGCTGGCTGGCCGAACCCGCACCGGAGGCGAAGTACAGCGGCAACACGCCCAAGATGAAGGCCATCGAGGTCATGATGATGGGGCGGAAGCGCAGATGGCAGGCCTCCAGAATGGACTCCACCAGACCCTTGCCCTCGGCCTGCAGGTCTTTGGCGAACTCGATGATCAGAATCGCGTTCTTGGCCGACAAGCCGATCACCGTGATCAGGCCCACCTTGAAGTACACGTCGTTCGGCATGCCACGGAAGGTCATGCCCAGCAGCGCACCCAAGATACCGAGCGGCACCACCAGCAAGACCGACAGCGGGATCGACCAGCTTTCGTACAAAGCAGCCAGGCACAAGAACACGGCCAGCAGCGAGAAGGCCAGCAGCACCGTCGCTTGCGAGCCCGAGAGCTTTTCTTCGCGCGACAAGCCGGTCCACTCGAAGCCGATGCCCTTGGGCAGCTTCTGCGCCATCTGCTCCAGCTCCTTCATCACATCACCGGTGGAGGCGCCGGGGGCGGCGTCACCTGCCAAGCGCATGGCGGGGTAGCCGTTGTAGCGCACCGCTTGGGTTTGACCCGTGATCCAGTGCGCATGGGCGAAGGCCGACAAGGGCACGTTCTGACCTTGCGCATTGACGGCGTTGAGGCGCAGGATGTCATCCGGCTGCATACGCGAGGCCACATCCGCCTGCACGATCACGCGCTGCAGGCGGCCGGCGTTGGGGAAGTCATTCACATAAGACGAGCCCAGCGTCGTGCCGATCACATTGGCCACCGACTCGTAGCTCACGCCCAGGGCGTTGGCCTTGTCGCGGTCAATGTCGACTTGCAATTGCGGCGCGTCTTCCAGGCCATCGGGGCGCATGCCAACAATCTTCTTGTTTTGCGAGGCCATGCCCAGCATTTGATTGCGGGCATTCAGCAAAGCCTCGTGTCCCAGATTGCCGCGGTCCTGCAAGCGCAGCGCAAAGCCAGTGGCATTGCCCAACTCAAGAATGGGTGGCGGGCTCAGCGGATAGATGAAGGCATCACGCACCTGGCCCATCATGGCGCCGAAAGCACGGCCCGCCAGTGCCGCGGCACTGTGCTGCGGGCCCAGCCGCTCTTCCCACGGCTTCAGCGGCACGAACACCAACGCGGCATTCTGGCCCTGGCCCGAGAAGGAGAAACCGATCACGCCAATGGTGGCTTCCACCTCGGGCTGCTTGAGCATGAAGTCTTCCACATGCTTGACGGCGGCCTCGGTGCGGTTGGCCGTCGCACCAGGCGGCAGCTGCACATTCACCACCAGATAGCCCTGGTCTTCATTGGGCAGGAAAGAGGTCGGCATGCGTACATACATCCAGCCCACAGCCGCCAGCACCGCAGCGTAAACAATCAGCATGCGGCCGCTGCGCTTGAGCAGCTTGGCCACCCAGCCTTCATAGCCCTTGGCGGTACGCGAGAAACCACGGTTAAACCAGCCGAAGAAGCCGCGCTTCTCGTGGTGATGACCCGCTTCCACCGGCTTGAGCAAGGTGGCGCACAGGGCCGGGGTCAGCGTCAAAGCCATCAGCGCGGACAGCAGCATGGACGCCACCATCGCCAGCGAGAACTGACGATAAATATTGCCCACCGAGCCGGAGAAGAAGGCCATAGGCACGAACACCGAAACCAGCACCACGGTAATGCCGATGATGGCGCCGGAGATCTGCGTCATCGCCTTGCGGGTGGCCTCCAGCGGTGACAGGCCCTCCTCGCTCATGATGCGTTCGACGTTCTCCACCACCACGATGGCATCGTCCACCAAGATACCGATGGCCAGCACCATGCCGAACAAGGTCAGCACGTTGATCGAGAAGCCCAGCGTCAACATCACGCCGAAAGTACCCAACAGCGCGATGGGCACCACCAGGGTCGGGATCAAGGTGTAGCGCCAGTTCTGCAAGAACAAGAACATCACCAGAAACACCAGCAACACGGCCTCGCCCAGGGTCTCCACCACTTGGTGGATCGACACCTTGACGAACTTGGACGAGTCGTAGGGAATCTCGTAGACCACACCCTCGGGGAAGAACTTCTGCAACTGCAGCATGCGCTCCTTGACCGCGGTGGCCGCGGCCAAAGCATTGCCGCTAGGCGCCAGCTGGATACCGATACCGGTGGCCGGCTGACCGTTCAGGCGCGAGTAAGTGCCGTAGCTCTGGCCACCCAATTCGATCCGCGCCACATCCTTCAGGCGCACGCTGGAGCCATCGGTGTTGGCGCGCAAGACGATGTTCTCGAACTGCGTCGTGTTTTCCAACTGACCATTGACCACCACCGTGGCCGACATGGTCTGGCTGCTGAGGTTGGGCAGGTCGCCGATGACACCGGCCGGCGTCAAGGCATTCTGGTTGCGGATGGCGGCATTGACCTCGGCCGGGCTGAGCTTGTAGCTCAGCAGCTTAGCGGGATCCAGCCAGATGCGCATGGCGCGCTCGGTACCGAAGAGCTCCGCCTGGCCGATGCCGGGAATGCGCTGCAACTCGGGCACGATAGAACGGGCGGCATAGTCACCCAGCGAGATCGGGTCTTTGGTGCCGTCCTTGCTGGACAAGGTCACGAACAAGAGGAAGTTGTTCTGCGCCTTGTCGACCCGCACGCCTTGCTGCGTCACCGCAGCAGGCAGGCGCGGCGAAGCGCGCGACAAGCGGTTCTGCACATCAACCTGAGCCAGGTCGATATTGGTATTGGCCTCAAAAGTGATGGTGATGGCACCGGTGCCGTTGGCCTGGGAGGTGGACTCCATATAGGCCAGGCCGGTGGCGCCATTGAGCTCCTGCTCAATCACCGAGATCACGCTTTCGTCCAGCACCTTGGCCGAGGCGCCCGGATAGGCCACGCTCAGCACCAGCGAGGGCGGCGCCACCTTGGGGTATTGCGACACTGGCAGCACGGTGACGGCAACAGCGCCGAACACCACGATGAACAGGGCGATCACCCAAGCAAAAATAGGTCGATCAATGAAGAATCTTGACATGACTGCGTCCTCGCCTTAACGCGCTGCGGCGCTGGCGGCCGATGCTGCGGGGGCGGCAGGTGCGGCGGGTGCCGACGCAGCCGGCGTCCACGGCACCGGGGTCACCGGCGCGCCGGGCACAAACATCTTTTGGAAGCCGTCCACGATCACTTGTTCGCCGGCCTGCAGGCCTTCCAGCACCACCCATTGATTGCCTTGGCCGCGATCGACCTTGACCTTGCGCGGCATGGGCTTGTTGTCCGGGCCGACGACCAAGACCGAGTCGCCCTGGTTGCTGCGCGTCACCGCCTGCTGGGGCAGCAAGATGCCTGCCGGCAACTCGCCTTGGCTCAAGCGCACACGCACATATTGGCCGGGCAGCAATTGGTTGTTCGCATTGGCCACTTCGGCGCGCAGGGTCACCTGGCCGGAGGTGGGGTCCACACTCAGGTCGGTGAACAGCAGCTTGCCGGGCTTGGCCAGTTCGGTGCCATCGTCCAGCACGATGCGCACCTGGGCGCTTTGCGCGGCATCAGCGCGCAGCTTGCCATTGCTCAGGGCGCGGCGCAGTTGCTGCACCTCGTTGGCGCTTTGGGTGAAGTTGACGTAGACGCTGCTGGTTTGCTGAATCAGGGCCAGTTGCGTGGCCTCTGCCGCGCTGACCAAGGCGCCTTCGGTTACCAGGGCCCGGCCGATGCGGCCAGAGATCGGCGCGCTGACGGCGGCGTAATCGAGATTCAACTTCGCCGTCTGGATGGCGGCCTTGGCGGCAGCCACATCGGCTTCGGCCGACTTGGCTGCGGCGACCGAGGTGATGTATTCCTGCTGGCTGATGGCCTTGGCTTCGGCCAGCGGCTTGTTGCGCTCGGCTTGGGCCGATGCCTGGCTCTGATTCGCCTGCGCCTTGATCAGACTGGCATGCGCACTGTCCAGCGCGGCTTGGTAGGGGGCGGGGTCGATCTGGAACAGCGGCTGGCCGGCGCGCACTTCGGCGCCTTCGGTGAACAAGCGCTTGAGCACCACGCCATTGACGCGGGCCCGCACCTGCGCCGTGCGCAGGGCTTCAACCCGACCCGGCAATTCGGTCTGCACGGCCACAGGCTGCAAGCTGGCTTTCACCACGCCCACCTGGGGAGGTGGCGGCATGCCGCCGGCTGGGCCCGCGGCTGCTGCCTTGTCACCGCCGCCGCAGGCCGACAAAGCGGCAAGCACAGCGACGCACAAAGGCAGGAGATATAGCGCTCTTGCGCCAGCGCCCAGCTTGGAAGAGGGCTTGCTTGCTTGTTGGCTCATATTGATCTTGCTCAATTGGATGAAGAAGTTCATGGCGCCTGGCAGTTGCAGCTAGCTGTAGTTTCTCAGGACGTTGTTCCCGGCAAAGCCGAGTCTAGAGGCGGG
>NZ_CAMFJS010000021.1 GCF_945956965.1 uncultured Roseateles sp.
CGTACACCATCGTGTACCCCAGGGCCACCAGGGCATACATGCTGCCCAGCACCAGACCATTGATGATCTGTTGCATAAAAGTTTCCATGCTTGAGTCCTTTGCTGCTTTTTTTCGGGAAGCGACAACACCAAGGTCGCGCTGATCTGCGTCAAAGGTTTGCAAGCCACATGCCAAAAATCGCGCAGCACGGGTAATCACTGAGGCCACCCTATGTCGCTGCGGCAGCGTCAACAGCCCTGCTCCCGGCATTCGGGCGGAATTCGACACAGGGGCTCATTCGCGAGTGCGGAATACCGCCCAAGCGCCACTTCAGACTGCTCTCAAACCCTGGCTGGCGCGACGCATTCGCACCCGCGCACTGCGCGACAGCGGCGCCAGCTTTAGGCACACTGGCGGGCTAATGCCCAAGCCCCACACACTTTCGACTGCCACCTCCGGCCAACGCTGGCGCAATCGGCTCAGCCATCCCAGCATCGTGGCCAGCCTCACCCTGGCCTTGATCGCGCTGGGTCTGAACATCGGCCACAGCCTGAGCGAGCGCGCTGGCATGGAGCAGCTCGCCGCCGTGGCCGCCGAGCGCCTGGAGCTTTACGCCGCCAGCCTGGAGGCCCAGCTGGCCCGCTATGACTATCTGCCCAGCCTGATCGCGATCGACCAGGACTTGATGGCCGCACTGGCGCAACCCGGCGATGCCACCGCACGCCAGCGTGCCAGCCGCAAGCTCGCGCGCATCAATGTGCGCGCCGGCCTCGGCTTGATTTTCATTTGCGATGCGCAAGGCCGGGTGATCGCCTCCAGCGACGACTACGCCAGCAGCCATGCCATCGCGCCCAAGCAAGAACCACCGGCCGAGACCTTGATGCGGCGCCTGGGCAAACAGCTTGGCGCCGGCAGCGGCCAGTTCTTTGCCGCCAACGAAGCCAATGCCAGCACCGACTACCTGCTCAGCCAAAACCTGCAACGCGACGGTCGCGTGGTCGGCCAGGTGGTGGTGATGCTGAACCTGGCGCCCCTGGAAGCGACCTGGGTGGATCAGGGCATGCGCTCGCAAGGCGAGAAGCTGCTGGTGGTGGACAGCAATGATGTGGTGATCATGTCCTCGGTGCCGGCTTGGAAGTACCGCCTGCTCAACCGGGGCAGTGCCGAGCGCCATGCCGAACTGCTGGCCAGTGGGCGCTATGCCAGCCTCTTAGGCCCCGATTTGGCCCTGGCCACCGAGGATTTGAACCAGCAAGACACCAGCTTGGTGCAAGTGCCCGCCATCGACGGCGATACCCGCCGCCGCCCGCTGCTGGCGCAAGAGCGCCCCATCGTGCCGCTGGCCCTGCGCCTGGTCACCTTGTCAGACCCCAGCGAGGTCTGGCGCCATGCGCGCTATGCGGCCTGGGGCGGTGCGGCGGTGGGCGCCAGCCTGGGCTTGTTGCTGCTGTACCTGGCCTATCGCCGGCGCGCCCTGGAACAACTCTTCCGCGCCAGCGAGGCCTTGAAGCAGGCGCACAGCGAGCTGGAACAACAAGTGGCCGAGCGCACCCAGGAATTGCGCCACAGCAATAGCGAGCTGAAGCACCAGATCAACCAGCGCCTGCAGGCCGAGGACGAACTGATGCAAGCCGGCAAGCTGGCGGTACTGGGGCAGATGTCGGCGGGCATCTCACATGAGATCAACCAGCCGCTGACGGCCCTGCGCGCCCTCTCCCGCAACAGCCTGCTGCTGCTGGAAAAAGGCCGCAACAGCACGGTGGCCGAAAACCTGCGCGCCATCGACGCCATGGTGGAGCGCATGACCGCCATCACCCGCCAGCTCAAGAGCTTTGCCCGCAAGGCCGAGGCCGCGCAGGCGCCGGTCTCGCTGCTGGCGGCGATTCAGGGCGCGCGCACCCTGCTGCAGCACCGCATTCAGGCCGAGCAGGTGGCGCTGCAAATTGACGTTAGCGAACAGCTGCGGGTGAGCTGCGACGGCAACCGGCTGGAGCAGGTCTTGGTCAATCTGATCGGCAATGCCATCGACGCCATGCAAACCAGCGCGAGCAAGACGCTGCGCATCTACACCGAGATGCATGAAGCCCGCCTGAGCCTGCTGATCAGCGACAGCGGCGCGGGCATGGCCGAGGACTTGCTGCCGCGCCTGTTTGAACCCTTCTTCACCACCAAGCCCGCCGGCCAAGGCTTAGGGCTGGGCCTGGTGATTTCATCGAAAATCGTGCACGAATTTGGCGGCCAACTGCGCGCCCGCAACAACCCGCCCCCTGCCACCGGTATGACGTTTGAGTTTGATTTGGCCCTGAGCCCGAAAGAGTCCCATGTTTGAGGGTTACAAGATTTTGTTCGTCGAAGACGACCCACCGGTGCGCGCCAGCCTGACCCAGACCCTGGAGCTGGAAGGCCTGGAGGTTTGCGCCTGCGCCTGCGCCGAAGAAGCCCTGCCCCATATCCAGGCCGGCGCGCAAATCGTGGTGGCCACCGATGTGCGCCTGCCCGGCATGAGCGGCCTCGGCCTGCTGGACCATGTGGTGGCGACCGACCCCGACATTCCCGTCGTGCTGGTCACCGCCCACGGCGATGTGGCCATGGCGGTGCAAGCCATGCGGGTGGGTGCCTACGACTTCCTGGAAAAGCCCTTCGCGCCGGAGCGCTTCATCGACACCCTCAAACGCGCGCTGGACAAGCGCGTGCTGCGCGTGGCGGTAGATGAGCTGCGTGGCCAGCTGCAGCGGCGCAGCGGCGTGGAAGCGGTCTTGCTGGGCAACTCCAGCGCCATGCAGCAGGTGCGCGCCCAGGTGCTGAATCTGGCCGACACCTCGGCCGATGTGATGATTCTGGGTGAGACCGGCACTGGCAAAGAACTGGTGGCGCGCTGCCTGCACGACCAAAGCAGCCGGCGCGACCGCAACTTCGTCGCCATCAACTGCGGCGGCCTGCCCGAGGCCTTGTTCGAGAGCGAGTTGTTCGGCCATGAGCCCGGCGCCTACACCTCGGCCGGCAAACGCCGCATCGGCAAGATCGAACATGCCAACGGCGGCACCTTGCTGCTGGACGAGATCGAAACCATGCCCATCGCCCTGCAGATCAAGCTGCTGCGGGTGCTGCAAGAACGGCGAGTCGAGCGCCTGGGCTCCAACGAAGAACTGCCCATCAATGTGCGGGTGATTGCCGCCACCAAGGCCGATCTGCGCGCCTTGAGCGAGCAAGGCAAATTCCGCGGCGACCTGTACTACCGCCTCAATGTGGCGACCCTGCAGCTGCCGCCCCTAAGCCAGCGGCGCGAGGATATCCCGCTGCTGTTCGAGCATTTCGTCGCCCAGGCTTGCGCCCGTTATGAGCGCCCGGCGCCGGAGCTGTCACCCCAGCGCCTGCGCGAATTGATGGCGCATGACTGGCCGGGCAATGTGCGCGAGGTGCGCAATGCGGCCGACCGTTTTGTGCTGGCCATCAGCAGCCAGGAAGGTGCGAGCAGCCAGCCTGAAGGCGAGCCCGGCCACACCCTGGCCCAGCAAATGGACCATGTCGAAAAGGCCTTGATCGAACAGGCCTTGCGCAAATGCCAGGGCCGCATTCCCGCGGCGATGGAGTTGCTGGGCACGGCCAAAAAGACGCTTTACGACAAGCTGCACCGGCACGGCATTGAGCTGGAAAAGTTCCGCTGAGCCGGGCTGCGGCGCAAGCTGGCGCCGGTTTAGCGATAGGCCGCGGGGTCGGCCGAGTCCGTGGGCTTTTGCACGAGGCGTCTAAAAGCCTCGCCCATGGGCAAATTCAGATTGATGCCGCGCGGCGGAATCGGCGACTGGAACCATTTGCGGTACAGGGCCTGAATCTCGCCGCGCTGGTAGATGCCCGCGATGACACCGTCTACCAGGCTCTTGAACACCGCGTCATCACGCGGCAGGCCGATGGCATAGGGCTCGACCGAGAAGACCTCGTCCGAGATCACAAAGTCCTCCGGCCGCGCCGCGCTGATCTGCGACATACGCAGCAGCACATCGTCCATGGCATAGGCGGCAGCGCGGTCGGTCAGTAGCAAGCGAAAAGCGTCGTGGTCGTCTTGGCCCACCACAATGCGCATGCCCAGCTGCTGATTCAGATTGGCCTGATGCAGCAGCTGGATGCTGGTGGTGCCGATGGTGGAGGCCACCGCCAGGCCGCGCAAATCATCGAGCTTGCGCAGCGGTGCCACGCGTTTGGACATCAGCCGGGTCTGGGCCAGAAAGATCGTTAAGGAGAAGGACTGGGTCTTTTGCCGCTCCAGCGTGTTGGTGGTGATGCCGCACTCCAGATCCACCGTGCCATTGGCCACCAAGGGCATGCGGGTGGCGGAGCTGACCGGCAAGTACTTGACCTCCAACTCGGGCAGGTCGAGGCGCTGCTTGATCGCTTCCACCATCTGCGTGCACAGATCAATCGAATAGCCCATGGGCTTGAGCCGCGCATCCAGATAGGAGAACGGCGGCGAGGCGGCGCGGTAGCCCAGCACGATCAAACCGGTGTCGCGAATCTTGCGCAAGGTGTTGGAGCCCTCCCCACTGAGCAGCGCCGACGCCGGGCTGCCCGACACGGTGCTTGCAGCCACGCCGGGCGCGGCGCTCGGCGTCGCAGGCCCGGCCATTGGGCTGGCACTGGCGGCCACGGGCGCGGGCGGGCTTGCGGCCAAGGCCAAATCGGCCGTCACCCACTGGGCCATCAGCCAGCCTGCCATCAGCCAGCCTGCCGGCCGCCAAGCCCGAAGACTCAGCCGCGCTGCGCTGATGCCGCCGGCATGAAGAAAGCGCAGGGCTTGGCGGTGTAGAGAGAGAGGTCTGTTAGTCATGCGGCCGCACATTGTCGCCAGCCCGGCCGGGCGGACAAGCGGCAAAACCCCATTGCGTTTTACGCAATGCGCCGGCCTTCTTACTCAGGGACAATGCCGCTGAAATTTTTCTGTGCGGACTGGCCACCAAGCTATGGCAGCATGGGCGCATGCCCCCATCAAGACCTGACCCCGACGACTTGCCGGCCATCATCCAGGCCCTGCCCGCACGCAGCCAAGCGCTCTATCGCTTGGCTGAGCAGCAATGGTGCCGGCAACAAGGGCTGCTGCTTTTCGCCTACGGCTCCCTGATCTGGAAGCCTGGCTTCGCCGCCGTGGAGCAGGGGCCAGCCCAGGTGCATGGCTTTCACCGCGCACTGCGCCTGCGCTCCTTGGTGAACCGCGGCAATGCGGCACAACCGGGTCTGGTGCTCTGCCTCTTGCCCGGCGGCAGTTGCCGGGGCTTGTTCTACCGCGTGAGTCCGGCGCAGAGCGCGGCCGTGCTGTGCGAGTTGTGGGCCCGAGAAATGGTGGTGGGCTCCTACCAGCCGCGTTGGTTGAACTGCCTGAGCAGCAGCGGCCCACGCCGCGCACTCAGCTTCACGCTGGAGCGCCAAAGCCCGGGTTTGGTAGCCCCTTTGACCGACGCCGCCCTGCTGCAGATTTTCAAGGCCGCCCATGGCCGCTACGGCAGCACCCTGGACTATTTGCAACGCACGGTGCAGAGCTTGCAAGCCCACGGCATCCAAGACCGGGAACTGGAGCGACAGCTGCGCCTGGCAGCGCAAGAAGGCTTGCTCGGCTGAAGCCCGCCACGCCGGGCGCGAAGCCTCAGCTCATTTGGCCGCGCAGGCGATCGAGGTCTTCGACCGTGTCCACATCGACCAGCACACCGGGATCATCGATGTCCACAGCTTGTGAGGGATAGCGGGCCAAGATGCGCCGCGCGCCCTCGTCGCCCTGCAGATCAACCAATTCGGAATAGAGCTCTGCACTGAAGCCCACCGGATGGCCTTGGCGGCCCTTGTACTGTGCAAACGCCACCGGGTACTGCTCCAGCGCGGCGGCCACGGCCAGGATGCTGCTGGGGCGCAGCAAGGGCATATCGGCCGGCATGATCAACCAGCCTTCCGCATCACCACTGGCGCGCACGCCAGCCGCGATCGAATAGCCCATGCCGACCGGGCTGGCCCGGCCTTGTTGATCCAGGTCGGGCAAAACCACCAGATCCACCGAGGCCACCCAGCCCTGCACCAATTGCTGCAATTTGGGCGTGGTGACCACCACCAGCTGCAAGCCTGTGGCCATCGCATTGCGCAGGCTGCGAGACAAGACGGTGTCTCGCGACGCATCATCGATATCGGCCTGGCCCTGCGCATCATTGGCGGGCATGGGGGATTGCTCGGCATCGGTATCTGCGCCGAGCCGCTGCGCCAGCTTATGGCCCTGGCCGTGAAACCTGATGCCGCGCCCTGCCGCAAGCACGACCAGCGCCGGTCGCCGTTTAGTCATCCTGAACCTTATGTTTATCCCCCGTGCGGCCCGATCAAATCGCCAGGCTCGCACTGCCAAGCAGCATGCCGCCCGGGTCGCCGACGTGGAACTGGGGCCAACACCTAAGGTGTTTTACGCACCGTCTGAGCCCAAGTCGCGTGCTGGGCGTCGCACAGGCGCCAGTGCAGCATCGGCCAAACGTCGCATACTAAGGCCTATGAGCAAACTTTCCGACCTCCGCAAAAGCTACGAACAAGGCGAACTCGATGAGGCCTTGAGCGCCGAGCAACCCTTGGCCCAATTCAAAACCTGGCTGGATCAGGCCCTGGCCAGCGAGATCCCCGAGCCCAATGCCATGACCCTGGCCACGGTCGGTGCGAACGGGCAGCCCTCCACCCGCATCGTGCTGATCAAGGGATTTGATGAGCGCGGCCTGGTCTGGTTCACCAATTACGACAGCCGCAAAGGCCAGGAGTTAGCCCACAGCCCGCTGGCCGCGTTGCAATTCCACTGGGTAGAGTTGGAGCGTGTGGTGCGCATCGAAGGCCGGGTTGAGCGCGTGGACGCCGCCGAGTCTGATGCTTACTACCGCTCGCGGCCGCTGGACTCCCGGCTGGGCGCCTGGGCCTCGCCGCAAAGCCAGGTGATCAGTTCACGGGCGGTTCTGGTGAGCAATGCCGCCAAAGCCGCCATGACCCACGGCCTCAACCCCGAGCGCCCACCGCACTGGGGCGGCTACCGCTTGGTGCCGCAGCGCTGGGAGTTCTGGCAAGGCCGCCGCTCACGCCTGCATGACCGCCTGTGCTACCGCCAAGAAGGCGGCCAATGGATCAAGGAGCGCTTGGCGCCTTGATCCACGGCCATCACCTGCCGCGCTAAGTCCGGCCCTTTTCAGCTCAGAAGCGAACCTGCACCCCGGTGTGCAGCGAGCGGCCGGCCAGCGGGCTGAGTTCACGGATGGTCGCCACCGAGGTGGCGCTGTAGGCCAGCTTGTTGGTGATGTTGTCCAGCTTCAAATACCACAGCGCGTCGGACTGACCCAGCATGAACTGGCGCGCAATGCTGGCCTTGAGCAGGCCGTAACCCGCCGTGGGCGTGTCCAGACTCGGTACCCGGTCCTGGCGAGCCGACAAGCGCCATTCCAGGCGGCCGGACCACAGCCCGCTCTGTGCATCCAGGCCCAAGCTGGCGCGCAGGGGTGCCAAGCGCGGCAAGGCTTCGCGGGTGGCGCGGTTTTCACCGCGCACGCCGTCGAGCTGGGCCGACAAGCTCAGCACCGTGCCAGCGCCCGCAAAGGCCGACATGGCCGCCGGCAGGGTCCAGCGCCCTTCCAGCTCAAAACCCTTCAAGGTGGCCGGCACCGATTTGAAGGCGTAGACCGGCATGCCTTCGATCTCAGGCTCGCCGGTGGCGTCCAGCGCGATATAGCTGGAGAAGCGGGTCTGGTAGACGTTCAAACGCAGCAAATGCTCGGCGGTCTTCCATTGCAGCCCCAGGTCCACACCCTTGGCTTTTTCCAGGCCCAGGCTGGCATCACCGCGCTCAAAAGCGCCGCTGGCCACATGCACGCCATTGGCATGCAGCTCGTAAAACATCGGCGCCCGCTCGGTGCTGTTGAGATTGGCGTTGAGGCTCAGGCCTTGCGCGATCTGGGGCAAGCGATAGCTGGCACTGAGCGAGGCGCTGCGCGGCTTGTAACGCTGCGTTGCGGCGGGGCCGAAACGCGGCTCGGCCCCGGCGGCGTCGCCCGCCGACTCAATCCGCACCGACTCCAGCCGGCCGCCGAGCGATAGGCTGAAAGGCCCGGACTCATATTGCTCAAGCAAAAAGACCGCCGCGTTCTCGGTAATGGAGCTGGGCACCAAGGCCTCGGCGCCCTCGGCACTGAAGTCTGACTTTTCCCACTGCACACCGACCATGCCGTGGACGGGGCCGAGCGCGCCATGCTGGGCTTCCAGCCGCAAATCATGGCCCACGCTTTTGAACACAGTTCCAACTTCGCCCGAACCTTCCACTTCCTTGTGCTCGTAATTGCTGCGGCTGAGTTGCCAGCTCAAGCGCTGCAACAAGGCCCCGGTGTCACCTTCGGCCGCGCGCCATTCACCGGCGGCGGCCAGGCGTTGGCGCTGCATCTTGATCTTGACGTCGGGCTCCACCGTCACGCCATAGTCATTGCGGTAGTCGTCCAGCGACACGCCCGCATAACCATTGCTGAAAACATAGGAGCCGCCCAAGGCGCCGCCGTGGCTATCCGCAGCAGAATTCCGCACCTGCTTGCTGAGGCCATCTTCGCTGCGGAATTCGGGCGTACGCTGGTCGCCAGCGCGGCGCGCGGCCAGATCGGCATGCCAGGCGAAGCCGCTCTGGCTTGTGCCTGTGCCACCGTCCAGCACCAGGGCGCCATTGCGTTCGGCCGCCGCGCCGCCCAGGCGCACTTCAGCCGCGCCACTCAAGCCCGCCTGGGCCTTGCGCGGAATGCGGTTGTCCAGGGTGTTGACCACGCCGCCAATGGCATTGCCGCCATAGAGCAAGGCCGCGGCACCGCGCAGCACTTCAATTCGGTCGACCACCAAAGGATCCAGGGGCACGGCATGGTCGAAGCTGAGACTGGAGGCATCGACCGAGCTGCCCGAGTTGCTGAGCATGCGCACCCGGTCGCCATCCAGGCCGCGAATGGTGGGCCGATTGCTATTGGGGCCGAAGTAGCTGGAGGCCACGCCGGGCAGACCGTCCAGGGTTTCTCCCAGGCTGGAAGCGCGGCGCAGGATCAGCGCGTCGCCCTGCAAGACATCGACCGCTTGGGTCAGTTCGCCCGCGCGCAAGGGGTTGCCAGTCAGCACCACGCGGTCGAGCTTTTCGGCCGCAGCGGCATTGCCGGCAGCACTCGCAGCAGCGGCAGTTGTCGGCACGCTGCCATTGGCAGCTGTTGGACCTTGCTGAGCCACAGCGGGTGCAGCCATGAAAGAAGACATACCGGCCAGGCAAAGCAGGCTGGCGCCGACGGCCAGGGGCCGACGCGCAAAAGTTTTTGTTCGCATAAATCACTCGTGAGCCAGCGCCGTGACATTGATCGGCGTGGCAAAGCATGAAACCGCCACTCACCCGCGGGTGAGTGGACCGATAGGGTTCATGCAGAGTGAGGCGGGCCGCGCGCGCCGCGCTTCCAGAACGGCTGGGCCGCCGCACTGGCCGGCGCCTGCTGCAAAAAGCGCAAGGGGCTGAGTTCGGCCAAGACCACGGCCGCCGCAGCCTGAGGGAGATGATCTTGAGCGATATGGTCGAACACCGAGCAAACGCTGTCGCCCAATTGGTGGCCCCACAGCGTCAAGCCGGATGAAGCGACACGCCCCTCAATTTGCGACTGAACTTGGGCCAGCCCCGCAGGCGCGCTGCTGGCGTGAGCCACCCGGTGCCAGTGCCCCAGGCCTTGTGCGCAAAGCAGGCTCAGCGCGCACAGCAATGCCAGCCAGAAGCTGCTGGCTTGCCCATGTGGACGCTGAACGAGAGGCTGGCGCATCAAATCCTCAGGGCTTGCTGACCAAAGCCTGACCCTCATTGACCCGGTAGAACAGGCCATAAGGGTCGTCATTCAACACCGCCAAAACGCCCTGCACCATCACCGGCTCCAGGCTGTAGCGCACCGGCTCCTTGGTGCGCACTTCGATCAGCCCTTCAGGACCGGCCGGCACGCAGAACGAGCACGATGTGGGCACCGATGACAGCAGGAAATGCTTTTGCTTGTCGCCAGGTTCCAGCGGCATCATGAAGCCCTGCACCTTGACCGTCTTCTTGTCCAGGGCCTGCACGGCGGCTGGAAAGATGGGGATCAAGCGCGTCTTGTCGGCCTTGGTCGTGACGGACGACAGCAAAGTCCAGGTCAGCACACCCTCTTTTTCCTGCAAAGGTTTGAAGGGGCTGCGGGGATCGTGATAGCCCGGGCCCTGGCCAATGACCGGCGCAGCTTGCGCAAAGGCCAAGTCGATCGGACTGATCGAGCCAATCAGGCCAAGAGCCAGCGTCGCGGCCACCAAGGCGGCGGCGCGAGGCAAGTGGGGGCGAGGACGGGGAGGGATTCTGTTCATCTCAGCCCGCATTGTGCCTGCGCTGCCGGGCGGCTGAGCAAAGTCACTCAATGCGGCGCCTGCAATAGCTCGGTCACATCCAGGCGATAAGCGCGCCAAGCCGGCCAGGCCGCCGCCAACAAGGCCAAGCCCAGACCCAAGGCCGGCAGCATCAACTCGGTCCAGGAAAACCACCAGGCGCTGACCGCCAAGGACTGCTGCGCCGCCATCAAAACACCCAAAGCTGCCGCCAAACCGTGGCCCAGCCCCAAGCCCAGCAGACAGGCCAGGCCGCTCAAGCTCAGGGCCTCCAGCGCGATCAGACTCGCCACCCGGGCGGGGCTGGCGCCCAGCATGCGCATCATGGCCAGATCACTTTGGCGCGCCCGCACCGCGTGCAAGAGCGCCACAAACACCGATAGCCCGGCGGAAATCAGCATGACCAGGCCAAAGCCGCGCAACACCGCCTCACCTGCCCCCACCATGCGCTGCAAGCGGGCGGTCTCCAACGCGGGTGCGCTGGCTTGCAAGCCCGGCTGGGCATTGACCCAACGCGGCAGGCTGATGGCGGCGAGCGGGCTACGGTAGCTCAGCAGCACCATGGTGATCTCGCGCGGTGGGGCGGGCGGCTGCGCTTGGCTGATGGGGGCGAGCTTGCCATGCGCCTGATGTGACTTTTCTTGGCGATGATCATCGTGATCTTCATTGCCGGCATGCGCGTCGCTCATCAGCGGGGCACTGGGCGCTTGATGCACGTCGTGGCTGATCCATACCGAGGCCAGATCCGTCAACACCAGCCGATCAATCGCCCCGCCCTGCGCGGCCAGCACGCCCACCACGGTGTAAAGCTGCTCACCATGCGCATCGCCCTGCTCACCCAAGCCGTGGCTGCTGCTGAACTGCTGGCCCAGGGTCAGGCCAGTGCTCCGTGCCACTTCGGCCCCCAGAACGGCCTGCATGGGCTTGGCCCACAAGTGCCCTTCAGCCAAGCGAGCGCCACCGACCTCCAGGTATTGCGGGGTGGTGCCGACCAGCCTGAAGCCGCGAACGCTATCGCCGAGCGACAGCGGCACAGCGCGCGCCACCAGGGGATGAGCCCGCAAGGTCTCTAGCGTTTCGAGCGGGATATTGCCGGTGGGCACATCCAGGTGAAAAACGCCTGCCAACATGATTTGCATCGGGCTGCCCTTGGCGCCCACCAACAAGTCAATGCCTTGCAGATCACGCCGCATGCCGGCGTCAAGCTGCTCGCTGACCACGAGCACAAAGCTGATCGCGCCTAGCCCCAAGCTCAAGAGCAGCAGATTCAGCCCCGCCGTCAAAGGCTGCGACCACAGATAGGTCCAGGCCATGCGCCAAAGCCTCATGCCGACGCTCCCAGGTCCAGGGTCTGAAAGCCGCCCGCCTCTTGGGCCTGCACCAGCAAGCGGGCGTCATGCGTGGCCACCAGCAAGGACGCGCCGGACTCCGATGCCACCTGCATCAGCAAGGCCATCATCTGTGCAGCATGCTCGTCGTCCAAGCTCGCACTGGGCTCATCGGCCAACAAGATGCGCGGCCGGCGCACCAAGGCGCGTGACAGCGCCACGCGCTGAGCCTGCCCCACGCTCAGCTGATGGGGCTTGCGCCCACTCAAACCTTGCAGACCCAGGCGCTCAAGCAAGCCGGTGGCCCGCTCGGCATCCGGTGGCAGTCCGGCGCAGAGAAAGGGCAGCATGACGTTGTCCAACACCGTCAAGGCGCTGCTGAGGTGCAGACGCTGCGGCACAAAGCCCAGGCACTCACCGCGCCAGGCATCGCGGCGGCGCAGCGACAGGCTTTGCAGATCCGTGCCGGCGATCGAGACTTGGCCCCCGCTAGGGCTCAGCAATCCCGCCAGCAAGGCCAGCAAGGTCGATTTGCCACTGCCGGACTTGCCGCGCAGCAGCAGGTGCTCCCCGGCCAGCAACCGAATATCGGCAAAGCGCAACGTTTGCCCCGTGTCGGCAGCAGCGGCATGAGTTGCGGGCGGGTAGCGGTAGTGCAGGCCGTGGGTTTCAATCAAAGCGGTCAAGCGCGCACCAGCCTGGCAAACGTGGCCTGAAATTTATCCACCTTAGGGGCCACCACAAAGGCGCAATAGCCTTGCTCGGGATTGCGGGCGAAGTAATGCTGGTGATAGGCCTCAGCCGCCCAGTAATTGCGCTCAGGCAGCAACTCAGTCACAACGCGCCCCTGATGCGCTTGCTGCGCCTGGTTAAGCACCTCACGCGCCAGCGCCTCTTGCTCAGCATCATGGAAATAGATGCCCGAGCGGTATTGGGTCCCCACATCGGCCCCTTGGCGATTCAAGCTGGTCGGGTCATGAATTGCGAAAAAGACTTCAAGCACTTCACGCAGGCTCAGTTGGCTGGGATCGAAATCCACCCGCACCACCTCGGCATAACCGGTATTGCCCGAGCAAACCTGCTCATAGCTGGGCCGGGGGCCTGCACCGTTGCAGTAGCCCGACTCGACCGCGTGGACACCACGCACTTGTTCATACACCGCCTCCAGGCACCAGAAGCATCCACCGCCCAGGGTGATGCGCTCCAGAGTCGGCGTCGCCACATCAATACTGCTCATAGGGTTTCCGTTTTCTTAGGCTTAGTTGCTGCCGAGTTTGAGCTCAACCATGGGCGTCCAAGCGCTATCACCGGCCGCGCCCGAATGCAGCTTGGGGGCTGCCACAAAAATGCGCTGGTTGGGCAAGCCCATGGCAATCAAGCTGTCGCGCACCGCCACACCGCGCGCCAGGCTGAGCGCATGCGCGGTCTCTTCATTGACGGTGAAGCTGGGCAACAAGAGGCTGCGCATCTCCGAGGCAGAAATGTCTTTGGCAAAGCCCAGCATATTGCGGGGCTTATTGGGCAGCTTGGCCGCTTCATAAACCACCTTGAGCAATCGGCTTCGCTCGGCCTCGCTGAGCGTGAGCTCGGTCGCAGCCTGGGCATCAGCACCAGCGGTCTGGCGGCGCTGCAGTTCCAGGCGCTTTTGCGCCAGCAAAGCCGCATCCAGCTGCGCCTGCTGCATGGCGGCGCGCTCCAACTCAAGATCGGCCCAGCCGGTGATCGTCAAGGCCAGCGTCGGCTTGTCAGCCAAGGCCTTGGCAATTTTTTCCAGCGCACCGGGGTTCGTGGGCTGCGCACTGCCGAGCGCAAACTCAACTTGGCCATGCTCGCTGCCACCGACACCCGACAGCAGCGAGAACGGTGACGTCAGGGCCTTGCCAATCATGTTGACGATCAGCTTGAACAGCACGCCGCCGACGCTGAATTGCGGATCGTTGAGCGAGCCTGAAATGGGCAATTCCACATCGATCACGCCATTGCTGTCCTTGAGCAGCGACACCGCCAGGCGCACCGGCAGCTTGGTCGCGTCCGGGCTGTTCACAGCGTCACCAAAAGTCAGTTGATTGAGAATCAGCTGATTGGTGGCTTGCAACTGACCATCGGGGTCGATCTTGTAGGCCACCTTGGTCGAGAGCTTGCCGCGCTCAATTTGGTAGCCGGCATATTTCTCGGCGTAGGGGGACATCGGCGCGAGTTCAATGTCCGTGGCCGAGGCCTTGATGTCCAACATCAAAGGCGAACCCAAGGGATTGAGCGCCCCATCAATCGCCAGCAAGCCGGTGCCAGCGACACGGCCGCGCAATTGCAGGGGTGCCATCTCGACACGGCCACTGCGCACGGCGCCCAAGCTGCCTTGCAGCTCGGTCAGCTGCGCGCTGTAATTCGGCCGAATGAAGCGGTCGGCAAAGTCCACCCGACCCTTGCTGAGCGTTGTCTGGCCCAGGCTGAGTTGAATCGGCAGATTTGCGCCCGGCGCGGCATTGGCGGCAACACCACTGCCGGGGGCGGCAGACGCCGCCGGCGTTCCTGCCAAGGCAATGCCCGCATCGGATGCTGGTTTGGCCTTCGCGCCTGCCTCCGGCTCGGCGCGGATATCGCTCAGATTGAGGCGCCCTTTTTCATTGATCAAGACACTGGCATAGAAGTCATTCAGGCGCAGCTCTTTGACCGACAACTCGGGCTTGCTGCCGGGCTTCATCTCAAAGCGAACGCCGTCCAGATTGAAGGCCTGCCAGGTCAACAAATCCGTGCCAGGCAAGCCCATCGCGGCTTGTTTGCGCCCTTGCTGCACACTCAAATCGGCCAGCAGCAGGTCACCGCTCACATTGACCTGCCAGTCTTTGGGCAACTGGCGCACGCTGAAATCCCCGCGCCAGCCTAAGTCCACACGCTGCAAGTTCAAGTCCAGAGCCGGGTCCATATAGGCGCTGAGCAGTTGCAAGGGCAAACGCTCAGCCCGCAACTTGCCATTGGCCACCAGCGGCGCCAGGGCCACATTACCCTGCCAACTGAAGCTACCCGCCGAATGTGCCGCCCTTTGAGAGAGCCGGGACAGCGGTTTCTCAAGGCCGCCGGCAGGCTTGCTTTTGCCCCCAGCCACCGGCTTGGCACTGGCTTCGCCAGCCAAGGTGAAGCTCAGTTGAGCCGGGCTGCTGCCGCTGGCTTTGGGCCAGGCCAGCTTAGCCAAGCGCAGGTTCAGTTGCTGGGCACTCAGATTGGCCTGACCACCGGGCGCGGCTGCATCTTGCAAACGCACCGAACCCCGGTTGAGCTTCAATTCACGCAGGGTGACTTGCCAGTCGGGCCCCGGCTTAGCGGACGCGGCAGTTGCCGCAGCGGGAGCGACTGATGCGGCCACGCTTGCGCGCCCCCCGTCGTCTTCCCCGCCCAGCTTCAGAACCGGTCGCCCACGGGGCGCAGGCTTGCTCACGGCTTTGACCGGCTCAGCTTGCGGCAGCAAGGCTTGCCAGTTCCAGTCCTTGTTCTTGGCCCGCGCCAGCACCAGCCCCGGAGCATCCAGGCTCAGTTCACCCAATTGCAGGGTTTTGGCCCCATAGGCCATATCCAGGCGATCCAACTTGACGCTGTTCAGTCGCAGCAAAGGCTCGGCCGTCGGCGCCTTCGCCGCCACTAAGGCAAGCTGCTCAATTTGCAAATCTTGCACCCCCACTTGCAGCCGCGCCAAGGGGTCGGCATCCAAAGGTTTGAGAAGACCTAAGCTCAAGCGGCCCGCCGCCGTGGCCGTCAATTGCATCGGCACTTGGGCCGCCCAATAGGGCTCAAACCATTGCAGGGCCAGCTGATCCCACTGTATATCCAGCTTGGCTTCGTCGGCACTCAGGCTGCCCTGCCCCTTCAAGCCGGCAGCCGGCACAGAAGACGCTGTCTTCTTGCCGCTTGGCTTGAGAGAGGCTACTGCGGGCTGGATCTGCATCTCGAAGCTCAGCGGCGTCTGCGCCTTCAGCGGCCATTGCACGGCGCCAAGCTCCAGCGCGATGGCTTGCGCTTGCAAACCCGCCTTGCCCGGCACCGAGGCATCACGCCAATTGACTTGCCCATCACCCAAGCTGAATTTGGCCAAGCTGATGGCCCAGGCCGGCGCGGCTGGAGCGGGCTGAGCCGTATTCGCTTGGTTTTGCTCTTGCACCGGCGCCCCAGGGGCTTGCGGCGCTGGCGTTGGCATGGGCAGCCAGAGCGTGCCCGCGGCATCGCGAGCCAAATTGAGGCGCAAGCCCTGCCAGTTCACCTCACCCAAAGCCAATTTCTGCTGGAAAGGCTGCACGGTCTGCAAGCCGACGCTCAGCTTTTGCCAGGCCAGCCAGGGCGTGTTGTTGGGCTGCTGCAGATCAAACTCGCTCAAACCCAGCCGGCCACTGACATCTACCTTGGGTGCTTGTTTAGGCGGCTGCTGAAAACGCACGGTGAGATCCGCATCCACCTTGCCGCCCGCCAGACGCAAGGGCAAACCGGCTGGCACATAGGGGATGTAAGGCTTCAGGTCTAAGCTGGCTAGCTTGAATCGCAGCGTGGCGTCGCGCTCAGTGGCGAAAGGCAGGGCTTCGACCTGGCTACCAAACTCAACCCCGTTCAACTGCCCCGAGATGGCGGGCTGAACCAGCACTTTCACATCGGCATCGCGGGTCGACAAAAAGGGCAAGCCAATTTGCAGATGCGCCAACTCATGCTTGCGCGCCATGGGCCGGTCGTCAAACAAGACTTGCCCCTGGTCCAGCGTGATGTTGTAAAGCGCTAGCGCCGGTGGGGGGCCGGAAGACGGCTCGGCCGGTTTAGCACTGAACTTGGCAATCAAGTCGTCCACATCGTAGGCGCCGGGCGCGGTGCGGCTCAGCCTGAGCACGGGCCGACTCAAAGCCACGGACTCAATCACGGGGACGAAATGCCAAAAGGTTCGTGCCGACAACGCCACATTTGCCTGCGCCATCTCGAACAGCGGCGGATCCTGGTCCGAGCGGCCGGCAATGCGCAAATCTTTCAATTCCAGCGCCAAGCGCCAGGGCTGCACACTGACCTCGCCGATCGTGACGGTCCGGCCCAAGGCCTCGCTGGCCATTCTGACCCCAGTGGACTGAATGACACGCGGCACAACGAATACCGCGGCAGCCATCAAGGCCAGCAAACTCAGAACAATGCCGGCAAGCCAGCGCAACCATCTCTTTTTCGGCGGGACGGCAAGGGGTGTGTTGGCAGATGTCGGCACGTCAGTTTTGGTTTATCTAGGCAAGTGGACAGAGTATCTGTGACTGCATGGGCGCCCAACTTGGAATCAATGAAAAATCAATTCACGATCAGGCACTAAGGTCGGACGCTGGCAACAGCGAACTGCGACATAGCCTGCTTGCACAAAGCTCAGCGGGAGAGGCGATGATGTCGACGCTCCTGCTCATGTTTGGATTTTGTCGTGAATCTGACCCAGCTCTACCCGGAATTGAAACCTTTTCTTGTGGCCGTCTTGCTGCCACCGGGGCCCTTTCTCCTCCTTAGCCTGGTGGGCGCTGCCTTGTTGCGCCGCCATCGAGGGTGGGGCCGCATAGTTTTAGGCCTGGGCACGCTCGGCATTTGGCTTAGTTGCACGGAAGGCTTCGCCCAATTCCTGGCGGAAACGCTGGTACACCCAACACCCGCCCTGAGCGCAGAGACATTGCAGACATTACAAGTGGCGTCGCGTGACGGAGAAAAGATCGCCGTATTGGTGCTTGGCGGCGGCGCGCGCAACCTTGTACCGGAATACCAGGGCCCGGCCCTGAAGCTCGTCAGCGAGGAACGACTACGTTACGGCGTGTGGCTGGCCAGACAAGTCGACGCGCCCTTGGGTTTTTCTGGCGGCATCGGCTGGGGCGCCAGGCATCTCAGCATCTCAGAGGCTTCAGCGGCAAAAGCCAGCGCGCAAAACACCTACAAACTGCCTTTGCGCTGGGCCGAAGGCCAATCTCGCGATACCCATGAAAACGCCCAACTGAGCATGGCGATGCTGAAGGCCGATGGCATCCAAACCGTGGTGCTGGTCACGCACGATTTACACATGCCGCGTGCCATGCGGGCTTTTTCACAAGCCAAGCCAAGCCAGATGCGCTTGGTCGCGGCCCCCGTCGGCTACCGCCGCGACGGCCCCTTCGACTGGCAAGACTGGAGCCCGAGCGAAGAGGGGCTGCCCCGCGTACGCTACACCATTTACGAGTGGCTTGCGCAGCTATCCGGCAGATGAGATCAGGCCAATGAAGTCAGGCCAATGAAGTCAGGCCAATGAAGTCAGGCCAATGAAATCAAGCCATTGAGATCAGGCCGCGGAGCTCAGGCGGCAGAAGCCAAAATGCCAGCCAAGAAATAGAAACCCCTTTCAGTCCGGAGGCTGAAAGGGGTCGGATGGCTGACGCCATCGATGGAGCTCTATCGCGAATTACCGAAGGGCTCCTGGCGCGCAATGATTGCGCCAATGAAGATGCCTGAGATAGGCTCTACAACACTAGTTCACTGATTGAGGCTGTTCAAGGAGAAGTTGCGCTTCCCTTGGAAAAAAGTTCATCAAACAAGGCATTGGCGCGCGTCTGAACCTCTGGCGTCATCACGATGGTTCGGCCCCACTCCCGGGTGGTTTCGCCAGGCCACTTATTCGTGGCGTCCAAGCCCATCTTGCCGCCCAAACCACTGACCGGCGAGGCGAAATCCAAGTAGTCAATCGGCGTGCCTTCCACCAAAGTGCAGTCGCGCACCGGGTCCATGCGGGTGGTGATGGCCCACACCACCTCTTTCCAGTCACGCACATCCACATTTTCATCCACAACAACAATGAACTTGGTGTACATGAATTGGCGCAGATAGCTCCACAAGCCAAACATCAGCCGTTTGGCATGCCCCGGATAGGCCTTCTTGATGGAAATCACCGCCATGCGGTAGCTGCAACCTTCCGGCGGCAGATAGAAATCAATGATTTCAGGAAACTGCTTTTGCAAGATAGGCACGAACACCTCATTCAAGGCCACGCCAAGAATGGCCGGCTCATCGGGCGGCTTGCCGGTGTAGGTGGAGTGGTAAATGGGTTGAGGCCTTTGTGTCAGGCGCTGAACCTCAAAGACCGGGAACCAGTCTTGCTCGTTGTAGTAACCGGTGTGGTCACCGTACGGACCCTCCAGCGCATGCAAATAGCCGCCCTTCTCTTTTAGAGGTACGCCGTCCTCGCTAACGCCCATAAAGCCGAGCGCGGCGGTGGGAATATGACCTTCCAGCACGATTTCGGCACTCGCAGGCACTTGAAGCATCTGGCCCGCCTCGCCAACACCGCTATCCACCAACTCTGTTCGTGAACCGCGCAGCAGACCCGCAAACTGATATTCCGACAAACTGTCCGGCACCGGGGTGACGGCCCCCAAGATCGTGGCCGGATCGGCGCCCAAGGCCACTACGATCGGGAAAGGCTGGCCTGGATTGGCCAAAGCGAAGTCCCTGAAATCCAGGGCACCGCCACGATGGGCCAACCAGCGCATGATCAATTGCTTGCGACCAATCAACTGCTGGCGGTAGATACCCAGGTTCTGACGCTGGCGCGGTCGGGCGATGCTTTGTGGCCCGCGGGTGACCACCAAGCCCCAAGTCAGCAAGGGCGCCACATCGCCGGGCCAGCAGGTTTGAATCGGCAGCCTCTTCAGATCCACATCGCTGCCTTCAAACACCTCCTCTTGGCATGGGGCGCTGCGCACTTTCTTGGGCTTCATGTCCCACAACGCCTTGGCCATGCTCATCAAACGACCAGCATCTTTAAGCCCGCGTGGCGGCTCGGGCTCTTTCAGACTCGCCAGCACATGGCCGACGTCACGCAGCTCTTGCAAGCTCTGAGCTCCCATGCCCAGAGCCACCCGTCGCGTCGTGCCAAACAAATTGGTCAGCGCGGGCGTTTGAAATCCCGTCGGCTGCTCGAACAGCAATGCCGGCCCTTCGGCGCGCAAAACGCGATCGCTCAAGGCCGTCATTTCCAAGACCGGCGAGACGGGCTGCTGAATCCGTCGGAGCTCCCCGAGGGTCTCCATTTGGCCAATAAAGTCACGCAGATCTCTGTACTTCATATTGATTAGTTATATAAAACTGGTCGTTTAAGCTTGACGGGTTATTTTTCATCCCTAGAATTTCCCGAAGATTGAAATTCAAGGGTTTACCCGCGCCCACCCCAAGGCTGCTTGGAAGGCGTCAACCGCTGCTGATGAATAGGTCGCCCGTCTCGTTTAGCTCTGGCCAAACGACATCGGCGGATCGACCGATTATCACTTTCATGTCTCGGACCGAGAGCGCTCGTCGCCAAGCCTGAGCATGACTGAGAACAAAGGAGTTGCATGACAGCGCGCCATGATCTTTTATCCCTTGCCCGCGGCACCCGTGCCACCTTGTCCCTCTTCGTCAAGGACATCGGCCAAGGGCTTTTGGTTGTTAGCCACAACAGCTTGGCCCTCTTGGGCTTGGCCGTTGTTGCCTTGGGTTTGGTTTTCGTCAGCCAAGCCGATTTGCGTCAGGATTTGGAAGGCCAGGCCCTGGGCTGGTTGAATGCCCGTGAAGAGGCCCGCGCCCAGGCTGACGGCAACACCTTGTTCGCCGTCTCCGAGCCCAATGCCGTGGACCGCGCCACAGCCGCGGACCCAAAGGACTTGCCGCGTCAGCAAGCCGCCGTGGCCATGTGGCTGTCACGGCGCTACAAAGTCGCGCCGGAGCCCATCAGCCGCTTGGTACAAGAGACCTGGACCATCAGCCGCAAGGCCCAGTTGGAGCCCACGCTTATTCTGGCCATCATGGCGGTTGAATCCAGCTTCAACCCCTTTGCGCAAAGCCCGGTCGGCGCACAAGGCCTGATGCAGGTGATGACGCACGTGCACAACGACAAATACGAAGCCTTTGGCGGCAACTTGGCTGCATTTGACCCAATCACTAATTTGCGCGTCGGCGTGCAGGTGCTCAAAGAGTGCATTCAGCGTGCTGGCAGCCTCGATGAAGGCTTGCGCTACTACGTGGGAGCCGCCAATCTGCCTGACGACACGGGCTATGCGGCCAAGGTCATGGAACTGCACGAACAGATGAAAAGCGTGGCGACTGGCCGCCCCATTCAAGCCAAGCCCATCCGCGAGACCGGACCCATGGCCAGCGCCACGCCGTTGGCCTCCGCCGATACTGGCGTGACAGCCTCAAAAGTGGCGTTGGTGCAATAAGGCCTATCCTTGACCGGTGCGCCCAGAGGCTACACTGAGGGCTTCGCGCGACTGGCGATCAGGATCATGACGCCCTGCTACAGGGTGATGGTTTGAGGTGGTGGACCACCGGGGAGCGCGAACGGTTCATGGATTTGGTCCTGAACTGAATTTGCCGTTCGCCTGGGCCGTCCTGCATGAAGACCTCGGATGATGAGGTTTTTATCTGCAGCGACTCCACTTCTACCGCAAGCCACCATCATGTTTGACCGCAGCACCTCCACACTTGCCCTCGTTGACCCCGACCTGTGGGCCGCCGTTCAGAACGAGAACAAGCGCCAAGAAGACCATATTGAACTGATTGCGTCTGAAAACTACACCTCGCCCGCCGTGATGCAGGCCCAGGGTAGCCAACTGACCAATAAGTACGCCGAAGGCTATCCCGGCAAGCGTTACTACGGCGGCTGCGAATACGTGGACGTGGTGGAACAACTGGCCATCGACCGCCTGAAGGAACTCTTCGGCGCGAACTACGCCAATGTGCAGCCCAATTCCGGCTCACAAGCCAACCAAGGCGTGTTCTTCGCCCTGCTGCAGCCCGGCGACACCATCATGGGCATGAGCCTGGCCGAAGGCGGTCACCTGACCCACGGCATGGCCCTGAATATGAGCGGCAAGTGGTTCAACGTCATCTCTTACGGACTGAATGCCAAGGAAGAGATCGACTACGACGCCATGGAAGCCCTGGCTCGTGAAAAGAAGCCCAAGCTGATCATCGCTGGCGCTTCGGCCTACAGCCTGCGCATCGACTTCGAACGCTTTGGCAAGATCGCCAAGGAAATCGGCGCCTATTTCATGGTGGACATGGCGCATTACGCCGGTCTGATCGCCGCTGGCGTCTACCCCAACCCGGTGCCGCACGCCGATGTGGTGACCTCCACCACCCACAAGAGCCTGCGCGGCCCCCGTGGCGGCATCATCTTGTGCAATGACGAAGCCATTGCCAAGAAGATCAACTCTGCCATCTTCCCCGGCATTCAAGGCGGCCCGTTGATGCATGTCATCGCAGGCAAGGCTGTGGCCTTCAAGGAAGCGCTGACGCCTGAGTTCAAGGCCTATCAGGCCCAAGTGGTCAAAAACGCCAAGGTTCTGGCGGAGACGCTGATCGAGCGCGGCTTGCGCATCGTCTCGGGCGGGACTGAAAGCCACGTCATGCTGGTGGACCTGCGCCCTAAGAACCTGACCGGCAAGGAAGCCGAGGCCATCTTGGGTGCCGCCCACATGACTTGCAATAAGAACGGCATCCCCAACGACCCGCAAAAGCCGATGGTGACCAGCGGTATCCGCCTGGGCACGCCCGCGATGACGACCCGCGGCTTCAAGGAAGAACAGGTTCGCATTACCGCCCACCTGATTGCCGACGTGTTGGACAAGCCGCACGACGAAGCCAATCTGGAAGCCGTGCGCGTCAAGGTTGCCGCGCTGACGCGCGACTTCCCGGTCTACCGCTAAGCAGCAAAGGCCAGCCCGTCGATGCGTTGTCCCTTTTGCAGTCATGGCGAAACCCAGGTCTCTGAGACCCGCGAATCGGATGAAGGCGATGTTGTACGACGCCGGCGGCGCTGCCTCGGCTGTGACAAGCGCTTCACCACCTACGAGCGGGCCGAAATCGCCTTGCCCGTGGTGGTCAAAAAAGACGGCACCCGTGCCGACTTCGATGTCAAAAAGTTGCGAGCCTCCATGCAACTGGCCCTGCGCAAGCGGCCCGTGAGCATTGAGCAGATCGATGCCGCCCTGGCACAGATCGAAGAAACCCTGTTGACCAGCGGCGCCCGGGAATTGCCATCCACCCGACTAGGCGAGTTGGTGATGAGGGAGTTGAAGCGCATCGACAAAGTCGCCTATGTGCGCTTCGCCTCGGTTTACCGCAGCTTCGAAGACGTGGATGAGTTTCGCAAGCTGATCCGGGACATCTAAGCCCAGGCGCGTCAGGCCCATGCCACTTGGTCTGCTTTCGATAAATCGAAGTCGCCACCTCAACAAGCCCCCCACTTTTGGGGGTCCCCCTCCCCCCTTCGGTGGGACAGAAAGCGCCATTCCCGACGCCTAAATTGTGTTCATGCCAATGAACATTTAGGAGTCCATCATGGCCAATACCAAACACGCATCCCGCGGCATCAGCCTGGTCGAGGTCTGCGTTGGGCTGTGCATGAGCGGCATCTTGACCGCACAAGCAGTGCCTGCCTTTGAGCGCATGCAGCAACGACAGCGTTTGCAGCTTTCAGCGCAAGCCCTGATGACGGACATCCAGCAAGCACGCAGCGAGGCGGTACAAAGCGGCCAAACCGTGTATTTGCGTTTCAGCCAAAGCGCACAGGGCAGCTGCTACATCATGCACACCGGCACGTCTGGCCAATGCCGTTGCGACGATGGCGGCGTGGCCGCGTGCACCACCAAAGCGCAAATGATCAAACTGCAATGGCTGCCTGCCAGTCAAAAAGTTGCAATCAACGCCAATGTTCAGCAACTCAGCTTCCAGGCGCGCCAGGGTACTGTTGCCTCCACCGGCAGTGTGGATGTTCAGATTGCCTCGGGCGAAAGCATTCGCCATGTGGTGAGCATTGCCGGGCGCGTTAGAAGCTGCAGCCCACAAGGCGCCATGGCTCAATTCACCACTTGCTAGCGGCGCCCCGGCACTGATGGCTCAACGATACATCGACGCGGCGCCTTCGATGAAATCTGCGGCTTGGCGAAGAATTACCAATCCGACGCCATAAAGGTCACCCAATAGCGTGTGATTCGACAAACGCGCCAGATTGAGCGACAAGCGGTAAACCACCTACACCCGTCGCCACACTCGCTTCCCATAATCAAATCATGCCAAGCAGCCGACGCCATTTCAGCGATGCGTTCGACTCGCAGTTCCTGCGAGCAGGCTTCAGCTTGGTTGAGGTGATGATCACGCTGGTCATCGTTGCCGTCCTGGCCCTGGTCGCCCTACCCGCTTTCCAAAAACAGATTGCAAAAGGCAGGCGCGCCGACGCGATCGGTGCTTTGTCGACCATTGTTCAGGCGCAGGAGCGCCTGCGCAGCAACCGGGGTAGTTATGCCTCGACGATGGAGGATGCCGAACTCGCAAAACTGGCCTTCACAAACAACTTGACACCCAAGAGGCACTACCAGCTCAGCCTTGTTGGGCTTGGCAATCCGCCGGACTTCACCTTTGGGTTCATTGCCCGGGCGGCCGTAAGCAGCGATTCGCCTCAGACTTACGACAGCGACTGCGCCACCATGTTCATCCAGCTCCGCGGAGGCAATATGACCTATGGTGCGACCGACAGCGCGGGCAGCGACAGCAGCCGAAAATGTTGGCCACGCTGAAACGCAACGCCCTATCCGGCTTGACCTTGGTCGAGTTGATGATTGTTATTGCCATCTTGGGCATTGTGTTGGCCGTGGCCACCCCCTCCTTCATTGATCTGCTGAACAGGCGCCGCGTGCAGTTGGTCGCCACCAACATCAGCAATGACCTGGCATTCGCGCGGGCTGAATCGGGCTTGCGCCCGGACAACGTCATCGTCTATTTCAAGAAGACGCTCACCATGAGTTGCTACACCATTGCCTATGGCAAAGGGCAATTCGGGAGCTGCGACTGCACTCAAGCACCGGGCTCAGCCTGCAATCCAGCCTTGACAAGCATTCGAGAGCTGAAGACAGAGCAGGTGCTGGATAGTTCGGGCGTCATATTTGTCGCCACAGGAGACTGGCCGGCCTGGGCCGCCAATCGCTTCGCCTTTGTCGCCCCACAGATGTTGCCGACCTATAGCAACGTCGCCATCACCGTGACGGGAACTGGTGGCAGCAAGATGCGGGTACAGCTCAATGGAATGGGGCGCGTCCAGATGTGCAGCCCGAACGGAAGCTTCAGCGGGGTGCCCCAATGCTGAGCCAAGGCCTGCCCACAAGGGGCCGCGCACATGATCAGCGAGGCCTAAGCCTGATAGAAATGATGGTGGGCATCACGGTCGGCATGATCGTGGTGGCAGGCGCCAGCGTCATGCTCACCCAACAACTGGCTGAGCACCGCCGTTTGGTGCTAGAAACCCAGATTCAGCAGGATCTACGCGCCGCCTCTGACTTGATTTTGAGAGAGTTGCGTCGCGGAGGCGCCCATGCTGTCGCCGAGCGCTTGGTCTGGGCACCCGGGGCCGGCATCGCCGCCCCCATCGGCAACGACTATGCCAAACAAACGGCGGTGACCGCAACGCAGAACCAAGTCACCTACAGCTACTCTAGCCATGACGACCGCGCGGGCCCCAACCCGCTCAACCCTGAAGACAATTTATCCGCCAATAACGAACGCTTCGGTTTTCGGGTCAGCAATCAAACGCTGCAGTTCATGCTGGGCAATGGCAATTGGCAACCGCTGACCGACCCACAAACGCTGCTGATTACCAATTTCACGATTCAGCAGCAGAGTCAAAGCGTCTCGCTCATCGACAGCTGCGAAAACTCGACTTGCCCGCCGGGCAGCGCTACCTGCCCTCCCATGATGGTGGTCAAGCGCTTTGACGTCAGCTTGACCGGCAAAGCAGCTCACGACGACCAAGTGCAGCGCACGCTCAAGGTCAGCAGCCGCATGCGCAACGACGAGATCACCGGAGCTTGCCCATGAGGTGCCCGGCCTCAGTCGCGAACGCATGGGCGACCCGTTCAGCGAAGTCAGGGCAAGCTGGCGCAGCGACCCTGGTGGTGGTCATGGTGCTGTTTCTGATCATGGCCATGATGGCGGCCTTTGGCAGCCGCAATCTGATCTTCGAGCAGCGCGTGGCCAGCAATTACTACCGCGCCGGTGTGGCGCTGGAGGTGGCCGAAGCCGGCATTGAATGGGGGCTAGCCCAGCTCAACGGCCTCAATATCGATACCGCCTGCATGCCCAACGGCGCGGGACCGAGCACCTTCAGGCGTCGCTACCTCACGATCGACCCGACAAACCGAAACATCACACCGGTCTATGCACCGACCGCGACAACGGACTGCGTTCGCAACAATGCCCTGGGTTGGGTTTGCCAATGCCCAGCAGGGCCGCTGCCAGCCCGGCTGCCACTACCAAGCGGAAATCAGATGCAGCCCCGGTTTGCGCTCGGCTTTCACCCCATCGCGACGCCGGTCGACCGGCCCGGCGTGGTGCGCCTCTACAGCCAAGGCTGCACCGACAGTGGCACCGCCAATTGCACGATCAATAGCCAGTTCGCCCGCGAAGCTTCACTGGGCATGTCCAACGTCACCGCTGACATCGCCCTGGTCAGCGCGCTAAAAACGCCGCCGGTGACGCCGCTGGTGGTCAGCGGCCCATTAGACCTTGGCGCCAATGGCATCGGCCTTCACAACAGTGAGCCTCGCAACAGCGGCCTGCTCTTAACTACCGGTGCAGCTCTACCCAACTTCACAGGCGTCGCCGGAGACCGCCTCGAAAGCCTGCCTGGCACACCAGGCATCCAGGCCATGTTGGGCAATGACCCAGGCTTGAACAATGCCAGCGCAACCCAGGTCTTCAAGCAGTATTTCGGCATGGGCATGGCCAGTTATCGCGACCAACCGGCCATGCGCATGATGAGTTGCCCGCAGGGCGACTGCGGCGCCGTTCTGCTCGCCGCCTATAACAGCGGCGCGCGTCTTGCTTGGGTAGACGGGCCTTTGACCATCAGCAGCAATATCACCCTCGGCACCGCCACCAGCCCCATGCTCATCGTGGCCAACGGGGCCGTCACGCTGAATGGCCCCATGCAGTTGACCGGCCTGCTTTTCAGCAATGGGGATCTGAACTGGGACAACAGCAGCGGCATGCCCGCCCTGCTGACGGGCGCGCTGATCGTGGCGGGCCGTATGTCGGTCAACGGCACGGTTGATCTTTGGTACCAGGCCGCTGTGATGGATGAATTAAGCAATCGCGCGGGCAGTTTTGTTCGCATCCCAGGCGGCTGGTGGAACTGAGATGAACAAGGTCGCGCCTCATTCCGCTCCTGACCGAAAGTTAGCGAACAGCGAAATGCGGGGCGTTGCCTTGTTGGAAGCCCTGGTGGCGCTACTCATCATGGCCTTTGGCATGTTGGCGCTGGCGGGCCTGCAAAGCAATCTGCGCCAAAGCGCTGATCTGGCCAAACAGCGCGGTGAAGCGGTTCGCCTGGGTCAGCAGGAAATGGAGCGGCTGCGCAGCTTCAGCCAGGTGTCCTCACCCAACCCGCCCAATGCGCTGGTGCGCGCCTATGAGGACATCACCGAACCACCGAACGGCATCGCCGGAACTTTCAGCGCAGACACCAACACCAGCTTCACCGTCTCTCGCCAAGTGACTGACATTGCCGAGCCGCCCCAAAAAGCGCTGCGCATCAACGTCAGTTGGACAGACCGCACAGAAGGTCAGCAATTCATCACCCTCGACAGCATCCTCTCCCGCACCGACCCCATACTCAGTGGCGGCTTGAGCTTGAGCAGCAAGGCGCCAAGTTCTCGTCGGCCCAGCAATCGGGACGGCAATATTCCGACCCCAGCCAAAGACCTGGGCAATGGCAGCAGCGCCTTCAAACCGCTGCCTGGGGGCGAAGTGGTGTGGGTATTCAACAATCTGACCGGCGTCATCACCGGCATCTGCAATATCCCCGCCAAGCCAATGGCCGATTTGGTCGCGGCGGATGTGGACTCATGCAAGAGCAACACCCTAGGCTATTTGCTCAGTGGCTTCGTCAGCTTTTCCGATGCCTCGCCCAGTGACCCTGGCAAACCGCAAGGCTTGGCCCTGCCGATGGATTTGAGCCTGGCCTTGACCCAATCCAGCGCACTGACACCCAGCTACCAGTGCTTCAACAACGCCCCCATCACCTCACCCTCAACCCAAACCTTCGTCGCGTATTACTGCATCGTCTACCCGAATGCCGATACACCGCCGATCTGGTCGGGCCAACTCACACTCACCGATATCCCATTGACCGGCATTGGCGCGCGCACCATCTGCCGCTACAGCGCTGACTACGACGGCAATGGCAGCATCGGCAATGCCGAGCACCCCTTGGTCTACACCAAGGTCTCAGCTTCGCTCTCGCGCCAGAACTTTCTAGTGATTCCCGGCACCGAGACTTGCCCCGTGGGCCACGGCATTGACGCCAGCCAGGGCTTCTTCAGCAATACCGCCACCGTCCGGCATCAGCCCAACGGCATCTAGGCGCATTGCACAAAGCCGTGCGAATGGCGTCCAGCTGAACTTTTGCGCTTTTCTTGTCGGAACGAGTTGCCGCGCCACTCACCCTTTTGGCCGGCCATCCCTAAGCAACCCACCAGACCCTGAGACAATCCTCCTTTTGCCCGTCGGCCGAGCCGGCGGGCATTTCCGCACTACCGGCGTACAAGGATTGCAGCAGTGTTCAAGAACCTGATGGTTTACCGCATCGGCCCCAATTGGCAGGCCACCGTGGCACAGATTGAAGAAGCGCTTGAGAAGCAGATTTTCGTGGAATGTGGCGCCACGCAAGCCCAATCCATGGGCTGGACCCCGCCGCGCGGCATCCCCCACGCCCCCCTGGTCGAAGACGTTGGCGGCCACTGGATCTTGAAGCTGATGCTGGAGCAGCGTGTGCTGCCCAGCTCGGTGGTAAAGCGCCGTGTCGATGAGATGGCGGCCCGGGTGGAACAGGAAACCGGCCGCAAGCCCGGCAAAAAGGTCAGCAAAGAATTGAAAGAGCAAGCCACGCTCGAGTTGCTGCCCATGGCCTTCACCAAGCAGTCCAGCATCCGCGTCTGGATCGCCCCGGCCCAGCAACTGCTGATGATCGATGCCGGCAGTGCCAGCCGTGCCGAGGAAGTGGTCACCCTGCTGATCAAGGAACTCGCCGGTCTGAATCTGCACTTGATTCAAACCGCCGAGTCGCCCGCCGTGTGCATGGCCGCCTGGCTGATGGACGGCGTGCCGCCCGAAGGCTTCACCATCGACCGCGAGTGCGAACTCAAGAGTGCGGACGAGATGAAGTCCGTGGTGCGCTATGCCCGCCACTCCCTGGACATTGACGAGGTGCGCCAGCACCTGGCCGGCGGCAAGGCACCCACCCGCCTGGCCATGAGCTGGAGGGACCGGGTGTCCTTCATGCTCACCGACACCATGCAGATCAAAAAGATCAGCTTCTTGGATGTGGTGTTTGAAGGCCGCGAGTCCGCTGACAAGGACGAGGCCTTTGACGCCGACGCGGCCATTGCCACCGGCGAGCTGTGCAAGCTGATCCCCGAGCTGATCGACGGCCTGGGCGGCGAGCATGACTTCCTGGCGGCTGGCGCCGCGTTGGCCGCCCTGCCGCCCTCCTTGAGCGCTGAGCCAAGCGGTGAGCCAGCGAGCGAAACGCCTGCAGCGACAGCTTCCGCCACCACCACGCTCGAAACCGCCCCCTGGGATTGATGCCATGAGCGCGCCCCAGCACCACCATCATCACCAAAGCGCACTCAGCGCCATGCAGCACGCCCTGTCCCTGGCCGAGCAGGCCGTGGGCCTGACGGAGCCCAACCCACGGGTGGGGTGCGTCATCGTCGATGCGCAGGGACTGGTGCTGGGCACTGGCCACACCCAAGCCGCCGGCCAGGCGCATGCCGAGGTGATGGCGCTGCGCGATGCGCAGGCGCGCGGTGCGGATGTGCGCGGTGCCACCGCCTACGTCACACTGGAACCTTGCTCGCATCAAGGTCGCACAGGCCCCTGCTGCGACGCCCTGATCCAGGCCGGCCTGGCCAAGGTGGTGGCCGCCATCGGCGACCCCAACCCCCAAGTGGCAGGCCAAGGCATGGCCCGCCTGGCGGCCGCCGGTGTGCAGACCGAGCTGGGTTTGCTGGCGGAACAAGCCCGCGAGCTCAATATCGGCTTCTTCTCCCGCATGCAGCGCGGCAGACCCTTTGTGCGCCTGAAGATCGCCGCCTCGCTGGACGGCCAAACCGCCCTGGCCAATGGCCAAAGCCAATGGATCACCGGCCTGCCCGCACGCACCGACGGCCATGCCTGGCGCAAGCGCGCCGGCGCGGTGCTGAGCGGCATCGGCACCGTACGCGAGGACGACCCGCGCCTGGACGTGCGACTGGTGCCCTGCGCGATGCAGCCGCTGCGTGTGGTGATCGACTCGCGCCTGGAAATGTCGCCCGGCGCCAAGCTGCTGAGTGAGCCCGGCGGGCCGGTGCTGATTTTTTGCGCACTGGAAGAAGCCCAATTGAATGGCGATGGCCCGGCAGCAGCCTCGGCCGCTGCCTTGCGCGCGGCCGGTGCCAAGCTGCAAAGCATCGGCAATGGACAAGGCAAGGTGGACTTGAGCGCGGCCCTGCATGAACTGGGCCGTCGCGGCATCAATGAGTTGCATATCGAGGCGGGCGAAAAACTCAACGGCTCGCTGCTACGCGCCGGTTTGGTGGACGAATTGCTGGTTTACCTGGCGCCCAAGCTGCTGGGCCGCGGCCGCGGCATGGCGGATTTGGGTGGGCTCACCCAGCTGCAAGACGCATTGAATTGGCAGTGGTTGGACTGCGTGCCGGTGGGCGATGACCTGCGCCTGCGGGCGCGCCGCGCGCCGACCGAAGCCAAACTCTAGGCCCTACGCCAGCAAGGCGGCCGAGGCCGCCTACAATCGGGGGATGCCCATGTCATCTGCCCCCCACGCCCCGGTCACCAGCACCGCCATCGCCCCCGTCCATGAGCTCGTTGCCGAGCTCGCCGCTGGCCGCATGGTCATTCTGGTTGACGAAGAAGACCGCGAGAACGAGGGCGACCTGGTTCTGGCCGCCGACCATGTCACCCCCGAAGCCATCAATTTCATGGCCAAATTCGGGCGCGGCCTGATCTGCCTGACCTTGACCCGCGAACGCTGCGAAAAGCTCAATCTGCCGCCCATGGCCACCCGCAATGGCACCAAGCATGCCACGGCCTTCACGGTCTCGATTGAAGCCGCCACCGGCGTCACCACCGGCATCTCCGCCGCTGACCGTGCCCGCACCGTGCAAGCCGCCGTGGCACGCGATGCCCAGGCCCGTGATCTGGTGCAACCGGGTCACATCTTCCCCCTGCAGGCCCAAGACGGCGGCGTGCTGATGCGCGCGGGTCATACCGAAGCCGGCTGCGACCTGTCCAAAATGGCCGGCTTGACGCCCTCCGCCGTGATCTGCGAGATCATGAAGGACGACGGCACCATGGCCCGCCTGCCGGACCTGATCGAATTCGCCAAAGAACACGGCCTGAAGATCGGCACCATTGCCGACCTGATCGAACACCGCAGCCGCAATGAAAGCCTGGTGCAACGCGTCGGTCAGCGCAAACTGCAAACCGCCCAGGGCGAGTTCGACTGCACCATTTACCAAGACCGCACCGGTGGCACCCACTTGGCGCTGAGCCACGGCCAGTGGCAAGCCGGCGACGATGTGCTGGTGCGCGTGCACGAGCCCCTGTCGGTGCTGGACCTGCTGGACGTCAGCGCCACCGGTCATGCCTGGCCCCTGCCCGCTGCGCTGGCTGAGTTGCAAAACGCCCCCTGCGGCGTGGCCGTGCTGCTGAACTGTGGCGAAGACGCCGCCGGCCTGCTGCAACGCCTGCAGCCCGAACAGCCAAACGCCGCACCGGCCGCCAAGATCATGGACCTGCGCACCTACGGTGTGGGCGCGCAAATCCTGCGTGACCTGGGCGTGCAACGCATGCGCCTGCTGGGCAACCCACGCCGCATGCCCAGCATGACCGGCTATGGCCTGGAAGTCACCGGCTTTGTGGCCGCAGGCGAACGCGCCTGATCGACCTAAACTAAAGAACACACAGCATATGCAAGCATCAGACAAGGGACAGGCCAGCAGCGCTTCGCTCAACGGCGAAGACCTGCGCATTGGCATTGTTCAAGCCCGCTTCAACAACGAAATCACCAGCCGTCTGGCCCAAGCCTGTCTGGAAGAGCTGGCTGCTTTGGGCGTGGCTGAACACCATATCCGCCACGTCACCGTGCCCGGCGCACTGGAAGTGCCCATCGCCCTGCAAGCCATGGCCGACAGCGAGGACTACGACGCCTTGGTCGCCCTGGGCTGCATCATTCGCGGTGAGACCTATCACTTCGAGTTGGTGGCCAACGAAAGTGGCGCCGCCGTCACGCGCATTGCGCTGGACAATGCCACGCCGATCGCCAACGCGATCCTGACGGTGGAAAACGAAGAACAAGCCTGGGCGCGAGCCGAGGAAAAAGGCCGTGATGCGGCGCGCGTAGCGGTCGAGATGGCCAATTTGATGGAAGAACTTCAGTGAGCACAAACGACAGCGCCCCGGCAAAAAAGCCCGCAGCAGGCAAGACTCCCGCCAAGCGTGCCCAACCCAAATCGGCCCGCCGGCGCTCGCGCGAAGCCGCCCTGCAAGGCCTCTACCAGTGGCTGATCACGGGTGATGACGTCGCCACCATCGACGCCCATATGCGCGAGCAAGAAGACTTCGGCAAGGCCGACCGCGCCCACTTCGATGCCTTGCTCAACGGCTGCATCCTGGAAGCCGTGGATCTGGACGCCGTGCTGGCCAAGCATGTGGACCGCAAGACCACCGAGCTCTCGCCGATTGAACACGGCGTGCTGATGATTGGTGCTTACGAGCTCAAGCATTGCCTGGACATCCCCTACCGCGTCGCCATCAACGAAGCGGTCGAACTGGCCAAGGCCTTCGGCGGCACCGATGGTCACAAGTACGTCAACGGCGTGCTGGACCGCGCTGCCGGTGATCTGCGCCCGACCGAAGTCGCCGCGCGGGCCAACAAGGGCTGATCAACCGATCAAGTCTACTGAAGCCGACTCAGCCGACCCCGCCCGACGACTAGCGCCGAATGAAGCTCGCCGCCCGGCTCGATCACATCGAGCCCTTTTACGTCATGGAATGTGCCAAGGCCGCCAGCGAGATCGCGCGCGGGCCTTTGTGCGACCCGGCCCAGGGTGGCCGGCCCATGATTTACCTGAACATCGGCGAGCCAGACTTCGGCGCCGCACCGGCGGTGCAAGCCGCGGCGCAGGCCTGCATCAGCCAAGGCCTGACCCAGTACACCGCGGCCACCGGCTTGCCGGCTTTGCGTGAGGCCCTATCGGCCTGGTACCAGCAGCACTTCGGGCTGAGCATAGCGCCCGAACGCATCGTCATCACGGCCGGCGCCTCGGCCGCCTTGCAACTGGCCTGCCTGGCCTTGTTCGAGCGCGGCGATGAAGTGCTGATGCCCGACCCTTGCTACCCCTGCAACCGCCATTTTGTGGCCGCAGCGGATGCCCGCGCCGTGCTGTTGCCCACCGGACCCGAACAACGCTTTCAACCCAGCAGCGCGCAAGTCAGCGCCGCCTGGGGGCCGCAAACCCGCGGCGTGGTGCTGGCTTCGCCCAGCAACCCCACCGGCACCTCCATCGAGCCGGCCGAGTTGCGCGCCATCGTTGAGACGGTGCGTGCCCACGGCGGCGTCAGCATCGTGGACGAGATCTATCTGGGCCTGAGCTATGACCCGCGCTTTGCCGGCTCGTCCCTGGCGCTGGGCGAGGATGTGATCTCGGTCAACAGCTTTTCCAAATACTTCGGCATGACCGGCTGGCGCCTGGGCTGGCTGGTGCTGCCGCCGGATTTGGTGGCGCCGATCGAGAAGCTGGCGCAAAACCTCTTCATCTGCCCCTCCACCATCGCCCAGCACGCCGCATTGGCGGCGTTTGAGCCTGCATCCATCGCCGAATTCGAGCGCCGCCGCCAACTGCTGCGCGAACGCCGCGACTACATCGTGCCGGCCCTGCAAGCCCTGGGCTTCAAAGTGCCGGTCGTGCCCGATGGCGCCTTCTATGTGTGGATGGACTGCAGCGATCTGCACCCCAATGCCTGGGATTTCGCCTTTGAGCTGATGCACAGCGCGCAGATTGCCCTCACCCCGGGGCGCGACTTTGGCCGCATCGGCGCTGAGCGCTGGCTGCGCCTGTCCTTCGCCAGCAGCCTGGAAGATTTGCAAGCCACCGTGGCGCGCCTGAGCGAAGTGCTGCGCCCCCGCCGCCCATGACGACCGCGTACAAGCATTCCATCAGAATTTATTGGGAAGACACGGACGCCGGCGGCGTCGTGTTTTACGCCAACTACCTGAAGTTTTTCGAGCGTGCCCGCACCGAATGGCTGCGCGCCCTAGGCTTCGAGCAAGAAGCCATGCGCCATGCAGAAGGCGCCATGTTCATCGTCAGCAGCACGCAGGTGCGCTACTTGCGCCCCGCGCGCCTGGATGACTGGCTGACCATCACGGTCGAGATTCGTGAGCTGGGCCGTGCCAGCATGGTGCTGTTCCAGCAGGCCTGGCGCGATGACACGCTGCTGAGCGAAGGCGAGATTCGCATTGGCTGCGTGGCCAGCGACATTGTGGCCAGCAAGGGCGAAAGCCAAGACTTCAAACCCACCCGTATTCCTGCCGCCTTGTTTGCGGCGCTTGTCGAGCAAAAATGAACCAAGACCTTTCCATTGTTGCCCTGATCCTGCATGCCAGCCTGGCCGTCCAGTTGGTCATCACCGCGCTCTTGCTGATGTCCCTGGCCAGCTGGAGCGTGATCTTCAGCAAGCTGATTTCGATCAACCGCATCAACAAGGGCAACGAGGATTTCGAGCAGGAATTCTGGTCCGGCAAAAACCTCAACGAGCTCTACAGCGGCGTCTCCAACCGTACCGATGGCGCGCCGCTGGAGCGCATCTTCGCCTCCGGCATGCGCGAATTCTTGAAGCTGCGTGAGCGCCGTGTGACCGAGCCCAATGCCTTGCTGGACGGAGCCCGCCGCGCCATGCGCGCGAGCTTCCAGCGTGAACTCGATGCGATGGAAAGCAATCTCTCCTTCCTGGCCTCGGTGGGCTCGGTCTCGCCCTATGTGGGCTTGTTCGGCACCATCTGGGGCATCATGCACGCCTTCGTGGGCCTGTCCAATCTGACCCAGGTGACCCTGGCCACAGTGGCGCCCGGCATTGCCGAAGCCCTGGTGGCCACGGCCATTGGCCTGTTCGCCGCTATTCCCGCCGTGCTGGCTTACAACCGCTTCGCGCGCCAGATCGACCGCAGCGCCATCACGCTGGAATCCTTCATCGAAGAGTTCAGCAATATCTTGCAGCGCAACGCCAGCCAGCCCCCGGCCGGCGCCGCCAGCCACAGCCGCTAAGCCATGGCCGCCATCAGCTCGCGCGGCTCGCGCCGCCGCCGCACCATCAATGAAATCAATATGGTGCCCTTCATCGATGTGATGTTGGTGCTGCTGATCATCTTCATGGTCAGCGCCCCGCTCATCACCACAGGCTTGGTGGACTTGCCCAGCGTGGGCAAGAGCCGCGCCCAGCCCGAGCATGTGATTCATGTGATCGTCGGTTCTGACGAGAAGCTCAAGCTCAAGCTCGACAAGGAAGAGGCCGAAGGCATCAAGCTCAACCACCTGGCCGACCGCGTCAAGAGCGCGCAAGCCGGTGAGGCCAGCACGCCCGTGGTGATCTCGGCCGACAAGAGCGTCAAGTACGAAGCCGTGGTCAAGGTCATGGACGTGTTGCAAACCGCAGGTATCCAGCGCGTCGGCTTGGCTGTGCGCAGCGGTGCTAGCAGCGACAGCAAGGCGCCCTGACCCGTAGATGACTGCCGCGATGAACGCCTTCTCGCTTCCCGTCCAAGACCCTTTGCGCCCGCCCGCAGCACCCGGCCTGGGGCGCGGCTTCGGCTTTGCCGTGATCGCCCATGCCGCCTTGCTGGCGGCCTTGAGCGCTGGCGTGTCCTGGCACAGCGAAAGCACGCCGGCCTTTGAGGCCGAGCTGTGGTCTGCCGTGCCGCAGGCCGCCGCACCGAAGGAGCAGCTGCCGCCCGAGCCCGAGCCTGAGGCCGAGCCCATCAAGCCGCCGCCCAAGCCCGTGGTGGCACCTCCTCCGCCTCCGCCCGATTTGCAAGCCGAGCGCGATGCCGAGATCGCCATCGCCAAGGCCAAAGAGAAAAAGAAGAAGGACGAGTTGGAGGCCAAGCGCCTGGCCGAACTCGAAGCCCAACGCAAGAAGGACAAGGAACGCGAAAAGGCGGAGCGCGAGCGACTGGAAAAGCTGGAGAAACTGGCCAAGCAAGAAAAGCTTGAGAAACAGGAAAAGCAGGCCAAGCTCGCCAAAGAAGCCAAGGAGGCTGAGGCCAAGAAGCTCAAGGAAAACGCCGCCGCGACAGCCAAGGCCGAGGCGCAGCGCCAGGAAAACCTGCGCCGCATTCAAGGCCTGGCCGGTGCCAGCGGCGCGCCGGACTCGCGCGGCACGGCCTTGCAATCCAGCGGCCCCTCGGCCAATTACGCGGGCCGCATCAAGGCCCGCATCCGCCCCAACATCATCTATCCCGAGACCGGCGTGGCCAACCCCATCGCCGAGGTGGAAGTGCGCACCGCACCGGACGGCAACATCATCGCCCGCAAGCTGCTCAAACCCAGCGGCGACAACGATTGGGACAATGCCGTGCTGCGCGCCATCGACAAGACCGAGACCCTGCCACGCGATACCGACGGCCGAGTGCCTTCGGTCTTGGTGATCAGCTTCAAGCCGCGGGAGTAAGGCGGCGCGGCTTGAGGCCCGGTGGCTTAACCGCGCCGGTCCAGCCAGGCATCCAAGGACCAACGCCCCGCGCCCCACAGCGCCACCAGCAGCAAGAGCACGCCCCAGAGCTGATGGCCGGCCAATGCGGCCGGGGCCAGATCACTCAAACTCAGCACCGCCATAAAGTTGACGATGGTGAGGCCCAGCGCCGCAAAGCGCCCGCCCAGTCCCAAGACCAGCAAGACCGGCAAAGCCAGCTCCCCCGCGGTCCCCAGATAAGCCGCCAGCTCAGGCGGCAACAGCGGCACGTGGTATTCGTCTTCAAACAAGGCCAAGGTGCTGGACCAGTCTCGCAACTTGGACAAGCCGGAGAGGAAGAACACCTGGGCCACGTAGCAACGCGCCAACAGCAGGGACAGTGACTGCGCTTGGCTCAAAAGCTGGCGCATCCAAGCTGGCAGCGGCGGGCCAGCCGCATCGCTGAGTTGCGAGCCCAAGCCAGGATCGCGGCACAAGCGCAAGAAAGCGAATGCGATGGTTTTCATTCAATCGTCCTCAAAGGTTTGAATCGCTCTGTGATGGCGAAGTCGGGCCGGGCGCATCCGCTTGGACGGGCGCCAGTGTTTCGACCGCATGTAGCCACCCTCGCTGCAAAGCTTGTTGAAGCCAAGCGCCAAAATCAAAGTCCGGCGCCGCAGCCAAGGCTTCTTGCAAGGCACGGTCGAGGTCGAGCCCTTGCAGCATGGCGCCCATCAATGCGGCATCGCCAGCTCCCAAAATCTGTTGCTCGGCGCGCCAGCCTTCTCGCCACACCAGCAATGGCTGGCGGGGCAGGTCCACATTCAGGCCACAGGCCTGCGGCAACAAGTGCAAGAGGCTCAGTCCCGGCCGCAGCCGCAAGCGCATCAACTCCGGCGACTGGCTTTGCAGCAAATTCAATGAATCCACATCCAATCGGCTGTCCGCAGCCCGCTCAGCCACATGCCGGGCCCAGCCCAGGCGAGCCAGATCGCACAGCCAGGCTTCCACGCCGGGCTGAGCCGCCAAGAATTCAGGCAAGGCCTGACCCCAGGCCCCCAAATCGCCCTGGCTGGGTGGGCTGGCGCGCCAAAAAGCCCAGGCCAGGGAGTCGAATGACGCCCGCCCCAGTTCAGTCAAGAGCAGCGGATGGACGGCGGCCAAGGAACGCGCCGCCAAAGCTTGGGCATTGCGCCGATACGCTTGAAGGCCGTCCGCCACGCCAAGGCCAGGCAGAGCACGCCAAGCGGTCCCTGCCAATAGCACTTGCGCTATCGCCGAGTTGCCGGCCTGAATCGCAGCCAGCAAGGCTTGCTGAGCGGCGATCATGCGGGCCAGGCCTCGCTCATGAGGCGCTGAGCCTCGGCCGCCTCGTCCAGCAGCACCGCGAGCTCGGGCACATCGTTGTCCCACTCGATCAGGCTGAGCTGCGGCCCAAAGCGCCGAATGGCATGGCGATACACCTGCCAGACCTCCGGACTGGCGCGGCTACCGTGGTCGTCAATCACGATGCCGGGCAGCTCGGCGTGGCCTGCCAGATGGATCTCACCCACCAAGCCCGGGAGTAGAGCATCAACCCAGGCGCAGGCGGCATCTGCGGCGGCCGCTTTGTCCAAGCCCGCATTGCGGGCGTTGACAACCAAATTGTTCACATCCAGAAGCAGACCGCAGCCGCTGCGCTGGCAGAGCTGATTGAAGAACTCGGGCTCGGCCAAGGTGTCATTGCCCCAGGCCAGATAGGCGCTGAGGTTTTCGACCAGGAGCTGGCATTGCAGGCGTTCTTGCACCTGCTGCACATGCCGGCACATGAGCGCCAGGCTTTCGTCGTTGAAAGCAATCGGCAGCAGATCGCTGCCATGCACAAAGCCAGGCCCCTTCTGGCTGGCGGGCACACGGGCGAAGCTGGCATGCTCCGACACCCGCAGCGGTTCAACGCGATCCACCAGATCTGCAAGTTGGTCCAGATGAGCACCGTCCAGCCCGCAAGCCGAACCGAGCGACAAACCCACCCCATGCAGGCTGATGGGGTAATGCTCGCGCGCCCCCATCAGCACCGCCATGGCAGCACCGCCGCGGGCAAAGAAGTTCTCGGAATGAAGCTCCAGGAAGCGCAGCGGCGGGCGCTGCGCCATCAGGCACTCGTAATGCGGCTGGCGCCAGCCGATGCCCACCGATGAGGAAGTTTCCCGCAGCTTCATCTCATGCTCACTTCTTGGCGGCCTTCATCTTGGCCTTGGCCTCTTCGGCGCTCATGCCGCCCAGGCTCTTGCACTGGCCTTTGGGCACATAGTTCCATTCCTCAGCGGCGTCACCCGCCTTGGACTGGCCGGCGCAAGAATGGCTGCCGCTCAGGTTGGCGCAGTCGTTCTGCCCGGCTTTGGCAATGCCGTAGCACTTCTCGCGGGCGACTTTGTCGTCAGCTGCGGCGGCTTGAGCGACCAAGCCAAGAGACAGGGCGCCCGCCAGGGCCGAAGAAACAAGCAGGGAAGTTTTCATGATCAGTCCTCGTAGGTTTAGACGGGGTAAAGCGTCTGTGAATTCAAGCCAACAGCGAATCACTCGCTCCCTTGGGTCGCACCAACCCCCGTCCTACTTACACTGCGCACAAGAAAAATTTTGGAGAGCCCCGCATGACCGACATGGCCCACCGCCTGCAAGCCCTGCGCCCCCAGCTGCTGAAGTACGCCCAGCTACAGCTGCGCAATGCCGCCTGGGCAGAAGACGCGGTCTCCGAGACCTTGCTGGCCGCGCTGGAAAAGCCGCAGAGCTTTGCTGGCCAGTCGCAGCTCAAGACCTGGCTGATCGGTGTGCTCAAACACAAGCTAGTGGACCAGATCCGCCGCAATAGCAAAGAAATGTCCACCACCGCCGAAGACGGGCAAGACCTGGACGACGACCTGTTCCGCCCCGACGGCCATTGGCGAGAGTCCCCACAAGACTGGGGTGACCCCGAACACTGCCTGCGCCAGATTGACTTCATGCGCGTGCTCGAAGCTTGCGTAGAACATCTGCCCGGCCAGCAAGGCCGCCTCTTCATGATGCGGGAATGGCTGGAACTCGACAGCGAAGAAATCTGTAAGGCGCTGGGCATCAGCTCGACCAATCTCTGGGTCATGTTGCACCGTGCGCGTTTGCGCCTGCGCGAATGCCTGCAACTGAACTGGTTCGACGCCCAAGGATCCCAAGCATGAGCAAGCCCATGCGCAACTGCCGCGAAATCACCGCCCTGGTGTTGCAGGCCGAAGACCGTCAACTGGGCTTGGGCGAGCGCCTGAGCGTGCGCCTGCACATGCTGATCTGCAAGGCTTGCCCGCGCTTTCTCCAGCAAGTCAAGCTGATGCGCAAAGCCAGCGCCCGCTGGCGCAGCTATAGCGAAGAGTAGGCCCGCAGTTTGTGGCAATTCCGAGCTTCAGCCCCAGTGCTGCCCAGTAGCATCCACCTCACGTGCAGAGTGCGCGTGGTTTCCCCTGCCCGCCCTGCCTGATAAGCCCCCTGGAGATTTGAATGCGCGATTTGTCTGCCCCGCTAGCCTGGCCAAATGGCAAGCCAGAGTCTGGTGAGGCCACCGCCGCCCAATCCGCCGACAAGCACAGCTTTGTCTGGCCCATGCCGCCCTATGCGGCATATCCGCTGGCCACGCCGCAGACCTCGGCCGAGCCCTGCGAGGTGCTGGGCACCAATGGCAGCCGCAGCCCTGGCCATTTGATTCTGCTGGCCCCGTCAGAGCGGGTGGCGCAAATCATGGTGCCGCCGGCCCGCCATGCGATTCCGCTGAAGTTCCCGCAGTTCCGCGTGCTCAAGCTGCTGCGCCCGGTGCAAGTGCCGCCGCGCGATGACACCCTGGCCTTGGACCAGCGCCCGCGCAGCCCGTTCAAGCTGCGCTTTGTGGGCGGCGGCGAGCTCAAGGGGCGGACCATCGGCCATGTGCAAAATGAGCTGGGCCTTTTCCTATTCCCCCCGCTGAGCGATAGCGACGACTCGGTGCTGCGCGTCTTCATCCCCAACGAGTCGCTGGACAAATTCGAAGTCGGCGAGCGCATCGGCGATGTGCTCTTGAAGGAAAACCTCGCCACCGCCGCGCAGATCAACGAAGCCGCCTTCGCTCAGCAGGAAATGCGCTCGCGCCGGGTGGGCGACATCCTGGTGGCCGAGCGCATCGTCAGCGCCGAACAGCTGATGCTGGCCATTGAACAGCAGGCCCGCATGCCCATGGTGCGCATCGGCGAAGCCTTGCTGGCCCTGGAGCTGATCACCGAAGAGCAGCTGGAATATGCGCTGGAGCTGCAGCGCGAAGACCGTTCGGTGCCGCTGGGTGAGTTGCTGGTGCGCCGCGGCATCGTCAGCCGCCAGGCCTTGCAATCGGCCCTGGCACGCAAGATGGGCTATCCGATCGTGGACGTGGACGCCTTCGCCATAGAGGCCGATGCCGTCAAGACCCTGCCCTTTGCCGTGGCCAAGCGCCTGGAAGTGCTACCCCTGCTGATCCGCGATGGCCGCCTGATTGTGGCCATGGAGGACCCGACCCGGCGCGAGGCGCTGGACGAGGTGGAGTTCATCTCCCAGCTCAAGGTCACCCCAACGCTGACCAAGCTGGGCACCCTGGCCTCGGCCATCCCCAATACCTACGAGCGCTACGGCAGCGACAACGTCAGCCGCAGCGACTTGATGCCCAATGTGCAAGGCCTGGACTTCTCGCTCGACCGGGCCGATCAGCTGATCGAGACCCTGGAGCGCGAGGTCAATGGGCGCGAAGGGCGTGATGGCCGCGATGACGACACGCCGATCGAGCAAAGCGACAACTCGCTGGTGCGGCTGATCAACACCATGATCATCGACGCCAGCACCCAAGGCGTGTCCGACATCCACATCGAGACCTATCCAGGCAAGGAAAAGCTCAAGATCCGCTTCCGCCGCGACGGCGTGCTCAAGCCCTATCTGGAGCTGCCCAATACCTACCGTAACGCCATGATCGCCCGCATCAAGATCATGTGCGAGCTGGACATCTCCGAGCGCCGCAAGCCGCAAGACGGCAAGATCAATTTCGCGCGTTTCTCACCCCAGCACCGCCTGGAGCTGCGCGTGGCCACCATCCCCACCAATAACGGGCTGGAAGATGTGGTGATGCGTTTGCTGGCCTCCTCCAAGCCGCTGCCGCTGGAAAAGCTGGGCCTGACCGCGCGCAATCTCGAAGAACTCAAGAAAGCCGTCGCCCGCCCCTACGGCATGGTGCTGTGCGTGGGCCCCACGGGCTCCGGAAAAACCACCACCCTGCACTCGGCGATGAGCTATATCAACACGCCCGAACGCAAGATCTGGACCGCCGAAGACCCGGTGGAAATCACCCAGGCCGGCCTGCGCCAGGTGCAGGTCAACCCCAAGATCGACTGGACTTTCGCCAAGGCCTTGCGGGCCTTTTTGCGCGCCGACCCGGACGTGATCATGGTGGGCGAAATCCGCGATGAAGAAACCGGCGAAATCGCGGTTGAAGCCTCGCTGACCGGCCACTTGGTGATGTCCACCCTGCACACCAATAGCGCGGCCGAGACCATCACCCGCTTGTTGGACATGGGCATGGACCCCTTCAACTTTGCCGACTCGCTGCTGGCCGTGCTGGCCCAGCGCCTGGTGCGGCGCTTGTGCACCAGCTGCCGCACTTCGCAGCCAATGACCCAGGCCGAGCTGGACGAAATCCTGGACGACTATCTGAAAATCTATCCGGCCGAAGCCCGCCCGCCCCGCCAAACCGTGCTGGACGAATGGACCAAGGCCTACGGCCAGAACGGCCAGAACGGCCAGATCCTGCGCTACCACAGCCCCGGTTGCCCGGTGTGCGAGAACAGCGGCTTCAAGAGCCGCGCCGGCCTGCACGAGTTGCTGGTGGTCTCCAAGACCTTGCGGCGCCAGATCCAGACCGGCGCGCGTGCCGAGGAGCTGCTGCAGACCGCCTTGATGGAGGGCATGCTGTCCTTGCGCCAAGACGGTATTCTCAAAGTCTTGCAAGGCATCACCACCATGGGCGAAGTCCGCGCCACCAGCAACGCCTAGTCGACTCAAGAAAAACGATATGGACGCCGATCTGAACCCCAGCCCCGACAACAGCGGCGCCGCCGCGCCGCCAAAAAAGGTCAGACTCGGCGATGTGCTGGTGCAGCAGCAGCTGATCTCCGAGCAGCAACTCAGCCAGGCGCTCGAATTGCAGCGCGCCAGCGGCAAAAAGCTGGGCCGTTTGCTGATCGATGCCGGCCTCATCACCGAAGAGGCCCTGGCCCATGTGTTGGCGCGGCAGTTGCGCATTCCCTTCGTCAACCTCAAGACCTTCCCGCTCAAGACCGAGCTGGTGCGCCTGCTGTCAGAAACACCGGCGCGGCGCTTCCGCGCCATCGTGCTGGAAGATCGCGGCGAGGCCTTGCTGGTGGCCATGGCCGATCCGCTGGACTTGTTTGCTTACGACGAGCTGAGCCGCGTGCTCAAACGCCGCATCAGCATGGCGGTGGTGGCCGAGAGCCAGTTGCCCACCGCTTTTGACCGCCATTACCGCCGCAGCGAGGAAATCAGCGGCCTGGCCAAGGCGCTGGAAAAAGACATCGGCGACGCGGTCGACTTCGGCGCCTTGCAGGCCAGCGTGGGCCAGGAAGGCGCGCCCGTGGTGCGCCTGCTGCAAAGCGTGTTTGAAGACGCCACCCAAGCCGGCGCCTCGGATGTGCACATCGAGCCGCAGGAAGGCGAACTGCTGATCCGCACCCGCATTGACGGCGTGCTGCAAACCCAAACCCAGGCCGATAAGCGCATTGCCGCCGCCTTGTCGCAGCGGCTCAAGCTGATGGCCGGCCTGGACATTTCCGAGAAGCGCCTGCCGCAAGACGGCCGCTTCACCCTGCGCCTGCGCGACAAGACGATTGATGTGCGCCTGTCCACCCTGCCCGGCCAGTACGGCGAGTCGGTGGTGATGCGTTTGCTGGGTCAGGGCGCGGCCATTCGCCGCCTGGGCCAGATCGAGATGCCCGCCGATATGCTGGCGCGTTTTCGCGAGATCCTGGGCCAGCAATCGGGCATGGTGCTGGTCACCGGCCCCACTGGCTCGGGCAAGACCACCACGCTTTACGCGGCCCTCAGCGAGCTCAATGCCGAGCAAAGCAAAATCATCACCGTGGAAGACCCGGTGGAATACCGCCTGCCCGGCCTGACCCAGGTGCAGGTGAACGAGAAGATCGAGCTGGACTTCGCCCGCGTGCTGCGCGCCACCTTGCGCCAGGACCCGGATGTGATTCTGGTCGGTGAAATGCGCGACCCGCAGACGGTGGAGATCGGCCTGCGTGCGGCCATCACCGGCCATATGGTGCTGTCCACCTTGCACACGCGCGACGCCATGAGCACGCCGTTTCGCCTGCTCGATATGGGCGCGCCGCCCTTCATGGTGGCCACCTCGCTGCAGGCGGTGATCGCCCAGCGCCTCTTGCGCGCTGTGTGTGAGCATTGCGCCGAAGACCATAGCCCAAATGCGCAAGAAGCCGCCTGGCTGGCGGCAGTGGCCGGCGCCGAGGCCGCCAGCATCAAGCCCCGTAAAGGCGTGGGCTGCTCGCAATGCAATGGCACGGGCTATGCCGGGCGCCGCGGCATTTACGAAATGCTGGAAATGAATGCCGATATGGCCGTGGCCGTGCAGCGCGGCGACGCCGCCGGCTTCATGCAAGCGGCCCGCCTGAGCCTTAAAGGCAAGACCCTGGCCGACCGCGCCCTGGCCCTGGTCAAGGCGGGCAAGACCTCGCTGAGTGAGGCCATGCGCATCTCTTTTGACAACGACGACTGATGCAAGCCTTTGCCTGGCGAGGACGCAATAACCGCGGCGAATTGCTCGATGGCGTGATCGACGCCACCGACGCCGATGCCGTCGCCGCACAGCTGATGGCCGGCGGCGTCATCCCCGTCAGCATTGCCCTCAATGGCGGCAGCGGCCCCAACGTCGGCGCACCCCAGCAGAACTGGCTGCAAATGCTGCAGAACCGGCCGGTCAGCACCGAGGACTGCCTGGTCATGACCCGCCAGCTCTACACCTTGCAAAAAGCCGGCGTGCCTATCTTGCGCTCGCTCGCGGGTCTTGAGGCCTCGACCGCGCAGCCGGCCATGATAGCCCTGCTGCAAGACCTGCGCGCCAGCCTGGACCAGGGCCGCGAACTGGCCACGGCCATGGGCCGGCACCCCAAGGTCTTCAGCCCTTTTTACATCGCCATGGTGCGGGTGGGCGAGATGACCGGCAAGCTGACCGAGGTGCTGCTGCGCCTGTCCCAGCATCTGGAGTTTGAGCTCGATATCCGCGCCCGCATCAAGCAAGCCCTGCGCTATCCGGTGATGGTGCTGGTCGCGATGGCGATTGCCATCATCGTCATCAATATCTTCGTTCTGCCCACCTTCGCGGCGGTGTTTGCCGGCTTCAAGGCCGAGCTGCCGTTGATGACCAAGCTGCTGCTGGGCTTTTCCGCCTGGACCCTGCGCTGGTGGCCCATGGTGATTGCGGGCACGGTCGGCTTGGTGATGCTGATCCGCAGCTATCTGGCCACGCCGGGCGGGCGCTACCGCTGGGACCGCCGCAAGCTGCGCCTGCCGATTGCCGGCGAAATTGTGCTCAAGGCCACACTGGCCCGCTTTGCCCGCAGCTTTGCTCTGGCCTACAGCTCGGGCGTGCCCATCAGCCAGGCCATGACGGTGGTGGCGCAGACGGTGGAGAACGCCTACATCGGCAGCCGCATCGAGCAAATGCGTGACGGCGTGGAACGCGGTGAAAGCATCTCACGCTGCGCCGCTGCCTCCGGCGTCTTCACCCCCATCGTCTTGCAAATGATTGCCGTGGGCGAAGAGACCGGTGAGCTCGACGGGCTGATGATGGAAATCGCCGGCATGTACGAGCGCGAAACCGACTACAGCATCAAAGGCCTCTCGGCCTCCATCGAGCCCGTTTTGCTGCTCATCATCGGCGTGCTGGTGTTGATCCTGGCGCTGGGCGTGTTTCTGCCGCTGTGGAACCTGGGCCAGGCGGCCATGGGCCGTGGCGGCTGAGATCAAGGAGCAGGGCGTGATGGACTGCACGCCCTTGTGCGACACGCAGAAGATTAACTTGGCAAAAGTCTGCAATTTCTCAAACAAGGCCGGCGCCGCCCGATATAGAGTGTGAGACAGAGCTTGGGTGTTGCCTGCTGGTGCTGAGTATTGAGGGCACGAGAGGCATTCACTGCATCAAAGGCATTGACGATTTTTCCGACTTTCCGACTCCCCAACCGAAGGACAACTATGAAAAAGCAAGCCGGCTTTACCTTGATCGAACTCGTCATGGTCATCGTGATCTTGGGCATCCTGGCCGCCGTGGCTCTGCCCAAGTTTGTCGATCTGAAGACCGATGCCAAACAGGCTGCCGTGGCCGGTGTGGCCGGTGCCCTGAGCAGCGCCTCGGCCGTCAACTACGCCGCCCGCAAGGTCAAAGGCACGGTGGCCAGCGCCACCAACACCACGGTCCCCATCACCAAGTGCAACGATGTGGCCAATGCCCTGCAAGGTGGCATGCCAACGACCGTGATCTTCACGCCCGCCACCGCCGCGAGCGCCGTGGCTGCGGACACGTCCGTCTCCTCCTGCGCCGTGCAGGACTCGGCCGACGCCACCATCACCGCAACCTTCACCGCCATCGGCATCCTCTGAGCGGCCAGTGGCATGCGCGGCCCTGCCTCACATGCCCTCGCTGCGCTGAGCGCCTCTGGCGCACGCCCTGCACCCGCCCGCCCTCGCCTTTGCGAACGGCGGGCGTGTTCATTCAGGAGCCAGGGTTTCACGCTGATTGAGTTGGTGGTCGTGATGGTGATGATCGCCGCGCTATCGGTCTTCGCCCTGCCGCGCCTGCTCGACACCGAGATGTGGCGCTTGCGTGCCTTTTCGGATGATTTGCAAAGTCAGATGCAAGCGATGCTGCGCCTGTCCCTGGTGCAACGCCGCCCCATCATTGCCAGCATCAGCGGCAGCGGCGTGAGCTTCGTTTATGCCGCCGGGCCTTCGCTAGGCAGCATCAGTTGCCCGGCCACGTCCAGCCCCTGCATTGCGGAGAGCGCGGTCCGGACCATCACCTTCAACAGCGCCAACAGCGGCAGCAGCATCACCTCCACCGCTGCGGCCATGCCCGTCACGGTCAGCGTCGGCGGCTTCAGCCAGGCTTTTGTGCTGGAGAACGAGACCGGCCTGTTCTACGCCAGCCCATGATGAGCACGCGCGCACCAACCGCCCTACGCCTCACGAGCCCCCCCAGGGCCACACGCCAGCGCGGCTTGTCCATGATCGAGCTGATCATGTTCATCGTCGTCATCGGCGCCGCCTTGGCTGGCGTCTTGAAGATTTTTGTGCAGGCCGGCGCCAGCAGTGCCGACCCACAAATGCAGCGCCAGGCCTTGGCGATTGCCGAGTCACTGATGGAAGAGGTGCAACTGCAGGCCTTCACTTTTTGCGACCCCGACGACGCCAATCTGGAAACGGCAAGCAGCAGCGCCGGCTGCGCCAGCCAGGTGGAAAACCTGGGCCCCGAGGCCGGTGAAACCCGCTTCAGCACGCCGCAGTTCGACAACGTCAATGACTACAAGGGCTATGCCATGAACGCCGGCATCGTCGACATCAATAACGTCCCGGTGCCAGGTCTTGCCGGCTACAGCGCCAGTATCGATGTGGCCAATGCGGCGCTGGGCAACATCAGCCTGGCCAGCGGCGATGCGCTGCTGATCACCGTCACCGTCATTGGCCCGGGCGGCACGCAAGTTGTGCTCAGCGGCTACCGCAGCCGGCATTCACCCAATGCGGCGCTCTAAGATTTTTTCCGCACGCGCCAGCGCCCGTCGCCAGGCCGGCTTCACCTTGATCGAGGCGGTCATCGTCATCGTTCTGACGGGCATTCTGGCCACCATCGTCAGCGTTTTCATCGTCTCGCCGGTGCAAAGCTATCTGGCCACCGCCGCCCGCACCCAACTGGTCGACCAAGCCGACACCGCCATGCGCCGCATCGCGCGTGACCTGGCCTTGGCCCTGCCTAATAGCGCCCGCGTCACAGCCAACGGCCTGAGCCTGGAGCTGATTCCCACCACTGGCGCGGCGCGTTACGCCACCCAAGGCGCCAACCCGCTGCAATTCGGTGTGCTGGACACCAGCTTCGATCTGGTCGGCCCGGGCCTGAGCCTGGCCAGCGGCCAACAACTGGTGTTCTACAACCTCGGCCCCGATGTGCCCGACGCCAATGCCTATGCCGACAACTCATCGGCCGCCGCTCAGGCCAGCTCGAACCGGCGCAGCGCCAGCAATGGTGCCGGTGTCGCCACCAGCATCAACATGAATTCGCTGGCCGCGCTGCCGGTAGGCCTGTTCGCCGAGCCTTACCGGGTTTACGCCGTCAGCGCCCCCGTCACCTACCGCTGCGACGTCAGCGCCGGCGTGCAAACGCTGAGGCGCTACCAGAACTACGGCTTTCAACTCAACCAGCCGGACCCGCCTAGCGGCGGCAGCAGCACCGTGCTGGCCACCGGCGTCAGCGCCTGCAATTTCAGCTATGCACCGGCCGCCGTGGCGGCACGGGCCGCGCTGGTCACGCTCAAACTGACGCTCAGCGCCGACACTCGCTCTGGCACCGAGTCCGTTTCGCTCTACCATGCGATTCACATTGACAACCTGCCCTGAGCTGCGGCCTTTGATGCGAGGATTCACGCTGATTTCCATGCTCTTCATCCTGGTGGTGCTGGCCGCGCTGGGCGCGGCCATGGCCAGGTTCAGCATGCGCCAGCAACTCGGCAGCAGTAGCGAACTGGCAGCGGCCAAAGCCATGCAGGCCGCCAATGCCGGGCTGGAATGGGCAAACTTTCAAGTGCTTCGTCCTGCGGCGGCGCCCGCTTGTTTCGGCGCCACGAATATCGCCTTGACCGGCAATCTGAGTGACTTTGTGGTCAGCATCAGTTGCAGCCTGAGCAGCGGCAGCGACGCCGGCAACACCCTGAGCTTCTACCAAGTCACCGCCACCGCCTGCAACGCCCCCAGCGCCGGCGCCTGCCCCAGCACGGCGGCCCTCAACCCCAGCTATGTCGAGCGGCAATTGACACGCCGCTTGGTGCGCTGAGCCCGCCATGTTGATCTTGCACAGGCTGAGGCTCCTCTTGCGCTGGCGCGCTTTTTTCCTGGCACTCGCACTCTGCCTGGGCCTGCCTGGCGTTCAAGCCGCGGCCTATAACTTCCCAGGCAATCTGCCGCCTGGCTGCAGCGCCTCCGGCAGCAACTACACCTGTGGCTCACTCGCCCTGAGCACCGGCGACAGCATCAGCATCAGCGCGCCCAAGCCCGCCAATATCCGCTTCACCGGCACACTCGATATCAGCAATAGCGCCACCATCAACGCGGGCGGCGTCGCCAGCGATCTCAATCTGACGGTGAACGGCGCCCTGACCATGGCCTACCAGACCGTCATCATGGGCAATGTCACAGCAGGCTCGCTGAGCACCGTTGACAACGGGCTGGTGATTGGCGGCAGTGTCACCGCCACCAGTGGCAGCATTCAGCTGCAAGACTGCGCCTCCATCGGCGGCACGATCAGCAGTGGCACGGGCAGTATTGCCGTGGGGCAGTTCTGCGTAGTCAACGGCGGCATCAGCAGCACCAGTGGCAGCATCACAACCGGCATGAACAGCCAGATCAAAGGCAATTTGAGCAGCGCCGGTGCCATCAGTGTGGGCCAGGCCTCCATCATCAGCGGCACGGTGAACAGCAGCGGCAGCACGGTGGATCTGGCCTACCAGGCCCAGGTCAGCGGCAGCATCAGCGGCGCGGGCAAAGTCACCCTGGGCCAAGCCGCCATCATTGGTGGCGACGTGAGTGCTGGTGGCACGAGCGCCATCAGCCTGGACTACCAAACCCAGGTCAAAGGCAATCTCAGCACCACTGGCCCCATCACGGTGAGCCAGCAAGCGGTGGTAGGCGGCAAGATCACCGGCGGCACCGGCGCCATCAACTTCGGCTACGGCGCCAAGGTCAGCGGCGATGTCACCAGCAGCAGCGGCACCATCTTTTTCGAGCAAGCCAGCATCGCCCAGGCCTGCGTGCGCTCCACCGCCTCGGCCAGCATCACCCTGGGCTATACGGCGGCCATCAACAGCGTGTGCTGCGGCGCCAGTTGCGGCAATGCCTGCGTGATCAACAACACCGGCGGCGCCATGCCGCCCGCCTGCTTGCCCACGCCCATCGCGGACTATCACTTTGACGAATGCAGCTTCAAAGGCACGTCCGGCGAAGTCAGCGACAGCCGCGGCAACTACCCTGCCACCACGGTGAACGGCACCAGCAGCAGCGGCACTGCGCCAACGCTGCTGGACCGCTATGCCGACCTGTCGGGCAGCACCGGCCTTCGCTACATCAGTCCCAATACCGCCATCCCGATCCCAAGCAGTTGGAGTGTGAGTGCCTGGATGAAAACGCCGCTGTCCACCGGAGGCAGCCAGTACCACATCCTCGCAGCCGTCAATGGCGGCGGTGATCTGTTCTATATGGATGACAAGAACGGCTTTTTGTGGGGTGCTTATGTGCCCGGCAGCATCGTCAACGGCACGTTCAAGTTCAGCACCCTCGCTGCGGGTTGGCACCACATCGGCCTCATCGGCAGTGGCGGAAAGACCTCGCTCTACGTGGACGGCGTGTTCAAGGAAACCATCAATCAACAGGCCAAAGGCAATCTGGCCTTCATCGGCGCCTCTTGGGATATCGACGCCGGTACCCGGGAAGGTTTGAACACGCAACTGGACGAATTCATGGTGTTTGATAGCGCCATCTCGGCCGCCAATATCAGCACCATCTACAACAACCAAAAAGCGGGCAAGAACTACGACGGCAGCGCCCGCACACCCAGCAACTGCACCCCGGCGATAGGCAGCTTTGTGGTGAGTAGTACCAGCTCGGCGTCGACCTGCTCGCCGCAGACTTTCAGCGTCACGGCCAGAGACGCCACCGGCGCCACGCTGAGCGGCTATACCGGCACCATCAGTTTGAGCACCTCCACCGGCCAGGGCGACTTCTCCATCGGCAGCGGGCCGGCCCCCAGCGGCACCTTCACACCGGGTGCGGCCAACAGTGGCCGGGCGAGCTACACCTTTGCCGCAGGTGACGCCGGTGTGGTCAATCTGCGCTTGAGCCACAGCTTGGCGCAGAACCTGGTCATCACCGTGCAAGACAGCAGCATTGCCGCCGCCGTGGGCAGCTCCGGCAGCATTCAGTACCGCGACAACGCCTTTGTCTGGAGCGAGGACTTGGGCAGCCAGATTTACGGCAGCAATGTCATCGTGGCCGGCCGCAATCATGATCTGCAAGTCGCACTCTGGAAAAAAGATGCCGCCACCGGCAACTGCGCCATCGCCACCGACTACAGCGGCAGCCGTAACCTCAAGCTTTGGCGCACCGACAGCGGAGGCCCTTGGACAGCGCCCAGCATCATCAGCCCCGCGCTCAGCGTTCCCGCTGCCCGGCCTGCCGCCAACAACCTCATCGGCCTGAGCTTTAGTGCCGGCGTCGCCAAGCTGGACCTGGCCAGCACCGACATCGGCAAGTTCAGCCTCAATCTCGACGACGACAGCTTGCTCTACGCCGCAAGCACCATCAGCGGCAGTCTGGGCTATTTGACCCTGCGCCCCTTTGCCATTGCCGTCACCGGGCTGACCTTGGGCGGCGTCAGCAACCCAGGCGGAAGCTTGTTCAGCGACCCCAAGTTCGGCGCTGCAGGCGCCACCTTCAGCGCCACCATCGGCGGCTATCTGTGGAGCGCTGCCGGTGACAGCACGAACCGCGGCAGTATCGATGCCAGCGCCTCCCTGGCCCAGGTCACGGCGGGCGGCTTGGCGCCAAGCTTTAACAGTCCCATCACCCTGCGCCCCGTGGCGGGCAGCCAGACCCCCAGCTCCGGCGTGCTGGGCGTGCTCAGCAATGCCAGCGCCACCAACCCCGTCATCAGCGGCTTCAAAGGCGGCACGGTGACGGTGAATGACCTCAAGTACAGCGAGGTGGGCAGCTTTCTGCTGAACACCACCGGCGTGCTCAGCAATTTCCTGGGCACAGCCGGGATCAACCTCAATTCCACCGTCTTCGTGGGCTCGGTGCAGAACAACCGCATCGGCCGTTTTGTACCGGCCGGCTTTGTGGCCAGCAACACCATCCTCAGTGACCGCCTGGCCGCCGCCTGCTCACCCATCTCCACCTTCACCTATCTTGGCGAGACCTTCAAGCTCGGCTTCACCCTGACCGCCCAGAATGTGCAGGGCGGCACCACGCAGAACTACACCGGTGCCTTTGCCAAGCTGAATCTGGCCGCGGCCAATGCGCTCGACCCTGCCGGCATTCAGGGCACAACGCCCTTCAAGATCGGTGCTCGGCTCAGCGCCAACAGCAGCGGCACCTGGAATCTGGGCCAATCCACCGACGCGCAGCTCAGCGCCACCGTCTCACGCCTGAGCACACCCGACGGCCCTTTCCCCGGCAGCAGCTTCGGCATCGCCCCGGTGGACAGCGACGGCGTGGGCATGATGAGCTTCAACCTCGACACCGACAGCCCACCCAATGGCAATGACCGCGCGGCGCTGCGCTCGGTGTTGGCGCCCTTGACGGCAGTGCCGGTGAATCTGCGCTTTGGCCAGCTGCGTTTGCAAAACGCCATTGGCTCGCAGAACCGCGACCTCAGCATGCGCGTGCTCGCGCAATACTGGGACGGCAGCAACTTTGTAACTAACACCTTGGACAGCTGTACTTCCATCGATTCCAAAGCGCTGAATTACGGAAACTACCGCAAGACCTTGAATGCCAGCGATGGCCTCTCGCCTGTCAAAACCTACAAACTGCTCAGCGGCGTCAGCAGCCTGAGCTTGAGCAAACCCGGTGGGGGCCGCAGCGGCAGCATGGATGTGGCCTTGAGCTTGAGCACCGTGAGCGACCAGAGCTGCTTGCAGAGCTGGACACCCGGTGTAGCAGCGACATTGGCAGCCGGTTTGGCTTATCTGCAAGGGCCTTGGTGCGCGGGTACGTACAGCAAGGACCCGTCGGCGCGGGCCACCTTTGGCCTCTACCGCGGCTCAGACAATGTGGTGTATCAGCGCGAAAACTATTGATGACGTATTGACGACGGGATGACTTGTTTTCACGGATCGGAAGCTAGCAGATGAGATGGCCTTGGGGCAAACAACGCAATACCTTACGCCTGAGCGTGCGCTGCCACGACGGGCTATTTGCCTATGTGTTGACCGATCAGGCCCAGGCCCCAGACAAGCCGCTTGAGGTGCTGCAATGGGGCGTCTTGCGCGATCTGCCCGATGAGCCGGAGGCGCGCGCCAAAGCCATTCGCAGCCTGGGCCTGCATGCGGGCGAGGTGCTGGCCCTGCTGGAGCCCAGCCAATACCAGATCCTCAAGGTGGACACCCCCAATGTGCCCGCGAGTGAGTTGAAATCAGCCGCGCGCTGGCTGATCAAAGAGTTGGTCGAGGTGCATCTGGATGACCTGACCCTCGACGTCATGCATGTGGGCGGCGATGTGCAACGCACCCAGCGCCAGTTGTTTGTGGTGGCGGCCCGCAATGCGGCGATCACAGAGCTCAGCCAAACCTGCCAGTCTGCAGACCTGAGCCTGAACGTAGTGGACAGCTGGGAATGCGCCCTGCGCAATGTGCAAACCGTGCAGGCCCGCGCCGACGCCATCCCGGAGCGCGCCACCGCCGCCCTGCTGATGCAGGCCGAGCAATGCCTGCTGACCATCAGCGTGGGCGGCGAGCTGTTCTTCACCCGTCGGCTGGACGGCGACCCGCGCCTCACGGCCCGCGCCACCGGCCACCTGACGCCCAAGCCGTTGGAAGAAGCCCCGCTGGGCTTTGAGTACACGCCCGGCACCAGCCTCTCGGGCTTGGGCATGGGCATGGGAGAAGACAGCGAGGAGTCGGTGCTGATCATCGAGCTGCAACGCTCCATCGACCTGTGGGAACGCTCCTGGCCCGAGTTGCCGCTGGCCCGCCTCTATCTGCTGACGGCCGAGCATGGCGATCAACTGGCCAGCTTGATGCAGCGTGAACTCGGCCTGCGCACCCTGGCCATACAGCTGCCGGCGCTGTTCAAAGGCATTGCCGCTGATGCCGACCTGGCCCAACTCAGCGAATGCCTGCCCTTGCTGGGGGCTGCCCTGCGCCAAGAAACCCGCGCACTCTGAGGCCCAGGACAACACCACCCGACCCCGCCATGGCCCAGCAAATCAATCTACTCACCCCCATTCTGCTTGCGCCGAAACGCTATTTCTCGGCCCTGACCATGGTGCAGGCCATGGCCATGCTGCTGGCGGCCACGCTGGCCCTGTGCCTGTGGCTGAACCTGCAAGCCCAGCAGTCCAAGCGCGACTTTGCCCAAGCCCAGGCCCGCGCCGCCCTTGAGTTGCAAACCCTGACGCAAGCCCTGGCTGCCTTGCCGCCGCCGGTGGACCCCAAGCAATTGGCCCAACAGATTCAACAGTTGGAACTCTCCAACCATGCGCAGTTCCTGACCCTCAACATCCTCAATGGCGGCTTGGCGGCAGAAGGCTATCGGCATTCCGATCTGCTCAAGTCCCTGGCACAGACCGTGCCGTCCAGCGTCTGGCTGGCTTCACTGCGCTGGACGCCGGGGCAGCTGGAGCTCAATGGCGCGACCCTGGACCCAGTGGCCCTGCGCACCTGGCTGGAACGCCTGGCCGGGCAGCCCCTCCTGGCTGGCTTGCAACTGGGCTCGGTGAAAGTTGAGAAATGGGGGGCCGATGGGCCGCCAAGCGCCGATGGCAATGACCCCGGCACTGCCGCCGCACCGGCTGCCTGGCTGAGCCCCTCCACCCCAAAGCCGCGACTCGGTTTGGCGGTATGGTCCTTCCGCGTGGTCAGCGCCTTGCCCGTACAGGCCAACAAGCTGGGCGCTCCCGGCGCCACCGAGCTCAAAGCGGGCAGCACACCATGATGGCAGGCAACAAAACCCTGAAGCGCTGGCAGAGCACTTGGCAAAGCTGGGCCAAGCGCATCGACGCGCTCAGCCTGCGCGAACGCGCCTTCATTTTTCTATGCCTGGCCGCCATCTTGATTGCCCTGGCCGACAGCTTGGTGCTCACCCCCCTTAAGCTCGAAGCGCAGACGCAGGCCAAGGCCCAGCTCAAGCAAAACCAGGACCTCAAGTTGCTGCGGGATCAGTTCAGCGCAGCAGCCGCACCGCTGGCCGCCAGCGGTGCCGCAGGCAGCCAGGATGAAAGCAGCCAACTCAAGGCCAGGTTGGCCGCCGCCCAGCAACAGCAGGCACAGCTGCGACTCGCCGTAGATGCCGGCTTCAAGAACCTGCTGCAAAGCCAGGCGCCACTGAGTCAGACAGGCAAGGCCGGGAGCCAGCAGCAGCCACCCCAGCAACTGGCTGAGCTCTTGGCCACCCTGCTCAAGCAACACCCTGGCCTGAGCTTGCTCAAGCTGGCCAGCCTGCCCGAAGGCCAAGGCCCCGCTCAGTTCGCCAGCAACGGCAGCAAGAACAACAGCGCGGCTGCGGCCCCAACCGCGGCCAATGCCGCCAGCGCCCCCGGCCCCGAGAGTTTGGCGATCCCTTTGACTTGGCAGGGACTGGAATTGCAAATCACCGGCGAATATCTGGATCAAATGCGCTATCTGCGCCAGCTTGAATTGGCCCTGCCCCGCCTGCACTGGGGCGAGATGCGCCTGTGGTCGCAGGGGGACGGCAAGCCGGTGCTCCTGCAGGTGCAAGTGTTTCTCCCCAAGGCTCGCGCATCATGAGCATGAAGCCCAAGACCAACACCAAGGCCAGCATCTGGCTGAGCCTGATCGGCATGCTCAGCGGCCAAGCCATCGTGCCGACACAGGCATTGGCACAAGCCAAGGCGGTGCCGGCGGCATCAGCCTCAGCTACCGCCCCCAGCAGCCGCGACGACTTGCGCGACCCCAGCGCCTGGCCGGCAGAGCTGCGCAGCCCAGCACCTGGCTCGGCAGACACCGGCAGCGATGACGACGGCAAGCGGGCGGTGCAGCACATCACCATCCGCGAGGGCAAAGCCTTTGTCGTGGCCGGCGGCCGCTTGCTGCCGGTGGGCGCCAAGCTGGGTGATGCCACCATCGTGCGGATTGATAGCCAGGCCGTCTGGCTGCGCGATGGCCGCGGCACCCGCCGCGAAGCCATCTATCCCGGCATTGATAAGCACGCCGCCGTGGACCCGGTGCCGGGCAGTGCCGCCCCGCGCGCGCCCAAGCCAGCCGCCAAGCCTCGCCCAAGAACACCCAGCCCCAGCGCCACCATGAATTCGACGACACCCAGCGCCAACCTCCAGGAGAAACCATGAAGCTCAGGCGCCATCACTCAACTAGCCCCCGCCTTGCCAGCGCCTTCGCCCCCAGCATGGCGCTCACGGCACTGCTGGCCCTGCTCTTGGGCGGCTGCGCCGACAAGCCTTTGCAACTGGCACAGCCCCGCACCGAATTGCGCGATGAACTCGACGCGGCCAATGCCGCCAACAAGGCCAATGCCGCCCGAGCCGCTGCGGCCGCCAGTGCCAACGCAGCAGCAGCCGCCGCAATACCCGCACCCGCGCCGGTGCCCGCCGCCCCGCCCGAGCCGCGCTTCGATCTGGTCGTCAACGGCGCGCCGGTGCGCGATGTCTTTCTCTCGCTCGTCACCGACACCCGTTACAGCATGCTGGTGCACCCGTCGGTGAACGGCTCGCTGTCGGTCACGCTCAAAGGCGTCACCGTGCGCGAAGCATTGGAGTCGCTGCGCGAGGTCTACGGCTACGACTTCAAGTTTGATGGCCGCCGCATCACCGTCTTCCCGCCCGCCATGCAGACTCGCATCTTCACGGTCAACTATCTGCAGCAGCAGCGTGTGGGCCGCAGCGAGTTGCGCGTCAGCTCAGGCGCCGGGCAGAGCAGCAGCTCGGGCGGCACAGGCACCACCACAGGCAGCAACGGCAGCAGCGCGAGTAGCAACAACGCTGCCGGCCTGCCTCAGCAGCAGGAAAGCTCCCACGTCGCCACCAGCACCAAGAACGACTTCTGGGCCGACACCACCGCCGCCTTGCGTTCTCTGATCGGCACCGAGGGCGGCCGCAATGTGATCGCCAGCCCGCAGGCCGGCACCATTGCTGTTCGTGCCATGCCGGACGAAATGCGCGCCGTCGAAACCTTTTTGCGCAGCACCAAACTGGCGGTGGAACGCCAGGTGATGCTGGAAGCCAAGATCGTGGAAGTGGAATTGCGCGAGGGCTTCCAGAGCGGCATCGACTGGTCGGTGCTGGGCAAGAACGGCTCTATCGGCCAGACCAGCATCAGCCCCAGCATTCCGACCGGCGTGAACACCATCGTCAATCCGCTGGTCAGCAATAGCAATGGCTTGCCGGTGATGTCCACCGCCATTCCCAATCCCAACTGGCCCGATCTGGTGCCCATGCTGTCCCCCGGCGGTGGCGCCTTCGGCATGGCCTTGTCGCGGGGCAACTTCCAGGGCTTGCTGAGTTTTCTGGAAAGCCACGGGGACACCCAAATCCTCTCCAGCCCGCGCGTGGCCACGCTGAACAATCAAAAGGCGGTGCTCAAGGTCGGTTCGGATGACTACTACGTCACCGGCATCTCGGGCGGCAACAACACGAACACCAATAACAACACCAACACCAATAACAACACGCCCACCGTTCCCACGCTGACGCTCACGCCCTTCTTCTCCGGCATCGCGCTCGATGTCACGCCGCAGATCGACGAAGAGAACATGATCACCCTGCACATCCACCCGGCGGTGACCTCGGTGACCGAAAAGGTCAAGCAGATTGATCTGGGCACGCTGGGCAACTTCCGCCTGCCGCTGGCCTCCAACAGCATGAATGAAACCGACACGGTGGTGCGCATCCCCGACGGTTACATCGTGGCCATCGGCGGCCTGATGCAGATGGAATCCAACCGCAAGGGCTCGGGCCTGCCCGGTGCCGACAGCAATCCCGTCACCGGCACCCTGTTCGGCAACCGCGCCAATAGCGGCCGCAAGCGGGAGTTGATTGTGCTGATCAAGCCCAGCATCATCCGCAGCGCGGAAGACTGGGAACAGCACAACCGCGCCGCGTCAATGGCGCTGTCGGACATGGACGAAAAAGCGCGGCGGGTGATTACCGTCAATGGCAGCCGCAACAGCAGTCCTGAGAGTACCGGCGATCAAACAGCGCCGGCCAAAAAGCACTGAGAAGGAGTGGCCACCCTGGCCGCTGAGGCCACTGAGGCCACTGAGGCCACTTTGGCCGCATTCTTCGCGGCCTCCACCTCAACGCGCCGCTGTCGGGAAGAAAAGCTGCTCACCCGCAATCTTGTAGCTGGCAATCTGCGCCTGCCCCTTGGCTGAGACCAGCCAATCGGCCAAGGCTTGCGCCTCCTTGAGCTTGATGTGCGGGTGCTTGGCGGGGTTGACCACGATCACGCCGTAGGGGTTGTAGAGCCGCGCATCGCCCTCCACCAAAACAGCCAAATCACCGCGGTTCTTGGTGAAGGCAGCCCAGGTGCCACGATCCGCCAGCACATGGGCGTTCAAGGCCGCCGCCATATTCAAGGCCGGGCCCATGCCGCAGCCGCACTGCCGATAGCGCTGCGCCAGGCTTTGTACCGGATCCACATTGATGGCCTGCCACAGGCGCAGCTCGGCCGCATGAGTGCCGCTTTTGTCGCCGCGCGAGACAAAGCTCTGCGCGCTGGCGCCGGGCAACTTGGCCAGGGCTTGCAGCACATCGCGGCCACGCAGACCCGCGGGGTCGCTGGCCGGGCCGATCAGCACAAAATCATTCGCCATCACCGGCATGCGCTTGAGGCCAAAGCCCTCGGCCACAAACTTCTCCTCAGCCGCCACATCGTGGACCAGCACCACATCGGCATCCCCGCGCCGCGCCAGGTCCAAGGCCTGACCCGTGCCCAGGGCCACCACCTTGACCTGGATGCCGGTGTCGGCGGTGAAGCGCGGCAGCAAATGGGCGAACAAGCCCGACTGCTCGGTGGAGGTGGTGGAGGCGAGCACGATGGACTCTGCCGCAGACACCAAGCCGCTCCCCGCCAGCAGCAGGCTGCCCAAAACCGTGGTCAAAAAAAGTTTGCGCTTCAAAACATCTCCCCTCGCAGAAACTGATCGGCCGCCGCAGGCAGCGGCGCGCCAAAAAACTGCGCCACCGGCGCATCGGCCAAGACCTGCCCTTCATGAAGATACAGCACCCGGGTCGCCAAGCGCTTGGCCTGGCCGAGATTGTGGGTGCTCATCACCATGCTGAGGCCCTCGGCCGCAAAGCCTTCGATGACGCGCTCCACCTCGCGCCGTGCGCCTGGGTCCAGATGCGCCGTGGGCTCATCCAAAAACAGCAAGTCCGCTTGCAATGCCCAGGCCCGCGCCAGTGCCAGGCGTTGGCGCTGGCCGCCGGACAAGCTGCAGGCATCACGCCCGGCCAATGCTTGCAAGCCCACGCGCTGCAAGGCGGCATGCGCCCGCTCAGCCCGCTCCTCGGCGGCCACGCCCGCCAGCCACAAGGCCAGGCGCAGATTGCGCTGCACCGACAAACGCAAGAAAAAAGGCTGCTGAAACACCATGGCCTGGCGCGGCAGCCGGCCCAGGCCCGGCAGCTGATGCAAGACTCGCCCCTCAGCAGGCAAAAGCCCGTGCAGCAGGCGCAGCAAGCTGGTCTTGCCCGCCCCGTTCGCGCCGATCAGCGCCAGCCGCTCCCCAGCATGCAGGCGCAGCTGGCAAGGTGCGAGCACCTGCCGCCCGCCCAGGCTCAGGCCGGGATGATTGAGTTCCAACAAGAGCGCGCTCATGTGGCAACTCCCCGCGCTTGGGCCTTGAGCAAGAGTGCGCTGAACCCGTTGAGCAGACCCACCACCACGAGCAAGGTCAAGCCCAAAGCAATGGCCCGAGGCAGATCGCCCTTGCTGGTTTCCAGCGCGATCGAGGTGGTCATGACCCGGGTGAAGCCCTCGATATTGCCGCCCACCACCATCACCGCGCCCACTTCCGAGATGGCGCGTCCAAAAGCGCTCAGCAACACCACCAGCAGCGCACTGCGCTGATGCCAGACCAGCAGCAGCGCGGCCTGCGAAGCGCTGGCGCCCAGCGAGCGCAGCTGCTCGCCACCCTCCTCCATGGCTTCGGCCAAGCGAGACCGGGCTAAAGCCGCCACCACAGGCAGGATCAGCACCGCCTGCGCCAGCACCATGGCCCAAGGCGTGAACAACAAACCCCAATGCCCCAAGGGCCCGGAGCGCGATAGCAGCAAGTACACCATCAAGCCCACCAGCACCGAGGGCAGCGCCAGCCCGGTGTTGAGCAACAAAACCCAGGCTTGGCGCCAGCGCGAGGCCTGCGGCAAGGCCGCCAGCCATGCCGCCAGCGGCAAGCCCAGCAGCGTGGCCAAGACGCAGGCGCTGCCGCTGACCAGCAAGCTCAGCGCCAACACGCGCAGCAGCGGGCCATCGGCCTGGGCCAACAAACTCAGCGCCTGAGCCAGGGTGTCAAGCATGGCTGCGTGGCTTGATCAGGCCCAAGGCCAAGGCCGTGCCCAACAAGACGATGGCGCAGCCCGCCGCCATGTGCAGGGTGAACAACTCACCCAGGAACAAGAAGCCCCACAGCACTGCAAAAACAGGGATCAAAAAGGTCACGGCAATCGTGTTGGTGGGGCCGATGCGGCTCATCAAGCGGAAATACAGCAAATAGGCCAAGGCCGAGCACAGCAGGCCCAACATCAACACGCCCAGCCAGGCCTTGGCACTGGGCTGAGTCTCTGGCCAGTAAAACAGCGCGGGCAAGGCCAGCAGCAACGCCGCGAACACCTGGCTGCCGGTGGCGACCGTCAGGGGCTGGAGTTGCACCGTGTAACGCTTGCTGAAGTTAGCAGCCAGGCCGTAGCAGAAGGTGGCCAGCAGGCAAGCCGCCAAGGCCCAGCCGCTGCCGCCGGGCTTGAAGGTGGCCTTGTCCCAGGCCAGAAACAAGACACCCGCGAAACCCAGAGCCAGGCCCAGCACACGCCAGCCACTCAGGCCCTGACGCAGCCAAGCCCAGGCGATCAGCGCCCCCCACAGCGGGGTGGTGGCATTGAGGATGCTGGACAGGCCCGCCGTGATCGACAGCGCCGCAAAGCTGAAGAGGGCAAAGGGAATGGCGCTGTTCAGCAGGCCGACCACCAGCAGCGGCTTCCACGCACGCCGCAATTCCCCCAGGCCCTGACGCGCCGCCAAGAGCGGCAGCAAGGCCAGGCTGGCCACCGACACCCGCAAGGCCGCCATCACCAGCGGCCCAAACTCATGGGCGCCCAAACGCATGAACAAGAAAGAGGCGCCCCAAATGGCGGCCAAGGTCAATAACTCAAACAGATCAAGGGATTTCATCGCTGCGGCTCGGAGAACGGAGGCGAAGCATACTGCCGCGCGCAAGCCGGGCGCTTCGGCGACACGGACTGCTTCCCGGCGGCCAGTGACGAGGTCGCGTCGGTGCGCTGGGTTCTAGCCTGGGATGCGCTTCGCGTGAGCCTTCCCCCTGCTCGCGCCAGGCACCGTTGAGAACTCAGGTTATTCTTTCTGAATGAGACTTCCAGCCCGCCGCCCCATGCTCGCCTTCTTTCTGCTTGTCGCCGCGCTGCTGGCCTGGCTACCCCAGCTCGATGGTCTCGCCAAGGAGCAGGTGGATGCGGGCTTGAAGCGCGCCTTGATCAGCTTCGCCACGGCACGCACGCTCAATGGTGTGGTGTCCACGCTGCAAGAAACCACCCTGTCGTTTCAGCCCATGGGCGTGGGTCTCACCACAGCGCCTGGCCAGGTCTTGGACCCAATCAATGATTTGATTGAGCAGTTCTCGGGCCTCATGCTGGGCGCCACGGTGTCCTTCGGGATTCAAAAAGCCCTGCTGGCTATTGGTGCGCACAGCCTGGTCAAAAGCTTGGTCAGCCTGGCGCTGCTGGCCGCGGCAGTGGTCGTCGCTCTGCGCTGGCCACTGCCGCGGCTTGCCCGCGTGTTCTTGATTGCTTTGCTGCTCACGCGCTTCGCCGTGCCCCTGACGGTGCTGGGCAGCGATGCCGTGTTCAATACCTTTTTGAAAGACGACTATCAGTCCAGCCAGCAAGGGCTGGAACTCTCTGCAGGAGCCCTGCAGGGGCAAGGCCGCGCCGCCGAGTTACAGGCGGGCACAGGGCAAGAGCGCTCCATGCTGGACAAACTGAAGCAGGCGGCCACGCTGCCCGATGTTCGCGCCTTTGTTGAGCGAATCAAGCAGACCGCCGAACAAGCCGTCCAACATCTGATTCAACTGATCGTGGTGTTTCTGCTTCAAACCCTGCTCGTGCCCCTGCTGCTGCTTTGGCTGATGGGCGCTGCCGCCCGCGCCGTGCTTGGCTCGGCGGCCAGTGCCGCATGGGCGCCGGCCAGGCAAGCTGACACGCGCTAATGCCCCGCATTAAGCGCCTCTGCCAAGTGATCAGCCAGGGCATCGCGACCGGTTCATGAGCATCGCGGACTGAGGCTTGGCTGCGGCCAGAGTCCTCGGCAAGATTTGGCGCACAAGGCATTCCATCGTCCGGCCCCTCAAGGCGGCGCCGAGCTGAGTCTGTTAAATTGGCCCGGTGGCTACTCTCTCCTCTCCCTTGCTGATGCGCCGCCATGTCGGGAGGCTGCTAGCCGCGTTTTTTCTGCTGTTCGCCGCGGCATTACCTTCGGCCCGGGCTGCGGAATTCAAGGTTGACCTGATCCAGCTCGACCCCTGGGCCAAACCCAATCCCGACGCAGCACTCAGGGCCAAGACGCCGCTGATCGGCATCATCGTGGACATGCTGCACGAGTTTGAGCGCCGCAGCGGCCACACCACCCTCAAATCCTTAACGCCCTACGCCCGGGTCGAGCGTGATTTGCAGCAAGGGGATATCGACTTCTCCATCATGGCCTGGAGCGACACGCGCAGCAGCTATGCCAGGCGAGGCACGGCCCTGGTGCCGCTGGAGTTTGGCGTGATCGCACGCCAAGGGATTTCGATCAAACGTTACGACGATCTCAAAAACATCGTGACCGCCGCACCTCGCGGCCTGAAGGTGGACCCGCGCTTCGACAGTGACCCGGGCGTGCCCAAGGAGTTGGTGCGGGACTACACCCAAGCCATCCGCATCGCGGTGGCTGACCGCAAAGCCAAGGCCGTGGCCGGCGGACTGGCCAGCTTGAATCATCTGATCCAGCAGTTTGGCTTGGCCGCGGACTTCGGTGATGTACTGGTGCTCAACACCAGTGACCTGACGGTGGTGTTCTCTAAACAATCCAAGCTGCTGGCATCCGAGGCGCAGGTCAATGCCGTTTTCAAAACCATGGTGGACGACGGCACGAGCAAACGGATTTTCGAGCGCTGGATGTTCCCGCCCACGCCCTAATCACAGCGCCCTCCGCCACATCGCTTGCGCCTGCATTGGGGAGTGCTCAACACCAACGCTCCAGAAGTGAGGGCGGAGGAAGACCCCGCCCTAGCGTTTGGCTTGCAGCGTCGCCGCCCGCCACAGATGCAGCACCGCATAGCTGCGATAGGGGCGAAAGGCTTCGGCGCGCTCCGTGTAGGCGGCCGGGCTCAGCAGTTCGGGCTGGCCCTGGCTGAGCTGGCGCAGCAGCACCACGTCCTTGGGCGGAAAGGCGTCCGCCCATGACCAGCCGCGCATCAAGATGTAATGCGCCGTCCAGGGACCAATGCCGCTGATGCCCTGCAACTCAAGCAGCGCGTGCTTGAGTTGAGCGGCTTGCGTGGCTTGTTCTGCTGGCTCGTCAGGATGCGCCTCAGCCCCTCGCCATGGCTGCAAGGTTTGCTGGGCATAGGCCAGCTGATCCCAGCGGCGCGCCAGGCTCAGCAGGCAGTCGGCGCGGCGCCGGATGATGCCCAGCTCGGCGATCTGAGCAGGCGCCAGCGCGGCCACATCGCTGACCCGAGGAAAGAGGCGCAAGGGCGTGGCCAAACCCGCAGGCCCTGACTCATTCAGTGGCCGCCCGAAGGCCTGCACAAAACGCTGCGCCAAGGTGCGCGCGGCTGCCACGGTGATTTGTTGCCCCAGCACCGCGCGCACAGCCAGCTCGAAGCGATCCAAGCAAGCCGGCAAACGGAGGCCCGGCTGCCCCGCGGCCAAGGCGCCCAGCCCGTCCGAGATGGCTTGCGGATCAGCATCCAGATCCAGCCAACTCCGCACCAGGGGCAGCAGTGTGGCGATGGTCGCTGGCTGCGCGCTCAAGGCCGTAGAGAAGTTCAGCGCCACGGCGGAGCGCTCGGGCAGAAACTGCAGGTCCAACCAGCCTTCAAACCCCTGCCCCTGGGCGTTCACCCCCTGCACGCTGCGGGTGATGCGCAGCTGGGCCTGGTCGACTTGCTCAATGCCGGCAATGGCGCGGTCGGCCAAAAACTGCAGCAAGGCCTCGATGTGATACGGCGCTTGGTAGGGCAGAAGAATGGCAGCGTCGTCGGGTATCTGGGTGCTCATGGGCGCAGATGATAGGCGGGGTGCTGCGACGCTCAGGCCGTGCCCGCGAACTCAAGCGCGGGTGCTCAACTCACATGGCTTTGAACAAATGCACATAGGCGCGGCTGACCGGCAGCTCGCGGCCATGGCCCTTGATGCGTACAAACAAGCGACTCAACTCATCGCGCCGGGTGCCGGCCAGATGTTCCAGGTTGATGATGGTGGAGCGATGCACCTGCCAGAATTTGGTCGGGTCCAGCTGGGCGAGTAGCTCAATGATGGGCGTGCGGATCAAGTGCTCGGCGTTGGCGGTCTGCACCACGGTGTATTTGTCATCGGCCTGGAAAAACAACACCTCATCCACCGCGATCTGGTGCATCAGATCGCCCTGCGCGGCACGCACATAACGCAGGCGCTGTGCAGGTTCTTGCGCGCCAGCGGCGGCGCCCTGCCCTTGCAGCAATTGCTTCAAGACGCCGGCCAGCGCTTGGGCTTCGGGCTCCGGTGGCGCTTGCAAGGCGCTGCGCACCCGCTCCAGGGTCCGCGCCAGCCTTTCGGTCTTGAGGGGCTTGAGCAGATAGTCCAGCGCCGCGGCCTCAAAAGCCTGCACCGCGTACTCATCAAACGCGGTGACGAAGATCACCTTGGTCTGGCCTTCGATGCCTTGAGCCACCTCCAGGCCGCTGAGGCCGGGCATTTGAATGTCCAGAAAAGCCAGATCGGGCTGCAAGTCCTCAATCTGCGCCGCCGCCTCCAGGCCATTGCGGGCCACGCTGAGGATGTTCAATTCGGGCCAGAGCTGGGCCAGCTGCAGCTTGAGGTGCTGGGCCAGATGGGGTTCGTCGTCGGCGATCAGGGCGGTAGTCATGTGGCGAGACGCTTGCTAGAGGTGGTGTTGACGGAGGGATTGCTTGAGCTGACGAGCGTGAGCGGCAGGCTGATCTGCGCCAGCGTGCCGGCGGGCAGCTGCGCTTGCAGCGTCAGCGTGGCGCGCTCGCCAAAGCGGGTTTGCAGGCGCGAGCGGATATTGCTCAGCGCGATGCCATTGCCGGCACCGGCGCCACCACGGCCGGCCCGATGGCTCGCCGCCCGGCGCGGCGCTTCCAACCCCAGGCCATCATCGCTGACGCTGATCAAGAGTTGACCCTGCTGCTGGCTGGCGCGAATGACAACCTCGCCACCGTCGACCTTGGGCTCCAGACCGTGATGAACGGCGTTCTCCACCAACGGCTGCAAAAGCAAGGGCGGCAGCCTCGCGGCACGCAAGTCCGCCGGCACCTCGATGCGAAAGCGCAGGCGTTCGACCATGCGGATCTGCAGCAGAGTGAGGTAGCTTGCCACCATATCGAGCTCCTCGCCCAGGCTGGCTTCGTCATGGCGGATCTGACCCAGGCTGGCGCGCAGATAGTCGGTGAAGGCCTCCAGCATCAGCTTGGCGCGCGGCGCATCCACCTCCATCAAACCGTGCACATTAGCCAAGGTGTTGAAAAGAAAGTGCGGCTCGATCTGCGCTTGCAAGAGACGCAGCTGCGCATCGGTGGCCTGCAGACGCAAGGCTTGATTACGGCCACGGATCTTCCAGAACACCCAGTTGACGGCGGTGATGCCCAGGCTGATGAGCAAGAAAGTGCCCACCGTACCGGCGTTGCCAAAAAAGCCGCCGAACATATCCCGTTTCAGCAAGAGGCCGACAAAGACCAAACCAATCGCCATGCCCAGGCTGCAACCCAGGATGCTGAAGCCGCCAAAGAACAGGGGCGACCACCACCCGCTTTTGCCGCGGTCCAGTCGGGCCAGCATGGCGTCGCTGAGCCCCAACTCCAAGCTGCGCCACATGGCATGGAAGGTCAAGGTGATGCAAGTGCTGATGACCAGATTGATGCCGAAGACGGCCCACAGCGCCGACCAATCGCCCAGATGCTTGCGATTCATCAGCCCGCCAATGAAGGTGAAGAACAGGGCAAAGCCCAAGGCGATGCACAGGTCCACCAGCAGGCGCGCCCAGGCCGGCTCACTGCGATGCTTGCTCAGCACAAAGAAGCGGCTGAGCGTGTAGGACATGGTGGCTTTGAATGTCATGGCCCGCAGTGTATGCAGGCCAGCGCGCCCGCCCTCGCAGCAGCACGACGAATCGACAGCCGCGCCGACGGCTGCGCATGAAACCGGCTTGAACCGCAGTGCCACGGCGCCTGCATACAATCCGCCCACATTTAGACAAACGCACTACTCCTGGAGCAGCCATTCATGCAAGTTCAAGCCGCCGCCTTCAAGGCCTATGACATCCGTGGTGTTGTGGGCACCGCCCTGACGGAAGAATTGGCCGAGCACCTGGGCCGCGCTTTCGGCACCGAAGCCCGCAAGCTCGGCGAAAAGGCCGTGGCCGTGGGCCGCGATGGACGCTTGTCCGGCCCCAGCCTGTCGGCCGCCTTGATTCGCGGTCTGCAAAGCACCGGCCTGGATGTGGTGGACCTCGGCGCCGTCACCACCCCCATGCTGTACTACGTGGCGGCCACCCGCGCCAAGCATGGCTGCCGCAGCGGCATCATGGTGACCGGCAGCCACAACCCCAAGGACTACAACGGTTTCAAGATGGTGCTCAAGGGCGCCGCCGTGTTTGGTGAGCAGATCCAAGACCTGCGCCGCCGCATCGAAGCCGAAGACTATCTGACCGGCAATGGCCGTGCCGCCACCATGGACGTGGTGCCGGAGTACATCCAGCGCATCGTCAAGGACTGCAAGCTCAAGCGCCGCATGAAGGTGGTGGTGGACAGCGGCAACGGCATCCCCGGCGCCAGCGCACCGGCCATCCTGCGCGCCCTGGGCTGCGAGGTGATCGACATCTACTCCAAGGTGGATGGCGACTTCCCCAACCATCACCCCGATCCTTCGCGCCCGGAAAACCTGGAAGACCTCAAGCGCATCGTGCACGCCTGCGACGCCGAACTGGGCCTGGCCTTTGACGGCGACGGCGACCGCCTGGGCGTGGTCACCAAGGACGGCAATATGATCATGCCGGACCGCCAGATCATGCTGTTCGCGGCCGACATCCTCAAGCGCAAGCCGGGCTCGGAGATCATCTTCGACGTCAAGTGCACCCAGCGCCTGGCCCCCTGGATTGTTGAACATGGCGGCAAGCCGCTGATGTGGAAGACCGGCCACAGCTTCGCCAAGGCCAAGCTGCGTGAAACCGGCGCCCCGCTGGCCGGCGAGCTGTCGGGCCATATCTTCTTCAAGGAGCGTTGGTACGGCTTCGACGACGCGATGTACTGCGCCGGCCGCTTGCTGGAAATTCTGTCGCGCGCCGCCGACCCCAGCGCGGTGCTGAACGCCCTGCCCAATAGCTTCAACACGCCCGAGATCAATGTGCCTTGCGCCGAGGGCGAGCAGCACTCGGTGGTGGCCCAGCTGCAGGCCACGGCCAAATTCGCTGGCGCCAAGGACGTGGTGACGATTGACGGCCTGCGCGTGGAGTACAGCGATGGTTTTGGCCTGATCCGCGCTTCCAACACCACGCCGGTGTTGGTGCTGCGTTTTGAAGGCCACACGCCCGAGGCGTTGGAGCGCATCCAGCACGAGGTGCTGGCGCAGCTCAAGCTGGTCAAGCCAGACGCCGTCTTCGCGGCCGGCCATTGAAACAGGCCGAGCGCTTCGCAGCGCGCAGCAGCCGCTGGGCCTATGCGGCCCTGCTGAGCCTGCTGGCGCCGGCCTATTTGCTGCGCCTGTGGCGGCGCGGCAAGGCCGAGCCGCTGTACCGTGAGCACATCGCGGAGCGCTTTGGCGCCTACCGCGCGCCCGCACCGGAGCAAGGCTGGATCTGGATTCATGCCGTGTCCCTGGGCGAAACGCGCGCCGCCGCCGCCCTGATCACGGCCATGCGCGTGCAGCAGCCAGATATGCGCCTGCTGCTGACTCACAGCACCGCCACCGGGCGCGAAGCCGGCGCCGCCCTGCTGCAGCCCGGCGACGCCCAAGCCTGGCTGCCCTACGACACGCCCGACGCGGTGCGGCGCTTTCTGCGCCACTGGCAGCCGCGCCTGGGCGTGCTGATGGAGACCGAGGTCTGGCCCACCTTGCAGTTTGAATGCGCCCAGGCCGGGCTGCCGCTATTCCTGGCCAATGCCCGTTTGTCTGAGCGCAGCCTGCGCCGAGGTCAGCGCTTTGCGGCCTTGCTGCGCCCGGCGGCCCAGCGCTTGCGTGCCGCTTTGGCGCAAACCGAGGCCGACGCCGCTCGCTTGCGTGAAGCCGGCGTGAGCGATGTGCAGGTGATGGGCAATCTGAAATTCGATATGGCGGTGGACGAGGCCTTGCTAGCGCGCGGCCGAGCCTGGCGGGCCAAGCTGGGGCGCCCGGTCTTGATGCTGGCCGTCAGTCGCGAAGGCGAAGAGGCCCAGCTGCTGCACGCCTGGCAAGACCTGGCCCTCGGCAAAGAGACAGGCGAAGCGCCGCTGCTATTGATCGTGCCCCGCCATCCGCAGCGCTTCGATGAGATCGCAGCGATGGTGGCGGCCGCTGGCTTTCGCTTGGCACGCCGCAGCAGCTGGCAGGACGCGGCCGATTCCCCCGATGAGGCCGCCTTGCATGCCCAGGTCTGGCTGGGTGACTCGATGCGCGAGATGGCGCTTTACTACGGCTTGGCCGATGTGGCCTTGCTGGGCGGCAGCTTCGCCCCTTTGGGCGGACAGAACCTGATCGAGGCGGCCGCCTGCGCCTGCCCGGTGCTGATGGGGCCACACACCTTCAACTTCGCCGAAGCCTCCAGCCTGGCCGAGCAAGCGGGTGCGGCACAGCGTGTCAGCGATATGGCGGGGGCACTTGCTCAAGGCCTGAGCTTGTGTGAGGATGCGCCGGCTCGTCAGGCCATGTCGACTCAAGCACTGCGCTTTGCCAAGCAGCACCGCGGTGCGGCCGCACGCATGGCTGAGTTCATCTTGCAAAACGGCTGAAGCCCTCGGCAAGCCCTGCCGACACGGCGCGGGGCTGACAACTAACAGCTCAAGCAGCAAACCATTCTGACGTCCTCTAGGCGCATAAAAAAGCCCGCTTGCGCGGGCTTTTGCTTGAGCTTGTGGCTGATTGAGAATCAGCGCACCACGGCCAACTCGGAGCGGTTGCCGCCCTTGTAGGTGTACATGGTCAGAGCGCCGTTCTTGATGTCGCCCTTGTTGTCAAAGGAGATCACGCCGGTCACGCCCTTGAAGCCCGTGGTCTTGGCCAGCACCGGCAGGTACTTGGCAGGCTCAGCAGAGCCGGCCTTGACCATGGCGTCGACCATCACATTGACGGCGTCATACACATAAGGTGCGTAGACCTGAACATCCAGCTTGTAAGCTTCCTTGAACTTGGACTTGAAAGCTTCCATGTCCTTCTTGGACTCGCCTTCCACGCCACCGGCTTCCGCGCAAATGACTTGCTCGTCGGCCATGGTGCCAGCGGCCAGCTTGGGCAGCTCAGAGCTGCAGATACCGTCTCCGCCCATGAACTTGGCGCTGATGCCCAGCTGCTTCATCTGACGCAGCATCGGGCCAGCCACAGCGTCCATGCCGCCGAAGAAGATCACGTCGGGCTTCTTGCCCTTCAGTGTGGTCAGGATGGCGGAGAAGTCCGTGGCCTTGTCATTAGTGAATTCGCGGCCAGCGATCTTGCCGCCAGCAGCCTTCACGCCTTTTTCGAACTCATCGGCCACGCCTTGGCCGTAAGCCGTGCGGTCGTCGATGACGGCAATGACCTTGCCCTTGACGGCGGTCACAGCGTACTTGCCCAGGGTGCCGCCCAGATGGACGTCATCGGCCACCACGCGGAAAGCGGTCTTGTAGCCGTTACGGGTGTACTTGGGGTTGGTCGCCGAAGGCGAGATTTGCGGAATGCCGGCTTCGAAGTAGATCTTCGAGGCGGGGATGGTGGTACCGGAGTTCAGGTGACCGATCACGCCATTGACCTTGGCGTCAGCCAGCTTTTGAGCGGCGGCCGTGCCTTGCTTTGGATCGCCAGCGTCGTCTTCAGCCAGCAGTTCAAACTTGGCGGTCTTGCCACCGATCTTGACGCCCTTTTTGTTGAGCTCATCGATGGCCATGCGAGCACCCAGCTCATTGTCCTTACCCAGGTGGGCGATGCCGCCGCTGGTAGGGCCCACGTGGCCAATCTTGACCACGACTTCTTGCGACATTGCCGCGACGCTAGACAACAACGCAATCGCGCCGACCACAACGTTCAATTTAACTTGCATGAATTACCTCCGGATTGGAAGAAGGAGAGCTGTGTTTTCGTTGATTGTTCAACGCCTCAAACATACCCCAAATCGAGGGCCCGCAGATAGGGGGTTAGTCAGGAAAACGGCCCTCCTGCGCCAAGCGTTAGGGGGTGTTGCAAAGGCATCTACGCAGTAGCCACAACAAGCACCAGGGCGGCGCAGCAAAGCAGCTTTATCCGATGCCTTGGGCACACTAACGCACCACTTCAATGCAGGCGCAAGGCAGCCTGCGCACTGAGTTTGGTACTCGCCCCACCAAGCGGGGCAGAGGATCATACGGAGTCGAGATAAACCCTAGTGTTGCAAGGCGGCGGCACTCTGCATACGCCAGCCGCACACCCAGCGCAGCCGCGGGTTCAGCCTGGCGGCAATTGTCGCTTCAAGCTGCGCCACACGGCGCTTTCAACACGGGCGTGCAGCTGAGCCCGCATGGCCATCACGGCCTGCTCCAGCACTTCGTCCAAGACCTGGTCGAGCGCCTCATCCACCGCCAGCGCAATGGCTTCCTTGATGGCTTGTTCTTGACCGGCAAACGCCGCCCGCAGCGGATCGGCCGGCGTATTGGCCGGCGCATCGGCCGGCGTTTTGGGCGCACTCACGGGCATGGCCAACACGGGCGCTGATGGCGGCGACTGGTATGCCGAGGTCAATGCCGACGCGGAGTCCGGCGCTGATGCCGATGCTTGTGGCACATCAAGCGCAAAGCCCAGATCGTGCGCGGGGAGATCAGGCGCCGCCTTCGCCAAATCACGCATCTCACGCAACTCAGGGAAGTCGGGCAAATCAGGTAACTCGGGCAACTTGATCGGCGCTGCGGCCTGCGCCGCAAGATCCAAATCTGGCAAAGCCAGATCCAGTGGACCCGCCAGCTCTTGTGCCAGCTCTTGTGCCAGTTCTTGGGCCAGCGGGCGCTCGGCGTCGGCCTCGGGCGGATCGGAGAGGTCAGGCACGGCATCTTCTGCCGCCAGCACCAAGTCCAGGGACGGCACAGGCAGCGCCAGATCTTCCGGTTCCGCCGCGTCGAGCAAAACCGGCACATCAGCCACCACGGCCGGCACGGCCGCAGGCCGGGGCCGAGGTGTCAGCTCAAGATCCAGGTCCAGCAAAAAGGCCAGATCAGACGGCTCCACCACTTCGGTCAGGGTGGGCACCACGCGCTTGGGCGCCACAGAGCCCGTCATGCCGCCACCTTGTGATGCTTCACGGCAAAGCCCATGGCCTCGTACTGCTTGTAGCGGCGCCGCCCGGCCTGCATTTGCGCCGGGTCTTGCGACACCACTTCCAGCACGCGCTGAAAGGCCTCAAAGCCGGCGGGCATTTCGGGCCCGACGTTGAGCAGCATCTCGCGATGCGGCAGGTCTTGCGCTGTTTCAGCCAGCAAAATGGGCGTGAAGCGCGCATCAACGCCCTCCGCGCCCACACGGCCGTGGGGCACAAACTCTGCCGCCTCGAAGTCCCAGAGCTTGGCATCCAGGCGCTGCAAGAGCGCCTCCGGCCCGCACACGCCCACCCGTGCGCCGCCGCGCTGCGCCTTGCGCAGCAAACGGCACAAATACAGCAGGCGCTCGGGCACGCCCGTGTAAAACGTCACTTCGGTCATGCGCAGGCTCGGTCTGGCATCAACGCGCTTGCGACAAGACGAAGTGCGTCAGCAAGCCCACGGGACGGCCAGTGCCGCCCTTGGCCGCGCCACTCTTCCAAGCGGTGCCGGCGATGTCCAGATGGGCCCAACGGTACTTGTCGGCAAAGCGCTGCAAGAACTTGGCAGCGGTGATGGAGCCGCCTTCACGGCCGCCCACATTGGCGACATCTGCGAAGTTGCTCTTCAGGCCTTCTTCGTACTCGTCGTCCAAAGGCATGCGCCAGCAAGGATCCAGGGCGGCCTCGCCAGCGGCCGTCAGGGCGGCAGCCAGTTCGTCGTCGCTGGCGTACATGCCGCTGCGCACACCGCCCAGGGCGATCACGCAAGCACCGGTCAGCGTGGCCACGTCCACCACCACCGCGGGCTTGAAGCGCTCGGCATAGGTCAGGGCATCACACAGAATCAAACGACCTTCGGCGTCGGTGTTCAGGATTTCGATGGTCTGGCCCGACATCGAGGTCACCACATCGCCCGGCTTCACAGCGCGGCCATTGGGCATGTTCTCGCAAGCGGCGATCAGCACCACCAGGTTCAGCTTGGGCTTCAACTCGACCACGGCGCGCAGCGTGCCCAGCACGCTGGCAGCACCACCCATATCGAACTTCATCTCATCCATGCCGGCGCCCGGCTTGAGCGAGATGCCGCCCGAATCAAAGGTAATGCCCTTGCCGACCAGCACCACCGGCGGCACGGTCTTGGCCGCGCCGTCATAGCGGGCGACGATGAAGCGCAGAGGCTCATCCGAACCCTGGGCCACCGACAAGAAGGAGCCCATGCCCAGCTTCTCAACGGCTTTTTTGTCCAGCACTTCAACCTTGATGCCATGGCTCTTGCCGATGGCTTGCACCTGCTCCCCCAGGAAGGTGGGCGTGGCGTAGTTAGGCGGGCGGTTGGCGCACTCACGTGCCAGCTCGATGCCGGCGCCGATGGCTTGGCCGCGAGCCAAACCCTTCTTCACCTCAGCCAGGTCTTCCTTGTCGACCAGCAAGCTCAGCTTGACCAGCTTGGCCGCAGCGGGTGCGCTGGGCTTGGTGTGGGTGTAGACATAGGCCGAATCCTGCGCGCCCAGCACGAACTGCTCGGCCAGGCTTTCCACCGTGTCTTCGCTGCCTTCAAAGCCCGCGAACGCCACGGCGGCGTGAGCTGCGCCGCGGCCCTTGAGCTGGGCCAATGCGGCCTGCAATGCGGCACGTGCGCTCTTGAGCGTGTTCTTGCCGGCGGCCGCCAGCACCAGGCGCGGGGCCTTGACGCCAGCAGCGCGCTGCAGCACCAGGGTCTTGCCGGCCTTGAATTCGAAATCGCCCAGCTTGACGGCGTCCTTGACCAGGGCGCTCAGCGTCGCGTCGAGCGTGGCGGGCAAAGCCTCGCCGCCCAAAACCACGATCAAGGCATCGGCATTCACGCCGGCCAATGCGTCCAGGGACGCGGTCTGTGTACGAAAGTCCATAATGTCGCCGAATAGATAAAGTGCGCGAATGTTATTCGATTCCACCGTACGTCGAGAGTTGGCCCGCAGCTTCGGCGTGACCCTTGTGGTCATCCTCACCATTGTTTTGACCATCATGCTGATCCAGACCCTCGGTCGGGCGGCGGGTGGCAATGTCGCGCCTCAAGATGTGATGCTGCTGATGGCTTACGCCTCGCTGGCGCATCTGCCGACGATGTTGTCGCTGTCCATGTTCATTGCCGTGGTGTCTTCGCTGGGCCGCATGTACCGCGAATCGGAGATGACCATCTGGTTCGCTAGTGGCATCGGCCTGGCGCGCTTTGTGCGCCCGGTGCTGCGCATGGCCGCCCCGGTGATCGCGGTGGTGATCCTGCTCAATCTGCTGCTGTGGCCCTGGGGGAATCAGAACAGCACCTTGCTGCTGGAGCGCTTTCAAAAGCGCAGCGATCTGTCGCGCGTAGCACCCGGCCAGTTTCAAACTTCGCGTGACGGCAACAGCACCTTCTTCATCGATCGCGACAGCGAAGACGGCCGCACCGGCCGCAATGTCTTCATCCTGACCCAGCGCGGCGACAGCGAAGCCGTCACCACCTCGGCCAAGGGCCAGATCGTGGTCGAAGGTGACGACCGCTTCCTGGTGCTGGACCATGGCCAGCGCAACGAGACCAACGAGAAAACCCAAGAGAAAAGCCTGGCCCGCTTTGAAGAATACAAAGTGCTGGCCGACAGCCAGGCCATGCGCACGGCGGACCAGCTGCCGCCCAAAGCGCTTTACACCCCGGATCTGCTGCGCAACCCCAGCCCCAAGAACGATGCTGAACTCACCTGGCGCTTCGGCATGATTCTGGCCAGCTTCAATATGGTCATGCTGGGCATTGGCCTGTCGGCCAGCAACCCGCGGCGTGCCAATAACTGGAACTTGCTGTTCGCCATGCTGGCCGCGGTGGTCTATTTCAATGTGGTCAATCTCAGCCAGTCCTGGGTCGCCAACTCGCGCACGACCGCGCCGCTGGCTTTGCTGAGCGTGCATGGCGGCGTGTTCTTGCTGGCCATCGGCCTGATGTGGCTTCGCGACCAAGGCAACCGCCTGTGCCTGCCGCGCTTCAAGCGCAAGGTGGCCGCCGCATGAGAACCGTCCGCCGCCTGCTTTACCGCGACATCCTGGGCTCGGTGCTGTTTGTCTCGGCCGCTTTCCTGTCGCTGTTCTATTTCATTGACTTCGTCGATGAGCTGGAGCGCATGACCCGCGTTGGCGCCGGCGCCGCGCGCGCCGCCCTGCTCTCGCTGATGGTTTTGCCGGGGCATTTGTACGAGCTGCTGCCGATTGCCGTGCTGATTGGCAGCATTTTTTCGCTGGCTCGCATGGCGCAGTCCAGCGAGTTCACCATTTTGCGAACCGGGGGGCTGGGGCCACGCCGGGCCTTGGCCCTGCTGGCCACGCTGGCCCTGGGTTTCGCCGCCCTCACCTTTGTGGTGGGCGATTATGTGGCGCCCTATTTCGACAAGCAGGCCGACGTCATGCGCGCCCGCCTCAGCGGCAATGTGGCCAGCGGCAACCGCGGCGCCTGGCTCAAGGAGCACAAATTGGTGGACGGGCAAGACCACAGCTTTGCCATCAATGTGGGCCAGGCCACCGCCTCCGGCGCATTGCAAGATGTGCGCATCTTTGAGTTTGATGCCAACGGCGGACTGGTTTCGCGCATCGAGGCCAAGACGGCCAAGGTGGATGGCAAAGGCCAGTGGTTGCTGTCCGAGGTCGAGCGCACTGACTGGCTGGGCAAACCGGCGCCCGCCGCCACCACCGTCACCGCCAATCAGCCACGCCGCACCGACGAGGGTGTGGCGGTGACGCAATGGCGCTTGCCCAATATGAGCTGGGACAGCAGCCTGCATGCCGGCGTGGTGGCCGCAGCACTGCTGCCCACGGTGTCCATGTCCACCATCGAGCTCTATCGCTACACCGAGCATCTCTCGGCCCAGGAACAGTCCGCGCAGGCCCAGAACATCGCCTTCTGGCGCAAGGCCTTCTACCCCTTTGCCTGCTTTGTGATGGTGGCGCTGGCCCTGCCCTTTGCCTATTTGCATGGCCGCTCGGGCGGCATCAGCCTGAAGGTATTTGGCGGCATCATGCTGGGCATCAGCTTTGTGCTTTTGAACAATGTGGCCGGCCATGTCGGCATCTTGAACAACTGGACCCCTTGGGTCGTGGCGGCCTCGCCCAGCCTGGCTTATTTAGGACTTTCGCTGGCTGCTTTTGGCTGGCTGGTGCGTTACCGGTAAACGATATGGACGGACTTCTGCTTTTCGCGCACGGCGCCCGCGACCCCTTGTGGGCTCGCCCTTTTCACGCCGTCGAGGCCAGGGTGCGCGCCGCCCGGCCGGGCCTGCCCATGGTGCTGGCCTACCTCGAGTTCATGCAACCCGAGTTGGAAACGGCGGCCCACCAATTGGCCGAGCAAGGCTGCACCCGCATCCACATCGTGCCCATGTTCCTAGGCACCGGCGGCCATGTGCGGCGCGATATTCCGCCCATGCTGGAACGCCTGCAAAGCCATTACGGCGAGCGCATCGAATGGCTGCTACACCCCGCGCTGGGTGAGCAAGACCGGGTGCTGCAAGCCATGACCGACGCCAGCCTGGCTTGGCTGGATGCCAGCCCAGCGCTTGCGCAGGAGTCCTCCGCATGAATCTGCACCAATTCCGCTTTGTGCAGGAGGCTGCGCGCCGCAACCTCAACCTGACCGAGACCGCCAAGGCCTTGTTCACCTCGCAGCCAGGTGTCTCCAAAGCCATTCTGGAATTGGAGGAAGAGCTGGGCGTTGACATCTTCACCCGCCACGGCAAGCGCCTGCGCCGCATCACCGAGCCGGGCCAGCAGGTGCTGGCCGCTATCGAGATCATCATGCGCGAGGTCAGCAACCTCAAACGCATCGGCGAGGAATACTCCAAGCAGGACAACGGCACCCTGTCCATCGCCACCACCCACACCCAGGCCCGCTATGTGCTGCCCGGCCCGGTGTCCCAGCTGCGGCGCCAACTGCCGCAAGTGCGGGTCAGCCTACACCAGGGCAACCCCGAGCAGGTCGTGCGCTGGCTGCTGGACGACAGCGCCGATGTGGGCCTGGCGACCGAATCTCTGGCGCAGATCGACGAGTTGGTGAGCCTGCCCTGCTACGAATGGCAGCATGTGTTGGTCGTGCCCAGCGACCACCCGCTGGCCCAGGTCGAACGGGTCAGCCTCGACCAATTGGCAGCCGAGCCCATCGTCACCTACCACCCCAGCTTCACCGGCCGCACCCGCATCGACCGCGCCTTCGCCGCCCGCCATTTGCAGCCCAATATCGTGCTGGAGGCGATTGATTCCGACGTCATCAAGACCTATGTGCGCCTGGGCATGGGCCTAGGCATCGTGGCCGAGATGGCGGTGCGCGAAGACCCGCCCGGTGGCGACCTGGTGTCGCGCCCCTTGGGCCATTTATTCGGGCAGAACGTAACCCGCATTGCCTTCAAGCGCGGCGCCTATTTGCGCAACTATGTCTACACCTTCGCCGAGCTGCTGTCAGACCGGCTCAACCGCCATCTGCTGGAACGCGCCATGAGCGGAGACGCCAGCGACTACAGCCTCTAACTGCTGATTCACCGTGACTGCCACACCGAGCCCGACGCCCCAGATCGACAGCCGCTTGCCGCAAGTCGGCACCACCATCTTCAGCACCATGTCGGCGCTCGCGCAGCAGCATGGCGCGGTCAACCTGGGCCAGGGCTTCCCGGACTTTGCCTGCGAGCCGGCGCTCATCGAGGCCGTGCATGCCGCCATGCTGCAAGGCCATAACCAGTACCCGATGATGAGCGGCGTGCCGGCACTGCGCGAGGCCGTCGCCAACAAGATCGCCACGCTTTACGGCCACCGCTACCAGGCCGACAGCGAGATCACCATCACCGCCGGCGCCACCCAAGCCATCTTCACCGCCCTGCTGGCCATCGTGCACGCGGGTGACGAGGTGATCATTCTGGAGCCCTGCTACGACAGCTACGCGCCCAATATCGAGTTGTCCGGCGGCGTGGTGGTACGCGTGCCCCTGGATGCGGCCAGCTTCCGGCCCGACTTCCCGCGCATCAAAGCTGCCATCACGCCGCGCACCCGCGCCATCATCATCAACAGCCCGCACAACCCCAGCGCCACGGTCTGGACGGCACAGGAGATGGCGCAGCTGGCCGACTTGCTGCGCGACACCAACATCCTTTTGATCAGCGATGAGGTCTACGAACACATGGTCTTCGACGGCGCCGTCCACCAAAGCGTGGCCTGCCTCCCGGAGTTGGCCGCACGCAGCTTCATCATCTCCAGCTTTGGTAAGACCTATCACGTCACCGGTTGGAAGGTGGGCTATGTGGCGGCACCGGCGAGCCTGAGCCGCGAGTTCCGCAAGGTTCACCAGTACAACGTGTTCACCGTCAACACGCCCATGCAGTTCGGCCTGGCCAGTTTTATGCAGCGGCCCGAGCCTTATCTGGAACTGCCGGCTTTTTATCAGCGCAAGCGCGACTTCTTCCGCGCCGGCCTGGCCGGCAGCAAGCTCCGCCTGCTGCCTTGCGAAGGCAGCTATTTCCAATGCATGGACATCAGCGCCGTGGCGAGCTTTGCCGCCACCGGCCAGCAAGGCGATCAGGCATTTTGTGAATGGCTGACCCGCGAAGTGGGCGTGGCGGCCATTCCGATGTCAGCCTTCATCGCCAAGCCCGAAGGGCCGCAGAACATCGTGCGCTTTTGCTTCGCCAAGCGGGACGAGACCCTGACTCAAGCCCTGGCGCTGCTGCGCGAACTCTGAGCCGAAGGGCTGGCCCCTTGCCAGCTGCGCGGCATACGCCTGCGCAGCGTCAAACGCCACCGTCAAATCTTGCGCGGCGCGGGCTCGTCCAACAAGATGTCCACACCCGGCTCTTCCGCCGGCGCGGCTTGCGGGGCCTGCCATACCATGGTCGCCATCAAGTCCATGCCGGCAGAACCCGTGGCATCGGCGTCCAGGGGCAAGAAGAGATCGATGTCGTCGCTGCGCACCTCATGCTCCGACAGATCGCGCGCCACGCTGTAAAGGAATAGCAGTTCCCGGTAAGCCGGCAAATCAAAGCCGCTCGTGCCCAGATTGCCTTCGGACAGCAGCTGCTGCAAGCAGGCCATGCTGGCGCCGCTGTCTGACCACTGCAGTTGCAACAGACGCAGCGCGTCGGGATAGTCGGCCAGTTCCCGGCCATGGTTGACGTCATCGCCCCAGGTCGGCGCCACGGCGCCGAAACGCTCCGCAAAGCTCTGCGCCACCGCCGCAAACTCGGCTTGCTGGCTGTGGCTTTGATGGATCTCCATCAGCTTCAGGTAGGGCAAGGCACTGGCCGCACCGGTGCGAATACGCTCCTGCAGCAACTCGATCGCCGATTCCGCCTGACCCAGCACCAGGAAGAAGTCCACCTGCTGTTCCAGGTCGATCAGCAACTCGACGCTGATATGCGAGTCCAGCGCTGCCCCGGCCGGCGCGTTGCCGGTATGCCAGGTCAGGTCCTCACCCAGCAGCTGAACGCTCACCGGCTCGGCAGCGGCCGCAGAAGCAGGCGTGGACGCAGCCGCCACTTGGTCAGCAGGCACAAGCTCCAGCTCAAGCGCTTGGCCAGCGTCGGCTTCGGCGGATGGCACATCGGCGTCGGCAGGCAGCTGATAGGGCAAGACAATGGTTTGCTCCTCGGCGGGCTTTGCACCATTGGACGGCGCTGCCGCACGGCTGCCACTACTGCCACTGCTTGGTTCGGGCGAGGCGACAGCCGCAGCAACAGGCTCCGCCTCCACTGCCGCGGCAACGCTGGTGCCGCCGACTGATGGCGCCGCAGAGCGCGCCTCATCCTCACGCCACCAGGCTCGCTCATGCAAGATCCGCTCTCGCCTGCGGCTATGCCAGAGGTAGGCCACCGCGCCGCTCAGAGCCAGCACGCCCAAGCCCAGAATGATGTTCAAGAGTCCCGGCTCGCTGGCCGCTTGGGCGGGCTCCAGCTGCGAGCGCAGGCTTTGCAACTTGGCCTCGGTCGCAAGCCGCTCACGGCGCATTGCGGCCAAGCCGCTCTCCACCGCTTGCAAGCGCTGCAAGGCCGCACTCATCTCAGCCGCGCCTGAGGCGGCTGCAGCGGCAGCAGCCGCTTTGTCCAGCGCGGCACTTGCCGCGGCCAGCGGATCCAACTCCGGCGCATCCAGGCGCAGCTTGGGCGCGTCCTTGCTCACCGTCTTGCTGCTCTTGGCTTTGCCGGCCATAGCGCTGGGCACTGCTGGAGCGGAAGCCTGGGACTCGGGCGGACGCTTGCGCGCGGGCTGTGCCGTTGCAGAGGCGGGCTCGCTGGATGCCCGAGCGGCCAAGACTTGGCCCGCGGCCGGCGCGGCCGCCACGGTTGTCGTCGTCAACGCGGCCGAGCCCATCGTCGCCATCGCCGCCTGCAGCGCGGGCGACAGCCTACGCAATTGAACCGATTCAGCTTCGGCCGCTGGCGGCAGCGCCGCCTTGCTATCGGGCGGATCAATCAGCGCGCTGTATTGACGCACCAGGCGAACAGGACAACCCAAGCTGAGGGTGACATTCACAATGGGCTCATTCACCGGCACCAGGCTGCGCACGCGCACAGCGCGGACGCTGCCCTCCGTCAAGCCTTCAAGTTGCAGACGCAGCTGCGACGCTGACAAGCGGGTCTCGCCGACCAATACCTCCACCTGAACACAGTCCAAGCTCAAGGTTTCGTTGGCCGCCAGATGAACTGGAAACGCCAGGTTCAAGGATTGGCCCAGGGCGGATTGGGCCGAAGGCCGATCAACACCCAGGGCAGCTGCAGACCCCATGGCACCTGTGGCCATCACAGTCAGCAAGGCCAAGCGAATGGGATTGGCGCACCAACGATGAAAAGGCACTGAAAATTCTCGGTCCATGCCGGGGTTTGTGATGTTTTGAGCACTCTAGCATGAGCCATACCGGCGCAGCCTTTCATGCCCCCCTCATTCAAGCATGCGGCGCCCACGCCACCAAGAAACCACAGACCGGCCGCGTAAAAGCCCTCAGCAGCAGGCACGCCCAAGCTCATAGACAATAAGCCGCATCACGGCAGCCTCCTGCTGTCACGTCAGCGACTGAGCATGAATAGTACGGTTCTTACAATTCTCGAACGCAACAACATCGAATCGGGTTCGTGGTTCTCCAGGCTCTCCCCCACACTACGCAGCGACATTCTTTCCCGAGCGTCCGTGCGACGTTTGGGCGACGACAGCCTGCTGAGTTGCCGTGGCGAGCCAGCCGAAGAATGGGTGGGCGTCGCCAAGGGGGCGGTGCGGGTGAGTTCGGTATCGCTTGCCGGCAAGCAAGTGGCGCTGACCTATGTCGAGCCGGGCACCTGGTTTGGCGACATCTCGCTCTTCGACGGCTTGCCGCGCACGCACGATGCCACCACCCATGGCGAGACCACCCTGCTGATCGTGCGCAAGCCCGATTTCAGGGCCTTGCTGCAAGCGCACTCGGAACTCTACGAAGCCCTGCTGCGCCTGAATTGCCGCCGACTGCGTCTGATGTTTGACACGGTCGAGGATCTCAACACACGCCCGCTCGCCTCTCGGCTGGCCAAGCAGATCTTGCTGCTGGCACGCTCTTACGGCATTGAGCAAGGTGATGAGATCCGCATCGGCCTGCAACTGGCGCAAGAAGATTTGGCGCAGTTGCTGGGCGCTTCGCGGCAGCGGGTCAACCAGGAACTCAAAGGCTTTGAGCGCGATGGTGCTGTGCGTGTTGAGCCCACCCGACTGGTGGTTTTAAACAAAGAAAAACTGCTGGCCATCGCCAGCCGATAAGCAAAAAAATGGATGCATTCACCGGTACTCGCGCCCTCACCCAAAGCCTTGATCTGGAGGCGCTGAGTACTTGGCTGACTGCCCATCTGCCGGGCTTTACCGGCCCCTTGAGCATCGAGCAGTTCAAGGGCGGGCAATCCAACCCGACCTACAAACTCATCACGCCTGGCGGCAGCTATGTGATGCGCAGCAAGCCCGGCCCAGTCGCCAAGCTGCTGCCTTCGGCCCATGCGATTGAGCGCGAGTTCACCGTGATGCGGGCCTTGTCCGACAGCGCCGTGCCGGTGCCGCAGATGCTAGCCCTGTGCGAAGACGAATCCGTGATCGGCCGCGCCTTCTACATCATGGCCTTCATGCCCGGCCGCGTGCTGTGGGACCCCAGCCTGCCCGGCATGACCCCGGCTGAGCGCAGCGCCATCTTTGATGAGATGAACCGTGTCATCGCGGCCCTCCACAAGGTCGACTTCAGCGCCTGCGGCCTGGCCGAGTACGGCAAACCGGGCAATTATTTCGAACGCCAGATCGGGCGCTGGAGCAAGCAGTACCTGGCCTCGGTGACCGAGCCCATCCAGGCCATGGATGAGTTGATTGCTAGGCTGCCCGCTCACATTCCGGCATCGGCGCGCGACCCCAGTGAAGTTGCCATCGTTCATGGCGACTTCCGCCTCGACAACCTGATCTTCCATCCCGACAAGCCCGAGGTGATGGCGGTGCTGGACTGGGAGTTATCGACCCTGGGCCACCCGCTGGCCGACTTCAGCTACCACTGCATGACTTGGCACATCCAGTCTTCCGGCGCAGCGCGTGGCCTAGCCGGCAAAGACCTGGCGGCTCTGGGCATCCCGGACGAGCTCAGCTATGTGCGCCGCTACTGCGAGCGCACCGGCCGCAGCGATGTGGACCGCGTCATGCAGGACTGGAACTTCTACCTCGCCTACAACCTGTTCCGCATCGCGGCGATTCTGCAAGGCATCGCCAAGCGCGTGGTGGACGGCACCGCGTCCAGCCAACAAGCCCGCGAGGCCGGCGCCGGCGCTCGCCCGCTGGCGGAACTGGCCTGGCAGTTTGCCCAAAAGGGCTGAAACCGCTGAATCGGGCCGGCAGACCCTGCCCGAAATCAATCCATGACCAGCGCGGCCTCAGCCGTGAGGCCCATCCTCATCCGGGCTGGAGCTGTGCCAGGCCACCGAGGTCGTGGTCGGCCAAGGGCCGCGCTCAGACAACTTCCCATTGATCCGCAATGCCTCACGGCAGGCGGACTCCAGCACACGCACCAGGGCTTGAATCTTAGGCAAGGTGGGCTCGGCCATGGCGGTGCGCAAATAGACGTTGCCACGCATGGTCATCAGCACAAAGGGCACGCCTTCGGGCAACAAGTCTTGGCTGGCTTGGGCCAAAATTTCGCTCAACTCGCCTTCTAGCCAGTCAGCGGCCAAGGTCTTATTGACACCCAGGGCCCCAAAACGCTGCCTCACCAGCTTGGATGAAATATTGGCCACCTTGGGGAACATCACCAGCCAGCGCATTTCCTCCGGCGTGTCGGTGTCCACCCGCGTTTTCAAGGTATCCGTATAGGCCTCAAAGACGGTCCGCTCCAGCACCTCCATGAGTTGGCGGCACAGAATCATCATTTGCAGATCGCTGTGCAGGCGCAACTCGCAGCGCATGCGCAATTCGGTGCCCTCGATATAGGCACGTTGCGATGCCCCCCATTCGATGCGCAAGCTGCCCGGCATGGCCTTGGGCTGCTCAATCAAGAAGCCGCGCCCATCCTTGGCAAGCCGGAACTGCCCCTGCCGACTCTCCGCCCAATCATGTATGGGCCGCCAACGCGCAGCATTGGCGCGGGCAATGAACCAGTGTTTAACTTGCTTTAAAAACATGAACTAACACAGTGAGTCAGCGCGGCCCGTGGACCCACGCGAAAAAATAGTTAAGGCAAACAATGATTGATATTGACTCTTGTGCCACGCCAATTGGCCACAAAGTTCACATCATGTTGGAAGAATGCGACTTACCCAATCGGGTGATCCCCGCGAACATGGGGAGCGAGCCACAGTTTGAAAGCAAATTTCTACAAACAAGCCCGAATAACAAGATGACCACGTCGCCGGACAGCAGTCCACCTGAGAGCCAGACCGCTCACTGATTCAGATCAGGCGCAGCACTTCCTGACCTCGCCATCAAGACTCGTCGCCTTTAAGCGCTCGGCCACTCGCCCGGTGAATACCAAGACCTTCAACGACGCTGGCATCAGCCGAGCGGCGTCGGCCCCATGCGGGAACAAGCCCAGCAAAGCCAAGTCCACACCAAAGAAAATGCGCGCATTTATTCGGCGATGCCGCAGTACAGCACAGCGACTTTACGGGCTGATGAATACTCGCCTGACGCGCCTCAAGAGCACTGGCAGCAGCAACGACGGCTTTGCTGAGGTGCCAACTTCGATGGACTGCGGATAACGCCTGCTCAGGAAGTGTGGCGAGCACCAGCGAATCATGGATCAGCTTGATGAAGCTGCCGAAAGCTCCGAAGTGAAGCGTGGCCTGGAGGCGCCGGCTCAATGACGCCAGATTCGATGCAAGGGCAAAGCACCCGAACTGCTGCCCGGCGAGCAAAAAAACGCTGGCATCTCACGCCGTGAAACCGAAACGCTGACGCCCAATCTCAGCGCATAGATGCGGCGCGCCAGCGGGCCGAGTACCGCCCAGAGCGCGAAGGCAACGATGAAGACAAGAGGGGAATGATTGGCCAGAAAACTGGCCCGACCAGCAAGAATCGAACTTGCAACCGCCCGCTTAGAAGGCGGGTGCTCTATCCAGTTGAGCTATGGTCGGTACACGGGAGGCAGGCGCCTCCGCAGGGAGCGTGATTGTGCCATGGCCGCCAGCGCCTGCCAGGCCTCACTGAGGCGAGGCAGGAGCGGCTAGCAGGTTTTAACCCAGCATGACATTGACGATGGCGTTGCCAATGCCCATCAGCGCGGCGCCCGAGATCAGGCCGGCACAGATCGGCTCGCAACCTTCCACCCAAACGCGGTTGCCAGGCGTACCGGGCGCCTTGTGACGGCGACCCATCAGCCAGAACAGCAAGGCGCCGGCAAACATGGCGATCACCGACTCGGGCGGCAGCACCACACCCAGGCCGATGGACACGGCCGACAAGGGGAAACGACCCTTGAAGATGATGCGCGCGATCTCGATGGCCGCGGCGCAAACCGCCGCCACCACCATGGCCACGATGGCAGAGGCCGGCAGACCTTGCACGCCCTTGGCAATGATCTCGGCCACACCCTTCCACTGCAAGGCGGCCGGCATCGCAAACTGCTCGGACACGATGGTGGCGGTGGAGCGCACGCCGTTGGCATCCGCCGGCAAGAACAGCAAGAAGTACAGCGGCACGCAAGCCAGCACGCCGGCAAAAATGCCGATCACATGACCCACCGCCTGATGCCGCGGCTTACCACCCAACATATAGCCGGGCTTGATGTCGGACAGCAGATTGGCGGCATTGGAGGCCACTTCCGAGGTCATGCCGGCGGGCAGCAAATTGCTGGCTGGGTTGGTCCGGTCAATCGCACCCATGGTGAACTGGGTGATCTTGGACAGCGCACCGGTGGGCGTCCACGAAGTCAGCGCCATGGCATTGGTGCAGATCACCGTCAGCACAAAGATCAGCGGCAAGGAAATCAGGGCCAGCAACCAAGGCACACCAAAGAAGGCGTGAGTAACCCAAGCACCCAACACACTGAAGACGGGCACGCCAACAAATGACACCCACAGCGGCACTTCGATATCAGCCAGCAGATCAGGGCCTTGGCCCGCAGCAGCCTTCTTCTTGCCCAGATTCTTGAAGGCGCTGGTGAACAACTCAGGCTTGGCCAACAGGCCCACCAAAGCACCCACCACCATCATCGTGACGCCCCACCACATGGACCATTGATTCACGATCTCAGCGCGCGAAATCGGCACCAGGCTGCCATTGGGCGCCACGCGCTGAACGATGTCGCCCGCCTGAATCATGATGGGAGCCAGGATGACGAAATTGACAAAAGAGCCCAGCAAGACGCTGCTCGCCACCGCAATGCCCATCAAACCGCCGACGCCCAGCATGGCCGCATCCAGCGTGAAGCGCAGACCCAGGGCACGGAAGTCCACGCCCAGCACTTTCGGAATCCACAAATCAGCTTTGACTGCCGCTTGATAGTAATAAGTGTCCAGGCGCTCATGGAAAGTCCAGGGCGCACTCATGCCCGCCCACTGATCCATGCGCAGGATCTTGAACTGCAAGAGCTTCATCCAGCCGTCACTGACCAGCGCTTGATAGAGACCCGTACCCACGGCCACATAGCCCAGCAGACGCGCTTTGAAAACGCCACTGCCTGCATCACCGTTGTAAAGCGAATCCAGCACCACACCGCTGGCGCGGCCCTCAGGGAAAGGCAGTTGCTCTTCATTGATGAAGCGACGCTTCATCGGGAAGGCCACCAGCACGCCCAGGATCGAAACCACAACGATCCAGATCATCATCTGCCACCAGGGGATGATGCGGCCGGTGATCAACATATAGGCCGCCAGACTCGAGAACAAAGGCGACACCGCATAGCCCGCCGCCGTAGCGATGGACTGGGTGCAGTTGTTTTCGAGAATCGTGTAGTCGGTGGTCAAACCCGAGTTATTCAGGGCGCGGAACAGGGCAAAAGACAGAATCACCGAGGTCAAGCCGACCCCGATACCAATGCCCGTCTTGCCGCCGATATAGAGCGATGTGGCAGCCAACACGGCGCCGAGCAAAAAGCCCGTCAGCGCGGAGCGCAGCGTCAACTGCGGCATATCGCCACGGAAGATGTTCTTGAACCACCACTCGTCTTTTTGCGCCCGCGTCCAGGTGCGGATCTGCTCGTCGGTCAGTTGTTGGATAGCCATGACTGATGTGTTTGATTTTGAAGGCTTTTGATCAAGCCTGTTTTGGCGTCAGTGAAGGTCGGTAGACCCGAAGCGGCGAAGTGTCCGTGCTTCCACGCCCTTTGTTAAGCAGAGCTTACCCAAAGGCGTGGCATCAAATTGCGCAGACTCATCAATACGAAAAGACTCAGGCCGGAAATGAAAAAACCCGCTGCAAGCATTGCTCACAGCGGGTTATCCAATTGGGTCTTGGTCGGGGCGGCGGGATTCGAACTCGCGACCCTCTGCTCCCAAAGCAGATGCGCTACCAGGCTGCGCTACGCCCCGACTAAGACAGCTATTCTAGCCTGAATTTTTTGGCCTTGCGAGATATTTCTGAAAATTATTTCAAAAGCACGAAAGCCAAGGGCAATCCAGACAAAAAACCGCCCTCCCCGCCCGCGCTCAGCCTTTGTGTCAAAATCAATCGGCACAAGGCCGAGCGCCTGCCGTGCCAACCAACTCAAGCACTGCAGCCAATCAGCGGCAACACAACAAGCCCGTCCAAGGACAAGCAATGAGCAGCGAACTGATCAAACATATTTCCGACGCCTCTTTTGAGACCGATGTCATCCAAGCCGGCAAGCCCGTGCTGGTGGACTACTGGGCCGAATGGTGCGGCCCCTGCAAGATGATTGCCCCCATCCTGGACGAAGTCTCCAAAGACTACGGTGACCGCCTGCAGATCACCAAGATGAATGTGGACGAAAACCGTGAAGTGCCCGCCAAGTTCGGCATTCGCGGCATCCCCACCTTGATGCTGTTCAAGGACGGCCAGCTGGCCGCCACCAAGGTTGGCGCCTTGTCCAAGACACAATTGACCGCCTTCCTGGACGCTAACCTATAATCATTCGAAATTGCCGCTGCGGGCACTGGTTCAAACAGGTTCGCAGCGTTCGCAATTTGCCAACTCGCCCTGCTTAGCCGTCTTGAACGGCTCTGGCGCGAGGACTCGGCACCCAAGCTCCCGCGTTTATTTCTTGCGTTGCGTTTTTTGCCAGACCATGGTCCGGCGACAAACGCTTGCTGGTTGCCGAAGTGTTTGTCACCGGTCCTTGGCAGGATCTTTGACCCCCTACCGGGTGTTCACCCATGCATCTTTCCGAACTGAAAGCGCTTCACGTCTCCGAGCTCATCAAGATGGGCGAGGCGCTGGAGATCGACAACGTCGCCCGCATGCGCAAGCAGGAGTTGATGTTTGCGATCATGAAAAAGCGCGCCAAAGCTGGCGAACAAGTCTTCGGCGACGGCGTGCTGGAGGTCTTGCCTGACGGCTTCGGCTTCCTGCGCTCCATCGACGACAGCTATATGGCGTCCACCGACGACATCTATCTGAGCCCGAGCCAGATCCGCCGCTTCAATCTCCACACCGGCGACATGATCGAAGGTGAAGTGCGCGTGCCCAAAGACGGCGAGCGCTACTTTGCTCTGGTCAAGGTCGACCGCGTCAACGAACTGACGCCCGAGGAGAGCAAGCACAAGATCATGTTCGAGAACTTGACGCCACTGTTCCCTCGCGAACAGTTCAAGCTCGAGCGCGACAACTTCAAGGGCGAAGAAAACGTCACCGGCCGCATCATTGACTTGATTGCACCCATCGGCAAAGGCCAGCGCGCCCTGATCGTCGCGCAGCCCAAGACCGGTAAGACCGAGATGATGAAGAGCATCGCGCACGCGTTGGTCGCCAATCATCCCGAGTCGCATCTGATCGTGCTGCTGGTGGACGAGCGCCCCGAAGAAGTGACCGAGATGATTCGCACCGTGCGCGGTGAAGTGATCAGCTCCACCTTTGACGAGCCGGCTGCCCGCCACGTGCAAGTGGCCGAGATGGTGATCGAGCGCGCCAAGCGCCTGGTCGAGCTCAAGAAGGATGTGATCATCCTGCTGGACTCCATCACCCGACTGGCCCGCGCCTACAACAACGTCCTGCCCTCCTCGGGCAAGGTCTTGACCGGCGGTGTGGACGCCAACGCCCTGCAGCGCCCCAAGCGCTTCTTCGGCGCCGCCCGCAAGGTGGAAGAAGGCGGCTCGCTGACCATCATCGGCACCGCGCTGATCGACACCGGCAGCCGCATGGACGAAGTGATCTACGAAGAGTTCAAGGGCACCGGCAACTGCGAAATCCATCTGGATCGCCGCATGGCCGAGAAGCGCGTCTACCCTTCGATCCTGATCAACAAGTCCGGCACCCGCCGCGAAGAGTTGCTGCTCAAGCCAGAGATCCTGCAAAAGAGCTGGATCTTGCGCAAGCTGCTCTACAACATGGACGAGATCGAGGCGATGGAGTTTGTGCTGGACAAGATGAAGTCCACCAAAAACAACCTCGACTTCTTCGACATGATGAGGCGTGGCGGTTAAATTGGACTTCGTGGTGCAGGCCTCAACCTGCACCTTTCGGGGCAAGGATTCGTCCACGCGCCATTCTTCGGGCTATAATCCCGGTTTTACTTCGTCAGCAAGTGCGTCACATGGTGTGACGTGGCTGCCGGCACTGCAGCGAGATCTCCCATGAAAGACGGCATTCACCCTAACTACCGCGACGTTTGCTTCGTGGACCAATCCAACGGCTTCAAGTTCGTGACGCGCTCGACCATGGGCAGCAAGGAAACCGTCAAGCTGGAAGACGGTCGCGAAGTGCCGCTGGTCAAGCTGGAAACCACCAGCGAATCGCACCCCTTCTACACCGGCCAACAAAAGAGCATCGACAATCTGGGCGGCCGCGTCGAGAAGTTCCGCAACAAGTTTGCAGGCTTCGCCAAGAAGTAAGTTACGCATTCATTCCTTCGGGACTGAATTCAAAAAGGCAGCTCAGGCTGCCTTTTTTTCGTCCCTACATGAACGCCTGAGGCGCAGAACAGCGAGCGTCTGCGGCATGATGTTACTTCATCAGTTAATTCAATCAGAAACCGCCCCCGCGTGAATCTTCCAACCCCTGCCATCGTTGCCGAGCGCGGCGCTCAGCGCATGCCTCGCCTGGCCCTGATTCTGTTTTGCGCCGCCTATGTCCTGCCCGGTCTTTTTGGCCGTGAACCCTGGCGAAATGCCGACCTGAGCGCCTTTGGTTTCATGAGCAGCGTGGCCAGCGGACACGCACCGTGGTGGCAGCCCAGCATCGCTGGCATTCATGCCGATGGCGGCCCCCTGCCCTACTGGATCGGCGCCATGGCCATCAAGGCCATGCCCATGTTCGAACCAGCCTTGGCCGCACGCCTGCCCTACGCCTTGATGCTGGTCCTGGTCCTGATGCTGGTGTGGTACAGCTGCTTCCACCTGGCGCGCACCGAGGCTGCCCAGCCCGTGGCCTTTGCTTTCGGCGGCGAGGCGCAAGGCGTGGATTACGCTCGCGCCATGGCTGACGGCGCCTTGCTGGCCCTGATCGCCTCCCTGGGCTTGTTGCAACTGGGTCACGAAACGACGCCGGAACTGCTGCAACTACTGGCAAGTTCACTTTTTCTCTACGGCTTGGCGGCAGCGCCATTTCGACTGGCCAAGGCGCGCTGGGCAGTAATGCTGTCGCTGCCGGTGCTGGCCGCCAGTGGCGCACCTGCGGTGGCCCTGGCTTGCACCATGGTTGGCGCCATTCAATGCCACAGGTCCAGTTACACGCAGGTGCGTGAGTTGGCCTTGTGGATTCTGATTGCGGGCATGTTGGCCGCCATCAGCGCCTGGGAATTCAATGCCTGGGCCTGGCGCGTCAGCATTGATGCAGCACCCGCTACCTTGCTGGACTTCTTGAATCTTGCAGCTTGGTTCAGCTGGCCGGCCTGGCCCTTGGCATTCTGGACCTTGTGGCGCTGGCGCGCGCATTGGCAGCATCGCCATATTTTTGCGCCCTTGAGCTTGGCCTTGATTGCCATGCTGACCAGCTTGCTGATGGACAACTCAGACCGCGCCTTGCTGCTCGGCTTGCCTGCGCTGGCCGTGCTGGCTGCGTTCGCCCTGCCCACCTTGAAGCGGGGATTTGCTGCGGCGATGGACTGGTTCTCGGTCTTCTTCTTCAGTGCGGGTGCACTGTTCTTCTGGATCTACTACCTGTCCATGCACCTCAATTGGCCGCAGACACCGGCCGCCAATCTGCGCCGCTTGGCCGATGGCTTTGAGCCCCAGTTCAATGCCCTGGCCTTGGCTGCAGCCCTGCTGGCCAGCGCTGCCTGGGTGGCGCTGGTGCGCTGGCGCACGGCGCGCAATCAACATGCTTTGTGGAAGAGCCTGGTCTTGCCGGCGGGCGGCGTGGCCCTGTGCTGGCTGCTTGCAATGAGCATCTTGCTGCCCTTCGCCGACTATGCGCGCAGCGATAAGGCCTTGATTGCACGGATTGGCCGCCACCTGCCGCCCGCCATTAATTGTTTGGCGGCACCCGATCAATCCATGGCCACGCTGGCGGCCATTGAATTCCATGGCGGGTGGCTCGTGGACGCCAAACGCCCACTGAGCGAAAGCGCTTGTGACTACGCGGTACAAGCGGCCAGCACAAACGTACCCGCCAATTGGGCCTTGGTGGCCGATGAGCAAAGACCCACCGATCGCAAACCCACCTTCAAGATTTGGAAACGGGTACTGCCCTAGGTGTCGTTTCCCAAGAGGTTGTTCACCCGAAGTAGTCAGGGAAGATGGAGG
>NZ_CAMFJS010000022.1 GCF_945956965.1 uncultured Roseateles sp.
GCACGGCCACGATGATGACATCGGCCTCGGCCAGGCATTGGGGGTCGCTGCTGTACTCGGCGAAGGGCGATTGCGCCATTTCTTCGTCCGAGAGTTCGCGCGAGGGGTCGGTGCCGGCTTGGCATTTGGCGACCTTGTCGGTGGCGATATCGAAGCCGATGCAGCGACGCTTCTTGCCGAATTCGACAACCAGTGGCAGGCCCACATAACCCAAACCAACGACGGCAAGAATACTCATGGTGTTTCCAAACAGACAGTCAAATTAAAACAAAGCTTGTGTGCCGTGGCCGCCTTCTAGCGGCCACAGCTTCAAGTCAACAGGAAAAGAAAAATTGATTCACTCGGCGCTCAGGCTGTGCGAAAGGGGCTGATTATTGGCGGCCGTAGCTGTCATTAAAACGAACGATATCGTCCTCGCCCAAATATGCGCCCGACTGCACTTCGATGATGACCAACGGGACCTTGCCGGGATTTGCCAGGCGGTGGGCTTGGCCAAGTGGGATGTAGGTGCTCTGGTTTTCGCCCAGCAGCATGACCTTGTCGCCATTAGTGACTTCGGCCGTGCCTGAGACGACGATCCAATGCTCGGCGCGGTGATGGTGCATTTGCAGGCTCAGGGTGGCACCAGGCTTGACCATGATGCGTTTGACCTGAAAGCGTTCACCCGAGTCGATGCTGTCGTACCAACCCCAGGGGCGGTGCACCTTGCGGTGCAAGGTGTGCTCGTCGCGTTTCTCGGCGTCCAGGCGGGCGACAATCTTTTTGACATCCTGGCTGTGAGCCCGGTCGCTGACCAGCACCGCATCGGCGGTCTCCACCACCACCACGTCGTCCAGCCCGACCACGCTGACCAGGCGACTCGTGGCGTGCACCAAGGTATTGCGGCTATCGCTGATGATGGCGTCGCCTTGCGAGGCGTTGCCCTGGGCGTCCTTGTCGGCCACTTGCCAGACTGCTTCCCAGGCACCCAGATCGCTCCAGCCGGCATTCAGGGCCAGCATCTGCATGGCGATGCCACTGCCGGGGCAGCGTTCCATGACCGCGTAGTCGATGGACTCAGCCGGAATCGCGGCGAACTCGGCCTTGCCGGGGCGCACGAACTTGGCATCGACCTGGCGTTGATCCCAGGCCAGGCGAGTCGCGGCCAGAATGTCCGGGCGGAAGCGTTCTAGCGCCTGGATCCAGGCACTGGCGCGCAGCACAAACATGCCGCTATTCCAAAAATAGTTGCCAGCCGCCACATAACGCTCTGCCGTGGCGGCGTCGGGCTTCTCGACAAACTCTTCGACGCTGAAAGCTGCGTTCGCTGTGCCGTCAGCGCTACCGCGGATATAGCCAAAGCCGGTCTCGGCGCGATCGGGCGTGATGCCGAGGATCACGATGCTGCCATCGGCCGCGCGCCGGATCGCATCCTGCAAGGTTTGCGTGAAGGCCTGCGCGTCGGTGACGGTCTGGTCCGCCGGCGTCACGACCAGCACTGGATCGGCGCCGCCCTCTATGGCGCTCAAGGCCGCCAAGGTCAAGGCTGGCGCCGTATTGCGGCCCGTGGGTTCGAGCAGCACATGGCTGGGCTCCAAACCAGTTTCACGCAGCTGATCGAGGATGAGGAAGCGGTGCTCTTCGTTGCCGATGATGTCCGGGCCACTCAAAACCAAGTCATCGGCAGCCAAAGCGGCCAGGCGACGTGCGGCTTGTTGGAACAGGCTGCTATTGCCGGAAAGAATCAGGAATTGCTTGGGGTAAGCGGCGCGCGACAGGGGCCATAGCCGTGTGCCGCTGCCACCGGCCATGATGACGGGCCTAACCTCGATGGTTTTCTCTTTCATGACCTTCCCTCATTCATTCTTCTGCGTACCTTAAGCGGCGCTGGCAAAGCCTTGCGGATTCAGACGCTGCCAACGCCAGCTGTCCTCGCACATGCGCTGCAAATCATGCTGGGCTTGCCAACCCAGCTTCTCCAGTGCCAAGGCGGGGTCGGCGTAGCAGGCTGCAACATCGCCAGGGCGGCGCGCCACGATGTCGTAGGGCACGGCCTTGCCGCTGGCGGCTTCATAGGCTTTGACGAGCTCCAGCACGCTATAGCCGCGACCGGTGCCGAGGTTGACGGTGATGGATTCGCGGCCGCTGAGCAAAAAGCGCAGGGCGGCCACATGGCCTTCGGCCAGATCCAGCACATGGATGTAGTCGCGCACACCTGTGCCGTCGGGCGTGGCGTAGTCGTCGCCGAAGACCTGCAAGCGGGCGCGGCGGCCCACGGCCACCTGGGCCACGAAGGGCATCAGGTTGTTGGGAATGCCGCTGGGGTCTTCGCCAATCAGGCCGCTTTCGTGGGCGCCGACCGGGTTGAAGTAGCGCAGGGCAGCCGTCTGCCACTCAGGGTCGGCGGCGCCGAGGTCACGCAGAATGGTCTCGCCCATCAGCTTGGTGGCGCCGTAGGGGTTGACGGCGGAAAGTGCTGCGCTTTCGGTGAGGGGCAAATGCTCCGGCACGCCGTAGACCGTGGCGCTGGAGCTGAAGACGATGCGCTTGCAGCCGTGCTGGCGCATCACTTCGCAGGTATTGATCAGGCCGCCCAGGTTGTTGCGGTAATAGTCCAGTGGCTTGGCGGTGGACTCGCCCACGGCCTTGAAGGCTGCGAAATGCACCACGGCATCTGGCTTGTACTGCGCGAACACTTCGCTCATGGCGGCGCTGTCGCACACATCGGCTTGCACAAACACCGGCGTCTTGCCGCTCAAGCGGGCCAGGCGCTTGAGCACTTCGGGCGAGCTGTTGGAGAAGTTGTCCACGCCCACTACATCGAAGCCGGCTGCCTGCAAGGCCAACCAGGTGTGCGAGGCGATATAGCCGGCCGCGCCGGTCAACAAAATGGTCTTGTTCATCAGTTTCAATTGATCAGCAACTGGCCGTAGCAGCCAAAGTTGGTGGCGTCGTAGACGTAGTTTGCGGTGCTGCTATCGCGAGAGTTCCAGCCCGCTTGGCAGCCCAAGGTGATGCCGCGCGAATACATCCAGCGGGCGCCCAGATTGAAGGCCTTGTCCTTGTCGTAATCGGGAACCGAGTTGGCTGCCAAGGCGGTCTTGCGATCGCTATTGGCCAGGTTGGCGCTGGCGCTGAGGAAGACCTTGCCGGTCAGCTCATAGTCGGCACTGATCTGCAAGGCCTTGGTGATGCGGTCCTGCTCGTAATTGGTGCTGCTGGCGCCTGTTTGGAACAAAGTGCTCTCCAGGCCTGTGTCTCGGCTCACCGAGGTGGAAATATTCCAGCGCGAAGTCGGCTGCCAGCGCCATGTCAGTTGACCGGTCAGGCCTGAGAAGGTGTTGCTGGGACCCTCGGCCCTGGTTTGCCGCCCCGAGCTCAGGCGTGCGGACAGGGCGCTGCGGCCGCTCAGCGTCCAATCGGTGGTCAGGTCGACGTCATTGCGCTCGAACTTGGCTGCGGAAAAGGTCGGTGGTTTGACCAGTGGCGCGGATGTGATGGTGTAGCGCGGGTAATCGGTGTTGGTGCGGCGGCCTGCCAGTCCCAGGCGCAAATCAGCGCTAGGGCGGTAGAACAGGCCTAGCGAATAGCGGTTTTGGTCAAACTCCAGCTTGGCGTATTCGATCAGGCTGAAGCGGCGGCGGTTCAGGCCCGCAGTACCTTCCAGCGTGAACTTGGTCACAAGGCCGAGGCGCACCACGGCGTCGAGCCGGTCATTGGTTTCGATATTCTTTTCGAACACCGGGTTGATGCCGCTGCCGATGTTGTAGGTGGCCAAGTTGCGGCTGCTGCCGGCGCTGAGCGTGCCCGACATGCGCTCGATCGTTGACCAGTCCAGGCCGCCCTTGAGGTTGTAGCCGTAATTGTTCAGCGTACCGTTCTTGCGATAGCGGTTGGTCTGCACCGAAGCATCGGCATAGACCCGCTGCCGGCCGAGATGTTGATCGATGCCGCCAAGCAGCGACACGGTGGCCACGTCGTCGCTATTGGCGCCTTCGCTGACCCGGTACAAATTGGAAACATGGCTCAGGTTTAATGAGCCGCCGTAGTAAAGCGGGGTGGTTTCAGCCTGTGCCGCAAAGCCGATGCTGGCCAAGCTCAGCGCGAGCGCGCAGCGTGCGGGGCCTGTGGTGAATTGCCGTGGCGAATGCGACATGGTGGTCCTTTGATGCGGCGCGGTTCCTTCATTTGGGCCCGGCGCCTTTGTTTTTTGTTTTGTTGCTACTTCGTCAATACGCATTGCGGTCAAAAAGCATCAGGCGTGCGGTGCGCACGATGATCTGCAAATCGAGTGCCAGCGACCAATTGCGCAAATATTCCAGGTCGTACTCCACCCGGGCCTTCATTTTGTCGATCGTGTCGGTTTCTCCGCGCAAGCCATTGACCTGCGCCCAGCCGGTGATGCCCGGCTTGACCTTGTGTCGCACCATATAGGCCTTGATCAGCTTTCGGTATTCCTCGTTGTGCGCCACCGCGTGCGGGCGCGGGCCAACGATGCTCATACGGCCTTGCAGCACATTGATGAATTGCGGCAATTCGTCCAGCGAGGTGCGGCGGATGAAGGCGCCAAAAGGCGTGATGCGCGGGTCGCCCTTGGTGGCTTGCTTGACCACCGCGCCGTTGTCCTGGGTGCGCATCGAGCGGAATTTGTAGACCAGGATCTCTTCACCATCGAGGCCGTTGCGGCGCTGTTTGAAGATGATGGGGCCAGGCGAGCTGAGCTTCACGCCGATGGCAACGATCAGCAAGATGGGCGAAATCAGAACCAAGATGAGGCTGGCCAGTACGATATCGCTGATGCGTTTGATCAGCTCATTGGTGCCGGTGAAGGGGGTTTCGCAAATGCCCACCACGGGCACGCCATTCATGTCTTGCAAGCGGCCTTGGATGATGCTGATGCCGAACACATCGGGCACGAAGAAGAGGGACGCCGTCGTGCCCTGGATCTGCTCCAGCAACTGCACGATGCGGGGTTGTGAGCCCAGGGGCAGGGTGATGTAGACCTCGCGCACATTGTGCTGGCGCACGTAGTCGCTCAAATCACTGAGCATGCCCAGCAGCAGCGGGCTGGCATCGGCGTGCAGGCGGTCGTCCTGGCGGTCGTCGAAATAGCCCAGGAATTCGATGCCCTTGTCCGGGCCTTCGCGCAAGGCCTTGGCCACCTTGATGCCCAGGGCCCCCCCGCCAACGATGACGGCGCCGCGCCGCGTCTTGCGGCTGATGCGGTCCTGAATCTGTTTGCCCACGACAATGGCGGCAATTTGCAGCATGGGCGTGATGCCCGCCCACCACAAAAGCACATGGTCCTCAAAATAACCCATGCTGTTGGTGGCGTAGCCGCACAGAGCCAGAATCACCAGCAAAGCCAGCCAGGCGCCCAGCACGTCGATGATGCCGCTGACCAAGTTGTCGGCAAAGCGGTTGCGGCCAGGGAAGGTGAGTGCGAAGACCAGCAGGCACAGCGTGAGGCTGGAGCGCAGAATGGGTTCGCCGAAGTAGGCGTTCACGGCCAAATAGCACAGCACGATGATGCCGGGCTCAAGAAAGGCAGCGACTAAAGATTCAATGGATTGAGGCGCGCTAAAGAACGTTCTTTTATAACTTCTGTCCTCGAACATTGTTCCCGTGCTCCTTGGTGCTGACCCTGAACTGCCAGCGCTACAACTGATTTTGCGATTGCCAAGCTGGTTTGCTGTTTGCCAGGCCGCGAGTGCCCGCCTCCCATGGCTGTAATTTGCGCATGATTGTGACGCAAGTCCATTGCCATACCCTTGAGCAACGCCCCCTAGTTCGGCGGGTTAGCCCTTAACAGTGAGGCGGACTGCCTACAATCTCGCAATGATTCAAGAATGGTTCACGCAAATCACCCCTGCAGTGCAGGATCGCACAGTCCTGTTGCTCAATCATGTCATTTCGCGTGAATCCCACGCCATGGCCCGTTTGAGCCCATTTGCGGGGCGCGCCGTCGTGCTGCACATGGCCGGATGGCCCGCGCTCTTGCCCCCCATGCCGGACCTGGCGCTGGGCATCACGCCCGCTGGCTTGTTCGAGCGCCTGGATGTGGCCGCCCTGCAGGGCGATCAGTTGCGCATCGAGTTGGATGCGGCCAACCCGGCCCTGATGGCTTTGGGCGCCCTGGCTGGCGACAAACCTCGAGTGACGGTGCAGGGCGACGCCGCCTTGGCCGGCGAGATCAACTGGTTGATGGAAAACCTGCGCTGGGATATTGAAGACGATTTGGCCGCCTTGCTGGGCCCGGCCCTGGCGCATCAGTTGGCGCGCTGGAGCAAAGCCGCCGGTGTTGCCTTGGCGGCGCTGGCTAAAACAGCGTCTAGCTTTGGTGCAGCCGCGGGTGGGCGCAATGGTGGCAAGGGCGCATGAGGTACTTCGCGCGCCTGCTGGTCATCGTCTGGACGATCTTCCGCTTTGGCCTGGATGAGCTGGCGCTGTCGGGCCTGCGCCGCCGTCGCTTCAAGCTGCTGCGCCGTTTCGTCTCTGTAGGCCGCAGCTGGGAGCAGCCGCGCGGCGTGCGCCTGCGCCTGGCCTTGGAACACCTGGGCCCCATCTTCGTCAAGTTCGGCCAGGTGCTGTCGACCCGGCGCGATCTGGTGCCCGAGGATATGGTCGAGGAGTTGGCCAAGCTGCAAGACCGGGTGCCACCGTTCCCCGCCGCGCAGTCACGCGCGCTGGTGGAAAAGGCGTTTGGCCGCCCGGTGGAAGAGCTGTTCGGCAGTTTTGATGCCGAGCCGGTGGCCAGCGCCTCTATCGCACAGGTTCATTTTGCGACGCTCAAGGACGGCCGCGAAGTCGCGGTCAAGGTGCTGCGTCCTGGCATGTTGGACACGATCGACGACGATATGTCGCTGCTGCGCACCGTGGCGGTGTGGGTGGAGCGTTTGTCGGCCGACGGCCGCCGGCTCAAGCCCCGTGAGGTGGTGGCCGAGTTCAACAACTATCTGCACGATGAGCTGGACCTGGTGCGCGAGGCCGCCAACGCGGCCCAACTGCGCCGCAATATGAGCGGGCTGGACCTGGTGCTGGTGCCCGAGATGATGTGGGATATGTGCAGCTCCGACGTGATCGTGATGGAGCGCATGCACGGCGTGCCGATCTCGCAGCTGCAGCGCCTCAAGGATGCCGGTGTCGACATCCCCAAGCTGGCCCGCGACGGCGTCACCATCTTCTTCACCCAGGTCTTCCGCGACGGCTTTTTCCACGCCGATATGCACCCGGGCAATATTCAGGTGAGCCTGAATCCCGCCACCTTCGGGCGCTATATCGCGCTGGATTTCGGCATCATCGGCACGCTTACCGAGGTGGACAAGGAATACCTGGCGCAGAACTTCATCGCCTTTTTCCGCCGCGATTACAAGCGCGTGGCCGAGTTGCACATCGCCTCGGGCTGGGTGCCGGCAGGCACGCGGGTGGATGAGTTGGAAAGCGCTGTGCGGGCGGTATGCGAACCGCATTTCGACCGGCCGCTGAAGGATATTTCCCTGGGTCAGGTGCTGATGCGCTTGTTCCAGACTTCGCGTCGCTTCAATGTGGAAATCCAGCCGCAGCTGGTGCTCTTGCAAAAGACCTTGCTGAATATCGAGGGCTTGGGCCGCCAACTGGACCCGGAGCTGGACTTGTGGGCCACGGCCAAGCCTTTCCTTGAGCGTTGGATGAATGAGCAGGTCGGCTGGCGCGCCTTGATCAACCAGGTCAAGAAGGAAGCTCCGCGCTACGCCCAGCTCTTCCCTGAGTTGCCGCGCCTGCTGCATGACGCCCTCAAGCGCCAGGCCAGTAATCAGGATCATGTCGCGCTGCACGCCCTGATCCGTGAGCAGCGCCGCACCAATCAGTTGCTGCAGGCCTTGCTCTATGGCGCGGTGGGCTTCACCTTGGGCCTACTGGGGGCAAGCGTGCTGATGCGCTGGCATTGGGTTTGAGAACAAAGCTCAGGGTCGGGCCGGGCTGAGCACTTCGGCATGCGCCGCGGGGCGAATCGGGGTAGTCCCGGGTCAGGCTCTTGGTGTGGCTGACTAAAAAACGCGCCAGCAATAGCGATAATGCGCGCGCTTTAATTTTTCCTCCAGTTGCCCCTGTGCAAAGGCCTGCGCCATGCTCCTGACCCTCGTCATTGTTTACCTCCTGGCCACCATCGCCATCGGCTTGTGGGCCGCCAAGCGGGTCAAGAACACGGCGGACTTCGCCATTGCCGGCCGTCACTTGCCGCTGGTGATGATCGTGACCACCACCTTCGCCACCTGGTTTGGCTCGGAGACGGTCTTGGGCATCCCGGCCAAGTTTGTGCAAAGCGGCTTGAACGGGGTGGTGGAAGACCCCTTTGGTGCCGGCACCTGCTTGATCTTGGTCGGCATCTTCTTTGCCGCCAAGCTCTACCGCATGACCCTGCTGACCATCAGCGACTACTTCCGCGAGCGCTATGGCCGCGTGGTCGAGGTGGTGTGCAGTTTGATCATCATCCTCAGCTATCTGGGCTGGGTGGCTGCACAGGTCACGGCCCTGGGCTTGGTCTTCAATTTGCTGTCGGGCGGCGCCATCAGCATTCCGGTTGGCATGGTGATCGGCACGGCCTCTATCCTGGCCTACACCTTGTTCGGTGGCATGTGGTCGGTGGCCGTGACCGACTTCATCCAGATGATCATCCTGGTGGTGGGCCTGTCCATCATCGCCATCTTCGCGGCCAATATGGCCGGTGGCGCCGACAAGGTGATTGATCTGGCCACCAGCAAGGACATGTTCCGCTTCCTGCCCGAGCCCAAGTTCCACGACATCGTTTTCTTCCTCGCTGCCGCCATCACCATGATGCTGGGCTCCATCCCGCAGCAGGATGTGTTTCAGCGCGTGATGTCCGCCAAGGACGAATATGCCGCCACCCGTGGCCCGGTGATCGGCGGCCTCAGCTATATCTTGTTTGCCTTCGTGCCCATGTTCCTGGTCACCAGCGCGCTGATCATCATGCCCGAGAAAGCTGCCACGCTGATTGCCGAGGATCCTCAGCGCGTCATCCCCACGCTGGTGATGGAGAAGATGCCTTTCATCATGCAGGTGCTGTTCTTCGGCGCTCTGCTGTCCGCCCTCAAGTCCACCGCCTCGGCCACGCTGCTGGCACCCTCGGTGACGTTTGTGGAAAACATCTGGCGCCAGTTCTTCCCCCGCATCAGCGATAAGCAGGAACTGCGCACCATGCGCATTGCCGTTCTGATCTTCAGCGTTTGCGTCTTGGCCTACGCCATCGTGCTGCAGGGCACGCCGATTTATGAAATGGTGTCGGCCGCTTACCAAGTCACCCTGGTCGGCGCCTTTGTGCCCCTGGTCTATGGCCTGTATTGGCAGCGCGCATCCACCCAAGGCGCCATCTTCGCCATCGTGCTGGGCGTGCTGACCTGGCTGATGTTCCTGGTGACGCCGGCTGGTGAGGAATTCCCGGCCCAGCTGGCCGGCTTTTTGGCGGCCAATGTGGGCATGCTGATCGGCTCCCTGGGGCCGCAGGCGATCCGCAATGTGCAGGCTTCGCACCACAAAATCGCCGGCCTGACACAGTAGTACTCAGGCCGGCGCCAGCCAAGCCCGGCCTTGCACCCTATAATTTGCGGTTTTGAATCAACGGGTTAGACAGATCATGCCAATCTACGCCTACCGCTGCGCTGAATGCGGTCACGCCAAAGATGTGCTTCAAAAGCTCTCCGATGCCCCGTTGACCACCTGCCCGGCCTGCCATGCCGAGGCGTTTAGCAAGCAAATCACCGCCGCCGGCTTCCAGCTCAAGGGCTCGGGCTGGTATGCCACCGACTTCAAGGGCGGTGCCGCCAGCACCAGTGCGCCTGCAGTAGCCAGCAGCGCGGCCGACGCTGCCCCGGCAGCCGCACCCGCGGCATCCGCTGCGGCCTGCGGCACCGGTTGTGCTGGCAGCTCCTGCCACTGAGTTGGCGAAGCCGCGCGCGTGAAGAAGTACATCATCACCGGCCTTCTGGTCTGGTTGCCCCTGGCCATCACCATCTGGGTGCTGCATTCGGTGCTGGGCGTCATCGACGGCGTGTTCAGCTCCATGCTGAGCGCCATGCAGGCCGTCTTGCCCAACTCCTTGCGCGACAGCATCGATACCTTGCGCCACATCCCTGGCCTGGGCGTTGTGATTCTGGTCAGCGGCATGCTGTTGACCGGCATGTTTGTGGCCAATATTTTTGGCCAGTGGTGGTTGATGCAGTGGGACCGTTTGCTGTCCCACATCCCCATCGTCAAAAGCATTTACAGCTCGGTCAAGCAGGTCTCTGACACCCTGTTTTCCAGCAGCGGCAACGCCTTCCGGGAAGCGGTGCTGGTGCAGTATCCGCATCAAGGCTCGTGGACGATTGCCTTCGTCACCGGCAAGCCCAGTGGCGAGGTGGCGGAAGCCTTGGGCGATGAGCATGTGAGCCTGTATGTGCCCACCACGCCCAACCCGACCTCGGGCTTTTTCCTGATGATGCCGCGCGCTAGCGTGCGGCCTCTGAAGATGAGCGTGGACGCCGCGCTCAAGCACATCATCTCGATGGGTGTGGTGGCGCCGGAGGGCGACGCGCCCAGCCCGGTGCTGGCTCATGCCAATGGTCGAAATCGCGTGGGTTGAGCGCCCGGCAGGTGCTCAACCCTGAGAGCTTTCAAGCCAGCTCGTCAGCGCCTGAAAACATCTTTTGTCGCGCCCCTTCCTGCGGCGCGGCCTTCCAACGAATCCCTGGAGTGATAGAAAAATGAGAACTTGCTACGCCGGACAGGTCAGCGAAAAGCTGCTGGATCAAACCGTTACTTTGATGGGCTGGGCGCATCGTCGCCGTGACCACGGTGGCGTCATCTTCATCGACCTGCGTGACCGCGAAGGCCTGGTGCAAATCGTCTGTGACCCGGATCGCGCCGAGATGTTCAAGGTGGCCGAAGAGGTGCGCAACGAGTTCTGCGTCAAGGTCATCGGCAAGGTGCGCGCCCGCCCGGCCGGCACCGAAAACGCCAACCTCGGCAGCGGCAAGATCGAAGTGCTGTGCCATGAGTTGGAAGTGCTCAACGCCAGCGTCACGCCGCCCTTCCAGATGGACGATGAGAACCTGTCGGAAACGACTCGTTTGACGCACCGCGTGCTGGACCTGCGCCGCCCCTACATGCAAAACAACCTGATGCTGCGCTACCGCGTGGCGATGGAAGTGCGCAAGTTCCTGGACGAGCATGGCTTCGTGGACATCGAAACCCCGATGCTGACCAAGAGCACACCGGAAGGCGCACGCGACTATCTGGTGCCTTCGCGCGTGCATGACGGCATGTTCTTTGCGCTGCCGCAATCGCCCCAGCTGTTCAAGCAGCTGCTGATGGTGGCTGGTTTTGACCGCTACTACCAGATCACCAAGTGCTTCCGCGACGAAGACCTGCGCGCTGACCGTCAGCCCGAATTCACCCAGATCGATATCGAAACCTCCTTCCTGGGCGAAGAAGAGATTCGTTCTATGTTCGAGGGCATGATCCGCCACGTCTTCCGCAAGGCGCTGAATGTGGAGCTGGGCGACTATCCCGTCATGAAGTATGCGGACGCGATGCACTTGTACGGCTCCGACAAGCCTGATCTGCGCGTCAAGCTGCAGTTCACCGAGCTGACCGATGTGATGGGCGATGTGGACTTCAAGGTCTTCAGCACCCCCGCCACCACCAAGGGTGGCCGCGTGGTCGCTCTGCGCGTGCCCGGCGGCGCCGCGATGAGCCGCGGCGAGATCGACAGCTACACCGAGTTCGTCAAGATCTACGGCGCCAAGGGCCTGGCCTGGATCAAGGTCAATGAAGTGGCCAAGGGCCGCGAAGGTCTGCAAAGCCCCATCGTCAAGAACCTGCATGACAAGGCTGTGGCCGACATCCTGGCCCGCACCGGCGCGCAAGACGGCGATCTGCTGTTCTTCGGCGCGGATCGTGCCAAGGTCGTCAACGACGCCATCGGCGCCCTGCGCCTGAAGGTGGGCCATAGCGAGTTCGGCAAGGCCAATGGCTTGTTCAACGACGTCTGGGCACCGCTGTGGGTGGTGGACTTCCCGATGTTCGAGCAAGACGAGGAAGGCGGCCGCTGGAACGCTGTGCACCATCCCTTCACCGCGCCCAAGGATGGCCATGAAGATCTGATGGCCACGGACCCTGGCGCTTGCATCGCCAAGGCCTACGACATGGTGCTGAACGGCTGGGAGCTGGGCGGTGGCTCGGTGCGTATCCACAAGGCCGAGGTGCAGAGCAAGGTCTTCACCGCGCTGAACATCAGCGCCGAAGACGCGAAAGAGAAGTTCGGCTTCTTGCTCGAGGCGCTGCAATACGGCGCGCCTCCGCACGGCGGCCTGGCTTTCGGTCTGGACCGCATCGTGACGATGATGACCAAGGCCGATTCGATCCGCGACGTGATTGCCTTCCCCAAGACCCAGCGCGCTCAGTGCCTGCTGACCGGCGCCCCCAGCAATGTGGACGACAAGCAGCTGCGCGAATTGCACATCCGCCTGCGCAACGCCGTGGGTACGACGACTGCTTGAGCCTCAGCGGCTTGAGCATGAAGAAGGGCGCCGCAAGGCGCCCTTTTTTTATCCCGCTGGATGTGAGGCTCTGCGCCGCGGCGCCACTTACAGCTGCGCCAAGCCCGCCTCCAGCTCATACGGCGCTTGCAAGGGCAGTTCAATGCGGGCCGTGCTGCCGCGCCCGAGTTCGCTGCTGAGCTCGATGCGCCCGCCCAGCGGCCCGGTCACCAGGTTGTAGACGATGTGCAGGCCCAGGCCTGAGCCGCCCTGGCCCAGCTTGGTGGTGAAGAAGGGGTCGAAGATGCGGGCCAGCACCTCGGGCGGCATGCCGCAGCCGTCGTCACTCAGCTCGATCAGCACGCGATGCTCGCCCAGGCCTTGGGCGCGCACCGTCACCGTGCCGCCCTGTTGTGGCACGAAGGCGTGCAGCACGGCGTTGTTGATGATGTTCATCAGCACCTGAACCAAGGGGCCGGGGTAGCTGTCCAGCAGCAAGCCGGGCGGGATTTGCTCGATCAGCGTGACACCGCTGAGCCGCAGGCTGGGCCCGAGGCTCAAAGCGGTTTCATGCACCACGGCGCGTAGATCGAACTCGCGCCGCTGATGGCTGGACTGGTCTACCGCCACTTGCTTGAAGCTGCTGATCAATTCGCTGGCGCGGTGCAAGCTGGCCTCCAGCATGGCGCCGGCCTCGCGCAAGGTGGCTAAAAAGCTCTGCAGCTCGCTGCGTCGCAGACCGCTTTGCATGCTGTCTTCAAAGTGCTTTTGTCGGTCCACCAGGGTGGACGCCATCAGCAAAGCGTTGCCGATGGGCGTGTTCAATTCGTGGGCGATGCCGGCAACCAAGCGGCCCAGCGAGGCCAGCTTCTCGGCATGCACCAACTCGCCCTGCGCCAGCTGCAGGTGGCGCAGCGCCTCGGCCAGTTCGCCATTGCGGGAGGCCAGCTCCTGGGTGCGTTGCTGCACGCGCTGCTCCAGCTGGCTATTGAGCTCGCTCAGCTGAGCCTCGACTTGTTTGCGGTGGGTGATGTCCACATCCATGCTGACAAAGCCGATGCGCTCACCCTCCAGGGGCATGGCGAAGGTGGTGGCCAGAATCCACAGCGGTGTGCCGTCACGGCGCCGCACCTGGGCCTCGATCGGGCCATAGGGCTGGCCGCTGCGCTGAATGGCTTGCAGGTTTCTCAACACGGCCGCCGCGCCCGCCGCATCGCACAGCGTGCCCTCCAGGGTGTGGCCCAACATCTCGGCCGAGCTGTAGCCATACAGTGCCGCAGAGGCGGGGTTCCAGTACAGCACGCGCCCTTGTTCATCAAACCATTGCACCGCCACGGCCGGCGTGTTCTCCAGATTGGCCAGCAGCTGGCGCTGGCTGAGCTGCACGGCGGCCTCGGCCTTTTCGGTCTCGGTCACGTCAAAGTAGCTGAGCAGCAGATTGCCGCCGACCCACATGCCGCCCACGATGGTGGTGAGCAAGTCGCCAGCGCGGTTGTGCAGCTGGACCTTCACGGCTTCGATCTTGCCGCCGCTCAGCCGCGACTCTTCGATGCGGTTCAGCCAACCCGCTCGCGTGCGCTTGCGCACATGTGGGTCCGGGTAGGCGATACGCCACCATTCTTCGATGTTGGGCGTATCGGTGGCGCTGTATCCCATCAACTCCGTCCATTCCTGATTGACGGCGAGGATATGGCCTTGCGAGTCTGCATGCAGCATGGCGACCGGCGCAGACTCAAACAGCTGCCGAAAGCGTGACTCGCTGTCGCGCAGGGCGCGTTCCGCCAGGCGGGCTTCGGTGACGTCGACATAGCTGGTGAGGATGGTGCGCTCACCCTTGACGGCGATGTAGCGCCCCGAGACTTCGCTGACTCTGATTGAGCCATCGGCATGGCGCAGCTGGACCTCGCGGCCAATGACCATTTCGAAACGCACCAGATCATCGATGAAGCGGCTGCGCTCTTGCGGGTCGACCCAAAACTCAAAGCGATGGCCGCCCAGGCCTTCACATTGTTCGGGCTTGTAGCCGTAGCAGCGGTACCAGGCTTCATTCCAATAGGTCTTCACCAGGTTCTCTGTCAGCGGCGACCGGGCCATGGGCACGGGTGCGGACTGGAACAGGGCGGTGAAGCTTTGCTCGCTTTGCTCCAGCTTGGCCTGGGCCAATTTGAGTTCGCTGATGTCGGTGGCGACCGACAACACCAAGGTCTCGCCATCTTGCTCAAACAGCGTCGAGGAGTAGAGCAGCCAGCGGGTCTCGCCCTGTTCATTGCTGCGGTGGGTGCTGAGATGGCGCAGCTCTCTCTTGGCGAGCAGTTCGCGCAGTTCTGCCTCCATATCGGCGCGCGTGTCGAAGAGCTTCAAGTCCATCGGCCCGCTGCGCAGGGCCTGCTCGCGCGTCATGCCGGCGAATTGCTCGAACGCGGGGTTCACATCGACATATTTGCCGCTGGAGAGGCTCAGCAGGGTGATGGGATGGGGAATGGCCTGGAAGACCAGGCGAAAGCGCTGCTCGGTGGTATCCAGGGCCAGGGCCATTTGATTGAAGGACGCGGCCAGATCGCTGAACTCGGCATCCCCGTCGACCGGCGCACGGGCTTGGCGCTCACCCGCCTGCAGGGCTTGATGGGCCTCCATCAATTGCTGCAGCGGCCGCATCACCAGTCGGTGGATGCGCGCGGCGCCAGCCAGTGCCAGCAAGAAGCAGCACAAGATGCTGAACAGGCCGATGCGCTTGAGGGTGGAGACGCGCGCGAACAAGCTGGTCTCGGGCTGGGCATAGATCAGCTGCCAGTCCAGCTCTGGCACGCGCAACTGCAAGGCATACCAAACTTGGGAGCCCACATCGACGCGGGCCACCTTGGGTGTGGCTGTGGGCTCCCCTGAACCTAGGGCCGCCAGCAGGGCCGTGGTTTGCGGCGCGCTGGCTTCGGTGGGCAGCAGCAAGGCCTGACCCTCTTCACCCAAGCCGCCGGCCAGCAAGCGGCGTTGACGGTCCAGCACCAACAAGCGGGCGTCGCCCGCCATGGTGTTGCCCACCGCCATCGCCAAGATGGGTGCTAGCTTCAGGCTGGCCCCGAACTGGCCCTGGGGCTGGCCCTTGGCGTCAAACACCGGGGTGTTGAGCAGCAGCACCAGCTCACCCGAATCGGTGTTGATACTGGGGTCCGCCATTGCGGCTTGGGGCTGCGCCAGCATCTTGGCCACCTCACGCTCGAAGTTGGGGCTGGCTAACTCGGTGCGGCCATGCAAATTTCCTGTGCGGTCGAGCAGGTAAAAGCTCTCAAAGCGCTGGCTGGCGCCCTGCCATTGACGCAAGGCCTCTGCTTGCAGCGCCGTTTGGCCACTGAGCATGGCCGGGCTGCGGCTGGCAATGCGCAGCACATCGCGCCCGTCCTCTAGGCCGAGATTGATGTGGCCCAGGTACTGTGACAGCGTGGCGTGAGCGCGTTCGTCAAACTCCTCGCGCATGGACTGCTCCAGCAGTGCCAGGCCCAGGCCCAGGGTGGCTGCCACCACCACCAGGGTCGGCAGAATCACACTGACAAAGATGCGGGGCAACAACTTCATGCGTAAAGGTCGGCGACCGTGGCGGGTAGCGACAGCTTACCGCTGAAAAAAGTGCCAGCTCAATCGCGCAACAGAAGCGCAGGCTGCGGAGGGCGCAGGGTAGGGGCTATCGGCGAGGCCTGCAGTTTGACTTGAACAGGCGCTATGCTTTGATCATGAACCTTGGTCCTGCCCTTGATGAGAGCCGCCCCCGCTTCAAGATTCCTGAATCGGTGCTGGTGGTCATACACACGCCCGATCTGCAAGTGTTGATGCTGGAGCGCGCCGACCGGCCCGGCTTCTGGCAAAGCGTGACCGGCTCCAAAGACTGCCTGGATGAGCCGCTGAGCCTGACGGCCGCCCGTGAAGTGGGCGAGGAAACCGGCCTGGTGGCCGACGCCCCAGGCCTGACCCTGCGCGACTGGGGCTTGGCTAATCACTACGAAATCTACCCCGTCTGGCGCCACCGCTACGCGCCGGGTGTGACGCACAATGTCGAGCATGTCTTCGGCCTGACCGTGCCCGAGGCCGGCCCTGTGCAGCTGGCGCCGCGTGAGCATTTGCAGTACCGCTGGCTGCCTTGGCGCGAGGCGGCTGATCTGTGCTTCTCGCCCTCCAATGCCGAGGCGATTCTGCAGCTGCCCCGTTTTGTGGGTTCGCCGGCCCAGGAGCCTGCACCGTGAGCAGCACGCCGACTCAGCCGCCGACCGTGGCGGCCGCCAAGCCCGCGACCTTGCGGGTGGCGACCTACAACATTCACAAAGGCGTGCGCGGCATGGGGCCGCAAAAGCGGCTGGAGATCCACAACCTGGGCCAGGGCATTGCGGCCTTGAAGGCCGACCTGGTGTTCCTGCAAGAGGTGCGGCATTTCCACCACCGCGAGGCCCAGCAGTTTCAGCACACCTGGTTTGGCTGGCCCGAGCAAGGGCAGGCCGAATTTCTCGCGCCCGATGGCTATCAGGTGGCCTACCGCACCAATGCCGTCACCAAGCATGGCGAGCATGGCAATGCCTTGCTCTCGCGCTGGCCGCTGGGCGATGTGGGCCATCACGATGTGTCCGACCACCGCTTCGAGCAGCGCGGCTTGCTGCATGTGCCGGTGAGCTGGGAGGGCAGAGAGGTGCACACCGTGGTGGCGCATCTGGGCCTGATGCACAGCGGCCGGGTCCGCCAGGTGCAGCGCCTGGCCGAGTTCATCCACAAGCATGTGCCGCCGGATGCGCTGCTGGTCGTGGCAGGCGATTTCAATGACTGGGGTGAGCGTCTGGATGTGCCCATGCGCGCGCAAGGTCTGGCCCGCGCAGCCCTGCCCGATGGGCGGGCGCGGTTGGCCACTTTCCCCTCGCGCCTGCCGTTTTTCTCGCTGGATCGCATCTATATGCGCGGCCTGCGTTGCGTGAATCTGCAGGTGCCCAAGGGCCCGGCATGGGCGCGCATGTCGGATCATTTGCCGCTGCTGGCTGAGCTGGAGTTGAGCGAGGGGTGAGCGTGCCGCCCGAAGCCGATCCTTTGCTGAGCTGGCATCCGCTGCCGCGGGCCGATTTCGTCGGCGGCAATCAGCTGCGCCTGCTGCGTGGTGGGGATGAGTTATTCCCGGCGCAGTCGCAAGCCTTTGCCGCCGCCCATCACGAAATTTGGTTGGCGACCTATATCTTTCACTTCGACAGTGCCGGCCAAGCCGTGCTTGACGATTTGATCGCCGCCGCTCGCCGTGGCGTGCGGGTGCGCTTGGTGGTCGATGGTTTCGGCTCACGCGCCAGCCTGCCCTGGTTGCAGGCCCAGCTCGAGGACAGCGGTGTGGCGCTGGCGGTGTTCAGGCCGATTGACCGCTGGTACAGCTGGCTGCAGCCCGGTCAGCTGCGGCGCTTGCATCAAAAGCTTTGCGTGGTGGATGGTCAGCAGGCCTTCATTGGCGGCATCAACATCATCGATGACCGCATGGACATCAACCACGGCGCCACCGAACAACCGCGCCTGGACTTTGCCGTGGCCTTGCGCGGCCCGCTGGTGCAAGCCGTAGAGCAGGCGGCGCGCGCGGTGTGGTCGCGCGCCTGGCTGGGGCGCGACTTCGGTGAAGAACTTTTGGCCCTGGTGCGCAGCCCCGAGCCAGTGGCCCGGCTGCGGCGCCTGGCGCGCCGCTTGCGCATGCCCAGGTTCGGCCGCAATGGCACGCAGGCCCAAGAGCTGCCGCCGGTGAGTGCCGCTTTTGTGCTGCGCGACAACCTGCGCCAGCGACGCACCATCGAGCGCGCCTATGTGGATGCGATCCGCAGCGCCAGCCAAAGCGTGGACCTGATCACGCCTTACTTCTACCCCGGCCAGGCCTTTCGCCGGGCGCTGCGGGGTGCTGCCAAGCGCGGCGTGCGGGTGCGTTTGCTATTGCAGGGCAAGCTGGACTACCGCATTGCCGGCATGGCCGCGCAGGCGCTCTATGCCGAGCTGCTGGGCTATGGGGTGACCATTTATGAGTACACCCCTGCCTATCTGCATGCCAAGGTCTGCGTGGTGGATGAATGCTGGGCCACGGTGGGCAGCTCCAATATCGACCCGCTCTCGCTGCTGCTCAATCTGGAGGCCAATGTGATCGTGCGCGACGCGCAGTTCGCGCGTGATGTGGCGGCGCAATTCGATGCGGCCGCAGCGCTGTCGCGCCAGGTCGATCCGGACTCTCAGGGCGGCGGGCTGCGCGGCATGTTGCGCCGCGCCTTGGTGGCTTGGGCGGCTTATGTCTATCTGCGTGTGGCGGGGGCGACTGGCCGATATTGAGGCTTGGGCACCAGCGGCCTCGTCGGCGTTTGCGTCAGCTGCGGCTGCGCTCAGTCCGACACCCGGTCCCGGCCGGCCCGCTTGGCGCGGTAAAGGGCGGCATCCGCCGCTTCCAGGGCGGTGGCGATGAACTCCTCGGCGCTGGCGCCCGGCATGGCGCGGTCGGGCCGCATGCTGAACACGCCGGCGCTGATGCTGACCTTGCGCAGCGGCGAGCCGCTGTGCGGAATGGCCAGATCGGACACGCATTGGCGCAGCCGCTCGGCCTGGGCCATCGCCTGGGCCAGGTCCAGCTCGGGCAGCAGCACGGTGAACTCTTCGCCGCCCACGCGGGCCGGCAATTCCCCGGCGCGGTTGAAAGTCTGCTGAATCATGCGGCTGACGGCCAGCAGGCATTGGTCGCCTTGGGCGTGGCCGTAGCTGTCGTTATAGCTTTTGAAGAAGTCCACATCGATGCTGATCAAGGCCAGGGCGCTGCCGTTGCGCATCGCGCGGCGGGTCTCTTCGAGCTTGACTTCATCGAACCAGCGCCGATTGGCTAGGCCGGTGAGGGCGTCGGTATTGGAGCGCTGTTCCAGCTCATGATGCAGGCGCTGCAGAGCCAACTGATCCTGCCAGTGGCGCATGATGTTGAACAGCATTTCCGCCGCCATTTTGGCCAGCCGGTCGTCACGCAGCTCCCACTTCAAGGGCTTGGAGGAGAGCGCCAGCAAGTACTGCGTGCGGCCTTCTCCTTTGAACGCGCAGTACATCATGGTGTGTACGCCATGCTGTTGCATGGCTTGGGCGCACGCGGGCTCGGCCACGGCTGGGCTTTCGAAGCGCGAAAAACTCCAGCCGGCAGGCTGCTCGCCGAGCAGCCCGGCCAGCAGGGGCTCGCCCGGGCTGACGCCACTGATCTTGTCATGCGGCGCCAGCCAGGCAACAAGGCATTGCGCGCTGGCCTGGCCATGCGCTTGCTCGGCCAGGACCAAGCTGCAATCGCCGCTGTGGCCGGAGATTTCGCGCAGCGTGGTGCTGACCATGGCAGGGTATTCCGCCACACCCAGATTTAGGAAGCGGCTGGCGTGGCGCGAGATGGTTTCCAGATAGTGGGTGACCTCTTGCAGGTCCGCGGTGCGCCTGGCCACGGCCAGCTCCAACTGCTCGGCATGGCGTTCGCGTTCCTTGACATAACTTTCAATGTCGACGCGCAGGGTGCGGAAGCCGTCGACCACCACGTCCAACTCGTCCCGATGCGTTCGCGGTGAGCGCGCCAGTTGCAAGGGCGGCGGCGTTCTATCCGGCGCCAGGCCGGCGGCAAAGCTGGCCAGATCCTGCAGGGGCTGGCGCAATTCGCGCCGCAGCATCAGCAGGGTCAGGCCGCTGAAACCAAGCGATAACAGCAGGCCCACGGCTGCCACCCGCAGACAGACGCCTAACAACTGTTCGCGCAAAAAACGCTGGTTGAAATCCAGATTCAGCTGACCCAGGATGCGGCCGCTGCCCTCGGGGCCAGGAATATCGAAACTGGCGTCTCCGGGGCGGCTTTGCTCAGTCTCAGCCCGGGCCTGGCCGGCGAAAAAGAATTCGCCCGTGCTGACGTTCACACGCGCGGCCCGCACCTGCGGCGTGCTGGCAATTTGCTGCAAGAGCTCTTGGACTGCGGCGGGCTCGACATCCCACAGGCTTTTGGCCAGCAACTTGAGGTGCAAATGGCTGACCTGGGCCACGGCCTGGTCAAAGTTGGCGCGCTCCTGCCGGTAGACCTGGACCAGGCGCACCGCGCCAGCCAGCAAGGTGGCACCTAGGCAAAGCAAGAAGATGCGGCGCGTCAAATCGCCGGCCAGTGAGCGCATCGGCCGCCCGTCGCTGGCGGGCCGAGGTAGTGAGGCACTTTGCTGTTCAGCCCGCGCATCCACCGCAGGCCCTGTAGAAGCGGCGACTGTGGTGGGCTTGGCGGGCTCAGCGTTCATTTGAGCAATTGGTCGAAAGCGAAGTCGTACTGCTTGCGCGTCGGATTCAATGCCTTGCTATAGGCCTTGAAGTCTACCGGTACTTGGCCAGATCCAAAGCGTTTGAGGTAGCGCTCGGCCATGGGCTTGTCGAACAGGACGAACATGGGCTTGCTGAGTTCCAGCCCTTCGGTGGCGAAATCGTGGCCATGTTCGTAGTCGTAAATCATCACCATGGCCCAGGCGCCGGCCATGAAATGCCCGCCTGCCAACGCGGCCATGCGGCCGCTGATGATGGCCTGCATGGCCTCGTCCGAGGTGTTGATGCCTGACACCAGCACATCGCGGCCGGGCTTGCGACCGGCTTGCTCCAGCGCCGCCATGGCGCCAAAAGCCATTTGGTCATTGGCAGCCCAGAGCAGCTTGGCTTCGGGGTGGCGGCGCAGCAACCAGCGCGCTTGCTCAAGCGCCTTGTCGCGCCGCCAGTCACCGAAAACCTGCTGATCCAGCACCACATCGGGATGCTCGGCCAGGGCGCGGCGCAGGCCCAGATTGCGGTGCACGGAGGTGGGGGTGGAGCGGTCGCCGGCCAGGGCCAGCAAATGCAATTTGCCATCGCTGCCGGCCAGGTTCAGGCGGCGGCCTTGGGCGATCAGGGATTTGGCGGTCAGGTAGCCGGCCTCGCTGGAGCGCGGCTCCAGCGAGCCGATCAGATTGTCCAAGCCGGCGCGTGGCTCGCCAAACTCGGCGCGTTCCTCGTCCAGCAGCGCGCTGAAGGCGGCGAAGGATTTGATGCCCGCTTTGTCCAGAATGCGGGTGGCGCTGACCAGGGTCAGCTTGTCATTGGTGAGCAGCACATAGTCCGGGCGCTGCGCCTTGGGCCGGGCGGCGATGCTGTGGGCGATGTCCAGCACGCGCAGATGGTCGCGCTCGGCAAAGAACTGCTCGTGCTGAATGCCCAGTTGCTTGGCGGCGGTGCGCACGGCATTGCCGGCCATGACCCAGTAGGCCTCGTCGGAGCGGCCGGGGTTGATGAAAAACACCGACAGGGCCAGGGCCTGTTGGCAGAACAGGGCAGCAACGGTCGCAACAAGGATTGCGATCAAGAATCTCATTGGGGTCACTTTCCTCGATTGCTATCGATTGTGACTTGGACTGGCCTGTGCCCTGGCCGAGGCCAATCCCTAAAGCGTCCCCTGTCTCATTTTTGAGCGATCTCAAGTGGCATGGTCGTCGGCTTGTGCTGTGTGGCCTGGGTAGCTGGCTTGCTTTGGTGGGCAAGCCATGCCGTTGATCGGCGCTGGTCCCAGCGTTCGCTGGAGCGGCCGGGCAGGGCCGCTGTGCCGAGGACGCGAGTGGCCGCGCCCTCGGCGTGAATGCCCCTGGCAGCTCTTCGGCTTTGCTTAGCTCAGCACCACCAGGCCGGTGCTGCGGGTCAGCAGCTGCGCCAGTTGGCCGCCGTCCACCAGCTTGAAGGCGTTTTCGATATCGGGCGCCAGGTAGTGGTCGCTGGGCATGGGCGGGCAGCTTTGGCGCAGCAGGGCGTGCACCTCTTCCAGCGGCTGGGAGCTGGTGAGCGGGCGCAGGAACTCGATGCCTTGCGCGGCGGCCAGCAGCTCAATGCCGATGATGTGGCTGGTGTTGTCCAGCATGGGGCCCAGACGGCGGGCGCCGAAGGTGGCCATGGACACATGATCTTCCTGATTGGCGCTGGTGGGCAGGCTGTCCACGCTGGCCGGGTGGGCCAGGCTTTTGTTCTCGCTGGCCAGGGCGGCGGCGGTGACGTGGGCGATCATGAAGCCCGAGTTCAGGCCCGCGTTCTCGGTCAGGAAGGGCGGCAGGCGCGAGACGCTGGTGTCGATCAGCATGGCGATGCGGCGCTCGGCAATGGCGCCCACTTCGGCAATCGCCACGGCCAGCGCGTCGGCGGCCAGTGCCACCGGCTCAGCGTGGAAATTGCCACCGCTGACCATTGTGCTTGTGCCATCTTCATTGGCGAAGACCAGCGGGTTGTCGGTGACGGCATTGGCTTCGCGCAGCAGCACATCACGCACATAGCGGGACTGATCCAGGCAAGCGCCCATCACCTGCGGCTGGCAGCGCAGGCAGTAGGGGTCTTGCACCCGGTCGTCACCGATCTCATGCGAGTGACGGATCTCGCTGCCCACCAGCAACTGACGGTAGGCGGCGGCCGCCTCGATCTGGCCGGGCTGACCACGCACGGCGTGGATGCGCGGGTCGAAGGGGCCGTCGCTGCCGCGCGCCGCGTCCAGGCTCAGGGCGCCGCTGACGATGGCCGAGGCGTACAGGCTCTCGAAGCGCAGCAGGCCTTCCAGCGCCAGGGCGGTGGAGGTTTGCGTGCCGTTGATCAGCGCCAGGCCTTCCTTGGCCTGCAGCACCAGCGGGGCGATGCCGTGCTTTTGCAGCTCGGGCAGGGCGGGCACGCGCTTGCCGTCCACCAGCATTTCGCCTTCGCCCAGCAGGGCCAGAGTCATATGGGACAGCGGCGCCAGATCGCCCGAAGCGCCCACCGAGCCTTGTGCGGGCACATAGGGCACCAGGCCGGCGTTGAATACGTCCAGCAGGCTTTGCACCACGGCTTCGCGCACGCCGGAGTGGCCGCGCGCCAGCGAGGCCGCCTTGGTGGCCAGCATCAGGCGCACGACGCCGGGCTGCAGCGGCGCGCCCACGCCCACGCAGTGCGAGCGGATCAGATTGAACTGCAGCGTGGCCAGGTCTTCCTTGCTGATGCGGGTACTGGCCAGCTTGCCGAAGCCGGTGTTGACGCCGTAGACCGGGGCGTCGCCCGCGGCGGCGGCCTGCACCACGGCCGCGCTGCGGCGGATGATCTCGGTGGCGCTGGCATGCAGGCTCAGGGTGACGCCGCCTTGGCGGATCTCGCGCAGCTGGGCCAGGGTGATGTGGCCGGGGGTGATTTCGATATTCATATCTGGGCTTGGTTCGGTTTACTTGTTCAGCATGGGCATGTTCAGACCGCGCTCACGCGCCGTGGTCTTGGCGATTTCATAGCCCGCATCGGCATGGCGCATCACACCGGTGCCGGGGTCGTTGTAAAGCACGCGCGAGAGGCGCTGGGCGGCGGCGTCGGTGCCGTCGGCCACGATGACCACGCCGCTGTGCTGGGAAAAGCCCATGCCCACGCCGCCGCCGTGGTGCAGCGAGACCCAGGTGGCGCCGCCGGCGGTGTTCAGCAGGGCGTTGAGCAGCGGCCAGTCAGACACAGCGTCCGAACCGTCGGCCATGCTTTCGGTTTCGCGATTCGGGCTGGCCACCGAGCCGCTGTCCAGGTGGTCGCGGCCGATGACGATGGGGGCCTTGAGCTCACCGTTTTTCACCATCTCATTGAAGGCCAGGCCGGCGATGTGGCGCTCACCCAGGCCTAACCAGCAGATGCGTGCGGGCAGGCCCTGGAAGGCGATGCGCTCCTTGGCCATGTCCAGCCAGCGATGCACATGGGCGTGGTGGGGGAAGAGTTCCTTGATCTTGGCGTCGGTCTTGTAAATGTCTTCCGGGTCGCCGGACAGCGCCACCCAGCGGAAGGGGCCACGGCCTTCGCAGAACTGCGGGCGCACATAGGCGGGTACGAAGCCGGGGAAGTCAAAAGCGTTCTTCACGCCTTGCTCCAGCGCCACCTGGCGGATGTTGTTGCCGTAGTCCACGGTCGGGATGCCCATGGCCTGGAAGTCCAGCATGGCCTGCACATGGACGGCGCAGCCGCGTGCGGCGGCGGCCTTGAGGTCGGCATGCTGGGCCGGGTCGGCGGCGGCGGCCTTCCATTGCTCAACCGTCCAGCCGGCGGGCAGATAGCCGTTGATCAGGTCGTGGGCGCTGGTCTGGTCGGTCACCAGATCGGGCTTGATGGCGGTGCCGGCCTTGGCGCGACGCACCAGCTCGGGCAGCACTTCAGCCGCGTTGCCCAGCAGGGCGATGGAGATGGCCTTGCCCTCGGCCGTGTATTTGGCAATGCGGGCCAGGGCGTCGTCCAGGTCAACGGCTTGCTCGTCCACATAGCGGGTCTTCAAGCGGAAGTCGATGCGGGATTGCTGGCACTCAATGTTCAGCGAGCAGGCGCCTGCAAAGGTGGCTGCTAGGGGTTGGGCGCCGCCCATTCCGCCGAGACCCGCCGTCAGCACCCACTTGCCTTGGAGTGATCCGCCGTAATGCTGGCGGCCGGCTTCGGCAAAGGTTTCATACGTGCCTTGCACGATGCCTTGCGTGCCGATGTAGATCCAGCTGCCGGCCGTCATCTGGCCGTACATCATCAGGCCCTTGCGGTCCAACTCGTTGAAGTGTTCCCAGTTGGCCCAGTGCGGCACCAAGTTGGAGTTGGCGATCAGCACCCGCGGTGCGTCCGCATGGGTCTTGAACACGCCGACCGGCTTGCCCGACTGCACCAGCAGGGTCTCGTCGGCTTCCAGCTTCTTGAGCGATTCCAGAATAGCTTCGAAGCAATCCCAGTTGCGGGCGGCCTTGCCGATGCCGCCGTAGACCACCAGGGCGTCGGGGTTCTCGGCCACGACCGGGTCCAGATTGTTCTGGATCATGCGGAAGGCGGCCTCGGTCAGCCAGTTCTTGCAGCTGAGGGTGGTGCCGGTGGGGGCGCGGACGGTGCGGGGCTGTACGGACATGGAAGTCTCCGGGCGGGTTGGCGGATGGAATGTGGCGAACTCTAGTTGTCTATACAAGTATAGTCAAGTAGGATTCAGCACATGACCCAAACCAGCTTGTCCAGCCGACCTGAGCCTCAGTACCTCAAGGTGAAGAACTATTTGCGCGAGCGCATCGCCTCCGGGCATTGGGTGGCGGGGGATTTGCTGCCCTCGGAGGCCGAGCTGGTGGCGCAGTTCGAAGTCAGCCGCATGACGGTCAACCGCGCCTTGCGCGAACTCACCCAAGAAGGCTTGGTCGAGCGCTTGCAAGGCGTGGGCACTTTTGTGGCTCAGCTGCACCGCATTTCCAGCACGCTGACGGTGCATGACGTCCACGATGAAATCATTGCCCGCGGCCATCGCCACGAGGCGCAAGTGCATCTGCTGGAACAGGTGCGCGCTACGTCCGCACAGGCGCAGGAATTCGGGCTCAAGACCGGTGCCAAGCTGTTCCACAGCGTGATCGTGCATCTGGAAGATGGCCTGCCGATTCAGTGTGAAGACCGTTGGGTCAACCCCGCTTGCGCGCCGGACTATCTGACCCTGGACTTCAGCCTCAGCACGCCCACCAACTATTTGCTGGAGGTGGCGCCCTTGTCCGAAGCGCGTTATTCCATCGAGGCCTTGCTGCCCACGCCCGAGGAGGCCAAACTCTTGCGACTGAGCAAGGATCAGCCCTGCCTGGTGGTCAAACGCCGCACCTTCAGCCGCGGGCAGACGGTGACCGTGGTGCGCCTGACCCATCCGGGCTCGCTTTACATCTTGGAAGGGAGTTTTCAAGCATGAGCTGGAGCATCATCAGCGCTGCCGACGTGGCGCCCCAAGCCTGGCGCAACGGCGGTGGCCGCACCCGCGAGTTGCTGGCCTGGCCGCATAGCAATGACTGGCTGCTGCGCATCAGCGTGGCCGATATCGAGACCGACGGCCCTTTCTCAAAATTCGAAGGCGTGGACCGCTGGTTCGCGGTGCTGGACGGCGCCGGCGTGCGCTTGTTCGGCCACGAGTTGCGGGCCGGTGAGCCGCTCCTGCAATTCGATGGTGCCGCAGCGCCCGACTGCAGCCTGATCAACGGCGTGACGCGCGATTTCAATCTGATGCACCGGCGCGGCAAGGGCCGTTTGCGGGTGCAGCCCGCCGGCACCGTGCTGGCGCCGGTGAGCGCGCGCTGGGTCGGCCTGTTCACCGCTGCAGGCGGCGTGCTGAGCCATGGCGGCCGGGCGAAGCCGCTGGCTGCCCTGAGCCTGGCCTGGTGCGAGGCGCCTAGCGCGCAAACCTGCAGCTTTGAGGGCAATGGTTCCGCCTGGTGGATGAGCTGGCAAGAGGACGCTGAATCATGAAGTTGTGGACCAAGGCCCGCCTGGCCACCTTGACTGGCGAGCAAGCCTGGGGCTGGATTGAGCAAGGCGCGCTGATCACCCAAGGTGAGCACATCGTCTGGGTCGGCGAAGCGGATCAAGTACCCGCGGATTTGCGCGGCCAGGTCACGGCCGTTCATGATCTGGCTGGCGCGGTCGTCACACCCGGTCTGATCGATTGCCATACCCATCTGGTTTACGGCGGCTTGCGGGCCAAGGAGTTCGAGCAACGCCTGCAAGGCGCCAGCTACGAAGAGATTGCCCGCGCCGGTGGTGGCATCCGCTCCACCGTATCTGCGACCCGTGCCGCCAGCGAGGATGAGTTGTTCGAGGCCGCTGCAGCGCGCTTGCGGCATTTGCTGGCCGAGGGCGTGACCAGCATCGAGATCAAGTCTGGTTACGGCCTGAGCCTGGCGGCGGAGCGCGCCAGCTTGCGCGTGGCGCGTCGCCTGGGTGAGCATTTTGGGGTGGCGGTGCGCACGACCTATCTGGCGGCGCACGCCTTGCCGCCGGAATACACCGGCCGCCAGGATGACTACGTCAGCGCCCTGTGCGACTGGATGGCGCAGCTGCATGCGGAAGGCCTGATCGACGCGGCGGACGCATTCTGCGAGGGCATTGGCTTCACGCCCGCGCAGACGCGCCGGGTGTTCGAGGCGGCGCAGCGACTGGGCCTGCCGGTCAAGCTGCATGCCGAGCAGCTGAGCGACCAGGGCGGCACGCAGCTGGCCTGCGAGTTTGGCGCCCTGTCTTGCGACCATCTGGAATACCTTAGCCCCGCCGGCATTGCCGCCATGGCGGCCAGCGGCTGCGTGGCCACCTTGCTGCCCGGCGCCTACTATTTCTTGCGCGAAACCAAGCTGCCGCCGGTGCAGGCCTTGCGCGAGGCGGGGGTGAGCATCGCCATCTCCACCGACCACAACCCCGGCACCTCGCCCACGCTGTCGCTGCTCCTGATGCTGAATATGGCCTGCACCTTGTTCCGCCTGACGCCGGAAGAGGCTTTGCGCGGCGTGACGGTGAACGCGGCCAAGGCCTTGGGGCTGGCGGACCGTGGCCAGTTGGTGGCCGGGCAGCGCGCCGATTTTTGTGTCTGGGATGTGCAGCATCCCAATGAACTGGCTTACTTTTTCGGCCGTAACCCGCTGCGTCAAGTGGCGCGGGGCGGCCAACTTCGCGGAGAGGCGTTTTGATGAGCAACGCGGTTTTTCGTTTGACGCAGGGCAGAACGCCTCTTTTGATCAGCATGCCCCATGTGGGCAGCGAGATTCCCACCGATCAGCAGCGGCGTTATGTGCCGCGCGCGTTGGACAGCGAAGACACCGACTGGCATTTGGAGCGGCTTTACGGCGAGATCGCCCTGACCCTGGGTGCCAGCCTGATCGTGCCGCGCTTTTCGCGCTATCTGATCGACCTGAATCGCCCGCCGGAGGACACGCCCATGTACCCGGGTGCGTCCAATACCGAGCTTTGCCCGACGCGCTTTTTCACCGGCGAAGCGCTTTACCGCGATGGCATGGCGCCCGACGCCAAGGAAAAGCGCCGCCGCCGCGAGAACTACTGGCTGCCCTACCACCAGGCCTTGCAAGCCGAGCTGGATCACATCAAGGCACGCCACGGCTATGCCCTGCTGTTTGACGCGCACAGCATCCGCTCCGAGCTGCCCTGGCTGTTCGAAGGCCGCTTGCCCGACCTGAATCTGGGCACGGCGGATGGCGCCGCCTGCGCGGCAGGCTTGCAGCAAGCCTTAGCCAAGGTGCAAGCCGCGCAGACGCAGTACACCCAAGTCGTCAACGGCCGCTTCAAGGGCGGTTACATCACTCGCCATTACGGCCAGCCGGCACGCCAGCAGCATGCGGTGCAGTTGGAAATGTGCCAGCGCTGCTATATGGAGGAATGGGCGCCCTATGGCTATGACGCGACCCTGGCCGCCCAGGTTCAGCCCGTCTTGCATGGCCTGCTGCAGGCCATGTTGGCCTGGCAGCCCGCCGCATGAGCGCCGCGCAGTATTGGGCCGCCTGGGCCTGGGTGGAGGGGCGCTGGCAGGCCGATGTGCTGCTCAGCGTGGGGGCCGATGGTCATTGGCAAGACATTCGTGTCGGTCAGGCTCAGCCCGAGGGTGCAACGCGGCTCAGCGGCCCTGTGCTGCCCAGCTTGGTGGACACGCATAGCCACGCTTTCCAGCGCGCTTTTGCTGGATTGGCCGAGCGGCGCGAGGCGGGCGATGATGATTTCTGGTCCTGGCGCGACCGCATGTACGGCCTGGCCCTCAAGCTCAGCCCCGAACAATTGCGCGCCGTGGCGGCCCAGCTCTATTCGGAGCTGCTGGCCGGTGGCTACACCCAGGTGTGCGAGTTCCACTACCTGCAGCACGCCCCTGATGGCAGCGCCTACGCGGATGAATTGGCGATGAGCTGGGCCCTGGCCGATGCGGCCGCCGAGGTCGGCATCGGCCTGACCCTGCTGCCGGTGCTGTATGCCCGCTCCGGCTTCGGCCAGCCCGGCTTGCGCGAGGATCAGCGCCGCTTCAAGACTGACGCAGCCTGGGTCTGGGCCGCCAGCCAGCGCATCAATGCCGCCCGGCGGCCCTTGCTGAATGCCGGCGTGGCCTTGCATTCGCTGCGTGCGGCCAATACCGACGATATCCAGGCCCTGCAGACCTTGGTGGGTGAGGCCGACATCCCCGTCCACATCCACATCAGCGAGCAACAGCAGGAGGTGCGCGACTGTCTGGCCGCCACCGGCCAGCGGCCTATGCAATGGTTGTGCAGCCAATTCAAGCCTGATGCACGCTGGCATCTGGTGCATGCCACCCACAGCACGCGAGAGGAAATCGACCAAGTGGCGGCCAGTGGCGCCAGCGTGGTGATCTGCCCCGGCACCGAAGGCAATTTGGGCGATGGCTTGATCGACTTGCCGGGCTGGCTGGAGGCGGAGGTGCCGATCAGCATCGGCTCCGACAGCCATGTCACTCGCAACTGGGTGGAAGAGCTGCGCTGGTTGGAGTATGGCCAGCGCCTGGGGCTGCAGCAGCGCAATGTGGCGGCTGCGCCGGGCCGCCAGCCCAGCACGGCGGCGCGTTTGTTTGAAGCCGCGCGCCAGGGCAGCGCCGCGCCGGCCGGTTTCAAGCAATGGGGTTTGCTGCCCGGCGCACGGGCCGATTTTCTGGTGCTGGACACGGCGGCCAGCGGCCTGGCCGGTCTGCCCCCTGCGGCGCTGCTGGACGGCTTGCTTTTTGCCTCCCAGGGCCAGGTCTTGCGCGAAGTCTATGTGGCGGGCCACTTGCGCCTGCAGCCCGGTGGCGCCTTTGGGCGGGCGGCGCAAGATGAAGTCCGCGCACGCTTTGTGGCGGCCATGGAGGCACTGGTTTAAGCGGGCGCTCGCGTCAGGCGCCGGTGCAGAGCCAAGCACCGGCCCGGCGCACCGCGCTGTTGCAATTTGGCCGACTCGTCTGGCGCTTCTTTCGTTGTTGTGCGAACTGCGGATCGCATATATTGGAGGCACCCAAGAGGGCTGTTGCCCCAGGAGCCGACGATGCTGAATCTGCAGGACTTCACTGTGCGTGCCCGCTTGTACGCTTTGGCCTCCATATCGATGGGCTTGTTGCTTTTGGTGGGGGGCATGGGCCTGTATAGCCTGAGTCAGTCCACCACGGCATTCCAGCATTTTGTCGACAACGACAACCAGTCCCTGGTCTATGTGTCTGTCTTGCGCGCCGAGGCAGGCAATTTGCGCCGATATGAAAAGGACATGCTGATCAATCTGGCCGACGCTTCTGCAGTGGAGAAGTACCGCGGCGATTGGATCAAGGCGTATGAGCGATTTCTCAAGGCGGAACAGGAATTTTCCAAATTGGACATTCCGCCGATTGAGCAACAGCTGAATAAGTCCATCGAAGAAGGCTTGGGCAAATACAAGTCCGAAATGGAAGTGTTCATGGGTAAGCTGCGCGACAAGGCCTTCCAAGATCCCGCCGAGGCCAACAAGGCCTTGGGTGATGCCAAGAAGGCCGTTCGCCCCTTGGAGGAAAAGCTTGCCGAACTGGTGGCCGCCATCGATAAAGATGCCGAAGCAGGCGTTGAGGAAATCGCCGCCCATGCGCGGCGCATTCGTTTGAGTTTGCAGCTCATCCTGACGGGCAGTTTGGTGCTGATCTGTTTCTATACCTTCTTCAATATCCGCTCAATCTTGCAACCTTTGAGCGAGCTTCAACAATCGGCCGTTCGCATCGCGGGCCAGGACTTGAGCGAGGACATCGTGCCGCGCGGCAAGAGCGAAACGGGGGACTTGATGCGCGGCGTCAAGGCCATGCAAGACTCATTGCGGCTGGTGGTGGGCAATGTGCGTGGGGCCACGGACAGCATCGCTACGGCAGCTGCCGAGGTCGCTGCCGGCGGCCATGACCTCAGCCATCGCACCGAACAAGCAGCGTCTAATCTGGAGCAGACCGCGGCGGCCATGGAACAGCTGACCGCCAGCGTCAAACACAATGCCGACTCGGCCCAGCAGGCCAATCAGTTGGCTGCTGAGGCCGCCGGGGTGGCCGAGCGCGGCGGGGCGGTGGTGGGCGAGGTGGTCAGCACCATGAGCCGCATCAGCACCTCGTCCAACAAGATCAGCGACATCATCTCCACCATCGACGGCATCGCCTTTCAGACCAATATCCTGGCGCTGAATGCGGCCGTGGAAGCCGCTCGCGCCGGTGAGCAAGGTCGGGGCTTTGCCGTGGTGGCCAGCGAGGTGCGCTCGCTGGCACAGCGCTCAGCCGAAGCGGCCAAAGAGATCAAGGGCCTGATCACCGCCAGCAGCGAAAGCGTGGAGGCTGGCGCGGCCCTGGTGGAGCGCGCCGGCGGCACCATGCAGGAGGTGATTGCCTCGATTGGCCGGGTCAGCAATATCGTGGCCGAGATCAGCCATTCGACCGCCGAGCAGAGTACCGGCATTGGCCAGATCGGCCAGGCCATCAGCCAGCTCGACACCATGACGCAGCAAAACGCGGCCTTGGTGGAACAGTCCGCCGCCGCTGCGCAAAGCCTGCAGAGCCAGGCCGATGAGCTGGCCAAATCGGTGGCGGTGTTCAAGCTGGCCTGACGCGGCCCCCTTCAGCTCCCGCCGAGATGCGCTCGGCGGACTGAACTTAACGCAGCCCCGCCGTCAGTGCCTCGCTGGCCCGCACCGCGCCCACATGCACGCCTTGCCAGTTGTGCAAAGCCATGTCGGCATAACGGGCCAGCAAGGCGGCCGCCTCTTCGCCCGGTGTTGGCAGCAGGGCCTGCGCGATGGCCGCCATGGCGCATTCGGCCGCACGCACCTGGCCGTCGTCAATCTTCAAGGCCAGGCCCAGGCCTAGCTCAGGAAAGCTGGCGCAGTAGACGCCTTCGGCACCGACCTTGCAGAACAGGCGCTCGCCCAAAGCCTGCATCAACACGGTGTCAAAGCGCTCGCTGCCCGCCACATAGAAGGGCGCGGCCGCCACCGCCTGGCGCAGGCGTTTGGCGGCAGCGGCGCGACCAGCGCTGAGGCCCTGGCCAGTGCCCAGGCGTGCAAAGCCCAGTGCCAGATTGCGCAACGGGATGCCGTAGGTGGGGATGGAGCAGCCGTCGGTGCCGCGCGGTGCCTGGCTCAAATCGCAATCGGTGGCGGCGGCCAGTGCCGCGCTGACTTCGCGCATCAGGGCGTGTTCGGGCGCGATATAGCCGCGCACAAACTCTGCGGGTTCATGGCCTTGCGCCAGCGCCATCTGGCAGGCGACGCAAACAAAACCGGCATGCTTGCCCGAGCAGTTGTTGTGCAGGGCGCTCGCTGTTTCGCCGCGCGCCAGCATGCCGCGCAGCACCGGCTCCCGGCTGGGCCAGTGGCTGCCGCATTCCAGCGCGCGTTCGTCCAAGCCCAGTTTGTTCAGCATGCCCAGCGAGGTGGCGACATGGGCGGGCTCGCCGCTGTGCGAGGCGCAGGCAATGGCCAACTCCGCATCCGTCAGCGCAAAGCGATCGGCGGCGCCGCTTTCCACCAGGGGCAGGGCTTGCAAGGCTTTGACGGCCGAGCGCGGGAAAATCGGCCGCTCGATATCGCCGAGCGCCCGCAGCAAGCGGCCATCGGCGTCCACGATGGCCAGGGAGCCGCTGTGGGCGGACTCCACATGCGCGCCGCGCAGCACTTCAACCAGGATGGGGTGGCTCATTATTTCGAACCTGCTGAAGTCGAGGATGTCACATCACTGCGCACGAATTGGCGCAACTCGGTGGCCATGCGGGCCAGGGATGGGGGGTGGATGTACATCATGTGGCCGGCCTCGAAATAGCTGACCTGCACGTTGTCCGTCAGCGGTGCGCGCAGGCCCAGGTGGGAGAGGGTGTAGTCACCCGCCGCGTGCGGCGTGGCAAGGTCGAAGTAGCCGCTGGCCACATAGACCCGCATGTCCGGGCAGGCATGCATGGCGCGGCGCAGGCTGTCGCCGACGTTGACGTATTTGTTCTCGAAGCCCTTCCAGGTCCAGCTCTTCCACAGCGGGGCAATGACGGTGTAGGGCGCGTCGTTCTTGTAGCCCAGGGTTTCGTGCAGCAGGCGGTTGATGCCTACCGCGTAGGCGCCGACCAGATTGTTCATGCCGGCATCGTCCTCGGGCTGTTCGCCGGCATCGTCGCGGTCCAGGCCCAGGAAGCGGCTGTCCAGGCGGCCCACGGTCTGACCGCGCTCACGCAACAGTTCCTTGAAAAAGCGGAACTCGTTGGGCCGCAGGTCGCAGCGCAGCACATAGGCTTTGCTCAAGCCGGTGAGTTGGGCGAGGCGCTCGGCAATCTGCTCGCGCCGCTCCGGGTTCAGGCGTGAGCCCTGCATCAGGGCGAGCAAGTAGTCGGTGTTGGCAAAGGTCTCGGCCTCGGCCACTACGGCCTTGAGCGGCTTCTTCTGCATGGCCGTGGACAAGGCATGGTGGTACCAGGCCGTGGCCGCGTAAGTGGGCAGGTAGAGCGGGTAGGGCAGCTCATTGCCATGGTCAAAGCTGAGGGTTTGAAAGTCCACCGCCATCGACACCAACATCAAGCCGTTGACATGGATGTTGTGCTTGTCTTGCAAATGGCGCGACAGGCCGGCCGCGCGGGTGGTGCCGTAGCTTTCACCGATCAGGTATTTGGGGCTGGACCAGCGCCCGTGGCGGGTCAGGTAGAGGCGGATGAATTCGCCCACGGCGTCGAGATCACGCTGGTAGTCGTGGAACTCAGCCATCTTTTCGCCCTCGGCGACCCGTGAGTGGCCGGTGCCCACGGGGTCGATGAAGACGAGGTCGGAGTCGCTCAGCAGCGTGAATTCGTTATCCGTCAGCGCATAGGGGGGTGTGCCGCATTGGCCCATCGCATCGGTGGGCACGCGCTTAGGCCCCAACAGGCCCAGATGCAGCCAGACGCTGGACGAGCCCGGCCCGCCGTTGAAGCTGAAGGTGATGGGGCGTGGCTGCGCTGGCTTCTTGGCAGCGCTGGTCGGGTTGCCTGGCTTCGGCGTTTTGAGTGTGTAGGCGATGAAGAAAATGCTGGCGCGCGCCTTCTCGCCCTTGGACTGGCCCTTGCCTTCGGGCTCACTTGAATCGGGCTCGCGCAAGACCACCGTGCCGCAAGTGGCTTGGTAATGCAGGGTGGTTTTGCCTACGCTCAGCTTGTGCTCGGTGGTGACCAGGCGTTCAACAGGAAGCTCGGGGCTGGGGGGCTCACGCCGGTGCTTGTCCGTCTCGGCCGGGGTGTCTTTGTCTGCCATGCGCGGTCTCCGATTTTGTTCAAAGCTACAGTGCTGAGCATGCACTCTAGCGCGACAAAACAAAGCACGCCTCACTTGTCCCCAACATCAATCATTGGGGTGGATTTCAGCAGCGCGCCGAGCAAGCGCAAGCCCATCGTGATGGCCTTGGGCCAGCTGCCCCCACAGGGTCAGGTCTTGCGCCTGGATGGGCTGCGCAGCTTTGACAGCTTGGACGAGTTCGGTGAGTTTCTGGCCCAGCCCGGTGCGTGGGTGGGCGGCTTCGATCTGCCTTTTGGCTTGCCTCGGGAACTCGTCGAGCATTTGGGCTGGCCGCAGGACTGGCTGGGTTTGATGCGCCACTACACCCAACTGCCGCGCGAGGAGATCCGCCGCCTGTTCGCGGCCTTTTGCGCGGCCCGACCGGTCGGGGCCAAGTTTGCCCACCGTGCTTGCGATGGGCCAGCGGGTTCGTCCCCGAGCATGAAGTGGGTCAATCCGCCGGTGGCTTTCATGCTGCACGCCGGGGTTCCCCTGCTTTTGCAGGCCGGCGTTTCGCTGCCGGGTCTGCATGTTGGCGATGCCCATCGGCAGGCCCTGGAGGCTTACCCTGGCTTGCTGGCGCGGGAGATTCTGGGGCGACGCAGCTACAAAAGCGACGACAAGGCCAAGCAGACGCCGGAGCGCCTGATCGCCCGCAAGGAGGTGATCGAGGCCTTGGAGCAGGGCCGTAGCCGTTTGGGCCTGCGCCTCAAGCTCAGCCACGCCCAGCGCGACGCCTTGATTGATGATGCCAGCGGTGACCGCTTGGATGCGGTGTTATGCCTTTTGCAGGCAGCCTGGGCGAGCAGGCAGGCGAACTTTGGTCTGCCGGCGGAAATGGATCCTTTGGAGGGATGGATCGTCAGTGCTTGATGACTTGCTTGCGCGATGGATTTGCCGTCGCGGGCCGGGCTTGAACAGTTGGGGACAGAGCTCGCCGGGTACGGCTCGGTCTGTCCCGCAAAGTCATAAGAATCACATCAAGGTACTCTTGCCTTCAGCCATTGGCTGGGCAAGCTCACTTCCGCATTAGGGTTGATTTTCCGAACAGCGACTCAATCAAGTCCACCGCCACCTTGGCGGTCTTGTTTTGCAAGTCCAGTGCGGGGTTGAGTTCCATCACATCCAGCGAGGCCATGAAGCCGGTGTCGGCGATCATTTCCATGCACAGCTGGGCTTCGCGGTAGCTGGGGCCGCCGGGCACGGTGGTGCCCACGCCGGGGGCGATATCGGGGTCGAGGAAGTCGACGTCGAAGCTGACATGCAGATGGGTGTTGGCGTCCAGCGTGGCCAGGGCCAGTTCCATCGCGTGGCGCATGCCCATCTCGTCGATGTAGCGCATGTCGAAGACTTCCAGCTCTTGCTCATGCACAAAGCGCTTCTCGCCTGCGTCGACGCTGCGGATGCCGATCTGGCGCACCCACTTCGGGCTGATGGCCGGCACCTGGCCACCGATTTCGATCAGCTGCTGCGGGCCAAAGCCGCACAGGCAGGCAACGGGCATGCCGTGGATATTGCCGCTGGGGGTGAGCTCGCTGGTGTTGAAGTCAGCATGGGCGTCCAGCCACAAGATGCGCAGCTTCTTGCCCACTTCGCGGCAATGCTTGGCCACGGCGCTGATGGAGCCCAGCCCCAGGCAATGGTCGCCGCCCAGCAAGATGGGCATGCGGCCGAGCTTCAATTCGGCGTAGACCGCGTCATGCACGGATTGGTTCCAGGCCGTCACCTCATTCAGGTGGCGGTAACCGTCAACGGGCGGCAGCCAGGGGTTGGCGGGGCCGAGCAGATTGCCGCGGTCGACGACCTCGACGCCATGGCTTTGCAAAGCGGCGGCCAGGTCGGCCACGCGCAGGGCTTCGGGGCCCATGCTGGCGCCGCGGGCGCCGGCGCCGATGTCGGTGGGCGCGCCGATCAGGGATACGGATCTGAGGGTGGTCATGCGAATTCCTTGCAGGGGAGTGGTGGGCTGAGGGGCGTATGGCCTCAGCCGGCCGATGTCATCAGGCCAGCAGTCTATCGCCCCGGCAGGCGATCGGCTTGGCGCAGGCGATCAGACCCCGTCGCCGCCCACGGGCATGGGATCGAGGTCATAGGTCGATTCCAGCAGCGCCCAGGCTTCTTCGGCGGTTTCGACGAAGTGGAAGAGCTTCTCGTCGCCCGCCGTGATCATGCCGGTTTCGATCAAGAGTTCGAAGTTGATCAGCCGGGTCCAGAAATCGCGGCCGAACAAAAGAATCGGGCGGCGCCGGCATTTGCCGGTCTGGATCAGCGTCATGGTTTCGAACAACTCATCCAGCGTGCCGAAGCCACCGGGGAAGCAGACCAGGGCCACCGAGCGCATCAAGAAATGCATCTTGCGCAGCGCGAAGTAGTGGAAGCGGAAGCACAACTCCGGCGTGATGTAGGGGTTGGGGACCTGCTCATGCGGCAGCACGATGTTCAGGCCTATGCTTTTGCCGCCTGCCTCGTAAGCGCCGCGATTACCGGCTTCCATGATGCCGGGGCCGCCGCCGGTGACGATGTAGATCGGGTCGGCCCGCTCCACCGAGGCGCGGGTGACGATATTGGCAAAGCGGCGCGCTTCTTCGTAGTAGTCGCTCATGCGCAGCTGCTGCTCGGCACGCTTGAGCGTGGCGGCATCGGCCTGGGTGCTTTGGGCCTGCTCCAGCGCGCGCTGGGCGTCTTCACGCGACTTGATGCGGGCGCTGCCGAAAATGACGATGGTGCTCTTGATGCCTTGTTCGTGCTGCACCAGTTCGGGCTTGAGCAGCTCCAGCTGCATGCGCACCGGGCGCAGGTCGTCGCGCAGCAGGAATTCGCTGTCGTCAAAGGCGAGGCGGTAGGCGCTTTCCGGGCCGTCGTAATTGGGCAGGGGCCGGGTGGCTTGAACTTCTTCTTTGGCGCTGGGGAAGTTGCGCAGGGTGAGGTCTTTGCGTTTATTCATGGTGCTAGTTTCGCAGGCTTGGGCGCAGCCCTTGCTGCGCGCGAATAGGCGTTTTGTCGCTCAGTTTTGCCTGGACTTGGCGCAAACCGGGCAGCTGGGGTCGGGGCGCACTTCGATCTCGGTCCACTCCATGCGGCGCGCGTCCAGCATTTGAAGGCGCCGGCTCAGCGGCGTGGGTAGCCCGATCAGCTGCTTGAGCGCTTCCGCCGCTTGCATGCTGCCGATGATGCCCACCAGCGGCGCGAACACGCCCATGGTGGCGCAGCGCACTTCATCGACCGCGCTCTGCGGCGGGAACAGGCAGGCGTAGCAGGGCGAATCGGCCTGCCGACTGTTGAATAGGCTGACCTGCCCGTCGAAGCCAATCGCCGCGCCCGAGGCGAGCGGCTTGCCATGCTTGACGCAGGCGGCGTTGATGGCTTGGCGAGTGGCGAAGTTGTCGCAGCAGTCCAGCACGATATCGGCCTGCGCCACCAACTCGTCCAGCAGGGCGGCGTCGGCGCGTTGCTGAATGGTTCGCACCCGCACGTCGGCATTGATGGCAGCCAGGCTTTGGCGCATGGATTCGACCTTGGGCAGGCCGACGCGGGCACTGCTGTGGGCGATCTGGCGCTGCAGATTGGTCAGGTCCACCGTGTCGTCATCGACCAGGGTCAGCTCGCCCACGCCGGCCGAGGCCAGGTAAAGCGCCACCGGCGAACCCAGCCCGCCGGCGCCAATGATCAAGGCCTTGGCGGCCAGCAAGCGGGCTTGGCCTTCGATGCCAATATCGTCCAGCAGGATGTGGCGTGAATAGCGCAGCAGTTGTTCGTCGTTCATGGCCGCCAGCATATCGCCCCGGCGCCATGAAAAAAGCCCGCTGGCTCAGCGGGCTTGTGTGATGGCGAGTGCTGGCGCTTGATTTATTCGCCGGGCTTGGCCTCGGCCTTGCGCTCCATGGCGGTCTTGGAAACGATCACCGTTTCACCCTTGAGCTTGTTGAGCGCCTGGGTCAGCGGGAAGTCTTGCGCCGAGCCGAACTCGGGCAGCGGCTTGGGCGGCTCTTGCTTCTTGGCGTATTCGGCCTCGAGCTTTTGGCGCGCTTCTTCGCGGGCGGCTTCGCGGGCCTTGTCGGCCGCTTCGTTCTTGGCGGGATCGTCGTTGCCGGCGTTCAGATGCTTTTCCAGATCGGCTTCACGCATGCGCAGGGCGGCGAAGACATTGCCCTCGGCCGTTTCGTCCAACATGATGTCCGGCACGATGCCCTTGGCCTGGATGCTGCGGCCGCTGGGCGTGTAGTAGCGCGCGGTGGTGATCTTCAGCGCGGTCTCGGGGCCAAGCTGACGCACGGTTTGCACGGAGCCCTTGCCGAAGGTCTGCGCACCCATGATGACGGCACGCTTGTGATCTTGCAGGGCGCCGGCCACGATTTCGCTGGCCGAAGCCGAGCCTTCATTCACCAGCACCACCAGCGGCACTTTCTTCAGCGCGGCCGGCAGCTTGCGCAGCGGGTCAGCGCCGCCGCGGCGGGCGTAGGACTCGGGGTTGGCCTTGAGGCTGCTCTTGGACTCAGGAATCTGACCATTGGTGCTGACCACTTCCACATCACGCGGCAGGAAGGCGGCAGAGATCGCCACCGAAGCGTCCAACAAACCGCCCGGGTCATTGCGCAGGTCCAGCACCAGGCCCTTCAGATTGGGCTCGGCCTTGTAGATTTCTTCGAGCTTCTTGACGAAGTCGTCCACCGTGCTTTCTTGGAACTGGCTGACGCGCAACCAGGCGTAGCCCGGCTCCATGATCTTGTAGCGCACGCTTTGGGCGTGGATTTCCTCGCGCGTGATGGTCACGGGGAAGGTGCGGTTTTCGTTCTTGCGGTAAATGGTCAGCTGAACCTTGGTGTTCAACTCACCGCGCATGCGCTTGACGGCGGCGTCGAGTGTGAGGCCGCGCACGGCGGTGTCGTCGATCTTGCTGATCAGGTCACCGCTCTTGAGGCCGGCGCGGAAGGCGGGTGAGCCTTCGATGGGCGAGACGATCTTGACCAGGCCGTCTTCCATGCCGATCTCGATGCCGACGCCAACGAACTTGCCGGTCGAGCCTTCGCGGAATTCCTTGAAGTTCTTCTTGTCGAAGAACTGCGAATGCGGATCCAAGCCGGACACCATGCCCGCGATCGCATCGTTGATGAGTTTCTTTTCGTCGACCGGTTCCACATAGTCAGACTTGACCATGCCGAACACGGCGGCGAGTTGTTGCAGCTCTTCCAGTGGCAGGGGCGACAAGCTGCTGCGCGCATTGGCCTGGAATTGCATCGTGGTCAGCGCGCCAGCAACGGCGCCTACAGCGACCCAGCCGGCTACTTTCAATTTGGCACCCATGATGCGAGCGATTCCTTCTTTGGCAGGGCTGACGCAAGACCGACTTCGTGGCGTTCAAGCCGGGCGCCGGACAGACGGGCTGTGTTTGGCGCTTGGCTTGACTGAATCCAGCCTGATCGAATCAATTTTGCGTAAGCCCCAGATGAGAGCGAAAAAAGACGATGTTTGCAGGCGCGTGGCCGCAAGGATATGCACTTCAAGTATAGGCCCCGCGCTTGTGTCCGCACCGAGCAGACACCCCTATTTGACGGTGCAATTCGGTGTTTTCAAGCGAAGTTTTGACCTGCAGCGTCAGGTTTAACGCTTCTTTACGCAGCGGGGAAGGTCACCACATGGTCGACGTTCACGCGAATGCCAATCCACTCACCCACATGATGGTCGTGATGCGAGGGCACATGGGCCATCAGGCGCTCGCCGCTGGCCAGGCGCAGGGTGTAGAGAAAGTCGGCGCCGCGGAAGATCTTGCGTTCGATCTGCGCCTGCACCGGGGCCAGGTCGTCGTGGATGATGTCGTCGGCGCGCAGCAGCACATCGCAGCGCCCGCCGGGGTAGGCGCTGGCTAGGGCGCAGGCTTCGGCATCGATCAGCGCGCCCACGGGGGTCTGCACCTCGGGGCCATTGGTGCCCACCACGATGTGGCCGGGGGTGAAGACGCCGTGGCCGATGAAATCAGCCACAAAGCGCGTGGCCGGGCGGTGGTAGACGGTGTAGGCCGCGTCCCATTGCTCCAACTGACCCTGGTGCATCACGCCCACCACATCGCCGATGGCAAAGGCCTCAGCCTGGTCGTGGGTGACGAAGAGGGCAGTGGTGCCGCTGCGGTTGAGAATGCCGCGTAACTCTTGCGATAGGTGTTCGCGCAAGTCCACATCGAGGCTGGAGAAGGGCTCATCCAGCAGCAGCAGGCGCGGCGCCGGCGCCAGGGCGCGGGCCAGGGCCACCCGTTGCTGCTGGCCGCCCGAGAGTTGGTGCGGTGCCCGCTTGGCGGCGTGGGCCAGGCCCACCAGCTCCAGCACTTCTTGAATCCGCTGTGCGCGCTGCGTACGGGCCAGGTGGCGCAGGCCGAAGCCGACGTTGTCGGCCACCGAGAGGTGAGGGAACAGGGCGTAGTCTTGAAACACCATGCCGATGCGGCGGGCCTCAGGGGCTATGTGCAGGCCTTGGCTGGCATCGGCCAGAGTCTCGCCGGCGATGCTGATACGGCCGGTTTCCAGCCGCTCCAGCCCGGCGATGCAGCGCAGCAGCGAGGTCTTGCCGCAGCCCGAAGGACCGATCAGCACGCCGATCTGGCCGGTGGCGAGGCTCAGGCTGAGTTGTTGAACAGCTTGCGCGCCGGCGCCGGCGCGAGCGGTGGTGGCCGCTGTGGCGGCCGAATGCCCCGGGTAGCGCAGCCCGACGCGGTCAAGAGCTAGAAACATGGGTCGTATGATAGCGGGCTATCGCAAATGCGCATTGTTCGCGTTTGTTTGTTTTGTTTGACGAAGCGCATGCTGCGACTGATTACCCTTATTTGCCTGACGCTGGCGTTGCCGGTGCTGGGCGTTCTTGGCTCCTGGCTGGCGCTGGACGCCGCCGCCTGGGCCCTCTTGCAGCACCAGCTCAGCACTGTGCTGGCGGGCTATGCCTGGGCTTCCTTGCTGTTGTGCTTGGGCGTGGGCGCCGGGGTGCTGTTGCTGGGCGGGGCCACGGCGGTGGCGGTGAGCTTGTTTGATTTCCCGGGCCGGCGGGTGTTTGAGTGGGCCTTGCTCTTGCCCATGGCGATGCCGGCCTATGTGGCGGCCTATGCCTATACCGACGCCTTGCAGTACAGCGGTGTCTTGCAGACCACGCTGCGCGAATGGTCCGGCCTGAAGGGCGCTTTGTGGCCCGATGTGCGCAGCCTGCCAGGCGCCATCGTGCTGTTCGTGCTCTGCCTCTACCCCTATGTCTATTTGCTGACGCGCACCGCCTTGGCCGAGCGCGCCGTCGGCTTGATGGAAACAGCCCGCTTGCTCGGCGCAGGCAGCTGGCGGCGGGTGCGTGAGGTGGCTTTGCCGCTGGCGCGCCCTGCCCTGGCCGCAGGCTTGGCCTTGGCCTTGATGGAAACCTTGGCGGATTACGGCGTGGGCGCCTATTTCGGCCTAACGACCTTCACCACCGGCATCTACAAAGCCTGGCTGGTGATGAATGACCGCATGGCGGCGGCCCAGCTTGCCTCGGTGCTGCTTCTGGTGGTGGGGGCCTTGTTGTGGCTGGAGCGGCGCTCGCAAGCCCGCCTGCGTTTCGGTGCCAGCCGCAGCGGCGCCCAGCATGCGGCCGAGGCCCGCGCCATGCGCTTGCGCGGCGGGGCAGCGGCCGGCGCCGTTTTGCTGTGTGCCTTGCCGATCTTGCTGGGCTTTGTGTTCCCGCTCGTGGCCTTGCTCAAGCTGATGTGGCTGGAGGCGCGCTATGGCGAATTCGGTCTGCCGCTGCTGCGCTTTGTCGATTGGTCGCTGACCAGCCTGAAGCTGGCCGGCATCGCTTCGCTATTGGCCGTGAGCCTGGCGCTGGCGCTGGCTTTTGCCACCCGCATCGGTGGGGGTGGCCTGCTGCTGAAGGGGGCCACCCGCGTGGTGGCCCTGGGCTACGCCGTGCCTGGCGCGGTGATCGCCGTTGGCATTTTGCTGCCCTTGGGTTGGCTGCAGACCTATGCGCCGGAGCTGGGCCTCACCTCCATCGTGACCGGCACCATCACCGGCCTGATTTATGCCTACTTGGTGCGCTTCTCCGGCGTGGCCTTGCAGTCCATCGAGTCGGGCTATTCGCGCATCTCGCCCAATGTGGACGAAACCGCCCGCCTGCTGGGTGCGAGCCGGGCCCGACTGCTGATCGAGTTACATGCCCCGCTGCTGGCCCGCTCGGCCCTGGCCGCCGCTTTGCTGGTGTTTGTGGATGTGATGAAGGAGCTGCCCGCAACCCTGGTGCTGCGGCCTTTCAACAGCGACACCTTGGCGGTGGTGGCTTATCAGCTGGCCCGTGATGAGCGACTGGGTGAGGCTGCACTGCCCTCGCTAGCCATCGTGCTGGTGGGGTTGGTGCCGGTGGTGATGTTGTCGAGGGCGCTGCGCAAGCGCTGAAGCAAGGTCTGGACGCGGGCAGCTGCGCCAGGCTGTTTTCCAACTCATAGCCAAGAGTCCACTGGACAGACAGGCTTGGTTCTGCGCGTGGGCAAATGAACCCTGCTGGTTTTCCAACTCACACCCAAGAGTCCACCGGACTCTTGGGTGTGAGTTGGTCCCTCCGACAGGAATCGAACCTGTATTTGCCGCTTAGGAGGCGGCCGTTCTATCCATTGAACTACGGAGAGACAGTCAGTCCCTGCGCAGCGAGGCTCAGGGCGGGCCGGATTCTCGCATGAGTTCGGCCGCCTTCCTTGGCGGCATCACTCCCACTTCCACTGCCAGATCAGGTCCAGCGCGTTCTCGTCGCCCGATTGGGCGCGCAGGGTGAAGCGTTGGGCGGCGCGGTAGATCAGCTGCCAGACGCCGGTGGTGGCATTGAGCCCGCGCTCATAGCCCACATACCAGCGCTCCGACAAATTCTTGCCCACCCGAACCACGGTGCCTTTGAAGTCGCTGCCCTTGCCGTCGAATGAGAGTTCGTCCAGGCCCACGGTCTTCATCACCTTGGTGGTGACACCTTCGCCGTCGCCGGCCAACAAGGCGAGGGCGGCGCTTTGCAGCATGGCGGCGTCGTTGCCTTCCACCTGATCGGGGGCACGGCCCAGCAGCAGCCAGGAGAGTTTGGCGCTGTCGGCCATCTCGGGGTCGGAGTAGAGCTTGATGCGCGGCGACTGCGCGGTGCCGGTCACGGTGACGCCGACTTGCACATCGTCATTGGCGCTGCTGTTGAGCTTGTTGGGCCGCAAGGCCAGCACGTCCAGGCGCGGGTTGTCCGGCGCGCCGGTGAAGGTGATCAGGCCTTTTTCGACCGTGAGCTTCTGGCCGTAGGCGTCAAAGCTGCCCTTGACAGCCTTGATCTGGCCGTTCAGCGCCGGGCCACTGGCGGCTTGGGTCAACACCAGCTTGCCGGCCAACAAGGTGTCGAGGCCGTGGCCGCGCACGCGCAGTTTCTGCCCCAAGTCGATGTCGAGCTTGACCTTGACGCTGCGCTTGCTGGCCGCCTTGTCGGCGATATGGGCGGCGATCTTGGTCGGGCGGCGCACCTGCACATCGTCATCCAGCTCGGGTGCGTTATTGCGGGAGAAGTCGAACAGGCCTTCCTCCACATCCAGCTGGCCGCTGAGATCGAAGGACTTGGGGTCGGTCAGCATCTGCAACTGGCCGTTGACGGACAGGCGTCGGTCCACCCGGCGCAGCAGCGCAAATTTGTTGGCCTTGACCTGCAATTCGGCATGCGGCTTGGCGCCCAGCTGCATCAGGCCCGCGGCGCTCAATTCGCCGCCGCCGGCGCGCAGCTTGAAGGTTTCCAGCTGGGCCTTGCCGCCGCTCAGGGTCAGGCGCAGCTCGCCGTCGTTGACGTCCACGCCCAGCAAGGGGTTGCGCAAGGACAGCTTCTCGGCGCTGGCCAGGCCGGTGATTTCCGGTGCGCCCAGGCGGCCGCCAAAGCTTGCGCTGGCCAGGAAGCTGCCGCCAACGCGCCAACCCGCCGGCAGCAAAGCGCCCCAGGTGTTGAGATTGGTCACCTGGGCCTCCAGCACGCCTTGCAGCTGCGAGTTGGGGCCGGGCCAGAGCTGGCCATCCGCATTGCGGGCGGTCAGGGCGCCGGCCAGCGCGCCGCCGGGCACACTCGCCGCCGCCTGCGTCAAATGCCACAAGCCTGGGCTGCCGACCAGGCCGACCCGCAGATCGGTGAGCTGCAGCATTTGCGTGCCGTTGTCGTCGGTCACGCTGAGGTCGCCGCTGCTGCGCTCCAGCGCGATGTCTACCTGCAGCTTGGGCTGGCTGTTGATGCGGGCATAGCCGGCCACCACCAGGTCGCCGCCCCAGCCGAAGTCGGGTTGCCAGCGCGCCAGCAAGGGCGCCACCGCCAGCGGCTCGATGTTCAGATCGAGCGCGATCTGCTGCTCGCCCGCCCAGCTCATTTGCTTCCAGCGCAGGCCGGCGCCCAGCAGGTCCAGGCGGCCGGGTTTGAGCTCGGCCTGCTTGAGCTGGCCCAGCGCGGCGAAGCTGATTTGGCCGCTTAAGTTCTGTGCCTGCAGCCAGGGCGCCAGCGCGCTGTCTTGCGGGCGGGCCAGCAGCTTGCCGCCGCCGAATTGCCAGCGCCCACCCTCACGCCAAAGCTTGAGTGGGCCGGCGTCCAGGCCGGCCTGCAATTCCAGCTTGATGGGGCCGCGGGCGATCAGGTTCTTGGGCAAGTCGGGCGGGATCAGGGCCGCCGGTACTTTGCTGGCGACGCTGCCGTCCAGCAGCAGGCTGTGCTGCGCCCAAGTGCCCTTGAGCTGCAGCTTGGCCTGCGGCAGGGCGACACCCTGGCTGGCGAAATTCTGCAGGCTGAGCTGGGCCGACTGAGGCTGGGTCAAGCCGCTGCTGAGTGCCCATTGCAGCTGCCCGCCGCCCAGCTCGGTCAGGCCCGCCGCATCATTCTGCGGGCCGGGGATGTTTTGCAGCTGGAGGCCGCTGGCGCGCAAATCGGCCTCGCTGCGCCAGGCCCAGGCCGAGGCGCTTGCCTGCGCTGACTTCGCATTCGCACTGAGGGATTCCGGCTGCAGCTGCAGGCCGACATCACCTTGCAGGCTGCCGCTCAAGCGGGCGCCGGGCCAAAAGCTGGCCAGCAAAGCTTGCATGGCCTTGAGTTGGCCGGCGTTGAGATTGAGCTTGGCCTGCACCTGCTCCGCCGCCGACAGGCTGGCTTCGCCTTGCACTTGATTGGGCCCGGCTTGCAGGTCCAGCACGGCCTTGGGTGTGCCCGCCGCTTGGCGCTCATAGTTCAAGTGGCCGCTCAGCACGTTGCCGTCCAGATTGCCGGCTTGCACTTGCAGTGCCGCCGTGCCCTGCGGCGCCATTTGCAGCGGGCTGGCCTTGGCATGGCTGGGCCCGGCCTGCAGATTGGCGTCGAACTTGAGGTCCAGGGCTTGCGCTTTCTGCTGCCAGGCACTGCCGGGCAGGCCGGCCACAAAGCGGCGAAGATCCGGCGCATGGCCTTTGACTTGGCTCGTGAGCTGCCAACCTTGTTGCAGACTGAGGGCTTGCTTGAGCTTGAGCTCGCCGCTGCCGGTCAGCTCGCTCAAGCCGACTTTGAATGCGAAGCTGGGCAGGCTGATCGTCTGGCGGCTCAGCTGGGCTTGCAGCTGGAGATTCAGGGGCAGATTGGGCTCGGCCACCGGCTTGCGGGCCAGCCATTGGCCGTTCAGCTGGGCCTTGACCTGGAGCTGCGGGTCGGCGCCGCTTTGCTGGAGTTGATGGATGGCTTGGCGTGTGCTCAGCTCGATGCGCCCATTGGCTTGCAGGCCTTGCAAGCGGGTGTCCAGGCCTTCGCCGCGCAGCTGCTCCAAAGCGATGGCCAGGTTGACGCCCTGCGCCGCGCTGCTGCTGCCGACCAGGTTCAGGCGCCCGGCGGGCTGGCTGGCGCTGCCCAGTGCCAGGTCCAGGGTTTTGATCTGCAAGGCCGCGGGGTCGTCGGCCTGGCAGCTCAGGTCCAGCTTGAGGCTGCGTAGCGGCAGCAAGGCCTGGTTCCAGGTGCCGGCCGCCGCATTGCTGAGCTGGGCTTGCACGGCCAGGGTTTGGCCGGCCTTGGCACCGCCAGCGGCTTGAGCGCGCAGGGTGGCCGAGCCGGTCAGCGCGGTGCGTGGCGCGCCGGACAGCAAGGCCGCCAAGTCCAGTGCTTTGGCGTCCAGCTGCAAAGATTGCAGCGGCCAGGCAGCGAAGGGCTGCACCAGCGCCTGAGCCTGCAGATGCTGGGCTTGTGCGGCCAGCTGGCCCTGCAGCTGAAACGATTGCAGCGGGCCTTTGGCCAGCACTTGCGCGCTCCAGGCCGGTAGGCCGTCCTCGCTGGCCGCCGCTTGTAGTTGCAGCTGCGCGTCAAGCGGCAGCGTGCCCTGGCTGCCCAGGTTCAGCTTGCCGGTGGCCTGCATCAAGTCCCAGGCCAGGTGATGTAGGGTGAGCTGATGCTGCTGCCCTTGGGCGGCGCCCAGATCCAAGCTGGCGCGCAAGTCACGCAGGGGCTTGTCGCCCAGCTCCGGGCTGTGAAGGCTGTCAATGCTCAGCTCGCGCACATGCAGGCCCAGGGGGCTGAGCAGGGAGGTCGGCACTTGTGTGGGCTCGGTGCTGGGGGCTAGTGTCAGCGTCAGGCGATCGGCATGCAGGCGGTCCAGGCTGATGTCGGCCCAGAGCGCGGGGCTGCGGTTCCAGGCCAGTTGCAGGCCTTGCCAGCGCAGGCCTTGCAGTTCGATCTGGTCGCTGCCGCCGGGCAGGGTGTAGCGCACGCGCTGGGCCGAAAACTCGCCGGCCAAGCTGCCTTGCACCTCCTCGACGGCAAGACCTGGCACCAGATTCAGCAGCTGGCGCGTGCCCGGCTCGGTGGCCGCCGCCCACCAGCCGCTGATGCCGACTGCGCACAGCAAGACCGGAACGGCCAGCATGCCGGGCAGCAGGGCACGGCTGGTGGTTTTCCGGGCTTTGACGGGCGTCGGTACGGCCGCAGATTCAAGTGCTGGTGTGGCTGCCGTGGCGGGTGCCGGCGTCGGGGCTTGGGGCTCGGGGGTCTCGTTCATGCTCACAGGGCGATGCCCACGCTGAAGTGCAAACGCCATTTGCCGGTGGCGTGGGCATGGGCGTAATCCAGGCGCAGCGTGCCGAGCGGGCTGCGGTAACGCAGGCCGAGGCCACTGGCCAGGGTGGGGCGCAGCTCGGCCCAGTTCATGGCGGTATGGCCGGCGTCCACAAAGGCGGCGCCCTGAAGATCGGGCAAGTTGGCCGTGAAGGCATGGGCCATCTCGACACTGCCGGTCCACATCACTTTGCCGCCGGTGGGGTTGCCGTTGGCATCCACCGGGCCCAGGTCATGCAAGCCGTAGCCGCGTACCGAATCGTCACCGCCGGCGCGGTAGCGCAGGGCTTCGGGCAGGCCCACTTGGGGCTGGGCGTAGACCTGTGACCAGTTCGTTCGTGCGCTGCCGAACCAGCCTGCGGGCAAGGGCTTGTAGCCGTGCAGCACCAGTTCGCTGCGGCCAAAGGCACCGCTGCTGGCGACCGAGTTGTCGGCCCGGCCCAGGCCCAGCAGCAGGCTGGCGGTGTAGCCGTCGCTGGGTTTGAGCGTGCTGTCCACGCGCCGCCGGGTCCATTGAATATTGGCCGATATCGCGCCGCTGCTGACCACTTGCTGCGGGTCGGTCTCGCGGGCGCGCAGCACTTCGAGGAAGTAAATGCGGTCGTCTTGCAAGGTCTCGCGCAAGCGGCCCAGGCGGGCACGCAAATTGATGGTGACCTTGTCGCCCTCGGGCACGCGCTCGGCGAACAGGGCGGCCAGGTCGCGCTGCATATCGGTGCGGGGATGCGAGCTCAATTCCCAGTCCAGCCAGGGGTTCTCCTGGCTGACATTGAGCTTGATGCGCGAGCGCATATTCAGGCCCAGCGGCTTGCGGTGGGTGTAGTCCAGGCCCAGGCGTGGGCCGTTGCCGGTGCTGAAACCCAGGCTGGTGGTGAGTTGCTGGCGTGGCGCCTCGCGCACCTCCACCCAAACCGGCGCCAAGGTCGGCCCGCCGGCTTCGGGGCGAATGCTGACGGTGGCGTTGTCGAACAAGGTGGTTTTGATCAGGCGTTCTTGAAAATCCAGCAAAGCGCGTTCGGTATAGGGTTCGCCGACCTGGTAGCCGGCCAAGCGGTCGATGACTTCGCGCGGCTGATGCTTCAAGCCCTGGATGCGCAACTCGCCCAGGCGGTAAAGCGGGCCGCTGTCCAGGACCAGCGTCAGATCGGCGTTATTGCGCTCGGTGTCGACGTCGGCCTTGGAGCTTTCCAGCTTGGCCTGCGGATAGCCTTGGGCGCGCGCTTGCGTCAACAAAGCGGATTTGGCCGAAGACCAATCGCTTTGCACAAAGGCCTGGCCTTCCTTCAGGCGCCAGCTTTGTTGCAGGGCTTGGCGCACCCGCTCGGCTTGCGCCAACTGGGCTGGGGTGGCGGCTGGCTCGGCAGCGGGGGCCGCGGGGGCAGCGGGGACCGCGGCAAGGGCGGCGGCCGATGCTGCCGCGGATGGGGGGGCGGAAGAGGCAGAAGTGGCTGAAGAGGCGGAGGACGCCGCTGCGGAAGGGCTCGGTGCGCCGGGGTTTGCGGCCTCGCTGCGCTCGTCTGTATCAGCTGCGGCTGTGTCGCTTGCAGATGTGTCAATTGCAGGCGGCTCAACAAGGCCCGCAGCCACCTCGCCCCGGAAGTTCAGTTGGAGCTTGCCCACCGTGGTGCGCGGGCCGGGGGTGACGCTGACGGTGACCACGATGGGCGTCTGGCTGGTGTCGCGCGTGGCCTCCACCTTGGCATTGAAATAGCCCTGTGTTTCCAGCAAGGCTTGGGCCTGCTCGGGCGCGGCCTTGGTCAGGCGGGCCAGTTCCTGGCTGCCCAGGCGTTGATCTTCCGGCGCGTTGCGAAAGCGTGCCAGGTCCAGGTGTTCGGACAGCATGTCGCGCAGCGTGGCATCCGGGGCCAGCACCACCAGCTTGTACTCCGCCACCAGGCGGCCTTGAGCCTGCTGGCCGGGGACCAGCGCGCCAAGCGCGGCCTTGGCCTCGCTGATGGGATTGCCCAGTGGGTTGGTGAAGCTGGCGCAGCCGCTCAGCCAGGCGACACAAAGGCTCAGGCCTGCGGCGCGCCAGGGCGCCAGGCTCATTTGCTGAGCAAGCGCATGGCCGCTTCCAGCCCGACCAGAGACAGGGGGAACATGCGCTGATGCATGAGTTGCTGAATCAGGGCCACGCTCTGGCGGTACTGCCACACGCCCTGTGGTTCGGGATTGATCCATGCGTACTTCGGGAAGGCATTGGCCAGGCGTTGCAGCCATTCGGCCCCGGCTTCTTCGTTGTTGTATTCGACGCTGCCGCCGGGCTGAAGGATTTCGTAAGGGCTCATCGTCGCATCGCCGACGAAGATCAGTTTGTAGTCGCGGTTGTACTTGCGGATGATGTCCCAGGTGGAGGTCTTCTCGGCAAAGCGGCGGCGGTTGTTCTTCCAGACGAAGTCGTAGACGCAGTTGTGGAAGTAGAAAAACTCGAGGTGTTTGAACTCGGTCTTGGCGGCCGAGAACAGTTCTTCCACGCGGTGGATGTGCTCGTCCATGGTGCCGCCCACATCCATCAACAAGAGCACTTTGACCTTGTTGTGGCGCTCCGGGATCATGCGGATGTCCAGCATGCCGGCGTTGGCCGCCGTCTTGTGGATGGTGCCGTCCAGATCGAGTTCTAGCTCGGAGCCTTCGCGGGCAAAGCGGCGCAGCCGGCGCAAGGCGACCTTGATATTGCGGGTGCCCAGCTCCAACTGGTCGTCGTAGTCCTTGTAAGCGCGCTGCTCCCAGACCTTGACGGCGCTCTTGTTGCGGCTGGCGCCGCCAATGCGTATGCCTTGTGGGTTGTAGCCGCTATTGCCGAAGGGGCTGGTGCCGCCGGTGCCAATCCACTTATTGCCGCCTTCGTGGCGCTCTTTCTGCTCCTCGAAGCGCTTCTTGAGCGTGTCCATCAGCTCTTGCCAGCCCATCTTCTCGATGGCGGCTTTTTGCTCGGGCGTCAGCTCCAGCTCCAGGTGCTTGCGCAGCCATTCCAGGGGCACGTCTTTGCTGAAGTCGGTGAGCAGCTCCACGCCCTTGAAGTAGGCCGCGAAGGCGCGGTCGAACTTGTCGTAATGGGCTTCGTCCTTGACCAGGGTGGTGCGGGCGAGGAAATAGAAGTCCTCGGTCGAAGGCGGGCCATCACCGCCGATCACGCCCGCCTGCAAGCCTTCGAGCAGGCTCAGGAATTCCCGCACGGAAACCGGCAGCTTGGCAGCACGCAAGGTGTAGAAGAATTTGATCAGCATGGGGCGGGGAGACAGGGCTGAGTTCCATTATCCACAGGGCGGCCCAGACTCGCGACCTGGCCCCCCATGATTGGTATTTGGCATGGTGTTTGGAGCAGCTCGCCCGCCCGGCGCCATGCCCGGCGGGCGCGGGCTGGGATCAGGCCTTGGCCTTGCGCACCTTGGTGGCTTTATCGGTCTTGGCGGCCTTCTCTGACTTCGCGGCCTTTGCCGGCTTTGCGGTTTTTGCGCCCTTGCTGGGCTTGGCGCCAGAGCCGGTCACCGGATCATGGGCTTTGAGCCAGTCAAAGAACTCGCCGTACCACAGCCGGCTGTTCTGCGGCTGCAAGATCCAGTGGTTTTCGTCCGGGTACCAAAGTAGGCGTGCATCTACGTTCCGGGCCTTGAGGGTGTTGTAGTAGGCCAGGCCTTGCGCGTCCGGCACGCGGTAGTCCTTGGCGCCGTGAATCACCAAGGTGGGCGTTTGCATGTGTTGGGCAAAGCTGTGGGGGCTTTGCGACGCGATCTTGGCGGGGTCGTTCCAATACCAAGCGCCCAATTCCTTGGCGTGCCAGGCATAGGCATCGTCGGCAAACATGGCTTGCCAGTCGTAGCAGCCGGCATGGCAGACATAGGCTTGATAGCGCCCGGCCGGCACATGGCCATTCATCCAGGCCACCATATAGCCGCCATAGCTGCCGCCGGTGGCGAAGATGCGGCGGGCATCGACCCAGGGCTGCTGCAGCAGATAGTCGGTGCCGGCCTCGACGTCTTGCAATTCCAGCTCACCCCAGCGGTGGGTGATGGCGTCCTTGAAGGCGTAACCGAAGCTCGAGGAGCCGTGGTAGTTGACGCAGGCGACGATATAGCCCTGCGCGGCAAAGACCTGATGGTTCCAGCGCCAATGCCAGGAGTCACCGAAGGCGGTATGCGGGCCGCCGTGGATCACCTGCATCACCGGGTATTGCTTGCTCGGGTCGAAGTCGGGCGGGTAGACCAGCCACATCTGCACCGGGTCGTTTTGCGCGCCCTGGACGATCACTTCTTCGTGGCGTGAAAAGCGGAAGTCGGCCAAGCGCTGGTCATTGAACTGCTCGATGCGCTGGGTCTGGCCTGCGGCGCTGAGCACGGCAATGCGGCTGGGGTGTTGAACACTGTCATGCGCCAGCACCAGCGTGCCGCTGGCCTGGGCGAAGGCGGTGATATTGCCGCCCTCGACGATGCGCTGAACTTTCTGGGCGGGCAGATCGAAGTGCCACAGATGGCGGCGGCCGCGCTCTTCGGCGGTGAACAGCAGGCCCAGATCGTCTTCGGCCCAGGTCAAGGGGGCATCGACCTCATGGTCCCAGTCCTCCGACACCACGGCCCAGGCGCCGTGCGTGTCCAACACCGCCAGTTGCGATGGCATATTGTGTTTGTGGCCCTGGTGGCTGGCGACAAAGGCCAGGTGCTGGCCGGCATGGCTGTAGCGCGGTGCTTGCAGATGCCATTCGGGCTCTTGCAGCAGGGTTCTGATCTTGCGGCTCTTGACCTCCACTTCGCCCAGTGCAAAGCGGTTGTCCAAACGCTTCTCTGCCGCGGGGTCGAAGGCGAAGACGATGCGCCGGCCATCGGGCGAGATGTCGAAGCTGTCTTCGTCAGCCTCGGTCCAGCTCAGGCTGATGTCGCTGCCTTCGAACAAGTCTTGCGTCTTGCCGCTGGCCACGTCAATGACGTGAAGGTGCGGCACCCGGCCCTGCGGAATATGGTGGTCCCAGAAGCGGTACAGCGCCTCCGAGGTGGCATAGGCCGTGGTCTTGCGGGCCTTGAAGTCAGCCAGGGCCTGGGCTTGCGCCTTGGCGCCTTTCAGTGCCGGCCAGACCCAGGAGATGAAGGCGATGTGGCGCCCATCTGGAAACCATTTGAAGGCCTCCACCCCGGTGGCGACAGAGCTCAGGCGGCGCGCTTCGCCGCCATCGGGTGCAATCAGGTAGAGCTGGGCTTCCTCGTCTTTGCTGCCTTCTTGTTCGCGCTTGGCGATGAAGGCAATCTGCTCGCCGCTGGGGCTCCACTGCGGGCTGCCGTCTTTCTCACCGGCGGAGGTCAGCCGGCGCGGCTCACCGCCCAGCGTGGACAGCAGATAAAGGTGGTTGGCCGCCTTATTCTTGTCCATGTCGTAGCGGGCCACGCTGACCACCGCCTGCGCGCCGTCGGGCGACAAGCTCGGCGCGCCGACGCGCTCAAGCTGCCACAAGGCGTCGACATTGAAGTGCGGGTTCTTCTTGCTCATCGTGCTGAGATCCTTGAGATGCGCGAAGGGGCGCTTTGACGCGCTGAGGGTGGCGAACAACGATCCGCCTGAATGCAGTCAGCTCGGGCGCCAAGCCCCGAGCAGCCCGCAGCTCAGGACTTGCTTTGCCGCAGGCGCCAGCGCGCCAGTAGTTCCCGGCAAAGCAAGCGGCCGAGGCCGCAGCCGGCCAGGATGAAGAGCAGGCCGGTGATCTCCTTCACGCCCCAGGCGCTGGAGCCGACAAAGTCAAAGCCCAGCTTCAAGCCGAGCTGCCAGCCGAGCAAGGCGCCAAGCACAAAACCGATGGCGTCGGCCAAGCCCTCGTGCAGGGCATTCTTCAAAGGTGCGTCCATGGTTTTTAGCGGTTATGGCGTTGCATGAAGACCAGTTTCTCGAACAGGGTCAGGTCTTGCTCGTTCTTCAACAGCGCGCCGACCAGGGGCGGCACGGTGACCGAGGCGTCCTGGGTCAGCAGCGATTCGGTCGGGATGTCTTCGGCCACCAAGAGCTTGAGCCAGTCCAGCAACTCCGAGGTACTGGGCTTTTTCTTCAAGCCCGGCAGATTGCGCACATCGAAGAAGGTCTTCAGCGCGGCGGCCAGCAGCTCTTTCTTGAGGCCGGGGAAGTGCACGTCGACGATGCTTTGCATGGTCGCGGCGTCCGGGAACTTGATGTAGTGGAAGAAGCAGCGGCGCAGGAACGCGTCGGGCAACTCCTTCTCGTTATTGGAGGTGATGAAGACCAGCGGGCGATGCTTGGCCTTGATCAGCTGGCGGGTTTCGTAGACATAGAACTCCATCCGGTCGATCTCGCGCAGCAAGTCGTTGGGGAATTCGATGTCGGCTTTGTCGATCTCGTCGATCAGCAGGGCCACTGGCTGATCGGCCTCAAAGGCTTGCCAGAGCACGCCCTTGACGATGTAGTTCTCGATGTTGCGGACCTTCTCCGAACCTTCGATGCCGGCCAGTTGGCTGTCGCGCAGGCGGCTCACCGCGTCGTACTCATAAAGCCCTTGCTGGGCTTTGGTCGTGGACTTGATGTGCCATTGCAACAGGGGCATACCCAGGGAGCGCGCCACCTCTTCTGCAAGCATAGTCTTGCCGGTGCCGGGTTCGCCCTTCACCAGCAAGGGCCGCTGCAGTTTTGCCGCGGCGTTGACAGCCAGCATTAAATCTGGGGTGGCGATATATTGATCCGAGCCTTCAAATTTCATGTTGTATGTCAAGAATTGGGTTGTGTAATTTCAGTATAAGGCGCGCCCTATAATCGGCGCCGACCTCAGATCAAGACCACGGGACTATGAAAAAACTGTTGCAGATCTCGATTGCCATGTCCGCCATTTTGGGTGCGACTTCAGCGGTTCAAGCCCAGGCTCAGGCCGCTACTTCAGCTGCTGCGGCCGGTTCGGCCAGCGTCCAGTCCAAGGTCGCCATGTGCATCGGCTGCCACGGTATTGCAGGCTACCAGTCCTCCTTCCCCGAAATCCATAAAGTGCCGATGATTGCCGGGCAAAACGCCAAATACATCGGCGCGGCCTTGACCGCTTATGCCAAGGGCGAGCGCAAACACCCCACCATGCGCGGTATTGCCCAGACTCTGAGCGAGCAAGACATCACTGACATCGCCAGCTACTACGAGAAGCAAGCCGCTCAGGCCGGCGCCACAACCGTGGCCGAAACAGTGGCCCAGCCTTCCGCCCAGGTGGCTGAGTTGCTGAGCAAGGGCGCTTGCGCCTCCTGCCACGGCGCCAATTTCAGCAAGCCCATCGACGGCAGCTACCCGAAGCTGGCGGGTCAGCACCCTGACTATCTCTACGCGGCGCTGAAGTCGTATCAGACGGAAGGCAATCCGGTGGTCGGCCGCGGCAACGCCATCATGGCCGGCCAGGTCAAGCAGTTCAGCCATACCGAGTTGCAGGCCATGGCTAAGTATCTGGCTTCGCTGCCGTCTGAGCTGCGCACCGTGCCGCAAAGCAAGTTCCGCTGAAACTGAACTGCCTTGCTTTTAAGCAAGGCGGGGTGCAAGAGGCCGCCGTATGGCGGCCTTTTTTCGTCTATTTTTCACGAGTTCACTTTAGGGGGTAGGTCATACTTCAAAGTGTGACAATTTCGTTTTCGACCGTACGAGCAACAAAGCCCCGAATGCTCAAGAAGATTCCTACACAGCAGGTTCAGTTGGGCATGTTCCTCCAGTCGATGGAGGGATCATGGTTATCCCACCCGTTTTGGAAAACCAAGTTCGTCATCAAGGACCAGGCTGATCTGGAGGCCTTGTTGACCAGTGGCGTGCCTGCGGTTTGGATCGATGTCAGCAAAGGCGACGATGTGCGCCCGAGCTCGAGCGAGCAGGCCAAACAGGAAGCCAGCGTCACGGCGGCCTTGGTGGAGCCGCCGCCCGTAGCCGCGCCGGTCGCTCCCCCTGCCGTGCCGCGCGCCGCGCCGCTTGCGGCGCCACCCCCACCGCCGTCCGCTCCAGCGCCAAGCAGCCAACAAAAGGTGAGCTTGGGAACCGAGATGGCGCAAGCCACCAAGGTCATCAACCGCAGCAAGCAAGCGGTGATCAATTTGTTCGGCGAGGCCCGCATGGGCCGCGCCATGGATGTCGAGCAATGCCTGCCCATCGTGGAGGAAGTGGCTGACTCGGTGTCGCGCAACCCATCGGCCTTGATCAGCCTCGCACGGCTCAAGACCAAGGACGACTACACCTATATGCATTCGGTGGCCGTTTGCGCCCTGATGGTGTCGCTGGCCAAGCAGTTGGGCATGGATGAGGCGCAGTCGCGCGAGGCCGGCCTGGCGGGTCTTTTGCACGATGTGGGCAAGATGATGATGCCCCTGGATGTGCTGAACAAGCCCGGCCAACTCACCGATGCCGAGTTCAATGTCATCCGCTCGCACCCGCTGCGTGGCTATCAGATGCTCAAGGAAGGCGGCGCGGTGCCCGTGTCGGCGCTGGACGTTTGCCTGCATCATCACGAGAAGATGGACGGCACCGGCTACCCGCAAAAGCTCAAGGGTGAGGAAATCAGCGTGCTGGCTCGCATGGGCGCGGTCTGCGATGTCTATGACGCCATCACGTCCACCCGGCCCTACAAAAGCGCCTGGGACCCGGCCGGTTCGATCCAGCGCATGGCGCAGTGGACCGGGCAGTTCGATCCGGTCATCTTCAAAGCTTTTGTCAAATGCGTGGGTATCTACCCGGTCGGTAGCCTGGTGAAGCTGGAATCCGGCCGCTTGGCCGTGGTGGTGGACCTGAATCCGATGAGCCTGGCGGCACCGGTGGTGCGGGTGTTTTACTCGACCCGCTCCAAGCTGCCGGTGCCGGTGCAGATGCTGGATCTCGCCAGCCCGGCGGCGGGTGACCGGGTGGTGGGCCGCGAGTCGCCGCTGGATTGGGGTTTTACGCATCTGGACGATATCTGGCGCGCACCGCTTTAGTGTCTATTGGCGCCTTTTTCGCTCATTGACTCCTCGCCCCGCTCGGGGCGAAAGCAAGGGTTGCCCCCGACTGCCGTGCCGCGGGCCCTGCCTAAACTCCCCTCACGACGATGACAGGGAGAGGCTGCTCGATGAAGAAGATCAGTTGGATGGCGCTGGCCTTGGCGGCTTGCGGCGCGCCGCTGCTGGTGCAGGCGCAAACCTTGCGCTGGGCCAGCCAGGGCGATCCGCAAACCATGGACCCGCACTCGCAGAACGAGAGCATGACCAATATGGTCAACGGTCAGGTCTACGAGCGCCTGACTAGGCGTGACCGAAACCTGAATCTGGTGCCAGGTCTTGCCACCGAGTGGACCCAGGTCTCGCCGCTGCTGTGGCGCTTCAAGTTGCGGCCTGGCGTCAAATTCCATGAGGGCCAGGCGCTGACGGCGGACGATGTGGTCTATTCCATTCAGCGTGCCAAGGAAAGCAGCTCGCAGCTGGCCGTCTACGCCAATGCCGTTGGCGCGCCCAAGAAGATTGACGAGCTGACGGTGGAGTTCCAGCTCGCCAAATTCAATCCGATCTTTTTGCAGCACATCGACCTGCTGTGGATCATGAGCAAGCCCTGGTCGGAGGTGCACCGCGTCACCAAACCGCTGGACTTCAAGAACAAGGAAGAAAGCTTCACCAGCATGAATGCCAACGGCACCGGCCCCTACCAGCTGGTAACGCGGCAACCGGGCGTCAAGACGGTCTACAAGCGCAATCCCGGCTGGTGGGGAAAGTTTGAGGGCAATGTGCAGGAGGTGGTGTTCAGCCCCATCGCCAATGACGCGACGCGCCTGGCGGCGCTGGTCTCCGGCGAGATCGACTTTGTGCTGGACCCGGCCCCGCGCGATGTGCCGCGCCTGCGCAGCACCAGCGGCGTCAAGGTGGTGGATGGGCCGGAGAACCGCCTGGTCTTCATCGGCATGGATCAGGCCCGCGACAAGCTGCTCTTCGGCAAGGTCAGCGCTGACAAGAATCCGTTCAAGGACATCCGTGTGCGCCGGGCCATGTACCAGGCCATCGATGTGGAGACGCTCAAGACCAAGCTGATGAATGGCCTGAGCGTCACCACCGGCAGCTTGACCCCTTCTGCCAGCGCGTCCTTCAACGATCCTCAGCTCGAAGCTCGCGCACCTTTTGACATCGCAGCCGCCCGCAAGCTGATGGCCGAGGCCGGCTATGCCGATGGCTTCGAGGTCACGCTGGACTGCCCCAATAACCGCTACATCAACGACGAATCCATCTGCAAAGCCTTGGCGGCCATGTGGGCCCAGCTCAAGATCAAGATCAACGTCAATGCCATGCCGCGGGTCACCTACTTCCCCAAGCTGGAAAAGCTCGACACCAGCTTGTACCTCTATGGCTGGGGCGGGCCGATCACCGATGCCGAGTCCATCCTGACCCCGGTGTTCCGCAAACGTGGTGAGCAAGGCGTGGGCGCCTATAACTACGGCGATGTGCGCAATGACAAGTTCGATGCCCTGGCCGCCCAGTCCAGCGTCGAGGCCGATCCGGCCAAACGCGAACAGCTGATCAAGGCCGCCATCACCGAATTCAAGCAGCAATTCCATGTCTTGCCCCTGCATCGCCAGGTGATTCCCTGGGCCATGCGCAAGGGCGTTGAGGCGGTGCATCGGCCCGATAACTGGCTGGAGCTGAGCTGGGTCAAGCTCGGTAAATGAGGCCGCAATTCGGGCGTTAGGCCAAGATTCGGCCAGCATCTCCGTCGACCTGGACCCCGGCGGCGGTGGCAAGATCAGTCGATAGCAAAGCCTTGGGGCTTGACCACCCCGAATGATCACAATGCCCTGCCTGCTCAAACCATCTCCCTCTTTGGCCCCGCGTCAGCTGGGCCTGGGCTTTCTTCTCGCCTGCGCCGTCTTGGTGGGTTGTGGCGGCGGTAAGGGCGGGGACAGCAGCTCGGGCGGCGGCGGTGGGGTGACCGAGTTCAGCAGCAGCCCAACACTCAGCGGCGTGGCCGCCGTGGGTGCGCCGCTGATGAATGCGCGTGTGGCCGTGGTGGACGGCAGTGGCGCCAGCCTGGGCAGCACGACCACCCGCGCGCCTGATGGCTCCTACAGCTTGACCTTGAGCAGCAAGAGCCTGACCGCACCGTTGCTGGTGCAGGTCAGTGGCTTGGATGCTGCCGGCAATCCGCAGGTCTTGCATTCGGCGGTCCCGATTTTGGCGGCCAGCACGCCGGCCATGGTGGCCCATGTGTCACCGCTGAGCAATGCGGTGGTGGCGCTGGCGCTGGGGGCGGATCCGCAGCCGGTGTTTGCCGCGGCCAAGTCAAATGGCCCAGCGCTCGCTGCAGCCGCGACGGCTGCTAGCGCGGCTGGCGAGTTCGTCAAAACCCTGGTCAAACCCCAGCTGACTGACCTGAAGTTCAGCAACCCAACAGCCCTTAGCCTCCTAGCCGATCCGGCCTTTGCCGCGAACAAGGGTGCGCACGATTTACTGATCGAAAGCCTGCGCGTCAGCTTGGTGAAGAACAGCAAGGGCGTGATGCAGCTGCTGCTGAGCAATAAATTGGTGCCCAGCCAGGCCACCGAAGTGGTGGTGGAGCTGCCCACGGCGCAGACCGAGCTGCTCAAGACCAGCAGCCCCACGCCCGCCAACGCCATCACCAGCACACTCAAAGCCACCACCAGCCCCACGGCGACCTTGGCCAATCTGGCTGCGCTCGATGACCTCAGCGCCGCGTTGAACAAGCTGATCGCCCAAGGCGCGAGTGCCGCCACCATTGGCTCGCACGCCTTGTTGGCGGGCTATGACACGCACAACGGCCGGCTCAAAGCCGCGCTCGCCACCAAGCTGGCCGACTACGTTGCCAAGAATCGCCAGTTTGGCCGCTGGCAGATCACCGGCTGCGCCGATGACACGGTGAGCGGTGGCCTGTGCAAACGCGTGCTGGTGGCGGCACCCATCAGCGATGTTTCCGGCGCGGTGGTGGATACCTTCAGCGATGCGGTCAGCTATACCAAGACCTCCACCACCGGTTCGGTGTGGAACTTGATCGGCAACGGCAAGAAGCTGGCGCTGGCGGTCTACCCGCTGGCCTTCCAGGCACTGGCGGCTGATGGTACGAGCAGTACGGCCCTCACGCCGAATCCGGTGGGTGGGCTGCAGATCGCTGTTCAGACCTTGCTTGATGGGTCGACCACCCCTTTGCTGACCCAGGCCACGGTGCAGACACCCAGTGGCTTCAGCATTCCCTTTGCCAATTGCGGGCAGGCGCAGCTGTGCATTTCCAGTACCGCCGGCGCCACCAGTGTGGTGCCCACGGGCGGCCTGGTGGACACGGCCTTGCTGAGGTCTTCCGTCGGCTGGATTGGTGCCGATGACCTTCTTCTCAATGCCAAATACCTGGCGACCTACAGCCTCAGCGGCACCGCTGAATCGCGCGCGATCTATTTGCCTGCTGAAGTGCCGGCCGAGTTGCCCGCAGCGCGCTTCCCAACGCTGGACGGCGTCAGCAGCAGCGCGCCCCTGCGTGGCGGTCAGTTGTTGGTGGGCTTGACGATCAACTGGGCCGCCTGGGCGGCGGCCAACCCCGATCTGCGCTTGATCAGTGTGCGCACGGTGCTCAATGTGCCGGCCGATCCGACGCAGGCGCCGCTGATCACGGACACGGCGCCGCCGCTGCCGCCGAGCACCACGCTGGCCCTGGCCGGCATCAGCGTGCCGGATGCGTTTGTCGCCAGCAATTACGAGCTGTGGCTGGGCGCGCAAGACGCCGCCGGGCGGCGTTTCTACACGCGTTACACGCTCACGCCCTAATCGCTTCAGACCTCGGTCAGCACTTGATCAAACAGCGGCCCCTGCATTTTTGCTGGGGCCGCTGCTCGTTCACTGAGCCGGGGCTTCGCAACGGGTGCGCTTGCCCTCGGTGGTGCAAGTGCGCAGCAGCTGGCGTTGCGGGTCGAACATGCGGGCGGTCCAGTTGCTGGTGCCGGTGATGCGATCGAACACGACGAAGCCGAACTCCTCGCTGCGCGCGCTCTTGCTGCCTGCATCAAGGATGGGACTGCTGCTGAAGGCGTCGGGTTGCGCCATCGTGCCGTCGGGCAAGCGGAAAGACCAAGGCGCCTCGTGCCAAGGCCAGCGCCGGTCTTGCGGCGCAATCTCATTGGCCTGCGCAACTGGGGCGGCCGCCTGATAGGGCTTGTCACCCCGTGCGCCGAAATGGAAGCCTTCCAGAGCCTGGCCTGAATTGCCGATCAGGTATTGCGTGGGCAGGGCGGTTTGCGCCGGGTGGCTGATCATCATCCAGCCGTGGATATGGCCGGAATGCACCATTTGCAGATTGGCCGGCAACTCGCCATTGCCGGCGCCAAAGCTCTCAACACCAGGCTGCAAGGCCTTTTGAAATTGCCAGGTGCTGCTGGTCACTTTGGGGCCGCCCGAGTAGAAAGCGAACAGCGGCTTGTGTGTGACCAGCCAGGACACGGCTGCGCTGCGCGTGCCGCTGTCCTTTGCCACCGCCGTGAGTTGGCGGGCGGTGCGCAAATGGTCGCCATTGGTCCAGCCCTGGTTGCGGCCACGCCCCGGGGCATCGGCCAGGCCACCCACGTCCATCAAAATCAGCTGCAAGTCGCCCAGGCGCACCAGCAGTGGGTCGGTGGCATTGCTGCAAACAGCGGCGTCATAGTCCGGGCTGTATTGCGGTTCTTTTTCGGGGAAGCGGCGGTAGTCGAGAAAGCGATACCAACCCGCGCCGGCCCGGTCGCATAACTCGTGATTGCCACGGGTAATGGCCCAGGGCGCGGAGGCCAGCAGCGCGCCGGCGGGGCGGAAGAAATCGGCCTCCCAGGATTTCCAGCCGTAGGTGATGGTGTCCACATAGGCGGCGACGCGGGCCTCATTGGGCTGGGGCTGGCCGGGCTCGGTGCCCTTGGGCAAGCCTTCGCGGTAATGGATGTCGCCGTTGTGGATGATCAAGTCGGGGTTGAAGCTGGCGGCGGCGCGGGCAATCTTGCGCCAGGGCCAATCGGACTCATCGCTGCAGTCTTGCAGCGGTGCGCCCGGCTTGCCGCTACCGAAGGCATTGGGCCCCTGCACGCGGCAACCGGTATCACCCACCACCACCACGCGATTGACTTGTGCAAGTGGTGGCCGCAGCGCCAGGCGTTGGCCGCCCACACCCACCACTTGGGCTTCGGGCGGCAGCGTGGCCTCGCAGGTCAGCAGTTCGAAATCGGCGCCTATGGTCTGGCGCTTGTCGCCCGTCTGGGCTGCTGCATTGCTGGCCACGCCGCGCACGGCGGGCGCGCGCAGCTGCATGGCCTGCGGGCGGCCGTCCACCAGCATCTGCGGGCATTGCGCGGCGGCGGTCACGACGCGGGCGACTTGCTGGCCGCGGCCCAGGCTGGGGTCGCTCATCGCATAACGTGCAGACAGATCGGTGGCTGTGGCATTGGCGGCTTTGACCTCGGGGCCGGAGAAAGGCACTTCGTGCTCGAGCGAGCCGCGCTGCTGGCTTGGCGTGCCGGGCACTGCGGACCTGACTGCGGTGATGTGGGCGGTGGAGAAGGGCGCCTGGGCCATGTCGGCAAACTGGGTCCAGGCGTAGAAGCGCCCGGGCGCATCGAGCAGTGGCAAGGCCAGCGCCATGGCCTGGGCTTGGCCGCTGGCCTGGGCGGATGTGATCAGGGCTTGGGTATCGCGCTCAAAGCGGGCCAGCAGATCCTGGGCAATGGGGTCAAGGCGATCGGGCTGCTGCTGCAACTCCTCGACGCTCAGGCCGCTGCGGGCGGCGATGCGGCGCAGCGCTTCGGCGTGGCTCAGGCCCGCGGCTTCTTGCGCGGCCAAGAGCTGGTTCATCGCCGGCGGCAAGGCCAGCGCTTGTGGCGCCTGCTGCTGCTGAGGGCCGCTGGCGCAGGCTGCCAGCAGCAGCGCCGCGCTGACCGCCAAACTCAGCGGCAGCAGGCGATGCTGCGAAGTGGGGGCGGGCAGGGAGCAGGGCTGGATCATGAGGCGGGCCAACAGGTGAGCAAGAGGACGAAAACAGCGGCGGGCAAGCAAGGCGCGGGCGGGGCGCGGGCAAGGCGCCATTGTCCACCCGACGCTATTTTGTCCGCCTGATGTGACGCCCCGGCGTTGTCAGCTGCGGCTGGCGGTCGCCAGCGCCTTGATACCGTCCAGCAATTGCTTGGCCGCTTTCTGCTCGGCGCTTTGCACGGCCGTGCTGGCATGGCTGACGCTTTGGTAGGGCTCCAGGGTGAAGCGGGCTTGCTTGTAGACCGTGTCCCACATGGCAAGGCCCGGCACGCGGGTCTTAAGCCCTTGCAGGCTTTGCAGGATGGCGCCTGCCGCGCTGGCCAGGCTGGATTGGCTGAGTGCTTGCAGCATGTCCAGCTCGGTTTGCCCCACCACCGACCAGAAGTCCGGCTTGCGCGCATTGGTCTCGGTCAAAGAGTCTCGCGCCAGCTTGAAGGCCTCGGCGCTCAACTCAGTGGAGGCGTCGGCGCTTTCTGAGCTAGTGATCGTTCGGCCCGCCTGGAAGGCCAGGCGCAGCTCGATGGCCATCGCGTTCATGCGCGGGTAGAACAGCTCAGAACCCTGTATCGCCAAGCAGCGCTGCGCAGCCTGGCTGTAGTGCTGGGCGGCTTTGCTCAGCGCCTCGGTGACCGCGGGCTGCGCCGCTTTGCCAGGGGCTTGTTTCTGCTCCAGCACCATGGCCAGATGTTTCCAGGCCGAGCCCATCAGGTTCTCGCGCTCCACCGTGGGCTGCACCGCCAGCACCCGTTCCAGCAAGCTGATGCCGCTGCGGATGAGCGCGAGGTCGGCCTGCTGCTCGCCTTCGCGCACCAGCAGATTGCCGTATTGCTCGCTCGCTTTCAGCGAGGCGCTGCCGTCCTCGGCTTCCACGGCGACGCGGTACCACGCCAGCGCCGCCTTGCGTTCGCCCGCGCTGTTATAGGCCACGGCAAAGGCTTCTGCCACCGCGCCCATGCCACCCCACAGGGGTTTGAACTCGGCCTCCAGATAGCGCAGCTTGTCGAGCGCGGCTTGGCGCTTTTGGGGTGAGCTCTTGCCGTACTGGGCACGCACGGCAATGTTTTCCAGCGTCAGCGTCAGCGACACGGGCGAGGCCACCCCCGCCAGCTCATCGGTCAGCGGTGTGCTGGGGCGCTGGGCGTCAGCGCCTTCGCGGCGCCAGGTCCATTCCGGGTCGCCATAGCATTGGTAGGCGGCCCAGGTATTGCCCTGGCGGTTGGCGCTCCAGGCGGCTTCGCGGGCGCGGCCCACAGCTTCGATGAAGCGTGCGCCGGTGAGCAAGCTGGCGTAGAAGGTGATGGCAAAGACCTTGGCGGCTTCATCTTCCACGGCCCAGCCGGCCGCCACCACGCAGCGCACGCCCACCTTGATCAAGGCCTCCGCCGTGTTGGCGGCAAAGCTGGCCCGGTCGTAGCGGCTGCTGCTGCCGTTGCTTGATTCGGTTTGCAGCACGGCATTGGGGTCGCGGCCAGCCAGGTGGCAGCAATTCAAAAACACCAGCTCCGGCACCACCCGCATGGACTTGACCTCGGCGGCGCTGAGGTAGGTGTTCTGGCCCGAGAGCACCACCCCGCCGTCCGGCCCCGGCGCGCCATGGCCGGCAATGTGGATGGCGCGGTAATTGCGCTCGAACAAGGCGTTGATGATGGTCTGCGCATCGTTCTGCTCGGCCAGCAGATTGACCAGCTCGGCACCGTCGCGGCTGGCTTCGCGGCCCAAGCCACTGCTCAGCTGCTGGGCCACGGCCAGGGCCTCTTGCCGCGCGCCTTCCAGACGCGGGTAGAGGGCGGGGTCGCACAGCGGCTCGCCAATCACCAGCACATGGTCGTCCGCGCTGGCATCGCGCGGCTCGGCGCGGTAGTCCTCCAGTTGCAGCTTGCGGATCAGCTTGGTGCGAATGGCCCAGGGGCGCTTGTCCTCGCCGCTGTCCAGGGGATTGGTGTTGAGCAATTCCCAGGGGATGCCGGCGGTGGCGGGTTCCAGCTCGATCACCAGCTCGCTGCTGCCGCCCAGAAAGGGCTCCATCTCGACCGGGATCAGCAGATTGAACAGGGTGCGGCCGATTTGGGTGTCGGTATTGGCGTCGTTGGAGGCGCGGGCCACGAACTCGCGCAGCAGGGCGCCTTGGGCGTGTTGCTCACGCAACTCGCTGCGGGCGCGTTTGGTGTTGAGTTTGTAGGCGATGACGGGTTGATCCGGCTTGCCGCCGGGCACGGCCAGGGCGCTGATGAAGTCGTAATTGCTGCCGCGGTAATTCGAGTCCAGCATGCGCCGCATCGCACCCGGCCCTGAGCTGACCTTGCCGACCAGCTTGTAGCTGCCCGGGCTGGCGGCTTCAAGTTGCTGCAGGGCGCGCCAGGCATCGCCGGCGCGGTCCAGGTAGAGCTCGGTCAGGGTCAGGCGGCTGAGTTGCGGCCAGCCCGTGCCTTGCAATTTCTGCTTGGCAGCCCAAGCGCCCTGGGCAATGGCTTGCGCGGCCGCGCCGGTGGTGATGCCGGTGCCGCCGCTGCCGATCAAGGTGGCGGCCAGCTCGAACTCCAGCGGTGCGGCAGCCTCACCGTTGGCGGCGCCAGTGGCTTGCTCCGACAGGCGCTGGGCATAGGCCAGAACACCCTGGCGCACGGTGAAGATCAGCTCGCTGGTGCGCAGCTTGCCCTCTTCACCGAGGCCCACCACGATGGCGGCTTGCGGCCTGGCCATCTGGAAGGGGTTGTCAGGGTGCGGGCGCTGGTTGCCGAAGATTTGATGCGAGCCCACCGCGTCGGGGTACAAGCCCGCCGCCAGCGCGCGGCTCATGCCTTGGTTGACCAGGGCGTCAATCACTTCCTCGGCCCCGGTCAGGGTCATCGATCGGTAGTGACCCACCAGCAGCGGCTGCTGCACAAAGCGCAGGTCGGCATTCAGCACCGTCATCTGCAGCGCACGCGAGCCCTGGTCAGCCGCCACACGCTTGGCGCTGTGGCGGGCCAGGCCCATCACATCGCCGGCATCCGAGGGCGGCAGCGAGGCCTGCAAGCCGCGCGATGGGCGGCTGCGTTGCAGCTGCGCGGCGGGAGCGGCTGTGGCGCTGCCTGCCGCGCGCGAGGCCCGCGCCTCCAGGGGCTCCAGCGCGCGGGTGTCGCCGGTCTGCAGCAACTCGACGTAAGCGGCAAAGGCCTCCGCCACATCGGGCAATTTGCCATGCTCGGCGTCCAGCTTCCAGGTCCGCAGGCCCAGCTGGGTGGCGCTGGCCAGGGTGACGCGGCCATCACCATCGTCGGGCGTGTCCAGATACTCCAGGCCATCGTTCGGATCCAGCCGGATGCCGGCCGGGGTGAAGCTGGCGTGGCCGACCACCAGCAGCATTTTTTGCTTGTCCAGGCCGAGCTGGCCGATCTGGGCGTCGAGCCGGCGGCGCAGGGCCACGGCCTGGTCCAGCACCTTTTGCGGCGGCGCGCCCCAGGTGTAGATGCTGATCTGTGATTCCAGCTGATGCCAGACGCTGTGATCACGCAGGATGGCGATGTCCTGGTCGGCCAGCTTCTGCCAGGTCTCGGCCCGGTCCAGACCCAGCTGCGGGTCCAGCAAACCGTCTTGCAGCTGCATAAAGCCAGGCATGCCGGCCATCATCTTGCGCGCGGCGCCCTTGTCGAACAGGGCGCCAAAGGCCACCAAGGCATTGCCAAAGGTATCGTCGCCTGAGAGGGTCTGCATCGGCGCCCAGGAGCCGCCGTTGGGCGTGCCCAGCATCAGCAGGCGGGCGTCCGGGTGGGCCATCATGCGGCGCCAGGTGGCGGGGGCTTCCAGCTGCATGGTGCGGGCCACCAGGCCGCCCATCGAATGGGCAATGATGCGCACTGGCTGGCCGCTGTTGCGGCGGGCGGCGATGGCTGCGTCTACCGCCTGGCCCAGGCGCCTCGCCTCGTCTTCAATCGGGCGGCGCCAGTCGAAGGCGAAGGGGATCACCTCGTGCGTGTCGGCCAGGCGCTCGATCAGCGCGTCATAGCAGCTGCCGATGGGGCCATCGGGCGCGAATTCATTGACGGTTTTTTCATCCCAGGCCAGCTTCATCAAGCCGTTGACGAAGCGAAAGCCCAGCCAGATGCGACTGCCATTGCGCTTGATATTGCTGCCCAAAATGCCCGGCAACACAAACACCGCCGGCCGCTTGGCGGCTTGCTCGGCGCGCTGGGCTTGTTCGGCGGGGGTGGGCTCAGCCGTGTCGCTACCGAACCAGCCGCGTGAGCGGGCCACTGCCAAGGCGGCGCGCGTGCCGCTGGCGTCCTTGCCTTGCCAGGAAAGCGGGCCGATGGGGCCGAATTCGGCCGGCGCAGCCTCGATCAGCGCGCTGCTGATGGCGGCCACCGTGCGTTCATTGCTGAAGTAATTGAAGTGGTTGGTCTTGCCACTACGGTCAAGGATGAAGCTGGCCGCGCCGGCGCCGCTGCGTGGGTTGCCGCCGTACATCGAACGGGTCTGCACGACCAGATCGTTATCGGTCCAGTAGAACGCATCCGACAGCAAGGTCTTGAGCCAGGAGCCGATGGAATCACCCTCTAGGTCGCCGGCCACCACGCGCAACTCGCCCGGCAGCTGGACTTCGCTGCGGTTCAGCCAGGCAACGACCGGGCTCTCCGGCATCATGGCTTCCAGGCCAGGCAGCTCGGCGGGGTCGGTGCGGCGCCGTGCCACCTCGTGCAAAAAGTCCACCAGTTCCGGCGCCACCGGCACGCTGGCGAGTTGCAAGCCCCACTGCAGCACCGAGAGGTAGGCGTCCAGGCGCTTAGACGCCAGCGTGGTGCCGCGCGCCGGGCAAGCCACCCGCACCACCCGCTCCAGCTTCAGGCCCTTGGCCTGCGCGGCCTTGACCAGGGCTTGCAGATCGCGGCGGTGCGCCTCGTAGTTGTCCCCGGCGAATAGGGCCAGTTCTTCCTCGCTGAGCGCGCCGCCGCCGCAGGCACGGGCCAGCACTTCGGCCACCAGGCCGCCGCGCGAATGGGTCAGCAGATGCAGGCGGGCCCCGGCGGGCAGGGCGTTGACAAGAGTCAGCGCATTGGCAATCGGGCTCACGCCCATGGTCGGGTGGTCCAGTGCATAGACCCGGTTGGCGTAATGCGCGAACAGGCTGCGCACCTTGTCGGGGTGCTGCACGAAGAGCTTGCCGAAGGTGCTGACCGTGTCCACAAACGTGCCGTGCACCAAGATCAGCAGCGGGCCGGCGTCGGCCGCGGCGGGCACTTGCTGCAGCGGGGTTTCATCCTTGAGCGGGCTGCGCAGCGAGGCCGGGGTCAGCGCGTAGACGCCGGCATTGACCTGGCCGTCTACCTTGCGGGTGATGGCGGCGGTGGCCAGGCTGACGGCCGGATCTTTCAGCAGGCCGCTCACGACCTCGAAGGCACTCATCACCGCCGAGCCCATCCAGCCGCGCGTGGCGCCGCGTGTGGCTTTTTCTTCCAAACCGGGCCAGGCCAGATTGGCCGTCACCGCGATCTCGTCGTCATCCTGCGTGGCCAGGGCGCTGCGGGTGGCGGCGCTGCTCTGCGCAAGCATCAGGTCGCGGGCCGCTTGGGGGTGCAAGACCAGGGTGGGGCCATTGGCCAGGGTCAGCAGCACCACGTCCTCACCCGGCCGGGCGCTGACGCGCTGGGCCGTGCCGCCAGCGCGTTGGCTGCTGAGCTGCACCTTGGCTTTGCTGATGCCGCGCTGCAGGCCGCCTGCTTGGCCGGCCCCTGCGGCCGAGCGGCTGGCCACCATCTGGCCGGGAATGAGGAAGGTGATGTCCTGTGACTTGCTGGCCATGGCATGCGCTCCGGGTCAATCGTGGCGAACCGGCAGATGCTAACGGCAATGCGTGGGCTGCGGCAGCCTGCGGGGGCTGGTGCAGGCAGGGTGTCCCTAGCTTGATGGAGATTGATGAAGCAAGCGTCGCCCATTGCCGCGGCCCGGCTTCGCCGCCGCGCCCGCTTTGAAAGCAAACCGGCTTTGACCCAGCGCAAACCGCCGCCGCGCCCGCTTTTGCGTTGCCTCAAAAGCAGGCTTCAACCGCGGCCTCAAAGTCGAAGTGCATTGACTCAGCAGCCTTGGAGATGACCATGCCTCATGCCTCTTCCCTCGCAAGCAACTTGCCTTCCGCTGGCTTGAGTGCCGCCCCGCGCCCGCGCCGTGCTGCGCGCAAGCCCGGCCTTGGTGCCTCGGCCAGCCAGAAGCCTGAGGCCGGTGCCATGCCGCAGGACCTTCCTTCGCAAGCGCAGCTGCGCCAGATCTTGCTGGCGGCCTGCCCGGCGGGGCAGCTCAGCGAACCGGCCCTGGCCAGCTTGTTGGGTCTGGGCTTTATGAATGTCTTGCCGGCCAAGTCCATGTGCTTGCTGGCTTCGCAGCGCGCCGAAGGCCTGTGGCTGCTGCTGCGTGGCATCGTCAGCGTTGGGCGGCATGACGCGCAAATGCAGTGGAGCCAGCGCTGCACGGTGCATGCCGAGGAATGGATAGACGCCGAGAGCGCCTGGCTGGGTGGCAACTATCTGGACAACGCGCGTGCCGAGACCGAAGTCTTGCTGTGGTTCTTCCCGCTGCCGGCGCTGGAGCGGGCCATTGCGGCCGAGCCGGCCTTGGCGCGCAGCTTGCTGGCAGTGGGGGCTGAGCGGCTCCAACGCGCTGTCGGTGGCGCCCAGGACTTGCTGGCCAAGCATGTCTTGGCGCGCTGCGCCGCCTGGCTGCTGGAGGAATTGCGGGCGCTGGGCCAGGGCGAGAGCAGCAGCACGGCCCAGACGCAGCTGGTGCTGAGCCAGCGCAAATGCGCCATTGCCTCGCAGCTGGGTACCTCGCCTGAGACCTTTTCGCGCAGCCTGCGGCAGTTGCGCGAGATGGGGGTGATCGCCATCAAGGGCTACCGCATCTGGATCCTGGACCTGCCGGCCTTGATTGGTTTGGCGAAAGCGGTCTGAATTTGCTGCGTTGATTTGAGGGGGATGGCGGAGCGCCGGCCATGTCCGCCGCAGCGCTCGTATGCGTCTGGGCGGTCGCTGCCCTCAAATCTGCTCCCGCAGGCGGGGCGCCAGTAATTCATCGCTCGCCAGTCTGCGCCAGCAGGGCGCGTTTTCGTCATTGATCCATTAATTCCATAGTTATGGAATAATCGATCTATGAATGAAGAACTCGTGGTCCGATCCCTTGCTGCCCTGGCTCAGGCCCATCGCCTGCGGGCCTTCCGTTTGCTGGTAGTGGCGGGCGCCGAAGGTTTGACGCCGGGCGCCTTGGCCGAAGCCCTGGAGCTGCCAGCGGCCACCTTGTCCTTTCATTTGAAGGAGCTGATGCAAGCCGGCTTGCTGAGCCAGCAGCGCCTGGGCCGCAATCTGGTCTACCGCGCTGACTTCTCGCAGATGAATGGCTTGCTGGCTTATCTGACGGAGAACTGCTGCCAGGGCGAGGCGTGCATCCCGGCCTCGGCATCGGGCTGCGGCTGCTGAACTGAGCCGGGATGCCGCACGCCGCCCCCGCCCGCCACGTCGTTCCCAAATTCCACCCGCCATCCCCATGACGATCAATATCCTCATCCTCTGCACCCACAACTCCGCGCGCAGCGTGCTGGCCGAGGGCATGCTCAACCACCTGGCCAAGAAGCTGGGCCGTGATGTGCGGGCCTTCAGCGCCGGCAGTGCGCCGAGCGGGCGGCTGAACCCTTTTGCGCTTGAAGCGCTGAGCGAGGCCGGCGTTGACATCAGTGGCTACCGCAGCAAGAGCTGGGACGAGTTCACCACGCCGGAGGCGCCGCCTTTGTCCCTTGTGATCACCGTGTGCGATAGCGCGGCTGCGGAGCAATGCCCGGTGTTTTTCGGCGCGCCTTCTGCCCAGGGTCAGCCGATGAAAGTCCATTGGGGCTACCCGGACCCCTCCAATGCTGAGGGTGGCGACGAAGGCAAGCGCCGAGCCTTTGAGCTGACGCGCCAAGCCATCGGCTACCGCATGCTGCAGTTGCTGGCTTTGCCCTTGGAAAGCATGGACCGCGCCGCCTGCCAGGCCGCCTTGGCTGAAATCGGCCGCAGCTGAAACCCGCGAGAGAAAACAAGCATGAGCACCAGCACTTTGCCAAGGCCCCCTGAGGCCCCCGCAGCGCCCGCACCCATGAGCATCTTCGAGCGCTATCTGACCGTTTGGGTCTTTCTTTGCATCATCGCCGGCATCGCGCTCGGCCAGTTACTGCCAGGGCCTTTCCAGGCCGTGGGCCAGATGGAAATCGCCAAGGTCAATCTGCCGGTTGGCCTGCTGATTTGGGTGATGATCATCCCTATGCTGCTGAAGGTGGACTTCGCCGCGCTGTCGCAGGTGAAGCAGCATTGGCGCGGGATTGGCGTCACGCTGTTTGTGAACTGGGCGGTCAAGCCTTTCTCGATGGCTTTGCTGGGCTGGATCTTCATCCGCCACGTCTTCGCCCCCTACCTGCCTGCCGATCAGGCTGACAGCTATATCGCCGGCCTGATTCTGCTGGCCGCCGCGCCTTGCACCGCGATGGTGTTTGTGTGGAGCCGGCTCACCGGCGGCAACCCGCTGTTCACGCTCTCGCAAGTGGCGCTGAACGACGCCATCATGGTGTTCGCCTTTGCGCCCATCGTGGCTTTGCTGCTCGGCCTGTCGGCCATCGTGGTGCCTTGGGACACGCTGATCACCTCGGTGGTGCTCTACATCGTCATTCCGGTGGTACTGGCGCAGCTCTGGCGCAAGGCTTTGCTGCGCCGTGGCCCAGCGGTGTTTGATGCGGTGCTGGCCAAGATCGGCCCCTGGTCGATCAGCGCTTTGCTGGCCACGCTAGTGCTTTTGTTCGCCTTTCAGGGCAAGGCGATTCTGGAGCAGCCCTTGGTGATCGCGATGTTGGCCGTGCCCATCCTGATCCAGGTCTTTTTCAATTCGGGCCTGGCTTACTGGCTGAATCGGCGCCTGGGCGAGTCGCATGCTGTGGCCTGCCCCTCGGCCTTGATTGGCGCCAGCAATTTCTTCGAACTGGCCGTGGCCGCCGCCATCAGCTTGTTTGGCTTCGAGTCGGGTGCGGCGCTGGCCACCGTGGTGGGCGTGCTGATTGAAGTGCCGGTGATGCTGCTGGTGGTCAAGCTGGTCAACGACAGCAAGGGCTGGTACGAGGCGGGGCAGAGGGCGTGAGGGCATGAGGGCGCCGACTGGCGCGACGCCTGATTCTGCCGCGCATCAAAGCGCTGCTATGCAAACACATCAATGCGGGCTGCTGGTCGTGAACGCGGCCGCCTGCGCAGGAGACTTCCTTGTTTACGCTTGACCCCAGCCTGCCCCATATCGACACCGCACTCTTCGATGTGCCGACAAGCGCCAAGCTCAGCGGCGCCGGCCCATCCCAACACGCGCCTCGCTTCTTGATGCTTTACGGCTCGCTGCGCGAGCGCTCCTACAGCCGCCTACTGACCTTCGAGGCCGCGCGGCTCTTGACCGCGATGGGTGGCGAGGTGCGCATCTTCAACCCTGCGGGCTTGCCGCTGCCGGACGATGGCAGCGATCAGCACCCCAAGGTGCAGGAGTTGCGCCAGCTGACCGAATGGTCCGAAGCCATGGTCTGGACCTCGCCCGAGCGCCATGGCGCGATGACCGGCGTGATGAAGTCGCAGATCGATTGGCTGCCGCTCAACTCAGGCGCCATTCGCCCCACCCAGGGCAAGACCTTGGCGGTGATGCAGGTGTCGGGCGGCTCGCAGTCCTTCAATGCGGTGAACCAGCTGCGCGTGCTGGGGCGCTGGATGCGCATGATCACCATCCCCAATCAATCCTCGGTGGCCAAAGCCTTTCTGGAGTTTGATGAAGCCGGCCGCATGAAGCCTTCCAGCTATTACGACCGGGTGGTGGACGTGATGGAAGAACTGTTCAAGTTCACCCTGCTGACGCGCGATGCCAGCCCCTATCTGGTGGACCGCTACAGCGAGCGCAAAGAGAGCGCCGAGCAGCTGTCAAAGCGGGTCAATCAGCCCGCGCTTTGAGCGGCGGTACCGAGCTTCCCGTCAATCTGAGCGGCTGCCGCAACACCAGGCGCGCTGACCAGCTTGCCCAGTTCCAGCAAGCCAATCGGCGGCACCGTCAGCCAGGGCAGGGTGAACAAGCGCGTGGCCAGGCCAGTGTTCATGCGCTCGATCTGCTTGCGCTCGCCTGCCAGTCGCGCGGCCAGCAGCGGGTCTTGCGTGCCGGCCGCCAGCACGCTTTTGTTCAGCACCCAGGCATAGGGCTCGACGCTGGCGCGCCGCAAGTCCTCCTGCAGGGCCGCGGCCTGTGAGACCGGCGTCACCTCCGGCAATGTGACCAGAATGATCTTGGTGTAAGCGCCGTCTTGCAGACGCATCAGCGGCGTGACCACACGGGCGCTGCCGCGACCCTCGAACTCATGCATCATTTGCCGGTGGTAGGCGCCGGTGGCGTCCATCAGCAGCATGGAATGCCCGGTGGGCGCGGTGTCCAGCACCACAAAAGCGCTGCGCGCTTCGCTGACGATGCGTGAGAAGGCGTGGAAGACCGCCACCTCTTCGGTGCAGGGCGAGTGCAGGTCTTCAAGCAGCAGCGCTTGCTCTTGTGCGTCCAGGCCGGGTGACTTGGCGGCCATGATCTTGTCGATATAGCGCTGCGTTTCCACCTTGGGGTCGATGCGGCTGAGTTGCAGGCCTGAGACGGCGCCGTCCAAAGTGGCGGCCAGATGGGCCGCCGGGTCGGTGGTGCTGAGGTGCACGCTCTTTCCCCGTTGCCCCAGGCCCAGAGCCAGGGCCGCCGCAATCGTGGTTTTGCCAACGCCCCCCTTGCCCATCACCATGATCAGGCCATGGCCGGCTGCGGCCAATTCGTCGGCTAGCGCGGCCAGCCCCTGAGCATGGTTGAGGGTTAGGGCGGTACCGGCCTGCGCCGATTCCGGCGGCGTGGGGACAGCTGTTGCCGGCGCCAGCAGGGCACGCAAAGCGGGCAGGCCGACGGTGTCAAAAGCCCGCAAGGGCACGCGGTCCTGCGGCAGTGCTTGCAAGACCGGCGGCATGTCGGCGAGGGCCTGCTGCCCCAAGTCTTCAATGGCGCAGGCCACCGCATCGCTGCGCGTGCTGGCATGGAACACACCGTTGATGGCCAGGCGTTGGTTGCTGAGGCCAAGCTCGCGCAGATCTGCCGAGGTGCGCGCCGCCTCGGCGATGGCGCCCTTGTCGGGGCGGGTCACCAGCACCACGGTGGTCAGCGTCGGGTCGCTCAAGGCTTTCAATGCGGCCTGGAAGCGGGCTTCCTGCATCTTCAGGCCGGAGTGGGGGCCCAGGCAGGAGGCGCCGCGATCATTGCCGGCCAGGAAACCGCTCCAGGCCTGGGGCAAGCTGAGCAGGCGCAAGGTGTGGCCGGTGGGCGCCGTATCAAACACGATGTGATCAAAGTGCTGCCGGCCAGCGGCTTGGTTGGCGGCGGGCGAGTTGTCGGCCAGCAAGCTCGCGAACTCGTCGAAGGAGGCGATCTCGGTGGTGCAGGCGCCCGACAGTTGCTCGCGCACATTGGCGAGTTCGGCTGCGCTGGCGCTGGCGCTGGCGCCCATTTGCGTCAGCACCCGCTGCCGATAGGCTTCCGCCGCATTGTCGGGGTCGATGTTCAGCACCCAAAGTCCCGGCGCGCCGGGCACCGGCGTTGGCGTGTTGTGCAAGGCAACGCCAAGCATCTCGTCCAAATTCGAGGCGGCATCGGTGCTGACCAGCAGCACCTGCTTACCTGCATCCGCCAGCGTTAGCGCCGTGGCCGCGGAGAGGGAGGTCTTGCCGACGCCGCCCTTGCCGGTGAAGAACAGGTGGCGCGTTGGCTGGCGCAAAAATCCGGCGATGTTGTTCTGTGCGGCCTTGCTGCCCCCCGAACCCTGAACTTTGACTTCCATGGTCTTGGCCTCCCTTGTTTGGCGCCGGTGGCGCGGATCGTTCGGTTGATTCAGTTGATGCAGCCGCTTGCGCGTGGCGACCGGCGTGGTCGCCGGCGGTGCTGCCGTGCTTGCGCCTACCTTGGCCCAAGGTCTGGCCGAGCTGATCCAGGGCGTACGCCATATGGCCGCGCCGACCATTTTGCGCCCTGGCTTGAGGCCATCGGCTTGAGCGCCATCAATGGCGAGATCGTGCTGCGCAAATGAGGTGTGCCTGCCGCAACCCAACAACGGCGCGGCGTGCGCCAGCGCACAGACATGGGTCTGTGGCCGAACCAGGCTGAGCATTGGGTCAGGCCAGCGTGGCCTGGCGTTACTTAGCCAAAGGCCTCCCATGAAGAACTCATACTCAGCACTAATCCTGTCAACTTGCGCCATCGCTCTTGTGCTGGCGCTGGGCGCCTGCAGCAAGACGCCCGAAGTCAGCAGTGCCAATGCGCCCGCGATGCCGGCAACTGCCGCCGGGCCGATCAATGTCTCGGACATGGATGTGACCGAGCATGTGAAGACGGCGTTGCAGAACAACGACGCCCTGAAAGGATTCGACATCACGGTGGTGACGCTCAAGGGCGATGTACGCCTGATGGGGCAGCTGGACAGCTAGGCCCAGATCGACGAGGCGATTCGAATCGCGCGTGCATCGGAAGGGGCCCACAGCATCCATGACGAACTCACTCTCAAGAAGTGAGGGAAGGCACCCGAAATGACAGGTTCAGGCCGGCGGGCAGCGCCATCTTGCCTGGAGGGCGAAGGTCGGCGAAGCGCGCATGCCATCACGGCCGAAATCAGCGTTAGCAAGGGCTGAATCTGCCCCGTGCGGGCGTTGACGGCCTGCGCCGGGCGTGATTAACTGAGGACAGTCACGCCGTCTTTTTTGGCCTTCTACATTGAAGTTAGGCCGATGCTGCCGCTGACGAGGAAGGTAGTCGCCGTGCCAGCGCTTGGTCCATCGCGAGTATTGCTTCAGCAGATGGTCAATGCCATCGAAGAACATGTCTGCATGCTCGACAACACGGGCAATATCCTCGCAGTCAATTCCGCATGGTCGGAGTTTGGCGCCCGCAATGGCGCAGAAGAGCCAAGAGTTGGCGAAGGCGTGAACTATGTCGAGGTGTGCGAACGCTCGGCCCGGAGCGGCGATGCCGACGCGGCCACGGTCGGCGCGGCAATAGGTGGGCTGCTGGGCACGGTGGGCCCCGATGCTTTTGAGTTCGAATACCCTTGCCATTCCCCCGAAGTGCAGCGCTGGTTCCTGCTGCATGCCCATCGTGTGATGGGGGGCGGGCCCATCCGGGTGGTCATTGAGCACCGCGACGTTACCCAAGCCAAGATCTTGAACTTGGCGCGCATCGAAAGCGAGGAGCACTACCGGATGCTGTTCCAGAACAGCATCGACGGTGTCCTGCACACCCGCACGGATGGGACGGTGCTTGCCGCCAACCCGGCCGCTTGCACCATGCTGCGCATGTCCGAGCAAGAGATCTGCAAGCGCGGGCGTCAGGGGCTCATCGACCCCGAAGACCAGCGGCTTGGTCCCGCGCTGGAGGCGCGCCGGCGAGACCATCATGCGCGCGCCGAACTGACCATGATCAGAGGCGATGGCAGCAAAGTCGAGGTGGAAGTTCAATCCAATGTTTACCCTGATTCGCACGGCGTGGAGCATGCCTTCGTGCTGGTGCATGACCGCAGCGCGGAGATCCTGGCCGAACATGCGCGCAAGGCGGCCGAAAACAGCCTGCACGAAGCGCAGAAGCTGGAATCCATCGGCACGCTGGCCGGAGGCATCGCGCACGATTTCAACAATATTCTTGCGGCGATCGTTGGCTGCTCGGCCCTGATTGAGGGTCAGGTGCCGGCAGGCAGCCCCGCCAGCGAAGCCCTTCAAACGCTGGTGCGCGCGGCGCAACGCGGCCGAGACATCGTTCAGCAAATCCTGTCTTTCAGCCGGCGGCAGACGGAACAGCCCAAGGCCGCTTTCTCAGCCTCACGCTTGCTGCAGGATGTGGCGGCGCTGCTGCGCGCGACGATCCCCGCAAGCATTCACATCGCCGTGGACACCGGCCCGGATCCGCTTGATGTCACCGTCAACGAGGGGCAGATGCATCAAGTGCTGTTGAATCTTGGTGTGAATGCCTGGCAGGCGATGGAAGGCCCCAAGGGCCAAATCAAGTTTTCCATGCAGGCCTGCCGAGTCGACGGGGCATCAAACACCGCGCCGCTCCTATTGCCGCCAGGCGACTATGTGCGGATCGATGTGAGCGATGACGGTGCCGGCATGAGCGAGGCCGTTCGCGAGCGCATCTTTGAGCCCTTCTTCACCACCAAGCCATTCGGTAAGGGGACAGGTCTTGGCTTATCAGTGGCCCATGGCATCGTTCTGGAGCATCAGGGCGCAATCTCTGTTGAGAGCAAGCTTGGCGAGGGAACAACTTTTCAGATCTGGCTGCCTCGGTCCTCGGCACGAATTGGCGGCGAAGAGGACTCGGCGCTTGATGCACTGCGGACGCCCGGAGGCCATGAGCGCATCGTGATCGTTGACGATGATGAATTCATGCGCTTCGTCCTGGAACGCACGCTGGTCAGCATGGGCTACCAGGTGCGATGCTTTTCCAGCCCCATCGAGGCCCTGGAGGCCATCAGGAAGAATCCGCAAGAAGTCGATCTCGTGCTCACCGACTACAACATGCCCGAAACCTCTGGCGTTGAGTTGACCCGGGAACTTGTTGCCCTGCGCCCGGGCCTGCCCGTCATCATCAGCTCAGGCTTTGTGGATGAGGAAGTTCAGCAGCAGGCCATCGCCGCAGGTTCGGCGGGCATTGTGGCCAAGGAGCGGATGGAGCAATTGGCGCCGGTCTTGAGAAGAGTGCTTGATGAGGTGGCCAAGCCGAGTTGAGCATGGCTGGGCAGGCTGACATCAGGGGGCGACTCTGGCGCTGAGGCGGGGATGCTTGCGCCCGAATGACAGTTTGGGTGTTGTGCCGTATCGCTGCCTAGGGCTGTGATGCCCGCCGATCGCGCAGCCTGCAATTCGCTCTGTGGCTGGCGTGGAATACCGCCGCAGAAATCACCGAAGAAAAAAGTACCTCGGCGAAATTTTGGCGGAAGCTGTGTCCTCCGCCAATAGATTTAATGTCGTCCAATGACATTCAAATATGGCCTCCCTCATAGGAGAAGTTACCAAATGTCAGTCCAACGGCGTCCAACGAAAACCAACGCAATCGCACAGCTTATGGTAGAAAGGATGGTAGATAAAAATAGGTCCTTTCTCCATGGCACGTAAAGCTAAAGAATTGTCGCCCTTGTCTGTGGGTAGGCTGACTCAGCCAGGGCATCACGCCGTGGGCGGAGTCGCAGGTTTGTACCTTTACGTTGTTGAGTCTGGATCTAGATCGTGGGTATTGCGTGTGATGGTCGGGGCAAAGCGGCGTCATATTGGCTTGGGTGGGTTCCCAGATGTTCCGCTGGCACAGGCCAAAGAGCGGGCGAGAAAGGCCCGTGACGAGATTTCTTTGGGCATTGACCCCATCGCACGCAAGCGCGAAGCGGCGAGCCAGCTGCGGGCGCAGCAAGCGACGGCGATCACGTTTCAAACAGCCGCCGAGAACTACGTCAGCGCCCATGGTGAGACCTGGAAAAGCGCCAAGCATCGTGCGCAGTGGACCAGTACATTGAAGAACTATGCCTACCCCGTCATCGGCGATCTTCAGATTCAAGATGTAGGGCAGGAGCAGGTGCTGAAAATCCTTGAACCCATTTGGAAGACCAAGAACGAAACCGCCAGTCGTCTTCGTGGCCGACTTGAGGTGGTCTTGGACTGGGCAACGGTGCGCAAATACCGCACCGGCGACAACCCGGCTCGCTGGAAAGGCCATCTCGACAAACTCTTGGCAGCTCCAAGCAAGATCCAAAAAGTTGAACATCACCGGGCGCTTGCCATCGATGCCATGCCGGCGTTCATGGTGGACCTTCGAAAACGCGACGGCATCTCGGCTCGTGCTCTGGAGTTCACAATACTGACGGCCGCACGCAGCGGCGAAGCTCGCGGCGCAATCTGGGCTGAGATCGACAAGGTCGCCAAGGTCTGGACCATCCCGGCCGAACGCATGAAGGGCGGCAGAGAACACCGTGTACCTCTGACTGATGCTGCGCTGCAGCTGATCGAGAAAATGCCAGTGGTCGCTGACAGCGATTTCATTTTTTCGGCGCCTCGTGGCGGTCAGCTATCGGATATGTCGCTGACGCAGGTGATGCGGCGAATGAAGGTTGATGCCGTGCCGCATGGGTTCCGCTCGACGTTCAGAGACTGGGCCGGCGAGCGAACAAACCATCCAAGAGAAGTTGCTGAGCAAGCCCTGGCACACGTGCTTGAAAACAAGGTCGAAGCTGCTTACCGCCGAGGCGACGCTCTTGAGAAACGACGAGCGCTGATGTTGGACTGGGAGTCGTTCATCGGGAAGCCCAAGGACGGGGCATCAATCTTTGATCTACTTGGAACGCCGAAGTAGTCCTTCTCTCGCAGGACCTGCGAACGTTCGATCATCAATCCGGCCGAACGCATCAGTCCTGCTGCGCTCGTCTTCCACCACTTTTGTTGAACGCCTACGCTGGCCCTGCGGATGCGTCCGATGGCCCTGCCTCGTCTAGCAGGCTCAGTGACAAGACCCCGCGAATCAGGAAGTCCTTGAGCACTTTGTCTGCCCTGATCTTGACCTTGAACGGCGGCACCGGCGCACCTTCGATGCGCTCGAAGTAGGCCTTGGCCAGTGCCATGTTCACGGAGGCTCGCAGGTCGTCGAAGCGCCCAAACTCGTTGATGCTGGCCTCGGTAACATGGACTTCCAGCAGCGCCGCCAGCTTCACGGCGTCAACGCCCAGTGTCGCGACGATGGCCGCGAAGTCCTTGTTTTTTGCCCTGGCCTTGTAGTCCACCAGGTAGTCCCGGAAAGTCCAGTCGGGATCGATCTGCACATCGCCACGCTGGATGTCATGCAAGAAGATCTCGGCGAACCTCTGGTCCTCTTGCGAAAGCGAAGTGAACGACCGATGCAATTCAGTCAGCGTCGCTTCCTTGGTCGGCCCGTCGCCGCTTTGCAACTCCTTGAGGTACTTGGCAAAGCGCGAGTTCATGTAGTCCGCGTCGATCTTGCCCGTGTCGATCTCGGTGATGTGGCTATCAATGTCGAAGGGGATGCTTTCGCCAGCACCGCCCCCGCCTGCCCCAAGCTCCTTGTAGCGCTGCAGCAGCGTCAGATACTGCAGCTTCGTGATGACCACCGCAATCGACTGCTTGGGCTCGGTATCGCACTCGTAGACCGACTGGTCCCAGGTGAAGCCCTGAATCTTGGCGGCCTCCAGAATCGCACTGAACCGGTTGAACTGCTTGGCGAAGGCCGCTCGCGCAGTCAAGTCGTCAGGCAACTTGGCAAAGTCAGCAATGCCCGCCGCGCTGAATATCGCGCTGATCTCGGTGAAGCAGTCGTTCAAGCGCTCCAGGTTCCTGGGTAACTGGTCGGCAAAGAGGCCAATGGGCTTGTCGCCGGAATATAGCTTCACCGCCGCATCCACATTGCGCTTCATCGTGTGCGGCTTACGGTAGTAGCGCACCGTGCCAAAGGGCTTGTCCGGCCCGAACAGCCGGTTGGTGCGCGAGAACGCCTGGATGATGTTCTCGTACTCCAGCAGCTTGTCGCAGTACAGCGTGTTGACCCACTTTGAGTCGAAACCGGTCAGCATTTGGTTCACCACGATCAGCAGATCTAGCCGTTTCTCAGGCTCGGCCTCAACCCGGAGATAGGGCAACTTGTGAGCGAGGCGCGCAGCCAGATCCTTCTTGAAGTTCGCATGAGTTCCCATATCGAACTTTTGGCCATAGGCAACGTTGTAATCCTTGATGATCTCTTCCAGCCCTTCTGCCTTGAAGGCTGGGTCGGTGCTGCCGTTGTCGTCATCACTGATGTGCGGATCGAACAGCGCCGTGATCTTCAGCGTTGGGCACTGCACCTTCATCAGGCGGTAATAGGTGATCGCCTCGGTGATGCTGTTGGTGGCAAAGATGGCGTGGAACTTCGAGCCCTGACTCAGAACCTCCCAGTTACCAGCGATGTCCTTCAGCACGGCTTGCTGGTGCTCGTCGCGCTCGTATTGGACGTTAGGCAGGTAATCTTCAATGCCACGCTGGTACTCACCAGCAGTATCGCGAAGGCCTGCCATTGGCACGTCGTTCATGTACCGGTTGAAGACTTTTTTCTTCGCCCCGTCTGCCAACGCTTCGGTCACCGTCGCCGCCTTGGCCTTCTCCAGAGCCACCGCTTGCCTCAGGTCACGGTCACGGTAAGTCAGAACCTGGTAGGGGTCAAAGCCCAGCACATTCTTGTCGCGGATGCCGTCGGCAATGCTGTAGCGGTGCAGCTCGTCTCCAAAAACATCCGTAGTGGTGTTGTCTTTGCGAATGTTCTCTTTGTGGATGGGCGTGCCGCTGAAGCCGAAGAACACGGCACCCGAGAAGCTCGCCTTGATGTCGGCCAGCATGTCGCCAAAGGTGTTTCGGTGGCACTCGTCCACGATGAAGACGATGCGCTTGCCGCGCATGGTCTCTAGGTCGTGAGTCTTCAGGCCGTCTGCGTCGTCCGTGATCCGGCTCATCTTCTGGATGGACGTGACGATGAGCGTGTCTGCGGGCGCGGTGCTCTTCAGGGTTCTGACGAGTACTCCGGTGTTCTCGGTAGCCTGCACCTGGTTGCTGTCACCGGCGAAGTCGCGGTAGGCCTTCAGCGTCTGCGTGCCCAGTTCCACCCGGTCCAGCAAGAACACTACCTTGTCGGCGTCCTTCGAGTTGGCAATGAGCTGGGCCGACTTGAAGCTCGTCATGGTTTTGCCCGAGCCGGTGGTATGCCAGATGTAGCCGCCCAGACGGTTCGGGTTCTTCCAGTCGGTCTTGGCCACCTTGTCCGAAATGGCGTGCGCCGCGTAGACCTGGTAGCTGCGCATCACCTTGAGCACGCCGTCGGCCTCGTCGGCCACGGTGTAGAAGCCAATCAGCTGATGCGCCATCGGGATGGAAAGCAGGCTGGAGGTGAAGCTCTTCCAGTCGTTGATGGGCTCGTTATTGAAGTCAGCCCAATGGAAGGCGTAGTCCTTGTTGAACTTGCCGTCTGGCCCGGGGTTGGCGAAGTACAGCGCCTCCCCTGGCTCCATGGCCACAAAGATCTGAACCAGCGAGAACAAGCCGGTGAACACACCTTCGCGTGCGTACTTCTGGATCTGGTTATAGGCCTGGCTGACCGGCACACCGCTTTTCTTCAGCTCGATGTGGATCACCGGCATGCCGTTGATCAGCAGCAGCAGGTCACCCCGGCGGTCATGCTGCAGCTCACAGGCACGGGCGTAGCGCGGCTGCTGGGCGATCTGGTAGCGGCTTTGCCCGGCTGCAATCTCGTGCCGGTCGTAGACCTTCAGGCTCACCTCTTTGCCGAAGTGCAGCGTGTCAGCCGGGTTGTCCCGCGTGATGGACACCGTCTTGCCGTTGATGAAGCCATTCAGCTTCAGCGGCGTGCGCAGGGCGACGATCTGCTCCATCACCTGCTGCATCTCGCCGTCGGTCAGCGGCACCTCGTTCAGCCGGTCCTTACCGCGGTTGTTCTCGAAGAGGATCTGCTTCCAATTCGCCAGCAGGTCTGCTTCGCTCGGGCACTTGATGACCTCCAACTCACCCCAGCCGCGCTGGCGCAGCTCGTGGATGACTGCGGCTTCGAACTCGGATTCTTTGGCGAAGTTAGTCATGAATGATCTGCGCGGCTGTCAGGCGAACATTTCTTCGAGGCAGGCAGCTTTGATTTGTTTAAGCTTTTGGACTTGAGTGGAATGTCGGCTGATGAGCTTATCAAGGCTATGGAAGTACGCACCGATCTTTCGTTGTTCAAGTTCATCCGCCGGAAACCGAATGACTAGCCGGCTGATTGCTGTCTTTGATACCGATAGGACCTTTGTTCCCTGCATAATTGGTAGCAACTGAGTATGAAACGCCTCCGAGTTCATGTAATACCCGAGAAAGTAGGGGGCAAAGAGGATATTTGGTCTAAGTGCAATCGTATGGAGGCCCGCAACAACTACATCGCTGCGCACATTTCTGAGCTCAGTGCATTTGCCGACCGTTTTATCCTCAGCAGCGTCGGCCATCACAATGTCTCCATCCATAAGCCTAGATGAGATCAGTTTTTCTGCAATGGCTCTGCTCGCGATCAGCGGGATGCCGTCGCTCTGCGCATCCAAGACTTCACCGAAATTGACAAGAATGTCGCCATAGTGAATGTTCTTCACCACGCCCGAGTTATGGCTTAGGGCGGCCCTCGACAGGCTATTGTTCGCGACGTTCTCCATCACATCCCCTATGCTGACCTCCTCCCATGGCCCCGAAAAGCCTTCGAACCTCAAGTCAGGGGTGCTGTTTTCGGAGTGGGGAAACATCCTTTGGCGCATTGACTTTTTAAGCACCATCAATTTGTCGTGCTTGAGCTGATGCAGGAAGATCGCGCGATCAAGATGCGAGATGTAAGCGGCGATTTTCTCTTGCTCTGGATGAGCGGGCATATCGACGCTGACGAGAACAAATGAATCCCAATACAAGCGCTTTCTGAAGTCGGTGACCCCATAAGACAACTTGTTCATTTGGGCCACAATTTGGGGGCGCCTCATGGCGCAGTCCATGAACGGTGGGTAGACAGTGTCGTCTGGGGCTGCGACGAGATAGGCAGGACTGACCATCCCCTCGACTTTTGCCACGCCAAGGGCGCCCTGCCAAGCGCGCATCATGTTCAATACGAGATCCCCTGCTTGAACGCGCTTGTAAAGCGACTTGTCTTCGCTGCGGCGCACTTTCTTCCCGAGGGTTTCGTCACTCAGTTCACTATTCGATATTCCGCTATGAATGGAAACCGACAAGATGGGCAATGACTCATCGCCGCGTTCTTTTCGTTCTTTGTAAATCTGCCCAAGGTTCTTTGGCTCCCATTCCGCATCAAATCCCTTGAAACGGATCCTCGGCAAGCCGCGTGCATTGTGATTGCTCATCTCAGCTTCCAGCCAGCAGAGTCTTCAGTTCCTCAATGCCCTTGAGGTCGAACTTGTCGCCGTTCAGTTCTCCGAGCATGCTCACCAGCGCCTCTTCGGCTTGCTGGATGTCGCGAGCGTTTTCGGCATAGGTGATCCGGTATTTCTCAACCAAGGCCTGCAACTTGGCCACGAAGCTGAACATCACCAGACCGGGCAATCGATGCAAGTCGTCCACCAGAGGCGTGAGCCATTTGGTTTCGAGCAGGGCGTACACTTGTTCGTCGCTCAACTTCTCAATGGTGGACTTGGTCTTTAGGTGAAGTGCTGCGGCGTCCTTCTTGATAGTCGCTTTCAGCGACTTCTCTTTAGCAAGCACTTTGGCTGCTTGAATGATCTTGGCTTCGTACGAGTCTGGGGCGAAATCACCGGAGACTTTTGCCTCGGACGTCAACTCCTTGGCTTCCGCAGCTACGACCTTGGCGACGAACTTATCGCCTGCTTCGTTGAAGGTGTCTTTGGCCTTGTCTTCGTCGCTGAACCCTTCAAGCAGTTCCTCCAGCTGAGTGACTACGTCACCCAGCTCGGCCTCCTTCTTGCGGAGTGCGTCCAGCTCCTTCTTGTGGTGAGCCAACTGCACGAGGTCGAAGGGCAGGATGCGGCCTTTCCAGCCTTCCTGTACTTCTAGGTCCTTGCCGTCCTTCTTCTTCACCACGAAGTTCGGATCGACCACGCGCGTGGCGGCGAAACCCTCGGTCTGCAGGATTTCCAGATCCACCGCGATGGGCTGCCAGTGGTCGTCCAGAACCTGGTAGGCCTGGTACTTGTCGATGAGGGGCACCGTGCCGACCTTGGCCAAGCGCGCAAACAGCTCGTCGCAGATCAGCGCCTCCTGGCGAGGAACCTGCAGCGTGAGCATCTTGCCGATGAGCTCGCCGTGCAGCCAGGGCTTGAAGCCGTCGAACGCACTGGTGAACGCCTGGTTGAACCCCTTCACTTCAGGGTGCTGCCGTACCGCTGCAGCCAGGTCATCCACCTTCGGCTGAGCGTAAGGCGTGCCGTCCAAGGTGAAGAGGGCCGAGCGCAAGTTGGGGAACGCCTTCCAGTAGTCACGCAGCGCATCCAGTTCGCTCAGCGGGATGCCGCCGAACATCGAGGCGTACAGATCCCAGCTCTCGGGCGGCTCGGACGAATCGACGTACCGCGGAATGTTGAGGTTGTAGTCGTTGGCCTCGCCTTGCAGCTCGGTCTTGGGCACCAATCGGCTGAAGCCGGGCACGGTCGCGCGGGCGGTCACCACATCGGTGATCTTCTTGATGTCGCAGGCGCGGAGCTTGTTGTTCTTGCCCTCTTTGGCGAAGCCCTTGGAGGCGTCCACGAACAGCACGTCGCTGCCTTCGCGCTTCTGCCGGAGCACGAGGATGACTGTGGGGATGCCTGTGCCGAAGAAGATGTTGGCTGGCAGGCCGATGATGGTTTCGAGGTGGTCGTTCTCGATCAGCTGCTTGCGGATGACGCCTTCCTCACCGCCCCGGAACAGCACGCCGTGCGGCAGCACGATGGCCATGATGCCGTTGGGCTTCAGGTGGTAGAGGTCGTGCAGCAGGAAGGCGTAGTCGGCCTTGGACTTGGGGGCCACGCCAAAGCGGGCGTAGCGCGGGTCGGCCTCTTTGTGCAGCGGGTCCCACTTCTGTGAATAGGGTGGGTTGGACACCACCGCATCCAGGTACAGCGGGTTGTAGCTGTTGACGGGGTCTTGCTCGTCGAAGTAGGGCCAGTCGTCTTCCAGCGTGTCGGCATTGCGCGTGACGATGTTGCCCGGCAGGATGCCGCGCATGACGAGGTTCATGCGCGTGAGGTTGTAGGTGTTCTCCTTCAGCTCTTGGGCGTAGTACTTGATGCTGTCTTTGTCGCCCATGTGCTTGGCGATGGCCTGGCCGATGTTGAGCAGCAGCGAGCCCGATCCGCTGGTGGAGTCGTAGATCTGGATGGTCTTGCGGTCCTTCAGGTGGTGTGCGATGACCTCCGACATCAGCACGGACACCTCGTGCGGCGTGTAGAACTCGCCCGCCTTCTTGCCCGCGTTGGCGGCAAACATGCCAATCAGGTACTCGTAGATGAAGCCGAGTACGTCGTAGCCCTGCTTGCCATCCATGGGGATGTCCTTGATCAGCTGGAGAAGCTCGCTGATCGCCTTGGTCTGCTTCGCCGCGGTGTCGCCAAGCTTGCTCAGGCCCGTTTCCAGCGTCTTGAAGATGCCCTCGAACAGGCGCTTGTGGTTCGGGTGGATCAGCCGGCTGAAGGCTGAGAGGGCTTCGCGCACATCTGCGACGTCGAAGTCGCTGGTTTGGTCCAGCCAGGTCGAGAACAGGTGCTTGTGGGCAATGAAGTAGCCCAGGTTGGACTTGAAGTGGTCGACCGTCTCTGTGTCTTCTTCCGTCAATGCACTGAAGTCCTCAGCGGAGAACTCCTCTGCTGCGGCAAAGGCCACGAGCTTGTCGGAGAGGTACTTGTAGAAGATGAAGCCAAGGATGTAGTCCTTGTATTCGTTGGCCTCGATCTTCGAGCGCATCTGGTTGGCGGATTCCCAGATCTTGGATGCGAGCTGCTGCTTGTTCACGATGAGTAGGTGCTAGTGTTAGGTCACGCGATTTCGAGTAGTCGGATTAGGCCAAGGCGGCCCAACCCTACCAGCACGTTAATTTTTTCTGGTCGAAGGCCAGTTGGTCGTAGAGCTGCAGGCGCATAAACGGCTAGACCAGGTTTTCGTACGGCAGAACTTAAGCAGAAAGGTCATTCTCGGGTTGGAGGAGTTGTGCTGGGCCACAGCCGGGCGAAGTCAAACGAAAGCTGACGATGGTGCCGGATGGACAGAAGGTAGACGGTGGAGCGGTCATCCATGGCCGAGTAAAGCATGAGGTAGTCCCCATGCAGGTACTCACGCAGCGCACCAGCAGCGCCAGGCGGCAAGGTGGCCAGTTGGGCCAAAGCCTCAACCGATTGGGGTGGCTTGTCCAAGTAGCGCCGGCCAATGCGAGGAAACCGTGCCAGGTTGGGGATGACCGTGCCACGCAACTCGACGAGCAGGTCGTCAAAGGCAAATGCAGCGTCAGCCTCGGTTAAGAACGCCTCGATGGAATCCAGGCGCTCTAAAAAACTCTTGGTCAACTCGACCCGGTAGACATCCTCAGCCACGCTTCTTGGCGGCCTTGCCGGTAGTCGAAGATGCCCGGCGCTGCTGAAGCTGGGCAATGATGGCATCCGCGCCGTAGGTGCGTCCTGCCTCAATGTCTGCCAGGCCGCGCTTGGCATCGTCGATCAACAGCAGGTGAATGCGCTCGTGTTCCAGCTGGTGGTAGTAATCCAACCGGTCGGCATCGATGAGAGCGACGTAGCTTTCACCGTTCTTAGTAATGATCTTTTCCGCACCAGCCTTGGCTTGGTCGGCCAGCTCGGACAGATTAGCGCGCGCCTGCGTGAACGGCACCACATCTCTGGCTGAAAAACCCATGTTGCGCTCCTTAAAACCAAGGTGACAGAATTCTGTGCAGTCTACTTCACAATCATCTGCATTTATTGAGAAGTGCGAAGGCATTGCGAGGCCGCCGATCTTTCCATCGCCTCACCTAGCCAATGACGGCAAAGGGACTCAAGATGCGATCAATTGGCGCGGGCCGCGAGATCGAGTTCATTCTGTTAACTGAGATCTAACACCTGCATTTGCGCGACACGCTAGGTCAGCCACTTTGGAAGACTTCACCGAAAAATTCCAAGAGAGTTGCGGCACGGATTCTTCGGGTTTACTGGCGCTGCGCTCGAGTTTTCGCGCTTTTGTAGGCTCGAAATCTAATGGGATGGTCTGAACGCCATCAAACAGACTCCCCTGCCAGCGTGTCCATGCCCCGAACCAACGCAACCGAGCACGCAAGGTGTGAACAACAATGCAGAGGTGCACGGCCAATTCTTCTGCGTCCCAGTCAAATCGGCTGAGCAGAATGACATAGGCTGAGGCCTGCGAGTAGCTGTGCTTGGACAGCCCAAGGGGGTCAGGTTCATCCTCTTGCCGAAGAAGCATGACGGCAGGATCGAACGAGTCTGGCGCCGTCAGCAATCTCGCCATAGCGTGTACTGCAGCGTCGGCGTCTTCCTTATCCCAATCCTTATCCAGCTTGACGGCGTAACGGATTTGCTTATCTGCGTATTTGACCAGGTGGTTGTACAGCCAAGCCAATACCTGTTCTTGATCGGCGCGGTGACTAAAGTTGATCGAAAAACCTCGCTTCGTCGAGATCCGTTCTGCTATGAGCCAGGCTTCCACTTGAACATCTTCTGCCGTGTGCTCACCGCAAGTCTGTCGCGCGATACGCCTGATCTCAGCAGCGCGCTGAATGATGAAAGCCTGGTATGAATCCATCGACATCAACAGTCTCCTGTGCCGACACCCGTGCGGCGCGGGATTCTGGCAGAAGAACTGCCCCCGAATTGGAGATGCCGACGTCAGGCCATTGAGCACCTGACCCAAGCCTGGCAAGGGCAATTTGTAGCCTCGATTGAAGCTAATTTCAAACCCATATCACTGCCTTGAGTTGGCGCGCAAAGCCTTCACCGTCGTGCCGCCTGCTACACCAACTCATGCGCGTTTTTTCCAGGCCCAGAACGCAAAGGCCCGGCCTGATCTTTCGATCAGGCCGGGCCTTATGTCTCTAAGTCGAAACTTCTAGCCAGGTAGGCTCAGCAATCCCCAATCCACACCCGAACAACCCAAAGCTCCCCTTCTGTAGCAGCAAAAGTGAAGTTCAAAGTCTCACCTCTCCACTACCTCGCAGCATTCGCCATAACCTTCACGTCCGGCGCAATATCGGCAATAAACATGTCTCAGCACGTCACCGCCCGAAAATCGAAGCGGCCTGCATATGACATGCGCATACCCTCGCTGTAAGTCGGCACGACTGGAGTTTCAGGCAGCAACTTTTAAGGTCAATAGTTGACAACCAGGTTGACGTATCCGCCGGTCCAATTGGGCACGTCACCTCCAGTGACATCTCGAATACCTTTCCCTGGAACCGAAATGGCGGCGCCAGCGCTGAGGAAAAGGTGCCGGCTCAGGACACGATTGAACTCCAGGAATAAGTCATCGGCCAAATGCGGCGATGTCACGCCGGCCACCACATTTGCACCAGCTCCTGCCATGTCTACTCGCGTTGCTTGTCCGAATTGGATCGGACTACGCAACTCATTTGCGCTGAGACGAGAGTAGCGCAAAGTCAGGGTGTCTCGCGGCGTGGGCTGCACCCGAAAGGCGACACCATGCGCTTGGACATTCGAGTTGATGAAAGTCATTGACGATTTAGAACCAGTGGACCAGGCGTTAGGGTTGCCCTCGTAGTAGAGCGGATCAAAGCGTTCCAACTGCGCGGTGTTCGGATCGTCGCCGGAGAAGGTTTGGTAGGTGTAGGTGAACGTCGGGGACCAAGGTAATCCAGCGAAAGCATACTCAGCCTGCGCCCGGCCCGCCCAGGCCTTGAGGTTGATACGGCGATTCCATTCCCGAGCGAAGTCCGCAAGAAAAGTCCAGTTCGGCAACCCCGGCAGTGGGTTGCTCTTGACATAAAGGCTCAGTGCGACCGTACCATCCCGGGCACCCGGCAAGACGGTGGGTGCTCCCACACCGTTGGGCGCGGCTTGCACATAAGCTGACTCTGAATTGAGAACACGTAGCAATGTGGCGCCTAGGTAGCCGCCGCCAACGCCGTCATGGCGTAGGTCGATGCCCGCCAATCGATTTCTACCTTCGGACGAAGGCAGTTCGTTTGGGCTGACATAAAAGGCCGTGCCCGATAGGCTGCCACTTGCAAGTTGTGCGACCACGGCTTGGTCCCAGGCTTTGCGAGGACCGAACTTCAACGCCCCACGCTCGAACCCGCTCGAAGCGCCGCTAGCGATCAGCATGCCAGTACCTAGTTGTAGTTTCTCAGGACGTTGTTCCCGGCAAAGCCGAGTCTAGAGGCGGGA
>NZ_CAMFJS010000023.1 GCF_945956965.1 uncultured Roseateles sp.
GGCGCCCTGCGGGCGTTTGCGCGAAGCGCAAGTTATGCGCGCTCAATGCGCGCATCAGTCCTGCACTTGTGACAACACTCACATCGCCTTGCGATGTGAGCTGTTGCCGCAATCATTCGGGCGCCCTGCGGGCGTTTGCGCGAAGCGCAAGTTATGCGCGCTCAATGCGCGCATAAGCCGAATGGTTGTGAATCGACTCAAAGTTCTCCACATCCACCGTGTAACGCCCAATCCGAGCGTCAGCATTCAGGCGCAAAGCGACATCGCGCACGAGGTCCTCGACGAACTTGGGGTTCTCGTAAGCGTGCTCGGTGATCCACTTCTCATCGCTGCGCTTGAGCAGGGGCCAGATCTCGCTGGAAGCACTTTCCTCAGCGAAGCGCACCAGCTCTTGCCAGCTGACTGCGGCCGCCTCAGCCATCTCGGCGCGGATGGTCACCAAAGAGCGCTGGTTGTGCGCGCCGTAGTCCGAGATTTCTTTGGAGCAAGGGCACAAGCTCTTCACCGGCACGGCCACCTCGGCCCACACGGACGTGACACCAGCACGGGTCTCGGAGATCAAGGCACCTTGATAGTCCAGCAAGCTTTCGATGCCGGACACCGGCGCACGCTTGCGGATGAAGAAGGCAAAACGCACCTCGATGCGGCCTTCTTGCGCTTCCAGCTTGCTGAGCATCTGGCCGTGCAGCTCACGCAGCGAGGCGGGCTCCAGTGGGGCCTTGAGCGCGTCCAGCCAGGCGACGAAGCGCGACATATGCGTGCCCTTCTTCTCGGCAGGCAGGGCCACGTCCAGGGTCCAGGTGCCGACTGTCGGCTGGGCTTGCTTGCCCACCAGGACTTGCAAGGGATAGCGAACATCCTTCACGCCAACGCGTTGGATCATCAAATGGCGCTCATCGCGCTCGCTCTGGGTATCGGGGATATGCAGGGCGCTGGTAACTTGGTTCATGCGTAATTATCGACCGGCGGCCAAAAGCCGCATAAAAACAAGGCGGCGCTAAGTTTGCTAGCGCCTCAAAGATCCAGCGTAGAGACTAGGTCAGGTGCGCCGCCAGCCTGGCTAACAGGGGAGCAGCACGACCCTCCATCATTGATTGGCAGCAGGACGCACCAGCGCCGGGCGGGCACCAAAACGCTTGAGAATCGATTGCTCAATACCCGCAGCATCCAAGCCACATTGGGCCATCAGCACACCGGCATCGCCGTGCTCAATGAACTCGTCTGGCAAGCCCAGTTGCAAGACCGGCACATTCAGCCCGGCAGCCGCCAGGCTTTCCATCACGGCAGAGCCGGCGCCACCCATCAGGCAGCCCTCTTCCACCGTCACCAAGGCATCGTGGCTGCGCGCCAACTCAGCCACCAATTCATGGTCCAGCGGCTTGACGAAGCGCATATTCGCCACCGTCGCGTCCAGACTTTCGCCCGCAGCCAAGGCGGGATATAGCACGGTGCCGAAGGCAAGAATGGCGATGCGCGGATTGCTTTGCGATAGGCCTGCATTGGCGCCACTACGAGATACGGGCTTGCTGGAGCTACGGCGAATCTCGCCCTTGCCCCAAGCCTGGGCTTGCATTTCTTTTTGAACCGCCACGCCGGCACCGGCACCGCGCGGGTAACGCACCGTCACCGGCCCCTCATGCTGGAAAGCGGTGAACAAGGCCTGGCGGCATTCGTTCTCGTCAGCCGGAGTCAGCACCGCCATATTGGGAATGCAGCGGGTGAAGGCGATGTCGTAATTGCCAGCATGGGTGGCGCCGTCGGCCCCCACCAGACCGGCACGGTCCAAGGCAAACACGACCGGCAGGTTCTGCAGCGCCACGTCATGCAGCATTTGGTCATAGGCACGCTGCAAGAAGGTGGAGTAGATCGCCACCACAGGCTTGAGCCCCTCGCAGGCCAGACCGGCAGCGAAGGTCACCGCATGCTGCTCGGCAATGCCCACATCGTGATAGCGAGTCGGGAAGCGCTTGTGGAACTCCACCATGCCCGAACCTTCACGCATGGCGGGCGTGATACCGACCAAGCGCTTGTCCTGCTCAGCCATATCGCAGAGCCACTCGCCGAAGACCTGGGTAAAGGTGGTCTTGGCCGGCGCCGTTGATTTGACGAAACCCACGGCCGGATCGAACACGCCCGATGCCGCGTGGTACTTGACCGGGTCGGCCTCGGCCAGCTTGTAGCCCTGGCCCTTCTTGGTCACGATGTGCAGGAACTGCGGGCCTTTTTTATCGCGCAGATTCTCCAGCGTGGGGATCAAGGCATCGAGGTCGTGACCATCGATGGGGCCGACATAGTTGAAGCCGAATTCTTCAAAAATGGTGCCGGGCACGACCATGCCCTTGGTGTGCTCTTCAAAGCGGCGGGCAAACTCGTACAGCGGGGTGTTCTTCAACACCGTCTTGGCACCCTCACGAGCGGCCGCGTAGAAGCTGCCGCTCATCAAGCGCGCCAAATATTTGTTCAGCGCGCCGACCGGGGGGCTGATCGACATATCGTTGTCGTTCAGGATCACCAACACATCGCCCATCAAGCCGCCGTGCGGCACGCCAGCGTTGTTGAGGGCCTCGAAGGCCATGCCGGCCGTCATTGACCCGTCACCAATGATGGCCACTGCCTTGCGGTCTTCGCCCTTGATCTTGGCGGCCATGGCCATGCCGTGCGCGGCCGAAATCGAGGTCGAGGAGTGGCCGGTGCCGAAGGTGTCGTATTCGCTTTCATCGCGGCGCGGAAAGCCACTGACGCCCCCCAATTGGCGCAGCGTGGACATCTGATCACGGCGGCCTGTCAAGACCTTGTGCGGATAGGTCTGGTGGCCCACGTCCCAGACCAGGCGGTCATGCGGCGTGTTGAACACGTAATGCAGGGCGACAGTCAGTTCTACCGCCCCCAAATTGGAGCCCAGATGCCCACCGACTTTGGAGCGCGACACCGTGTCAAGCACGTAGGCGCGCAACTCACCGGCCAATTTGACCAGTTCCGTGCGCGGCAGGCGGCGCAAATCAGCCGGGCTGTTGATCGTCTGCAGGAGGGAATAGCTAGAGGTCATTGCGGATCTATTCGGAGTCTCGGGAATGACACAGTCGTTCAGTGCTGGCGCTCAACCACCATATCGGCCAGCATGCTGAGCCAAGCCGTATGGGTCAAACCGCTCTCCAACAAGGCCTTGTGGGCCTGTGCGCGAAGTTGCTCGGCCAACTCACGGGCATGTTCCATACCCATCACGCTGACATAAGTCGGCTTATTGGCTTCCTGATCTTTGCCTGCGGTCTTGCCCAGTACGGCGGAATCCTGAGTGACGTCCAAGATGTCATCCACCACCTGGAATGCTAGGCCCAGGGCCGAGCCGTATTCGGCCAAGGCCGCAGTGGCTTGCGCCGAGGCTTGGCCACAAGCCGCGCCCATCATCACGCTGGCCTGCAGGAGCACGCCAGTCTTGCGGCGATGCATATCGCGCAACGTGCACTCATCCAATTGCTGACCAACGCTGGCCAAATCAATGGCTTGGCCTCCGGCCATGCCGGCATGGCCAGCAGAGCGAGCCAGCAAAGAGCAAAGCCGCGCTTGCAGGGCTGGCGGCATGGCGCTGTCCAGGGCACAAGGCGTCAGCACCTCAAAAGCCAGGGCTTGCATCGCGTCGCCCGCCAGCATGGCCTGGGCCTCGCCAAACTTGACATGAGCGGTCGGCTTGCCGCGTCGCAGGACATCGTCGTCCATGCAGGGCATATCGTCATGCACCAGGGAATAGGCGTGAATCAACTCCACCGCACAAGCGGCCCGCATCGCGGCTTCGGTATCGCCGCGAACCGCGTCGCAAGCGGCCAAAACCAGCAGGGGGCGCAAGCGCTTGCCGCCATCGAGCACCGCATAACGCATGGCCTCGCCGAGACCCGCGGGCGAGTCGATCGGCACGAAGCGATCCAAAGCCTGTTCACACGCAGCCAGTGAGCGCTGCATCCATTGTTCAAAAATACCTGCGTCCACGCTCAGGAATCTCCCCATTGTTTCAATCCCTCACCCTCCAGCACCTTGACTTGTTGTTCTACGGCCTGAAGGCGAGCACGGCAAAATCCGAGCAATTCAGCGCCTCTTCGGTAACTCTCAAGTAACTGATCCAGCGGCAACTGGCCCGCCTCCATGCCCATGACCAAGCGTTCCAACTCGGCAAGCGCCTGCTCATAGCTAGGCGCCACCGCTTCGGCAGACGCATTTTTGGTGGTTTGACTTGATTTAGGCATAACGGTAGGCGAAAACGCGGATTGTAGTCAGTGCAACTACGGAGGTTGTCATCCAAGTACCACGCCCTCGCGGGGGGGGTTACTTGACAAGGCGCCCGACTTACGACTGTCAACAGGTACAATCCCCGGCTCGCGGCAGGCGAGGCAAGGCGGGAGGCGATGCGAATGCATCGGCAAAGACGATGGCTTCAAGCAGGTTGTCAATGGGGCGGTTTGATCAGGACTGGATCCTGCGGGAATTGTCCTCATATGAGAATCGTCAGCAGGCCGGTTTGCGCTCAAACATCCTCACTTCTTGCGACGCGGCCATGCTCCCACGGCCGCAATTCAGCCACGCCGGCATGACGAATTGTCACTAGTGCCGGTTATTTGTTTCACACCCGACGTCCGGGCCGTCATGCTTCTCTGGCCAATTCAATTGGTTTGAGCGGCTGACTATTGGTTTCTTGGAGACCCACTTGGATCATGTCCGACCTGAGTATTTCCCTCGCGGCTCTTGAACGCAGCGATACGCAGCTGCCTGTTTCCTCCTATTTCGACGAGGAGCTGTTCCGCAAGGAACAGGATGTCATCTTCAAACTTGGGCCGCGCTACCTCGGACACGCGCTGGCGGTGCCCGAGGTCGGCGATTACTACGCGCTGCCGCAGGAACAAGAAGGTCGGGCCCTGGTGCGCACGCCGCAAGGGCTGGAACTGATCTCCAATGTTTGCCGCCACCGCCAGGCGGTGATGCTGCGTGGGCGTGGCAATACCCGCAGCAATATCGTCTGCCCCTTGCACCGCTGGACTTACGACCTCAAAGGCGAGTTGATTGGTGCGCCGCATTTCGACCACGACCCCTGTCTGAACCTGAAACGCTATGAGTTACAGGAATGGAACGGGCTTTTGTTCGAAGCCAATGGCCACGATGTCGCCAGCCATTTGAAATCGCTAGGCCCCAAGGCCGAGCTGGATTTCAGCGGCTATGTGCTGGACAAGGTCCATGTGCATGAGTGCGACTACAACTGGAAGACCTTCATCGAGGTCTATCTGGAGGACTATCACGTCGGCCCCTTCCACCCTGGCCTGGGCCACTTCGTCACCTGCGATGACCTGGCCTGGGAATTTGGCCGCAACCATTCGGTGCAGACCGTGGGCATCCACAAGGATTTGGCCAAGCCCGGCTCGGCCATTTACCAACGCTGGCATGAGCAGGTGCTCAAGTTCCGCGGCGGCGAGCCACCCAAGGCAGGTGCCATCTGGCTGACCTACTACCCGCACATCATGGTGGAGTGGTATCCGCATGTGCTGGTGGTGTCGACCCTGTTCCCGCAAGGTACGCAGAAAACGGCCAATATCGTCGAGTTCTACTACCCCGAGGAAATCGCCGCCTTCGAACGCGACTTTGTCGAAGCCCATCAGGCCGCCTATATGGAGACCTGCATCGAAGACGACGAGATCGCCCTGCGCATGGATGCCGGCCGCAAGGCCTTGATGCTGCGCGGTGACAATGAAGTCGGCCCCTACCAAAGCCCGATGGAAGACGGCATGCAGCACTTCCACGAGTGGTATCGGCGCGAGATGAAGCTGGGACGCTAAGCCTCAAGCTCAATCACGACGCAGTCAGCGAGCACGCCAGCCAAGCGCCCCAGAAGCCAAACGTCAGCAACAGGACCCCAGCATGAGCCCCGTTTTCCAGACCTTAATCACCGTGTCGGAATTGCAGGGCCTGCTGGCTCAAGCCGAGGCGAATGGCAGTGCGGCACCCTTGCTAATCGACGTCAGCTTCGACCTCGCAGATCCGGCCGCGGGTGAGCGCGCTTACCGCAGCGGCCACCTGCCCGGCGCTCACTATTTGCACCTGGACCGCGACCTCAGCGGCGCGAAGAGCGGCAGCAATGGCCGCCACCCCCTGCCCGAGCGCCTGACCTTCGCGCAGAAAATGGCCGATCTGGGCCTGTGCGCCGGCCGCCAAGTGGTAGTTTACGACGCCCAAGGCAGCATGTATGCGGCACGGCTGTGGTGGATGTTGCGCTGGCTTGGCCATTCGGCGGTGGCCGTGCTGGACGGCGGCCTCAGCGCCTGGTTGAGCGCGCCCCATGACGGCAAGACGAGTGCCAGCAGCGACAGCATCCCTGTGCCCTGCCCCGCCACGTTCCAAGCCTCCGAATCACTGGTCAGCAGCATTGACGCCGATGCACTGCAAGCCCAACTCGGCATGATCCGCCTCATTGATGCGCGCGCACCCGAGCGCTTCCGGGGCGAGGTGGAGCCGCTTGATGCCAAGGCGGGCCACATTCCCGGTGCCAGCAACCGCCTGTTCAAGAACAATCTGGCGGCGGACGGTCTGCACTTCAAGCCCGCCGCGCAGTTGCGCGAGGAATTCCTGGCCTTGCTCGGTGCCTACCCAGCGGATCAGGTCGTGCACCAGTGCGGCTCCGGCGTTACCGCCTGCCACAACCTGCTGGCCATGAGCCATGCCGGCCTGCCCGGCGCCAAGCTCTACCCGGGCTCCTGGAGCGAATGGTCTGCCAACCCGCTGCGCCCCATCGCGACGGCTTGACGCACTCCCCTTCGAGCTTGATTTAGCGCAAGATGCAGTTTGGCCGCGCAGGCCAAACTGAACGCTATCGGCCAAGCCTAAACCGCTGCGCTTGATGCCATCTCATCACGCCAAGGAGGATCCAAACCATGTTCAAACGCATTCTTGTCCCGACCGACGGTTCCGAAATCAGCACCAAGGCGCTGAACACCGCCATCGGCTTGGCACGCATTCACGGCGCCAAGCTTTTCGCCCTGAGCGTGAAAGAACCCTTCCCCTACAGCGCCGTCTCGGAAATGCAGCCGACACCGCCGCAAGAGTTCTTTGATGCGCAAGAGCGCATCGCCAGCGCTCGCGTCAAAGCGGCTTTGGAGCTGGCCGCCGCGGCCGATGTGCAATGCGAAGGCTTCACCGTCGAAGCCCTGCACGCCTGGGAAGCCATCATCGAGTATGTGGCCGACAATCAATGCGATCTGGTCGTCATGGCCTCCCATGGCCGCCGCGGCGTGCAAGCCCTGCTGCTGGGCAGCGAGACCCAGAAAGTGTTGACCCACTGCACCACGCCGGTGTTGGTGGTGCGCTGACCGAGCGACTGCTCGAATCAGCCCTTGCGGCTCAGTGGTCGTGCGCTGAAACAGCCACGACCACGACAACCAAGCCGATGCCCACCGCCAACCAGGCCAGTTGCGCGACCGTTTCGCGCCAAGGCAGGCGGCGCTGCAATTGCGGAATCAAGTCCGCCACCGCCACATAGACAAAGCTGCTACTGGCCGCGACCAGCAAGTAGGGGAACAAGCTTTCCCACGGGCCCACGACAAAATAGCCCACCACCCCGCCCAACACCGCTGCCAAACCTGAAATGGCATTGAAGAGCAGCGCCTTGGAGCGCGAGAAGCCGGCATTGAGCAGCACGATGTAGTCGCCCACCTCTTGCGGGATTTCGTGCGCAATGATGGCCAGCGAGGTCACCACACCCAGATGCGGGTCAGCCAAAAAGGCGGCCGCGATGATGATGCCGTCGCAGAAATTGTGGATGCTGTCGCCGACCAACACACTCAGGCCACCGCGCCCCGCTTGCTCGGCATCGAAGTGATGATGGTGATGGTGGCCGTCGCCCTCGTGATGGTGGTTGTGGCGGTACAACTCCACCTTCTCCAGCAAGAAAAAGAACATCAAACCGCCCAGCAGCACCATGAAGAGCGCATGCGGGCTGGCCTTGCTCTCGAAGGCCTCGGGCAAGACGTGCAGCAAGGCCGTGCTCAGCAGCACACCGGTGGATAAACTCACCAGGTTCTTGACGATGCGGCTCAACAGGCTAACGGTCAGGCTCGCCGCAATCAAGACGGAGAGCAAGCCGCCGGCGAAGGTGGCCAGCACGATATAAAAAAGAGTCATCAAGTTTCCGTTGCGCGGCAGACCAAAAACAAACCGCGCCCAAGGTCGGCGCGGTCTGGCTCAGCATGCAGCACTGCTACTTCATCTACAACAAACATCGGCGCCAGACCCGCGTTTCCGCCTGGCCTGCTTGCTCCCATCCTTGGCCACCTCCTGGCGCAAGCTGGGTCGGGCATCTGCGCTGAAGACCTGCGGCTCAGCGCACACGATGGCGCCCTCAACAATGCCTTCAACACAGCCCTCATCTTATCAACCGTGTCAATAGCCCTGCACTGACGCCGGCTGGCATCCGCTCAAGCGCCCTCGGCAGCCTGAATCGCGTCGATCAGATTCAGCGCGCTGCGCCAAGGCGTTGCTTTTCAGCCGCCGAGCACCAAGGCCAGGCCTTCCGTCACGCCCATGCCCAAGTTTGCCGCGACAATCGCCCGCATGAATTTGCTGCCCATTCCGGTCACCCCCGACATCGCCGCCCCACTCGCCGCCATCGACATGGGCTCCAACAGCTTCAGGTTGGAAATTGCCCAGCTGCCGCGCGGCCAATACAAGCGCCAGGAATATCTGAAAGAAACCGTTCGTCTGGGCGCCGGCCTGGACGAAGAAGGCATGTTGACCGAGGCCGCCATGCAGCGCGGCCTGGAATGCCTGCAGCGCTTTGCCCAGCGCCTGAAGGGCTTCCCGGCCGCCCGCGTGCGCGCCGTGGCCACGCAGACGCTGCGCGAAGCCAAGAACCGCAATGCCTTTCTGGCGCGCGCGCAAGAAGCCCTGGGCTACCCGATCGAGGTCATCTCCGGCCGCGAAGAGGCCCGGCTGATCTATGCCGGCGTGGCGCGCTTGCAGCCCTCGGACGAGCCCCGCCTGGTGATCGATATCGGCGGCCGCTCCACCGAGATGATTCTGGGCCGCGGACGCCGCCCCGCCTCGGCTGAATCCTTTCAGATCGGCAGCGTCAGCCTGTCGATGCGCTTCTTCCCCGAAGGCGTGTTCACCGCCGACGCTTTCCGCGCTGCCCAGGTGGCCGCAGGGGCTGAACTGGAAGAAGCCCTGACCCTCTTCAAGCCCGCCATGTGGCAGCGCGCGCTGGGCTCCTCCGGCACGGTGGGTGCGGTGGCGCAAATCCTGGCGGCCAGCGGCGTGACCGATGGTCGCATCACGCCCGAGGCCTTGCGCTGGTGCATCGAACAATGCATTGCCGCCGGCACCATGAGCCGCCTCGACCTGATGGGCCTGAAGGAAGATCGCCGAGCCGTGGTGGGTGGCGGCCTGTGCATCCTCTACACCTTGCTGACCCAATTCGGCATTGCCGAGCTGTTCCCGGCCAAGGGCGCGCTGCGCCAGGGCGTGATCTTTGATCTGGTGGAGCGCCTGGAAGCCGCGCGCACCAGTGACGGAGCTGCCAAACAAGACATGCGCGAAGCCTCGGTGGAGGCTTTGCAAAAGCGTTTTGCGGTCGATCTGGCCCAGGCCGCCCGGGTGCAAGCCACCGCGCAAAGCCTCTACAAACAAGTCGCACCCCGCGCACCGCGGGAACGCCAGCGCGAACTGGCCTGGGCCGCCGCCCTGCATGAGATGGGCATGATGGTCTCGCACCACGACCACCACCGCCACAGCGCCTATCTGCTGGCCCATGTGGACGCGGCCGGCTTCTCGCAAAGCCAGCTCAAACGCCTGGGCGATCTGGCACTGGGCCAGCGCGGCGGGCTGCGCAAGCTTGAAGGCATCCTCGGTGACGAGAGCCTGCTGCTGCAATTGCTGAGCCTGCGCCTGGCCGTCATCAAAGCCCATGCCCGCGAAGCGGTGGACAGCCAAGCCCTGCGCCTCAAGCGCGAGGGCAAACGCTTCACCCTGAGCCTGCCCAAATCATGGGCATTGCAAAACCCGCGCACCGCCTACCTCTTGCAAGAAGAAGCCGCGGCCTGGGCGCGCAGCGGGGTGTTGGAGCTGGTCCTCGCCTAGTCAGCGGCTGACAGTGAGGCTCGGGGCATAGCCCTCGGGCGGTCTGTCACGCAAGGACTAAAGAAAGTCCGGTGCCTGCACCGCTTGCAGCACAACTTCCGAATGGCCGTCGCGCTGGCGCGAACGCAGCCACCAGACGCCACCCTTTTTGACCGCCCAAGGCTGAGCCGTGCCGGTCAAGAGCAGCGAGGCCAACAAACCCAGCGTCGGCTGATGGCCCACCATCAGCACCGGCTCGCTGGACTGCGGCCAGCGCGAAGCGGCCAGCAGATCTTGCACCGAGGCATCGGGCGCAATGCTGTTGACGATGCGCACTTCGCGCCCCAAGGCCGCCGCAGTGCCACGCGCCCGCTCGGCCGGGCTGACCAGTACGCGGGTGGATGCCGCCAGGCGATGGTTCAACCAGTCCGCCATGCGCGCGGCCTGGCGCTCTCCCTTGGCGGTCAGGCAGCGGGCCATATCGGTACTGCCTTCGCGCAGCAATTCCGCTTCAGCGTGACGCCACAGAATCAGGTCCATGCCCGCAATCCCCGTGCTTAATCGCGCTGCGCCTTGAAGCGCTGCATCAAAGCCTGTTGAGCACTCAGGCCCGTGGTGGACACCCGGCTGGAGCGGCCATCCGGCCCAAGCTGCCAAGCATCCAAGCCGTCGTGCAGATAAGGCACCAGGGCCTCGTCGATGATGCGCTGGCGCAGCTTGGGGTCGCTGACCGGCCAGGCGATCTCGATGCGGCGGAACATATTGCGGCTCATCCAGTCGGCGCTGGCCAAGTACAAGGCCACCTCGTCCTCGCTGGCGCCCCACTGGAAATAGCAGACCCGAGTGTGTTCCAAAAAGCGCCCGACCACCGAGCGCACCACGATGTTGTCGCTGATGCCGGGCAGGCCCGGCGGCAACATGCAGGCGCCGCGCACGATCAGGTCCACCTTGGCGCCAGCCTGGCCGGCGGCCAAGATGCCGTTGATCAAGTCGGCATCGGTCAGGGCATTGATCTTCACGACGATGCGCGCGGGCTTGCCGGCCCGCGCGGCCTCGGCCACTTGGGCCAAATGCTCCATCATGCGGCTGTGCATATTGAAGGGCGCCAGCAGCAAGCGCTTGGGCGTCTTGATCTTGCCCAGCGAGGCCAGCTGACGGAAAACCGAGTCGGCATCCGAGGTCAGCTCGGGGTCGGCGGTCAAATAACCCAGGTCGGTGTAGAAACGCGCCGTCTTGGGGTTGTAGTTGCCGGTGGACAGATGCGCATAGCGGCGGAACTTCGCTCCCTCGCGCCGCGTCACCAGCAGCAGCTTGGCGTGGGTTTTGAAGCCGACGATGCCGTACACCACCTGCGCGCCCACCGCCTCCAGGCGCTCGGCCCAGTTGATATTGGCCTCTTCGTCGAAGCGCGCTTTCAACTCCACCACGGCCATCACTTCCTTGCCGCGCCGTGCCGCCTCGATCAGCAAATCCCCCAGCACCGACTTGCTGCCCGTGCGGTAAATGGTCTGCTTGATGGCCAGCACATCGGGGTCTTCCACCGCCTCGCGCAGAAACTGCACCACCGGATCGAAGCTCTCGAAAGGGTGATGCATCAAGACATCGCCCTTGTTGCGCAGACGCTCGAAGATGGACTTCTGGCGCGGCAGGGACTGCGGCCAAGCCGGCTCATGCGGCTCGAAACGCAACTCGGGCGCATCGGTCTGGTCGATCAGCTCATTCAGGCGCACCAGATTGACCGGGCCGTTGACGCGGTAGAGCGCTGCGGCCGGCAGATCAAACTGTTCCAGCAGAAACTGCGCCAACTCGCTCGGGCAGGTGTTGACCACCTCCAGGCGAACCGCGCGGCCGAAATGCCGCGTTGTCAGCCCGGAGCGCAGCGCATTGCGCAGATTGGCAATCTCCTCCTCGTCCACCTCCAGATCGGAGTCACGGGTGACCCGGAACTGCGAGAAGGCCTCGACCTTGCGGCCCGAGAACAACTCCTCCAGATGGGCGCGAATCACGCTGGTCAGCAACACAAAGGCCTGGCGTCCATGGCTGATGGCGGCCGGCAAGCGAATCACCCGCGGCAGCACCCGCGGCACTTTGACAATGGCAATGCGGTTGTCGCGCCCAAAAGCGTCTTTGCCCGAGAGCCGGGCAATGAAGTGCAAAGACTTGTTGGCCACCTGCGGGAAGGGGTGGGCCGGGTCCAGGCCGACGGGCACCATCAGCGGGCGCACCTCGCGCTCAAAGAACTTGGCCACCCAAGCCCGCTGCACCTCATTGCGGTCGGCGTGGTTGAGGATGACGATCTTCTGCTCGGCCAGCAAAGGCATGAGCTGCTCGTTGAAGATGGCGTACTGCTCATCAATCAAGGCGTGAGAGGCGCGCGCCACCCGCTCGACATCGCGGTTGTCCACCGAACCCAGGGGGTCACGGGCGGCGTCCAGCATGTCGGCAAAGCGCACCTCGAAAAATTCATCGAGATTGGAGGAGACGATGCAGATATAGCGCAAGCGCTCCAGCAGCGGCACATCCAGGCGCAGCGACTGTGCGAGCACGCGGCGGTTGAACTCCAGAATGGCTTGCTCGCGGTTCAGCAAGTCGGAGGGAGGCAAAACACTTGGGTTTGTCGGCATCGATTCAGCAGCACTCATTCTTTGATTCTAGGTGCGCTAAGCCAGCACTTCTGGCCTAGCCGCAGGCAGGCCTGGTTCGGTTAAGGAAGGGGTTCCAGCAGCCAGCACCTGAGCCCAATCGAGGATCTCCAAGTGCCCATCGGCATGCTCGACCAAGGCGGTCAGGCTTTCCACCCAATCGCCATCGTTGCAATACAGGATGCCGTCGATATCGCGCATCTCAGCAAAGTGAATATGACCACAAACCACGCCGTGCACACCGCGCTTGCGTGCTTCCCGGGCCACCGCCTCTTCGAAGTCAGACACATAGCTGACCGCCCGCTTGACCTTGAGCTTGAGGTATTTGGACAAGCTCCAGTAGGGCAGGCCGAACTTGGCGCGCAGATGGTTCAGATAGCGATTGAGCTTGAGTGTCAGCTCATACGCCCAGTCGCCCACATGGGCCAGCCATTTGGCGCACTGGATCACCCCGTCGAACAAATCGCCATGGGTGATCCACAGCTTGCGCCCATCGGCGGTTTCGTGGATCCATTCTTTGACCACCTCAATGCCACCGAAATTGTGATTGAGGTATTTGCGGGCGAACTCGTCATGGTTGCCGGGCACAAAGTAGACCTTGCAGCCCTTGCGGGCCTTGCGCAGCAGTTTTTGCACCACATCGTTGTGAGCTTGCGGCCAGTACCAGCTGCGGCGCAGCTGCCAGCCGTCGATGATGTCGCCGACCAGGAAGAGCTCCTCGCACTCCACCTCGCGCAAAAAGTCCAGCAAAGCATGGGCCTGGCAGCCGGGCGTGCCCAGATGCAGGTCCGAGATCCACACCGTGCGGTAGCGGCGGCTGGGCTTGCCGCCGCCGTCCACGCCCTCGGAATCTGCCGCATCGACCGATGGGGGCAGGCTGGTCAGGGCACCCGCTGCAGTCGCGGCGGCGCGCATCAAGGCGTGGTCGTTCTGCATGGCTAGTGAGTTTGGTCCCGGGCCGTGTCCAGCCCATGGCAGCTTGATGAAGCTTGTGTGACAGGCGCGCGCCGTCCCTATCGAGTAGCCCGCACCTGCCCAGCCAAAGCCTGCGCAGCGTCTGACCAAGCACCGCACTCGATAATGGCCACCATGCACCTGATGATTTCCCACGCCAGCGCCCTCGACGAGGCCTGTAAGCACACCCTGAATCACCTGGCCCTGCCGCACCTGGCGGGCTTGCTAGGCCTGCTCAAACCCGCCGGCCCGGCGCTGGGCAGCGATGAGCAAAGCCTCAACACCCCCTTTGAACACAGCCTGGCCCGCTTGCGCGGTAGCGTCCAGCCCCACGCTGACAGCGATGGCCTGCTGCCCACCGCCGCTTGGGCTGCCGAAGCCGCCGGCGAAGACCCGCGCCTGCCCTGGGCCCTGCTGACGCCGCTGCACCTGGCCGTGGGCAGCGATCAGGTCAATGCCTACGCACCCGAGTCTCTTGAGCTGACGGATGAGGAATCGCGCCAGTTCTTCGCCGCCCTGGCCGAGCTGTGGCCCACCAATGAGGGCTGGCGCGCGCACTGGCTCTCGCGCTACCAATGGCTGCTGACCCACGACAGCCTGGCGGGCCTGAGCAGCGCCAGCGTTGAGCGGGTGCTGCTGCGCAATGTCGACCCCTGGATGCCCAGCGCGCGACGCCTGCGCACCTTGCAAAACGAGGTGCAGATGCTGCTGCACCGCGAGCCCTTGAATGCCCAGCGCGAAGCACGGGGCGCCCTGGCGCTTAACTCGGTGTGGATCAGCGGCTGCGGCGCCGCGCCCGACACGCTGACGCCGCTGCCCGCCAATCTGCAAATCAACAGCAGCTTGCAAGCGCCGCAGCTGGCCGCTGACTGGGCGGCCTGGGCCGAGGCCTGGACGAAGTTGGACGAAGGCGCGGTGTCGGAACTGCTGCAGCGGGCACGAGTGGGCGAACCGGTGCAACTGACACTGTGCGGCGAACGCTTCGCGCAGAGCTACCAGCTGCCGCCGCGCGGCGCCCTACAAAAAACCCTGCAGCGCTGGCTGCCACCCCGCGCCAATGCCGCCGCTGCGCTGGAGGCTTTGTGATGGCCGCTAACGCCCCCCAACTGCTGACCCGCGAGGTGCCGCCCCGCGCCGCCTGGGCCCTGGAGCAAGCCGGCCACACTCCGCTACTGGCGCGCCTGTTTGCCGCCCGTGGCGTGCGTGAGCCGCTTGAATTGGACGACGGCCTGGCCCGGCTTTTGCCGCCCGAATCCCTGCTCGGCGCCACCGCCGCCGCCCAGCTCTTGGCCGATGCCATCCTTGCCGGTGAGCGCATCTGCCTGGTGGCCGACTACGACTGCGACGGCGCCACCGCCTGCGTCGTCGCCCTGCGCGGCCTGGCTCTGCTGGGCGCCAAGCCCGAGCAGCTCGGCTACGTCGTACCCGACCGCGCCGTGCATGGCTACGGACTGACGCCCGCCATCGTCGAGCTGGCCCTGCCGCAGCGCCCGCAGGTCTTGATGACGGTGGACAACGGCATCGCCAGCATCGCCGGCGTGGCCCATGCCAAGGCCTTAGGCCTCAAGGTGCTGGTGACAGACCACCATCTGCCCGCCCTCATCGACGGCGAAATCGTGCTGCCCGCGGCCGACGCCATCGTCAACCCCAACCAGCCCGCCTGCAGCTTCGAGAGCAAGAATCTGGCAGGCGTGGGCGTCGCCTTTTACGTGCTCCTGGCCCTGCGCAGCGAGTTACGTCGGCGCGGCGCATTCGACGCCGCCAGCCAACCCAAGCTCGACGGTCTGCTGGACCTTGTAGCACTGGGCACGGTGGCCGATGTGGTCAAGCTCGACGCCAATAACCGCCGCCTGGTCGCCCAAGGCCTCAAGCGCATGCGCGCCGGCCGGGTGCAGCCGGGTGTGCAAGCCCTGTTCACCGCGGCCGGGCGCGATTGCAGCCGCGCCACTGGTTTCGACCTGGGCTTTGCGCTGGGGCCGCGCATCAACGCGGCCGGGCGCCTGTCCGATATGACCCTGGGCATCGAATGCCTGCTCAGCGATGAGCCCAGCCGCGCCCTGGAATTGGCCAAGCAGCTCGACGCCATCAATCGTGAGCGGCGTGAGATCGAGGCCGATATGAAGCTGCAAGCCGAGGCCAAGCTTGATCACATCATGAGCCAGCTGGACGGCGAAACGCCGGCCGCTTTATGCCTGTTCGAAGCCGACTTCCATGAAGGCGTGGTGGGCATCATCGCCTCGCGACTGAAGGACCGTGTGCATCGCCCCACCTTCGTCTTCGCGCAAGGCGCCGATGGTCAGCTCAAAGGCTCGGGCCGCTCCATTCCCGGCTTTCATCTGCGCGATGCGCTGGACTTGGTCAGCAAGCGCCAGCCCGAGTTGCTGAAAAAGTTTGGCGGCCACGCCATGGCGGCTGGCTGCACCTTGGCGGACCCAGAAAGTTTCGCCGCCTTCAACCAGGCCTTGCAAACGGTCGCCGCCGAATGGCTGGACGCGGCTGCCCTGACCCGCACCCTGCGCACCGACGGCCCACTCTCGCCCGAGTTCTTCACCCCTGACACCGTGCGCAGCCTGGACGCGCAAGTCTGGGGCCAGGCTTTCGAGGCGCCGCTGTTCTGCGATCAGGTGGACGTGATCTCCCAGCGCATCGTGGGCGAACGCCACCTCAAGCTGCGCATCCGCCAGGCCGGCGTGCTGCGCGACGCTATCTGGTTCGGCCATATCGATCCGGTGCCTGAGCGCGGCCGCATGGCCTACCGCCTGAGCCTGGATGAGTACCAGGGCCAGCAACGGGTGCAGATGATTGTTGAGGCCCTGGTCTAGGCGGCAGCCAATGACCTTGCGCAAGGCTGGCCGGCGCCGGCCCCATAAAATGGCCGCGTGAACAGCAGCCCCACCTCTCAGCCCTCTGCCAACAGCGCCATTGGCAGCTCTCGCAGCGTCGACGCCAGCACCAACGCCGACCTGCACTGCCATTCGCGCGTATCCGACGGCACCCTCACGCCCGAAGAACTGGCGCAGCGCGCCAAAGCCAATGGCGTCGAGCTGTGGGCCTTGACCGACCATGATGAAGTGGCCGGACAGCAGCGCGCGCTGGAGGCGGCCTTGGCGCAAGGCATGCACTACCTCACCGGCGTGGAGATTTCGGTCAGCTTTGCCGGCCGGGTGGTGCACATCGTGGGCCTGGGCTTTGATCATCACAACGCGGCCTTGATTCAAGGCTTGCGTGACACCCGAGGCGGGCGCGAAGCGCGGGCGCGCGAGATGGCCGCCGGCCTGGCGCAAGTGGGCATCAAGGGCGCCTATGAAGGTGCACTGCAATTCGTGGGCAACCCCGAGCTGATTTCCCGCACCCACTTCGCGCGCTTTCTGGTTGAGGCCGGGCATTGTCAGGACGTCAACGAGGTGTTCCGCCGGTTTCTCACCGAGGGCAAGCCGGGTTATGTGGAACACCGCTGGGCGCGCCTGGGCGACGCGCTGCGCTGGATCAAGGAGGCAGGCGGCGAGGCCGTCATCGCCCACCCGGCCCGCTATGCCTTCAGCCCCACCGAAGAGTACGCCCTGATCACCGAGTTCATGGCCCACGGCGGGCGCGGCATCGAGGTGGTGACCGGTAGCCACTCCGCCGCCGAGGCCATCAAATACGCCGACACGGCGCTGGAGTTCGACCTCTTCGCATCCCGTGGCTCGGACTTCCACTCCCCCGAGGAAAGCCGCACCGATCTGGGCAGGGTGGACGGCTTGTCAGGCCGCTTGAAGCCGGTGTGGCAGGCCTTGGCCCACCGCATCCACTGGGCCTGAGCCCGCGCCCACACCCAAGCGCCCCCAGCAAACACGGGGTCAGCCGTCGCGTTTTCGGCAACAGGCCGGCTGCGCCTGTGCCACAAGCCAGGGGTGGCGATGGACAATGCGGCATGGCCCAATATTTCGAAGTCCACCCCGAGAACCCCCAAGCCCGTTTTCTCAAGCAAACCGCGCAGATCCTGCATGGCGGCGGCGTGGTGGCCATCCCCACCGATTCCAGCTACGCCCTGGTCTGCCGCCTGGACGACAAAACTGCGGTGGAAAACCTGCGCCGCATCCGCGGCATCGATGACAAGCATCACCTGACCCTGCTCTGCCGCGACCTGAGCGAGCTGGCCAGCTATGCCCGGGTCGACAACCAGCAGTACCGCCTGCTCAAGCTGGCCACGCCGGGTCCGTTTGCCTTCATCCTCGAAGCCACCAAAGAAGTACCCCGCCGCTTGTCCCACCCCTCACGCCGCACCATCGGCCTGCGGGTGCCGGATCACCGCGTGGCGCAGGATTTGCTGGCCTTGTTTGGCGAACCCTTGTTGTCGGCAACACTGATTCCCCCCGGCGAGACCGAGCCGCTCAACGACGCGCAGGAAATTTCCGCGCGCTTTGACAAGGTCCTGCAAGCCATCGTCGATGCCGGTGCCTGCACCTTGCAGCCCACCACGGTGATCGACCTCAGCGGCGACGCGCCGGTGCTAGTCCGCCGCGGCCAGGGCGACCCGGAAAAGCTGGGCCTGAGCTTCAGCGATTGAGTTTCAGCGCTTGAGATTCAAGGCTTGAGCGACTGAATCAGTCTCGCTGGGTCGAAGCCGAGCTGGGTTTGGCCTCGCACCACCAGCGTGGGCGTGCCGCGCGCGCCACGCGCTTGATACTCAGCGAGGCAGGCGGCGTCGCTCTCGATAAAGCATTCCCGGAAAGGCACTTGCCGCGCCGTCATCCAGGCGCGCGCTTTTTCGCAGTAGACGCAGGTCAGGGAGGACAGCATCACGATGTCCCCTGGCTTGGCGAGCGCACGCAACGCTTCGCTCTGCCCGCGCCCCAGCCACCATGACGCAGCCTGGGAGGCCCCGAGCACCAAGGCCAGGATCAGCGCCAGCGACCAGAAATCAGCCCTGCGCCTGGCCATCAGAAAGACTGCCTCAGCGCAAAGTGTTTAAGGGCTGGCGCCACCCTATCGGGCGCAGCCACAATCTGCAGCAAGTCTGGCGCGTAAGGCGGTGCGGAAGCACTCATGCGCTCAAGCCCCAGGCGCATGGCGGCGGGCTTTAGACCGCAGCCGTCACCACAATTTCCACCTTCCACTCGGCGCGGGCCAGCTTAGCCTCGACCGTGGCGCGGGGTGGGGTGTGGCCGGGCGCAACCCAGGCGTCCCAGGCGGCGTTCATGCCGGGGAAGTCGGCCAGGTCGGCGATGAAGATCTGGGCGCGCAAGATCTTGGTCTTGTCGCTGCCGGCCTTGGCCAGCAAGGCGTCGATGGCGGCCAACACCTGGGCGGTTTGGCCGGTGATGTCTTGCGTGGCATCTTCGGGCACCTGGCCGGCCAGGTAGACCACGCCGTTGTAGACGGCCATCTCGGACATGCGCGCGCCGACGTCAAAGCGTTGGATGGAGTTGCTCATTTCAGGAACCTTTCTTTTTGGACGGATGGTGGTGCGAATGACCATGCGGCTTGGCGCCCACATGCCCATGCGGATGCTTTTTGCTCGTGCCAGCGGCTGGCACAGCGCCTGCGGCCTTGTGGCCGAGCTTGCTCTCGGTGCCATTGAGCAGCTTCTTGATGTTCTCAAGATGACGCCACACCAGCAGCAAAGCCATCAGGATCAGCACGCCGACGATGGGGCCCGTATCCCAGATCAGCATTTGGTAGAAGGGCGCGAAGGCCGCAGCGGTCAATGAGGCCAGCGAAGAGTAGCGGAAGAAGTAGGCCATGATCACCCAGGTGGCCAAGGTCGACAGGCCCAGAACCGGGTTCAGCGCCAAGATCACACCGGCCGCGGTGGCCACACCCTTGCCGCCTTCAAAGCGGAAGAACACCGGCCACAAATGTCCCAGGAAGGCGCCCAGGCCCACCAAGGCAGCCGTGCCTTCACCCAGGCCGAAACGGGCGCCGTACAGCGTCACCAGCAGCACCGGCACATAGCCCTTGAGTGCGTCGAACAGCAGCGTCAGGATGGCGGCCTTTTTATTGCCGGAGCGCAGCACATTGGTGGCGCCGGGGTTGCCCGAGCCATAGCTGCGCGGGTCCGACAAGCCCATGAAGCGGCTGATGATGACGGCAAACGAGAGCGAGCCGACGAGGTAGCCGCAAATGGCGGCCAGCAGAGGGAGGAGTTGTTCTTGCATGGGGCGCTATTCTGCACTGGCGCAGTGGACCGGCCGCGCTGCCAGCAGCTCGACCAGCACCTGCGGCGCCAAGCCGACCAAAAAACCACGTCGGCCGCCGTTGATGCAGATGCGCGGCAGCTCAAGAATCGTCGCCTCGACATAGATGGGCATGGCCTTTTTGCAGCCAAACGGTGAGGTGCCGCCCACCATATAGCCGCTGTGGCGTTGCGCCACTTCGGGCTTGCAGGGCTCGACCTTTTTGCAGGGGATTTGCCGCGCCAATTCCTTCAGGCTGACCTGGCGGTCGCCGTGCATCAGCACGATCAGGGGCTGGGCTTTTTCATCCTGCATCACCAGGGTCTTGATGACCTCATGCTCGGGCACGCCGAGCTGGCGCGAGGACTCCCCGGTGCCGCCGTGCTCGACATAGTCATACACATGCTCGCTAAAGCTAACGCCTTGGCGGCGCAGCATCTGCGTGGCCGGGGTTTCGCTGACGTGGACTGTTTTCTTGCTCATGCCAAGCATTTTCTCCGACTGCGGTCAGAATCTGGCCCATCGCCATTCTTCTGAGCCCGCAGCACCCGCCCATGAGCAACACGCCCCGCCCCGAACTCATCCGCAACTCGCTGGCCATCTTGAGCGTCGCGCTGATGATGGCCGCCTCGCTGTGGGTGCTGCGGCCCTTTCTCGGGCCCTTGATCTGGGCCACCATGGTGGTGGTGGCCACCTGGCCGATGATGCGCGGCCTGCAAGCGCGGCTGTGGGGCCGGCGCGGGTTGGCCACCGGCGTGATGGTGCTGGCCCTGCTGCTGGTGCTCTTCGTGCCCTTGTCGATTGCACTGACGGCCATGATCACGCATGCCGACAGCGTGGTCGCCCTGGCCAACAAGCTGGCCGATGCGAACTTGCCCGAGCCGCCGGAATGGGTGGCCCAGCTGCCCTTGGTGGGCGGCAGCGTGGCCGAAATCTGGCACCGCGTGGCCGTGGATGGTTACGGTTATGTGATGGCCTTGGTCAAGCCCTATTTCGGCATCTCCTTCAAATGGCTGGCGGGTCAGGCCGGTGGCCTTGGCATGATCGGCCTGCAGTTCCTGATCACGGTGGGCATTGCCGGCGTGCTGTACAGCTATGGCGAAACCGCCGCGCGTGGCGTGCGCGGCTTCGCCTTGCGCCTGGCCGGCGCCCAGGGTGACCAGGTCATCACCTTGGCCGGCCAAGCCATTCGCGGCGTGGCACTGGGTATTGTGGTGACGGCCATCGTGCAATCCTCCATGGGCGGCGTGGCCTTGCTGATCGTCGGCGTACCCTTTGCCGGCCTGCTGGCCGCCGTGATGTTCATGGCCTGCCTGGCGCAGATTGGCCCGGTGCTGGTGCTCGCCCCGGCCGTGGGCTGGTTGTACTGGAGCGGTGACAACACCTGGGGCACGGTGCTGCTGATCTTCACGCTGGTCATCACCTCGCTGGACAATGTGCTGCGCCCCTGGTTGATCAGAAAAGGCGCCGACCTGCCCCTGCTCTTGATCTTCTCCGGCGTCATCGGTGGCCTGCTGGCTTTCGGCTTGGTGGGCCTGTTTGTGGGGCCGGTGGTGCTGGCGGTGACCTACACCATGCTGATCGCCTGGATCGGCGATGACATGCCGCCCGAAGAGAACCACTAAGGCTTCTTCAGCAACTCCGCCCCACGCACCTCAAAAGCCACCGCCTGCAAGACCTGACCCCGGGCGTCCAAAAGGCGCAAACGGTGCTTGCCAGGCTTGGGCGCCCATTGCCAACTGGCGCCTCGCCCCAGGGCTTTGCCATTGAGCTCCCACAGCCCCGCCTGGCCTTCGAAGCGGATGCGTTGGGCCTGCGGCGGAATGTCGGGGTCCAGCGCAAAAATGCTGCCATCGCGTGGGCTGGCAATGCCCATGGCGGCGCGTGCGCCCATCTGAGCGGTGCTGCGCATCAGGGCCTGTTCGGTGCCGGCCACAAACCATTCTTCGCGGGAGGGCTCCCGCTGGTCCTCGAACTCCACACGCTGATGCAGCACGCCGGCCGGCGGCTGCGGCGCGCGCGAGGAGCGGCCCCGATGCAGATGGCGCATCAAGCCGGCCCAGATAGGCGCCGCGCCGCTGATGCCGCTGACCCCATGCATGGGCGCGCCGCTGGCATTGCCGACCCAGACGCCCACCACAAAGCGATCGGAAAAGCCCAGGCACCAGTTGTCGCGCATGTCCTTGCTAGTTCCGGTTTTGACGGCCGCAAAACCGCTGGTGGCCAAGGGGCTGTCCAGGCCGAAAGTGAGCGCGCGGGCATTGTTGTCGGCCAGCATGTCCGCCACGATGAAGGCGGCGGGTGAGCGGTCATTGGCCAGCGTCCGATACGCTTGGGTCAGCTTGAGCAAGCTCACCTCAGAGCTTCCCAGGGCCAGCGACAGGCCGTAAAAGCCCGCACTTTCACGCAGCCCAAGGCCCAGGGCATTGAGGCGCTCAAACAGCGGGTCCACGCCCAGCATGGCGGTCAGCTTGACGGCTGGCACATTCAGGCTATTGCCCAGGGCGGCGCGCGCCGAGACATAGCCGCGAAAAGTCTTGTCATAGTTTTGCGGCAGATAAAGGCCTGACGGGGTGCTGATCTGCGCCGCTGAGTCATCCAGCCAGCTGGCCGCGGTGATCAGCTTTTTCTCCAGCGCCAGCTGGTAGATGAAGGGCTTGAGCGTGGAGCCCGGCTGGCGCCGCGCCAGCACGCCGTCGACCTGGGCTGCACTGGAATAGTCATCCCCGCTGCTGCCCACCCAGGCCAGCACCGCGCCGCTGGCCCGGTCCAGCACCAGCACAGCGCCGTCCTCCACATTGCGGGCGGAGAGCTCAGCCAATTGCTGGCGCAGCAGACTCAAGGCCAGGCGCTGCAGAGCGGCGTCCAGGCTGCTGGGCTGGCGCGACGGGCCGTCCGCCTTGAGCACTTGGCGCGCGTAATGCGGCGCCAGGGCCTCGCCTTGCAGCGGGGCGGCGGGCCGGGCCAGCAAGGCCTCGACCTGACCCTGTACCGCCGCGCAGTTGGCAGCCGCCCCCTGCAGCTTGAGCAAGGCGCAAGCCCGCTCGGCCACGCGCGCCGGCGCGGCATTGGGCGCGCGCACCAGGGCGGCGGCCAGGGCGGCCTCCTGGGTCGTCAGCCCGGAAGGATGCTTGCCGAACAGGGTTTGGCTCAGCGCATGGATGCCGATCACCTCACCCCGGAACGGCACGCTGTTGAGATAGGCCTCCAGGATCTGCGCCTTGCTCCAGTTGCGTTCCAGCCGCCCGGCCTGCCAGGCTTGGCCGAGCTTCTGGCCCAGGCTGCGGCCGCCGCTGGGCCGCGCCAAGCCTTCGTCAAGCAAACCCGCCAGCTGCATGGTGATGGTGGATGCACCCCGCGTGCGGGTGTTCCACAAATTGCCAAAACCGGCGCTGGCCACCGCTGCCCAATCAACGCCGCTGTGGGCGTAAAAGCGCTGATCCTCGCCCAGCAGCATGGCCGTCAGCAAGGCGGGCGACATCTCGGCCAAGGGAACCCACGCCAGGCTGCGGCGCTGCATATCCAGGCGCAGGGTCTGCAAGACCTGACCCTGGCGGTCCAGCAAGGTGAAGTCAGACACTTTATGGGCCGCCTTAACCTCGGCAAAGCTGGCCTGCGCCGCTGCCGGCGGGGCCAGCAAGCTCAGCGCGAGGCAAAATGCCAAAGCCGAGGCAAGCGCCGCCCTCCTCATCCTCAAGGCGCGACCTCCATCTGCTGCTGCGGCAGCACGCCGAAGCTGTCGGGCGCATACATGGCCTCGGCCCGGGTGCCGGGCAGCTGGAAGCGGCCGGCATTATTCAGGCGCACAAGGTACTCCACCGTGTGCTTGCCGCGCGGCAGATAGTCGAAATAGCCGCGCCAGGCCTCGAAGCTGCGCTCTTCAAAAGTGGGCCAGATGGTGCTTTGATTGCGCTGGCCTTGCTGGGCCAACTCACTTTCACCGCCCAGCCCTGATCCCAGCACCGCCGCGCCGGGCGGCAGCGGGTCGGCCAGCACCACCCAGCTCATATCGCTGCTGGCTTCCAGCTCCAGCCGCACCTTGAGGACATCGCCACGCGACCATTTGCCCGCCGTCTTTTGCTCCACCGGCAGCAAGGTGCGCGTGAGGCGGTAGCCCGAGTACAAGGCCTGCTTGAGCGGCACGGCGGCCAACGACTGGGTCGTCACGAAAGGCTTGCCCGTGCCCTCTTGCGTCAGCGTCAAATTGCCGCTGGCCCAGGGCATCAACAGGCTGCCGCCCTTGGCTTGCGTGGCCCAATCCAGGCTTTGGGTCTGGCCGCCCAGTTCGGCCCGGGTGCGGCCACTCACAGCGACGCGCTCGAAGCGAGCGCTGAACTTGTCCAGCGCCAGCACACCCCACAGATTGGCCGTGGTGGTGGACCAAGCGCCCAGGCGCTGGCGTGCCAGCGTGCCTTGCAGCAAGCGCGGCAGCTCTGTCGCCCAAGTCGCATCCTCCAGCACGGCCAGCAGCAGGCGCGAGGCATTCGCATCGGCACTGTCCATCAACCACCACCAGGCATCACCCTCCTCAGTGCTGAAGCGCAAGGTGGTGCCGGCATAAGTGAGACGGCTGCGCAGCAGGTTTTGCGCCTCAAGAATGCGGGCCTGGCGCTGCGGCGCGGACTGCAGGCGCTGGTGAATTTGCAGCCAGTCCAGCACAGCGGCAGTAGGCCAGGTCGGCAGCGCCTGAGCGTCCACCGTGCTGAGCATGGCCGGCGTGGCGCGGCCGTGGCGCGACAAGGCCTCCAGCGCGGCCAGGCGGCGCACTTGCTGGTCAAGCTGGCCGGGTTTGGGCGTCCAGGGCTGGCGCAGCAAACGTCCTTCGACAAAAGCCGTCAGGCCGTCCAGCATGCGGGCGCGCGGCAGCGCGGGAATCTCCCGCCCGGCCTCATGCGCGGCCGCGATCAGATAGGCGGTGAGGCGTTCGCTGCCGGCCGAAGCGGCTTCCGGCGCCGGCGGGAAGTAGCTGGCCAGACCGTCCCGGTCCAAATAGCCCGGCAGTTTGGCGCCCCAAGCCTGCCACAGCGCGTCGTCATGCAGGCCAATGGCTTTGGACGCCATTTGCTCCAGGCAGCTATAGGGATAAGTTTCAAAGAAACGCCGCGGGCCGGGCAGATCGCCACCCAACTTGGGCAAGAGGTTGAGCTGAATGCCGCCGCGCTTAACGCCGCTCAGCGGCAAGGCATCAGCCGGCGGCGCCACCGGTAGGCTGAACTTGCCGTCCAGCTGAGTCAGGCTGGCTTGCAAGACTTGCAAGGGCACGGCGGGCAGCACGCTTTGCTTGAACTTCAGGCGGTCTTGGGCCGCGCCACTCGCATTGGCGGCAGCGCCCTGCTCTTGCGCTGCGGCCTCCCAGTTCAAACTCTGCACGCCGACGGGCACCGTCACCGGCCATTGCACTTGGGCAGCAGCACCAGCGGCCAGCTGAACACTTTGCGCAGGCAAAGGCTTTTCCAGCCCCGGCGCCTGCAGCGTGGCCTGCAAGCTCATGGCCCGGCTGCTGCTATTGCGCAGGGTCAGCATGGCTTGGAATTGGTCACCCTCACGCACCAGCGGCGGCAGGCCGGACAGCACTTGCAGATCTTGCGTCACCCGCACCGTGGCCTGGCCGGTGCCAAAGCGCTGGGCGCCGGCATCGGCAATCGCCACCAGGCGGAAGCTGGTCAGCGAATCATTCAGCGGCACCTCGATCAGCGCCTCGCCCTGGGCGTCCAGCTTCACGCTGGGGCGCCACAAAAGCAAAGTGTCGAACAACTCTCGGGTGGCGCCCTGTCCGCCGCCGCCTCCGGCCGCCACGGCCTTGCGGCCGTAGTGGCGCCGGCCAATGATTTCGCTCTGCGCGGTGGACGTCTCAACCCCCCAGGCGCGCTGGCGGATCAAGGCGCCCAGCAGGTCCCAGCTCGTGTTGGCGCGCAGCGTCAGCAAGCCTTCATCCACGGCGGCAAAGGCCACATCGGCATCGGCCAGAGGCTTGCCGTCGGGCTGCAACACCTTGAGCTTGGCACGCACCGTCTGGCGCACGCCGTACTGGGCTTTGTCTGGCGTGACAGTCACTTGCAGCTGATGCGCGGCCTGGCCCACTTGGAAGGCGGCCACGCCGAATTTGTAGGACGGCTTGGCCAGATCCACCAGGGCGGTGGGCGCCGGCATAGCGCGCGACTCACGCCAGCTCTGCCACCAGTTCAGCGGCGCACGCCAGCCCCAGCTGAAAAAGCTGTACCAGGGCACATGGTGGATACGGCCCCGCAAGGCCAGCACGCTGACGTAAACATTGGGCGCCCAGCTCGGTTCGATCTTGAGCGAGATGGTCGGGTCTTGCCCGCTGAGGGTGATCACGCGGGTGTCGATCACGCCTTCGCGCTCGATCGCCACCAAGGCCGTGGCCTCGCGGTAAGGCATGCGCACTTGCAGGCGCGCGGTTTCGCCGGGCTCGTAGCGCTGCTTTTCCGGCAGCACATCGATACGGTCGTCATTGCTTTGGGCAAACCACTGCTCACCGCCCGCGCTCATCCACATGGTGGTGGCGGCCTGCACGCTGCGGCCTTCGGCGTCCTGGGCCTTTGCGATCAGCTCCACCTCGCCGTTAGCATCCACCCGCGGCTCGCAGTTCAGCAAGCCCTGAGCATCGCTAGTGCCGCTGCAAACAAGGCCCAAATCACGATGCTCCACATGGTTGTCGTAAGCGTAAAAGCCCCCCACCATGCGCTTGCGGCTGCTGATGGTTTGGTTGACCCGTCCGCGCACCTCCAGGCGTTGACCGGCCTGCGGCTTGCCGGCGGTGTCCAGCGCCAGCACGGTGAATTTCAGTTGACCGTCGCGATTGCTGGTCCAGGACGAAGCTCGCAGGCCCAACACCAGCTTGGCGGGCCACAGGGCGACGCGCTGGCTGGCGGTCTTGATCTCGCCATTCGGGTCGGCATAGCTCAGCTCGACTTGCAACTCCGAGGCTTGCTCCAGCTTGGGCAAGGGCTTGAGCAGCAGCTCCGCCGCGCCATTGCGGTCGCTCAGCAAGGCCACTTTGTCGGCTACCAGCTTGGCGCCCAAGGCGGCCTGGCTGGCCTCCCCCTCACCGTCCTCGCCTGACTCGGCCTCACCAGCACCGATGTATTGCGCATCGCTGCGGGGCGGATCAAAGCTAAAGCCGGGATAAGCCGCGAACTGCACGGCACGCGGCCGCAGCAGGGCCGAAAGCTTGAGGGGGGCCTGCGCCATGCCGCCGCCCGACTGGTAGTTCAGCTGGGCACTCAGGCGCAGCTCAGTAGGCGCCACCGGCACTTGCTTGGGCGCGCTGATCTGGGCCAGCACCAGGGGCACGCGGAACTCTTCCACCCGGAACTCGCCGCTGTCCCAGGCACGGGCCGGCTGGCCGTTCTTGGCCGCGCGCAGCAGATTGATGCGGTAGCTGCCCAGCTTGGCATTGGCCGGAATCTGCCACTGCGAGCTGCTGCTACGCGGGCTGGGCCACTGCAGCGGCAATAGCGTCTTTTGGCCCGTGCCCTCGTGGGTCAGTTGCACTTGGTCGGGCAATTGTGTGGGCGTGAGCAAGGCCAGGCCGCTGCCGGTCTCGGTGCGCAAGAAGTGCTTCATAGCCACCGTTTCCCCGGCGCGCAGCAAGCTGCGATCCAACACCGTGTGGGCGCGCAGGTCCGGGTTGCGGTCGCTGGAGGTGGGCAGATTGAAGCGCCAGGGCTCAATGCCCTGATTCCAATTGCTGAACACAAAAGCCATATCCGCCGGCGCCTTGGGGTCGCCGCCCGCGCCAGACGCGGTTCTGGCGGTGACGAACAGGCCGTACTCGACCTCGCATCGGGCATTCGATCCGCGCGGCACAAGCGGCAGGCTGTCTTGAATGCGGGCCAGGCCTTGGGCATCGCTGCGGCCACTCCACACGCGTTTGCCCCGGCAGTCGTAAACGGCCAGCTCGGCATCCGCCACCGGCTTGGCATTGTCCAGGCGGGTCACCCAGACCAGGCTGTTTTCACGCCCTTGCTTGAAATGCACGCCCAGATTGGTGACCAGCACACCGGTGCGCACAAACATGCTGGTGTTGGCCTTGTCCAGCAGGGCCGCACCCAGGCGGGGCGAAGCGATTTCGACCACGTGGTAGCCCGGCTCGGCCAGCGGCAGGCCGATCACCTCGAAAGGTCTTGTCGCTTCGCCCTTTTCCTTGCCATTGCCCTTACCCTCGGCGGGATCGGGCAGCTTGAGTGTCTGCACCGCGTGTTCGGTCTGCAGCAGGGAGACCTCGCGGGTGTGCACATAACGCGGCACTTGCCTGCTCTGGCTGCGGCCTTGCTCGTCGGTCCAGGTTTGCGTCTCCTGCCATTGCGCGGCGGGCAGGCCCAGCTCACGGGCCGGCAAGGTGGTCTCGTGATAGCGGCGCAGCTTGTTGTACCAGGCCAGCACCTCGGCATCACTGCCCAGGCGCTTGATGCGGATCTGGCCACCCGCCTTTGCCGCAGCAGCTGCCGACGCGTCTGCAGCCCAATCCGCTTGCACATGGCGCATGGTCACCGGCAGCACGGCAGGACCCTGAGCCTCACGCTCGATGATCCCAAAGGGCGCGGCCGCAAACTTGGCCAGCGGCGGCGCGGTGCCGGTCTGGATCTTCAGTGCGGCAAGATTGGCGGCATTGGCCAGCGGGCGGCCGCTGCGGTCGCGCAGCTCAGGCGGCAACTGCAGGCTGTATTCGGCGTTCTCGGCCAGGGGCGGGGCAAATTGCAGCTCGCTCAGCTCGGCCTGGGTATTGTCTTTGTCCACGCGCGGCGCTATTGCCGCGCCGCTCTTGGGCTGCAAGCGCATGCGCAGGGCCTGCTCGCGCGGCACGGCTTCGCTGAACAAGACGCGCAGGGGGCGGATCGGCAGGCAAGGCGCCTGGGCACGTTCGCGCTCGCAGCTGAACTCCGCCGTGAAGGGGCGGCGGACCTGGAACTGGTAGCGCTGCACGCCAGCATCACCCGTAGCTGAACCCGTGCCATGCTGCCACTTGATCAGCACCTGGGCTTCGGGCGGCAAGGGGCGCTGGCAGTTGAGCAGCACCGCCCAATCGGCCTGCTTGCCGCTGATGCGTTTGGCGGCCAGCACGGCGGCGCGCTCGGCGCCCTCCACCCGCTTGACGGGCAGGCGCTCGCCCAAGCCCTCGACCTCGCACCAGGCTTTTTTTGCCAGCATGGCATCGCTGACCGGGCCGTTGAATTGCAGCAGGAAATGCTGGTCTTCCTCGATCTGGCTGCCCTCCCAGGGCTGCACGCGGCTCACCACCGGCGCGCCGGTGCGCAACTCAAACTCACGCGGGCCGCTCACACTAATGCCGGCGAGGGGTTTGAACTGCGGATCCAGCGTGACCTTGCAGACCGAGCTGGCCGGCAGGGGCTGCTGCAGATCCAGCAACCATTCACGCTCGCTGGACCAGCGCCCCTGACCGGCGGGCGGCTTAGGCAAACCGGCACATTGCAGGGTGGCGGGCGCGGGCAAGCGCGGGTCGCCGGCGGGCACCACGGCATCAGAAAAACTCAGGCGCAGCTGACGCACCTCGCTGACCAGGCCGGCCTGACCGTCGGGGCTGAGGCGCACCGTCGTGGCGGCAGCTCCTGCGAGCGGCAAAGCCAGCAAACCCAGGACCAACATGGCAGCACGGCCCAAGCGCTGTGAAGCTTGCCCAAAAAAACTTTTTCTCATCCCTACGCTCCCTCGGCGCCCGTCAACTGACAGTCTCCCGCAAGAGTCTAAGGCGGCGCCGCCCTGGCCGGGATGGGTCTTCAGCGCCAAGCGACAGTCAAGGACCAAGCGCAGAGACGTCGACAAGGCTAGCCCGAAGGGGTGAACACGGCGCAATGACATCTGTAGAAAAACAAGGCATCACCAGGCAGGGTCGGGTGTAGACGCACTTGAGCCATTCACAGATCTCGCTCACACCATGCCAGTTCCTGGTGCGCAAGGTCACCGACGAGGCCAAAGTGAAAAATGCCCCGTTGGAACACGCCTTCTTGAGCCACGCTGCGGGCAGCGAGCTCACGCGGCCAATGAATAGAGCCTGCTCGGGCAGTGCCAAGCTCAGCGAAGACCGCTCGCAAGCATTGGCCTCTTCTGCCCATTCGACAGATTTGGGCCCGGAATGGAAAAACGGCCTAGCTGCTTGCGCCGCTAGGCCGTTAGTCTCTTCTTATAAATGGTCGGAACGGTGGGATTCGAACTCACGACCCCTTGCACCCCATGCAAGTGCGCTACCAGGCTGCGCTACGCCCCGACTGAGCTTTGCATTATAGGACAGTTTTTTGTCCTGTGCAAAGAATTACTTTAAAAGATCTTCGCGTATTGAAAAAAGCTCGTCCCGGATCTGTTCGATGGACCAGGGACCTGCCGGCATTGTACTCGTGCTGGCACGATGAATTTGGCTGACAGCCAACGCTGCGGCCGAAACACTCTGACTAGATGCCACAGGCTTGCGAGGCAGTTCATCCGCATCCAAGGCGCCGACATCAAAGCCCTCGATGCCGTCCAGCGCATCGACATCACTGTCGTGGAAATGTTCAAAGGCCAGGGCAGCGTCGCCACGCGAACTGGCAGCATCGACCAACTGATTGCGGGCGCCGCTGATGGTGAAGCCCTGCTCGTACAACAAGCTACGGATGCGGCGAATCAGCAGCACTTCATGATGCTGGTAATAGCGCCGATTACCGCGCCGCTTCATGGGCTTGAGTTGGGTGAACTCTTGCTCCCAATAGCGCAGCACATAGGGCTTCACGCCACAAAGCTCGCTGACCTCACCGATGGTGAAGTAGCGCTTAGGCGGAATGGCGGGAAGCACGTTGTCCATGCAAATCAAGGGCTAGACCTTTGGGAGCTCAGACTCTACTCGATGTCGTCTTCATCGCACGCATCGCCTTGCACCGCACTCTTGAGTTTGTGGCTGGCGTGAAAAGTCACCACATCGCGCGCCTTGATCGGGATGGACTCACCGGTGCGCGGATTGCGGCCCGGCCGCGGTGCCTTGCGACGGATATTGAAATTGCCAAAGCCCGAGAGCTTGACGTCATCACCGCGCACCAGATTGGCATGGATGATGTCGAAGAAGGCCTCGACCATGTCCTTGGACTCGCGCTTGTTCAGGCCCAGCTTGTCGAACAGCAGCTCGGCCAGTTCGGCCTTGGTCAAGGTGGGCGTTTCCAGGCTGGGCAGCAGCACGCGGGCAGGCGCGCTGGGCGTGCTCAAAGCATCCAGCTTGCTGTCGTCGGGGCTGTTGTTCTTATTGTTTTCCATCGTCATCATCAAGCAAGCGTTCGCTGTTCTCAGGTGGGTGGAGCAAGAGCTGGATGGTGCAGAGACTATCAGCCGCGCAAGCGCGCGCCCAGCCCTTGAGCGAGTGCCGCGATCACAGCCGCCACCGTCTGCTCGATGCGCTCGTCGGTCAAGGTTTGCTTGTCGTCCAGCAATTCCAGGCGCACGGCCATGCTGCGCTCGCCGTCCTTCAGATCGGCGCTGGCCTGGGTGGGCTTGAACACGTCGAAGAGCTTGGCCGAGCGAATCAGGCCCTGGTGGGGCGAGCCCAGAATGGTCTGCATCAAAGCATCGTGTGTGACGCCCTCGCCCACGATGACGGCCAAGTCACGCAGAACGGCTTGCTGGCGCGGAATGGCCTGGGCCGCGGGCAAGACGCGCTGCAGCGCGGCATCGAGATCCAGTTCGAACAGCACCGGCGCGCTAGGCAATTCATAGCCCTGGCGCCATTTGGGATGCAACTCGCCGATCACACCGATGTCAACGCCGTCCAGCTCCACACGGGCACTGCGGCCGGGGTGCAAAGCAGGATGCTCAGCCGCCACGAAGCGCAGCTGACGCGGAGCGAACAGCGCCTCCAGATCACCCTTCACATCGAAGAAATCGATCTGGCGATCACGCTGACTCCACTGCTGCTGCTCGGCCGGGCCAAAGGCCAGGCCGGCCAGGCGCATGGGCTGGTGAATGCCGGCCACGCTGGTGTCGCCCTGCTGCACCGAGGCGTCGCGCAGGAACACGCGACCGATCTCGAACAAGCGCACGCGAGAGGCGCGGCGGCTCAGGTTGTAGCGCAAGGTATTGATCAGGCTGCCGATCAAGCTGGTGCGCATCACGGCCAGTGGTGCAGCGATCGGGTTAAGCAACTGGATGGGGTTCTGATTGCCCGCCAATTCCTTTTCCCAACGCGCTTCAACAAAGCTGAAGTTGATGGTCTCGAAGTAACCCAGGCCGGCGACGGCACTGCGCAGCGCGTGGGTGGCACGGCGCGACTCCGAGCCCACCTTGGCCACCACGGGCGCCAGCGGCGGCGTGTCCGGCAGCGTGGGGTAGCCCAGCACGCGGATGATTTCTTCGATCAGGTCTTCCTCGATGCGCAGATCGAAGCGGAAGCTCGGTGGCGTCACGGTCAGCACGCCGCCATTGGCGTCGCTTTCGGTGAAGCTCAGGCCCAGGCGGGTGAAGACGCGGGCGCAGTCTTCCTGCGTCACCGGCATGCCGATGATCTTGGCGGCGCGCGCCACGCGCAGGGCCACCGGCTGACGCTCGGGCAGCGTGGTGATGGTGTCGTCAATCGGGCCAGCCTGGCCGCCGCAAATCTCCAGCACCAGTTGGGTGATGCGTTCGATATGGGCCACGGTCAAGGCCGGGTCAACACCGCGCTCGAAGCGGTGGCCGGCGTCGGTCGAGAAGGCGAAGCGGCGCGAACGGCCCATCACTGCCTCGGGCCACCAGAAGGCGGCTTCGACGTAAATGTTTTGCGTGTCGTCCGACACGGCAGTGGCGTCGCCGCCCATGATGCCGGCCAGGGACTCAGGCGCCTGGCTGTCCGCCACCACGCCGACCTTCTCATCCAACTCAACGGTATTGCCGTTGAGCAGCTTGAGCGTTTCGCCCTTCTTGGCCCAGCGCACCACCAGCTCGTCGTGGATCTTGTCCAGATCGAAGATATGCGAGGGGCGGCCCAGTTCGAACATCACGTAGTTGGAGATGTCCACCAGCGCTGTCACGGAACGCTGGCCGCAGCGGGCAAGGCGATCCACCATCCAGGCCGGAGTTTGTGCCTTGGTATTGACGCCGCGCACGATGCGGCCGGAGAAACGGCCGCACAGATCAGCCGCTTCGATGCGCACCGGCAGCTTGTCTTGACGGGCCACCGGCACCGGCGTGCAATCAGGCTGAGTCAGCGGTGTGCCGGTCAGGGCCGAGACCTCACGGGCGATGCCGTAAACACTCAAGGCGTGAGCCAGATTGGGCGTCAGCTTCAGAGTGAACAAGGTGTCATCCAAGTTCAGGTGTTCGCGGATGTCTTGACCGACAGGGGCATCGGCAGCCAGTTCCAACAAGCCGCCATGCTCTTCGCTGAGCTTGAGTTCACGCGCCGAGCACAGCATGCCGAAGCTCTCAACGCCGCGCAGCTTGCCGACGCCGATCTTGAAGGCCTTGCCATCTTCGCCCGGAGGCAATTCGGCGCCCACAGTGGCCAGTGGCACCTTGATGCCGGCGCGCGCATTGGGCGCGCCGCAGACGATTTGCAGCGGCTCGGCCGCGCCAACATTGACCGAGCAGATGCGCAGCTTATCGGCGTTAGGGTGTTGCTCAGCAGACAAGATTTCGGCCACTTTGATGCCGTGGAAAGGCGGCGCCACCGGGCGCAGCTCTTCGACTTCCAAGCCGGACATGGTCAACAGCTCGGCCAGTTCTTGGGTGTTCAGTGCTGGGTTGCAAAAGGCCCGCAGCCAGGATTCAGGAAATTGCATGGTGTGTGTTCTCTCGGGTTCTCAGATGGTGGCGTGGGTGGAGGTACTGGGCCTCACTTGAACTGCGACAAGAAGCGCAGATCACCATCAAAGAACTGGCGCAAATCATTCACGCCGTAACGCAACATGGCCAGGCGGTCGATGCCGGAGCCAAAAGCAAAGCCGATGTAACGCTCAGGGTCCAGGCCCATATTGCGGATCACCTGCGGGTGCACCTGGCCGGAGCCAGACACTTCCAACCAACGGCCCTTCAGCGGACCGGACTCGAACATGATGTCGATCTCGGCGCTGGGCTCGGTGAAGGGGAAGTAGCTCGGGCGGAAGCGCAGCTGGAGCTGGTCGGTCTCGAAGAAGGCGGTGATGAAGTTGAGATAGACCGCCTTCAAGTCCTTGAAGCTGATGTTCTCGCCAACCCACAGGCCTTCGACCTGGTGGAACATGGGGGAATGCGTGGCGTCGTTGTCGACCCGGTAAGTGCGGCCGGGGGCGATGACGCGGATCTCAGGCATGTGGTCCTGACCGGCATAGCGGCGGGCATGGGCCTGGGCATAGCGGATCTGCATCGGGCTGGTGTGCGGACGCAGATTGAAATAGCGCCCGCCTTCGTCCTTCATATCCACATAGAAGGTGTCCTGCATGGAGCGCGCAGGATGGTTCTCAGGATTGTTGAGGGCGGAGAAGCTGAACCAGTCGGTCTCGATCTCGGGGCCGTCGGCAACATCAAAACCCATCGAGCCGAAGATGGCCTCGATGCGCGCCATGGCACGCGTGATCGGGTGCAAGGCGCCGGTGCCACGGCTGCGGCCTGGAAGGGTCACGTCTAGCGCTTCAGCCTTCAACTGCAGAGCCAACTCGGCATCGGCCAGGGCTTGGCGGCGCTCGGTCAGCGCGGCCTCGATGCCACTCTTCAAGACATTGATCTCGGCGCCGCGCGCCTTCTTCTCGTCCACAGGCAGGGCCGCCAGACCCTTGAGCAACTCGGTCACGCGACCGGCCTTGCCCAGAAAACGCGCCTTGGCGTTCTCCAGTTCGGCAGGCGTGCTGGTGGCGGCGAATTCGGCCTGGGCGGCTTGCAGCAATTGTTCGAGATCAGTCATCTTGAAGAAGAAATTTCGGGCGGAAACAAAAAAGGCCGAGCACCAGGGTGTCGGCCTTGAGGTTGCTCACCGCGGCTCCCGAAAGAGCCGCGGCTGCAAAGAACCGCCAAAGGCGGCTCTCTGCATTAAGCCAGTGCGGCCTTAACCTTGGCGAAGACGGTGGCAAAGCCAGCCGGATCGTTGACGGCCATGTCGGCCAAGACCTTGCGGTCGATCTCGATCTGAGCCTTCTTCAGGCCAGCCACAAACTTGCTGTAGGTGAGTCCCAGGCCACGGCTTGCTGCGTTGATACGAGCAATCCACAGAGCACGGAACACACGCTTCTTGGCGCGGCGGTCACGGTAGGCGTATTGGCCTGCCTTCATCACCGCCTGTTTGGCGATGCGGAAGACATTCTTACGACGACCACGGAAGCCCTTGGCCAGAGCCAGGACCTTCTTGTGACGGGCACGAGCGGTAACACCACGTTTAACGCGAGGCATATTAAATCTCCTTTAGTTAAATGGGTTTACAGACCAAAGCCGGGCAACATCTGAGCGATGTGACCCATATTGGTTTCGTGCACGGCAGCCGAGCCACGCAGGTGGCGCTTGTTCTTCGTGGACTTCTTGGTCAGGATGTGGCGCTTGAACGCTTGACCGCGCTTGACGGTACCACCCGGACGGACGCGGAAACGCTTCTTAGCGCCGCTCTTGGTCTTCATTTTGGGCATGTGAGTGCTCCTTTTAAGATGTCCCTGGGGCGGTTGAGGTCCTCTCAACACTTGCCAGCCTCAGGAGACTAATAAGCCCGCCGATGACCAAATCAGCGGGCTTGAACTTCATACGGGCGCCATCTTGGCCGCCAGCCGGGCCGCCCCAAAGGCGGCGCTTGCAATTCAAAGCGGGCCACGGCCCGCTTTGAATTGCACCCCCTGAGGGGGTGTGCCTGCGTACCCGCAGGCAGAGGGCTTAGCGCTTCTTCGGCGCCAGCACCATGATCATCTGACGGCCTTCGAGGCGCGGCATGTTCTCAACCACGGCCACATCCGCCAACTCATCGCGGATACGTTCCAGCAAGCGCATACCGATGTCTTGGTGGGTAATTTCACGACCGCGGTAACGCAGCGTGACCTTGCCCTTATCACCATCCTCAGCAATGAAGCGGCGCAGATTGCGCATCTTGATCTGGTAGTCGCCTTCGTCCGTACCCGGGCGGAACTTGACTTCCTTGATTTCGATGACCTTCTGCTTGGACTTCGCCTCGGCCGCACGCTTTTGCTCGATGTACTTGAACTTGCCGTAGTCCATCAGGCGGCACACGGGCGGTGTCGCGGTGGCGGAAATTTCGACAACGTCAACATCCAACTCGCCCGCCATGCGCAGCGCTTCTTGGATGCTCACGATTCCGAGCGGCTCGTTTTCCGGACCGTTCAGACGAACTTCGGGAGCCATGATTTCGCGATTCAGCCGATGCTTACGCTCCGGTACAGCACGACGGTCAGCAAAAGTAGCGATGGTGAAAACCTTTCAGCGAGCCCCAAGGCGAGAGGCCCAAACAAAACAAAAGCGCGCCTCGCTTGGCAAGAGTCAGGTCTTTGAGGAGATATCGGCTGAGGCCTTCGCTTGGAAGTCTGCCAGAGCCATCACACCCAAATCCTGGTTGCCACGGGCGCGTACCGCAACGGTTCCATTTGCCTTCTCCTTGTCGCCAACGACGAGGATGAACGGAACCTTTTGCAAAGAATGCTCGCGGATTTTATACGTGATCTTCTCGTTACGCAAATCGGCCTGAACTCTAAGCCCTTGTTTCTGCAGCGATTTCACGATTTCCGCGACGTAATCCGCTTGTGCGTCGGTGATATTGGCCACCACCACCTGGGTCGGCGCCAGCCACACCGGCAGCGCGCCGGCATGCTGTTCGATCAGGATGCCGATGAAGCGCTCCAGACTGCCGACGATGGCGCGGTGCAGCATGACTGGCGCCTTGCGCTCGCCATGCTCGTCCACATATTCGGCACCCAAGCGACCCGGCATGGAGAAGTCCACCTGCATGGTGCCGCACTGCCACTGGCGGCCCAAGGCGTCTTTCAAGGTGTACTCGATCTTGGGGCCGTAGAAAGCGCCGTCGCCGGGCGCAATGATGTAGTCCACGCCCGAAGCGCGCAGCGACTCAATCAAGGCGTGCTCGGCCTTGTCCCAGACCTCGTCCGAGCCGATGCGGGCGTCGGGGCGAGTGGCCACCTTGTAGATGATGTCGGTGAAGCCGAAGTCCTTGTAGACCTTTTGCAGCAGCACCGTGTAGTTCACGCACTCCTGCAGGATCTGGTCCTCGGTACAGAAGATGTGGCCATCGTCTTGGGTAAAGCCGCGCACGCGCATGATGCCGTGCAAGCCACCCGTGGGCTCATTGCGGTGGCACTGACCGAACTCGCCGAAGCGCAGCGGCAGGTCGCGGTAGCTCTTGATGCCATGCTTGAAGATCAGGATGTGACCGGGGCAGTTCATCGGCTTGAGCGCGTAGTCACGCTTCTCCGACTCGGTCGTGAACATATTGTCTTTGTACTTATCCCAGTGGCCCGAGGCCTCCCACAGCGTCTTGTCCAGCAGCTGCGGGCCCTTGACTTCCTGGTAGCCGTTGTCACGGTAGACGCGGCGCATGTACTGCTCCACCTCTTGCCAGACCGTCCAGCCCTTGGGGTGCCAGAACACCACACCGGGCGCATGCTCGTCGATGTGGAACAGCTCCAGCTCCTTGCCCAGCTTGCGGTGGTCGCGCTTTTCAGCCTCTTCCAGCATCACCAGGTACTTCTGCAGATCATCCTTGCTGGCCCAGGCCGTGCCGTAGATGCGCTGCAATTGCTCGTTACGGTGATCGCCGCGCCAGTAGGCGCCGGCCACCTTCATCAGCTTGAAGTGCTTGAGCTTGCCGGTGGACGGCACGTGCGGTCCGCGGCACAGGTCGGTGAACTTGCCTTCGGCGTAGAGCGAAACATCCTGATCAGCCGGAATGCTCTCGATGATCTCGGCCTTATAGGCCTCACCCAAGCTCTTGAAGTAGGCCACGGCCTCGTCGCGCGGCAAGACCGAGCGGGTGACCTTTTCGTCCAGCTTGGCCAGCGCCGTCATCTTGGCTTCGATGGCGGCCAGATCCTCGGGTGTGAAGGGGCGCTTGTACGAGAAGTCGTAGAAGAAGCCATGCTCAATCACCGGGCCGATGGTGACCTGCGCCTCGGGGAACAACTCCTTGACGGCATAGGCCAGCAAGTGGGCGGTGGAGTGGCGGATGACTTCCAAGCCATCGGCATCCTTGTCGGTGATGATGGCCAGCTGCGCGTCGGCCTCGATCAAGTGGCTGGTGTCCACCAAATTGCCGTCCACGCGGCCAGCGAGCGCGGCTTTGGCCAGGCCGGCGCCGATGGAGGCAGCCACATCGGCCACGGTGACGGCTTGCGGAAATTCACGCTTGGAACCGTCAGGCAGTTGAATCGAAATCATTGCTCAGTACTCCGAAATTTGCGCGGGCGCTTATGGCAGAAGATGAGAAAGCCAGCCCGACAATGAAAAAAGCGCGGCCACTGTGCCGCGCTTTTGACTGGGTTGCTGCTTTGCAAACAGCTAAGAAAGACGTGACAAGCCGCGGCCGACTAGAGAACCTGTGTGGTTGCGCTCTTAGTTCGCGGTGTCATAACCATGATGCCTTTCTCGCCCTTGTTCGTTGATCGAGCGCAGATTGTAGACGAGGCCTTGCGGAGCCCGCCATTTTTAGCGCCCCAAGCAGCGCAATCACCACGCTGGCGTCTAGCGCCGCTGGCCGCGCTCGATCTCATTGCCGATCACCGCGCCGCCGATCACGCCAATGGCCGTGCCCAGCCCGGGCTCCACCGCATGACCCAACACACCGCCGACCACGCCGCCCACCAAGGCCCCGCCACCCGAGCTGGGTCCAACTGCGCCATAACGACTGGGGCCGTAGCCAGGGCGTCCATGACCATCACCATAGCCGCGCCGGTCCTCATAGTGATGCCCGCCACGCGGGGCGACGCACACACAAGCACTCAAGCTGCTGACGGCGCACAGGACGATCAACAAGCGCAGCCCACGCGGCAAGACTTTGCGGGGCTGAAAAGCGAAGGATTCAGACATGGCGAACAACTCCGGCGCGATGGCATTCCAGATCGGAACGCTGACTCAACGCCGCCACGGGCCGCCGGGTTGTCGAAACTTGCTTTGTTTTACAACTGTAAAGCGCGCAGGCTGGGCGCCTCGCAGGCCTGGGCGAACTCATCTGCCAGGCGCTGGCTCTCGGCAATGGCGCGCAGCCAAGCTTTGGCGCGCGCGGGCATATCGTCGCCGTAGCGCTGAAAATCATTGCGATCCGGCAGCTTGGCATTGGGCAAGGTCGAGATCCAAGCCGGGTTGGGTGCCAGCAGCACAACGTTGTCCAGCAGGGGCGTGGCGGCATGGCGCCGCTTCAAGGCCTTGTCCAGCCAACCCGGCACCACTTGCTGCTGGAAGTGCGGGTACAGCACCAGGCCAGCGCTTTGCTCATTGGCGGCCATGGCCGCGTAGTTGAGGTGCAGGTGATAGTCGGTGATGCCGCCATCCCAATACGCGCCGCGTGGAGCGCCAGGAATGTCATGCACTGCCTGCAGCCAGAAGGGGATCGCGCAGCTGGCCAGGATGCTGGCCTGGAAATTGGCCAGATTCAGCTCAACCGTGTGGCCGCGGAAGTCATCCAAGGGCAGGGGCAGCGGCGTGCGCGGGTCAGAAAAAGCCACCCGCTCCAGCCAAGCACCCAGGCTGGGGCGTGAAATCAAATTGGCCGCGAACGCGGCCGTGTAGCCCAGCGGCGTGCGCCAGCGCCCTTCCCGGCTGAGCAGCTTGCGCCCACGCGAGGCCAGCACATGCAGGCGAAAGCGCGGGTGGCTCAGGGCCAGCTGCTCGCGCCCACCAAAGACTTGGTCCAGGGTTTGCGCAAAGCCTTGGCTGACCCAGGCGGCGGAGGGCATCTTGCCCTTCTTAGCGCCCGGCTCATCCGCATAGCTTTGGTGCACATAGCCATGCGCCAGCTGGTCGAACTCATGTTTGACCTCGGCAGCATTGCGGGTCACGCAAGCGGTGGCCATGCGCCAAGCGCCAATGGAGGCGCCCATCAAATGCACCGGCTGCTCGCTGCGCGCCAGCCATTCGCCAAAGATGAACTGGTCCAGCGGTCCCAGGATCAGGCCCTTGGGGCCGCCGGCCGCCGCCGGCACCAGCTGCACATCTTCGGGCCGCAGGCCGCGCTCGGCCAAGCGGGCGCGCGCCCGTGGGCCAGCAAAGATCTGCAGGGCCGGGACGCTGCTACCGCCGCTCATGCTCAGAGCTTGTATTCCAGCACCGCGCCGTACTGGGTGCGGGAGCTGCGCTCGACGCCGATGCTGTTGTCCGCACCATTGACCAGGAGCGAGCGGGTATCCAGCGGCGCCAGGTTATTGGCCGAGACCCGCAGCGACAAGCTCTTGCTGAAGGTCCACTGCGCAAACATATCTAAGGCGCGGCTATTGGACGCATCCAGCGACTGGCTGAGCGTCTGCTGCGTCAGATAGCCCGGCGTGTAGGCCAGCGACACACCCATATTCAGCGGCAGGCTGCTCAGCCGGTAGTCAAAACCGGCATTGGCCGACCAGGGCTGCTGGCCGTCGAGGCGGTTATTGGCCATGGCAATCGCGTCCACATTGGAGTGGTAGACGCTGATATTGCCGCGCAGATTCAGCGCCAGCTTGGGGTCGAACAAGGCGGGCAGCAGCTCACCCGCGCGGCCCTTGACTTCCAGCTCCAAGCCCATGGTCTGGGCACGCGAGAAGTTCTGCGGCTGCGACACATAGCGTGGCAGCGGCGACCAATCCACGGTCTGCTGGGTCGTGACGTTACGAATCAAGTCGCTGATGCCGCGGTAGAAGCCGCCCACGCTGACCATGCCGCCGCCGGCCAGATACTTTTCAAACGCGATGTCCAGGCCGGTGGCCAGTTCGGGCTTGAGGTTGGGGTTGCCAATGCGGTCCGGGTTGAGCGGGTCGTTGGCCTGAGGATTGCCGTTCGCATCCAGCAAGGGCTTGACGTTGCTGATGCTGGGCCGAGCCAAGAGCGCGTTCAAGTCCGGCGCCTTGTAGCTGCGCGTGACGCTGGCGCGGATCATGTCCTTGCCCTTGGGGTCTAACTTGTAATTCAAGTGCCACAGCGGCGTCACCACGGTGCTGGTATTGCTGACCTGATTGCCTTCACCGCTGCTGGTGGTTTGAATGCGCTCGGCGCGCAGGCCGATATAAGTGGACCATTGGGGCGACAGCTCCCACTCGTCCTGCACGAACAGGGCTTGGCGCTGGATGCGCGCACCGAAGGGCTGGCCTTCGATGCCTGGCTGCTGCGGCCGGCCGTTCTCGGTGATGCTGCGGGTTTCGTCGCGCTGGCGCCATTCCAGATCCCAGCCCACCGTCAGGCTGTGATCCTCACCCAGCAACTGGCCGTATTTGCCGCCCTGGATCACGCTCTGGTCGTGGCTTTCTCCCAGATTGACACGCCACACCTGCGCCTCGGTGGCCGGGGCCACGACGCGGAAGCTGCGGTTGTCATTCGTGCCCTTGGAATCCTGCAAGGCCAGTTTCAACTCAATGCGTTGCGAGTCACTGAAACGGTTGATCCACTGCGCATTGCCGCGCAGGTTCTGCCAAGTGCCGCGGCTGAGCGAGTCATCATCCACGCCAGGGAAACCGCTGAGCACCTCGTTCTGGAAGCTCATGCGGTTGCGCCAATAGCCTTTCTGCACAAAGGCTTGCAGGGCCAGCGACTCTTCATCGCTGATGCGCCAGTTGACGCGCGGGGCCGAGTTGAAGCCATGGCCCCAGTTGTCTTGCACACCGCGCTGAATGACTTCCGAGGGCTGCTCATTGCTGCCGAGCGCCTTGCGGTCTGTGACCACTTCGGTTTGCTGGCGCCACTCAAAACCGGACAGCGGCACCGAGATCGAGACATTGCCGATCTTCTCGCCATAAGTGAAGGTGCCCGAAGGCGTAGGCCGCACGGCGTTATAGCCCAGGCCCAAGCGCAGATCGCGCTGCGAAACGCGCGGCGCGTCCTTCAAGATGATGTTGATGGCGCCGGCCACGGCCTGCGCGCTTTGGTCAGCGGTCGGACCTTTGGTGACCTCGATGCGCTCCACCTGAGCGGGGTCCAACTGGTCCAGCGCGAAGCCTGGGGGCGCTGGGTCGCCGTTGATCAGAATCAGGGTGTAGCCCGAGCCAAGGCCACGCATACGCGGTGCGCCCCCGGCGACGGACACGCCCGGCAGGCGTTTGAGCACATCGGCCACATTGGTGTCGCCGAACTTTTCCAGCTCCTCCCGCCCGTAAATCTGCTTGGCCACCGGCGCGCGGCGGCGCAAATCGGTATCGCTGCTCTGGCGCGAAATTTCCACCCGTTCCAGCTTGGCGCCGGGGCGAGCCTGCGGCTCGGCACCCGGCTGGGCTTCTTGGGCTTGCGCCAGGGTCACAGACAACAAAACACAGGCGGCGGCAATGGGCGACAGGGATTTCAAGAAACAGGCTCCATGATCGCTGCGCAAGGCAGCTCAATAGTCGATGGCCGAACCATAGCGGAAGTCGCGGCGCCGGCTGCCACTTTTGCGACCAATGGTGGATTTGAGGGGGTCAGCAACCGGTGCCGACCCTGGCTGGGGTGAGCGGCGCGGGGCCAAGCTCCCCCTGCCCTCCCCCGGCTACCCACCAAGAGCAGCCGGGAAGCAGTGGCCTGCCTCAGCGCTTGGCCTGCAGCTTGGCGAAGGCCGCCGCCATGGCATTGCCACCCGCCGGAGCGGATGCCGCCGGCGCCGAGCGGCCGCCACCGCCGCTGCGCTCATTGCGGGCGGCGGGGCGGTAGCTGTTGTCGGCCTTGCCGCCGGAGCTGCCGCTCTTTTGCACCGGTGCATCCAGCTTCATGGTCAGCGAGATGCGCTTGCGGGCCAGGTCCACCTCCAGCACGCGCACCTTGACGACGTCCCCGGTCTTGACCACTTCGCGCGCATCGTTGACGAATTTATTGGCCAGCTGGCTGACGTGAATCAGGCCGTCCTGGTGCACGCCCAGGTCCACAAAAGCGCCGAACTGGGCGACGTTGGACACCGTGCCCTCGAGCACCATGCCTTCCACCAGATCCTTGATGTCGTCCACGCCTTCGCTGAAGCGGGCCACCTTGAAGTCGGGGCGCGGGTCGCGGCCAGGCTTTTCCAGCTCGGCCAGAATGTCTTTGACCGTGATGGCGCCGAACTTCTCGTCGGCAAAGGCCTCGGGCTTGAGGCTGCGGATCACATCGCTCTTGCCCATCACCTCGGCCGCGGGCCGCTTAACGGCGGCCAGGATGCGCTCAACCACGGGGTAAGTCTCGGGGTGGACACCGGAGAAGTCCAAGGGGTTCTCACCATCGCGGATGCGCAAAAAGCCCGCCGCCTGCTCAAAGGTCTTGGGGCCCAAGCCCGTCACATCCAGCAACTGCTTGCGGCTCTTGAAGGCGCCGTTGGCATCACGCCAGCGGACGATAGACGCGGCGACCGTGGCGCTCAGGCCCGAAACGCGCGACAACAAGGGGGCCGAGGCGGTATTGAGATCCACGCCCACCGAGTTGACGCAGTCTTCCACCACCGCGTCCAGGGTCTTGGCCATTTCGCTCTGGTTGACATCGTGCTGGTACTGGCCGACGCCAATGCTCTTGGGGTCGATCTTCACCAACTCGGCCAGCGGGTCTTGCAAGCGGCGGGCGATGGACACCGCACCGCGCAAGGTCACGTCCAGATCAGGCAGTTCCTTGGAGGCGAATTCCGAGGCGGAATAGATCGAGGCACCGGCCTCGCTGACCACCACCTTCTGAATCTCGGTGCCCGGTGCGAGTTGCTGGATGCGCTTGATCAGGTCAGCCGCCAGCTTGTCGGTTTCACGGCTGGCCGTGCCATTGCCGATGGCGATCAGGTTCACGCCATGCGTGGCACACAGGCGTGCCAGGGTGTGAATCGAGCCTTCCCAGTCCTTGCGCGGCTCGTGCGGGAAGACGGCGCAGGTGTCCAGCACCCGGCCGGTGTCGCTGACCACCGCCACCTTGACGCCGGTGCGAATGCCCGGGTCCAGGCCCATCACCACACGCTTGCCGGCCGGCGCGGCCAGCAGCAGGTCACGCAGATTCTCGGCAAACACCTTGATGGCCACGGCCTCGGCCGACTCACGCAGGCGGGAGAACAAATCGCGCTCCAAGCTCATGCTGAGCTTGACCTTCCAGGTCCAGGCCACGCATTTGCGGATCAACGCGTCGCTGGCTCGGTTGGCGTGGCTCCAGCCCAGATGGCGGGCGATGCGGCCTTCGGCCAAGCCGGGTTGACCCGCCACCGTTTCTTCGTCCAGCACCAGCTTGGCGTCGAGGAACTCCAGCGTGCGGCCACGGAACACGGCCAAAGCGCGGTGCGAGGGCACGGTCTTGATCGGCTCGTCGTAATCGAAGTAGTCGCGGAACTTGGCGATGTCCGGATTGTTCTCGTCCTTGCCTTCCATCAGCTTGGAGCGGAACAAGCCCTCTTCCCACAGCCACTCGCGCAGCTTGCCGATCAGCAAGGCGTCTTCGGCCCAGCGCTCGGACAGCAGATCGCGCACGCCGTCCAGCACCGCGAAAGCATCGGCAAAGCCAGCGTCGGCATTGATGAAGGCCTGCGCCTCGGCTTGCGGGTCCAGGCTCGGGTCGGCAAACAGCTTGTCAGCCAGCGGCTCCAGGCCGGCTTCGCGGGCAATCATGCCCTTGGTGCGGCGCTTGACCTTGTAGGGCAGGTAGAGGTCTTCCAGCTCTTGCTTGGTGGGCGCGGCTTCGATCAGGGCGCGCAGCTCAGGGGTGAGCTTGCCCTGCTCATCAATGCTTTTGAGCACCGCGGCGCGGCGGTCTTCCAGCTCGCGCAAATAGCCCAGGCGCGCTTCCAGATCGCGCAGTTGCGCATCGTCCAGGCCATCGGTCACTTCCTTGCGGTAGCGGGCGATGAAGGGCACGGTCGCACCTCCATCGAGCAATTCAACAGCGGCGTTGACTTGGGCCGGCCGAACACCCAGCTCGGCGGCAATTTGAAGCAGGATCTTGTCCAAAGCAGTCTGGAATCACATGAAAACGGGAAGCGGCGGAGTTTGCCACAGGCCGACCCGGCGGCCGGTGCCGCGGCAAATGGCGGGTTTGGGGCGCCAGCTCAGAAAGCTCTACAGTAGGCTGATGCGAAATCAACGCCGCTTCAAACGCCACGACCTGGCCGCCCTGGCCAGCCAAGCCATGCTGGAGCGCGGGCTGGAGCCCGAATTCCCGCCCGCCGTCGAGCTCGAACTCAGCCGCTTGGCGGCGACGCCCAACCGCCCGTCGGCGGATGAGCCGGAACAAGCGGGCTCAAAGATTGCCGATCTGCGCGCCCTACCCTGGTGCTCATTGGATAACGACGACTCGCTCGACCTCGATCAGCTCACCGCCTGCCAGCGCGAAGCGGGCGGCGGCCTGCGCCTCTTCGTGGCGGTGGCGGATGTGGACGCGCTGGTGCATCGGGATTCCGCGATTGACCGGCATGCCCGCCACAACACCTGCTCGGTCTACACCTCGGCGCGCATTTTCCCGATGCTGCCCGAGCGCCTGTCCACCGACCTCAGCTCGCTCAACCCGCAGCAAGACCGCCTGGCCCTGGTGACCGAGATGCTGATCGACGGCCAGGGCGATTTGCTGGACTCCACGATTTACCGCGCCCGGGTGCGCAACCAGGCCAAGCTGGCTTATGACGCCACCTCCGCCTGGCTGCTGGGCGAGGCCGAGTTGCCCGCCGCCGCCCAGGCCTGGCCGGGCATGGACGAGCAGTTGCGCCTGCAGGACGCGATGGCGCAAACCCTGCGTGCGCGCCGCCATGCCCACGGCTCACTCGAATTCGAGACCTTGCAGCCGCGCGTCATTTTTGAAGGTGAGCGGGTGGTCGATCTGCAGCAGCAGGAACAAAACCGCGCCCGCCAGCTGATCGAGGAATTCATGATCGCCACCAATGGCTGCTGCGCGCGCTTCTTGGCGAGCCATGGCCGCGCCTCGCTGCGCCGGGTGGTGCGCTCGCCCGAGCGCTGGGCGCGCATCCGGGAAGAGGCCAACAAATATGGCGAGCAGTTGCCGGGCTCGCCCGACGCGAATGCGCTGGAGGGCTTTCTGGCCCGGCGCCGCCGCGCCGACCCGCTGCGCTTCCCTGACCTGTCCCTGGTCATCATCAAGCTGATGGGTTCGGGGGAATATGTGGTGGAACGCCCGGGGCGCGAGCCCATCGGGCATTTCGGCCTGGCCGAACGCGAGTACACCCATGCCACCGCGCCCAACCGGCGCTACCCCGACCTGATCAGCCAGCGCATGGTCAAAGCCCTGCTGGCCGGCCGCCCCGCCCCCTATAGCCCGGCCGAGCTGGAAGACCTGGCCCTGCACTGCACCCAGCAAGAAGACGCCGCCCGCAAGGTGGAGCGGCGCATGCGCAAATCAGAAGCCGCACTATTCCTGGAGCCGCGCCTGGGCGAGGTGTTCTCGGCCCTGGTCACCGGTCACGGCGCCTCGGGCATCTGGGTGCGCCTGCTGACGCCGCCGGTGGAGGGCATGTTGGTGGGCCACGCGCCCGAGCTACGCCTGGGTCAGCGCCTGCGGGTGCGCCTGGTGGGCTGCAATATCGAGCGCGGCTTTATCGACTTCGCGTATGTGCAGGGCTAACGAGGCTTTGCTCAAATTTGAATCACTGAGCCGGCAGGCCCAGCCGGCCTCACCGACTCAAGCGCGGGCGAATGCCGCCGCGCCCTCACCCGCCACCGCGCCGCTGGCCATGCTGGCGGTCAGGAGATAGCCACCGGTCGGCGCTTCCCAATCCAGCATCTCGCCGGCGCAGAACACGCCCGGCAAGGCCTTGAGCATCAGCTGCTCGTTCAGCTCTTCCAGACGCACACCGCCGGCGGTGCTGATGGCTTCGGCAACAGGGCGGGTGGCGCGCAGCGTCAGCGGCAAGCGCTTGAGTGTGCGGGCCAGATGCGCAGGGTCGTTGTACTCGTCCTTGCTCAAGACCTCATGCAGCAGGCCGGCCTTCAGGCCTTCGATGCCCAAACGGCTCTTCAGATGGGTAGACAGCGAGCGCGGGCCGCGTGGGCGCGCCACTTCGGCGGCTACAAAATCTTCGCTGCGGTCGGGCAGCAAATCGAGGTGGACCGTGGCGGAGCCGAACTCAGCGATCTCCTCGCGCAAGAGGCTGGAGGCGGCATAGACCAGCGAGCCTTCAATGCCGGTGGCTGTCACCACAAACTCACCCTGGCGTGCGAACTGGCGGCCACTCTGCCCCTGGAAATGCAAGGCCACCGGCTTGATCGGCAGGCCGGCGAATTTGCTGGCGAACAGCGCGCTCCAGCCCGGCTCGTCCGCGCCAGCACGGCGCGGGCCCAGATCAAAACCGCAGTTGGCGGCGCGCAGCGGCGCCACACTCACGGCGCGAGCACTCAGCAGCGGCAGCCAGGCCGCGTCAGAACCCAGCTGCGGCCAGGAGGCGCCACCCAGCGCCAGCACCAGCACATCGGCGCGCACCAGGCGCTCCTGCCCCTCAGCATTCAAAAAACGCAGGCTTTGGCCATCTTCCGCCCAGCCCTGCCAACGCTGGCGCATCGAAAAGCGCACGCCCGCTTCGCGCAGGCGATGCAGCCAGGCGCGCAAAAGCGGCGCGGCCTTCAGGCTGACCGGGAAGACCCGGCCGGAGCTGCCGACAAAGGTTTCCACGCCCAGCTTGGCGGCCCAGCCGCGCAGGCCGGGGCCGTCCAGCTTGTCCAGCCAGCGGGCTACTTCGGGTGCGCGTTCGGCAAAGCGCTGGTCAAACAGCGGGCGGTCTTCGGTGTGGGTCAGGTTCAAGCCGCCCTTGCCGGCCAGCAGGAATTTGCGCCCCACCGAGGGCATGGCATCGAAGAGTTCGACGTCCAAGCCCGCGGCGCGCAGGCGCTCGGCCGCCATCAGTCCGGCAGGGCCGCCGCCGATGACGATGGCGGATTTGGTGGGGGCTGGCTGAGACATCTAGGGCTTTCTGGCACGGGCTGGGGGGCTGCGAGTGTGCCAGATTCGCCCCGCCCCGGCTCAAGAACCCTTCAACAATGCCGCGATCTGCTCACCGAGCTCAGGCTTATCGATGAAGGGGCTGGTCGGATTGCGCAGCTGCATCACGTCTTCCAGCCGAGTCTGCACACCCACCAAGACCTTGGGGTGGCTGAAGATGTAGAACTGCCGCGCATCCATGGCCTCGAACACCAGTGCTGCCACTTCGGCCGCGGTGACCTTGCCGGAGGAAACTGCCTTGTCGCTCATGGCTTGCGACACCAGCTGGCTCTTGGTCGGCTTGCTTGCCGCAAACTCACCCGGCCGGTTGCGATGGCTTTGCGAGATGCCGGTGGGCACAAAGAAGGGGCACAGCACGGCGGCATGCACCTGATTGCTGACGAGGGCCAGGTCTTGATAGAGCGTTTCGCTCAACGACACCACGGCATGTTTGCTGACGTTGTACACACCCATGTTCGGCGCATTGACCATGCCGGCCATGGAGGCGGTGTTGACGATATGGCCTTCATAAGCCGGGTCGGCCGCGGCGGCCTCCAGCATCATGGGTGTGAACAGGCGCACGCCGTGCACCACCCCCATCAGATTGACGCCCAGCACCCATTCCCAGTCGGCCAAGGTGTTTTCCCACACCAAGCCGCCCGAGCCGACGCCCGCGTTGTTGAAGACGAAATGCGGGGCGCCGAAGCGCTGCTTGACGGCGGCGGCCAGGGCTTCCATCTCGGCCGCCTTGCTGACATCCACCCGCTGCACCAGCATGGGCCGGCCTTCAAATTCAGCCGCCGCGGCCTCCAGGGCATCGGCTTGCACATCGCACAGCACCAGATTCATGCCGCGCGACGCAGCAATGCGCGCCACCTCCAGGCCGAAGCCCGAGGCAGCGCCGGTGATCACGGCCGTTTGGCCTGAGCAGTTCTTCATAGTCATCCTTGGCCCCTCAGGGCAAACGCATGTCGATATGGGGGATGCCGTCGTCGTCGTACACCTCGGAAATCGGCACAAAGCCGAAGCCGGCATAAAAGCGCTGCAAATGGGCTTGCGCACTCAAGACCTGGGCCAGGCCCGGCCAGAGGCGCCGACCCTCGGCCACGGCCTGGCTCATCAGCTGCTGGCCCTGGCCTTGGCCACGCGCCTCGGGCGCCGTCAGCACGCGGCCGATGGCCGGCTCGGTCTGCTCGGGGCCTTTGAGCCCCGGCGGCAGTAGCCGGGCATAGGCCTGCAATTCACCGGCCTCATTGAGGCCACGCAAATGCAAGGCCTCCAGGTCGAGACCGTCCGGGTCCAGATAAACGCACTGCTGCTCCAACACAAACACCCGCGCGCGCAGCGCCAGGATTTGGTAGAGCTGCGCTGCGCTGAGTGCGGTTAATGGGTCACAGTGCCAGGTCAGTCCCGCCATCACACCAGCTTGACCAACTGCTTGCCGAAGTTGCGGCCCTTGAGCAAACCCAAGAAGGCTTCCGGCGCGCTGGCAATGCCTTCGGCCAACGACTCGCGGTACTTCAAGCGGCCGGTGGCTACCAGGCCGCCCAGCTCCTTGAGCGCCTCGGGCCAGACGTCCATGTGCTCGCTGACGATGAAACCTTCCACCTTCATGCGGTTGACCAGGATCAGCTGCGGTGCGGCCATCGGGATGGGCTCGCCGTTGTAGCCGGCGATCATGCCGCACATGGCGATGCGGCTGAAGGCATTGGCGCGCAGCATCACCGTGTCCAGAATCATGCCGCCGACGTTCTCAAAATAGCCGTCCACGCCCTTGGGGCAGGCTGCCTTCAGAGCGGCATTCAGCGACTTCACATCGGGGTGCTGCTTGTAGTCGATGCATTCATCGAAGCCGAGTTCTTCCACCACATAGCGGCATTTGTCTGCACCACCGGCCAGGCCCACTGCGCGCGCGCCGCGTGCCTTGGCCAGCTGGCCCACCACGCCGCCCACGGCGCCGCTGGCGGCACTCACCACCACGGTTTCACCGGCCTTGGGGTTGATGATCTTCACCAGGCCATACCAGCCGGTGACGCCGGGCATGCCGACGGCGCCGAGGTAGGCGGACAAAGGGATGTGCGTCGTATCGACTTTTTGCAAGACACCGCGCTGGGCCGCATCGACCACGAAATACTCTTGCCAGCCGCCCATGCCCACGACCTTGTCGCCCACGGCGAAGGCGCTGTTCTTGCTGGCCACCACCTCACCGGCGGTACCGCCCAACATCACGGCGTCCAGCGGCTGGGGGTCGGCATAGCTCTTGCCGTCATTCATGCGGCCGCGCATATAGGGGTCGAGGCTGAGGAAGTGGTTGCGCACCAGCACCTGGCCCTCGGCCAGCTCGGGCAGGGGCGTCTCCACCAGGCGGAAATTGGCGGCACTGGGCTCGCCGCTCGGGCGCGAGGCCAGCACGATCTGGCGGTTGATGGCTTGGCTCATGGGGCGTTCTCCTGCTTTTTGGGTTTGTGGGAAATGAATGCGGCTGATTGAACCACGAGCTTGCGGCCGCTGGCGTCCCTTCAGCGACAAGACCGCGAGGCCCGCACTGGCGCACTTAAAGAAATGCGGCACTCGGTCGATACAGAGGGGTTGAATACGGTTTTAGCTTGAGCCCAAGGGGCCAGGCAGGGCAAAAGTGGCGGCGAAATACCGGTGAAGACAGGTCCAAATACGGTTTCCTCGCGCCGCTAGGCCATGCCTAGAATCAATGCGACTCGGTGCTGTCCGGCCATGACGGACGCCAGCGAGTCACACAGCCCTCAAGCTGAAACTGAACTGCGATCGCCCTTGTACCCAGGAGGACAGCATGCGTTTATCTGACTACCGACTTTCAACCCAGTTGATCGGTGCCTTTGTGATCGTCGCCAGCTTGATGGGCCTGGTTGGCCTGTTCGCTGTGCTGCAGATGAATCGCATCAACGATGCCGACACCTTGCTTTACGAGCGTGAGTTGGTGGGGCTGTCCCTGATCAAGGAAGCAAAGACAGATGTCGCTCTGGCGGGACGCGCAGTGCGAGCTGCCTTGTTGGCGCCGTCGATGGAGGCGCGTAAACAGGCGCAAGAAGTGGTGCAAAAGTCCGTCAAGGACGCCAAGAGCAATCTCGACAAAGCCGCGCCACTATTCTGGACCGACAAGGGCAAGGAGCAAATGCGTCAGCTGCAGTCGGAATGGAGCGGCTATGAAGCCGTCATTGTCAAACTAGAAAAGCTGACGCTGTCCGCCCCACTCGTGGATGCGACCGATGCATCAGACTACTTGTTCGGCGATGCCGCCAAGCAAACCGGCCGCGTACAAGAATTGCTGTCGGGCCTGAGTGCCAGCAAAGAGGCCGCGGCCAAACAAACCTCGGACGACAACGACAGCATCTACTACAGCAGCCGCAATATCTCCATATTGCTGATTCTGCTGGGCATGGGCTTGGGGATTGGTCTGGGCTGGTTCATCAGCCGCCAAGTGACCGTGCCGCTCGCCCGCGCCGTTGAAGTGGCTGGCGCCATGAGTGGGGGTGATATGAGCATCGCTCTGCATGCCGAGGGACGCAGCGAAACCAGCCAACTGCTGCACGCGCTCGAAGACATGCGCCAACGACTGCGCGACACCGTCACCACGGTGCGCGCTAACGCCGAAAACGTGGCAACCGGCAGCGGCGAGATTGCCCAGGGCAATACCGACCTGAGTCAGCGCACCGAGGAGCAGGCCAGCGCGCTGGAACAAACCGCCGCCACCATGGACGAGCTCAGCTCCACCGTGCGCAATAACGCCGACAACGCCAAGCAAGCCAATCAGCTCGCACTCAACGCCTCGCATGTGGCCACACGCGGCGGCCAGGTGGTGGGCGAGGTGGTGGAGACCATGAAGGGCATCAATGACAGCTCAAAACGCATTGCCGACATCATCTCGGTGATCGACGGCATTGCCTTCCAGACCAATATCCTGGCCCTGAACGCCGCCGTCGAGGCCGCCCGCGCGGGCGAACAAGGGCGTGGCTTTGCGGTGGTGGCCTCCGAGGTGCGCAGCCTGGCGCAACGCAGCGCGGAAGCGGCCAAAGAAATCAAGAACTTGATCAATGCCAGCGTCGAACGGGTCGAGCAAGGCACGGTGCTGGTGGACAAGGCCGGCGAGACCATGACCGAGATCGTGGGCTCCATCAAGCGGGTGAGCGATATCGTCGGCGAGATCAGCGCCTCCAGCACCGAGCAAAGCCTGGGCATCTCCCAGGTCGGCGAGGCCATCACCCAGATGGACAAGGTGACCCAGCAAAACGCCGCCCTGGTGGAGGAAAGCGCGGCCGCCGCAGAGAGCCTGCGCCTGCAGGCCGAACAGCTGGTGGAGGCGGTGGCCTTCTTCAAGACCCGCTGAACTGAGCCACACAAGCGGCCGAACTCAGTCGGCCGATGATGGCGCTAAGCCTCGTCCTTGCGCTGCAAAGCCTTCAAGGCCCTGCCCTGACCCGGCAGGGCCTTGATGTATTTGAAGGTGGCCGTGGCATGGGCGCAAAGCCGGCCGTCCGCCGTGAAGATGGAACCCTCGCAAAAAGCCAAGGTGGCCGAGCTGTGCAAGAGCTTGCCCAGGGCGCGTAACTCGCCCTCGCCCGGGCGCATGAAGGAAGTCTTCATCTCCACCGTCACCACACCCGGCCCCATGCCGGGTTGATCCATATGCACGCTGCGCGCGGCATGCGCCATCGCTACATCCAGCATGGTCATCAAAAGCCCGCCGTGCGCCACGGCAAATGAGTTGTGATGCTTCTCGCGCAGGTCAACCCGCAGCTCCGCCGCACCGCCGCCCAGGGCGTGCAAGCTCAGGCCCAAGTCCTCCACGAAGGGGATGTGCACCGGGAAGGGCAGCGGGCCAGGCTCCGCTGACTTCACGGGTTGGCTGTCGGCCTCGCTCATGCGCCGTGCACCGCGCTGACGCCACCGTCCACCGCCAGGATTTGGCCGGTGATGTGCTTGCCGGCGGCCGAGGCGAACATGAGCGCCGCGCCCTTGAGGTCTTCGTCATCGCCGATGCGGCGTAGCGGCGCATGGGCGGCCAGGTTTTCCTCGCCCAACGCGGCCAGCAAACCCTTGGTCATCTTGCTGGGGAAGAAGCCCGGCGCCAGGGCGTTGACTGTGATGCCGAACTCGCCCCACTCGCCGGCCAGCGCGCGGGTGAAGTTGACCACCGCGCCCTTGCTGGTGTTGTAGGCAATCGTCTTCATCGCGCTGGGGTTGCCGCTCAGGCCGGCGATGGAGGCCACATTGATGATGCGGCCATGGCGGCGCGGAATCATGCTCAGCTTGGCCACCGCTTGCGCCATCACGAAGAGGCTGCGCACATTGAGGTTCATCACCTTGTCCCAGGCCTCGATCGGATGGTCCTCAGCGGGCGCGCCCCAGGTGGCGCCGGCGTTATTAATGAGGATGTCGATCTGGCCCAGGCGCTCCAGCGTTTCGTTCACCACGCGCTGAGCCTCGGCGGCGTCGGACACATCGGCGGCGATCCAGCGGGCATCGATGCCACGATCTTGCAGATGCGCCACGGCCTGCTCCAGATCGGCCGCCTTGCGCGAGCAAAGCATGATCTTGGCGCCGGCCTCACCCAGGCTTTCGGCGATTTGCAGCCCCAGGCCGCGTGAACCACCGGTGACCAGGGCCACCTGGCCGGTCAAATCAAAAAGGCTTTGCACCGTGCGGGCTGTCGTCATGCGGAACACTCCAAAAAAGATTAAACGTCGTCAGTGAATTTATTGGCTCAATCGGCCTTGAGCCGCGAGCGCAGCCAGATCAGCAGCACGCCAAGCGCCGCGCCCAGTGCGCCGCCCAGCATCAAAGCAAGGCCAAAGTTCTGGCCCATTTGCTCATCAATGCCCTGGCGCAGCACGAACAGGCCCAGCACAAAAGCCAGGCTGCCGAGGTAGATGAAGATCCACACCAGGCGCTCGATCCAGGCAATGGCCTTGGGGCTCATCGCTCAAGCCTTGCGCTGCAGCGCTGCGTGCTTGCTGCAGGCTCAGAACCACTCATCTTGCATCTCCCGGCACAGTGACTCGCGCCGCGCCACCACGCCCAGCCAGGCGTCGATCTTGGGCAACTCATAAGCAAAGAAATAGCGCGCGGCGCTGCGCTTGCCTCGGGCGAACTCGTCATCGCGCGCGCCCAAATGGCACACCACATCCAGCCACAGCCAAGCCAGCACCAAGTGGCCAAAGGCTTGCAGATACGGCGTGGCATTGGCCAGCGCTTCCTCGGGCTGGCCGGTTGACCAGGCCTTCTTGGTGGCCCCGCCCACCTGGCCCAGGGCCGCAGCGAGTTGGTTGCCCAGCGCCGCCAAGCTCGGCTCTTGCAAGGCCTGCTGCACGCTGGTGTTGATGCGCCCAGCAAGTGCCAGCAAGGCCTGACCCCCATCCATGGTCACCTTGCGGCCCAGCAGGTCCAGGCCCTGAATGCCATGCGTGCCTTCGTGAATCATATTGAGGCGGTTATCGCGCCAATACTGCTCGACGGGGAAGTCACGCGTATAGCCATAGCCACCCAGCACCTGGATGGCCAGGGAGTTGGCCTCCACGCACCACTCGCTGGGCCAGCTCTTGACGATGGGCGTCAGCACCTCCAGCAGCAGGCGTGCTTCTTTCGCTGCCTCGGGCGTGCCGGTGTGCTGTTCATCTACCAAGCGGGCGCAGAACAGGGCCAGGGCCAAGCCGCCCTCTACATAGCTCTTCTGCGCCAGCAGCATGCGCTTGACATCGGCGTGCTCAATGATGGGGCGCTGCGGCTGGCTGGCGTCTTTGCCGGTGGCGGTGAGCGCGCGGCCCTGCGGGCGTTGGCGCGCATAGGCCAGGCTGGCCTCATAGCCGGCATAACCCAGCATCACCGCGCCCAGGCCCACGCCGATGCGGGCCTCGTTCATCATGTGGAACATGCACTTCAGGCCCTCGCCTGGCTGGCCCACCAAGTAGCCGATGGCACCGGCCGCGCCGCCGGGCTTGAAGCGCCCTTCGCCAAAGTTCAGCAAGCAGTTGCTGGTGCCGCGAAAGCCCAGCTTGTGGTTGAGCCCGGCCAGGGCCACATCGTTGCGTTCGCCAGTCAACTCGGCTTCGGCGTTGACCAAATGCTTGGGCACGATGAACAAAGAGATGCCGCGCGCGCCGGCGATCAGCTTGCCCTCGGCATCCGGGATCTTGGCCAGCACCAGATGGATGATGTTCTCACCCAGCTCATGCTCGCCGGCCGAGATCCACATCTTGTTGCCCTTGAGGCGGTAGCGCGGGCCCAGCGGGTCAGCGGCAAAGTCGGCGCCATCGGGTGTGGCCCGGGTGACGATGTCAGAAAGGCTGGAGCCCGCCTGCGGCTCGCTCAAGCACATGGTGCCAAACCAGCGCCCGGCCAACTCCTGCCGGGCAAAGACCTCACGCTGCATCGCCGTGCCATGGGCCAGCAGCAAATTCGCATTGCCGCTGGTGAGCATGGCGTAAGCGCCCATGGCCACACTGGCCTTGCTGAAAAAGGCATTGGCCGCCATCTCAACCACGCAGGGCAGCTGCATGCCACCCCAGTCATAGTCTTGCGAGGCCGCCAACATGCCCGACTCAGCATAGGCGCGCACCGCCTGCGCGGTGGGCTCGGGCAGATGCACCCGCTCGCCGTCGAAGCGGGGTTCCTCTACATCGCTGAGGCGGTTGAAGGGTGCGAACTTCTCGGCGGCGATGCGCTCGCAGCTGTCCAGCACCGCGCCAAAGGTCTCGGCCGAATGCTCAGCAAAGCGCTCGCGCGAGCTCAGGTCTTGCGCGTGCAGCCAGTCGCTCAGCAGAAAGTCCAGGGTTTGGCGCATGCTCATGGTCAGAGCACCTCGAACACACCCGCCGCGCCCATGCCGCCGCCAATGCACATGGTCACGCACACCAGCTTGGCGCCGCGCCGCTTGCCTTCGATCAGCGCATGGCCGGTCAGGCGCTGACCCGACACGCCGTAGGGGTGACCCACCGCAATCGCGCCGCCGTTCACATTGAGGCGATCCATCGGAATACCCAGCGTATCGGCGCAATACAGCACCTGCACGGCAAAGGCTTCGTTGAGTTCCCACAGATCGATATCGGCCACCGTCAGACCCAAACGCTTCAAGACCTTGGGCACGGCGAAGACCGGGCCAATGCCCATCTCATCGGGCTCACAACCGGCCACGGCAAAGCCAAGGAAGCGGCCCAGGGGCTGCAGGCCATGGCTTTGGGCATAGCTCTCGCTGGTCAGCACGCAAGCACCCGCGCCATCGGAGAACTGGCTGGCGTTGCCGGCGGTGATCAGGCCGCCGGGCAGCGCCGAGCGCAGGCCTTGAATCGCCTCCACCGTCGTGCCTTCGCGCAGGCCCTCGTCTGCGCTAACGGTGACTTCACGCGTCGTCAGGCCCAGGGTCTTGTCGGCCACGCCCATGGTCACAGTGATGGGGGCCAGCTCGGCATTGAAGTAACCGGCCGCTTGAGCGGCGCAAGCGCGTTGCTGGCTTTGCGCGCCGTAGGCGTCCATGCGCTCGCGGCTGATCTGATAGCGCTTGGCCACTTGCTCGGCGGTTTGCAACATATTCCAGTAGATCTCCGGCTTGGCCCCCCGCAAGGCCGGGTCGGTGATCATGTGGCGGTTGGCTTCGTTTTGCACGCAGGAGATGCTCTCCACCCCGCCGGCCACATACACATCGCCCTCACCGGCAATGATGCGCTGCGCTGCCATGGCGATGGTTTGCAGGCCGCTGGAACAAAAGCGGTTGATGGTGACGCCGCTGACGCTGATCGGCAGGCCGGCGCGCAGGGCGATCTGGCGGGCGATATTGCTGCCGGTGGCACCCTCGGGCGTGGCGCAGCCCATCAGCACGTCTTCAATGCTGTCGGGGGCGATGCCGGCGCGCTCAACGGCGGCCTTGACCGCGTGGCCACCCAGGGTGGCGCCGTGGGTCATATTGAAAGCGCCCTTCCAGCTCTTGGCCAGAGGAGTGCGGGCGGTGGAAACGATGACGGCTTTGCTCATGATCTGTTCTCGTCTCTATTGAATCAGGAGAAGGATTTGCCTTCGGCCACCAGGCGGGCCAGCAGGGGGGCGGGTTGCCAGAACTCGGCATCGTCCAGCGGATTTTTGGCGAAGCGCTGCATGGTCTGCACCACGTTGAACAGGCCCACCGTGTCGGCGTAGCACATGGGGCCGCCGCGCCACAGCGGGAAGCCGTAGCCGGTCAGATAGACCATGTCCACATCCGAGGCGCGCTGGGCAATGCCCTCTTCCAGCAAATGCGCGGCTTCGTTGACCAGGGCATAGACCAGGCGGTGCACGATCTCTTCATCGCTGATCTGGCGCGGCGTGATGCCCAGCGCTGCGCGGTGCTTGTCCAGCATCTCGGCCACCACCGCCGAAGGCAGCGCGTCGCGCTTGCCCGGCGCATAGTCATACCAACCCGCGCCGGTCTTCTGGCCGTAACGGCCCAGTTCACACAAGAGGTCAGCGCTCTTGGAGTAACGCAGATTGGGTTTCTCTTGATAGCGGCGCTTGCGGATGGCCCAGCCGATGTCGTTGCCGGCCAGGTCGCCCATGCGGAAGGGGCCCATGGCGAAGCCGAATTTTTCCGCCGCGCGGTCCACTTGCGCGGGTGAGCAGCCCTCGTCCAGCAAGAAGCCGGCTTGGCGGCTGTATTGCTCGATCATGCGGTTGCCGATGAAGCCGTCGCACACGCCAGACACCACCGCCGTCTTGCGAATCTTCTTGGCCAGGGCCATCACGGTGGCCAGCACATCCTTGGCCGTGTGCGCGCCGCGCACCACTTCCAGCAGCTTCATCACATTGGCCGGGCTGAAGAAGTGCATGCCAACCACATCCTGCGGGCGCTGGGTGAAGCTGGCGATTTTGTTGACGTCCAGGGTCGAGGTGTTGGAGGCCAGGATGGCGCCGGGCTTCATCACCGCGTCCAACTGCTTGAACACCGATTCTTTGACGCCGATTTCTTCGAACACGGCTTCAATCACCAGATCGGCATCGCCAATCTCGGCATAGCTCAGCGTAGTGCTCAACAAGGCCATGCGCTGCTGGTACTTGTCTTCCTTGAGCTTGCCCTTTTTGACCTGCGCTTCGTAGTTCTTCTTGATCGTGGCCACGCCGCGGTCCAGCGCCTCTTGCTTGGTCTCCAGAATGGTGACCGGGATGCCGGCATTCAGGAAGTTCATGCTGATGCCGCCGCCCATGGTGCCGGCGCCAATGACGGCCACCTTGGCAATCGTGCGGGTTGGCGTGCTCTCGGGCACATCGGCAATCTTGCTGGCGGCGCGCTCGGCGAAGAAGGCGTGGCGCAAGGCCTTGGACTCGGGCGTCATCATCAGCGCGGCAAAGCCTTCGCGCTCAGCTTTGATGCCTTCGTCAAACGGCTTGCTGACGGCTGCCGCCACCGCCTCCAGGCAGCGCAGCGGCGCGGGGAAGTTCTTGCTCATGCCGCCCACCATATTGCGGGCGAATTGGAAGTAGGCCTCGGGGTTGGCGTGGCGGGCTTTGAGGTCACGCACGCGCGGCAAAGGGCGCACTTGCGCCACTTCGGCAGCCAGGGCCAAAGCCTCTTCCATCAGGTCGCCGCTGGCGACACGGTCAAACAATTTCTGGCCTGGCACTTGGGCCAGCAGCTCGGCATTGACCGGCTCGCCGCTGACGATCATGTTCAGCGCCGGCTCCACGCCCAGGGCGCGCGGCAGGCGTTGCGTGCCGCCGGCACCGGGCAGCAAGCCCAGCTTCACTTCCGGCAAAGCCACCTTGGTGCCGGGCGCCACCACGCGGTAATGGCAACCCAAGGCCAGCTCCAAGCCACCGCCCATGCACACACTGTGGATGGCGGCCACGACCGGCTTGCTGCAAGCCTCCACCACGCCGATCAGGTCCAGCAAATTGGGTGCGGCCATGGCCAGCGGCGAGCCGAATTCCTTGATGTCAGCACCGCCCGAGAAAGCCTTGCCCGCGCCGGTGATCACCACCGCCTGCACTTGGGCATCGCTCTCGGCTTGGCCGATGGCCGCCGCAGCCGCCTTGCGGGTGGCAAACCCTAGTCCGTTGACGGGCGGGTTGCTCAGGGTGATGACGGCAATATGGCCGCGGACTTCGTAAGTGGCTGTCATACAGAAAATCCTCTGTTCGTTAGCAAAAATAGAACGCTCGTTCGATTCTAGGCAGCAAAGCCAACAAATCGATGTCCCTGCAGTGACAATGGTGCATGAGCACAGCCAAGCCGGAACGCGCGCCCAAGCAGCGCCGCAGCAGCATTGCCCGCCACTGGCAGGCCAGCGATGCGCGTGCCCTCAGCCAACTGGCCGTGCAGGCCACGCTGGGCGTCACCGAAATGGTGGAAGGCGTGCACCAATCCGTCTGGCGGCGCCTGGGCCTGGCCAAGCCGGAGCAGACGCAAGCCAGCGGCATCAGCGGCCTGGTGTTTCGCAGCGTTAAGGGCGGCACCAAGTTGGTCGGCCTGGGCCTGGACATGATGTTGCGCGGCCTGGAGCCCTGGTTGGCACAGTCGCTGGCTGGGCCCGTCAGCTCACCCGAACGCGAGGCCGTACTGGCCGCCCTGAACGGCGTGATGGGCGACCACCTGCAAGCCAGCAGCAATACCCTGGCCACCCCCATGAGCTTGCGCTGGCAGGGTCAGGTCTTGCAGGAAACGCCACAAAGCTGGCCGGCCGCTGCAGCCGTGCAAGGCAAGGTTCTGCTGCTGCTGCACGGCCTGTGCATGAATGATTTGCAATGGCGCCCGCCGGGCGACAAGCAGCTTCACGGCGGCCATGCGCAGGCGCTTTGCGATGCGGGCGGCATGACACCGGTATTCCTGCGCTATAACTCCGGCCTGCATATTTCGCAGAACGGGCATTTGCTGGCCTCGCAGCTGGAGTTGCTGTGCCGGCGCTGGCCGCGCGCCATCGACGAGTTGCAAGTGCTGGCCCACAGCATGGGCGGCCTCTTGCTGCGCAGCGCTTATCAAAGCGCCTTGAGCCAGGGCATGCTGTGGCCGGCACGGCTGAGCAGGGTTTACTTTTTGGGCACGCCCCACCACGGCGCGCCGCTGGAGCGGGCCGGCAATTGGATCGACGTGCTGCTGGGCAGCAGCAGCCACTCCGCCCCCTTTGCCAAGCTGGGCCAGTTGCGCAGCGCCGGCATCACCGATCTGCGCTACGGTAATTTGCTGGACTCCGACTGGCACGGCCAAGAACGCTTCGCGCGCCGCCCCGATCAGCGCGAACACCTGCCCTTACCCGCCCGCGTGGACTGCTTCGCCATTGCCGCCACCACCGCCGCCAAACGCAGCCCGCTGGCCGAGCGCTTGATTGGCGACGGCCTGGTGCCCTTGTCCAGCGCCGTGGGTGAACACGAAGACCCAGCACGCTGCCTGCACTTCGCGCCAGAGCGGCAATGGATCGCCTTCCGCACCGGCCACCTGGCCCTGCTGCATGACCCGGCGGTGACCAAGCAGTTGCTGCTCTGGCAGGGCCAAGCGCACTGAGGCTAACGCTAGGACTGCAGTGCTTGCCAAGGCAGATACTGGCAAGCGAGCGTGGCGCTGAAGTTGCGTTGCCGTCAACAGTGAGCTTGATAGGCGCGCTCAGCCCGAGCACATCAGCGTCCTCGGTACCCCGACCGACGCAACGGAGAAACCAGACGAGTTCGCGAAGTTGCCGTCTTGACCTCAATGCGAGCAGGTCTGCCGCAGCAATTTCTGGACGAAGCGTCTTGCGCCGAACTCCCCCAATGGTGCGATGGACGAATCACGCAGATGCATCTCCAATGCACCAAGCTGCCCGGGTGTGGGTTGTTACCGAGCAACCCAACCTGCAATGCAACTCAAAATCTGGGCGAGGTTTTTCCTTGTTATTTAATGTCCTTGCTTTGCACAGCAGAAGCCACACAAATCCAAGCTGCAAGCCGCTTGCAGCTTATCGACATCAGAAATGTTATGGAGACGGGACGCCAAGTTATGCGGCACGGCTGTCCCCATAAATCCAAGTTAGGCTCATGCTCAAAGAAACAGCCGATCTACGCTACTACGTGTACGCTCATCTAGACCCAGATGGGCGAGTCTTCTACGTAGGAAAAGGAACAGGTAACCGAGCGTGGTCTACAGATAGACATATCGTCTGGCACCGCTATGTTGATCACCATCTTGGTGGGAACTACTCCGTCAACATCATCCAGGACGGCCTCTCAGAAGATGAGGCGCTTGAGATTGAGGCAGGCTTGATATCAAAGCTAGGGCATCAACTTGTTAACTGGGAAAATCCTGGCCGCGCCTTTGACTTTCAGGCTCTCGAGAAATATCACGAGATGCGCAATGCAAATCGGCAATTCTTTTCGGAAACCAAACCTCTGGAAAAAACAGCTACTGCACTTGCTATTGATCGGTACAAAGCTGCGATTGTGCGAATGAAGGAATATGAAACACTAACTCTTGAGCGAGGTCTAGTCGCCGAACTGGCTGGCCCCAACACATGGGGAGACGTAGAGATGTTGGATCGACTTACCATTTGCATGCAGAGCCTATCCATGCACAAAGAGCTACTCGAGGCCTGTGCGGACTACTTCGCGACCTTTCCTGATGCAGCCAGCACTACGCGAGGAATCACTATCGTCAAACGAATGAAGCGCGCGAAAGAAAAGATAGAAACGGCTTAGCATCGTCATCAGCCATGATTTCACTCGACTCTAAGCACCGTGCCTTCGCGCCCCAGCCTAACTGGGGGTTCAACGCGGACGCCAACATGGGCCATGCCTTCGGCATTTTCATGGCCCATGTCGGTACCCTCCGCACTTCGTGCTCCGGCGCCGGTTAACCAGGGCGTTGTGCCCCTGGGACTAGAGGAAAACCAATGAATCGCTTTTTGCTTGTACTTACCGGATTGGCTGTTTCGGGCGCATCACACGCAGTCGAATCGTGTGCAGTTCAAGCCGCGCGCCTGATGTCGCAAGGTAGGCTCTCCGAGCTTTCAGCAATGTTCACGGCGCCAGGGGAGGATGTTTCTCGTGGCCTCGTGCAGTTGGCAAGTTATGTTGGCCCTATCGAGGTGGTGTTGCCGAATTCCCGTCAAATTGATGGCTCGTACACGCGGAAGTCCGTTGCGGTGGCTTCGCTGCCTTCAAATTACAAATTTGACGGCAGTTGGGCGGTCGCAACTACTGGAAGTGGGGGGCGCTATGAGTTCCAAGCGTCCTCCGAGCCCGGCTCATCCTGCAGGTTGCTGGCATTGCACGTGAGCAAACTCTCCAAATGAGGAGTTTTCCTCAGACGGAGATTTGGCATAACCCTTCACTCAACCGGATTGGCCACGGCACGACGCTTGCGGGCTTCATTGGATTCAGGCCCTTCAGCGTCTTGCCCTCGCGGGTCGGTTAGCTCAATCATTACAGCGCAACCCTGTTTCCACATCCCCTCATTGGCACCATTCAAATTTGGCATTAGCTTGCTGCAATGACATTCGAATTCAAAAAGGGCACAGGGCGCGAGGACGTCTTGCTGATCACCCGGCCAGATGGCTCTTCACAAACCCTTGTCTGCCCCAAGCAAGGCATCATTCCGCATGAAATGGTGCATTACGCGGTGGAGTCGGTGTTGAAGCGGAATGGCTTTTTGGCCAAGGTGATCCAGGGAGAGGTGCCTGGCTACATCATGTCGCCGTCCGACGAAGCTGAGAGCGTTGAGCGCCTGGTGGAGACGATGCAGGCGGATGGCTGGTCGGGCTGGGCGTCCGATCCTGCAGCGATCTTGGACATGTACGCGGTGACTTGCAATGCCCGTGCATCCAAGCCATTGCCGATACAGGAGAGGGATGTCCAAGAAGTCCGTGACTTCATCTTGACGCTCACTGCCAAATGGTCAGCAGTTGCGACAGGGCAGTCCCTCAAGCTTCCAGGCTTGTGAGCCTTGCGGGCTAGCCATTGCTTGCGCCAAGCCACTGGCTAGCAAGGGCTTGCATCCTTGAGGGATTCATTTCATTCAGGGCGGGCAGCGACCTGCCGTCGCAGGCCATTAAGCTCGAACCTCAAGCAGCTCAAACACCCCAAGCCATGACCAGCCCCACGTCCGCCGCCCTCCCCCAATCCTCAACAACAGGCTTGGCATTTCTTTCGGCTTGCGGGGCGGGCGTGCTATGGGGCACGGGCGCGCTGATCGTGAATCTGCTGGTCGAGAAGCATGGCTTCACACCCGCCAATATCTCGTTCTGGCGTTTCCTTGTGGGCGCCGTCGTGCTGCTGGCTGTTTTCGGAAGGCAGATTTCCTGGACCCGGCTGCGCCCGCAGCTGAGGACGGTGCTGCTGGCGGGCATTGGCATGGCGGGCTATGTGCTGCTGTGGTTTCTGGGCATCGAGCAAATGGGGGCGGCGGTGCCCACCTTGATTGCACTTTGTCTGCCACCGGTGATCGTCACGGCCATCGCCGTTGCACGCGGGCAAGAACGCGCCGACGCCCAACTCATGCGGGTGCTTTTGGGCGCCATCGTCGGGACTGTGCTCATCGTTGCTCAGCACGGCTCGCAAGCCAGCAGCACAAGCAGCGGTGGCTCAAGCCATGGCGCCGTAGTGCTCGGCGTCCTTTTTTCCATCGGCTCAGCGCTGCTCTACGCAGGCTTCTCGACGGTCAGCGGCCGACTGTCTACGGCGCTCGGCGCCGGGCCTGCCACGGCATGCCTGACCCTTGTTGCCGCCGCAGCCATGGGCCTGTTTGGCTTGTATCTCCCGCTTTCGTGGCCCAGCGATGTGCCGCCGCAAGCCTGGTTCCTCTACTTGGGCATTGTGACGGCAGCGCTTGCACTGCTGGCCTTCAGCTGGGGCGCTGCACGCTTGAAGCCCACGGCCTTGACCGTTGCGACCCTGCTGGAGCCGCAGACCGCAGTGGTGTTATCAACCGCCCTGCTCGGCCAGCAACTCAGCGCCACGCAGTGGTTCGGCGGGGTGCTGCTTTTGCTGAGCATTTTCGTGCTGGGCAAGCGCGCTGCAGGCAAGAGCGGGAGTCACTGAGGGCTCAGCGCCAATTCAAGCGCGCTTGCGGTGCTGACTCGATCACCTTGAGCGCTGGTCAAGCCAGCCCTTCTTTCACCGGGGGCGCAAACATCTGAAAAGTATTGCGCCCCGCTTTTTTGGCCTCGTACATCGCAGCATCGGCGGCCGGGCAGAGGTCATCAAAGCTCTGGTGCCCTTCGTTCATCAAGGTTGCACCGATGCTGACCGTGCTGGAGTAGGGAATCGCACCCAGCACATAGGGCTGGGCGAGTGCGAGCAAAATCTTCTCGGCAATCGCGCGTGTTTTTCTGGTGGCATCGACGGCATCGGTGCCGAGGTTTTCCAGCATCACCACGAACTCGTCACCTGAGATGCGCGCCACCGTGTCGGCCTCTCTGACCGCGGCCCTCAGACGTGCAGCAATCTCCTTGAGCAACAGGTCACCCACTTCGTGACCATGCTGGTCATTGACGGCTTTGAAGTTGTCTGCGTCCAAAAACAAGAGCGCGCCGATTTGCTGGCTTCTTTTGGCGCTGTGCAGGGCTTGGCTGACGCGGTCGATGAGCAGGCGGCGGTTGGGGAGTTGGGTCAAGGCATCGGTCATCGCCATCTGGTGCAGGCTGGCGTTGAGTTGTTCCAACTGGGCTTTCTGGGCGGACAACTCGAGGTTCAGCCTTTTCAGCTCTTCTTCTTGATGTCGCCGCGTGTGGACGTTGTAGGTGACGCCAATCAAGTGCTTGGCGCCCGGATCATCCGCTCGTTCGACGATTTTTCCGCTATTGGCGTACCAAACCCAGGCACCGGACTTGGCGCGAATTCTGAATTCGCACTGGTACTTGGGCGTCTTTCCGCTCGCATGTTCATCGAGCGCATTTCTCATTCGATCAACATCCTCGGGGTGAATGATGGCGAAGATGTTGTCCATGCATTCGCCCGCCTCTTGCTCCGTGTAGCCAAGCTCTGCATAGACCTTGGTGGCTTTGCGGGTGACCCGGCCGCTGACGAGTTCGTTTTCCCAAACGTCCAAATCAGCGGCATCCATGACCACTTGCAGGAATTCTTCCCGTGGCATCTTCATGGGCTGTGTTCCCTTTGCAATGTCATGGCGCTCATTCTCGAAAGAGAAAGTCAACTGCACAAAGCAAAGTATGGCGCATGCGGAGGGCTAGCCAAGACTTCCATTCGTCCCTGCCGGGTGCAGGCGGCTCCGTCGCTGTGGAAAATTTAGCTCGCGTCGGCCTTGAGGCGCAGCAAGGATGTTCACGGCGCGGGCATCATCCCGTGCCGTTCAAGAATTGCTCGCCCCTCCATATTGCGAGCCTGAACTCCCTCGGGCGTCGTAGCGAGGAAATCCGGGGCGCCGAGCAAGAAGATGCGCAGCGCCACCGCAAAGACTGGCTGAGTCGCACTGTGCGCAAAGCGTACCCCAGCTAACACCAGCCTTCACCGGCTAGGTGCGGCTAGGCCTCCAGCCAAGCCTTGCGCACACCGCTATGGCTGCGCAAGTCGGCCGGGGCCCCGCTTGTCTTTGCGCCTCAGAAGCGATGGCGGATGCCGGCGCCGTAGCTGGCGCCGCTGCTCAAGCCCGTCAGCTTGTCGTTCATGTAGGCGGCATAGACATCGGTGCGCTTGGACAGCGAATAGTCATAGCCGACGGTGACGGTCGTGCGGTCGGCGCCGGCCGAGGCCGAGATGCGCCCGTATTGCGCCAGCAGCTTGCCGCTGCCCACCGGCACGGCCACACCCACATTGGCGAGCTTGTAGTCGCGCTTGCTGGTGGTGTTCTCCACATCGCTGTACTGGCCGAACAGCTTGGCGACGCCGAAATCGTAGGAGGCCGCGACCTGCGTCGTTTCGGTGTCATCCACCGTCGCGCCCTTGGCCACCTTTTGATAGACGGCCGAGACTGCAAAGCCACCGTCGCCGTAGCCGGCGTTGACACCCCAGTTGCGGCCGCCTGCGCCCTCACCGGCGGCGACGATCACGCCGCCGCTGAAGCCGCCCATTTTCGGCGCCACGTAAAGCACCGAGTCGCTCCAGCCGGAGTCGCCAGTGACGGTGCCGCTGGTGAAGGTGTGGCGGATCGCAGGCGAAAAGCCGAAGGAGTCGCCAAAGGCGTTGAACAACAGCGTGCTGACGAACAGCGGCGTCGTGTTGCGGCCGATTTTGAGGGTACCCAGCTCCTGGCTGGACAAGCTGGCGAAAGCATTGCGCGCCCACATGGCATCGCCATTGAAGCGGCCGGCGGTGCCGCCGTCGGGCTGCAGAAAGCTCTCCATCACGAAGCCGGCCGTCAGACCGCCGCCCAGGTCTTCGCGGCCCGAGAAGCCGATGTAGCTGGTCGTCATGCTGCCGCTTTCGGCCTTCGTGATGGCCTGGCCGCCTGGGGCTTTGAAGGAGCCGACGCTCAGGTCCATCAAGCCGTAAAGCGTGACATTGGACTGCGCCTGCGCGGCGGCGCCCAGCAGGGCCAGTACGGCGGCAGCGGCGATCTTGTTGGATGTCTTCATCGGATGGGTTCCTTTTTTATGGAGGGAGGTGAGATCAGAAAATTTGCGGCGCGGACTGCTCAATGGTTCTCGCCACCGCGGTGCGCCCAGCCGGTCAGGCGGCGCTCCAGCACGGCGAACAGCTCGTACATCAGCATGGCCATCGCGCCGACGACCACCAGCCCGGCAAAAGCCAAGCCCATCTGCATCGAGGCGCCGGCAGAGATCAGCAAATAGCCGATGCCTTCATTCGAGGCGGTCATCTCGGACACGGTGGTGCCCACGAAGGCCAGCGTGATTGCCACCTTCAGCGCGGCGAAGAAGTACGGCATGGCACGCGGCAGGCCGATCTTCATCAGCACGTCCCAGCGCCTGGCACCCAGCACCCGCAGCACATCCTCCAACTCGGGCTCCAGCGTGGCCAGGCCGGTGGCGATATTGACCATGATGGGGAAGAAGCTGATCAAAAAGGCCGTCAAGATGGCCGGCCCGACACCGATGCCGAACCACACCACCAAGATGGGCACAAAGGCCGCCTTGGGCAGCGCGTTGAAGCCAGTCATCAGCGGATACATTGCCCGGTAGGCCAGTTGCGAGCTGCCCATCAGGAAGCCCAGCAGCACGCCCACCACGATGGCAATGCCAAAGCCCGCCACCGTGACCCAGAAGGTGCGCCAGGCATGGCCGAGGATGGTGCTGTGATGCTCGGCCACCGCCTGCCCGATCGCCATGGGGCTGGGAAAGATGAACTCCGAGACCTGCAAGGCGCTGCACAGCACCTGCCACAGCAGCACGATGGCCAGCAACAACAGCCAGGCGGCATAGCGCTGGAACAGCAGATGGGGTTCGCGGCGGCCCTTCATTGCGCCACCTCCGCACTGGGCTTGCCCACATGTCGCAGGGCACCGATGTGGCTGCGCAACTCGTGCACGATCTCGGTGAACTCGGGCTTATAGGTCAGCTCCAGCTCGCGCGGTCGCGGCAGCTCGATCTCGCGCCTGTGCAGCAGCCGCCCCGGGCTCTTGCTCATCACATAGACCGTGTCGGCCAGGAACACGCTTTCGCGCAAATCATGCGTCACCAAGATCACGTTGAAACCCTTCTCAGCCTGCAGGTCCCGCAAGGCGCACCACAGCTCTTCACGCGTGAAGGCATCCAGCGCACCGAAGGGCTCATCCAGCAGCAACAGCTGCGGCTCGTGAATCAGCGCGCGGCAGATGCTGGCGCGTTGCTGCATGCCGCCCGACAACTGCCAGGGGAACTTGTCCTCATAACCGGCCAGGCCCACGCTGGCCAGCAAGGCGCGGGCACGCTCGGTGTACTCAGCTTTTTTGGCACGCAACTGGCTGCGATGCGGCTCAACGATTTCCAGCGGCAACATCACGTTCGCCAGCGTTGTGCGCCAGGGCAGCAGCGAGGCCGCCTGGAAAGCCATGCCGCTGATCTTCAGCGGGCCGGTGACGGGCTGGCCGTCAACGACGATCTCGCCGCGGCTGGGCTTCTTCAAGCCGGTGGCCAGCTTCATGAAGGTGGATTTGCCACAGCCAGAGGGGCCGACGATGGCGGCGAACTCGCCGCGCTTGAGCGTCAGCGATATGTCCTCGACGGCAAACTTGCCTTGGGCCCACAGCTGTTCGTTGTAAGCGAGCCAGACGCGCTTGAACTCGACGAAAGCGGCGTCTGTCATCACTTTTTCTTCAGCGCCGGCAGCACGTCCAGCTCGGCCTTGCTGGGCAGGAAGCTGCCGTTCCACACCGCTTCGGGCACCACCCGGGTCTTGGTGGCATAGGTGTCAGAGACCTGGCTGGCCATCAGCGCCAGACGCGGCGCAAGCACCTGGCCGAATCCTTCGGCACGGGCGTCCGGGCTGGCGACGACGGCATCGATGGCCAGGCGCAGACGGCGCTTCTCCAGCACCTCGTTGATGATGCCGTCACGCTGCTTGACGAAGGCGATGGAGGCGTCCGGATCGGCCATCACCTCCTTGGCGCCTTGGGAGAAGGCCTTCAAGAAGGCCTTGATCAGCTCGGGCTTTTCCTTGATCAGCTTGGGGCTGGCGATGATGGCATTGCCATACAGCTTCACGCCATAGTCCGGGTAAGGAAAGATGTTCACATCCTCGGCCTTAATGCCGCGCGCTTCCAGGTTCAGCAGCGAGGTGAAGGAGAAGCCGGTGATCGCATCGACATCGCCGCGCACCAGCATGGTTTCGCGCAGCGGCGGGTCCATGCTGACCCAGCTGACGCCCTCGATCTTGTTGGCCTTGGCGAAGATGGGGAAGCCCTTGCGACCGGCGTCGAACACCGGCGCGCCCAGCTTCTTGCCGGCCAGCTGAGCGACCGTGTTGATACCGCCCTTCTTCAGAGTTAGCACTGCGGCCGGCGTATTGTTGTAGACCATCATCACCGCGACCGGCTTGTTCGGCGCGTCGGGGTTGTTGGCGTGGAACTCCATCAGCGCCGCCAGGTCGGCAAAGCCCATGTCGTAGGAGCCCGAGGCCACCCGGGTCACCGCCCCGCCGGAGCCGCTGCCAGCGTCCAGCTGCACATCGAGCCCGGCGGCCTTGAACGTGCCTTTGGCGATGGGCTGCAGGAACAACGCCGACGGTCCTTCAAAACGCCAGTCGAGCTGGAACTTGATCGGCGTCTGCGCCAGGCTCAGCGAGCCCAGCAAGCTGAGGGTGGCGCCGAGAGCGGCGCTGCGAAGCCAAGGGCGGCGGGCGAGGCGGACAGTCATGGAGTCTCCGGTCAACAAATGGCGTTGACTCGGTGATTGCAAACTCCGTGCCATTGCGCAGTGACGCTAAGCGTGGGCGTCTGTGGGGATGTACAGGCTCCCCAGCGCCCGCAGTCGTGCGTGAATCCGCGCACGCGGCACCAGTCTGGGGTGCGCGCTTCGTCAATGCCCCATGGCGGGGAGCCGCCGCAGCTTTGGCGTTTGCTTGCCGAGAAGCGGCGGGCGCGCTCAACTCAGCCCCACTCAAGCACCCCCGCCACCCAAACGAGGCGCTCGCACGCTCACACGCACACATTCAGACTGCGAGACCGAAGCGCCTGTAAAAGGCGACGCCGTGGGGATGCCCGGCTAGGCGCGATCCGCCGTGATGACCCAAGGCATGGCGAGGATTTGTGACGCTGCCCCGCCGCACCCCGCATCTGCTAGCCCAGGCCGGCCACCTTCGGCCAGGCGTGGCTAGACCTCCAGCCACTCCTTGCGCACATAGCTATTGCTGCGCAGCTCGGCCGGTGTGCCCTCAAAAACGATGCGGCCGTGGCCCATCACATAGCAGCGCTGGGAGATCTCCAGCGCAATCGCCAGCTTTTGTTCCACCAGCAGCACGGCAATGCCGCGCTCGCGCAAGGCCTTCAGGTACTCGGCCACCAGCTCCACAATCATGGGCGCCAGGCCTTCGGTGGGCTCGTCGATCATGATCAGATCGGGGTCGCCCATCAGGCTGCGGCATAGCGTGAGCATCTGCTGCTCGCCGCCCGAGAGCACGCCGGCCTCGGTGTGCTGGCGCTCTTTCAAGCGCGGGAACATGCGGTACATATCCTCAAAGCCCCAGCGCGACTTCTTCTTCGCGCTTCCTGACTTTTGCCCCAGCAGCAGGTTCTGATGCACCGTCAGCTTGGGGAAGATGTCGCGGTTCTCTGGCACATAGGCCAGGCCCCAATGGGCGATCTCGTAGGCCTTGTGCCCCAGCAACTCACGCTCGCCGAACTTGATCGAGCCCTGCGCATCGACCTGGCCCATGATGGTCTTGACGGTTGTGGAACGACCCGAACCATTGCGGCCCAGCAAGCTGACGATCTCGCCCGGCTCAACCCGCATGCTCACGCCATGCAGCACATGGCTCTTGCCGTAAAACGCGTGCACATCTTGCAGCGCAAGCGCGCGCCCCATCTCGCTCATACGGCGCCTCCGGTCACACGCGGTGGATTTGAGAATGTGAATGTGAGCTGTGTCATGCGTGGGCCTCCGCCAGAACCGAACCCAGGTAGGCCTCTTGCACCTGCACATTGGCGCGCACCGCGTCGGGGGTGTCAAAGGCAATCACCTCGCCATAGACCAGCACGGCGATCTTGTCGGCCAGGCCGAACACCACGCCCATATCGTGCTCCACGGTCAGCAAGGTCTTGCCCACCGTCACTTCGCGGATCAGCTGGATGAAACGCTGGGTTTCGCTTTTGCTCATGCCGGCGGTGGGCTCGTCCAGCAAGATCACGCTGGCGCCGCCGGCGATGGTGATGCCGATTTCCAGCGCCCGCGCCTCGGCATAGGTCAGGTTCATGGCCAGCACATCGCGGCGCTTGTCGAGGCGGATCATCTCCATCACCTCTTCGGCGCGATCATTGGCGTCGTCCATGCCGGCCAGAAACTTCCAGAAGGCGTAGCGGTAGCCCAGGCTCCACAGCACGGCGCAGCGGATGTTCTCAAACACCGACAAGCGCATGAACAGGTTAGAAACCTGAAAGCTGCGCGCCAGGCCGCGGCGATTGATCTCGTAAGGCTTGAGGCCGTCAATGCGCGCGCCATGCAGGCGCACCTCGCCGCCGCTGGGTGCGAAGCGGCCGCTGATGAGATTGAACAAGGTGGACTTGCCCGCGCCATTGGGGCCGATGATGGCCACCCGCTCACCCGGCCGCACCTGCAGTTGCGCGCCGCGAATGATTTCGGTCTTGCCAAAGCGCTTGCGCAGGTCCAGCAATTCGAGGGCGAAGGGGCTACCCTCGCCCGCCGTGGGGATGTTTGTGCTCAAAGCGCTTCCCTCCGCTTGATCTCTTTTTCAATCTCTTCCTGCGTGGCATCCCACTCGCGCTTGAACTGGCGCCGGGTCAGCTCAAACAAACCCAGACCCAGCAGCATCACCAAGCCCGCGCCAAACCAGGCGTCAATGTGGCCGCTGTTGAGCGTGGCGCCGAGAAAACGCAGCTGCGGCCCCATGGCCTCGTTCATCTGGCGGTGATAAACCATCTCCACCATGGCCGCAGCGCCAAGCAGAATCGTCATGGCCGTGGCCGCCAGGGCCAGATAGGCCGTCCAGATCCGGCGCAGCTTGCCGTAAGCCGCCACGCGCAGATTCATCATGATGAGCCCGGCAAAACCGCCCGGCGCATACATCACCATGAAGACAAAGATCAGCCCCAGGTAGAGCAGCCAGGCCTTGGTCAGCTCCGACAGCAGCACCAGCGCCACCACCATCAGCACCGCGCCGATGATGGGGCCGAAGAAAAAGGTGGCGCCGCCCAAAAAGGTGAACAGCAGATAAGCGCCTGAACGTGCCGCGCCTACAACTTCCGCCGTGACGATTTCAAAATTCAACGCGCCCAAGCCGCCCGCAATGCCGGCGAAAAAGCCCGAAATCATGAAGGCCATAAAGCGCACCCACTGGGTGTCATAACCGATGAACTCGACGCGCTCGGGGTTGTCGCGCACGGCATTGAGCATGCGCCCCAGCGGCGTGCGCGTGAGCGCAAACATGGCGGCGGTGCAGACGAAGCAGTAGACGGCGATGAGGTAGTAGACCTGGATCTGCGGGCCGAAGCTGATGCCCCATACGGCTTGACCCAGCACCCGGTTGCCGGAAACGCCGCCCTCTCCGCCGAAGAACTCGGGCAGCATCAGCGACATGGACCAGATTAACTCGCCAATGCCCAGCGTGATCATCGCGAAAGGCGTGCCGGACTTCTTGGTCGACACATAGCCAAACAAGATGGCAAAGCCCAAGCCGGCCAGGCCGCCCATCAGCGGCAGCAAGCTGACCGGCAGATGCCAGGCGCCGCTGCTGACCAGATTGAGGGAGTGGATGGTCAGGAAAGCGCCCAGGCCGCTGTACACCGCGTGGCCAAAGCTGAGCATGCCGCCCTGCCCCAACAAGATGTTGTAGGCCAGGCAGGCGATGATGGCGATGCCGATCTGCGAGAGCATGGTCTGCGCCAGGCCGCTGCTCCACAACAAGGGCGCCAGCAGCAAGGCCAGGGCGTACAAGCTCCAGACCAGCCAGCGGCCGAAGTTGATCGGTTTGAAATGAAAAGGTTTAGGGGTCCCCATGCTTTTAGTCGTCTCGCGTGCCCAACAGGCCCTTGGGGCGGAAGATCAGGATCAACACCATCAGCAGATACGGCAAGATGGGCGCCACCTGGGCCATGCTCAGTTTCAGAATCGGATAGCCGAAGGTCGTCGGCCCCACGGCCAGGCCCCAGCTTTTGAGCAAGCTGGCCAGCGAGCCATCCACCGTCAGCGGCAAGGTCTGCAGCAGGCCGATCAGCAATGAGCCGACAAAAGCCCCCGCCAACGAGCCCACGCCACCGACCACCACCACCACAAAGATGATGGAGCCGACGATGAGTGCCATATTCGGCTCGGTCACAAAGGTGATGCCGCCGATCACCCCGGCCAGCGCCGCCAAGGCGCAGCCACTGCCGAAAACCAGCATCAGCACACGCGGCACGTTATGCCCCAGGGCTTCCACCATCTCGGGGTGCGTCAGCGCGGCCTGAATCACCAGGCCGATGCGGGTGCGCGTCAGCAGCAGCCACAAGGCCAGCAGCATCAGCAGCGCTACAACCATCATGAACAGCCGCGTCAGCGGGAAGTTGGAACACGCCGCGCCCGCACACAGTTGCGCCGGCGCCGCGCCCCAGACCAGGGACAGGCCTTGCAGCGGATGCTGAACAATCGTGAAGGCCGAACCCTGCAAGGCGGCCGGTGGCGAGAACGGCACGGCCAAACGGCCCCAGATCAGCTGCACCAACTCCAGCACCACATAGGACAGGCCGAAGGTGATGAGCAGCTCCGCCACATGGCCGAATTTGTGCACCCGGCGCAGCGCCAGGCGCTCAAAGCCGGCGCCCAAGACACCCACCAGCAAAGGCGCCAGGACAAGCGCCGGCCAAAAGCCCAGCACGCCCACCAAGCTGTAAGCGATATAGGCCCCCAACATATAGAAGCTGGCATGGGCGAAATTGAGCACGCCCATCATGCTGAAGATCAGCGTCAGCCCGGAGCTGAGCATGAAGAGCAGCAGGCCTGAGGACAGGCCGTTGAGCAGATTGATGAGGATTTGGTCCAAGACTTGATCTTTGCAATGGGTTGGACAAGCTGCCTGCACGGCTCACGACCATGTGAGCCGCGCCAGCAGCAAACGTGCCGAGTTAGGGGTAGAGCGAAAAGCCCTACTCCCGGTTAGCCTGGGTGACAGGCCTAGTGTGGTGTTTCATGCTGTGAGGAACTTAAGCAAGGCGCTGGATTCGCCCTTGTGGCAAGGCGCAAACCACAGACATAGCCGTCGCTATGGCGAGGATTTGCAACGCAGCCACGGGGGCGAACCCTCGGCTTGATGTTCCGAATAGCGTGAAACACCACACTTGCTCGGTTCACGCACTCAGCGAAAGCCCAAAACTTCAGGGCCGCTTCATCTGGCACGAGGTGGGCGTGCTGGACACATAAGACTCAAACGTCTTCACCGGCGCCATGGTGTAGCCCGTGCCCTCGGGCGAGTACGGGTACTTGGCATCGGCCTTCTGCCAGACCGAGATGTAGAGCGGCTGCTGCAGCTGGTGGTCGGTCTTGCGCATCTCGACCTCGCCGCCAAAGCTATTGACCCGCAGGCCTTCCATGGCCAGCGCCACCTTGGCCGGGTCGGTGCTCTTGGCCTTGGCCATGGCTGTGCCCAGCAAGGTGTAGATGTGGATCACGCTGCCGGTGTAGAAGTCGTCCTTGAAGCGGGTCTGGAACTCGCTCATCCACTTGCCCATCTGGCCGCCCATGTTGTAGTGGTTGTAAGCCACTTGGTAGACCCGGCCGGCGCCAGTGGCGCCCATGGCCGAGGGCGTGCCGGTGACACCGGCGTAGTAGGTGTAGAACTTGCCGTTGTAGCCCGACTCATTGGCGGCCTTGATCAGCAAGGACAGGTCAGAGCCCCAGTTGCCGGTGATCACCGTGTCGGCGCCGCTGGCCTTGATCTTGGCCACATAGGGCGCGAAGTCGCGCACCTGGGCGATGGGGTGCAGGTCTTCACCAACGATCTGAATATCGGGCCGCTTGTTCGCCAGCAACTCCTTGGCGTACTTGGCCACCTGATGGCCGTGGGCATAGTTCTGGTTCAGCAGAAAGACCTTCTTCACATCCGGCTGATCCTTCAAGAAGGTGGTGATGGCCTCCATCTTCATCGAGGTATCGGCGTCCATGCGGAAGTGCCAGAAGCTGCACTTGCTATTGGTCAGGTCCGGGTCCACGGCCGAGTGGTTGAGGAAGAGCACCTCTTTGCCGGGATTGCGCTCGTTGTGCTTGTTGATCGCATCGACCAGCGCCAGCGCCACACCCGAACCATTGCCCTGGGCGACGTAGCGCACGCCCTGGTCGATGGCGGACTTCAAGGCGTTCAGCGACTCGACCGGGCTGAGCTTGTTGTCGATGGACACGATCTCGAACTTCACGCCTGCCGGATTGCTGGCATTGAACTTCTCGGCAAAGAACTGAAAGCTCTTGGCCTGGTTTTGCCCCACCGGCCCCATCAGGCCCGAGAGCGGGTCGATCAGCGCGATCTTCACCGTCTCGCCCTTCTGGGCGTGGGCAGCAAAGGCAGAGGCGGCCAGCAAGCTGGCAATCAGGCTGCTGCGCAAGAGATGCTTGGGCTGTGTCATCGATGTCTCCTTTTTTGTCTCAGGCTGGAACAGGGGGAAAACGGTGCGATCAAACTCCGGGCAGGCGGTAGTCCTTGAACTGCTGGCGCAAGGCAAGTTTTTGAATCTTGCCGGTGGCGGTGTGCGGGATCTCAGCGACAAACACCACATCGTCGGGCACCTGCCACTTGGGGATGCGGCCATCAAAAAAGGCCAGCAAGCCTTCGCGGGTCAGCTCGGTGCCGGCCTTTTTGATCACCACCAGCAGCGGCCGCTCGTCCCACTTGGGGTGGGCGCAGGCGATCACCGCGGCCTCGGCCACATCGGGGTGAGCCATGGCCACGTTTTCCAATTCGATGGAGCTGATCCATTCGCCGCCGGACTTGATCACGTCCTTGCTGCGGTCGGTGATCTGCATAAAGCCGTCGGCATCAATGGTGGCCACATCCCCGGTGGGGAACCAACCCGGCTCACCGTCCAGCGTCACCAGCGGTGTCGAGGTCTGGCCGTAGTACTGATTGATCACCCAATGGCCGCGCACCAAGAGGTTGCCGAAGGCCACGCCGTCCCAGGGCAAAGCGCGACCCTGATCGTCGGCAATCGCCATATCGATGCCGTAGACCACCTTGCCCTGCTTCTCCAGCAAGCGTTGCTGCTGTTCCTTAGGCAATGCCAGCTGGCGGCTATTGAGCTTGGCCAGTGTGCCTATGGGTGACAGCTCGGTCATGCCCCAAGCATGAATGACTTCCACCCCATAGTCGTCTTGCAAAGTCTTCATCATGGCCGGCGGGCAGGCCGACCCACCGATCACCGTGCGCTTGAAGGTACTGAACTTCAGCGCATTGGCCTTGACGTAATTGAGCAGGCCCAGCCACACCGTGGGCACACCGGCGCTGAAGCTGACCTTCTCGCTCTCGAACAACTCGTAAAGCGATTTGCCATCCAGATGCGGCCCGGGCAGCACCAGCTTGCAGCCGATCAACGCGCAGCTATAGGGCAGGCCCCAGGCGTTGACGTGGAACATCGGCACCACGGGCAAGATGACATCACGCGCCGAGCAGTCCAGCGCATCCGGCAGGGCCGAGGCATAGGTGTGCAAGAGCGTTGAGCGGTGGCTGTAGACGGCGCCCTTGGGGTGGCCGGTCGTGCCCGAGGTGTAGCAGATGCTGCAGGCGGTGTTCTCGTCGAACTCGGGCCAGACATAGCAGGCGTCTTCGGCGTCCAGCAGCTCGTCGTAGCACAGCAGGCCGGGCAGGCTCGTCTGCGCAGGCATATGGGCGCGGTCCGTCATCACGATGAAATGCTGCACGCTGCGCAGCTCGGGCGCCAGCTTTTCCACCAGGGGCAGCAAGTTGAGGTCGAAGCACAGGATGCGGTCTTGCGCATCATTGGCAATCCAGGCGATTTGCTCGGGGAACAGGCGCGGATTGATGGTGTGGCAGACCAGCTGCGAGCCTGAGCTGCCGTAATAGATCTCCAGATGCCGGTAGCCATTCCAGGCCAGCGTGGCCACTCGGTCGCCGGGCTCGCAGCCCAAGCGGGCCAGGGCCTGTGCCAGTTGGCGAGAGCGCCGCTCGGCCGCGGCCCAGGTGTAACGATGTAGATCCCCCTCAACCCGCTTGCTGACGATCTCTGTCTCGCCGGCATGCCGGGCGGCATGCTTGATCAGCGAAGAAATCAGCAAGGGCATTGCCATCATCTGCCCCATCAAAGCCACGTTTTGTCTCCTGATTATGGTGATCACTCACACGCTGCCTCGTCGTCGCTTGATGCGCTCTTGTGCAGACCTTGGCGCAGACTAAGGCACGCTTGCCAGCTTGGATAGTCACCCGCGTTACACCCCGAGGGCAAGCCCTCTAGGGGTATTCACCGGCGCAAGCCGCCCCTGCGCGAATCATGGAAAAGGCCTGCTGGCTACACTGCGCCCGCAATCACATATCAAACCCTTGGGCTAGCGCCTTGAGCCAAGCAACCGGCCGGCCAACCCAGGGCGAAGCTGTCCCCCACAGCAGCAGCGACAGGACGCAGCCAGAGGAAATGCAAGCATGAAGCAAGACGACAAGAGCTACCCCGTGCAGAAAACCGACGCCCAGTGGCGCGCCGAATTGGACGAGATGCAATACCAGGTCACCCGCCATGCGGCCACCGAGCGCGCCTTCACCGGCAAGTACTGGGACCACTTCGCGGCAGGGCATTACAACTGCGTCGGCTGCGGCACCCCCTTGTTCGCGGCTGAGACCAAGTTCGACGCCGGCTGCGGCTGGCCCAGCTATTTCGCGCCCGTCAATGCCGAGCTGATCGAGCGGGTGGTGGACCACGCGCATGGCATGGTGCGCATCGAGGTGCGCTGCAATCAATGCGGCTCACACCTGGGCCATGTCTTCCCCGACGGACCACTGCCGACCGGCGAGCGCTTTTGCATTAACTCTGCCGCGCTAGACTTCACGCCTTTGCCCCCACACGCGCCCACTTCGGCGACCCCATGAAGCTACTGCTCGACTTTCTGCCCCTGATCCTGTTCTTCGTCACCTTCAAGTACGCAGACTCACACAAAGACTGGGCCGCCGCATTTGCCACCGAGCATTTCGGCTTCATGGTCTCGGGCGGCAAGGTCGGGCTGGAAGAAGGCCCGGTGCTGCTGGCCACCCTGGTGGTGATGGTGGCCACCCTGACCCAAGCCCTGATCACCAAGCTGCGCGGCAAAAAGATCGACACCATGCTGTGGGTTAGCCTGGCCCTGGTGGTCACACTGGGCGGCGCCACCATCTGGTTCCATAACGACACCTTCATCAAGTGGAAGCCCACCGGCCTGTACTGGGTGATGGCCTTGGTGTTCTGGGTATCGAATGCCTTGCTGGGCAAAAACCTCTTGAAGTCCATGCTGGGCGCCGAGCTGGAACTGCCCGCTGGCGTTTGGAAGAACCTCAACCGCGCCTGGGTGCTGTTCTTCTCGGGCTTGGGCATTCTTAATCTCTACGTGGCTTATCACTTCTCGACCTCGGCCTGGGCTGACTTCAAGGTGTTTGGCGTGACCGGCATGATTTTGCTGTTCACCCTGGGCCAAGGGCTTTATCTGGCCCGCCACCTGCCGGAAACCGCCGACGAGGCCAAAGAGGAGGCCAGCGCCCACAAAGCCGGCCAGCCGGAATCCAAACCATGAACTCGACACCCAAAGCCGCCGTCAGCGACATCCAAGCCCGTCTGCAACAAGCCCTGAGCCCGCTGAGCCTGAGCGTGCAAGACGATAGCCACCACCACGCTGGGCACGCCGGTGCCCGCGAAGGGGGCCATTACAGCGTGACCGTGGTGAGCGCCCGCTTTACAGGTCTTAACCGAGTGGCGCGGCATCGGCTCGTATATGATTCCCTCGGAGAGCTGATGCAAAGAGGCATTCACGCGCTGGTGATTGACGCCCGCACGCCGGATGAACCCAATAAACCCTGAGTCGGTTTGTCATTTGCGATCAGTACACTGCTGAACTTATCTTCTGCGCCATCCGGCGCAGTTTTTTCACCCAAAGCCAATTGCCCATGATGAAGAAGTTTGTGCTCGCCGCCTCCGTTGTGGCCATGATGTCTGCTGCGCTGCTGCCCCTGTCGGCCAGCGCGCAAAATCTCGCCATCGTCAACGGCAAGCCGGTGCCCAAGGCCCGCGCCGAAGCCCTGATCGCCCAAGTTACCAAGAGCGGCCAGCAGCAACGCACACCCGAGCTGGAAGCTCAGGTCAAAGACGAAGTCGTGCTGCGTGAAATCTTCATGCAAGAAGCTGCCAAGCGCGGCATCCCTGCTTCCGCCGACTACCAGGCGCAGCTGGAAATGGCCAAGCAAAGCATCATGATCCGCGAGCTGTTCGCCGACTACGCCAAGAAGAACCCTGTCTCCGACGCCGATGCCAAGGCCGAGTACGACAAGTTCAAGGCCCAGAACAGCGGCCAGGAATACCGTGCCCGCCACATCCTGGTGGAAAAGGAAGACGAAGCCATCGCCCTGATCAAGCAGATCAACGGCGGCGCCAAGTTTGAAGATCTGGCCAAGGCCAACTCCAAGGATCCCGGCTCCGCCGCCAACGGTGGCGATCTGGACTGGGCCAATGGCAATAGCTATGTGGCCGAGTTCACCAAGGCCCTGTCGGCCCTGAAGAAGGGTGAGATGACCCAAGAGCCGGTGAAGTCGCAATTCGGCTATCACATCATCAAGCTGGAAGACCTGCGTGAAGCGCAGTTCCCCGCCTTCGACGACGTCAAGGCCCAGATCGTTCAGCGCCTGCAGCAGCAAAAGGTTGGCGCCTTCCAGCAAGAACTGCGCGAGAAGGCCAAGACCGACTACAAGTTCTCGCGTTAAGCTGAACTGAGCTGACGCCTGATCTAAGGCTCGCACGGGCTTAGTCCCGCTGGCCTCAAAATGCAACCCGCGCCGCCGCAAGGCCGCGCGGGTTGTTCGTATCTGCTCCCGGGGTTTTCACACTTGCCTGCCACCCGATTCGCTCGTCGCATCCTGCCCCACCCCGATGTCTTGGCCAAAACGCCGGGCCTGCGCTGGTTGGGCAACTACCTCGGTCCGCGCCCCTGGCTGTGGGTGGCCCATCGCCGCCGCGTGGCCCTGGGTGCCGGCTTAGGGCTGGCCGTGGGCGTGATTCCCTTGCCCACCCAGATGGCCGTGGCCGCCGCCGCAGCCGTGATCTGCCGCGGCAATGTGGCCGCCGCCGTGGTGGCCACCTGGATCACCAACCCCTTCACCCTGGTGCCGATCTGGAGCCTGGCGATTTTTCTGGGCCGCTTGGTCTCGGGCCACACCGGCCCCATCGCCACGCCTGAGATGCTGGCCCTGGAATGGACGCAGCCCGGCACTTGGTTGGCCTCGGCCTGGCTTTGGATTCAGGCCCTGGGCACGCCGCTGCTGATCGGCCTGCCGCTGGCCGGGCTGCTGCTGGGCAGCGTGCTCTATCTGCTGGTGTACTTCGCCTGGTGGGCGGTGATTCGCGGTGAACGCTGGCGCCGGCTGCGCAGCCGCGCCAAGGCCAAGGCGGGGGCCAGCGCGCGCGGCTGATCCAGCTCGCAAATTCAGAGCTTCAAGCGCCCGGCCTCGATGCGCAGCTGCCGGTCGCAGGCCTGGGCGATTTGCGTATCGTGGGTGACCAGCACCAGGGTCGTGCCGGCTTCACGGTTGAGCTCGAACATCAAGTCCATCACGGCGGCGCCGGTGGCGAAGTCCAGGCTGCCGGTGGGCTCATCGGCCAGCAGCAAGGCCGGCCGCATCACAAAAGCGCGCGCCAAGGCCACACGCTGCTGCTCGCCACCCGAGAGCACGCGCGGATAGTGCCCCAGGCGCTCGCCCAAACCCACCCGGCCCAGCATCTGCGTGGCCAGCGCCCGCGCCTCACGCTCGCCGCGCAACTCCAGCGGCAGCATGACGTTCTCCAGCGCGTTCAGATTGGGCAGCAGCTGAAAGCTCTGGAACACAAAGCCCAGCTCCGCCCCGCGCACCGCGGCGCGCTGATCTTCATTGAGCGCAAACAGATCATGGCCGCGCAGATGCACGCTGCCGCTGCTGGGTGTGTCCAGCCCCGCCAGGATTGCCAGCAAGGTGCTCTTGCCCGAACCCGAGGCGCCGACGATGGCCACCGATTCGCGGGCCTGCAGCTGAAATGAAATGTCGCGCAGAATGGTCAACTCGCCAGAGGCGTCTTGCACGCGCTTGCAGACATCTTTCACTTCAAGCACGGCGATCGATGCGGTTTCGGACATGGAAGGTGACCTAGAAAAATGAGTAGTAGCGATAGCAGCGGCAAGAACTCAGCAATGCCCCGCCTGGCTTTGAGCCGACGGGCCTTGAGCCAGGCCGCCCTGCACTGTAGCCTGTGGGGCGCGGCTTTGCTGGTGCCAGGTCTTGCGCAGGCGACATCAGCCGCACCGACAGCTGGCCCCACGGCCAGCCCCGCAGCCAAAGCCCTGCCGAAGATTTTGGTGCTGGGCGATAGCCTCTCGGCCGAATACGGCCTGGCCCGCGGCGAAGGCTGGGTGGCCCTGATGGCGCAGCGCATCAAGGCGCAGAAGCTGCCCTTCGAAGTGCAAAACGCCAGCATCAGCGGTGACACCACCTCCGGCGGCCGGGCGCGCCTGCCGGCCTTGCTGGACGAACACAAGCCCGCCATCGTCATCATTGAGCTGGGTGGCAATGACGCCCTGCGCGGCCTTCCGTTGATGAGCAGCAGTGAGAACCTCGCGGCCATGGTCCGCGCCGCTACGCATGCCAAGGCCAAGGTCTTGCTGCTGGGCATGCAGGTGCCGCCGAACTACGGCGCCAGCTATGGGCGCGATTTCGCGGCCATGTATGTGGATGTGGCCAAAGAGCAGCGCTGCGCCTTGCTGCCCTTCTTGCTCGAAGGCGTTGCCGACCGGCCGGACGCAATGGCATGGTTTCAGGCTGACCGCATCCACCCCCTGGCCAAGGCACACCCCATCATGCTGGACAAGGTGTGGGCCAAGCTCAAGCCGCTGTTGCGCTGAGCTTGCGCGGAGTGGCCCTGCCCCTTTTTCAGCGCTAAACCCTCAGCGCTTATCAGCCTCACTACGGCGGGGTTCGCCCTCGCCGCGTTCGGCCCGGCGCGGCACGCCGCTATTCTCAACTCGGGCAGGGGCCGGGGCTTGCGGCGCCATCTGAGGGCGCTGCGGCAGTTCAGCGGCGCGCGCCCGTTCGGGTTGGCGCTCGATTTGCCGCTCCGGCACCCATTCGCGTGTGCGCTCAGGTGTCCGCTCAGGTATCCGCTCTGGCTGACGCTCAGGAACTCGGTCAGGCACACGTTCGGGCATACGCTCCTGCACCCGCTCAGGCGCGCGTTGCGGCAGTTGAGCCGGTGACTGCTGCGCGCCCCAGCCCGGCCGATTGAAGTCAGGCTCAGACCTGTGTTCACGTACGGGATCACGCCCAGATTCATGCGCCGATTCGCGCACAGGCTCCCGCGCTTGATCACGGCTGCCGCGCCAGGGCATGTCCCCTGCGGCCGCCACAGGCGGATTCACAGACACGGCGGCCGGGTTGGCCGGCGCCGGGTTGCCGCCACGGTTCGGAAGGGTGATGCCGGCCTCTCGGTCTCGGGCAAGCTCTCGCTCCCGCTCACGGCGGCCCACGTTATCACTGCGCCAAGGCAGGCCTTCACCCGGTTGCTGGGCCACAGTGGCCGCCGGGCGCTGGGGTTGCATCACCGGCAAATCCTGGCGGCCAGGCGCCACTGGCAAAGGCCGCACCGGGGCCGCCTCACTCACCGGCATGGGCCGCACGGCCCCGCCCTGACTGGGCAGATAGCTGATGGCGCCCACCACATCGCGGTTGCTACGCGGCCGCTGCACCGTGACCGGGTCGCGCTCATGGTTCAGGCGCTCACCATAGGCCGGGCCGTGGCGATAAGGCGGCACATAGATTTCGCGCGGTGCCAGCGGGTACCAACCATAGCGGGGTGGCGGCGGGCGGCCGCCACCAATCGTCACGCCCACGCTCACCGCAGGCCCGCCCACCCAGGCCACCAGGGCCGGTGCATACACCGGCCGCACCACATAGCGGCCGGGCGACCAGCACCAGCGATTGCCCCAATAAACCCAGCGGCCGTAGTGAAAAGGCGCGAAGCCCCAAGGCGCATCGTCCACCCAGCTCCAGCCCCAATGGCGGGTCCAGACCCAGCGGCCATAGCGGTAAGGCGCCCAATCCGTGGCCACGACGGTGGGAATCCAGACATTGCCGTAATCGGGCGCTTGTTCCCAACGGCCGTGGCGATCCAGGTCTTCCACGCCGGTCATCTCGGGCGAGACATAGCGCTGGCTGATGGCCGCAACGGCATCGCCTTCGGCGCGGCCTTGGGCCAGCAGCCAGTCGCTGAAGCTATCGGCCTGTAAGCGCTGACGCTCGACTCGGGGGCCATTGGCCCACCAGACTTCAATTTGTTCACCGCTGTCCAGCCACACCGGCGGCACATTGCCTGCGCGTTCGGACTCAAAGCGCAGGCGGCCCTGCATGGCGTCGGCACGGCTGCCTCGGTCCATCTGCGCCAGGCGGTACAGGCCTTCACGCTCGGCGAAGAACAGGCCCTCGCGGGTCTGCACCTTGTATTCGCTCACCGCCTCTTGCGAGCGCAGGCGCAGGCCCAGATCGCCCTTGGCCAGCAGCAAGAGCACCCGACCTTCATCCAAATGGGTGATTTCAAGATCGCTGCGCTCGTCCAGCCACAAACTGCTGGAGCCCACGCGCAGGCTCAGCCGCGCACGCTCATCGGTACGCAGGCGATCACCTTCGGCAATGGTTTGATTGCGGGTGACACGCGCCCAGGTTCGGGCCTCGGCATCGAAGATCCAGGCCTCACCGATCACCTCGGCCACGCGGCCGGCGCGGGTGGGCGGGTCGGCCAAGGCGGGCTGGGCAAAGCCCGCAAACCCCGTCAGGGCCAACAGCACACACAAGCCGGCGCCTAAACGCCGTTTGACCCAAACTGAAAATTTAGCGGCGGCAGTCATGCGTTGCTCCTGTAGTGCAGGCTCAACGCGCCAGACCCGCTAAAGGACGACGCGAGTTACAAAGCTTTTCACTTTTTACGCATTCATCAATCGTCGGCATTGGGGTCCAGTTCGGGGAAGAGCACCGAGGTGTAGCCGAAGCGGCTGAAATCCTTGATGCGCATGGGGTAAAGCATGCCTTGCAAATGGTCGCACTCATGCTGGACCACGCGGGCATGAAAGCCATCGGCCTCGCGCTCAAAGGCCTGGCCCTGCGCATCGAAACCGCTGTAGCGCAGGCGCGCGAATCGCGGCACCACGCCGCGCAGACCCGGCACCGACAAACAGCCTTCCCAACCCTCTTCCAAGTCCTCGGACAAGGGCGTGATGACCGGGTTGATCAGCACCGTGGGCGGCACCGGCGGCGCGTCCGGGTAGCGCACATTGCTTTGGTAGCCAAAGATCACCAGCTGCAGGTCAATGCCGATTTGCGGCGCCGCCAGGCCGGCGCCATTGGCCGCGCGCATGGTGTCAAACATGTCTTCGATCAGGCTCAGCAAGGCCGGCGTGCCGAACTCGGTCACGGGTTGGGCCACCCGCAGCAAGCGCGGGTCACCCATTTTCAAAATCTCATGCACGGCCATCAGCGCTCATCCTTGGGTTATCGTTGTTCGAACGATTCTAGGAGGCAGACGGCATGACACCGGACTTTGTAGAAGATTTGGGCCAGGGCATTTACGCCATCGACACCGGCTTTCAGCGCCCGCGTTTCGACGCGGCCTACCTGATGGTGGAGAACGGCCGTGCCGCCTTCATCGACACCGGCACCAACCATGCCGTGCCTCGCCTGCTGGCGGCACTGAAAGCTTTGGGCCTGGGCACGGATGCGGTGGATTGGGTCATTCCTACCCATGTGCATCTGGACCACGCCGGCGGCGCGGGTCTGCTGATGCAAGCCTGCCCCAAGGCACGGCTGCTGGTTCACCCGCGCGGGCAGCGCCATCTGGTCGACCCACGCGCCCTGTGGGAAGGCGCGCTGGCGGTGTATGGCGAGGAGGAAATGCAGCGCTCCTACGGCCAGCTGCTGCCGGTGGATGAGGCCAGAACCCTGGTCAGCAACGACGAGATGCGCATCGATTTGGGCGGCCGGCCGCTGCTGCTGATCGACACCCCCGGCCATGCCCGCCACCACCATTGCCTGTGGGATGCGCGCAGCCACAGCTGGTTCAGCGGCGACACCTTCGGGCTGAGTTACCGCGAATTCGACTGCGCACTCAACGGCGCCTGGATCATGCCCAGCAGCACCCCGGTGCAGTTTGAGCCCGAGCCTCTACGCCAGTCGATTCTGCGGATGCTGAGCTACGCGCCGCGGCAGATCTGCCTGACCCACTACAGCCGTGTCGGCCAGGATGGTGATCTGGCGCGCCTGAGCGCCCTGCTCTTGCGCCAGATTGATGAGATGGAAGACCTGGCCCTGGCCACCCCGCCCTCAGCCGACCGGCATGAGAAGCTCAAGGCCGGCCTGGCCGAGATCTATTTGCACCACCTCGCCGCGCACGGCAGTGGGCTGTCGGTGGCACAGCAGCTGGAGCTGCTGCACATGGACATCGAGCTCAACGCCCAGGGCCTGGGCGTGTGGCTCGACAAACAAGCTCAAGCCGGCTTACGCAAGGACAGCAAGGCGTAAAGCAGGATGGCACCAAAGGTAGCGGTGCCGATGCCGCCCAGCGTCATGCCGCCGAATTTGAGCGTGTAGTCGCCGGTGCCCAGCACCAGGGTGATGGCCACCACCATCAGATTGCGAGGCTCGGCAAAGTCAACACCGTTGTCGACCCAGATCTTGGCGCCGGCCACGGTGATCAGGCCGAACACCACAATGCTCACGCCGCCCATCACCGCCAGCGGAATGGCCTGAATCAGCGCGCCGAACTTGGGCGAGAAGCCCATCAAGATGCCCAGCAAAGCCGCCACAACAAAGATCACCGTGGAGTAGATGCGGGTGGCGGCCATCACGCCGATGTTCTCGGCATAAGTGGTCACACCCGTGCCGCCGGCCGCGCCGCTGACCATGGTGGCCAGGCCATCGCCCATGAAAGCGCGGCCCATATAGCGGTCGAGGTTCTGGCCCGTCATCGCACTCACAGCCTTGATATGGCCCAGGTTCTCGGCCACCAGAATCACCACCACCGGCGCGATCAAGAGCATGGCCTTAGGGTCGAACACCGGCGCTGCAAAGTGCGGCACGCCCAGCCAGGCGGCTTGGGCCACGGCGCTGAAATCAATCGGCTTGCCCAAGCCCATGCCATTGGTCAACACCGCATAAATCACACTGGCCAAGAGCAGGCCCAGCAGAATCAGCAAGCGCTGCGCCATGCCGCGGCTGTACACCGCGACCAGCGCCACGCTCACGAAGGTGGCACCTTGCATCCAGGCATCGAAGCCGGTGGGCGCCATATTTTTGATCGGGATGGCGGCCAGATTCAGGCCGATCACGGCCACCACCGCGCCTGTGACCACCGGCGGCATCAGCCGGTCGATCCAGGCCGTGCCCAGCCAACTCACCAAGGCGCCGACCAAAAAGTACAGCGCGCCACAGGCAATGATGCCGCCCAGTGCCACAGCAATATTGGCGTTAGGT